>JAVKDB010000029.1:0-63983 GCA_040222475.1 Cyclobacteriaceae bacterium | reverse complement strand
GTAGTGGCCGTATCGATGTTGGTAATGACCAATGAGTTCAAGTGGATCCGTGACCCCCGTAAGATGGCCTGCCACTGTGGTGTTGCACCTTTTGAGTATTCATCCGGCAAAAGCATCAGAGGAAGGAGCAGGGTGAGTCATAGGGCGCATAAACCGATGAAGGCTTTGCTGAATCTGGCCGCTCGATCGTCAGTGTCCAGCCCCGGAGAGTTACGGGATTACTACGAACGAAAAGTCTCAGAAGGCAAGAATAAGATGTTGGTATTAAATGCGATTAGAAACAAATTGATCCACCGGGTTTTCGCCTGTGTGAGAGAAGGAAGGAAATATGAGAAATTTTATACTCCCGCACTTGGTTAACCCCTGGAATTCAACTAAAATGAGTATGCGCCCCAGTTACTAGAAGCACCGAGGCTCCCTCTTTGCATTACTCTTTCAAATGGCTCAGTTCGCATATTCATTTTAGTGCCTGTTGTGGTGCGTTTACTTCTTCGATTGATTCAATTAATCGTTCAGCATACGCAAAGGCTGGTATTTTAACCCATGTTTCATTTACAATTAAAACCCAATAAAGAAGCGGTAATATCAAAATGCCCAAAGCAATCAAGGTATCCAGATCTCTTAAATTCACAAATTCAAATTTTACGTAATTGAGTGTGGTAGTGCCAGCAATCAAAAGAATCAAGACTGATATTGCAAAGGGTTTTAAACCGAGTGAGTTCCGTCTGAATCCATAGTTAATATTTTCAGTGAATAACAAATTGTATTTTTTAGTATCTCTTGTTTTTCCAATTAAAAATTTTACCCATGCTGCATAAATTTCGTCACATGTTTCTGGTGAAGTCTCTTCCAATTCAGGTGATGGATTCAATTCAGAATCAACCAAGTTTGACATAATAAGATGGCACTTGGATTTAATTAGCGAATTAATCCTATTGTCACGAAATCTTAAAACCTGCGTAGAAGGCGCACCTCCCCATTTTATCCAGAGATCACTCTCTAATTTCTTACCTCTATCACGACCCAATTGAGAGAATAGAAAGAACAGTACAGTTGACATGCCTAGCCCTACAATAGTTTGATAGTAATTTTTAAAATTTACAGAGAACAGTATTCCAATTACTAATACAGGAATAACAGATAGGATCACAGGATATACTCTGGCTTTTAATGAATACGTGTTCATCGATTATTCTTCAACTTGATTATAAAAAGGAACTTCATCCATTGTTGAATATCCTTCCCTTGACGGAGCATTGTTTGGGACTCGAACATTAGTCCCGTTCGTTGCATAGGTTTTTGTACCTCTACGCTTATACGCGTTGGTCACTTTCTTTGAGGGATGTTTTGGAGCGTCTTTAGATGCAGAAGCAAGAGCATATTTAGGTGTTATGGCATCCAAAATTGAAGGCGAAATGTTCCTTTGACTTCCATGATGTGGAATTTGCATAAACTGAATGTCTTTGAGGTTTATACCCTTCAGGTCAGCATAATCAAGAACTCTTTTTAAAGCATCCACTCCTGTATCAGCAGTGAATAAATAGGAGCTTTCAGCGAATTTAAGAAGGATTACGGCACTTGAACTATTCTCACCGCTTGTTTCACTACTTTCATCTAAAGTTTCAATTGTCATTGATTCTATTACCCAATTAATGGCTTCAGATATTCCAGTCAGGGCTTTTGAGAAAGTTGATGTCTTTTGTTCAGGACTTTTATTGAACTCAGGAATTAAGGAGGTGTAGTAGTCCTCATCAGGACCAAGAACTGTAATATTCCCGTTGTTAAATGATTTACCAGTAAATGGTTCTTCGATCGGAATATCTCTGTTTTTTGCAATCTCCTCGCATTCATATGCGAAGTTGTAGGCATCTTTAAGTCTTTCGGATAAGCTGGTACTCGTGATTCTTCCGTCCTTAAATAGATTCTTTATTTCTTCTGAGTGCTCCCAAGGTTGATGCATCCAGAATTTGGCAATTGTAAATTCTTCATCTCTTAGAATTTCTCTTAAACCTGATGAATGATCTCCATCTGGATGAGTTAGAATAATTAGGTCAATGTAGTAAGTCCCATATGTTTCCTTAATCAATTTAATCAGTTCTTTGCCACTGTCTACTGTGCCTCCGTCAATTACTATTACGTACTGTTTCTGTTTGTCAATAAAATCACCATACCGTATTGCGATGGCATCTCCACTACGCTCACCAGTTCCTACAGCTAAAAAATCAATTTCTAAACTACTCATATATACTTAGTTAAGCATGCACCACAACGGCTCTTGTATGGTGCGTTTGCTTCCCCAAGGGAGCAAATGAACTATACAAATTGTTAGCCATCGTTTATTATTTTAAAATATTCTTCTTTTACATCTTCATCAATTTCAACATCAAGTTGACCTCCATAAAGTCTATCGTTTCTATCTTTTTTCGGTCCTGAAATCCAAAATTCATCCCCGTTATCAATGTCAACATAGTTTGCCTTAAAGCCCATTCCTTTTAAACTCTGAAATCTACGTCCACTGTAATAGATAGTTTTACCTGTTTTTGAAAAGTATACTCTACCAATTCTTGCATTTCCTTCAAGTCCTGAAGACTTGTCCTCTATATACATTACCCTAGATTTCTCTAATTTGAATTCTTTTGGTAATTCTTCAGGGCTAATTTCTGATTTATCAAATTCTTTGTTCATCTTCTTAGTTTTATTCATAAACCACCGCACCTCTCAAAATATCCGCAAATGCTCGCCAAGTCGGTTTCTCAGCATCAATTTCAGGATGACTATTTAGATAGTATCCGTCCAAATCACCTGTATATGCTTGCATTGCTTCTAGGAATAGTTCAAGTCGATTGTTTTCCCAATTGTCTTTGTTATTTTCATAATCCGCGAGAAGAAGGCCAACAAATTCTTGAAAGCTCTTGCGGTCAGTCACTTCAATTTCCCAAGCGTCTTTTTTCATTCTATTCCCCATTTAATAATTTCGTCAAAAGGTGATTCGCCTTTACCTTGATAATACTCAGAAATGTCATACGCAATTTCAGGTTTTGTTTTCTTGAAGATCTTCTTTTCTAATGCTTTTGAAGTCTTAGGTTGAGCTTCTTTAATAGCAATAATGTCTTCTTCTGATATTCCAGTCAAGGTTGCAATATCTGCATTTGGAATTAAGTCTTCTGTTTCCCCTTCTGATAATGGTCTTACGCCAATATTTATTAACTGCTGACGGAGATCTTCTTTTGGTAATGTTTTATCAATTGCGTTATCATCACAAATTTTTCGATAGGATTTTTCCATATCAAGATAATCGTCATCGACTACAGCTTTAACTGGTATATTGTACTTCTTAAGTATTTCAATGTAATTTCCAATGTTATCTTTTCCTCCAACGCTACAAACTGAACAGTTGTTTTTGAAATAGTTTAAGTCCTTACCATCATCTGATTTAAGGTTTTCACTTAATTGACTAAATAATATTTTTTCAGTTTCTCCTTCAACTAAAACTACATTGGATGAAAAGAACATCTCTGCATTTTCACTATTTAGAGAACGTTTTATTTTATTGTCTTCGTCATTATAGTTTGATGGCAATTGATGTATCAAAGAACCGTCATTAGATTTTTCAATTCGAATAATGCTTCTAGGGTCAAGTCCAGAGATAAAAATTGGAGAATGAGAAGAAACTATAACTTGACATTCTGTTTCGGTAATTATCCTGTCGATTAGTTGACTTAAGAACCTAACACCTTGCGGGTGTATGAATAACTCAGGTTCTTCAATGCACAAGAGTTTCGATTTTGTTGCCTTATGCTTTAAAGCTAATTCAAGTATTGCGATGATTATTGTGCTTTGTGTTCCAGTTCCTGTATCTGATATATGGAAAAATTTATTATTCTCTTTTACAAAAAGTTCAAGGTTTCTAAGAAGTTCACTTGGCTTATTTTCTTTCGTTAATTGAAACTTAATATCTTCAATGAAAGTGATTATTTGAGATGAATCTAAGATTTGAGTTTTTTCATCATTTAGCATTTCTTCAATTAGGACATTAATCTGCTCTAAGTGATTTTGTAATTCTTCGTAACGAGGAGAAGATTCCAATATAGATTTCATTAATGTTCCAAAAGAAGTCCATTTGGATGCGGTCAAATCCTCTTTAGCACTTCTGTTCGGGAGAGCTACAACATTCTTAGCGAGAGAATTCCGTAAATCTGCCACTTTTTGATGAACAGGAAAACCTGCAATTCGAATCAGAAATTTATCAGCTATTGAGCCATCTAATTTGTGATTTATTGTCAAAGTGATTTGAGCTGACATGGGGTCTTTGTTAAACTTGCCAGCAAAAATTCCTTTGTTCTTTTTTGTAGTTGGCAAGTCCCAGATTTCATTCAGGTCGTTGGTTACTAATGTAATTTCTATCAACAGCTCTTGGCTTGTATCAAAATAGTAGGATTCATCTAAATTCATATACCTTGGATCTTTTGCTCCAAGAATAAGATGAATAGCATTTATAAGACTTGACTTACCACTGTTGTTTCTTCCTATAAGAGCATATCTACTTCCGTAAAGATTGAGTACTTGCTCATCTTTAAAGCTCTTGTAGTTTTTTACTCTTAGTTGGTAGATTTTCATTTTACTTAATTGTGGCTAACTAGTCGATAACGCGCACTGTGCTCGTTATATCCCTTTCAAATATAGACATAGTGTGCGTTATACCGCTATATGGAGTATAACGCGAATCGGTTAACCGATTTGACGATTCGCATTTATCTTAAACCAAAGTAGATACCCACGGGTAATAGAGCAGGAGACATTTCACCCCTCTGAACCTTCCGCTTCAAAGTCCTGAAGCAACGCCATCATTTTTTCGTGGATGAGGTAAAGCGGGGTTTTGGCAAGGTACTCCGGCGTGAATTTGCAGTAAGCTATGAAGCTGGTCAGTTCGTCCCCTTCCAGTCTGGTGCTTTCGGCCACCCATTCCCGGTTGAACTTACCATAGGCTTTATCCATGAGTGGCTTGTCCTTGAGGATGTCCTGCATCTTGCGTTTCTCTTTTCCTTTTTTGGTTAATCCTTCAACATCGAATGTTATGCCCATGGAAGGTCCGAAAACCGGATTCTGTAAATCTTTTTCAGTAATTGGTGGTGGCCCGAAGGGCGGGAGGGAAGCCATGCCATATATCTCGAACGTATCCGGGGGGTCGGTCTCCAGAATCAGTTGTTTGAATCGGTCATAATCAGGTAAAACACCTACCACCACTTCCTGGAGATAAATGGTATCGGTGCTGATCAGAAATTCGACTTCATCCTTTTCAAACCAACTTTGTTCAACGACCCAGCCGAGTAACTGATAGCCGGTAAATGAAATCATCAACGTATCGCTTATTTGTACAGGAATTTTAAATCGCCCGCTTCCATCGCTAATGGCGAGTTTATCGGAGGTCAGGTTTTGAATGTGAGCGCCAATTAATGGTTCCTGTGTTTCCAGATCTTTTATGACCCCATTCACTTCCGATCGTTGGGAGAAAACGGCAAATGAAAGCAAAAGCAAAGAAATGAGCAGCGCAGGTTTCACAATCCAAAGATGTATAAAAGAAGAACCGGGTTGCAGGATTTAATATTTTTTAACCTTCGTTAAAAAACGTGAAATACAGGAGGTAATCAGGCTTTTTCCTGAAGGACATTCCTCACTTCTTCAACCACACGGTCCGCATTTGCTTTCGTGAAACAAAGTGGCGGTTTGCTTTTGATGACCGAATCGAAAGGACCGTCTGTACTCACCAGAATGTGCCGGTTTCTCAGTTCATTTTTAATGTGTTGGGCCAAATGGGTATCCGGCTCCTTTGTGTCGGGATCTTTCACCAGCTCAACACCAATGAACAGGCCCGAACCTCTGACATCACCTATTACAGGGAACTCCCGTTTCAAATCCTCAAACAGTGACTGGTAGTAATTCCCTGTAATTCGGGCATTTTCCTGTAACCCCTCATCTTCGATCACCTGCAAAACAGCTGATCCAATCTCACAGGAAACCGGATTACCGCCAAAAGAACTGAAGAATTCCACGCCCTTACTGAACGAGTCGGCGATTTCCCGGGTGGTTACCACCGCCCCGATCGGGTGTCCGTTACCCATGGGCTTTCCAAGAATGACCAGGTCCGGAATAACTCCCTGCGCTTCGTATCCCCAATAATGATCCCCGAGACGACCAAAACCGGTTTGCACTTCATCGCTGATGCAAATGCCTCCCTGTTTTCGAATTTCAGGGTACAGGGCTTTCAGATAACCGGGAGCAAGCGGCACCTGACCCCCACATCCCACAACCGGTTCGGTTATGAAAGCGGCAATCTCCCGTTGCCTCGATAAACCAATGGCTTCTTTAGCATAGAGTTGTCCAGCATCCCTGCCGGAATATTTTCCTCTGTAGGTATCCGGAATGGGCGCTTTGATGATGAATTCCTTTTGTCCCTGACCTGCCTTATTGCTGAACTTGTAGTCACTGATATCAATCCCAATCTGAGTGTTCCCGTGATACCCATGCTCCATGACCATCAGGCCGGATCGTCCGGTATGCGCCCGTGCCAGCCGGATGGCCAGATCACTGGCAGCACTGCCCGAGTTTACAAAAAAGACCTTGTTAAGCGATTCAGGGAATTTAGCCAGTAGTTGCCCGGCATAACGATTCAGTGAATCATACAAATAACGCGTATTCGTATTGAGTTTTGCCATCTGCCGCTGACCGGCTTCCACCACTTTTGGATGGGAATGCCCCACATGAGGGATATTGTTGTACGCATCCAAAAAGGAGTTGCCATGCGCATCGTACATGTATTGAAAAGCTGCCCGCTCCATGTAGATCGGGTTCTTGTAGCTGACGGATAGAATGGGAGATATGAATTGAAAGCGTTCCATTGAAAGCTCTTCTGTGGTCCTGCGGGGTTCATTCATCAAACCAACCGCTTCTCTAAAAGCCTGCTCTGCCTGAATGGGTCCAATCGCCAGCCATCGATCGATCATTTCCCAGGCTTTCACTTCGCTACTGGTAGCGTAGGTGTTCTCCGGTTTTTCCTTTCTCGAATGGGCAGAATTGCAGACACTAATACACAATCGGGCGGCAATCAGATAATACAAGACGCTGATTTCCCTTTCCTGCAAGGGAAGAACACGGTGATAGGCATTGAGGATATAGGCGGCCCATTTCAACGGATATTCTTTGTCGTAACAGGCATAGGTCAGCGCCACAGCCAGCTCGCATATCAGTGTCGAATGAGCCAGATCTCCAAAATCGATGATTCCCGTCACCTCATCATCTTTCACCAGAATATTCCATTCGTTGGCATCATTGTGAATGATGGATTTCCTCAACTCCGGAAGGACGGGAAGCACATGCTCATTGTATTGCTGAAAAAAGTATGCCACTTTGCTTCGTTTTGAAGCTTCCGGTATATCTGCGATATACTTCCGATTAAGCTCCAGGTCTGTAATGTTCCATTCCCATCGACGGGACTGAATGGTGTAGTTAACGCTGGTCTGAAGCGTCAAATCCATTTGAGCCAGAAACCTCCCAAAGGATTCAAACAAGTTTTTGGAATGTTCCACTTCTGCGAAGAATTGTCCTTCGAGAAAGGAAAGCATTCGACAGATCCTTTTCTCCTTGTCAACTTCCAGCACCTTGCAATAGGAGCCGTCGGAAAAGGAAACAGGATTTGGATATCCGTTGGAATCTGAGAACAAAAGCAGTGTCTGATTTTCTGCTTCTACCTGATCCAGGGTTTCTCCCGAGTTGCGGTACGTTTTGAAAATGTATTTAGCATCTTCTGAAGCAATCAGGAAGTTTTGATTGTCATAGCCATCAAGCTTATTTATTTCATTTGGAGTAAACCCAAAATGCTGCTCGATTAGCTTTTTCATTAGATAAATGTAGCTTCAATAGCCCAGAATCTTCATCATCGATTCACTGTCCTGCTCCGGTGCAAACAGTTCATGATGCAGGTTTCCATCCTTGTCCTTTTTAACGATAATGTGCTTGGGTGCCGGTATCAGGCAATGCTGAATGCCTCCGTAACCTCCCAGTGATTCCTGATATGCTCCCGTGTTGAAAAACCCAAAATACAGGGTCTCTTCTTTGTCATATTGTGGAAGGAACACTTCTGAAATATGGGCTTCAGAATCGTAATAGTCCAGGCTGTCGCAGGTAAGCCCGCCCAGGTTCACTTTGTGGAAATTGCTTTGCCAGTGGTTGATTGGAAGAAGAATGAACTTTTCATTGGTTCCCCAAACGTCCGGCATGTGAGTGATGAACGATCCATCCATCATGTACCAGAGCTCTTTGTCATTCTGAAGTTTCTGATCCAGTACCGAGTAAATAGTTGCCCCGCTTTCACCGACTGTGAAGCTGCCAAATTCAGTGAATATATTCGGAACCGGAACATGGTTCTTTTTGCAGATCCACTGAATGTTCTCAATGATCTGCTCCGCCATGTATTCATAATCATATTCAAACGCAAGCGAGTTCTTGATGGGAAACCCGCCACCGATATCTACGGTATCGAGCTCAGGGCATATCTTTTTTAGTTCACAGTACTTATAAATAAACCGACTCAGTTCACTCCAATAATAAGCCGTGTCTTTGATTCCGGTATTGATAAAGAAGTGAAGCATTTTCAACTTCGCTTTTGAGTCTTTTATTTTATCGGTGTAGTAAGGAAGAATGTCATTGTAGCGAATGCCGAGCCGCGAGGTATAAAACGCAAAGTTAGGCTCTTCATCAGCAGCCACTCTTATTCCGACCTGAAATTCACTTGTTGAGTGTTCAAGGTAATGATCCAGCTCGTTCAGATTATCGAGAACAGGGATGCAATTCTCAAATCCGTCATTGAGCAAACCAGCGATATTCTCGAGGTATAAGGGCCGCTTAAAGCCATTGCAAATGATATAGCGATCTTTCTTGAGTTTGCCACTTTTATGAAGGCTTCTAATCAGCGGAATGTCAAAGGCAGAGGAAGTTTCAATATGAGCATTGGTAGCCAGAGCCTCTTCAATCACAAATCGAAAGTGTGAAGACTTTGTGCAATAGGCATATTTATAAGAACCTTCGTACTTATGTTTCTTAATGGCTTTCTCGAAAATCTCATGTGCGTACCTGATGTTTTCAGATATCTTGGGGAGATAGGTGAGCTTGAGGGGAGTCCCATACTCCTTCACAATTTCCATGAGGTTAACATCATGGAAATGAAGCTCATCTTTTTTGACTTCAAACTCCTTCGTTGGGAAGTCATATGTCTGGTCGATTAGGTCAACGTACTTTCTCATGGCAATAAATCGATGCAAGTATCAATAAAAAATGATATCTAAAAAACACAAAACGGGCATTATTGAAGTTTGTGGGTTTTTTCTTCGTAAATGGCTGGTTTTTTTAACACCGCTTTGGAAGATTCGCTGATCAAACTCTTTGAATCGACCATTATTTCCCGAATTATTCGGATTAAGTTTGCGCCAATTTTAAGCAACATGATCACAGTTAAAATACTTGATGAGACAGCACCCCTTGAAGCAGTGATACTTGGCACTGCTGAAAGTCTCGGAGGTGTACCAAAACTGGAAGAAACATACGACCCTAAATCAAGGGCTCACATAGAAGCCGGAACATACCCGAAAGAAAAGGATCTGGCTGAAGAAATGGAACAGGTGGCGCAGGTCTTCAAAAAATACGGTGTGCAATTGTATCGCCCGGAGATAATGGAAGACTACAATCAGATTTTCGCAAGAGACATAGCACTTGTTATTGGTGAAAAACTGGTGGTTCCCTGCGTGACCCCAATGAGAAAACGAGAGTCCGATGGCATTCAATACCTGATCGACCAGGTAGCAGACGTACTGCTTCCGGATGAGCACGAACGAATGGAGGGAGGAGATGTAATGCCATGGAAAGGACATCTGTTTGTCGGCTACTCAAAAGATGAGGATTTTGAAAAATATGAAGTCGCCCGAACAAACGAAGACGGAGTTGAATTCCTCAGAAAAAACTTCCCGGACTGGGAATTAAAAGCATTTGAATTAAATAAATCGGATGAAAATCCACGGGAGAACGCTCTGCACCTGGATTGTTGTTTTCAACCGGTAGGTAAAGACAAAGCGGTTATTTATCCGGGAGGATTTAAAAACCAGGATGATGCGCAATTCCTCATTGATTTTTTCGGAAAGGAAAATGTGTTTGAAATCACTCAGGAAGAAATGTACGAGATGTTCTCTAATTTCTTTTCCATTAGTCCGGAAGTAGTGATTTCCGACAGCAGTTTTGTTCGTTTGAATGAGCAGCTGAGAAAATGGGGAATTACCGTTGAAGAAGTGAAATACCGGGAAGTTGCTAAAATGGAAGGATTGCTCAGATGTACAACAATGCCATTAAGAAGAAAGTATGACTAGTCAGATTACGAATCAGATCATGATGATCCGGCCTGTTGCTTTTCATATGAATGAGCAAACGGCTGTCAACAACTATTATCAAAAGTCAGAGGAGGGTAGCACCCCCGGGGAGATTCAGGCGGAGGCACTGGCTCAGTTCGACGGATTTGTTGAGAAGTTGAGAGCAGAAGGGGTCGAAGTGCTGGTGATCGATGATACCATCGAGCCGGCCACACCGGATTCTATATTTCCCAACAACTGGATTTCATTTCATGAAGACGGGACCATTCGATTGTTTCCAATGTTTGCAGAAAACCGAAGGCAGGAACGCAGGGTGGATATATTGGAAGAAATCAGAAATCAATTCAAAGTTGAGAACATAGTGAGCTTTGTCGATTGGGAAGAGAAGGGTGCTTACCTTGAGGGTACGGGCAGTTTGTTACTCGACCGGCAAAACAAAATCGCCTATGCAGCTATTTCAGACCGTACCATGCCAGATCCATTGAAGGAGTTTTGTGAAGAGGCAGGGTATAAGGCCGTGACCTTTCATGCAAATCAGTCAGTCGATGGAGCGCGTTTACCCATTTATCATACGAATGTCATGATGTGCCTCGGAGAACAATTTGCGGTAGTTTGCATGGACAGCATCGATGATCCAATTGAGCAGGAGATATTGAAAGAAAGCCTGAAAAAAAACGGTAAAGAGCTGATAGAAATTTCAGAAGAACAAAAGGAACAATTCGCCGGGAATATGCTTCAGGTGAAGGGAAATAATGGACCCTTGGTAGTCATGTCTTCCGCGGCATATCATTCCCTTGATCAAAAGCAAATTGAATGTATTTCCGCTCATGGCAAAATCCTGCACAGTGATATCCACACCATTGAAAAACTTGGTGGAGGAAGCGCCCGATGCATGATGGCTGAGATTTTTTTACCAAAACAAAACCAACAGAATGCCTGAATTGAAGATAAAAGCAGCAATAAGCGAAGCTTTTAAATCCCTTTTTGATCACACCATTGATTCAGGTGAAATCAATTTGCAGCCTACACGAAAGGAATTCTCAGGCACTTACACTTTTGTGGTATTTCCATATCTCAAAATCACAAAGTCAAATCCGGAGCAATCCGGAACTCAATTAGGTGAATGGCTGAAAGAAAATACTGATTTCATCAGCGACTTCAATGTGGTGAAAGGATTTTTGAATCTGGAAATTTCAGACAGGGAATGGGTGTCTGCATTGCATGCCATAGCCTCAGATCAGGATTATGGAACCATTCCTGCTAAAAATGAAAAGGTGATGGTTGAATTTTCTTCACCGAATACTAACAAGCCCCTTCACCTCGGACATTTAAGAAATAATTTCCTCGGCGATTCCACGGCCAGAATTTTGAAAGCAAACGGATACGAGGTGATGAAGGTGAACCTGGTGAACGATCGTGGAATTCACATTTGTAAGTCCATGCTCGCGTATCAGCGATTTGGAAATAATGAAACACCGGCTGATGCCGGCATGAAGGGAGATCACCTGGTCGGAAAGTATTACGTGAAATTTGATCAGGAATACAAAAAGGAAATCAATGAGCTGATTGAAAAAGGCAGGAGCCCTGAAGATGCGAAGAAAGAAGCTCCATCTATTAGAGCCGCCCAGGAAATGCTGAAAAAATGGGAAGAAGGAGATTCAGAAACCGTATCACTTTGGGAAAAGCTAAACGGATGGGTGTATGAGGGGTTTGATCAGACGTATGAAACCATGGGCATATCGTTCGACAAGATGTACCAGGAATCGAATACGTATTTGCTGGGAAAGGATATTGTTGACGAAGGACTCAATAAAGGAGTGTTTTTCAAAAAAGAAGACGGCTCGGTTTGGGTAGATCTTACGGATGAGGGGATGGATGAAAAGCTGGTGCTCAGGGGTGATGGAACAGCGGTTTATATGACTCAGGATATTGGAACATCAGAAATGAAACATGCCGATTTTCCATTTGACAAAAGCGTCTTTGTGGTGGGTAATGAGCAGGACTATCATTTCAGAGTCCTTTTCGCTATTATGAAAAAAATGGGTCGTCCGTATGCAGATGGATTGTATCACCTGTCTTACGGAATGGTGGATCTGCCTTCGGGAAAAATGAAGTCAAGGGAAGGCACTGTGGTGGATGCCGATGATCTGTTACAGGAGATGTTTGATACCGCTCAACAACACACCGTGGAGCTTGGAAAAATTGAAGGAATGAATGAGGAAGAGGCATTGGAGCTCTATCGAATGCTGGGCCTGGGAGCGTTAAAATATTTCCTGCTTAAAGTCGATCCGAAGAAGCGCATGCTGTTTGATCCAAAGGAATCCATTGAGTTTCAGGGACATACCGGACCGTTCATTCAATACAGTCACGCTCGAATATCGGCCATTTTGAGAAGAGCAAAATCGTTGGAAACGGGTACAGATTTTGAAATTGAAAAAGTTGGGGCATTATCTCCTAGAGAAGTAGAACTGATCTATAAGCTGACTGATTTTTCGTCCTCCATTCAGGAGGCCGGGAAAGAATATTCGCCATCAATCCTTGCACAATATGTCTATGATGTAGCTAAAGACTACAATGGCTTCTATCAGGAGGTGCCAATCTTTAACGAAGATAACAAGGACAAACTGGGATTCAGAATTGCTTTATCAGCAGCCACGGCACAGGTTATTAAAAAAGGAATGGATCTGTTGGGTATTCAGGTACCTGAAAGAATGTAATATGGCATCACTGAAATCCTGGATCATCGCTGCTCGTTTAAGAACACTGCCTTTGGCAGTTTCGGGTTTTCTCATAGGAACATCGCTGGCCTATAATAAAGGAGCAGTGGATTACAGAATTGCAGGGTTAACGATGCTGACTGCTTTTCTGCTTCAAATTCTTTCAAATTTTGCCAATGATTATGGAGATGCTGTTTCCGGCGTGGATTCAGATGAACGGTCGGGGCCAGATCGCATGGTTCAGTCAGGAGCTATCACCAAAAAAGCCATGAAAAGTGTGCTCATCGTTTTCTCCCTGCTTTCATTGATTTCAGGACTTGCATTGCTTTATTATGCCTTCCCCCAGGACTGGCAATTGGCCCTTGTATTTTTTGTGGTTGGTTTGTCCGCCATAGCAGCAGCCGTCAAATACACGGTTGGCAAAAACCCATATGGATATGCTGGATTTGGAGACGCTTTTGTCTTTATTTTTTTCGGAATTGTGGCTGTTTTTGGAACATATTTTCTCCAGACAAAATCAACAGACTGGATGGTACTGTTACCAGCGGCATCTCTGGGTCTGTTTGCTGTGGGGGTGCTCAATGTCAACAACATTCGTGACATTGATTCCGATCAGAAAGCGGGAAAATACTCGATTCCCGTAAGGTTGGGCTATGAAAAGGCCGGAACTTATCATGCGCTTTTATTGTCCATCGGACTGTTACTTTCGATCCTGTTTGCCATCTCGGATTACAATCACGCATTCCAGTTGGCATTTATCCTGATGTCACCGCTTTTACTCAAAAACATACGAGCAGTGCGGACTAAATCAGGTTCCGAGCTTGACCCTTTCCTTAAACAAATGGCGATATCTACCCTGATCTTTTCAGCGCTGTTTTCAGCAGGGCAGTTCTTTAGCTGATGGCATATCAGACCCATCCCTGATTTTTCTCAATTCCATTCCATTCATTTTTCTTAAATTGAGGTTATAATCAAATCTGAATCATGAAAAAGATATTAGTACCGTATGATTTCTCAAAAGTAGCCGAGCATGCGCTGGATCTTGCCTGCCAGATCGCAGACAAAGCAGCGTGCGATATCCGACTACTAAATGTAATTGAACACCCGACTGCCGATTCATTCAGGACCATGGGAATTCAGGACATGGACCCGATGGAGCAGCTATACATCAAGAAGATGATAGAAAAGGTGGAAGAGAAACTTAGTGCCGTCATTTCTGATGCGAAGTATACAGACGAAAAGATTTCACAGAAGATTCAGATTGGAAATGCCTTTCACAACATCATTGAAGAGATTACCGAAGAAAAAGTAGACCTGGTTGTGATGGGAACAGAAGGTGCCGAAGGGCTCAACGAGTTCTTTGTGGGATCAAACGCTGAGAAAGTGGTAAGAAAGGCGACCTGTCCTGTTATTACCGTGCAAAACAAATGCGAATTGGAACCAATTGAGAAAATAGTTTTTGCTTCTGACTTTATTCACACAGACGATGAATTCATTACACAATTGAAGGATTTGCAAACCATGTTTGGCGCACAACTAAACATTGTGAAAATTAATACTCCTGCGAGCTTTACATCAACACGTCATGACATGAAGCAGATGCAGGAATTCGTTGCGAAGTACAACATCGAAAATTGCACGATTGAGATTTATAATTACAAGAATGAAGAAGATGGTATCATCTACTATTCTGAAGACACCAATGCAGACATGATTGCCCTTGGTACACATCAGAGAAAGGGAGTTGGCCATTTTCTTGCAGGCAGCATCGCTGAAGACGTAGTGAATCATTCCTCAGTCCCTGTCTGGACGAGCCATATCAAAGGGTGACCCGCTTTATGAAATGAAAAACCCTGTCCTGACAATTTTAGTTACCATGAGCCTCTGTTTTGCAGAGGCTCAGTCTTTTACATCCGTTATCCAAAAGGGCCATGGAGAAGACGTTAAATCTGCCCGGTATATCAGAAATGGCGAGTTTCTCATTTCGGTAAGCAGAGACAAAACTGCCAGATTATGGAACGCAGAGACGGGAATGGAAATGCGGAGCTTCATTGGTCATGAGCATACGATCAACGGGTTTTCAGTATCGGGTAATAAACTGGCAACAAGCAGCGCAGATGGAACCGTTATTATTTGGGATCTGGTCAGTGGTGACATGCTATGGCGAAGCAGAATGATTTCAGGATACGTGACGGATGTCGCGTTTAATAATTCAGGCAGCATGATCGCTATAGGAAGCTATGAGGATTCTGTTTCGATTTATCGCACATCGGATTATTCTATCCTTAAGAAAATCAGGGCGAATCCGGATAAGGGAGTTGGTTATGGAGTAAGTGTAGCATTTAGTCCTGATGATAAATACCTCTCGATTGGGCAGGACAATCGAACGGCAAAGGTTTATGGGGCCGAAGATTGGAATGAAGTTCATGAGCTTAAACCGGAAGCAGGTTATTGTGGTGGTTGCGGGACACTATCAACGTTTGACCCGAGCTCTTCTTCCTTATTGAAACTTTCAAATGGAGCTGCATTTTCGAGGTATGATCTGACTACCGGTGAACTGATGTGGGAAAGTGCAGGTAAGCTGAGAGATGTGTCATCCGTCGATTTCAGTGAGAATGGAGATTACTTTTTGGCAGCCACTGAAGACACCGTTTTTGTTTATTCAGGCAAAACTGGTCAACTGTTTTCAAAATGGTCTCAGAGCGGAAAGATCAACGATGCTTCCTTCCATCCTTCTGAGGAGCAAATACTCATTGCGCTGGATAAGGTCAGTGTGTTGACTGACATTCAGGGAGAAGAAATAAAAGTATATCAGGGAATTCTCAATCAAACCAGTACTGGACTGGATTATGATTTGGGCAGTTATTGGGAACATTACATCGCGAAATGGGTGAAGTATAAATCAGCGCAACTGCTGGATGGAAACTTCCTGTACATGGGAAAGACTGCCTCAAAGGCCAGAAAATGGAATGTAAACACGGCTTCCATTGCCATGGAATACATTGGTCATGAAAAGGGAATCTTGTGCTTTGAAAGAATAACTGATGATCTGATTGCCACTGGAGGTGGTGATGGAAAGATTATCATCTGGAACGAGAAAACCGGAAAAATTGAGAAAGAAATAAAGGGACACAGAGAGCCTGTTTTTGATTTGGCAATAAGCAATGACGGTCAGTTGCTGGCCAGTTGTGGATGGGATGGTGTGATCAGCACATGGAATACAGAGACATGGGAGCGGCACAACTATATCTATAATGAGGGAAGATCTGCATACAATATCGCCTTTACCGAAAATGATGCATACCTGGTTGTTGGTTTACTGGATAAAACACTTCAGTTGTGGGAAATTGAGACGAAGCGATTCGTAAAAGAATTTGTCGGTCACACGGATGTGGTTACCTCAATTCAGGTAGAAGGAAATGAGATTCTTAGCGCAGGCTGGGATGGGAGAGCCATCCTTTGGGACCTGTTTAGCGGTCTGATCAAAAGAAAGATATCAACAGAACAGCCATGTTTTAGTGCATTACTGTCAGAAGAGCACATCCTCACTGCCGGTGCGGACAGAGAAATTAGTTTCTGGAATCGTAAGAATGGTGAGAAGGAAGCTGTACTTCAGGGACATCAGGCAGAGATTAATGGTTTGCAGGTAAGCGGAAACCTGATGATTTCATCAGATATAGACGGGGTTACTAAATTTTGGAGCCTCGCCGGCAGAAAGGAATTATTTGAACATATCCAGATCGGGAAAAATGACTGGATGATCAAAACATCGGATGGCTATTTTGATGCGACCGATCAGGCCGTGTCCAATATCCACTTTGTTCGCGGCATGGAAGTATTCAGTTCTTCCCAATTCATGCATGAATTTTATAAACCAGGCCTTGCCAGGTCCCTTTTTTCCGATACAAGAACAGGAAAAACAAGCATGGAGAGAGAGCTGGAGAGTTCACCACCACCGATTGTCAAACTCTCAGGTCTTGCGGGTAATGACAATGTTGCTGACCTTTTTTTAAAAGTGGAAACCCGGGGTGGAGGAGCTGAAGATATTAAGCTTTTTCATAATGGTAGAAGAGTAAATTTTCAGGATCATATTATCAAAACGAGGAATGCAGATCAGCACACAACCGTCTACTCGATTAAATTTCCGATGGTGGCCGGCATTAATGAATTTTCAGCTTCAGCTTCTTCAAAGGCGAACGTTGAATCCGCCAAAACTTCCTTTAGCCTGGTTTCCACAAGTAAAACTCCGGGGAGCAGGTGTCATATCCTTGCAGTAGGGATTAACGAATACCTGAATGAGTCACTGAACCTCAACTACGCAAAACCGGATGCTTCTTCTTTTGCCTTACAAATGAAAGAACAAAGTGAGGCCATTTACTCAGAAGTAGTTCTTCACCAGATTTTTGATAAAGAAGCTACAAAGCAGGGGATACTGAACAAACTAAATGAGATAAAAGACCAGATAGCTGCGAATGATGTATTCATCTTTTATTATGCCGGACATGGCAGCATGGTCGATGATAAGTTTTATCTGGTATCTGCAGGTGCAAGCAGACTCTACGATAATCAGAAGATGTCTGAATATGGAATTGAGGCTGAGGCCCTGAAGCAGGCAATGCTTGAAGTCAAAGCATTAAAACAATTGATTATTATGGATGCCTGTCAATCCGGGGGCTCGGTTGAAACCCTTGCGCAGCGGGGGGCTCCTGAAGAAAAGGCAATTGCTCAATTATCCAGAAGCAGCGGAATACATGTAATGGCCTCTGCGGGGAGTGATCAGTATGCGACAGAGTTCGAATCGCTGGGTCACGGACTTTTTACCTATCTCTTGCTCAAGGGACTTTCCGGAGAAGCAGACGGGGCACCAAAGGATGGTAAAGTGACAATCTATGAGCTTAAATCCTACCTGGATGATCAGGTGCCGGAATTAAGCATAAAATACAAGGGGACTCCTCAGTATCCACACACATTCTCAAGAGGTCAGGACTTTCCAATTGTCATTGTGAAATAATTTTTTACAGGAGTTGTAATAATCCTGGAATCAATGCTACTAATGAGTTAAACGATTTAGCAATGAATGCAGGTGAAAGAAATACGGTTAACTCTATCAAACGACTGTTTATAGTTGTGGGGTTGATTGTTGCATCACTTGTGATCTATCAGGGTAAAATCAGCAAGCCAATCAGAGATCATTCCATCGTGCAAAATCAGGTTATTGGCGAGCAGATTAAAAACAAAGTGATGTTTCTTGGACAAATTTCCAGAAGCATCCAAAATCACTTTGACTGACTAAATACTTCACCATTTAATCTTTCTCACAATTATATAAGTCCGATCTAAATTTTAGATTTGCCGCCAATGGAAATTGCCGGTTACTTATTTGCGGTCATTATTGGAATTTCATTAGGACTAATCGGTGGAGGAGGGTCTATTCTGACCGTTCCGGTGATGGTATACCTCTTTGGTATAAATCCGGTTCTCGCTACCGCATATTCACTATTTGTTGTTGGAACTACTTCATTGGTTGGGTCAGTTGCAAAATTCAGAGTGGGTCTGGTTGATTTGAAGACCGCTTTAGTTTTCGGCATCCCTTCCTTCCTGACTGTTTATCTGACCCGGTTGTATTTAGTACCTGCCATTCCTGAGGAAATAATCAGTATAGGGTCATTCACTCTGAGCAGAGATGTATTGATCATGGTTTTCTTTTCATTGATCATGTTCATTGCCGCTATTTCCATGATTCGGACAAGAAATGGTAAGGATGAAAATGTAGAGGAAAGAGTATTCGATTATCCACGAATTATATTGGATGGCCTGGTCGTTGGTTTGTTGACCGGGATTGTGGGAGCAGGAGGAGGATTTCTCATTATCCCCGCCCTGGTTTTGCTTTCCAGGCTACCAATGAAACTGGCGGTTGGTACATCATTAACGATCATAGCCGCTAAGTCACTTCTTGGTTTTGTTGGTGACATCCAGTCCGGACAGGAAATTGAATGGGAATTCCTTTTATTTTTCACTGCCCTGGCTATTGTTGGTATCTTTGCAGGAACTTTTTTATCACGTTTTGTTTCAAACAAGAAACTAAAATCAGGGTTTGGATGGTTTGTACTGGTGATGAGTATTTACATTTTATTAAATGAACTGGTAATTGGACAATGAAAATTGAGCAGATATACACCGGATGCCTTGCACAGGGGGCTTACTACATAGAAAGTGAAGGAGAAGCGGCAATTATTGATCCGCTAAGGGAAACCGATCCTTACCTGAAGAAAGCGGCAAAAGACGGTGCAAAAATTAAGTACATTTTCGAAACACATTTCCATGCTGATTTTGTTTCCGGCCATCTGGAACTGTCAAAAAAGACAGGAGCCAAAATAGTCTATGGAGAAGGGGCTAAACCTTCTTTTGACTTTGTAGAAGCAAAAGATGAACAGGAATTTACACTTGGGAAAATTAAGTTAAAAGCCCTTCATACTCCGGGCCACACGCTTGAGAGTACCACTTATTTGCTAATAGATGAAAACGGAAAAGAGCACTCCATATTTAGTGGAGATACCCTGTTTATTGGGGATGTTGGGCGACCAGATTTAGCCCAAAAAGGATCACTTACTCAGGATCACCTGGCCGGTATGTTATATGACAGCCTGCGATCCAAAATAATGCCACTTCCTGACGATGTGATTGTATATCCTGCACATGGTGCCGGATCGGCCTGTGGTAAAAATATGAGCTCAGAAACAACAGATACACTGGGTAATCAGAAAAAATCGAATTATGCTCTCAGGGCTGACATGACCAAAGATGAATTTATTAAGGAGGTCACTGAAGGCATTCTTCCCCCGCCAAAGTATTTCGCTGCAAATGTTCAAATGAATAAATCAGGTGCGATTAGTCTGGAGGAAGTAATGAAAAAGGGAAATGTGCCACTTGATATAGAAACATTTGAAGGAATGGCTGATCATGAGGGAGCACTTGTGCTCGATACAAGAAGTCAGGAGGACTTTGCAGAAGCCCATATTCCTAACTCGATCTTTATAGGAATCGGTGGAGATTTTGCACCCTGGGTTGGTGCGCTGATTCCAGATCTGGAGCAACCCATTATTTTCATCGCTGATAAAGGAAAAGAAGAAGAAGTGGTAAAAAGACTATCCAGGGTTGGTTTTGATAATACACTCGGATATCTGGAGGGAGGGTTTGATGCCTGGAGAGCGAGTGGGAGAGATACAGATACCGTGAAATCTATTTCAGCGGAAGAATTCGCCAAAGCTTATAATGGAGGTGATCTTAATGTTATGGACGTCAGAAAGCCAGGTGAATGGCAGACGGACCACATTGAAGGAGCCATGAACCTGCCACTCGACTACATCAGTGAGCAAATGGATAAGCTGGATAAGGATACTACCTATCATGTGCATTGTCTGGGGGGGTATCGTTCTATTATAGCTGCCTCAATACTCAAATCAAGAGGCTATCATAACCTGGTGGATATTGCCGGGGGATACAAGTCAATTGTTGCAACTAAAATTCCAAGGGAAGCACTTGCCTGAACACATGTCTTAATTGTGTATTCAGGATTTACAATCTAACAATATGCAGGCCTGATTATTAATATCCTGTCATATAAATGGAATGGCCCTTCAGGTCAAAATACCTTAATCTACTGAAATCAACGCTTTGTCTATTAATAGTCCCTGGTGGACGAATTAGGCCCTTTTGGTACGAAAAGGTTGACTAATATTGAATCAAGAAACTAAGAACAATCCATAGCTGGTTGTATAAAACGGAGTTAGCCTTTGGTGAGGGGCGCTCCGTTTTTGACTTTTATACCTGTGAATTGTTATTTACACTAATACCCGGTCTGAGCAAGTTCTCTTACATTCAATAGTGTCTGAACAAATAGCGAACAGGCTATTAAATCTTGTATTGATCGAAAAAGGACTACCAGAGTAAATGGAGAGTGTTTCCTGATTTCTGGTGATTATCCAGGGAGAGGATTAAATCAAAGACTTTCTTAGCCTTTTTGAAAGTTTTACTCCAAAAAAAGCGATAACGATAGAGATAATAAGTAAAAGTAATTTTTTGCTCATACTATTATGTCGTATTTAATGGCTCATACCCCTAAATCTGAGCGGAATATTATTGTGCGATTTCAGAACCTGAACTAATTGCGGTGGTACCAAAATAGCCCAGAACTACAACATCCGGATTAGTAAGGTTGGTCAGATTTCCGGAAACGATAGCAGGAGTGGTGCTTGCTGCCCCGCCAAGTGTGGTAATTTGTGATTTTAACAAACTGAGGTAATCATGGGTCCGTTCCTCTATGGAATGCAGCTGTACTTCCATTTCATCACCTGGATCATATTCAAACCGATCAAAACTGTTGGGAATGAAATTTCCGTCAAAAAAAATATCTCTTTGAAGGGTGATTGACTCTGGCTCTGATAGCCGCTCTCCGTTTCGAAAGAAGACCCAACGGTAGAAGTTTTCAAAATTAGCTGAATCAAGGGCGGTTATTCTGGGATAGTAGATTGTAGTGGTCTGACCAGGATTGTCCGGATCATTTTCCTCAAAGGAGACAGGACTAATTAGAACAATTTTAGTTTGGGCTGACATTTTTGTCCATTCAGATCTAATCAAGTCTCCATTTGACATAATGATAATTGCCCGGTATTCATTGTCTTTTGCACCCGAAAAAGAACCGGTTGAAAGGTAAGTTCCATTTTCAGTGTAGACATAATCAATTACTCCTGAATTCTTCACCTCAACACGAACTAAAGCATCATCTATGGGTGGATTTTCCCGATCTGAAAAACTGTTGGATCTTGTTAATCGAATGTATTGTCGCTCATCGAAATTGGTAATCCAGCCTTCAACTACAAGAAGGTTCTGCGCTTCGGGCAGTTCAATGATTACTACCTTTTCACAGGATAGAAATGCAACGGTCAATATGAGAATCCGGATCTTTCTCAAAACTTAAAATTGTAAGTGAGTGCTGGTATAATAGTTCCAAAGATTGAATACTGAACAACTTCTCCTAATCCCGGATTGGTTTCTGACTGTCTGAAGAAATAGGAGTTAACATTTTGCCTTGCATAGGCATTATATATGGTGAATATCCAGAAGTCACGGTTCTTTCTCTCTGAGCCATCTTTCTTTAATCTTCGACCTTCCCATTTAAGTGACAGGTCCAGGCGATGATAATTAGGAAGTCTTGATGCATTTCTGTCTGCAAAATGTGGTACCAGGTTGTTTTCAAAAACGTATTTATCACTTGGTAGTGTCAGTGGTATACCAGTTGCGAAAAGAAAATTGCCCGAAATACTAAGCCTGTCAGATATTTTAGTTACTACGGTAGTCGACAAATCATGAGTTTTATCGAAGTTATTAAGCACGTAAGCGCTCTGATTATCCTCTTCCAGCCTGGTTTCTGATCTCGAAAGAGTGTAGCTGAGCCATCCGGTGAATTTTCCATATTTTTTGGAAATATATAATTCCAGGCCGTAAGATCGTCCTCTACCAATAAGCAGTTCTGTTTCAATGTTTTCATTAAATATGAGATCTGCTCCATTTCGATAGGCGAAATCTTTGAGATTATCCTTGTAGTAGACTTCAAAATTGGTTTCCCATTTATCTTCTCTGAAATTTTTGTAGAAGCCAAGCGTATATTGATGGGTGACCGATGGAGGAATATAGGTATCGCTTAATTTCCAGATATCAGTTGGTGCAGGTGCAAGCGTATTAGAAATAAGATGGAGGTATTGTGCGGTTTTGGAATAAGCCGCCTTTATCGAGGTACTGGAGTTTAATTGCCAGTTTACAGCAATCCGCGGTTCCAGGTTTTGATGAAGTTTGATTAGTTCATTCTTCCCAAAAAAAAGTGTGTCGATTACAGTACTGTCGGAAATGGGTCCGTCAGGTGCGTATATCCTGACATCCTCCGGGCCAAAGTTGTGAAAGGCAGAATATCTTAGTCCATAGTTAAAGCTCACCGGACCGGCTTTGGTCTGTTGGCTTATATAAAATGCTGATTCCAGGCCATGCTCAGGATCAAGCCTGATTGTGTTGGTCTTGTTGGCAGCATCAATATCAATGGGTTCCCGATCTCCGGGTTTGAGCCTGTGGAAAATGGAGGAAAATCCAAAATTCAATTCATTGTTAGGATTAAATACATAGGATAAGTCAGCCTTAACACTGTAATCAACGATTCTGGATTTCGAAACAAAGGCAAACTCTTCATCAGAACTTTCAATTCGGTAGATATACTCAGAAACAAAAGCGGAGAAATTGGAAAACAATTTAGGTGCGAATATGTGATTCCATCTGAAATTGACCATTCTGTTTCCCCAATTTCTAATGGAATTGAATCCTGCGGTGTTTCGATCATTCCCAAAATAACCTGATAAATAGTAAGTATTCCTTTCGTTGGGACGTGAGTTGATTTTAAGATTAATATCCTGAAACCTGATTCTGTTTCTCCTGACTGAAGTACTTGCAAAGTCATCAATGGACAGATTCAAAAGACTTTGTCTTGCAGAGGCGAGGAATGAACTTGTTCCCTTTTTAATGGGTCCTTCAATTAATCCCCTTGCTGACAGAACTCCAATGCCTCCGGAATAGCTTAGTCTATTGGTATTCCCCTCCTTTTGGCGTACTTCAATTACCGATGATGCTCTCCCACCATATGAAGGAGGAATGAAACCTCTGAGAATTCTGACATCATTAATGGCCTCCGGATTAAAAACCGATATGAGGCCGTAAAAATGATTGGGGTTGTATATGGTAGCTTCATCCAGCAGTATCAGGTTCTGGTCTGCACCACCACCCCTGATGTGAATCCCGCTGGCATCCTCACCAACCGTTTTTATACCTGGCTGGAGCAATGCATTCTGAATAACATCTACTTCGCCCAGAAAATAAGGAATTTGTCCGGATTCATCACCAATTGAAAGTCGACTGATCGAAGGAATAGTTGAAGAAATGTTAATATCACCGGAAATAGAACTGACTTCTACTTCTTCCAACTGAAAAATTCTCGGTTTTGCAGAAATACTCAGAAATGTATTTTTGGACAGTTCTATATCAGTTTTTACCGTCTTATAGCCAATGTGAGAAACCATTATGTCGTAATCTCCTTCTTCAAGTGTAAGAGAATAGTATCCGTATCCGTTTGACACTGCTCCGACATCACTTTCGTCAATCTGAATGCTCGCACCAATTAAGTGCTCTCCGGTTTCAGCATCTTTAATCAGCCCGTTCAAAGTAAATTTTGATGACACATACCTTGTAATAAGTATTTGTGAATTTGTGATATCATATCTTATCACTTTTTCTTTCTTCAAACGATCAAGGAAGGACTTTACCGTTTCTTTCCGGCCTACAGTAATTGAGACATTATGAAGTCGGGTGGTGCTGAAAGCAAACGGAATTCCACTTTCCTTGATTTCCTGGAGGGCATCAAACAACTTATAATCACCTTTTTCAAGAGGTATTGGTTGCTGCAAAGGATTTTGAGCATTCAGACAGATGACTGAAGAAAGAAAGAGAAAGAAAAGTGCATGCCTGAAGTAATCCAATTGTGGCTCTGTAATAAGAGCCCAAAATTAAGGAAAGAAGACCTTCAGAATGTTTTTTAGGAGAAAATTAACAACCGGAACCTGATACTTTAACAGTGTTGTTATTCCGGGTCAGCTTGACATCAAGAATTGATTCAATGGTTTCGATTACCTCACTCAGAGATTTTTTATCAAAAGTAACAGTGAGTTTACACTTGTTAATGCGTTTATTAGAGACTTTAAAATCCACTTCATAGAATTCTTCAAGATCTTTAAACACTTCAGAAAGGGGAGTATCATTAAATACCAGCTGTCCATTGCTCCAGCTTAGAATATTTGGAGAAGCATTTTCCGTGATTACTACTTCACCACTTGATTTTGAAAATACAGCTTTTAATCCCGCTGCAACTTTGGTTTGTGCACCCTCTTTTTCAAAAGCAACCAAACCTCTTTCAACGAACAATTCAACCTCATCAGCGGAAGAAACGAGATTGAATGCAGTTCCAAGAACTTTAACATCCACTCCGCCAACAGCTATAACAAACGGTTTTTGGCTTTTTATAATATCAAAATAAGCTTCTCCTTCAAAAATAACTGATCGTTCTTTTCCAAATCTTTCAGGAAAGCTGAACGAAGAATTTGCATTAAGTATTCCAGTTGATCCGTCAGGGAATGTGACACTTACTTTCTCGTCAAGTGATGCGATATTAATTTGTTCAGGAGTGCTGACATTCCAAACGAAAAGCGAGATACCAATAAGTACAACCACACTTGCTGCTATTTTCAGCCATGGGGTTGATTTGCTTTCTCTAGTACCAAGACTAGCTTCAAACCTGTTCCACGCAGCATCTACATCTACATCAGGAGCAGGACTGTCGGAATTTTCATACAGAAAGTCTACAAATCCTTTTTCTTCTGAAGAGGGATCATTGTATCTCAGGTGGTTATATCTGTCTAGTTCCTCTGGCATCTTATTAATAGTCACTCGTATATATTGTCAATCTTCATTTTGAATACCCCTAAGGTTTTTCATAAAAAAATCAGGATTTAAATATTCCGTCATCAACATATCTCTTATAAACCAATTCAAGCGACTCTCTCAGTTTTTTTAAGGCTATACCCATTTGATTTTCTACTGTTTTCTTCGAGAGGTCCAGTTCTTCTGCTATTTCTTCGTAAGTAAGTCCCGCATTCCTGCTCAGGATAAAGATTTCTCTGCATTTATTGGGAAGAGAATCAACTGCTTCTTTTATGTAAATTTTAAGCTTTTCGTTCTCTCCTTCATCTACCCTGGCTGTATCAACACTTAACATTACCTCGCTCACATCTGACATGGCCTGCTGCCTTGGCAATTCAAGCTTGATATAATTGAGGCATTTATTTTTTACGGCCGAGTAGAGATAAGTCTTTAATGTGGTCTGGATTTCGATCTGTTTCCGTTTTTCCCATATGTACAGAAAAACTTCCTGTGCCATCTCTTCGGCTATGATTCCATCTCTCACATAGGTATATGCAAACCTGAAAAGCTCTTTAAAATATTTCTTAAAAATAAGCTCGTAGGAAGAAAGGTCATCGCTTTTTACCTGACCAAACAAAAGCAAATCGGAATCCTGATCTGTCAAATTATTGAATCGATGTTGTTATTTCAGAGAACAAGTTTAGCGATGGATTACCAAAACCAAAAAAGAAGTTTTCTGCAGCGATTGAGATAATCATATTTTGATCTGGAATTATGTAAAGATGCTGCCCGATTTCGCCAGGGATATAATAGATATTATCCTTAGGAATTGGAAAGGAATCTTCAAAATTATCACCGAATAACCACCATCCGTATCCAAGGTTATACCATGCTGATACCGGAGCCTGGAATTTGGTAGCCTCAGAAATAAAATTTGGATCAATGATTTTTCTGTTATTCCATATTCCCTTATCGATCATAAAGGATCCAAATTTGGTCCAGTCAATTAATGTGGCTGAAATCCCGCGACCTCCATCGTAATTCCCGGATGGATCCTGCCTGATTGAAAGAGAAGTAATGCCAATCAAATCAATCAGATTTTCCTTCAGATAGTCAAAAAAAGGTCTGCCGGAGGCATTTTCGATAATTTTTGCCAGAATAACACCAGTCCCTGAATTCAGGTTGTAGAAGGATCCTGGAATGGCCTGAAGCGGGCGATCCAGAATAAAGGAGATCCAGTCCTGTGATGACATCATCTGGTTCAGGTTATTGTCTTCGTTATCAATAAATGCTGCCAGGCTCTCATTCCATGAAAGGCCGGATCGGTGGGTGAGCAGATGTTCAATGGTGATATCTTGTTTAGTTACGTCATCATTAAAAAAAACCTGGTATTCAGGGAGAAATTCATAAATCGGGCTCGTCAGGCTTAAGAGCCCTTCGTCAAGAGCAATCCCTAAAGCAGCAACCGTGAATACAACAGAAGCACGATCCAGGGCAATGACGGAATGCCTTCCATAATTATTGTAATAGTTTTCAAATACCAGTTTGTTGTTTTTAATAATGATCAATCCATTAATGAATTGAAATTGATTGAGTGAGATTCTTTCATTCAATTCTAATAAATTATCCTCTGAGAGCCCATTGCTACCCGGTTCATCATATTCCCAGGTCGTCTGGTCCGGAGGGACTTCATCTCCCGTGTAACAAGAAGACATAATGGAAAACAGAAAAAGGAATATGACTGGAATTCTCATCAGGTAAATAGTGTATAATTCCCGTGTTGGTCCGAAGGAGGAGCCGGGTTTATAAACGAAACATCATTCAGATCGATATCCCTGATTTTTGGAGATACTGTATGCGAAATAAGTTCAGCGGAAATATCTGTCGAGAGTAGGTCTTCTATGCGGACGGTATCATCAGCTTCCAGCCATTTTCTTGAGGAGCCGGTATCCATAATGGCAGGCATGCTTTCATTAAAACTCAATGCAGATCCGGTTGATGGTTTTGTGACCATAATGAAGGACTCACTTTGACCTTCACTTTCGTCAGACTCCTCCCAAATTGCTGCGACGGAAAAGACCCTGCGATCTTTGAAATAAAAATAATGAGGGACCTGCATTTTTTTTGCTACCTGCTTCCATGCATAAAATCCGTCCATTGGAATGACACAACGATGCGTTTTTAACTTCCTTTTGTAGGTGGCCTTTGTCAACAGAGAGTCCAGAGGTAAATTGTAGAGTTTTGGACTCATGGTTTTATTGTTGGACCACATGGACATTAGTCCCCAGTGGAAAAAAGACAGCTTTTGATTTTCCTGACTTGTAATAACAGGTAATTTCTTTGTTGGCGCTGCATTGAATTGAGGAGAATATTGATCGGAAACTTCAACACCAAGCGTTAGTGCCAACTCATCATTTTTAAGCGTTATGGTGTATCGATCGTACATTTCTGCCAAGATAATACTTCGTGACGGCTTACTCAATTTTGCTTTTCACAAGAATGCCGATTTAATTTGAATGGATGGGTTAATTTTGACTTAGAAAAACCGAGGATTAATGGCTGAAATAATACGAATGCCTAAGATGAGCGACACGATGGAAGAAGGTGTGATCGCAAGCTGGCTAAAGAAAGAGGGTGACGAAATAAGTTCAGGAGATATTCTGGCTGAAGTTGAAACAGATAAAGCGACGATGGAACTGGAGTCATATCAGGATGGTGTTCTGTTGCACATTGGGGCTAAGGAAAAAGATGTGGTGCCGGTTGATGGAATTTTGGCTGTGATCGGAGAAAAAGGAGAAGATTTTAAGCACCTTCTTAATGGGGAGCCGGCAACTCCGGAACCGCAAAAAACGGAAGAACCTGCCAAAGAAGTGAGTGCTTCTGTTGATACAAGTACTATTAAAGCTTCCATCATTCGAATGCCCAAGATGAGCGATACGATGGAAGAGGGCGTGATTGCGTCCTGGTTGAAAAAGACCGGTGATCAGGTTGAATCAGGCGATATTTTGGCAGAGGTTGAAACAGACAAGGCAACAATGGAGCTGGAAGCTTATGAGGATGGAACATTGCTTTATACCGCCGTTGAAGCAGGTAGTGGTGTCCCGGTTGACGGAGTAATAGCGATCATAGGTGAAAAAGGAGCAGATTTTCAGGCGTTACTTGACAGTGCAACTGAACCGTCCGTTGTGGAGAAAGCTCCTGCTAAAGAAGAAGCAGTATCAGCACCAACAAATGTGACGCCACCAGTTGTCCAAAGTCAGCCGGTTGCGACTCCTGCTTCATCTAATGGAAGAATTAAAGCATCGCCATTGGCAAAGAAGATTGCATCTGAAAAAGGCATCGATATTTCTCAGGTAAGTGGCAGTGGTGATGGTGGAAGAATAGTTAAGCGAGATGTAGAGGAATTTACGCCTTCAGTATCAACTCAAACAGCACCCGCTCCGGCTGTAAGTATTCCGACAGTTGTAGGAGAAGAGAGCTCAGAATCCATCATGCTCTCTCAGATGAGAAAGGCAATTGCCAAACGCCTGAGCGACAGCAAATTCTCTGCCCCTCATTTTTATCTCACGATGGAGATTAATATGGATAAAGCCATCCAGGCAAGAATATCGATGAATGAAATATCTCCGGTAAAAATCTCATTTAATGATATTGTAGTTAAAGCAGCTGCATCTGCTATCAGAAAACATCCGGACATCAATGTTAGCTGGGGTGTGGATCACGTGGTTCGTCACAATCACATTCATATTGGCGTGGCAGTGGCTATACCTGATGGATTGATTGTTCCTGTCGTGAAATTTGCTGACAATAAAACCATGTCACATATCTCTGCAGAAATTAAAGAATTGGGTCAAAAAGCAAAAGATAAAAAGCTGCAACCGGAAGAGTTTACAGGAGATACCTTCACCATTTCCAATCTTGGAATGTTTGGTATCGAAGAATTTACAGCTGTCATTAACCCGCCTGCATCATGTATCATGGCAGTAGGTGCAATTAAAGAGACAGTGGTTGTTGAAAACGGTGAAATGAGAGCCGGAAATGTAATGAAAGTAACCATGTCCTGTGACCACAGAACCGTAGATGGCGCAGTAGGAGCGGCCTTCCTTAAGACGTTTAAGGAAATTCTTGAAGATCCAATCAGAATTCTTGTTTAGACATCTATTGAACCCTGACAGTCAACTTTTGGTTCTCTGTTGATATAAATGAATTATGGCAGAAAAGTTAAGATCTACTACCGTACTTGCAGTTAAGCATAATGGGAAAGTAGCTATTGGTGCTGACGGACAGGCAACATTAGGCAATACAGTAGCAAAATCTAATGTGAAAAAGATTCGAAAGCTTCAGGATGATAAAATTGTGACAGGTTTTGCAGGATCAACAGCGGATGCTTTTACACTCCTTGACAGATTTGATGAAAAACTTTCAACATTCTCAGGTAACCTCAAAAGAGCTGCGGTTGAACTTGCCCGGGACTGGAGGACAGACCGATACCTTCGAAGACTGGAAGCCATGATGATTGTGGCAAATAAAGATGAAATATTGGTTATTTCCGGTACAGGCGATGTGCTTGAGCCTGACAATGACATATCCGCAATTGGATCAGGAAGTGAGTACGCGCGCTCTGCTGCTCTTGCGCTTAAGAAGCATGCTCCAAACCTTTCGGCAGAAGAGATTGTCCGGGAAAGTCTCATGATAGCGGCTGATATATGCATCTATACCAACCATAATCTGATAGTAGAGGAGATTAATTGATTCTCAAAAAACGTATGATTCCAGGAATCCTTCTGATTTTAATACACTTATCTTAGAAAAATAGAAATCATTTTCATCCTCAGTAATGATGCATTCACAACCTTCCTTCAGAGCAGCATAATATTGAAATCCATCTTCTAGATCTTTTATCTGAGGATTTTCGAGCGCCTTGTCAACAGCATTCTTGTCTATTGTCAGGGTAGACAATTTCTGCATAAGAATACCTATTTTTTTCTTGGCCTGTTTTTCTCCACTTTTTTTTGCTGAAAAGTAGAAAGAGATAGCCAGACACAAGGGTGTTGTATAGAGTTTAAACTTTCCGGAATCAGCCAGACTCAGGACTCTTGATGAGTAGGTAAAGACAGGATATTCTTTGTTTAGTACTGAAATGAGGACATTGGCATCAACAAATACTTTCACTTTTTACGGCTCTCATAGTACGACTTCTTAAGGTTCTTAGCGTTCCTTTTGGTTTTATATTCTGCCTGACCTTCAGCTACCATACTTACCCATTCCGAAATAGGCAATTCTTCAAGAGAGTCATAGCGATCAGATGCTAACTGCCTGTACAGGAATTCAGTAAGCCTTGAAAGACTAATATTATTTTTTTGGGCAAATTCCTTTGCTGAAGAAATGACTGATGAATCAAAACTCAATGTAACCTTTGCGTCCATGACTTTTATAATTACTTATACGACAAAAATAATTATTCTATACGTAAAGTAAAAGTCTATTCCTTTCGATTTGGTCTTTCCCTTGGAGCTTTAATCTTAAAGTTTGTTTCCTGAGAAGTATCACCAACCGAGACTTTGATAGTATAATCACCTGCGACTAAATGGTAATCACCATTTTCACCCGCCTTATAGTCTTCTTTCTGATCACCTTCCAGAAGCTCTCTGAAAGATTCATCCGTTTCAAGTTTCAGTTCCGGAAAGTTTAACCCTTTTGTAACTTCTGAAGTTGAAGAGAGTACCGTTTTATCTTTATAAATCACTTCGATTGTAACAGTTCCTGAGGTTCCTGAATAAACTGAAAGGGTGGTTGTAGGCTCGAAAGGGTCTCCCCAGGTTGACTTATTACCCCAACGTGAACTGAAATTCACAGTTTCAGTTGGAAAAACATGCAGATTCTTAGCAATTACCTCTGCATTTAGTTGTTGAACAAGCGAGACGTCACCAATATAGATTCCCCTGCCATGCGTGCCGATTACCAAATCATTTTCTCGTGGATGAACAACCAGATCATGTACAGGTGCATTGGGTAGCCCCTCATAGAAAGCGTGGAATGATTGTCCTCTGTCCAGTGACACGTACAGCCCATGGTCTGTTCCGACATACAGAATGTTTTCATTTACCGGATCTTCTTTTATGACATTGACAGGTTCTTTGGGAAGGTTTGATCCAATCTTAGTCCAGGTCTTTCCGTAATTTTCACTGACATAGATTAATGCATCGAAATTATCCCATCTGTATCCATTGAGTGATGCGTACACACGACTTTCCATGTGGTTGGATGGACTTACCTGACTTACCCAGAAGTTTTGAGGAAGTGAATTAGATACATTTTCCCAATCCTGTCCGGCATTTTTTGAAACATGAATAACACCGTCATCACTTCCGGCATAAATAAGACCAAAACGCATAGGGGATTCCGCGATAGTGGACAAGGTGCCGTAGCTGACATCTCCCTTCTTTCCTCCATTTGTCAGATCACCTGAAAGTGCTTCGAAATCATCTCCCTTATTCATGGAGCGATGGAATCGATTACTTCCAAAGTAGACAATATCCTGATTGTGGACGGAAAGCGTGATTGGAGCTTCCCAATTCCATCGGAACGGCGCATCACCCAGCTTGTGTCTCGGAGTGATATACTTCCGATCACCGGTAGTTGTATTGATTCGGAAATAATTCCCAAATTGATAGCCGGTATAGACAATTTCATTTTCACGCGTGTCAACAACTACCTGCATTCCGTCACCACCCATGAGGCGCTCGTAAGGATACTTCCCATTCTGCAACCAGCTTCTTGAATAGCGATAAGTGCTGGGGCCTTTCCAGACACCATTGTCCTGCAATCCACCATAGACATTATAAGGTTCATCCATGTCAACATTCACTGAGTAGAATTGACCCACGGATGGAGAATTGCAATTAATCCATGTTGCTCCGGTATCGAAACTGACATACACCCCGCCATCATTCCCGAGTATCAGATGTTTAGGATCTTCGGGATTGATCCAGATGGCATGATGATCCACATGCACATTGCCTTCATTAATGGACTTCCAGGTCTTTCCTCCATCACCTGAGCGTACGATAGGAACACCCATCGTGTATACTACGTTGGGGTCCTGTCCATCTACTCTGACCTGACCGAAATAATAGCCATAAGAATAAATCATACCCTCAATATAATCTTCATGTGTTTTGCTCCATGTTTTCCCGGCATCATTAGAGCGATACATTTCACCGCCTTTTACCGGCGTGTCAAATAACAATGAATTGGCATCTTCTGTATAAATAACCAGATCGGCGGCTTTGACTTTCCCGGCTTCCACATCTTTCTTAATATCTACTGCATTGTATTCACCGGGAAATCCATTGTCATCGAGGAAATCATTGATTTTTTTATTCTCAAGAGCAAGAAATGCTTCATTGCTCATGTTTCTTAGCTGGTCTTTGGTAAGACCGTCATCCGCATCCTCATCTTCATCCTCCCGGCGATCCTGATTGTCAAGAATGGCATAGACAATGTTTGCATCGGATGGAGCAAAAGCAAGTCCGATTCTTCCAGTTCCGTTTGTGTCAGGAAACCCGGAATTATCAGCTATTTCCGCCCAGGAATCTCCTCCGTCCTCAGACCTGTAAATCGCTGTGCCTGCACCAGCTTCTGTAAAATCCCAGGCTTTTCTATCCTTTTCCCATGCAGCGGCAATGAGTATGTCGGGATTATCGGGATGCTGGATCAAATCAATAATACCGGTTCTGTTATTAATGAAAAGTGTTTTTTGCCACGATTTCCCGCCATCAGTTGATTTATATACACCCCGCTCTGGATTTTCAGAGTACAAGTGTCCAAGGGCTCCAACCCAGATGGTATTGGGGTCGGTCGGATGAAGGATGATTCTGCCGGTATGGTGAGTCTCTTCCAGCCCAAGATGCTCCCATGTTTCACCATTATTAGAAGATTTGAATAAACCATACCCTGAGTAAGATGAGCGGCTTGAGTTATTTTCTCCTGACCCTGCATAAATCACCTTATTCACCCAGTCTACTTCAATATCACCAATGGTCATGACGATTTGATTATCAAACATTGGTTCAAAAGAGGTCCCATTATTTTTAGTTTCCCACAAGGATCCTGATGCATAAGCGACATAAAAGTGTGATGGATCAGCAGGGTCTACAGCCAGATCAACTACACGTCCGCTCATTACTGTAGGTCCAACATTTCTGAACGGTACATTCTTAACTAATGAGTTCTTTTCCAGTTCAAGTCGGTTCTGATATCCTGCCCATCTTTCTGATGATGGAGTCGCCTGGGGTACAGCCGGGCTTTTCTTATTTCGCTGTGCCTGAGATGAAAAAGCAGTCAGAACAATCAGGGCTATAAGGCTTAGGTTTCGCATGGTTAGATTTTTTGATAAGTCAGTAAGTATATAAATTAAAGCTTGTTAAACCAACACATTAAGATATGAAGCAGCTATTGGTAATATTGACGGTGATTATGGCAGGATGTACAGCGGAGGAAGGCCCGAAGAAAGATGAAAGGAAACAACCAACTCCGGATTACACCCTGACCTCAAAACAAACCCATAATAAGTTCACAAGAACAATTGAACCTGTCCTAAAGATAAATTCAGGTGCTGTAATTGAAATCAGTACAGAAGAAGCGACGGACGGACAATTGACACTGGATTCAGATACATCAGATCTTATGAACCTGAGTTTCGACCCAATCCACCCGCTAACTGGTCCGGTATATATAAATGGAGCAGAACCCGGGGATGTCATCTCAGTTACACTTCATAAGATAGAAATTGGTGAATGGGGCTGGACCGCCATTTTGCCTGGATTTGGCTTTCTTGCAGATGAGTTTACCGAGCCTTATTTGCGAACCTATGAATTGAGCGGAAAGAATATGATTCGCTTTGCGGATGGCATAAGTATTCCGCTTAAGCCATTTCCTGGTGTATTGGGAGTTGCACCTGACACTGACTCATTATTATCTACAATACCACCCAGAGCCAATGGGGGCAATATGGATGATCCCAATATTGTGGAAGGAACAACCGTATATCTTCCGGTATTTGTTGAGGGGGCACTGTTTTCGATTGGGGATGCACATGCAGCACAGGGATTGGGCGAAGTATGTGGTACAGCTATTGAAGCACCGATGAAATTTCTGGTGGAAATTAACCTTCTCAAAGGAAATGAAATAATGGAACCTCAGTATGAGAATGAGGATGTTTATGCGGTTACCGCTTTTGCCACTACTATCGATGAAGCCGCAAAAAAAGCAACCAGATACATGATCGATTACCTGACTAAAAATTATAACCTGAGCAGAAATGATGCTTACATGTTGTGTTCACTTGCCGGCGATTTGAAAATTGCAGAAGTAGTAGATGTTCCTCATATGCTGGTCACCATGTCAATTAGTAAAGAAGTAATACAATCCAGATGATTAAAATTTATCACAACAACAGATGTAGTAAAAGTCGATGTACACTCGACATTTTGAAAGACAAGAAGCTCGACACAGAAATTGTGGATTACCTCAACAACCCCCCAACTGCGTCAGAATTAAAAGACATACTCCAAATGCTTGGAATGAACCCAATTGAATTAATTCGAAAGGGTGAAGCTGATTTCAAAGAAAATTTCAAAGGCAAAAATTTATCAGATAATGAATGGATTAAAGCCATGATCCAATATCCAAAGTTGATTGAGCGCCCCATTGTCATTAACAATGGAAAGGCTGTAATTGGAAGGCCTCCTGAAAAGGTCAATGAAATACTATGAGAGCCGTTCTGGTAGAAAAAGCCGGCTCAATTGAAGATCTGGTTGTTCGCGAACATTCCACTGAAGGGCCTGATGAAGATCAGGTTTTGATACGTGTAAAATATGCAGGTGTAAATTTCCCTGATATACTCATGGCTCAGGGCATGTACCAGTTTCAACCGTCTTTCCCTTTTTCTCCCGGGGGTGAAGTTGCAGGGACCATTCTTTCGGTCGGACGGAATGTTTCGCACCTGAAAGCAGGAGATCGTGTAGTTTCAGGAACGAGCTGGGGTGGTTTTGCAGAGGAGGCACTTGGGTTTGGATCCAATACCTATAAGATTCCTGACGAAGTTTCATTTGAAGATGCAGCAGCTACCCTGATGACATTCGCTACAGCTTTGCACGCACTAAGGGATCGGGCACAGCTTAAGGCCGGAGAAACGCTTGCAGTTCTTGGAGCTTCAGGGGGTGTTGGTATAGCTGCAATTCAGACAGGTAAGCAACTGGGGGCCCACGTGATTGCATGTGCATCAAATAATAACAAGCTGGAGTTGTGCAGGAAGGTTGGCGCAGACCAGGTAATCAACTACACAGAAGCGGACCTCAAATCAGAACTAAAGAGATTAACTGATAACAAAGGCGCAGATGTGATTTTTGATCCGATAGGCGGAGAATTGTCTGAAGAATCATTCAGAGCAATTGCCAGAGGTGGTCGACATCTGGTCGTTGGTTTCGCCTCAGGAGTAATTCCTAAAATCCCCCTGAACCTTCCATTGCTCAAGAGCGCTTCCATTGTCGGAGTTTTTTGGGGAGGGTTTTTTAGAAATGAACCGGAGAAAAACAGGGAAAATGTAAGTCTGTTGCTTAGCTGGTTGAAAGATGGATCAATAAGGCCGGTTATTGACGAGGTATTTTCAATTGAAAAGGCAGTGGACGCCCTCAGAAAAATGCAAAAAAGGAATGTATTAGGGAAGGTGCTGCTTGAAATTTGAAAAATAACTGACTAATGGTAGCCTGGTGCAACCAAATAAAAGAGTCAGGATTCCGGAATTCGTATGCGAATGTTTTGTATTCATCCATAATTTCCTGACTTTTATCTTAGTATTAATTAAACGTTAAATTTTAAGTATGAGAGACAATTACCTCAAAAAGGGGCTAATTGCGATAGCTTTTATGCTATCGTGTAGCTTGCTAATGGCCCAGGACCAGCAGGTCTCGGGAACGGTGACGGATGCCACAAGTGGCGATCCATTGCCAGGAATAACGGTACAGGTTAAGGGAACTACAACCGGTACAATTACTGACATAGATGGAAAATATTCTTTGTCAGTGCCTTCTGGATCAGTTTTGATCTTTTCTTCAATTGGATTTTCAGCTGTGGAAGTTGATGCAGGAAGTGCAGGAGACATCCAGATGAAAACAGATGTAACAAATCTGGATGAAGTGGTAGTCACAGGACTTGCTTCTTCAATCAAGCGGAGTAATCTGGCAAATGCAGTTGGTACCGTTTCAGCGGAAGAACTGACGGGCATGACTAACCAGGCTACACTTGATGGAGCGTTATATGGTAAAACAACCGGAGTAAATCTGGTATCGATATCAGGAGCTCCAGGCGGTGGAATAGCGATGAGACTAAGAGGTATTTCATCTGTGTCTGGTAACAATCAGCCACTTATCATTATTGACGGGATCTACATGAGCAATGCTGAGATTCCTTCAGGGTTGAGATTTGCCTCTGGCGCGAATAGAGGAAATGAAGAGCAGGCATCCAACAGATTAGCAGACATTGATCCAAATGATATTCAAAACATTGAAATTCTTAAAGGAGCATCTGCAGCTGCAATCTATGGAACACGAGCAAATGCGGGAGTAATTCTTATTACAACAAAACGGGGATCTTCGGGGAAGACACAATTTAGTCTGTCTCAGGACCTGGGTTTTAGTAAAGCCAGGCGCCTTATTGGATTAAGAAACTGGAATGCTACAAATGTAGCAGCAACGTTCGGGGATAGTGAAGTTGCAGCGTTCAATGCGGCAAATCAGCTTTTTGATTATGAGGACATGCTTTTTGGAGAGACGGGTGTAATCAAAAACACAAACCTTTCGGCAAGAGGCGGTAATGAAAAAACAACCTTCTTTATCGGGGGTTCAATTCGGGATGAAGAGGGCATTATGCTGAATACCGGCTTCAAACGATACAATATCAGAACAAATATTGATCACAAAATCAGTGATCGGGTAAGAATTGGAACAGCTTCATCTTTCATTAGAAGTGAGACTGACAGAGGGTTTACCGGAAACGAAAATGAAGGAGGTCTTGCTGTTATTTACAACCTTGCTTATACCCGCCCATGGTATGATTTAAGACCCGATCAGTTTGGTAATTACCCGGATAATCCAACTTCTTTTGGTAATATGCTATTGGTTAGGGATCAGGCAAAAAATAAGGATAAAGTCAACAGAACACTTCAGGCCCTGAAATTTGAAGCTGACATTATCAAAACTGATGAGCAGGTATTGAAGTTTAGCTGGAATGGCGGATTGGACTATTTCACAAATGAAACGTACGTGTATGTTCCTGAATATCATCAGGCTCAGGCAGGTGTTCAGAATGGATACATCGGAGCAGGAAAGAACGTTTTTACCAACCTGAACTATCAGGCTTTTCTTGTTCATGATATTTTTCTGGGAGATTTAGCTTTAAGTACAAGTGTAGGAGTATCCTACCTGAATTTTAAGCGGGAATTTCTCTTTAATGAGTCTACACAATTAATTCCCGGTCAGACAAGTCTCACCCAAAGCAGCACGCAGAGAATTCGTCAGGATCTTCAGAACGAAGAGGAATTTGGTGTGATTTTTCAGGAGCAGGCTAACTACAACGATATGCTTATAGGTACAGTTGGGGTACGAATGGATAAGTCCAGCCTAAATGGTGACCCTAACAAAATGTATCCATTTTTAAAAGCTTCACTGGCAGCTAATATTCACAACTTCGATTTTTGGAGTGTTGATCAGATTAGCCAGCTAAAAGTGAGAGTAGCATATGGTGAGACTGGTTCAAGTGCAACATATGGCTCATTATTTACAAATTTTGATGCAACAAATATTAACGGACAAAGTGGGGTTATAATTGGAACTCAACTTGGTAATGAAAATTTGGAACCTGAAACATCCAAAGAACTTGAATTTGGTCTTGATGTCGGATTGCTTGATGGTTTGGTAGGATTGGAGTTTTCCATGTACAACAGAAAAGTAAATGATTTACTTTTTGACAGAAGCCTTCCACCATCAGGTGGTTTCAGTACAGAAACAATTGGAGATGCTGATTTAGAGAATAAAGGAGTAGAGATTGCATTGAGAGCAAAACCAGTTAGTAACGGTACACTTATCTGGAATTCTACTGTTAGCTGGTGGAAAAATGAAGCAACCTATACCAGAGTAGGTGTTCCTGCCTTCACCGTTCCAAATAATGGTTTTGGTTTAGGACTGGGAACATTCTACATGCAGGAAGGCGGTACTGTTACTGCCATCTATCAGAATGTAGACGGTACTCCGACACCTGTGGGAGATACTCAGCCTGATTTCCAAATGTCATTTTACAATACACTTAATATCCTGAAGAACTTTGATCTTTCATTCCTGGTTCACTGGAAAAAGGGTGGAGAGAACCTGAATTTATCAGACCTGCTATTTGATGATGGGGGTACTAACCCGATCATTGATGAACGTGGAGCTCAGTATGCAGACACCTGGATTCAACCTGCAGGCTATTGGAGGTTAAGAGAAGTTGCATTGTATTATACAATTCCTTCTAGCTCTCTTAATGTTTTTGGTGGAGCCATTCAATCAGTGAAAATTGGAATGTCGGGTAGAAACCTTTGGACCAAAACGGACTACCTTGGATATGATCCTGAGGTTTCCACGAATGGTACAAATGCTATTTCTAACGGATTGGATGTTGGCCCTTATCCAAGTACCAAACAGGTATTCTTCCATCTAAATGTTAACTTTTAAACAATATCAATGATGAAGAAATTTATAGCAATATTGTCATTGGCAGCCATCACTTTTGGTTGTGAAATTGATAAACAAATAAATCCTAATGCTCCTGCGGTTGTCAATATTATTACAGCAGCAACAGAAGCAGATATGAATAACCTCGTAATTGGGGTATTGGCCCGTATGAGAAATAGCCATGCTATTTATGTTACGGCAACAGGAACGATCACAAGAGAGTTGTATCTATTTGACGCAGATCCACGTAATACCACGGATTTGATAGGTACTACCGGTTCACTTGATAATGATTCCTTTTATACAACAGCAAACTGGATTAACAGATACAGGACAATTAAAAATTGTAACCTGATACTGGATGCATTACCAAATGCCATAATTTCTGATGCTAAAAAGGATGCTTACAGTGGTTTTGCAAAGACGATGATGGCACATCAATACCTGATTCTCTATTCTGCTTATTTTGATAGCGGAATCAGACTGGATGTGTCTGATCCTGCAAATCTGGGACCTTTAGTTACAGACGCATCAGCCGTTTTAACTTTTGTTAGGAACCTGCTTGATGAAGCAAATGGGGATCTGACCGGTTCAGATTTTTCAATGGGATTATCTTCCGGATTTGACGGGTTTGATGATGCAGCCGGGTTTTCACAATTTAATCGTGCCTTGGCAGCAAGAGCAGCATTGTATGATGGAGACATGGTCGATGCGTTGACTCATCTTGGAAATTCATTTTTCGATTTGGCAGGTAGCCTTACTACAGGACCTTCAATGAATTTCAGTACCAGTGGAGGTGATCTGTTGAACGATTTATTTAAAGTTCCACAGCAAAATGGAAATCAAATTGTTGTTTCCGATACATGGGTCAATGAGGCGCAGGCAGGAGATACCAGGGTAACCAGTAAATCAGCGGTGAGGGATAATCCATCTGCTAAGTCAGGGATCAATGGAACCAACGAAACTAGTTTGTATGCATCAGCAACGAGTCCGATTTCAATCATAAGAAATGAGGAGCTGTTGTTGATTTACGCAGAAGCTAATATTGGAACCAATAATGTTGAAGCTTTGGCCGGAATTAATGCCGTCAGATCAGCAGCAGGATTGGCAGACCTTGCAGGTACAGTTACTGTTGATGATGTGCTTGTTGAAAGAAGATATTCCCTATGGGGCGAAGCACATAGAATGGTAGATCTTCGAAGAACGGGTAATCTGAATGATACGTATATCACTCTTGATCCAATTGTAGTCGATGGTACGCCAGCTGTTCAGATTATTTACAATCAATTCCCTCTTCCATTGGATGAAGTTGGAAGCTAAATAATTCATAACTTTATTAAAAAAGGGTCCGGCATTTGCCAGACCCTTTTTTTATGATTCCTTTTGCAAAGAAGGTAAATCCAACGGTCTCGTATACATATCTATTGACCCGTCTTCTTTTTTAGGCCATTCTTCTTTTGGCCGATCCCAATACAATTCTACCCCATTCTTATCCGGATCGTCCAGGTACAATGCTTCAGAAACACCATGATCCGCAGCTCCGGTAAGCGGATAGCCCGCTTCTATAAGCCTGTTAAAAATAACCGCAAGATCTTTCCTTGTTGGCAGCAGTATTGCCGTATGGAAAAGTCCGGTGGCATTAGCCGGGGGTGGTACTCCATCCTTACTGGTCCATGTATTGAGGCCAATATGATGATGATAACCTCCCGCAGAAATGAAGGCAGCATCTTTCCCGTACGTCGATACCAGGTCAAACCCCAACAGTCCGCAGTAAAAATCAAGCGAACGATCCAGGTTTGAAACCTTAAGATGAACATGTCCAATTCTGCTTCCTGATGGAATTTTGTAATCTTTCATCTGCTAATTCATTGGAACTTCAATGATCAGTACTTTGCTATTAGCCACAGCCTTCAACTCAATTCCATTGGTATCTGATAGTCCAATTGCATCTCTTCGTTTTAATACGTTTCCCTCAATGTTGGTTTCTCCTTCAATATTGAAAACATAAATTCCATTTCCTTTTCCACGAAGATCATAGTTGACAGAATGACCTTCATCGAGATCTGCCAGTGAAAACCAGGAATCCTGATTAATCCAGAGCGCAGTTTCCTGATCCGGAGCTACCACTGTCTGTAGCTGATTTTTACGATCAGACGCATCAAAATGCTTCTGATCATACCGAGGAGTAATATCTTTTTCTTTAGGCATAACCCAAATCTGAAGAAAATTTACCTTTTCATCTTTACTGAAATTATATTCAGAGTGTGTCAGTCCTGAACCGGCACTCATGATCTGAACTTCCCCGGTTTGAATGGCCTTTTCTGTTCCTGTGCTGTCTCTGTGCGCCAGAGCTCCCGACAAAGGAATAGAGATGATTTCCATGTTATCATGAGGATGGGTTGGAAAACCGGCACCACCATCTACAATATCATCATTCAGTACTCTTAGTTTACCAAAATGAATCTTAGCCGGATCATAGTAATGCCCAAAACTAAAACTATGTCGACTTTCCAACCATCCAAAATTGACACTTCCCCGATCTTCTGATTTATGTAATATGGTCTTCATGGTTGTAAGTCTATTGCAAATATACGTATATACATTATATGTAGTTACATGTAAATTCGCAAAAAAACTACCTCTTGAATTGAGGCAGCTTTTTATTCCTATTTCTTTTTTACGAAATAATAAATAATTGCGGTTAGGATATTAAAGATCAGTGCGAAAATTGTCCACACAACTTTCATACCTGTTCCCATTTTTTGTTTGGTCCATACATCATAGATGACCCAGATTGCGCAAATGATTGCAACAACATAAAGGATGTTTTGTAGCATAATATATTAGGTTAGTTTAACTAAAAGTAATTTATTCTCACGACATTCAATATTCAGCCGGTATTAGGCAAACTGCCAAAAACATTCGTCAAAATGGCAATTGTCTGTGGCAGAATGAAATTCAAAATTTCAGACGTGTCATTACTTTGATTTCGGATGCTGTGTTGCCATTACTCAAATCCAGCGCTGAACCTGTGGTACTAATTCCGCTAAAAGTTGTTTTGGCGTACCGAATCCAGACCGACACATTTCTGGCCGGGTCATATCGAAGCATTACATAATTTCTAATACCTGTTCCGATATAAGCAGGAATGGAAAATGCATATAGGACATCATTTTCGTAGACAAACTGAGCGTTTGCGAAATTGTCTGAATCAAACAGGGCCATCCGTGTGTTAACCTTAATCTTCCAGAGGCTGAAGTTAATATCCTGAATAATGGCAAATCCTTTTGTGAGATTACCTTCCTCTTGCAGTGTGCTGCTCTGGATTTTGGTTTTCAAATCAAGTCCTGATTTAAGGGTGTAAGTAATGTTGAAAATGTAATTGCGTTTAACCTGCTCTCTTAGCACATTGATGTTTTCAACAGCCACAGATACTTCCCGGCTTTGTTCCCTGAATTGGGCGTATAAGGAAATTTGACGCGTTGGATTATGGGTATATCGCATCAGGTATTCATAGCCATCAGAAGGTGCCTCCGTTCTAAATTTCAACCAGGGAAAGCTAAATTGATCAAAATAGAGGTTTAGCTTGTGCTTCCGGTGTGGTTTGATTTGCAGTCCCCAATAGCTGCCCTTCTCATTAATGTTTCGAGAGTTCTCAGAAAAGGCATTACCATAAAATGAGTGGAAGTCCCGGTCATAATGTCTCATTACAAAAGCCAGATCTATAATAGGGGAGAGGCTTGTTACAAGTCCGCCAACTGCACCTTTTCCACCCGATTTTGATTGTGCTCCTTCACCGAAGAAGGAAAAATTTTGCCACGAATAGCTGAAATAACCTGAAAAAATGTAATTGTGATCGCCCTTGAATTCAAATTGATTGTAGTTGTTGGGCCTGCGAAAAAGAGGAACACTGTAGGTGGTGTTTAAACCGGACACGCCAACCGTTAGCCTTCGATTGGGGCTGTACTGAAGTATAACTCCCAACGATTTTTCTTTAATTCGGTCCTTAGTTAAAAGTTCACGATCTGTTCGGTGAAATCCGGTATGCTGGATGGAATTCACAAATTCTTCTTCATTAAGAAAATCAGGATCAGTTCCGATACTTTCAAATGGCTGAATGTTTCCATCCTGATTCAGGTCCGAGTAAAAAGCGGTAAGGGTAAAGTCATTAAATGACCGACTGAGCCCGATACCTCTGAAAAAGCCGGATTCAAGAACCGAAGTATAAGGTTTTAGTCCTAAGCTATTACGTTTAACCGCATTTACGGTTTCTGATCCTTTCCCTGCACTAAAACCTGCTCCAAAAACGATCCCCTGGCCAATTTGGAGCTGATAATCTCCGATCAGAATTTTGTCAAAACTCAGTTTGTTTTCCAACATGACATGATACGAATAGAAATCAAAGCCTTTTTGATTATTGTCAAACTCGAACCTTTCTCCTGCATCTTTTTCAAACGTCACCCCCAGGCTAAAATCTCCTTTGTGGCTGGTTCTGAATCTCCCGTAAACTTTGTTTGGAGAACCTCTGTAGCGTGAAGGGGGCCGAGTCAATGTATCTGTGACAACTTCATTTTCATCTTCTATGAAAATTGAATCCAGGGGGATAGCAGGCGTGTAGCCAATTTGGGTTTCGAGTCTTCTTGTGTAGCGCAGGAGCAGGTAGTTGTTCTCTTCACTCATCAACCGCTTCAGGAAGGGCCTGGAGTCGGCCTGTGATTCTTTGACCGTAACAAATGGCAGCATAGATCGAATGGTTTCCAGGTCAAATCCCTGAATTGTTTGGAGTTCATTCACAGAGAGTAATTTTCCATGTTTATCAAGGTGGGTATAAAAGCTGCTGATTTGTCCCGGACTGAGTATGTACAATGATGCCAGCTCATCAGGGCTGGCTTTGTTCAGGTTTAATTTATTAGAATAAAACAGCAGGAGAGATTCATAGATATCCTCGTAAGCAATGTTTTCGTCCTGCACCTGAAAAAGCCGCTCCGCAAAATTTTCCAGGTTTATTTCATCATTTTGAGCGTTTGCAGAGAAACTTAATGACATAAAGAATATAGCGATCAGCCTTTTCATTGGCTAATTGCATATGCCAGAGATAATTCATGGATGGCACCAAGTGCCGAGTCTCCCGTGTATGAATAATCAAAGAGAAATTTCTTAGGACTGAATCCAACTCCAAACGAGCTGACGAAGGGCCGTGTACGTATTCCCGTACGCAGATATACATTTTCTATGATTTGGTATTCCAAACCGACTTTGAGTACTTCATCAAAATCAAGATCCTTTTCTACTTCGATGTTGATCATCAATTCTGATCCCGGTTGCCAGGATATTCCTGCTTTCATTAAGGTAGGTATACTTTCTCCGGTCTCCTTCACAAGCTTTGCCTGATTCAAATTATAAATGTGAGCACCGAAGGAAAATTGAGATGAAATTTCAGCCACCCCGCCGAACTGAATGGCCAGTGCCTGCTTAGTCCCAATGGTTGAAATAGTGTACTGAACAAGGTCAACGCCAACACCCAGACTCACCATTTGAAACTGATTACTGATTGCCAGGTGTACTTTTTGTTGACTATACAGGTCATCACCAAACTTATAAAATCCAACACCTGCATTTCCAATTTCGCTGTGATAGACTACTCCGGCACCAACTACCTGAAATTCTCTGATCCCGTACCTGCTTTGATAACCACCGAATACGGAATGCTGCATCACTTTGGCGAGACACCCGATGTTGTTAAACAGACTATAAGGATCTCTAATAGTGACCGACGCTCCGGCCATTCCGGAACTCCTCGCTCCAAAATTGAATTTTCCGTCCTGAGAAAATGAAGAAAAGCAGACCAGTGCCAGAACCGGGATGGAAATAAACTTCATATCTGTAAAGTGCCATTTCGTGTAATTATCTTAATAAATGTATATTGAGGAGGTTTAAAACATATGAAGCTGCTTGTCTACATTTTGTTCTCTGCCCTGAGTTTTCACGCACTTTCCCAGGAGTACTATGAAAATGGAGCTCTGAGGTCAAGCGGCCAGGCTGTGGAGGGAGACAGGAATGGGGTGTGGATGTTCTTCTATCCGGAAGGATCTATTAGTGCAACACTGAACTATGATAATGGATCTCTTCAGGGAGTGCAAAAGTACTACGCACCCAATGGAAAGGTTATTGCCTGGGAAAACTGGGTGGATGACCTGCAACAGGATACGTCCTGGTATTATTACCCGGATGGAAAGCTGGAGAAGAAAGGAGCATTTAATGAAGGACTGTACCAGGGAGAATGGGTGTTTTATTATGAAAATGGACAACTGAAAAGGAAAGGAACATATGATGCCGGATTGCCAACCGGAGACTGGATTTTTTATTTTGAAAACGGAAACCTCAACCAGGAAGGAGCATTCCTTAATGGAAAAGAGCAGGGAGTCTGGAAGTACTATTCCGAAGAAGATGGCAGCCCGCTATATGAAGGAGAATGGACAGCAGGAAAAGAGTCGGGTCAGTGGTACTATTTCAAAAATGGTAAGAAAAAGAAGTATAAAGACTCCACTAGATCGCAGCAAGGATATTAATAAACAGGTTGGTCTGCCCCAGCGTATTTCTTGAATATTCGAAGCGGAAAACGGCATCATAAAGAATCATGAGGTCAAGACCAAGCCCGTAACTGTACAGGTACTGATCATCCAGCTTATCACTTCCAGTATAGTTTGGGTACCCCCTGGCATACCCCTGATCAAAATATACTTTCCCGTAGAGGGTAATTGGGAAAGTCTGGAATTGGCGAACAGGCATAAATCTGCTGATGTCGTATTTATTGGAAAAGAGTTTCTTTTTAAACTCATTTTTTTGAATAAAATATGAACTGCCTTCTACAACATTGAGGTCATATCCACGCAGGACATTTTTAAGAAATCCAATGGAGAAATAGTTGAAATAGTCTCGCTCTTCTGGCAATGAAATGACCCCTATGGCATTTCCGGCAAAGTAAAAATCATTCCCAAGATCCATGTACTTCGATAATCTGAATTCAAAAGACCAGAAATCCACATCATCATATAAGCCCAGACCGAATTTCCTGATCCCTAACGTGTGCCATGACCCGGAGGTAGCATAATTTCTGTTATTCCGCTTATCCCAGGTATAGAAATAACCCGCCGTGAAATAATTCTGTTTCAACCGTCCGTCTCCCAGGTAATTTTCATTGATGGCAACAACTGTATCCGCAATGCTTGCACTTGTGTGGCCTAATGACAGAAAGTGAAAAGAGTAAAATGAGCTTCGGTAGCTGTGAGTAACTCGTGTCCGGTAGGCGGTCCTGAGCAGATCTTCTCCCGTAAGAAAGGCGCGAACATTATTTCGGGTAACCACAGCCAGGTTCTTGGCTTCCTGATAGCTGAAATTGATTCTGAGTCCGTGCCGCTGTTTCTTTTCAATATACGGAAGGTGATACAGGAAGCTTACTCGCTGTGTAAATCCAAACTGGCCGGTGACACGGAGCAGTTCGCCCCTTCCCCTGAAATTAAATTGAGAGAGCCGAAGACCATAGTTTACCCGACTCAGATCTCTGTCCCGATTGACCCACCAGTCATTGAAATTTCGGTCAACCAGTTTGAAAATGGGGATCGGATAGAAATACCACCGCTCATCTACAGTGACAATAACGTCAACCACCGAATTGGCAACCTCAGCCAGGGAAAATTCGACCTCATTGAAGACATTCGTATTGTAGATCCTGTTTCGGTCCCAGATAAACATGCTGTCAAGCTGAAACCGCTGAAATTGATCGCCTGCTTTAAAGCTCAGTTCGCGTGTGATAAACTGCCGTTTGGTTTTTTTATTTCCCTCAATTCTGATTTCGTTGATGGTAATGAGTTCCGTTGAATCCGGTACCTGGGCGATACACCATAAGCCGGTTATAAGCAGTAACGAAAAAGGAAGAATTCTTTTCAAAATGTACTTTATAAGAAACTATAACGCTTCAGATCAGGTTGAAGGGTTGCAAACAGAGTGAAATTTAGATGATCGTGCAAATTTGATCGTTATTTTTGTTGCGTGAAGAACATCATCAGGCGAATTTTAATTTTCCCCATTCAGGTTTATCAGGCAGTTATTTCTCCCTATTTTCCGAGTGCCTGCCGGTTTACACCCACCTGTTCTCATTATGCTAAAGAAGCCATCCTCAAACACGGTGTGATCAAAGGAATGTGGATGGGAATCAAGCGAATAGGCAGGTGTCATCCGTGGGGTGGACAGGGATATGATCCGGTTCCCTGATTGCTCAGAACCGCTGATTCATTCTTATGCCCACATACTTATGATACCTTGCTTCCGGGGTTTCTTTGCTGCGTCGGTAATAAATCAGGGCGAAATCAAATTTCGTAAAACTCATCATAAATCCTGCCCGGGTCTGATAAATCCATCGCTCCGCCTCTTTGGTGAACACGGATTCTTTTCCAATGATATTTCCCTGAATGGTGGAATTATAATGAACATACTCTACACCCGGGCTGATGAATAAATAGATTTCGTGTTGTGCCGGACCATTGTTGGTTATTCCCAAAACTCCATTGTATTGTGTAGAGCTTGATAAGGGTTTTAACGTACCAAACCGAAACATAAATTCCTGTCTGAAGTGTCCAAAGGCGGTCCCGGCAGCTCCGGTGGATTCGGAAATTATATCTGCTCCCTTATCGCCGGTCAGCGTCTTTGCATATTTTCCCCAGAGATTAACAATCGGAGAGTTGTTGATTTCATAATCCCAACCCATGGGAATTTCCATCCCAAATGCATTGTGCCATTCATACTGAAGGTCGCCTGTTCTGAGGACGGGACCCATCACTCCCAGTTCCAGTTCGGCCTTGAAATATGACTGGTTTTTCAGGTAATATTCTTTGCTGTAAGAAAGGCTCATCTGTCCGGAATAGGGACGATCCATTTGTGAAGTATCCGTATGATAAAGATGCCTGGTGGTATAAATACGATGGTTCAAAACAAATGAATGTATCACCTTTTCATGCGTGGATTTCCATTTCGTGCTATCGGTGAGTTTACGGTACCTGATAGCCACCCCATTGCTGTAGTACTGATCTCTCGAAAAGTTTAAAGTGTAGGCATCATTGTCATTTTCGAGCTGCAATTCGCGATTGAGACTTTTCTGTCCAATGCCATTTAGGCAGTAAATGAAAAATGCTATAAAAAAGATGCTACGCATGGTACTAAGCCTCGAAATTAGCAAGCTTTTGAGATTTTAAGTCTTGATTTTAATCCAAAAGTCATTGCTTTGACGCTTTAACCTTGTATACTGTTTGTATACAGGTAAAAGATGATAAAGTTAGGCCTGTGAGGATATCTTCGTTCTATTGAAATTTAGTCAGTATGAAGAAGATTACATTTATCATTTTGCTCTTTTGTCTTGGAATTCAATTTTCCTGTAGCGATGAGCCCCTTAATAAATCATTGACTTTTCCGGATAAAATAGTGTACCGTGATTTTGATCAACATTTATGGTTATATGATCATAACCAGAAGGATAGTTTGCAGTTAACCGCAGATTCTGAACGAGGTACCAGGCTTAGCTACACTAAACATAATCCATGGTCTCCTGATAACTCAAAAATACTTTTTACCAGGATTTGGTCTTCCGGCGGCCTGTATGCAATCAACTCTGATGGGACAGGAAGAAAGTTGCTTGATTCCGCTGGCTTAGCAGGAGAATGGTCACCAGATGGAAAAGAAATCGTTTACAATGCAAGGTCAGTGTCAGGGTCTTGGGATGTGTACAAAATCAAATTTGATGGCTCTGATCGAACCCAACTCATCTCAATTGAAGACTCGGATGACCATGTAATCGATACATTCCGTCCTGCATGGTCACCATCTGGAGATAAAATTGCTGTCAGGATAAAGGTGAATGATGTATGGCAGTTGTGGAGTATGAATTCTGATGGCACTGACCAAATGCCACTTGTTGAATCAGGAACCAAAACTTTTGTCTGGTCTCCTGAGGGAGGCAGACTGGCTGTCCAACTGGATGATGGTATGGTCATAATTAATACTGATGGGAGTGTCAGTTTCACACAGCCTGAAGTTACGTATATAGATAGCTGGGCGCCTTCTGGCGAACACATTGCCGTGAGGACTGATGATGGAATAGGTGTATTAAATTTGAATGACGGACGGGTGAAATACATCAAAGATTATTTTGATGAAACATATGTATCATTCTTTAGTGGTTCCTTTTCATCCGATGGAGAGTGGATAGTATTCACTAGCAATGAAGACCCAGTTTTTTTGAGGATCTGGGCTCTGCATATTGAAAGTGAGGAGCTTATTCAAATGGTGGAGGGCAATAGTCCCCGTTGCTCAAATGCTTCGTTGAAGTAGTCGGATGAGGAATTAACACGCCTCACATACCTCATCCTCAGTTTCGAATTCAATGGTCGCGTGGTTGATGCCAAGTTCCTGAAGTCGTGCCTTAGCTTTTGTTTTAATTTCCTCCAGATCTTTAAGCTGGTATTCTCTGTTCACCACCAAATGAACAGACAGGATATTGTAGTTCCCGTCCATTGACCAGGCATGACAGTCGTGCAGATCTTTTACTTCCGGAAATTCCAGAATCGCACTTCTTATTTTCTTAATATCAACGTTCGATGGTGTACCCTGCAGAATGATATGGAAGCTTTCTTTCAAATTTTTGTAGACATTATACAGGATAAAAAGCGCTATCAAAATGGAAAGAATCGGATCGATCTGTGGAAAATAGCTGAAGTGCATCACCAACGCCCCGATGAGTGTGGCCACCCAGCCCAGTACATCTTCCAGCATGTGATTGAATACTGCCCGTTCATTGACGCTGTGCCCTTTGCTTAAACGAAAGGCTGCAAGTCCATTAACAATAACTCCCCCAAGTGCCAGGTAGATCATGCCTTCAGTGTTGGGGTTTACCGGATTGATCAACCGTGGGATGGCTTCCAGAACAACAAATATCGACCCGGTTACCAGAACGATGGAACTGATGAGCGCTCCAATTACTGAAAGCCGTTTGTAACCATACGTAAAATCATGTGTTTTTTTCTTTCTGGCTGCTTTAGCAAAATACCAGGAGATTCCCAGTGTAAAACTGTCTCCGAGATCGTGAATGGCATCCGATAGAATGGCCACACTGTTGGTCCATAACCCGCCAATGATCTCTATGATGGAAAACAGGAGATTTAGGAAGAAGGCGATTTTTATGTTGCCCTCGCTGTGATCATGATGATGGTGGGAGTGTCCCACGGTGTGTTTGGGATTAAATGGTTCGATCCAATTCGTATGCCTCCAGGTAGTCAGCAACCCTTCTGACAAACATACCACCTAATGCACCGTCAACCACCCGATGGTCATAGCTGTGCGAAAGGAACATCTTGCTTCGTATTCCGATCAGGTCACCTTCAGGCGTTTCCACTACGGATGGTTTTTTCTGAATTGCTCCCAGTGCCAGGATAGCTACCTGAGGCTGAACAATTATTGGAGTACCCATCACATTTCCGAAAGACCCTACATTGGAAACCGTGTAAGTTCCACCCTGCAATTCATCCGGTTTGAGCTTGTTTTCACGGGCTCTTTTTGCAAGGTCATTCACCTTTTTTGTAATTCCAATGAGGCTCAGCTGATCTGCATTATGGATCACCGGAACAATTAAATTACCTGATGGAAGGGCTGTTGCCATTCCTATGTTGATCGCCGCTTTTTTGATGATTTTATCACCATCCACCTGCACGTTGATCAACGGAAAGTCTTTGATCGCTTTTACGATCGCTTCGATTAGAATTGGCGTGAAAGTCAGGCTTTCACCCTCACGCTCTTTAAAGGAATTTTTTATCTTATTTCTCCAGGCCACCATCTTGGTCACATCAGCCTCGACAAAAGAAGTAACATGTGGAGAGATGTGTTTAGATGCCACCATTCGTTCGGCGATCATCTTACGCATACGATCCATTTCAATCACTTCATCCTGACCGCTTACGGTTACAGGCATTGGCTGGTGGACAGTTGCAGTGTGTCCGTTAGATGCAGGAGTTGCCACTGCACCCCCTGATTTTCTTGTTTGGATGTAAGAGAGAATGTCGTTTTTGGTCACCCGGCCTTCCATGCCACTACCGGAAAGTGCATCCAGTTCGGCAACCGAAATGTTTTCTTCCTTCGCAATGCTGCGTACAAGTGGCGAGTAGAATTTTCCGGCAGCTGATGTTCTTGGAACACCGTTCCCGTTAGGAGAGGAGGTGGCGATCGCTGTTTCCAGAATCTCCTCTGCTTTTTCAACGGGCGTTTGTTCCGGTGCAGGCGCAGCAGCAGGCACTTCAGCTGCAACTTCGCCATCCGTTTCAATAATGGCAACCGGCTTACCCACTTCAACCACATCGCCTTCCTGTGCCAGAATTTCTTTCAATACCCCGCCATGAGTGGCAGGTATTTCTGTATCTACTTTGTCCGTGGCAACTTCCAGGATGGACTCATCTTCCTCGATGGTTTCTCCAACTTTTTTCAACCAGGAAAGAACCGTTCCTTCCATTACACTTTCGCCCATTTTAGGCATAACCATTTCTACTGTTGCCATGATTTCTAAGTATGAATTATTCTGTTGCAAAGATAACAATCAGGGGGTTAAAAAGTAAGAAGTATGGAAATAAGGAAAATAGCGAATTATTGTTTTGAAAAATTGTTAACAATTGGGATAATGTTTTATTAATGGATATGACTTTGCTAATAAAATCGGCTGTCCTAAAACCACACCATATCCATAGTGATTTTTGAAAATGTTAATTATCTGTAGCATTGTACAATGAAATTTTTGATTACTATGGTTCTTATCACCTCATTCTCTTGCAAAATTGAGGCTCAACCAATTTCCCCACTCAAAAAAGAAGTTCAATTGGCTCTTGACATGTTGAACTCGAATAAGGATTCGGCTAGGGCTATCGCTACACCTTTGCTGAAGGAGGGTAAGAGAATGAAAGATGGGTATACTATAATAATGACCTCATGGGTTATTGCATGGGTTCTGGAAGGGGAATCTGAATATGAACAGGCGGTATTTTATTATCTAGATGCAATAAATAGTAGTGAAGAACTTGAGTTTGAAAGAAAACAGTGGCTCTTGTCTAAATTATATATGAACTGCAGTAAAATTTTCATGTGGTTCAACGCATATGATCTTGCAGAAAGTTACCAGAAGAAAGCAATTTACTATGCTGATGAAATTCAAGACACAACACTACTGTTTAACGGAGGATATAGCTTAGCCCGAACCTACAGGGAAAAAGGAAAACATGAATCATCAATCAGGGTTCTAAATTCGATTGAGCCCCTATGTCAAATGAGACCTGACTATTACAATAAAATTTTAAATAGGAAGTCTGTTTCATACTATTATCTTCATAATTATGACTCTGTCATTTCCATTGCTAAGCTTCTAACCAAAATCCTTCCAGAATCTGATCATAAGCTTGGGGGTGCATATCAAAACCTTGGATTGTCATTCATGGAGCTTGGGTTACATGATTCAGCCGAGTTTTACTTCAACAAGTCGGTTGAATTTAAGAGAGGTATAGGTAACAAGTACAATACTAGCTTAGTTAATACAATAGTTGATTTTTCAAATCTCTATATGAAGATTGATGAGTTGGAGAAGGCAGAGAAATTGCTGTTCGAAGGCGAAGATATACTTAGAAAGCTACCAGAGAATGATAAAAATCAAGAATGGCATTTTGAACTCTATGGTGTATTAAGAAGACTTTATGCCAGACTTGGTGATCTGGAAAAATCAAGATTCTATGAAGAAAAGTATGATTCTGAATTAATGGAGTATACTCATCTCTTTCAACGCTACAACATGGAACTCATTGTCCAGAACTATTTTGATCAAATCGAAGAAGAGGAGCGAGATGCTTCCATCAAGTTCTATGGCGGAATAGCTTCAGGAGGCTTAATGGTTTTGCTAACCTCCATCTTCATCATTGGAAAAATCAGAGCGAGTCAGACAAATCGGAAGCTGGAAAGAAATGAGGCCGGGAAAAAGCTGGCTGAACTCAAAGCATTGAAAGCACAGATCAATCCTCATTTCCTGTTCAATTCCCTTAACTCTATTCAGTCCTTCATTCTGGAGGATGAGAAAAACATGGCGGATGAATACCTGGTGAAATACGGAAAGCTCATTCGCAAGATTCTGGATCACTCCAATGAGTTAACCGTCACACTCAACGATGAGCTGGAAGCGCTGCAGTTGTACGTTGAGCTGGAACAACTCAGAATCAAAGAAGGGTTTGATTTCGAAGTGATCATTCAGGAAAGCATTGATCCGTATAATGCCATGATCCCTTCCATGGTCATCCAGCCGTTCATCGAGAACGCAATCTGGCATGGCGTATCAGGTTTTAATGGAAAAGGAAAAATCAAACTAACCATTTCAGAACATGACGATTTAATTGAAGTGCGGGTCGAAGACAATGGTATCGGATTTGACACTGACACGGATCAAAACACCTCTTCTAAAGGAGTCCGTCTGGTTCGTGAGCGGTTGGAATTACTGAAAGAGACAACAGGTAAGGAGTCGGTTTTTGAAATGGAAAGTGAACAAGGGGAAGGAACGACTGCTATTCTTCATTTTCGGAATGATTTGAGTTGATGGTATTGCGATTAGTAATTAGCCTGAGCCTTGTTTTAACCCTGTCAGTTACCGGACAAGCGCAGGGAAAACTCGATGAGGAGTATCGCAAAGTATCCAATATGCTAAAAGTTGATATGGATTCTGCATTAGTCATGGCCAATCAACTCTTAGAAAAAGCGAAAGAAGCGAATGAGTTAAGGATCGTCATCCTGTCATTGTGGTTAAAAGCCTACGTCAGCTACCAAACCGATCAACCGGATGATGCAGTTCTAAATTATTTAGAAGCTATAAGATATATCGATGAGTTGAAATTGGACTTTGAAGCATCTTCCACCCTTTGTGGAAACTTAGCGAATATTTTAAGAGAATACGGATCATTTGAGCTGGCCATAGAATACTACAACAAAGCAATTGAGATTGAAATATTTGAAAGGGATACATTCCAGATTGTAAGGCTAAATTATCACTTGGCCAGAGTATATAGAGAGAAGGGTAATTACGCTAAATCCTTGGATGTTCTCAATGCCATTTTATCCCTGTCTACTCCTAAGTCTGAATATTATTACAATATTCTTAATAGAGTCTCGGTTTCCTTGTTTTATCTTGAAGAGTATGATAGTGTCTTGGCCATAACCAGAACTCTTCTTAATGCACCATCAGCCTCGAATCTGATTGATGATGCCTACCAAAATCGTGCGTTGACATTTAGTAAACTTGGTCTGCAAGATTCGACAATTTTTAATTATAACAGAGCTCTGAAAATTAAGAAGGGAGATACAAGCCAATATAGAATAGTGTCAAAAATCAATACAATTGTTGATTTTTCAGATTTTTATATAAGTATTGGGGCATTTGAAGAGGCCAAAGGTTTACTTCATGAGGGGGAAGAGCTGATGAAGGAAGTACCTGTTAATAAAAGAAATGAGGAGTGGTACTTTGAGCTGTTTAATTTACTTTCAAGGGTTTATTCTGAGCTTGGGGATGTGGAAAAATCAGAATGGTACAGTGATAAATACGACTCAGAATTGGAGGCCTTTACCCGTCTTCACAAGCGTTACAACATGGATCTCATCGTTCAGAACTATTTTGATCAAAAAGAAAAAGAGGAACGAGCTGCATCTTTAAAATTCTATGGAGGAGTTGTTTCTGGGGGATTATTGATTTTTTTGACATCTTTTTTCATGATTGGAAAAATTAGAAGAAATCGAACGAACAGAAAACTGGAAAGAAATGAGGCAGAAAAAAAGCTGGCTGAACTGAAAGCATTGAAAGCCCAGATAAACCCTCACTTCCTGTTCAATTCCCTTAACTCTATTCAGTCCTTCATTCTGGAGGATGAGAAAAACATGGCGGATGAATACCTGGTGAAATACGGAAAGCTCATTCGCAAAATTCTGGATCACTCCAATGAATTAACCGTCACACTCAACGATGAGCTGGAGGCGCTGCAGTTGTACGTTGAGCTGGAACAACTCAGAATCAAAGAAGGGTTTGATTTCGAAGTGATCATTCAGGAAAGCATTGATCCGTATAATGCCATGATCCCTTCCATGGTCATCCAGCCGTTCATCGAGAACGCCATCTGGCATGGCGTATCAGGTTTGAATGGAAAAGGAAAAATCAAACTAACCATTTCAGAACATGACGATTTAATTGAAGTGCGGGTGGAAGACAATGGTGTCGGGTTTGACACAAATTCCTATCAAAACAGTGCTTCCAAAGGAGTTCGTCTCGTTCGTGAGCGACTGGAGCTGTTGAAAGAATCAGCCGGCCAGGAGTCGGTGGTGGAAATAGAAGGCCAGCCTGGAGAGGGAACGATAGTGGTTTTAAGATTTTCCAATAATATTGATGAGTGATGTTAGAATAATTTTTGTTTTTATCATTTGGACATGCCTGCCTGAAGTACATGCAAGGTCATTGCAGGATCCTTCAATAATTTATAAGATTGACAAGGTTGTATCATTTATGAATTCGAATCCGGATTCAGCATACCATGTGGCAAACAAGTTTGCATTGGATTATGAAAGGGAAGAAAACGGATATGGAATTACCCAGAGCTATTTCATCATGGCTCATATTGAGCACAAGATTTGGGGAGAATTGGATAAGGCAACTGTCAATTATCTGGAAGCTGTCCGTTATGCAGTTAAATATGAATTTGAAAGGAAGAATGGAATGCTTATAGTTTTATATAAGAATCTTGGAATCATTTTCAGACAATCGAGGGCATTTTCTCTTTCAATAGAATATTATATGAAAGCAATTGATCTCTCCGAGGCTGAAAGTGATACAAGTCAATATATTAGTTCCGTTTATAATTTGTCGAGGACCTATATAGAATCCGAAAAATGTGATTCGGCGGCTATCATCCTAAAAAATATTACACCAATATTAAAAGTAGATAGAAATTATCTTAAGGTTTTGAATAACATGGGTTACGCGCTTTTTTGTTCAAACGAAATATTAGAAAGTATACAGGTCTCTACGATGGCGATTAACAAGCTTAAGAATATCAAAGAATCAAAGTGGAAGCACTCAAGAATGGGCAGAATTTACGATAACTTGGGACAGGCATTTGTTGTAAAAGGAGACTATGATTCTGCAAAATTGAGTTTCAGAAGAGCATTAGAATCTAAGCTGGAAGGGAATTTCAACGAAAGTGATAAGGCCTCAGCTATCAGTACGGTTATAGATTATGCTGCTTTGCTTTTAAAACTAAATGAACCCGAAGAATCTGAAAAAATTTTACTGAATAGTTTGAAGTTGACCGGAACTGAACTAAAGGATTTTGATGGTAAAATTCACGAGGTTTTTGGTTTATTGGCTGCAACATATCATCAGCTTAACAATGTTGAAAAGTTCGAAATATATGATGATTTATATAATGCAAAGCTGTCAGAGTACATAGACAACATGCAGCGCTACAACATGGATCTCATCGTTCAAAGCTATTTTGATCAGATAGAAGAAGAAGAGCGGGCTGCTTCCATCAAATTCTTAGGCGGTATGGCGTCCGGGGGGCTGTTAGTCTTTGTTGCAACTTTCCTCATCATAGTGAAAATCAGGACGAATCGAACAAAGCGGAAGCTGGAACGGCATGAGGCCGGGAAAAAGCTGGCTGAACTGAAAGCTTTAAAGGCCCAGATCAATCCCCACTTCCTGTTCAATTCCCTTAACTCCATCCAGTCCTTCATTCTGGAAGATGAGAAGAACATCGCGGATGAATACCTGGTGAAATACGGGAAACTCATCCGCAAGATTCTGGATCACTCCAACGAATTAACCATCACACTTAATGATGAGCTGGAAGCCCTGCAATTGTATGTTGAGCTCGAACAACTTCGCATCAAAGAGGGGTTTGCTTTTGAAGTAGCCATTCAGGAGAGCATTGACCCGTATAGCACCATCATTCCTTCCATGGTCATCCAGCCATTCATTGAGAATGCCATCTGGCATGGTGTCTCCGGGCAGGAAGGAAAGGGGAAAATCAAACTGGTCATTTCTGAAAAGGACGATTTAATGGAGGTGCGGGTGGAAGACAATGGGGTCGGTTTTGATACAAATGCTGATCAAAACAACTCTTCCAAAGGTGTTCGTCTCGTTCGCGAGCGGCTGGAGCTGTTGAAAGAGTCAGCCGGCCAGAAATCGGTGGTGGAGATAGAAAGTAAGCCTGGAGAGGGGACGACTGCAATTCTTCATTTCAGGAATGATTTGAGTTGATTACTTTTATTTAATGATAAGGTCACTATTGGTTGATGATGAACCAAGGGCATTGAAATCCCTCCGAATTCTTCTGGATAAATATTGTTCTGAGGTACAGGTTATAGGAGAAGCATCCAATATTAGCACGGCCTATCAACAGATTATTGACATGAACCCCAGGATTGTCTTCCTGGATATTAATATGCCGGACGGGTCAGGTCTGGATTTGCTTAAGAAAATTCAGGGAATGGATGTGGAAGTAATTTTCACTACAGCTCACCAGGAGTACGCGATTAAAGCCCTGAGACTTTCCGCACTGGATTATTTATTGAAACCAATCGACCATAACGAATTAGTTGCTGCGGTCAATAAATATGCATCACTAAAACATAGCAATTCTCAGGGGTATAGTCTTGTAAGCGAAATTTTGAACAGTGAAAAATTGAAAAGACTTGCCATTAGCACAGTTGAGGGTATAAAGATTCTTAAGGTTACTGACATACTGTATGTTGGGTCTGATAAAAACTACAGCACATTCCATTTACCAGAGCAAAATTTCATAGCGTCCAAATCTTTAGGTGAATATGAAAAGTTGCTTAAAGACCATCACTTTGTTCGGATTCATCGATCTACCATGATCAACCTTGAGCGGCTTTTGGAATATAAGAAGGGGAAAGATTCCAGAGTTCTTTTAGATGATGGTACAGAATTGGAGGTTTCAAGAAATCGCAAAGAAGAACTCTTGACAAGGATCTCCTTATTGTAATAATTTCATAAGTTTTGGTCCGTCGTTCGTCCTGATAAGAAGACACTTTATCCTTTGATAAGTGTTCTTTATTCATTGTCTCTAAATCTGATTTGATTGATTAAACATCCACGCTAGGTTTGAGGAAATTTCTATGAACATGAAGATGGAAGACCAGCGAATTATTGAAGAGTTGAGGGAAGGAAACACCTCTTTTCTGAAGTACTGTTATAAGCCTGCATTCAAATATGTTCAAAGCATGATTAAAAAGAATGGAGGTACTCCGGATGACGCGAAGGATATTTTTCATGATTCACTTATAGTCCTGAATAACAATTGTAAAAGACCGGAATTTAGGCTGACGTCTGCCCTGAGTACTTATTTATATGCGGTGAGCAGGCATATCTGGTTTAATCAGAGAAAAAAGAGAGTATTAACAGTCGATGACAGCCATTTGAAAGAGTCAGTCATTGAGCCGTTTCATCATACAGATGATTGCTTGTTGAATGTACTAATGGATGCCATCAATAAGATGGGTGGCAAGGGTAAGGAAATACTTTTGGACTATTATTATGGGAAATTTTCCTACGATGAAATAGCCGATTCACTGGGATATTCCAGTGGACATGTTGTAAGGCAACAAAAGTATCGGTGCATTCAAAAGCTTAGAAAAGTATTGGTGTACTAATCTGATTTTTGTCATCTGTTGACAATTAATAAAATCAGGAATAAAGTAAATAAATACCCTAAAGTGGGTATTGTATAATTCAACTGAAACCACTATCCTTGAAGCTTCTTATCATTTGACAATCTCAGAAGCCACAATGAGGTGGGTCAAATGGAAAGTATGAAGAGATTTAACAACAACGCTATTATATGAAACCTTACCTGATAAAGGCACAGCTTTACTGTGTCCTGATCTTTACGGGCTTATTTACTATTGCCCAGTCAGACGAACCCAACCTGACACCACCTTCACCGGCAGCTACTGCCATTCAGCGGGTGGGAATTGAAGCAACGAACCCCTACACGGGCGGAGCAGATGTCACAATCCCGCTTTTCGAATTGAAGCTCAATGAGCTTTCGGTGCCCATTACCATGAAATACTCCGGTATCCATGGCATTAAGGTGCAGGAGATTGCTTCCTGGGTCGGTTTGGGCTGGACACTGAGTGCCGGTGGAGCGGTTTCAAGGACTATCAGAAGTTTAGCTGATGATTTGGAAGGTGGATACTTTCGAACCCCCAACTTATCATCTGCTGATCCGGTTAATATATGGCTTGGATCTGTTGATGGTGAGCCGGACCAGTTTAACTATACGGCACCTGGTGCAGGAGGAACTTTTTTTATCAAAAAAGACAGCTCATTTCTTCAGGTGCCCCTGTCTGATAACCGAATTGCCTTTGAGCATTCGAACAATCAGTTCACAAAGTTTACGGTAACCAATACCAGCGGGATCATTTACACCTTTGAGACCATTGAATCCATCTGGAGTCATACATTTGGCTCTCCCTATTCTTCAACAGACTACAAAGCATCCACGTGGTACCTGACCAAAATGGAGAATGCCAATAGAACGGAGGAAATTCTGTTTGAATATGAGGAGGAACAGCCGAATTCGTATGTTGAAAGCTACACCGAGGATTACTTCACTTCACTGACAGGTACCACACACAACCCTACTTACACGCTTACCCGAACGAAGCAATTGAGGTTGAAAAAAATAACAGGCGGCATTTATGAGATTGACTTCATCGCTGACATTGAAAGATGCGATATGAAAGATACGAATTACCTCAGACAGGTACTGATAAAAAGGAGTGGTACCATAACGAAACGCTATGATTTTGATTACAAATACTTCACAGCTTCAGGGGAAGTCGCATTGACTGACCCATGCAATCCGCTCAACTCACTGAACCCCAATTTTCCTGATGGTGACCATGAAAAACGATTGCGACTGGAAAGTATTACGGAGTATGGATCAAATAATGGTTCTTTACCTCCTTATGAATTCACCTATGAATCCTCGGCTTTTCTGCCAGACCGAAACAGCTTTGCACGGGATCACTGGGGGTTTTACAATGGAGCAACTTCCAATACAAGACTGGATCCGAAGCAATACATTCATTTACCAGACGGTGTTCCTTATCCTGATACTGATTTTTTCATATTTGGAGATGCTGACAGGAATCCTGATTTAGCAAGCACGAAGGCTGGTGTGTTGACACAGATTAAATTTCCTACAGGTGGGTACACGGCCTTTAATTATGAGTTAAACAAGGTTCAGGATGCGGAGATTGAGAGTGATTTAAGCGCACAGTCTACTTCTGTTTTGAGTACAGGCTTGTTGACCACACCTGAGACACTCCCCATTAATGTGAACTTGATTGAGCGTCCATTTACCGATGTGCGTGTGTCAATGCAGGGATTCGTGCCCACAAATCAACCGACAGATCCCAATTATTGCGGAGCAAAGGTGGAGGCTTTTGGACCCAATGGCTTTTATGCAATATCCTATTTCCTGCCAGAGAATTATGACGTGCTATATGGAGCAACTTCTACGATGCTACTTCCTTCAGGTACATACAGTATAGTTGTTACTGCCGACAATCTTGCCGGTTGCAGCACCGGAGATTATTTTATAAACATTGATTGGGACAATCAGGTACCTACGCCGGAAAAGACGGTTGGCGGGTTGAGAATCGCTTCAATAGAGAATTGTAATGGACCGGGTGATTGTGTAACAAGACATTACCGATACCAGAAGGCGGACGGGACTTCATCCGGGAATCTGGTGGTTGTACCTGTGTATGGCTATATCATTTATATTTCTGGTATTCCAACTACATGGAAGCGGACCATAGAAACCAATCGCCCCCTGTTAACCACCGCAGGCAATCATGTAGGTTATAGCAGGACCGAAGTTTATACAGAAAATGATGAAGAGAGTGGTAAGTCTGTCTATGAATATACATCTCCCGAATTCATCAAGGAGATAGCATTAATTGAGGTGGGCAGTAATGGAAGTGGCGGAGAATATTATCCTAAAGTACCCACAACACCCCGTGACTGGTTAAGAGGCAGGATTAAGCGCAATAAGTCCCAATCCTATGCAAACAACATGTTCAATGATTTAAAGACAAATGAATATACATTTGAAGCTCATGTAGTTGATGTTGGGTTAAATGACCCAATATTTGGAGATCCACTAATTAATCTCCCGTTAATTCCTGTTCCTGACCCTGAAACAATACACGGTATAGTGCTATTCTGCGACAGGGATAGCCCCGATGATCCATACATCTGTGAGGTCAATTTATATTCTATTGCTACAGGTAAAATAGATGTTGTTCAACAAACAACTAAAACACTTGAACAGGGAGATGAAATGACTGTAAATACGGCCTATTCTTATCTTCCATTCAATCGATTGCTTAGTAGTGAAGAAACCACCTACACAACAGGTCGCAAGCACCGGACAGATTACGAGTATAATGTTGCCTCAGCAAGCAACCTGCCTGCCAGCATCTTTTCTGCTGTTAATTATGATTATGATGATTTGTATGATATGTACACGGACTACAACATCATCACTTCTTACTATGAAAAAACCATTGAAAATTCTGATATAAACAATCCAACGACTTTAAATCAGAAACTATCCTTATATGAAAAGAGCAATAGGACGATCGCGATGGGACAAACCATCAATACCTATTACCTGAAGGAAGTCCATGCAGCACAGGATGACGGGCCGCTGGAAAAAGTCATTGAATACACCTATAATGGATTGGGATTGCCCGAAACGTACACTACCCAGGACGGTCGGATTCGATCATTTATCTGGGGATCTGACTATCAGCTGCTTATGGGGGGAGTTTCCGATGCGCCAATGACAACATATCAGGCTGTCATAAACGGCAATGTTCCGGGAATTTATGAAGCAACATTGTATTTCTATGATGATTTGGGCCGAATTGAGAGAATTAGAGATATCAACGGGAAAGAGACAGGATACACCTATGATGAGTTTGGCCGGCTGATACAGGTGCATGATCAGAACGGCAAAGTGCTGAAGCAGATCGATTACCATTTCAAAACCTCCAACTAAACCGACACCAATATGTTACTAATATTCATTTCACTTTTACTTAGTGCCGGAACTCCTGATGCGGGCACATTAGATCAATTGACCCTTTCAGGGCTGTACGAGACATCCTCCGGAGAATATGTCGGACTGCAATTCAATGCAGATGGTAGCGGAAGTTACAAACTGGAATCAGACACGTTTACTTTCAGCAGTTACTCGCTGACAGGTAATGGCTCCTTATACAACCTGGATTTCACCATTCAGGGCATAAATGTCTACGGTGTGGTCAAAGAAATAAGTTCAAATCAGATTGGCTTCTTCTCCTATACCGACCAGAGCCTGCGTAATGCACATACAACCTCTGATGAATTTATCACATTAACGAAGCAACAGTAATGAAGACAATCACACAAAAATCACAAGACACCAAATCGATAAGAAGGTTCTTGATGCTCGTCAGCCTGACACTGTTGTTTTTGACCTTATTGGGTGAAGCAAACGCCCAGTTTATGACAGGTCCGAGCCAGATTACCAATAGTAACCTGGGTCCACACTCCTATGATTGTTCCAGTTGTCCTGTTTTCGGAAAAACCAAATATTGGGAAGTAACCTTAAGCTCGGGCACTGCAACAATTTCTCCATCAGGAGCAACAGCGAATATTACCTTTCCTGATCCAGGAGAGGGTAATACCATTACCGGGACAGTGAAATACAGGAATGCTTCAGCAGTATTTTCTTCAGTAAGTGTCACCATTGTACACCCGCTTTCACCTCCCCCAACTCCTACAATCTCTAATTATGGATGTGGGACAACCACTTTTGCGAGGAGTAGTCCTCCGGGCGGCAGTAGTATAGTTTATTACTGGCAAACCAGTTCGGGAGGTACATCAACGAGTGGAGCCAGCCCAAATTCAACCTATGACATAACTTCCACAGGAACTATTTACCTGAGAGCCTATAAATCCGGTACATGGAGTGCCGCAAGCAGTAAGTATGCTGTTGTAAATCCGGTTCCGGGACTGGCGAGCGGCAGTAACAACAGTCGTTGTGGCAGTGGCTACATTGAACTTACAGCTTCTATAGGTAGCAACGGGAATACGATCAAGTGGTATAATTCTTCAGGAACTTACCTGTTTACCGGCCCGACACTTATACGATCAAATCAGACTTCAACCCAGGATTTTTTTGCAGCAACCTATAATAGTACAACTGATTGTGAGGATACTGACAGAAAAAAAATAACAGCCATTATCAATCCTTTACCAACAGCCTACAGTGTTACAGGAGGAGGCAATTATTGTAGTGGAACGGGAGGAGTTCCGGTAAGCCTGAGTGATACACAAACCGGAGTAAACTATCAGTTAAAGCGAAATGGGGTCAATGTAGGTAGTGCTGTTG
>JAVKDB010000028.1:0-231310 GCA_040222475.1 Cyclobacteriaceae bacterium | reverse complement strand
AGATACCAGTTGCCCATGCTGGGCACACACAGACACTAAAATGAATATGCGAACTGAGCCATCTGATATGACAATGCAAACCAGAAACTTTAGTGCTTCTAGTAACAGGGGCGCATACTCATTTTAGTTGGACGTTATCTGTCACCTTGTGCTAGTTGCAGAGGTTAGTGCATTTGGCGAACTTTGAGCATGATCAAACGGGTATATATCGACACCTCAGTATTTGGAGGGTATTTTGATAAGGAATTTGACGAGCCAACTAAGAAATTCTTTGAAGCTTTAAAGATTCAGAATATCACAATCTTGGTATCTGATATCCTCGAACTTGAAATTTACAAGGCCCCTGACCGCATCATTGAACTCTATGAGTCGTTGAAGAAAAATGAAAGAGTCGAACTAACTGAAGAAGCCAGACAACTTGCTGAACTGTATATTTCAGAGAACGTAGTTGGGCGAACAAGTATGGCTGACTGTCAACATATTGCCCTTGCAACAATTTACAAGGCTGACGTACTCGCAAGTTGGAACTTTAAGCATATTGTTAACCTTGAACGTATAAGAGGATATAATTCCATTAACTTTAGGGAAGGGTATCAGATGACTGAAATCCGAACACCGAAGGAAATTTTTAGAGATGAAGACAGCAACTAGAACCCAAACAATGGTCGAACGAATGAGAGAAATTCGTGATCAGGTAAGCAATGACATCATGAACATGTCATTAACTGAGGAACGTGCATATTTAGCTGAACAACTCAAAAAATTGAAGGCTAAACGGAAGAAGGCGAACAGGTAACAAGCGCTAGCACGAATGCGCCAACTGCCACTTTACAAACTTAAGTGCGAACATCACCATGAAATCTGCCGCTGAGAAAGGTTGGTGCTTTCTACTGAGTACAGCTCGCAGGACTTTTCACTTTCTGAACGCAGTGCATTCTGGATACTTTGGAAGCACCCCCTTGCCGGGCGCGGCGAATTCATTAGTTTTATCGGAACTTGCCAAACTCGGGGCGCACTCCTACTAGCTTGACGTTAGAGAGCACTGGCTCCAAATCAACATTTCCTACTATTCTACGTAACTTTGATATATGGAATGGCGAGAACACGTAATATCCGACGAAAAAGTGCTTTTAGGTAAGCCAACAGTCAAAGGAACGAGAGTTTCGGTTGAACACATTATTGGATTGCTCGCTCAGGGATGGACTGAAAGGCAGATCCTTGAGAACTATCCTCGCTTAACAAATGAATCTTTGCAAGCCGTTTTCTCTTACATACAGGACTGCATGAAGGACGGACTTCTTTATTCCAACGCCTAACCTTAATACACATTGAAGTTTCTTGCGAATGAGAATGTTCCTATTGCGAGTGTCAACTACTTGAAATCTAAGGGATTAGATATTACATCAATTGGTGTTGATGATCCATGAACAACAGACGAACATGTTATGAAGTTGGCGATGAAACAAGAGCGAACTATAATAACATATGACAGTGATTATGGTGAACTCATCTTCAAACATGGATTCAAACCGATAGCTGGTGTGATTTTCATAAGGCAACAACCAACAGAACCACTTGAAACTGCTAAGATCATTGACCGCCTAACTTCTAACACCAGCTTGACTTTCGAACGAACTTTGACGGTGGTCGACTCTAACACATTGAGACAGAAGAAATACTAGAGCTCTCTAACAGTTGCTAGCACGAATGCGCCAACTGCCTCTTTACAGCTTCAGTGCGTGCTTCACCATGAATCTACCCCTGGGAAAGGGCGTTGCTTTCTACTGGGCGCATCTGGCAGGATTTTTTCTCTTTCTGATCACAGTGGTTATCTGACACTTTGGAAGCACCCCCTTGCCGGGCACGGCAAATTCATTAGTTTTATTTCAACTTGCCAAGCTCGGGGCGCACTCCTGTTAGCTTGGCGATATCTATGTGAAATATACCTGCTTGTATAAAATACCAATTTTTGGTACTTTTGAGATAAAGTGTGGATTATGAGCAAGAACACATCAATTTCTCTGGGAAACTACTTTGACAATTTCGTCCAACAAAGCATTTCAGAAGGCCGATTCAAGAACACAAGTGAAGTTATTCGTGCAGGTTTAAGACTTCTAGAAGAAGAAGAAAACAGAGTAATTGCATTGAAAAGGGCTATCAAAGAAGGGATTGACAGTGGAATTGCCGCTGATTTTAACCCATCAACCCATTTGGAACAAATAAAATCGGCAAGAGCCAATGGCTAATTATCGCCTAACCAATCTTGCAGTTGAGGATTTGGCCAGCATTTGGAACTATACTTTTGATAATTGGTCTGAAACTCAGGCTGATTATTACTATCAACAACTTATTGAAAGCTTTGAGAAAATTGCTAAGAAACCAAACTCTGGCAAAAATTATAATGGAATAGCCAAAGACCTTTTTGGATTCCAGGTGAACCGCCATATCGTTTTCTATCGAACAATGAAATCTGATGAAGTGGAGATTGCCAGAATTCTCCACGAAAGAATGGATTTGAAGAGTAGGCTTGAATAAATCCACATAATCGAGTAGACGGCCGTGAGCCATAAGCCCACGGTGCGCCTCTCACACCACCCCCGCATCAAGTGCGGGGCAGGCCAAGCGTACGGATCGCGTCTGCCTGCCGGCAAGACAGGTATACGGCGGTTCGTAGAGCATACCGAATCGCTCATGAACCAACTCCAATTTGGTTCCTACTTCCTGACATGAAAACACAAAACAGTGACGCTCTAATTTTCCCCGCGCATGCACCAGGGATAGAGGCGGCACCCCGCATGTGCAGGGCCAACGGGTCGGACGGAGTACAGCCGAAAGCCCGCCCAGGTGCCCCATACATTTTTGGTATGACGCTTAGAGAGAATACAAAAACTTTACTAGTTTAGTTTTCTTCAGGCGGATTCGGAATCACCTAAGTTCTTGTGGTTATGAAAACAAAATTCTATAAATACGCACATCTCTATTTAGCAGCCGGGCTTTTGGCTGTTATCATCGGATTCAGCAAAACATACTTCAACCAATTGGGTGAGTTCGCCTTACCGTATCACCTCCATGGCATTAGTGCCTCGCTCTGGATGATTTTACTGATCGTTCAACCCTGGTTATTTCAAAAAGGAAAATTAAAGGCGCATAGAATGTTGGGATGGACCTCATTGGTTCTGGTGCCAACAATCGTGATCGCCGGAATCGTCATGATGCGATTGATGATTCAGGGGCAGGCCAACTACCCACCCAATGTGGTGTACCAGCTTGCATTTATTGATACCTTAACGCTATTCGGATTTGCCATGCTGTATGTGCTTGCATTGTATTATCGGAAAAACCTGATGCTGCATTCCCGCTTCATGGTCATTACCATATTCGGACCTCTGGTACCGGCACTAACCAGGCTGTTTATGATTAATCTGGGTATCGCCTCAAACTTTAATGACGGGTTAACATATTCCTATCTTCTGATAGAATTGGTACTCGTTGTTATCATCTGGAAAGAGCGAAACAGAAAGGAAATCAAATGGACATATGTTCCGTTTTTGATCTTCATAGCAGTCCAGCATGTCTTAATGTATTTATCCGGCAATTGGGCCTGGTGGAAATCATTAATGGATGTCTTTGCGGATTACAATCAGTAAAACTTAAGTTTACAATCACCAACAATTCTAATGTGATCAAATAATAACCCATGAATTTAGCAGAGAACAAAAAGAACGCCATTGCCTTTTACAAGATGGCTTATGAAGGGAATCCGACCAAAGCTGTGGAGTTATATGTGGGAGATGAATACATCCAGCACAACCCGCTGGTAGGAAACGGAACACAGCCTTTTATCGACTACTTTGACAGGATGACGAAGGAGTATCCGGACAAGCACATTGAATTCGTCCGGGAAGTGGCAGAAGGAGACCTGGTGGCGCTGCATACTCATCAGACCTGGCCTGGGAATGAAGAATACGTCACCATGGATTTCTTTCGATTTGACGAAAACGGAAAAATTGTTGAGCACTGGGATGCCATGCAGGAGATTCCTGAAGGCTCTGAAAATGGAAATACAATGTATTGATTTAATTGAAGAGTATGAAGAAATCTCACATAGGACTCATTTCTATATTGATCATTGTCCTGATTATTTCCACCTGGCTTTATTTTCGGGATACCTCGGTTTACATCTCTGGCGATCAGAGTGATTTTAGCGAGATGCGCCTGCGCTTCAAAGGGTGGATCATCGCCCACTTCACATTTGCTGCGTTCACTCTTTTTCTTGGGCCCTTCCAATTCATTCCTGCCATTAGAAAGAGATTCATCCGGTTTCACCGGCTGGCCGGGAAGGCATATATCATCGGATCCATCATGTCGGCATGTACAGTGTACGTGTTGCTTGCCACCACCTATACCCTGCCTGGCGCTATCCCGTCTCTCGGGCTGCTTGCTGCTATATGGTTGTTCACAACGATTGCAGCCTACCGCGCCATTAAAAAGAAAAACATCCGTGTGCATCAGGAATTTATGGTACGAAGCTATGTATGCGGACTTGCTTTTGTTTTTATTCGAATCCTTCCCGAGATTAACTACCTGACGGGAATCTTCGATTTTATTGAAGATGACACCATGCGAAGAACGGTCTACGAATGGATCTGCTGGGTATATCCGCTTATAATGATCGAATTCTGGCTGGTCTGGAGAAGGCAGTTGACACAACTGTAACATATGATAGTGGTCACCATTAACCAGGTTCCTGCATTCCTTATATTAGCTGCATGACTGGCATCCGCAAACGTCAATGGTTTTTTATTTCACTTGGCCCGGTGCTCTTCCTGCTTATTTTGGTTTTTCCTGCGCCGGAAGGTATGAGTGTGGAAGCACAATACGTACTGGCATGCACCGCCTGGGCAGTAATCTGGTGGCTTTCTGAAGCGTTACCCATTGCCATTACATCGCTCCTTCCTCTCATTTTGTTCCCATCCTTTGGTGTCGCTCCGGTAAAGGAGGTGTCCTCATTTTATGCCAACCCGATTATTTTTCTCTTCATAGGAGGATTCATCATCGCGCTGGCGATGGAAAAATGGAACCTCCACAAACGCATCGCCTTGAGCATCATTAAAGTAACAGGAACGAATCAACGCCAAATTCTGCTTGGATTCATCATTGCAACGGGCGGCCTTTCCATGTGGATATCCAACACCGCAACTACGATGATGATGTTGCCCATCGCCATTTCCATCATTGGCCAGCTGGCAACCATCCTTCAATCTTCCGGATCTGAGAAAGCTGTGGACCCGGGTTTTGGAAAAGCCCTGATTCTGAGTATTGCTTTTTCAGCATCCATTGGAGGTATGGCTACCATTGTCGGCACACCCACCAACCTGATCCTGGTTGAAGGGGTACGTCAGTTGTACGGATATGAAATTGCTTTTGACAAGTGGTTCCTGTTTGGGCTCCCGTTCGTGCTCCTGCTACTTGGCATTCTCTGGTGGCATTTGGGGTTCAATGTCTTCAAACTTAGCAAATTGAAAATGCCGGGAGCGAAAACGGTGATTGATGAAGAGTTAAAGAAACTGGGAAAAATGACTCATGAAGAAAAAATGGTCGCGATCATTTTTGGTCTGGTTGCAATGGCCTGGATTTTCCGACAGACACTGATCCAGCCTTTCTTTCCTGCTGTTAACGATACCACAATTGCACTGGTTGGAGCAGTTGCACTATTCATCATTCCTTCAAAGCAGGAAGCCGGTAAATTCCTGATGGACTGGACGTATGCCCGAAGATTGCCATGGGCAGTCATCCTGCTTTTTGGTGGAGCCTTTGCCGTTGCAGGTAGTTTTTCTTCTTCCGGACTCACGCTCTGGCTGGGCGGGAAGATGACGGCACTGGAGACATTGCCTTTCTGGCTGATCCTGCTGGCTGTCGTGGCGTTTGTTAACTACCTCACCGAGCTGACACAAAACATGGCTACCTGTACATTGATGATTCCGGTGCTGGCCGCACTTTCGATTTCCATTAATGTCCACCCGTTGGGGCTCATGACCGGAATGACTGTGGCGGCTTCCTGTGCTTTCATGATGCCGATTGCCACAGCACCCAATGCGATTGTCTTTGGTTCCGGGGAAATTGAAATGAAAGACATGGTCCGGGCAGGTTTTCTGCTGAATATCTTCTCCATCCTTCTCATTACCTTTTTCGTGTACTTTTTGCTCCCCGTGATTTGGGAAATTGATTTGACTGCTTATCCTGTGAATTTTAAATGAAAGATTGAGACGGATCATTCAATCAAACGTGAGTTCGGGATAAAATTTTAAGGAAAACACCCCTATAATCCCCTCAAGGGGATACTAGAGCCTCGAAAGGAAATTTCAACAATATAAAATGAATTCTTTTGCAATAAGTAAGTCTTAAAATCTGGAGAATTCCTCCCTTGAGGGAGGTAAGGAGGGTGTACATTCTTTATCCTGAGCTCACGTTATTCTAAAATCCGTCAATCTTCAAATCCAGGAATCATTTACCTCCCACAAATACCTCTGAAATCACAGAACTTGCATTTACTCTCGTCTTCAGTCTGGTCAAAAGGCTGCTCCATGCTGTAGATTTCTGAAATCAATTCGGAAAGTTTTGATTCAAAAATATCCAGATGGGGACGGGCATCCTCGACCGGCTTCCCTCCCATTCGCAGGCGCAGATCAAACTCCTGTTGGAAAATTTCAGCCATGTTCAACAGTCCGGGAACGATGGCATCATCGGTACCTCGCTTCGATGCATACAGCCAGCCATAAAACAGGGTTTGAAAGCCGGCCTTGTTGCGGCCTGCCTTCCAGGTACTTCCTGGTGTGCGGTCAAAAACTTTCTCCACACTTTCTATTTCCTTATCGTCTCTTCCGCTTTTGTAATCAATCACCCTGACAGTCCCGTCTTTTCGGTCCACCCTGTCAATATCCGCACCCAAATTGACCTGGTATGCTTTACCGTCCGGTTGTATGGTTAATGAGCACTTGTAGTTTTCTTCTTTTTCCAGGCTGACAACTTCAAACGGGGCATACTTTTCATCGAGGTAAAGGATTTTATCAACAAACTTTCGAATGATCTCAGCCATCACCACGTTTCGACCTTTCAACTCGAAACGCCGCTTGTCTCCCATTCCAAAGTGTTTGCGAAAAGCCTTCTCGATGGCTCCATCTACCGAATTGCTCAAACGGAAGAAGTCGTTCTTATCCACCATCCGGTTGGGCCTGTCCTTTACCACATCCTGATACAGGAATTCGAGTGCCATGTGCAACACGTTTCCAAAATTCCTGGCATCCAGTTCGTCTACAAGTTCATCCTTCGTGAACAGTCGAAGTACGTATTTGAAATAGAACTTCAGCCGGCAGTCAAAATACACATTCAACGCAGAGGCTGAGAGTTTGCTTAGTCCCTGATCGGTATAGTATTCCAGCTTCTGCAAAATATCGTCCGTCTTCTCGATCGTAATCGGGTGATGCTCCTTCACCTGGATCGTATTGCTGAGCTTTTGTCGTTTTACTTCCAGCTCACTCTCCTGCTCGATTTGTCGGATAAACCGGCTCACTTCTCCACTGAGTCCGAAATCAGCATACATATTGTAGTAAAAGGAAAGCTGCTCCGATCGTTGAAACAACCGATAAAACAGATACGCATAGATTGCATCCTGTACTTCGAAGGTGGGAAGGTCAAATGCTTTTCGAATGCGATACGGCATAAAGGATCCATTCCGCTGACTGGCAGGGAAAATATCTTCATTCATGTTCAACATGAAGACATATTTAAAATCCAGATTCCGGGTTTCCAGCACCCCCATCACCTGCAGTCCCTCGACAGGCTCGCCACTGAAAGGAATTTTGGTGGACCTGGCTGCTTTTCGAAACAGGCTCTTGAAGGTTTTGTAGTCAATTTTAACAGATTGACTACTTAATATCTCGTCTAAGCGACTAAGCAATTGCTGAAAATGGTACAAGTACTCTCGCTCAAGTCCAAAGCGTTCAACTACCTGCTGTCCAAGAATCTCCACAATGCTTCTTAAATACTTTGCAAGGTTTTCATCTTCCTTCGGCTGCCTGAATATGGTATTCAGCACGGTGGACTGAATTTTCAAAATATCCTGATGAAAGACTCGGATCTGATTGTTCTTCTTAATGTCCTTCACCAGCTTATCCAGAGGATCTTTGTCCTTTCTGAAAAGGTATGGATGACTCAATACGTCAATCGTAGGTTTATGATAGAAAGTAAGTCCGTTATCCGCCGAGAGCTGTGAATGTTCCAGTACCTCAATCGAGGCTTCCAATAGTCCAAATAGCGGTGTTTCTTTTAATGGGTACCCCATTGTTACATTCAGCTTGTCCACTTCATCCGGCAGAGCATTCAGTACCGGAAATAGCATGTAATCCTGCGGAAGCACAACCACGATTTCATCAACGGTTGCTTCTCCTGTCCTAATTAGCTGTTGAACCTTTTCACCAATGGCTTTTGCCTGACCAATCTCCAGTGAAACTCCGGTCACTGTTACATCTTTCGGCTGATTGATTCGTGCTGGTATCTCTTTGGGAAAACTGCTCCCAAGTAATGTGTCATTCTTGTACTTCCTCAAAAAGCTCCCGGACTCCTGCAGGTCGGAGGACATATAATAATCATCAATGTCCCAAAGTACTTCCGCGTTGTGATGTTGCACAAAATGGCGGATCAGCTTTTCTTCAACGGGTGTGAGTGCATTGAATCCGGCAAAAACAATCGGTCCTTTTAATTTGAGACTGGTCTGCTCGATGGACTCAAAAAGTTCCCGATAGATGTGTGAGGTAAATCCAATCCCTTCTTCTTTCAGCTTCTTTTTGAAGGATTCGTAAACCGGCGCAAGGATTTTCCAGGTGTCCACAAACTGTTCCTGAGACCGGCTGGCTTTTGGGAAAAATTCCTGCCAGAATCGTTGTATGATTTTCTCCTGCTCTTCATCCAGAAAATAGAAGTCTTCCGCAATCTGACGATCACTTTTAATGTGATGAAAAAGTTGTTTGGGGTTAACAAGGTAATGATCGACTTCTTCAAAATCGCGTAGCAGCATTTCTCCCCAGAAATAGAAGGATTCGAATCCTTCTGATGCCGGCTGATGTTCTTTGAAAGCTTCAAATAATTCAAAAACCAGTGTGAGTGTATCTGTCTTCTTTATGGATGAAAATAGAAAGAGAAAGTCCTCCAGGCTCTTTACATCAGGTGCCCAAACCGGCTGATCTATTTTTTGGGACAACTGCTTTTTCAGAAACAATCCTGCTCTTCTGTTAGGAAAGACCACTGTACAGTTAGCCAGCTCTTCTTTGTGATGAGCCAACAAATGATCTGCTACTTCGGCAAGAAAAGTATTCATACGTCAACCACCTCCCCTGTTTTCAAATACAACAAATGGCCGTTGGCTTCATATCCCATACCTTTTAATAGTCCGATGTATTCCTGTACCTGTCGTTCATCCTGCTTCCTGGGTTGTCCATTCTTGAAGTCAACTACTTTTACATTGTTTCCATCAATCAGTACACGATCCATTCGACGTGTTTCTCCATCCTTTGGTAAAACGACTACTTCCGTTCTCACTTCCTGATTTCCTTCAAACCATGACCTGATTATCGGATTGTTCCACAGGTTAGAGATAATTCTTTCATACTTATCTCTGTCTTCACGGGTAATTTCCATTCGCTTTTCATAGCGGTCCAGTACGCGTGACGTATCCTCCCAATGTATAATTTCTGAGAGAATTTGATGCAGAATGATCCCTTCATTCCGCTGCTGTTCTACTTCATCGTCATAATATGCTTTTCCAGTTTTTCTGATGGTAAGTTTATTGCTCCACTTATGAGTCGAATAGCCATTCAGCGAAATGAGATTCCCCTTCACTTCCCTGTGAGATACCGGAAGAGTACCCTTTCTGAATACCATGGCCGATTCTGACCAGCCCTCAATCGGGTGCTGTTCAAAGAAACTCCATAGCAGTTTGGATGCATTTCCATACATTGATTTTTTGTCTTTCGGTGGTGGCTGACACAAAGCAAAAAGCCCGTTTTCTGCGCGGGTAAAAGCTACATAGAGTACATTGAGGCTCTCCAGGTGCCACTTCGCAAATTCCTTTTTATAGTAAGCAGAGAAATCAGTCTTGTTCAATTCAGCCTTGTAGTCAACCGGAATGGATTTGATGTCGGTGAATGATTCCTTCTTTGGTGTCTCATACCAGGACGGGTGTGTTTTACTGTCAAAATCAAAGGTGCAAAACGGCACAATAACAATAGGATATTGCAAGCCTTTGGCTTTGTGGGAGGTAATGACTTCTATGGCATCCAGTGCTCCTGTCAATTGAACAGATCGTTTTGCCCCGGCATCTTCCCACCACTCCAAAAAGATTCGGATATCCGAGCGGTTGTTCTTACTGAATTCAAGCACGGCATCCTGAAAAGCCTGCAGGTAAGCAAACTCAGCATGAACTTGGTCCAGCTCAAATGTGCGAATGAGCACTTCCGTTAATTCAAGAATCGGCAGGTGGAGCAGGTGTTCCTTGTGTTTCCTGAACCCTTCGGGCAATCCTCGATCAGTCAATTTCAGGAAATCATTATGATCGTTGAATCGTTTCCCTTTACTGCTTTGCTGATACCTAAAGACCAGATCAGCGAGGATACTGTCATCTTCAGGATTTAACAAATGACGAAGTGCTGAAAGCAATAATTGCACAACCGAAGAATTTGCCAACAACATTCCTTCCGCAGAAATCACTTCAATATCCGTCTCATGCTCACGGCGGTATTCCAGCACATAGTTGACAATTTGAGCAGCTTCCCAATTGGTCCGGACAAGAAGCGCCATGTCATTCAGTTGATGTTCTTCTTTTATCAGAGACTCAATGATTTCAATGGTTCGTTCAAGGGCACGAAGATTCCATTTCTCACCCTTTTCAATCTCAAGAAATTCAAGTTGAACCAGGCCCTCCTTGTCCTTATTTTTATCGGCAACCTTCTGCTCAACAGAATCATAAGCTGACCGGATCATTTGCATTTCTGATTCCTCTATGATGTCACTCATCAATTCTGACATAATTCCAGGTAATGCAGAAAATAATTGATTATTGAATTGGATGATATTTGGAGCGCTTCGCCAGTTGGTTCCTTTAGAAGTATCCAGCGTTGATGGCACGTTCTGTTGAACACCACTCATCAAAAGTGACGGGTCACCACCTCTCCATCCATAAATGGATTGTTTGGCATCTCCTACGATGATATTTTCATGTCCCTGAGACAGGCTTTCCTCCAACAGCGGCCTGAAGTTATTCCATTGCAATTTGGAAGTGTCCTGAAATTCATCAATAAGAAAATGGTTGTATCGGCTTCCTACTTTCTCATAAATAAATGGAGAGCCTGAATCATCAATAATACGAGAAAGGAAATCCGGAAGATCAGAAATCAGAATAACCTCTTCCTCCTTTTTGTATTCCTGTAAGCGTTGAGATAGATCCGTGATCAGTCCAAGGGTATAAAGGTGCTTGAGAATGGCTTTCGCCGTGTAATAGTTGCTTTCATTGGATTCAATGAAATTGATGGCTTCATTCATCAGCGGCATGAAGGATTGTTCAGCTTTTTGAATGATAATGTCTTTACCGGCACTTGATTTAGACGTCCATGCAAGCGCATCATTCCTGGCTGCTTCAACCCGCTTTGTTAAAAGCGTTTCATAATCTTTTCTCTTTAATTTTTGAAAAAACCCGCCTGGTCCGGACGCCTTGTAATTCAGATCATCCAGCGTCAACCCCGCTGCTTGCATTTCATCAAAGAATGAATTTCCAATGCGAACCAGATTATCTTCAAAGTCTTTTTTTCCTTTAATCAGCTCATCCTTCAGTAATCGAACTTTTTGCTTCGCTTCTTCATCTTCAAATTGCTCACGGGGCAGGTTTTTGAATTCTTCAGAAAACAATTGCTTCGCCAATACCCCAATCTCTTTACGGTATTCATACCCTTTTCCATCTGAAAGCTGACTCATGGAGAACTCTACCAGCCATTCTCGCAATTGCTTATTTTCCTCAACTCCCTGATAGAGGTCTGCAGTAATAAACTCGGCTACCTTATCATTATCAAGCTCTATTCCGAAGGTACCCTGCAGACCGATTTCTCTTGAGAAAGAGCGTATGACCCGATGGAAAAAAGTATCAATGGTTGTGATATTAAAATAGCCATAATGATGGAGCAGGTGATTTAATGACTGCTCCGCGCGCTCCCTGATTTCTTCTTCTGACTTTTTTAATTCCTCACTAAGCATGGGAATGAGCTCATGTTTCCCATTGGCAATGGCAATCAGGAACTCCAGTACGCGTTCCTTCATCTCTTCAGCAGCGCGGTTGGTGAACGTCACCGCAAGAATATTCTTATAATAATCAGGAGCACGAAGTGCAAGCTTCAGGTACTCTTTGGCCAGGGTATAGGTTTTTCCTGATCCGGCTGACGATTTGTATATTATTAAGGACATTTCCAATCCAAAAATACCAGGCAGAAATGAGAGCCATTCCATTCCGATCAATTACTTATCCACAAAAAAACCTCCAAAGAATATTTGGAGGTTTTTTATGAACTTAGGTTCCTTTTTTAGCAGAAGAATGTTTCAAAATTTATAATTAAATCCAATTCTGAAAGCAGTACCAAGCTGCCCCATTTGCTGGACTTCCGAAGAGTAAACGAACCTTGATCCGGCCTGTGCTGTATTGGTAGATGTTTTGGTTACATCAGGATACACATCAAAAATATTGTTGATGATGGTCGAAAGATTGAAATTCTCACTCAATTCATAATCCAGACTAAAGTCTGTCACCACTTTGGCGCTCAATTCCTGATCTTCTCCTCCGGATTCCGGAGCGGTTATGGTCACTTTCCCAAACCGGGTGTTATTGAATCCAATCGTCCATTTATCAATTTCGTAAGTAAGTCCAAGGATGATCTTCGACTTTGGTCTTGAATTCGTAATCAAACCCTGCTCTTGTCGGTCAAAAATGTTGTATCCTCCGGTTTCCAGAGCACTTGGAGTCGTAATTGCATCAATCTCAGTACTATTGAAATTTGCAGCCAGCATGGCGCTGAATTTATCAAATGAGTCGTAGTTTAATACGATATCAGCTCCTTTTGTTGAGGTGTTACCTGCATTAATGAAGAATTGAACAGCCACCACATTGTTGTCAATCAGAATGGTTTCTACAGCATCGGAACCATCAAGATTTCCATCCAGTGTTCCAATCTGAGAAGAGAAAAGCACCCGGTCGTCAACATTGATCTGATACAGATCAATCGAGGCTGAGAAGTTATCTGAAAGCTTATAGGTAATACCTGCCGATACATTCGTAGATGTTTCAGCAAATAAGTTTGGCACACCAAGCGCGACTACCGCTGAGTTGTCATTAGCCAGCGTTCCCTGAAGCAATGGTTCAGATGATCCGGCTACTATGATGTACTGGCTGTTAGTCAGATAACGCTGATGCAGAGTTGGCGCCCTGAATCCTGTACTAAATGATCCTCTGACTACTCCATCCTCATTCAATCGGTATCGACCACTCATCTTCCAGGAGAAGTTGCTGCCAAAATCAGAAAAATCTTCAAACCTTCCGGCTGCAGCAAGGAGTAAATCATCTGACAGGTCATAATCTAACTGCCCATATATGGCAACATTCGTTCTTGATTCATCCACCACTTCATCCGGTTTAATTCCGGCAAACGAGTCAGATCCTCCGGCGTAGTAGGACAATGGATCTCCCTCAAAAGATTTGAAGTATTCCTTTTTCATTTCAAATCCGACTGCTACACCCAACTGGTCAGATAATACGCCTGAGAAATCAAGATTCCCGATAACATTACTCAGACTATAGCCGCCCGGATGGAAGGTTCGCGGAGAAGTGCCATGATCTCTCAGGTAATCTCTGTTTACCGAATTATTCACGGTATAGAAAACACTGTTGGATCCATAGGTTACACTCGCATCTCCATTCCAGTTACTACCCATTCCAAAATTCATCCCCATCGCGTTGATGTGATCACTTATATCCACTTCAAAGGTTGGCTGATAACCAAGGAAAGAGGCCGAGTCGGTCAAAAATTTCATATCCCCCACGGGATCTTGTCTCCAATAAGGAGCTCTGTAGTAAGCAAAACTCCTGCCCGTTCTTTTGGTCACTCCATGAAAAGTATAGAATTCCGAATTCTCTCCAATTGGATGTGCGATGTTGACAAAAAGATCTTTTTGTTCCATATCCGGTTGTCCCACATGCATCCCCAGATCAGGATTGTCAATTGCCCATTGCTCCCAGGTATCATAAATCGCTGCATCTGAAATGTATTCCGGATCTGATGCTCCGCCCGAATAATCAGCAACGTTTGGAGCAGCGGGTAAATCTGCCACACCAGGAGTTCCTGCTCTGTTGGTCAATTTTTGATTATAGTAACTCAATGTGAGATTAATACTTCCTCCATCGCCAAAATTCAGGCCCGTGTTAAAATCTGTAGCAAAGTTGAATCCATCACCCTGCGACGTGATTCCGGTATTCGTACTTAAAGTGGAGTACTCCGTATTCTTTTTCAAGACCATATTTATTACACCGGCAATGGCGTCTGAGCCGTATTGTGCCGAGGCTCCATCTCTCAAAACTTCCACCCGGTCGATGGCTGCAGTAGGAATACTTTTCAGGTCAATTCCCACCTCTCCTTTTCCAGGTGTTCTGTTTAGGTATACCTGTGCACTTTGATTCTTACGTTTTCCATTCACAAGCACTAATGTTCTGCTGGGTCCAAGACCTCTCAAATCTGCAGGATCATAGTGTGCAGTTGCGTCTGAGATGGCCTGATTTTGTGCATTAAAAGAGGGCACCTTAAATGTGAGCATTCTTTCAATGGTTGTCTGACCACTTGCCCTTAAATCTGCTGCTCCAATGTTATCTATTGGTACGGGAGAATCCAGCATGGTTCTTGGCCTTGTCCTGTTTCCGGTAACAACCAGCTCATTCAACCGCAACCCTTCCATCATTTTTATATCCAGAACTTCCTCAGAAGAAGTCACTTCCACTTCCTCAGTTTCATAACCTACAAATGAAATTCTTAAAACAACAGGTAAGCTTGTCACATTCAAAGTAAAGCCTCCTTCCAGTCCGGTAGAAGCACCTGATGTGGTTCCCTTTATAACAACATTTGCTCCGATCAGCGGAGAGCTGTCTGCCTGGTCGGTTACTTTCCCCCGGATTACCTCCTGAGAGAATAATGTCATCGGAAATAGCAGAATTATAAGCATCAAATTTCTTTGATGAGTAAACTTTTTGTCCATAACGAAAATTTTAATTTTAAGTGAATTGAAAAAGGTATTTATAATCCTTATCCACTTTCAGGAGTGAGACCAGATGTATATAGCCAATATGGCTGGTTTCACGCTTCAGAAATGCGGTGGCAAAACCAGTTTTATTCCTCAAAATTTCAGCTTGTAGTTCCGGGAGATTCCGATTTGAATTCCAATATTATCTTAATGTTAACAAATGATTACCCAAATTTTGATTTTATAGCATTTTATGTTAACATTGAAGGGTATTTAACGTAATATATAAGTAACATTCACATAACAAGAAGGAGGAAAGAGATGAAAAAATTAGTTGCACTTACATTTTTACTGGCGTTTGTTTTCGCTTCATATGCCGGAAACGGAGGGATTGAAAACCCAAAAGCGACCAATTACACGCAAGTTTTAAAGGATATCAAATATCCTCAGGTGTGTAGAGAAAAAGGAATCGAAGGGAAAGTTATCGTAATGTTAAACATTGATAAGTATGGCAAGATTACGAATTATGAATTCAAATCATCACCATGCAGCGACCTGAGAGAAGCTGTTGAAGTTGCTTTACCAGGTCTTAAATTCAAACCTGCCATAGATGAGGATGGTGAAGCTGTTGCAGGTAAACTAACCCTTCCGGTTAATTTCAAATTAACAATATAGTTTACATTTTCTTATAAGGAAAAGCCCTGATTTCAAATGAAGTCAGGGCTTTTTTATTGCTCACTCCAACAGGCACACTCATCAATTGATAACCCTGTTTATATTATTTACGTTTAGGAATTTTATTGTTTAATTTACATTTAGAAATTTAATAATAAACTCATGAGAGAATATCAATTAGGTGAATTTGAAGAGATTGTCCTCCTGACTGTTGCCATCCTGCATGGCGATGCGTATGGGGTATCTATCAAGCAGGAAATTGAAACCCGGCTTAAAAGGAGTGTAAGTGTGAGCGCATTGCAAACTGCACTTCGAAGACTGGAGAAAAAGGATTACCTCAAATCAAGCTTTGGAGAAGCAACAGCCATCCGCGGTGGTAAGCGAAAACGCTATTTCAAAGTCACCAAAGTTGGGAAAGCGGCCCTTGATTACTCTAAGGAAACACGGATGAACCTTTGGTCGGCGATACCGAACGTAACCTATGAGTACGCAAGAGCATAAGAAAAAGCCTGTCCCTCCTTCCTGGTCTACCAGATTTCTTGAATGGTTCATAAAGGACGACTACTTCGAGGATGTACAGGGTGACCTGGAGGAAGAGTTTCAGCTAAAGGCCGGAGGCGATACCCTGGTGAAGGCTAAAAGCTGGTACAACTGGCAAATCATGCGGCTGTTTCGACCGGCCATGATGAAAAAAATCGAACCACAAGACTCAATAGAAAAGGAAACAACAATGTTTAAAAATTATCTGAAAATCGGAATTAGAAACCTCTGGAAATACAAATCCAGCACGGTGATTAATGTAATCGGGTTGTCCACAGGATTGGCAGCTTTTGTGCTCATTGCACTTTTTGTAAAGGATGAATACAGTTACGATAAGCACTTCAAAGATGTAGAAAGCATTCATCGGGTAACTGTGAAAAACTATACCAGAAGTGGTGACCTGAGCCGGCATTGGGCCTTTGCATCTGCAGGGCATGCAGAGAGACTGAAGGAAGATTATTCTGACATTCAATACGCAGCAAGGTTTTATCCATGGGCTTTTCCTGATCTCACTTATGGTGATAAGAAATTTCCGGGAGAACAGGTGATCTTTGCCGGAGATGATGTATTCAATATTTTCTCTTTTCCATTCATCATCGGAGACAAGGAGAATGCCTTCAAAGATCTTTTCTCACTGGTTCTGACAGAATCGACAGCAGTCAAAATATTTGGTAATGACTGGAGAGAACAGGAGATTTTGGGTTCGCAAATCAAGTTGTCACGCAGTGGCCAGGAAGCGCCATTCAAGATAACAGGAGTAATTGCGGATATGCCTGATCAGCAGCATTTTCATTTCGACTATCTGGCTCCTGTTCGATTTCTTGAAAACGTATTTGATGAAGGTACAATGGAAAATGTAGGCGGGAATTACAACTGGCTGACCTACATTAAGCTCTCTCCAAATACCAGCCTGCCTGCATTGACCAATGATGTGAATGAAGAATTTTGGGATAAGTATATCGGTAAATTTGACACTGGCGAGGAGGCTCGCAATTTTTATGACTTTGAATTCCAACCTGTCCTGGATATACACCTCAATTCAAATCTTGAAGGAGAATTTGAAAGAAACGGTTCTGAACAACTTGTTTTCATTTTTGGAGCAATAGGCATCCTGTTACTATTGGTAGCATGTGTAAACTACATGAATATAGCCACCTCTCATTATTCGCGGAGGATGAAAGAAGTGGGCGTAAGAAAGGTAATTGGTGCATTTAAGACAGCACTCGTTAAACAATTCCTGACCGAATCCACATTAATCACAATTATTTCGATTCCAATGTGTCTGTTGATGGTTTGGTTTGCGCTTCCCTACCTCAATGAATTTATAGAAAAGAATATGACGTTCAATCCGATTGCGCAACTTGATCTCCTGGGGCTCCTTCTGCTACTCCTTATTGCAGTCGGAATGATTGCCGGGCTCTATCCTGCACTTTTTCTGTCAAAAGTCAATCTGGTTCAGGCACTTAAAGGCGAGCAGGTAATCAATCACAAAAAATGGAATTTCAGATCTTTACTTGTCACTTTTCAGTATGCAGTAACAATTGCCCTGATCTTCACAATCGGCGTGATGGAAAGTCAGATGGCCTTTATCAGAAACTCAGATCCCGGATATGAACGCGCACATGTCCTTCGTCTAAACCTTCCAAGAGATGCTAATCGAGAAACTTTTAAGAATGAGCTTCTTTCCCACCCTGATGTCTTAACCGCTTCATATTCTTCAAGAATTCCGACAGGAAGGCTAATGGATAGCTGGGGGTCCCGCTTCTTTAAAGGGGACTCTGCAGTTGCTTCAAATTTCCGATTACCTGTTGTATCTGTAGATCATGATTTCCTGGAAACTTTTGAAATTGACCTTCTTGCCGGAGAAAACTTTAGGAATAACATGCTGACTGTACTTGATTTCGATACCATCGTGGCGAGCCAGTACATTATAAATGAGGCGGCCTCTCGTGCATTTGGTTTCGACGATCCGGGTCAGATAATCGGAGAAAGAATAAGGTATGGAGTAACTGAAGGACGAATCATTGGTGTAATGGAAGACTTCCATTTTGAATCTCTTCACAGGGAAATTGCCCCTATGCTTATCATCTATCAGGATAATTACAGGGGGATAAGCCTGAAACTTAACCCTGTTAACCTCCCTGCTACTCTGGAACATATCGCCGGTGTTTTCACCACTTTCGACTCTGAAAATGCAGCAGACATGCAATTTGTTGACGATCTGTTCGATCGACAGTATTTGAAGGAGGAAAAAGTATCCGCCATGATCAAAGTATTTGCAGTAATCGCCATTCTAATAGGGTGCCTTGGATTGATAGGTATGGTTGGTTTTATTATTGAAACCAAGCTCAAAGAGATAGGAGTTAGAAAAGTATTGGGAGCCTCCGCACAAAGTATATGGGTGCTGATAAGCAATCGTTTCCTTGTTCTTGTCGGAATAGCCTTCCTAATCACCCTCCCGATCGTTTATTACCTTATGGATGCCTGGTTGAATGATTTTGTATACCGAACAAATATTTCATTTTTCATCATTTTACTACCGGTCATATTAGCCATAGCATTGACCATGCTGGCTATTTCACTACAAACGTTTAGAGCAACCCGTGTAAATCCGGTTGAGTGCCTGAAAGACGAATAACTCAAATAATTTAGACGGAAAAAGCCATTCTTAAAGGATGGCTTTTTTTATTTAATCTGACTGCTATAACTTCAACTCATGATTAATAAAGTTGTTGCCAACGCAGAGGAAGCGACCCGTGGGATCTCTGATAATATGACCTTAATGTTCGGGGGGTTTGGTCTTTGCGGGATACCTGAAAACTCCATTGCCTCCCTTGTTAAAATGGGTGTGAAGGGACTAACCTGTATTTCCAACAATGCGGGGGTGGACGATTTTGGACTTGGACTGTTGCTTCAGGGCAGACAGATTAATAAAATGATTTCCTCTTACGTTGGGGAGAACGATGAATTTGAACGACAAATGCTTAGCGGCGAGCTGGAAGTTGACCTCATCCCCCAGGGTTCTCTTGCTGAAAGGTGCAGAGCCGGAGGAGCAGGAATCCCGGCATTCTTCACTCCTGCCGGATATGGCACGGAAGTAGCCGAAGGGAAAGAGGTCCGTGTTTTTAACGGGAAACCTCACATTCTGGAATCTGCTTTAACTGCAGACTTTGCCATGGTAAAAGCATGGAAAGGTGATACCAACGGGAACCTTGTGTTTAAGGGAACTGCCAGAAATTTCAATCCGGCTATGGCAATGGCGGGTAAAATCACCATTGCAGAGGTCGAAGAACTGGTGGAACCGGGTGATCTGGATCCCAACTTTATTCATACTCCCGGAATTTTCGTGCAGCGAATTTTCCAGGGTGTGAAATATGAGAAAAGGATTGAGCAACTTACGATTCGACGATTTGACGATTAATTGATTTTGACGATGGATTATGAGGAATGATAAAGAAAATCTAATTGTTGATTTGAGTTTTCAATTTGCGCTAAAAGTTGTTGAGTTTTCTACTCAATTAGAGAATGATAAGAAGTTTGTTATTGCACGACAGATCCTAAAATCAGGCACATCTATTGGAGCAAATATCAGGGAGGCTCAAAATGCAGAAAGCAGGGCAGACTTCATTCATAAATTGAAAATTGCAGCAAAAGAAGCAGACGAAACAGAATATTGGCTACTGATATGTGAATCGTCAAAAGGATATCCATTCGACAAAGCTCTTTTGCAGGAGATAAAATCCATTACAAGAGTATTATCAAAAATAATCGGTTCGACAAAGCGAAATGGAACCGTTTCATCTTCAAATTATCAAATCGAAAAATCTTCAAATTGACATGTTAGATAAAAACGGAATTGCGAAAAGAATAGCCCAGGAACTCAGGGATCGGTGGTACGTAAATCTTGGAATCGGAATTCCCACGCTGGTAGCCAATTACATTCCTGAAGGAATAAGTATAGAATTTCAGTCTGAGAATGGGTTACTGGGAATGGGGCCCTTTCCATTTGAAGGTGAAGAGGATCCTGATATGATTAATGCAGGAAAACAAACGGTAACAACCCTGCCTGGCGCCTCTATATTCGACTCTTCTACGTCATTTGCAATGATAAGAGGGCAACATGTACAACTCACAGTGCTTGGTGCAATGGAAGTGTCAGATAATGGTGACATTGCCAACTGGAAAATTCCAGGCAAAATGGTGAAAGGAATGGGTGGAGCCATGGACCTGGTTGCTTCTGCAGAAAACATCATCGTCGCAATGATGCACACGAACAAAGCAGGTGAATCAAAACTGCTTCCTGAATGTACATTACCAATTACAGGTGTTCAATGTGTAAAGAAGGTGGTTACCAATCTGGCTGTACTGGACATCACCCCCGAAGGATTTAAACTGATCGAAAGAGCTCCCGGAATTTCGGTTGAAGAGGTGAAAAACGCAACTGCAGGCAGATTGGTTATTGAAGGAGATATTCCTGAAATGAATCTTTAATCCAATAAAAACAGGCCGCTAAACAGAATTAATAATCATTTTTCAATTGCAATCCAGGGCATAAATCCTGGTTGAAGGATCGGTGGTTGAGTATTGCTTACGATCCATCTTTCCATTTTTCTTTCTACTCCCAAGAATCAAAACAGTATGAAGATTAGCCCTCCGCATTACATCAATGGAAAGATTTGAAACTACACCTCTTTCTTCCCTTGATACCTCTCCTTTTTTATTTAGTACTTGTACTAAAACTGAGTCTCCTTCCATTTTTCGAAGTTCCTGCAATCTGTTATTTCTATTTACTTCCATAGATTTTGTGGGAAAAAGTTCACATAAATCACCTTCCTCTACACCACCACCTGTCTGAGCATGTACCTGGTTTAGTATCAGAACCAAAAAGAAAATCAGGACGGATTTCATACCAATAAAGATAATAAATCCATGAAACTGAGTTACTTGTGCCTAAAATGATACATATAGACCAGAGAGCTATTGGGTGGATGAAACCTCAGTTTATTTCACTTAAGCTGCTTCCAAGTATTCGCTCCAGAAAATCCCGGGTTATTGGTTTTGATACAAAAGCGGAAACTTCAGAATATTCGTTTGCCCGGTCCTGATCTTTTGGATCGATAGATGAGCTGACAATATATATAGTGATACCATTTTTAAATTCCGGACTCATCTCTTTGAATGAATCCAAAAACTTCCACCCTCCACATATTGGCATATTAAGGTCCAACAACAGGATATCCGGAATGGTGTTACCTGATTCTGAAAGGTATTCCAGTATTTCATCCCCATTATAGAATGATATAAAGTCATATGCCCCCTCCATTTTTTTAAGATTCTCCCTCACAATCCAGTGAAACACATCTTCATCATCTACCAGACAAATTGTTTTATTTTCCATAGGGTTGGTTTCTAAAAAATATTCGGAATGTGGTTCCTTCGTTTACTTTGCTTTCTACTTCTATCTGGTCCCCCATTGTTCGGATTTGATTCTTTATAAGGTAGAGCCCGATCCCTTTACTTTCTCCGGTGTTGTGAAATGTCTTTCCAAATCGGAAAATATCATCACCATACTTCCCCAGATCCAGACCAAGCCCGTTATCCGAAAATTCCAAAACAATATCATTTCCTTCCATTCTTGATCTTATGGCAATAGCAGGAGTTTTTCCATCACCAATGTATTTGACAGAATTGCTCAGAAGGTTCAAAAAAATACTTTCGAGATAAATTTCAGGATATTGAATAGATGGTGCTTCAAAAAAATCAGCAAGAATCTTTGCATTCTTTTCTACCAGATTGAGCTTAAGCAACTCTCTGACCTTTTGAAGAACTTCTTCAAAGTCAAGCAGCTTAATGTCCACCTGCTCACTTTGCTGGACTTTTAAAACCTCGTTTAAGTCATCCACGGTACGCAGCGCTTTTGTGGTTACATCTCCAATGAATTCAACTGCTTTATCCCTGTCTTTAGAAGAACCATTTTTATAAAGGTCCACCAAAGCAGCAATATTGGTAAGAGGTGATCTTAAGTTATGAGAAACAATCTGTGCAAATTCCAATAGTCTTTCGTTTTTTCGGCTGATTAAATCTGAGGTAATAACCAACTGTTCATTCTTCTCCTTTAGCATCTCTTCTACTCTTTTTCTATCTGAAAAATCTGAGTAAGTACATATCACGTGATTGATCCCTCCTTCTGAATTAAAAATAGGATCTGCATCAACCATCAGCCAGACCCGATCATTCAATTTGGGCCTAAATACACCCATCACAACTTGTCGGACCGCTTCCTGTCTGGCAATTGCCTGCGGAATGGGGAAGTTTTCAGGCTTCATTCGATTTCCGTCCATATCCACGACGTTCCAGTCTTTGTCAAGCGCTGCTTTACCAATAAACTGTTTCCTGGTTAAGCCAAGTAATTTGCAGGCTGCCTCATTATGCATTTGCGGCTCCATTTTCAGGTCATACAGCGAAACTCCAACCTTCAGTTTGTCAATTAGTGACTTGAATCTGCTTTCACTTTCATTTAGTGCCTCCCGGGACTTTCTCCATTCTGTCACATCACTCATCATTCCCAACATCCGGTAAGCTTTTCCTTCCCTCTCCAGGAAGGTTCCCCGGTCATAAATGTCACAGTATTCGCTATTGCTCTTTAGAAATCGATAATATACTTCGAATGTGCTGAGTTTTTTTTGAGCTTTTTCTAATTGGCGAAAAGTATCTTTCCGATCATCAGGATGGATCAAATCTGTCCAGGTGTCTATATTGCCCATCTGTTTTGAAGTAAATCCAAGTACTTCTTCAACATTACCACTCCACAAAATATCGCCGGACTCAATGTCGTAATCATATACAATGATCCCGGCCGCATCTGTTACCAGCTGATGTCTGATTTTCCAGTCTGCAGTTTCCTTCTCCAGGATTTTCCTTTCTGTGATATCCTGAATGGTTCCGGCCATCTTAATTCGGCCCTGACTATTTATTGTTCTTCCGTTGCTTTCTACCCAATGATAGGTGTTGTCGTTCCAAAGGACACGATGCTGGTTAAAAAAGACCTGCCCAATTTTGGCATTCTTCACCGCTGACATCACATCCTTAACATCATCAGGGTGGATCAGTTCAAAATACTTGTGCAGACTTCCGTCGATCTTTCTGGAAAATTCAAAGAAATGGTTCATTGGACGCCCGGACCAACTACAGGTTTTGTTCGTCAGGTCAAGCTCCCATAGCGACATCCTGGCAGCTGAAAGTGCCATTCTTAACCTCTGGTCAATAGATAACCGTTCGAAAGACGATCGGGTGAGCGCTTTTTCCATAGTGAGTGTTGCTGGTTATACCGCTCATATAGCTGTAACAAACGGTACTAAGGACTAATATAATTCTTTTGAGTAAGAATACAGAAGCTTTATGATTAGCAGTTTAACAACGCCTGGTTAAATCAGGAGTTTAAGCTATTGGCCAGCAATTGATGAAAATGATGGACACCTTTCTCTTTTGTTGGAGAAAACCGTCCATTTTTATAGTATCGTGACTTAAGTCCTTTGTGGACACCCTCTACAACAAACTCATCCTCTCTTTCAACCTTGTCCAACAGCGCTCCTGCTCCTGAAGACAATTTTGCTTCATCATATATATAGGTCAGGAATGAAACTTTGGTCTGATTAAGAGATAGGGGGCGGATAATATTGACAGATAAGCCCCACGGATAAAAATTGAACATCATATTGGGGAAAACCCAAAAGTAATAGGCCGCTACACGTTTTCCTGAATGAATGTGTCCTTCCGGTAAATCGAAAATATCTTCTGCTCCTTCTGCAAATCCAATCTGAAGGTTGTAATATTCACCCAACACTGTTTCGTAACTACCATAATCCAAAACCTCATTCAGGTCTTTATGGACAAAGGGGATGTGAAATCCTTCGAGAAAATTATCGCAATACAAAGCCCAATGTGAGTTGACCAGATAGTCTTTAGATTGCGATTCGCTAAACACGAAATCTTCCATTGGAAGAAATCCGACATACTTATTCATTGCGGATATGACCTTCCCGAATTCAATGCCCCCACCCAGTTGTGCAAATAGTAAGGGTCCCCATTCGACCATTGGAAACGCGTGCAAATGTTCGCAGCTCCTGGGAAAGTCTTTTGCCTCATCAAACTCAGGCATGGATTCAAACGATCCGTCCAGGCCAAACCTTCTTCCATGATAGGCACAGGTCAGCTTCCTTTGACTCCCGGGATTTTGAACCACCAGATTACCCCGATGTGTACATACATTACTTAAACAATGAATCTTATTATTCTCATCTTTTGAAAGCACCAGAGGTTCAGTCAGAAATCCGTCGAGCAACACAAAAGGATGAACATCTTTTGCAAAGGGGATGCTTCGCTTGTCACCCACCATCTGCCAGGACTTATAAAACACCCGCTCCTTCAATTCTTCGAAAACCTGAGGATCTCTGTAGAATTCGGCCGGAAGTGTTTCAGCTTTACTTATATCCGTATTAATACTGATTTTAGGGGGCATCATATTTTTCTGGTATCTTTCAAAAATACGTTTTTCCACCGTCTCGATTAAGACTTAATGAGCAGAAAAAAACTTGGATTCTGGACCAGCTCCTCTCTTGTCGTAGGCAATATGATCGGTTCCGGCGTATTCCTTTTGCCTGCCACGCTTGCCGCGTTTGGAAGCATTAGTTTGTTGGGATGGCTCATTTCAGCTGTCGGAGCAGCTGCACTTGCGTATGTTTTTATTGAATTGAGCAAAATGCTTCCGGCCTCTTCCGGAGGTCCTTATACCTATTCCAGGAGTGGACTCGGAGATTTTGCAGGCTTTCTTGTTGCATGGGGATATTGGGTGTCAGTCTGGTGCACAAATGCTGCCATCGCTGTTGCACTTGTCAGCTATCTTGGAGTGTTTTTCCCGGTCATGCAAAGTGAACCTGTAGTGGCAGTAACCACCGGCCTGGTGATTATCTGGCTCGTTGTGTGGATTAATTCCAGAGGTATAAGATCTGCAGGAGTATTCCAGCTAATCACCAGCATTCTGAAAATCACCCCTCTAATAGCCATCGGTGTATTCGGCCTGTTCTTCATAAAAGCTGAGAATTTTTTCCCGACCAACATTAGTGATCTCTCCAATTTTCAGGCCATAACTGCGACTGCAACTCTTACATTTTTCGCTTATATGGGACTTGAATGCGCAACCATACCAGCCGCGGATGTTGAGAACCCGGAAAGAATAATTCCCCGTGCTACTTATTTTGGATTAGGAATTACAGCACTTGTTTACATCCTGGGTACCACCTCATTACTCGGTATTATCCCCGCAGAAGAACTTCAATACTCTACTGCTCCATTTGCTGATGCAGCCACGATTATGTGGGGGTCATGGGCGGGAAATCTGGTGGCAGCCGGAGCTATTGTTTCGACACTCGGTGCTCTCAACGGATGGATTCTTATTCAGGGGCAAATACCGGCAGCAATTTCAAGAGATAAGCTCTTTCCATTAATTTTTGCACGAGAAAACAAAAATGGTGTACCCATTATCGGCATTGTCCTATCGAGTGTCCTGATCTCCATCCTTATGATTATGAATTATTCGAAGGGTCTTGTAAAAGCTTTCGAATTCACCTTACTGTTGGCGAGTATGACCGCATTGATAGCCTACCTGTTTACTTCTGCATCCTATGTAGTGGTTTCTATTCGTGAGCAGGGCTTTTCTAAATCAACTTTCTTCCGTCTTTTTGTTGCGTTTGTTGCGTTCGTATTTTCGCTTTGGGCAATAGCCGGTTCAGGGAGTGAAATCGTTTATTGGGGATTTATTTTGCTTATGGCCGGGCTGCCGATTTACGTCTGGATGCTAATTAAAAAGAATCAGATCGGAACGAAATGAGTCACTTCCTGCACGGGCTGAGCCACTAACCAGAAGAAGCAGCTAAGAATTTTATTGACGCAACCAGAACGATTCATACGCTATTACCACCTGTTTACTCACATTAAATAGAACTCCTTATCTGTCCAAAGTTCTGTTTTTAATATTATATTCATTGGCCCATGCAAGAACTGACCGCACATTCAGAAGTAGGACGTATCACTTCACTTCTTCTCAAAAATATCGAAACCGGTTTTGTCAATCAACCATACATTGATCAGGAATGGGAATCACTTAACTTCCTGGCAGCTCCTGATTTTGACCGGGCAAATGCAGAGTTTGATTCGTTCGAGCAAATACTCTCAAAATCTGGTACCCGGATTTACCACCTTCCGGCATCAGATGAGGTAACATTAGATTCAGTATACTGCAGGGATGCTGCCATAACCACCAACTATGGAATGATTCTCTGTAGAATGGGGAAATCAAAGCGACAAAATGAACCCGAAGAAGAAAGGCGACTTTTCGAACAGGAAGGAATAAAAATTTTAGGCAAAATAACAGCCCCCGGTACCCTTGAAGGAGGTGACGTGGCATGGCTGGACGAAAAGACACTGGCTGTCGGACATACCTACAGAACGAACCATGAAGGAATCAATCAGTTAAAGAGATTACTTGAACCTCACGGGATTGAAGTGCTTGTAGTCGAAATGCCTCATTACAAAGGAGAGTCCGATGTTTTCCACCTCATGTCCGTCCTGAGTCCGGTGGATTACAAGAAGGCAGTTGTTTATTCACCTTTGATGCCTATATATTTTCGCGAAGAACTAATCAACCGCGGATATGCTCTGATCGAGGTACCCGATGAGGAGTTCGAAACCATAGGATGTAATGTTCTGGCCATAGCCCCGGGAGAATGCGTAATTGTAAAAGGTAATCCGGTAACCAAAGCCAGACTTGAAGCTGCCGGATGCACGGTGCATGAATACAAGGGTGCCGAGATCAGTATCAAAGGTGGTGGCGGACCTACCTGCCTGACAAGACCAATTCTTCGAGAACGGAACGCATGAAATTTACGCCTCTCTTGGCTTAAGATTTATAATTGTAATAGTACAATAAGACCTTCTGTAAAAGCTGACACCCGCTGACCAGATTTATCATTGAGGTGCCGGAACTATTCTCTATTTTCATTTCCAAATTCCTGCTTACTCAAAGTAGAAAGGATATCTGTAAAGCTGAAGCAGAAAAAACAGGTTTTGTTTTTTGGTTCTCTATGGATTTAGTTTCACAGAGTTAGTATCCCGGGGACTGCATAGGCAGTCCCTTTTTGCTTCCGATTCTCGTTCACAAGAATTACTCTGTACTGATGGAATCTATCGGGTTTCGATTTGCAGCATTAAAGGTGATGAAGCTTACTACCAGCTGAACAAGGAGCGTAAATCCAATTCCGATCAGAAGGAAATACACAAGGTTAATACCAGGAGAGAAGGCAAATCCGTTCATCCACTTCTGAATCAAAAGGTAAGCAACCGGCCAGATGATGAAGTTGGCAATTCCTGCCAAAATCAAAAAGTCCTTCGATAAAGTCATCATGATTTGTGGAACTGACGCACCCAGCACTTTTCTTATTCCAATTTCTTTGACACGCTCGACGGCTATGAAAAATGAAAGACCGATAACCCCGACACTCGAAATGATAATGGCAAATGCAGAAAAGCTTTTGAAAAGTGCTGCAAAATTCTTTTCACTCTCATACAATCTGTCGAACTCATTATCAAGAAATGAATAGCGGATAACCTCATCGGGCACATACTTCGCCCACATATTCTCTATTACCTCCAAAGCTGACTCAACCCTGGAATTATCAGAAAGTCTTATGGAGATAATCTGTGGCTGAGCAGCGTTGAAATTTTCCTCTGGTATCCCAATAAAGACCATTGGCCTGATCGGCTCATGCAGTGAAGTGGAATGAAAGTCTTTGAGCACACCCGCAATTTTCAATGGTGCGGGCTGACCCGTTATAAGAATCTGCTCGCCCGCAGCATTCTGCGGATCCCATCCGACCATTCGTGCGCACGCTTCATTTATCAGCACGGAAGCCGTGTCAGCAGCCAATTGCTTATCAAAATACCTCCCTGATACCAGTTCCATATCATAGGTCTTATGAAAATCATATCCGGTGACAAACAAGCTAAACAGGAAACGTTCAGTTGCAGGTATACCAATGGCCTGAAAAGTGCCCCCACCGCTTTGACGACCAGGAACATGATATCCGGCAGCTACAGCCTCCACCTGCGACTGATTCCCCATCTCCTGAATAAATGAACGATATTGAGCGCCCAAATTATTGGACACTTCAAGCAATACCATCTTATCCTTTTTGAACCCCAGCTTCTTCTCGCGCATGAAATTCAATTGCACAACAATAAAAACAGTGGTAAGTGCCATCAGAATTGATATCGCAAACTGAAAGGTGACCAGGATGTTTCGCAAACCAAATTTCCTGTTGGACAACTTAACTCCCCCTTTAAATATTCTGACGATTTCGAAAGAAGACATAAAAAAGGCCGGGTAAAGACCGGAGATAATTCCTACAACAATTGTCAAAAGGGAAAAGAAAAGGAAGAGGTCGAAAATCCCAAAATCATTCAAAGAAAGGTCTTTGCCTGCCAACTGATTAAATGCCGGCAAAAGCAACAGGGCAATAATGAACGAAAGAAGCACCGCAATGAAAGTAACAATAACAGACTCGGTAATAAATTGAAGAACAAGCTGCTTCCTGGTCGATCCCATCACTTTTCTTACTCCAATCTCTTTGCTTCGATTAACTGAATTTGCTGTTGACAGATTTGTGAAATTGAAACACGCAATGGCCAGAATGAGAATGGCTACCGCAAAGAATAAAATAACATACTTCAAATCCCCATTTGGTTCAAATTCGTTGGTCAACCGGCTGTTCAAATGTATGGTTTGAATCGGTTGCAGAAAGTAGTTGTGAATATTTCCGGCTGCAACATATTCATCAAACGTCTTCCCCAAAACTGACTCAACCTGAGGCGCCATATTGATTCCTGCTATCGAACTGATCTTCGTTGAAATTTCCTCCTCCATTCCCTCTTGTCTCAGCTTTAAATAGTTGTGCATGGAATAGGCACCCCAAAAAGTGTTTTGAGCAATTGGCAATGAATGAAGGGAGATGAGAAGGTCAAACTTAAAGTGGCTCTTCTTCGGAACGTCTTCACAGATTCCGGTAATGGTAAATTTTGTTGTGTCTCCGATTTCGAGTGTCTGATTCAATCCGCTCGATGAACCAAAATATTTTTCATTCATCGATTGAGTAATCACGACAGAGTTAGGGGCTTTCAGCACCTCCCCGGGATTGCCCTCAAGCATCCTCACTCCAAACAATTCGAAAAATGTAGAATCAGCAGCGAATAGTCTGCTTTCATAGAACGTCCTGTCGCCCAGCACTACCCTTGAATCATTGGTCGGATTAAAAATCCTGCAGGTGTTCTCAACCTCCGGCAATTCATTCATTAATGTTGAAGCAAATGCTGCCGGAGTGGTCGCATAACTATTTTCACGATCCGGGAAATGTCGGGTTAGCGCAATTCGATACAACCGTTCGTGCTCCGGGTGATAGGTATCAAACCCTATTTCATCCCATACATAAGCAAACATCAGTATAGCACTACTTAGTCCAAGACTAAAACCGAGCACATTGATTAATAGAAAAAGCTTCCTTTTTAGTAAGCTTCGAATGGCGGAGAGAAAATAATTCTTAATCATAACTAAAATTGTATTGTTACAATTTTACGTGATATTAAGTACCCATATCATCTTTTTTATTTAAACGGTCTGCTGGTTTATTTTTCAATGAAATAACTAATTCATCCGCTAATATCTCCACCAGTCAAAAACTCTGTTAAAAATATTTGCAAAGACTTTTATTAGATACCCCAGATAGTTACCTATTGTACTAATACAAAATACATATCATGAAAAAACTCTTTCCAGCTCTTTTTTTCATCACTACAATCGCCCTGCACGGACAATCATTCAGCAAAGCAGAAATTGATCATATCCAACAAGACATAGATAGTATTTGTAATTCATCAGCGTACCCGGGTGTCGTATTTTCCATCGTACTACCCGAAGGTAAGCCTCTTTCTTTTCCGGGTGGTTGGGCTGACAAAGAATCGTCCGTCCGAATGAGTTCCTCCCACCTACTGCATGGCGGGAGTACCGGAAAAACAGTTGTTTCAGCCATTACTATGATGCTGATTGAAGAGGGGAAACTGAACCTTGACGACAAATTATCGGATCTTTTCGAAAATGCATCCTGGATTGAAAAGCTCCCAAATGCAGACGTTCTTACTCTGCGTCATCTTCTGCAACATACGTCTGGAATTCCCCGATATGTTTTCAAACCGGATTTTACCAGTGCATTAATAGAGGACCCTAAGAGGATATGGCGGCCTGAAGAGCTTCTCGAATTTGTGGCCGGAGACAAGCCTGAGTTTACAGCAGGAAGCAATTTCTCTTATGCTGATACAAATTACATTCTTATCGGAATGATTATTGAGAAAATTACAGGAGAAGCCTTTTATTCATACGCTCAAAAAAAACTGCTTGATCCATTGGGACTTAAGAGCTTTTCCCCAACCAGTTCTTCCCAAATCCCCATGATGTCTCAGGGCTATTTTGATGCTGATGCTGATTTGGCTTTGGGTTTCAAGAGCCCATTTCTCATTAACGGAGTTGCCCAAAACAATACACAGTTTGAGTGGACAGGAGGCGGCTACTCCTACGAAACACGTGAGTATGCACAACTTTTGAAGTTAATCTGTGAAGGGAAAGTTTTTGATACTGAGAAGACAGAGTTTTTTAAAACGGTCAATTCTGCCCAAATCGGGGGTGAGTATGGTCTTGGCATCCACAAATTATCATTTCCGGAAATGGGAGACTTTTATGGTCATGGTGGTTTTTTCCCCGGCTATTATTCCATTGGAATGTATCATCCTAAATCCAAAATGTCTTTTGCCATGCAAATTAACTCAACAGAAATGGCACATATTCGGAAGTTTTTCCCTGATTATCTGACAATGCTCAGACGCATACTTGCAATAAACGATTAATTATTGATCCAATGAGCGCTGCTGCATAAGACCATTCAATTCTGCAAGTGCTTTTTTGTAATCCTCTTCACTATGGATTGCCCCATTGCTTATTCTGACAAAAGGAATGGTTTTACCGGATTCGGCCATGAATATATCACTGTTACGAACCAAAATTCCATTCTCGTATGCTGCCTGTGTCAGCCCTGAACTGGTCCATCCGGAAGGAATTTCCAACCACCTCAACACACAGTTTTCAAGGCCCGGGCTTTTGCCTTCATCAAACATACTGTTAAAAATCTCATTTCTTCTTTGAAGGATTTTTACCCGCTCATTAATGATTCTTTCTGATCGTTTCGAGCCAATAAGATTCCTGCTTATTTCCAGTAACATCTGCGAGCCGGACCAAAAGATCAGCTTGAAATGTCTTTCCATTTTTCCGATCACATCTTTTGCTCCTACCACGCATGAGGTGTTAAGTGAAGGGTTGAAATGGAAGTACAGGTTTGAAACATAAATCGCCAGTTCAGGATTCAATTCGTAATAGGGGTTAATGGTTTTGCCATAAAAGAAATCAAGATTTCCAATCTCGATAACCCTAACCTGATGTTGTTCGCATACTGACATTATCTCCTTCTTTCGTTTCAAAGAAGAAGTAAGTCCTGTTGGATTTTGAAATGTTGGTGAGGTAAACAAGAGTTTTGGTCCATCCCTTTTAATGACTTCATCAAGCTGTTCAGGTATGATTCCAAATTTGTCCATTTCAACTGGTACCGCCACCCTTCGACTCTCAGCAATTTGCTCTTTCACTACAGGATCAGAAACTGATTCAACCAGGATCTTCTCTCCTTTTTTAGTCAATGCACGGATAAGCAGACTGCTTGTCAAAAATTCAGCTGATAGAAGGCTTACATTTTCAATTGTTGCTGATTTTAATCCAATGTTAGTTAACCAGGCCAAAAAAGTACTCTTCTGGTCCCAGGTCCCGCAATTGCTCAGATCATTTAGTTTGAGATAAAGTGCCGGATCATTGCTTACCTCCCGAATAGCTGATAAAAGATTGAGCTGGATCGTATGATTAAATAGTTCGGTCGTCCTGAAATTACCCAGGTTGTATTTATAAGGAACTTTTGCTTCCGTGTACCAGAAGTCGTTATAATCAGTCGAAATATCCCGAACGAATGTTCCCCTTCCAATCTCACCACTCAGGTATCCCATTTTCTCTAATTCCTTGAAAGCCTTGGTAATGGTACCGATAGAAAGATTCAGCTTCTTCGACAGCTCTCTTTGGGTAGGCAGAGGCTCACCTGCTGCAAGCTTACCGGAATCTATTGCCTTAATCAGATACTCAATAAGGTGCAGGAATTTTTTTCGATCCGAGCGCTCAAATTTTTTATTCCACATACTATTCGTAATACCTTTCGATAATAGCGGAATAAAAACATAATCACAACAAATGCAGGGTCATTTGCTATTGACCAGACCTGAAAACCATCAGTTATTTGACAAGTGTTGATCTCTCAATTTTTTGTATCCTGAGTCATTGCTCCAGCCTGGCCATGCCTTGTTGTTGGCTAATTTCAGTCCAATCAAAAAATCAAGCTGAGCATCGAACACAATGTTATCAACAATGAACCCATCATAATATTCATCGGTAACCTGATGATAGTGCTGCATGTAATCCGCCACCACCTTCTCCGACGCTGAATCGCCATTCAAAGGATCCATAGCTCCGACCATCCAGGTTGCCGGCACACCCCCTTTTCTTACGAACGGATAGTGATCTCCACGCCTGAAAACATTCATTTCCGGAGGAGAGTCATCCGGAATAATCCTCCTGCCCAGTTTCTTTGCCGCCTTATGGTTGAACTTATCCAATTCTGTCAATCCGTCAAGCACATTAACAACCGTCTTCATCCTTGTTGTCGGATAATTCGAATCTGCGTTAATTACACATACTGTTTTATTAAGAGGTATAATCGGATTGCTCGTATAGTATTCTGCACCAAGCAATCCCATTTCTTCGGCTGAAGTGAAAAAAAAGATCACAGTTCGATCAGGCTTTCGTTTTAACTGACTAAATGCTCTCGCAATTTCCAGAACCATGGACGTTCCGGAAGCATTATCAACAGCTCCGTTGAAAATTGAATCCGTCCCGAAAGAGGCTGGTCTGGTACCCACATGATCCCAGTGGGCAGTGTACACAATACACTCATCTGGTCGGCCTGACCCTTTGATCATACCAATAATATTGCTTGTATTTATAACCTCTTTAGTATCAGCACGCACATCAAGCGAAAGTCTCGTCTTAAATTCAAGGGGTTTAAAATTCTCTGACAATGCATCTTGTTCATAATCATGGTCGAGACCGGAAGCTTCAAGCAGATGTTTCATCAGTCGAATCGAAACAATACCTGATATCTGCAATCCATCAGACACTAAATCAGGCTGTTCTTTAAGAAACAAGGGACCACTGGTTGATCGGCTTCCTATCGCATCCCAGTTCATTATGCTGTTAAAAATCATAAGAACACCTCTTGCTCCACGAGCCATAGCTTCACTTTTTTTATAGTTGAAATCTGCATATCGCGAAGGCTGCATTCCGTTAAAAAAATCAGCCTCTCCTCTATAAAATCCGGGATCACTAAACATGACTAACACAATTTTTCCCCTCACATCTATTTCCTCGTAATCATCCCATTCATACTCAGGAGCTACGATTCCAAAACCTGCAAATACCATTTCTGCCTCTTTTATGGATACTTCTTTGTCCGGCATGGTTGTTTTGGCATAAAAATCCTTTCCAAATTCAAAAGCCACATCTCCCTCAGTATCATGGATAATCATATTCCCGGTCGGTTGATGATAGAGTTGGGAAATGGCAAATTCCTGTTTGTATGATCCATTATTGGCAGGTTCAACTCCCATTTCCTCCAATTGACTCATAAGGTATTGGGTTGTTTTTTCTTCCCCCGCAGTACCTGGTCTTCTTCCCAGAAAATCATCTGATGCCAGCAGTCTTATATGTTTATCAATGTTTTCACTCAGGATCTTCGCTTCAGGACTTTGCCCCAATGATGGATCAGGATGGAGATTCACTAAAACCAATATCAGGACAGACAAACTAATTTTAAATTTCATAATTTATAATTGTAATATTACAATATTACTTAATCCAAAACATTCTGATAAGTATTTCCAACCAGTGGTCTAATGGAGATGTTAAGTGGTAAGAAACCAAGGTCGCAACCCGTCACCACGCATTTAGTATGTGAAAATTTTAAGTATCTTAATACTTATGAGGTATATTATCATTATCCTTTTAGCTATCCTCTCCGTCACCTGTTGGTCACAACGAGCCAGAGATCATGGAATTACAATTGGGATTTTCTCTCCGGGTGCAAACAATGCCATCACAGATGTACAAGGTGTTTCCGTGGGACATTCCACTCTCATTATTGGCGATAGCATTCGCACTGGCGTTACTGCTATCATTCCTCACCGAAAAGATATCTTCCAATGGAAATGTCCGGCTGGCATTTATCTGGGGAATGGTTTTGGAAAGTTGGCAGGCTACAGTCAGGTTGAAGAGTTGGGAAACATCGAAACACCCATCGTGCTTACCAATACTTTGAACGTGGCTTCCGCCATGTCCGGACTGATTTCATACACTCTGTCCAAACCAGAAAATGAAAATGTCAGATCAGTGAATGCGATAGTTGGCGAAACCAATGACGGCTACCTCAACGACATCAGAGGCAGGCATGTTAAGGAGGCTCATGTATTGAATGCCCTGCAAAATGCTAAATCAGGACCTGTAGAAGAAGGTAATGTGGGGGCCGGAACCGGAACACGATGCTTTGGGTTTAAGGGTGGTATTGGGACTTCTTCCAGAAAATTACCGGAATCTCTTGGTGGATACACCGTTGGTGTTCTGGTTCAAACCAACTTCGGAGGAATCCTTGAAATAAATGGTGTACCCATAGCTAAAGAACTGGGTAACTATCCATATAAACGTGCCATTGAATCGGCAGACGGATCATGCATGATGGTGGTGATTACTGATGCACCGGTTTCTGATCGTAACCTGAAACGGATGGCCAAAAGAGCCATGCTTGGACTGGCAAAAACAGGCGGTGTAGCCTCAAATGGAAGTGGAGATTATGTGATTGCTCTTTCAAATGCAGAAGATAACCTTATTCCTTATCAGACAGATAATCTTACCGACACAGGGGCATTCCTGCGAAATGATGAAATGACTCCATTGTTCGTCGCTACCATTGAAGCGACCGAAGAAGCGATCATTAACTCATTGTTTGCCGCGCAAACCATGACCGGTCGCAATGGTAATAGCGTGAACGAACTCCCCATCGATGAGGTGATGGAAATTATGAAACGGTTTGGGCGCATAGATTAGCAGGAATTTAAGAATCAGATATCTAATATCAATCTCTTGTATTAGCTTGCTTAAATAATAAAAACGCTTTCATCGCACCAACTTTTAAAAATTTCTAAGGGTTACCAATGATCACAATAGGCCGTAAAGATCATATTGATCTACCTAAACTGGACTTATACGAAATCGAAGCTAAGGTAGATACCGGAGCATATGGGTCTGCTCTTCATTGTCATCAGATTGAGACAATTATTGAGAATGGAGAAGAGGTTCTGACTTTCAAAGTACTGGATCCGGATCATCCGGAGTACGCTGATAAGATATTTTCCTTCCGGGATTTTAATGATAAAATGGTCAAAAATTCTGGTGGTGAAAAGGAGCATCGATATACCATCAAAACGGATGTTATCATTTTTGGAAAAAAGAGGAGAGTAGAATTTTCCCTTACAGACAGAAAAGAAATGAAATATCCGGTTCTTCTTGGAAGGAAATTCCTCAGGAAAAAATTTCTGGTAGATGTTAACCTGAAGGATTTGTCCCAAAATCAAAAAAACGAGAAAAAATGAAAATTGCAGTTCTTTCCAGAAATCCAAGCCTCTATTCAACCCGACGACTGGTGGAAGCTATAGAAGCGAAGGGCCACACAAGTTGCGTCATTGATCACCTGAAGTGTGACATTATCATGGATGATGCCGGTCCATACATCTTCTATTTAGGAAAAAAACTAACTGATATTGATGCGATTATCCCCAGAATTGGAGCCTCCGTTACTTTTTATGGAACGGCTGTGGTCAGACAATTTGAAATGATGAAAGTATTTAGTGCAGTGGATTCTCTGGCTATTACCAGATCCAGGGATAAACTAAGAAGTCTGCAAATACTTTCAAGGTCTGGGGTCAGGTTGCCAAAAACCGCCTTTACTAATTTTAGCAAAGAAGAAAACAAGGTACTAAAACATATTGGCAGAGCTCCGGTTGTCATAAAATTACTGGAAGGAACCCAGGGGCTCGGTGTAGTGCTTGCAGAGACGGATAAAGCAGCAACTTCAGTGGTTGAAGCGTTTGAGAGTTTGAAAACACGAGTAATTCTTCAGGAATTTATTGAGGAAGCCGGAGGAGCTGATATCCGTGCATTTATCGTAAATGGAGAGGTAGTCGGTGCAATGAAACGACAGGGAAAAGAGGGTGAGTTTCGATCCAATCTGCACCGTGGCGGGAATGCCAATGTCATTAAGCTCAGCAGAGATGAAAAAACCACTGCGCTCAATGCAGCAAAAAGCATGGGGCTTGCAATAGCCGGAGTGGATATGCTTCAGTCCAAAAGAGGTCCTCTCGTATTGGAGGTGAATTCATCGCCTGGCCTTGAAGGAATTGAAAAAGCTACCGGAGTAGATATTGCCAATAAAATTGTCGAATTCATTGAAGAGTCTGTTGCAAAAAAGCGAAGACCCAAAGACAAAATTAAGGCCTGATGAATCCAATAGTAATTGCCGGCCAATCGGTTAACCCCGGTGAAGAGAAACATATTCTCACCACCATTTCAACATTACCTACACGTACACCCATTGAAATCCCTGTTATTGTCAGGCGGTCTAAAAAACCGGGACCAGTGTTATTGTTAATGGGAGGAATGCATGGAGATGAAATCAACGGAGTGGAAATTGTGCGACGTATCATCATCAACAAATATCATCACACGGAGATCGGCTCAACTATTTGTATTCCCATTATTAATATTTACGGATTCATAAATTTCTCAAGGCAGGTACCCGACGGTAAGGATATCAATCGATCATTTCCGGGATCAAGAAGCGGGTCATTGGCGAGCCAGATCGCTTATCACTTTCGATCTGAAATTTTACCTCAAATAGATTTGGGTCTTGATTTTCATACAGGAGGCGCCCGAATCAACAATTTCCCCCAGTTGAGGGGTCAAATGGACACGGACAACAACCTTGAACTTGCACAGGCATTTGGGACTAAATACATCATACATTCACCCTATAGAGAAAAATCATTGAGAAAAGAAGCTTCCAAGCAGGGAAAATCTATTCTTGTATACGAGGCAGGAGAATCTCTGCGATTGAGAAAGAATGCCATTGATGAAGGTGTAAACGGGGCATTAAGAGTCATGAAGTATTTGGGGATGAGATCCGAGGCTCCTGAAGGCAAATACGCTTCCATCCGTATTGAATCCTCCGCATGGGTGAGGGCAAAAGCAGCCGGTCTATACTTTTCATTCATGAGGCCTGGAGAATCCGTCGAAAAAGGAAAAAAAATTGGAATCATTGCCGGCCCGTTTGGGGAATTTGAAAAAATCATCAAAAGTCCATACACAGGTCACATAATTGCTGTCAACAATAATCCTGTCGTAAACAGAGGTGATGCACTTATGCACATCGGACAGGAGTAACGACTGTTTATGTCAAATAAGACATTGCAGAACTCGCCAGACTCAGTGTAAGAAAAAATCCAAACATGTCGGTTACTGTAGTGAGAATTGGTCCTGAGGCCAGCGCAGGATCTACTTTCATTTTCTTCAGTAACAAGGGAACCGTCCCTCCAATCGATACCGCCACGATGGTGTTTAGTCCTAAGGCTGCACCGACTACAAGTCCAATGTAAATATTCCCCTGCCACAACCATGCAGCTAATCCCAACAAACTTCCCAATGCCAGCCCGTTGATTATTCCCACAGTAACTTCCTGCAGCCAGACCCTGCGCAACTCAAATGGACGTACAACTCCCAGCGCCAGCTCGCGTAAACTGACCGCCACTGCCTGATTCCCGGAGCATCCACTCATGTCTGAAATAATTGGCAAAAACACCGCCAGAGCAATAACTGCACTTAACGTATCCTGATAAAGCGCAATAATACTTGCAGCAACAATGTTTAGAAGAATATTTACACTTAGCCACGACAGTCTTCGTCGTGATCTGGTTAAAATCGGCATGGTACGAAGCTCCTCCCCTCCCACGATACCCTGAGTCTCCAGGAGTTCCTTACTTGCTAATTCCGTTTCCTCCTTGCGTATATCTTTTCGCATGACAATCCCTTCAAGCTGATTATCCTCACCCAGAACAGGAACACCATAAAAATCATAGGTATCAAAGAAATTAATCAGTTTATCCAGAGAATCAGATACATTCACAGTCAGTGCATTCTTAATCGCAATAGCTGACAGTACCTTATCCGGCTTATTCAGGAGCAAATCTCTCATTTGAACGACACCAAGGAATTGATTCTTTGAGGTTACGTATATATACTGCACATTGTATTGTCGATATTCTTCAGATTTTTCTCTCAAATGTCTGACCACATCTCTAATCGTCATCTTCTCATCGAAAGCGAGAAACTCCGTTACCATCAATCCCCCGGCAGTTGCTGAATCGTACTGGATAAGTTTTCTCAACTTGAACGCTTCACCCGGATCCATTTCAGCCATAATTGCTGCGGCATCCTCTTTCTCCAATTCTCCAATTAAATCCGCCTGATCATTACTTTTTAACTGATCAAACACTGCCGCAGCTTCCTGTGCAGACATCCGTTCAATAATTTCCTTCGCCTGAACTTCAGGAATTTCAGTAAAAAGATGGGCCGCTTCATGATCGGATAAAAACGAAATCAGCCTGAGCTGATCCTCCTTTCCAAGGTGACTTACCAAAAGGACAATTTCATCACTGGACAGGTCTTCGAAATACTTCTTGACTTCTGCACGATTTCCCTGCTTAATATGAGCAGCCAGTAACTCCCATGGCTTTCGATCTTCGATTTCTATCATTATTCCATTCTTAAACTTGCTAACTCATCTAAAGTTAGTACAGATGGTTTCGCCGACAGGGTAAATACAATAAAGTAAAGTTTTAATAATTGGAAGGGACTATCAGAACCGCTTGATTTGGTAAGTACCATAACCCATTATCGGGGAGGAAGGAACGGTATTTCTATTGATCTATAGATCAATGTTTAGGTTGAGCGGCATTAAGGAACCTCCTCCAAAACAGGAGGAGGTTATAGTTTGAGGTAAGTCTAAATAGTTACTCTTTACTAAATCTGATGGTTTGCAACGCCCCATCAGTTACAAGTTGTAAAAGGTACACACCCTTCTTAAGGCTTTTTACATCTACTTTGCCTTCAACATTTCCGGTCATTATCAACCTGCCGGACAAGTCAGAAATTTTGTAAGTAATGTCTGCTGCAGATTTACTTCGTATGTTGATAAAGTCCGTGGCAGGTACAGGAAAAACTTCCAGCTCATTTTCATCATACAAACCAAGAGCGATTTCATAAACGACAGCATTGCTGATTTCACTGACAGGACAGCCATCTGAAGCAAGAGCTGTTGCAGTATAGGTTCCCGGATCAGAAAAAATAAAATTACCAGGTGAAAAGATTCCAATTGAATTGCCATCAAGGAAAAATTCATGGCTGTCAAAATTATTGTCTGAAGTAATAGTTACTTCGGAATTGGTTTGGCTGCTTATAGCCAAAGTTGGGGCCGGAGCTGATATGCAAAAAGTTACTGTCTCATTTTGTGCGGGCAGATAATTTGCATCTCCCTGATTAAAAAGTATCAACTCTTCCTGACCGGCACTTGTTGTGACGAAAGTAATTTGTGAACCATCATAAGATGTCCTGCCTGTCGATGAAGATACCGACACCTCCAATCCGGAGCTGGAGGTTGGGGCGTAAGCAAATCCATTGGTATCTCTTACTTTGTCTTCAATCGCCTCAAAAGTGATTGTTTGATCAGCCTTGTTCACAGTAACAGAATAGGTAGCAAAAGCAGCATTCCAATTGGCATCTCCAGCCTGATCAGCGCGTAAATCGAAAGAGCCCGAAGTTGCAATGTCTAATTTATCTCCGGTAATGGTACCTGTACCAGTCCCTGAGTTAATTGAATAGGTGATATCCAAACCTGTACCGGACTCTGCTACCATGGTGAAACCATCCGGACTGTATGTAATCGAACCCGGTGTAACATCTGCAATTTCCTCAAAACCGGACCAGGTAACAGTCTGATCCCCTTTCAAAATAGTAAAAACAATATCGACGGCAGGGCTCGATTCATAATTGGCACTTGAAGCGGCGAAAGCAGATACCGTAACCTGACCTGTGGATACAAAATTGTATTCATCAAGACCAGCACCACTGAAAAAACCTGGTCCATCGGTAATTACAAAAGAAACAGGCTGACCAGTGGATGATGTCACCAAATCCGAGAAGTTAATTGTCTCAGTTGAGAATTTGTACTCACTTGCTACATTTTCCGAAACAGTCTGAGAAGCCTTTATTGCCTCAAAAGTACCCTGAACAGTTGGAGCGGGGTTCCAATTGTCATTGCCCAGATTGACCACCTCAAATGTCACTGTGCCCACTCCTGTTATTGTTACCTCCTGAATGTTTGAAGCATTTTCAGCAGTGGCAGGACCGGATATAATGTTGATATCGTACAATCCGGTTGGATTACCTGCCGGAGCACTCGAAGTAATATCAGATCCAGGGCCAACACCAAGCGTAAAGACGGAACCAAATACTTTGTCAGCAATTGGATTTATTGTAGTTGTATGATCCCCTTTGGCTACAACCAGTGTTTCCTCAACACTTATGGCATTATAAAAATCATTTCCTGTATTGGACGCTCTCAGGACAATATCTCCAGCACCTGTGACCACAAGAGAACCTGCACTTAAAAAACCCGGTCCGGATACCACTTCAATAGTAACAGATAAACCAGCGTCACTTGAAGCTGACAGAGGAATATTTGCAGCCGGGTACGTAGCAGTTGTTGGTGGATCGAATGTCAACACCTGATCCGCTTTGATTACATTAAAAGTTACCTGTACATCAGCAGCAGCATTGTATTCCGCATTTCCAGCTTGAGAAGCAGTTACCGTCACAGTGCCCGTGTTGGAAAAAACCAGGTAGCCAAAGGAGCTATTATATGAAGCAGGCCCGCTGTTAACTGTAAACGAAATCGGGAGACCGGAAGTGGTTGATGCCACCGGAGTGTACGGTGAGCTGGTTCCCAAAACATCTCCCGGATTGTCAAAAGTTATTAACTGGTCACCTTTACTCAAAGTAATCGTTTCCCTGATAGCACCTTGTCGGTCGTACTTTGTATCCCCAGGTGTGCTCTCCGTATATTCTATCAGCATAAAATGGTAGATAGAGCCAGGAGTGAAGGAGTTCGCCGAGACAGAGGCAATGTCGTCATTCGCAATTACGAATGTGCCGGAACCGGCTGAGAGCTCACTTCCTCCAAATGCAGGATCCGCTGTATATACAGTGCCGTCTTCCGGAAAACTGAAATCTCCGCTTTGGCTTACCAGCAAAATCCTTTTGTCACCTCCCCCGGATACCCAGTCAATGGTTAACTCAGATGGTTCACTTATACTCTGTGCCACTCCCATGGAAGCAGCAGGAGTGATACTAAAGCCCTGATTTGAGGATCTATAAGAATATACCTCCTTACCCAGGTTATTGATGTCGGAAACAAAGTAGAGATCATCATTGAAGTTGATCAGCTCGTATGGACTGACAATAGACTGAACAAGGGATGTTCCGGCATCAGTCCCGTCGGTTTCATATAGATTATTTTCCGAAGTATTGACAAAATAGAGAATGTCGTCAATAGCCAGTGGGTTTGAAATATTGAAATCAACCGTCCAAATTCCATTATTGATTGCACTTACCACATACCTCTTACTTTCATTAGTTGAACTCACATGGAAAGTCAGGAGAGTACTTGTATTGGCAATGCTGCTAAAGCTTGCATTTCCAAAATATCTTAGTATAACCGGATCTGCGTTGGTGCCATCTACAGAAACAAGCGCCCAACTACTCGTTGATCCAAACGGCTGAGCGAAAAAGTACATCTTGTCCCCTGCCGGAGTTAGTTGCTTTGGATTAGAGTCCCCGTTGGGAGTTGATCCATTATCATAGATGTCATATTGGATCAGCCCCTCAGCAATGGTATTGAACAGGATCAGTTCTTTGCCTATGAATAAATCGTCTTGTACCATATAAATGTTATCGCCAGCCACAGCAACTTCTTCCACATCATATGCATTACCATGAACAACCACAGTTCCGACCAGAGTCCCATCGCTTTTCATCAATGAGCGGGTGCCATTGCCGGCAACATCAATACCTGTGAAAAACAATTCATTGTTGACGACCATAAGATCTTCCGGAAAGGTGCTAAATGTCCCGCCGACTGCCAGATCTATGGCTGCCCCATTGTCTACGGTTCCATCAGTTACCCACAGTTCTGTACCTTCGGCAATCGTATTGGTTGTGAAGTATAATTTACCTCCTGCAACTGTCAAATTGCTGATCAGTTTTTCAAAAGTCTGGATTTCTGTGATGGAAGAACCGTCGGTTTTCATCAGTTTGTCATTGGCACTGCTTCCCAATGAATAGTAGTATTCACCATTGAATTCAACACCACCATCAAGGATTGTCATTCCGGTAACTCCCTCCAGCGTATTGCCACTGGTTCCATCAGAAGTATAGAGGCTGGTTGTACCGGCAGATGTGGCATTAAAAAGCAGACTGGAGCCCAACACTGTGAAATTGTACGGGTTCGAGTCTTGTGTTGTGGTGAAACCAGATGTTGTGACCCTGCTTGTACCCAAATTGGTGCCATCTGTTTTCCATAGCTGAATACCTTCCACATCGTCTGCTGCTATATAAAACATGCTGCCACCCAGAGTGGAAAAATCTGAAGGTACGTAATCAAGTGAATTGGAATGGTCAAATACTGTGGTGACATTTCCCGCCAGGTCCGTGGAAGACAGTGTCTCTCCTCCTAAAAAAGTTTGATACAAAATATTGGAGCCAAGGATTTGGTGTTCAGAAACACCTGCCAGATTCAGCGTAGAAGTGGTCACTGTTGCTCCATCAGTTTGGCGTGGCTGACTGGTAATTCCATTATCAGTAGCATTGAAATAGAGCGTACCATTTATTTCATTGTAGTTTCGGACATATTTAAACCCATCTATGATACTGGCACTGGTGAACGTGTGCAGCAACGAATGTGTGACACCATCAAATGTGTATAATTCGGTATTATCGTAGGTGTTGGTGGGACCAGTCACATCATAATAGTACAGTTTATTATTGAATACCGTCATTTCTATTGTGGAGGATGTCCGGGAACTAAGACCGCTGAATACTCCGAAATCAACAATTTCTGTTGTGCCAATTATTGAACCATCAGATTCATAGAGCGCCTTACCTCCGGTTCCATTGTTATTTGTCCCGAAAGGCGGGGTTTCCTTAAGGGCATAGAAGTACATTTTTCCATTATATGCAGTGAATGCGCCTGGCCATGATCCGTCAGTCCCAGGGTATAGATCCATTTGAACGGTACCATTTGCTGTACCATCTGAGTAAACGACTTCATTACCACTGCCAGGTACATTGTCAATAAAAAATATTCCATCTCCCAACACCGTGTACTGTCGGTCAACTGAACCATGGTTCAATGTGTAAACCACATCCGCACCCTGAGCCACCGGATCGGAAACATATAATGTTTTGTCCACCTCATTGGCCAGATACAACACTGTACTTGCAGGAATTATATCTCCTGTTTCAGTGGTGAACGAGGTTGTCCCGACTGCCGTGCCATCTGATTCCCATACTCCGGTAATATCAGTACTAAAGTATAGCTTTCCGTTCCATACGGTCAGGGAATATGGATCGCCAAAAACTGCATTGTCAATATCAGTAAATTTCTCTGTGGTGGTACCGTCGGTTCTCCAGACTTCAGAACCATTGACTCCATCGTCTTTAATAAAGTAGACGTTTCCACTATAGGTTACCGTTTCAAAGGGGCGTCCTTCACCTGTATGCACGGTGTTGATGTCTTTGAGTAATTGTGGAGATTGAGCCTGGATCGTAAAAATAATAAGCCAGGAAAATGATAGGATAAATTTTTTCATTGGTGTTGCTTTAGATAAAATAGAAACTGCTGTCAATACAATATGAACCAGAATTGCGGGCCTGACATTGTTTTGACCCTAACATAGATTCATAAACCAATGAAAATTAACCTGACAGATTAAGTCCTTCAACGAATAGTTTGCCAACTACACAAATTCTTTGTGAATGACATGTTTTCGTTCGTTCTAAAATGGATTGATAACAGAACTGCTCCTTAGTCTGGATGGTGTTCAGGAAAGACAGGACACTAAGGCTGATGCAAATACAATTAGAATATGGCAATAATTGACCTGGTCAAATCTTATCCAGTCTCAAACTATTGAGATTCATGATCCAGCCGATTATTTAATTCATGACTTATTTACATCCGGCAGGCACATTATTGTATCACTTCCACCATGATATTTTGATTTTCGTTTTGCTAAACAGCAGTGGGATCAGGAATAGAAAGATTACCAATATATCATTCAGTGGTCTGATAATTTTAATCTTGTTCCCATAATGAATAAATGCCGCCCAATAGATCGGGTGTTGGTGAAATCGATCGGACTTTTCCAGAAATTCAATTTTTGATACTCTTAAACTCTTGTCGCTATCTTCCCCATTAAGCAATCGGTTCATGTAGTTTCTGATTAACCTTCCTGAGGAATAATCATCTATTGACCATAACCCGGAAATAATATTTTCAACGCCGGTCTCATAGGCTCTCATTCCAAAACTTTTAGTTCCTTCGCCAGATACTATCAATCCTTCAAGTCCGGCACACGTACTTAGTAAAAGACTCCTCGGCATTTCCTCTTTGTAAAAATCTGTTCTGAAGATAGAATCCTTCTCACTCAGTAGAATTACAGGCTCCTCTTTCTGCATGATTTGATGGGCAGCAATATGTAGTATAGCGGGAGTTTCCCGAAATGAGGTTCCACTCCACTCATCTTCCGTACCGGGAAGTTGATAGGCAGGATTGATGAATTTCTCTTTTCTTGATTGAAAAGTAGCAGGCAAAGGAATAATTCTATCCGAAATATGATCATGGCCGTATGAAATAGAATGCCTCTTAATTAAATACTTTCCATCTTCATTTAACAGCATTTCAAACGGAAGGAATACGATTAATCCATCTGGAAAAATCTGAATATTTTCCCTTATCGCTATTGTTACAGGACTCACCAATTTCCCATAAAGAGTGCTTAAGAGGGTATTTAATTTTTCATAGCTTTCTATACTACCATCATAATCTGATAATGCTGAAGACATTACATTATTCACATCGAATAAATCAGGAATCAGTTTTTCGTTATTATGTCTTACAAGTTGAAACTCTCTGTCATTAACGACAAACTGATACGTACAAGCCTTACCCTGAAAAAAGTAAAATTTGGTGATATCCGCAGGTATACCGTGATAAGGATTTTCAGGGTCGGCAAGTTCATTGAAGGATTGAATTACCTTAACGTACTTCTCCCTCAGAGCATTTCTTAACTCTTTTAAGCAGGTGATCTCAGTCACATCTTCAGAGGCCTGAAGCCTTCGTTCTACCGGCTCAATTTCACTCAAAAGAATTGATAGATATTTTGCATGTCCACCATTATCGATAAAAACCCTTCGATTATTTTTCAACTCTCCATGCCTGCTTACAGCATATATTCTTCTCAAGAAATGAGCCTCAGGTTTAACCCTGCCTGAATAAATAATGTTAAGCATGTGCTCAATCAATTGATAATCTGATGTTAATTCATTCTTCCTGTAGGAATTAATAATTCCTGAACCATACGTTATTTCAATGTATCTCAGAACTATCCTGAGCGAATACATAATTTCCTTCTGGCTCTCATTTTCGAGATCTCTTTGAGTTTGAATGGCTCTCAATTTTATTGAGTAGCAATGCATTTTTGCCTTTACGATTTCATAGGAAATCTGGTATTCAGAATGAGTAGTTGTATTATCCCTGTTTAGCTGATATTCGATTGATTTGTTCTCAATTATCATTGAAAGCCGATGTAAATCACTACTTAACTCAGTGTTTTGGCAGATAACTTCCTGAGAAGACAAATTTAGGATCGTCTCTTTGACTGAATGATACAGATCAGGCTTTAAAGCACAGGTACTCTTACTAAACGAATTGGCACTGTATGAAGAAAAAAAAAGGGATACATATCCCATTATGGCAACTGAAATTGCCAGGTGGTGGTGGCTCAGTTTCATCGGCGGTGGTGGTTTGTGAAAAAGGTAAAGTCTTACAAATTATGCATAATAGTTTGGAACTAAAAGCTTAAAGAATTAAAATCACACGTACTTCATTTTACCACCTGATCCGTTTTGCACTATAGCCATGATAAGTATTGAATTTTCAAGAAAAAACCAGGATGAGCACATCATTGATGGTTTAAGAAAGGGAAAAAAGAAAATTATTAAAGATGTATATGAAAATTTTTATCCCCATGTAAAAAACCACATAATCAGGAACTCCGGATCGGAAGACGATGCGAAAGATGTATTTCAGGATGCAATGATGGCGATCTTTCAAAATGTTGCCAGCAAGGAATTCGAATTAACCTGCCAGTTCAAAACCTATCTTCATGCGGTAAGCTCAAACATCTGGAAGAAGAGGCTGAGGGAAAGAAGAAATAATCCGGTCTCGATGATCGATGATTTTCAGGAAATTCCCCAGGAAGAGCTGGAGGATGCGGTATTGAAAATGGATCGCTATAAATTCTATTTAAAAAAATTTGGTGAGATCAGTGAAAAGTGTCAGGAAATTCTTAAAATGTTCTTAAACGGAGTTGATATGCGTCGAATAACAGAACACTTTGGTTTTGCCAGTATATCTTATACCAAAAAACGAAAGTTTCAGTGCAAAGAAAATTTGATCAAACTCATCGAAGGAGACCCTCAGTACCAACTGCTCATGGCTAATGGATAGAAAGCAACGAACTGAATTTATAGAGAAGTATCTGAAGAATCAGCTGGAAGGATTCGAACTGAGACGATTTGAGGATGAGTTGGAGAAAGATGACCGTCTGAAGCGAGAATTGCTGCTCGAACGAGAACTCAGAGAGGTGATTGACGATCGAAGTGACTACAACATTTTCAGGCGTACACTAAACGAGGCAAGCACTGATTATTTCAACCAATCTGGAAACAGTCCATTTCAATATTGGAAAATTGCGGCATCAGTGGCCTTGTTGATTTCGGCAAGTGCTGTTTTTTGGCTGCTGCGCGGGGCTGATTCTCCTGACACTATTTTTAACAAACATTTCGAACCCTACATCATTCAAACCACACCCAGAAGTCTGATCGATGAAAGTGATGATTACATGTTAGGCGTGATTCATTACCGTGATCAGGAATATGAAAAAGCGATCAGTCAGTTTGAGCGGACACTGACAAAAGATTCGTCTGATTACAGAGCACAGCTTTTGTTGGGGATCAGTTATCTGGCAGTAAAGGATTTTAACAATGCAGAGCCTGTCCTTAAAAAACTTGCACTCGACAACAGGCATCTTTTTCAGGACCAGGCCCGGTTTAATCTTGGTCTGCTGTATTTAACAGATGGGGATGAAGAGAATGATGAGCTGGCAAAGGAGCATTTTGAGAGGATTGAGGATAGAGGTCTGAAAGAAAAAGTATTAAAACTCAAATAGTTTTTATCACTCCACATCCCTATTGGCGATCAGGGTTTAGCCCCGCTTTTGTCGCTTCCTGGACGACAATCTGCTCCACCCAATCACTTTGAATGGCTCGTGTAAGATCATCTGAAAGAAATCTGGATAGTGCTTTCCTGGTAATTTCATCAACGACCCTGTCCCACTCCATCCTAAAATAATCAGGACCAGCCCCAATTTCAGTCTGCACAAATGATCTTATTTCATGAGTCAACGATTCTCTATCCTGCATTATGAAGTACCTTATTAAGTGTGTTTAAGATACGAATCAATTCATAATTCCACCGTTTCTCCCTTAAAGCTTTTACCAGAAGCTGTCGGGTTTTGGACTTCATTGACCGTTTCGAACCTGCATCAACAAGCTTTAGCCAGACATAAATGGCCTGCTGAACTCCAGCGGTATGTATCCCACTATTTTTCCACGGATCCATCCCTGCGCCCGCATGAATAACTGTTGTTATACATTCAGGCATACTGTGTTCACCACTTACTACCATGTCTGCAACAGCAAAAGCAAGAATATCTTTAGCTTCATTCATACTCAGGAGGTGTTCATGGTACAAAAGAGTACCAGTAGTCATATATCCTAATGTACTGTTTGATCTTCCTCCAACAAATCGACCCTGCATCGAACGCTGAGATTCATGGTACCAGTTCGCATCTCTCATGTCCACATTTTGAGGAGATTGTATCTCATGGTGGTAAGCTAATGGGTGTGGATGTTGTGCTTCCTGAAAAACAATGTCTCCTCCCAGCCTGCGATAATCGGCAATCTTGACATCAAGACCTAATTGCTTTCCATCCCATGTATCGGCACCTCTGTATGGGCCCAGTGCTGTAGAAAGTGAATGAGCCCCGGTCATTCTGTTTTGCAACGTAGTAAATGTATGATCATCCAATGGTACCTGAGGGCCTCTGTTTCTCTTTTTTGCATCGTTACCAGGTACAGCAATTCCCAACAATTCAGTTGGAGCAACAGCCACCTGATAGTATTTTTCGGAGACTACTCTGCCATTAAGCGTTATATTAATGGTGTGTCCACCAGCTGTAGCAAAGGCTTGATGGGTATTTGACCAAATATCAATAGTTGCACCGTCAGCTATATTAATAAAGTGATGTGGACTTTTCAGTACCCGACCCCTAATATGAAATCCGGCTTTGTCTGTATATAGATGTTCAATCTTAATCGATGTTTTGCGATTCCCTACTCCTGACAAAATCAAAACATGCCCTACAGGAAACCTGTTATCATGACTATTGACATAAATCTGGTAGTTGTCGGCAGCAGCCCAGTGATGGAGTGCATATGCCCCAACATCATGCTGGTAAGTGGCTCCAAATCGCTCTTGTGCCGTTCCTTTACCACCTGCTATTGCATCACGTCTCCCCTGCGCAATGTCTGCCAATGCCTGCACATTATGGTGTTGATGTAAATCGTATCCACCGGTTGCGTGATCCATGAACCATGGCGCAGGTGGATTATGTGGGTACCCGTGGTGAATTTGACCTACACCATCCTGAAATTTCTCCCATGACATTTTCTGTGGTGAGCGCACATTTTTCCCTGTAACTTTATGAACCCCCAGGGCTAGTTGTCTGGTCCTGAGTTCAGATGCCCATGCTCTGTTCTGCTTATGTAAATAGCTGGCAGAAGCAGTTACTTCTACTCGCTCGTCTGTTCGGGCTGATTTACCGTACCAGAATATTTCTGCATCACTTCTTTCCAAAATATTTGCTTTTTGAGCAGCCGGAACCTTTGGATCTGTAGAATCATGCGCATACAAAGAAGCCAAAATATCATGCTGCACATCTCCATTGAAATTAGGATTTCTCTTTTTGGCGGGGATATGTTCCATACTGGCCTTGTCAACTTTACTACCAGCCACAGCTCCCGCGATAACTGCTCCTCCAGACAAAGCTGCTGTCGTAACTGTAAGTGGGGCGGCGGTTGCAGCTAAGGCGGTTGCAGCGATTGCACCACCTGCCAATGTTCCTACTGCAGTAGCAGGATGTTCGTATCCCTCCTTCGCTCCCTCGCTTATATGGCCAAGCGCTTTTGTGGACAGTCCTTCATTCCAGACTCCTTTGGCTGCCCCGGTCACTGCTCCGGCAGTACCTCCAATGATTCCTGCAGTCGTTCCTGCAACCGCTTTCGCTGCTCCGCCCCACCATTCCCAATCTACCCTTTGCACCATTGGGCTGGAGATTGGACGAGTTTTACACAGATTAGAACAGACAGCTTTAAGCTGGAGCGCCTTTTCTCCCATCACATCAGCTTCTTTCTCTAATCCCGGATCATCATTGACTGGAACAGATGATTTCAACTGCATGGTTGGTTTCACCCTTCCCTGTTTTTGCTGTACCACATGCCAGGCTTCATGAGGCAAATGTTTTTCCTGACCAGAAGCCAGATGGATTTGATTGCCCTGTGCAAATGCGTGCGCCTGCAGTTGTGCCGGTCGGGAAGAATTATAATGAACCTTTACATCATCCATCGAATGGCCGGAGAGGTTTTCAATACCTGATTTCAGGTTATCCGGAAGACCTGTGTTATTGGGCTTTCTTTGGGCAACATTGCCCGCAACAGATTGCGTTTTTGTGGATTGGTTTTTTGAAGTGCGGAGATTCACAGGTATTTATACCAGAAAGGGGGAAAGGTTACCCATAAACCAACTTATTCTGTTTTTGGACGATCAATCTTATTAAGAATAGTTTCCGCAGCATGCAAATCGCGACCTGTATTATGGCCGGAAACAAATCCAGCCTGAGTGAAAAGATGAGTCGGGGATTCTTCCAGATACTCAGCATACAAAGCAATCAAACTTCTGGCTGTATTTTCATTAATTGACGAACCAACAAACTTGCCCAATTCTTCTCTGAACCTGGGCCTTTTATGTGTAGGGGGCAGTTGCCGGACTGTATCAATAGACTGAGCAACATAACCTGACAGTTTTCTCAATTTTTCCTTTCGTTCGCCTTGGGATTTCCCATACTCATTTGCAAGTGCGTGCTGCCTATAAAATTCGTACCCCAGACCACCAACACTCCCAAGTGTTGCACCTAACATAGTTGTTGCTATGGGAATATGCCGCCTTATGCTTCCTCTCCAACCAAACCAGCTTTCGTCTCCTCCTGCCGCTTCTGCTTCCTGGTAGCCTTTTGATACACCGTATGTACTTAACATTTGTCCTAATGCTAATCCCAAGGAAGCTCCTATTGCAGCACCATAACCTGCAGCTTTCAAATAATTGTTAGAGGTAATCATTTGAATAATATCAGTGTTTTTTAAAGAAGGGTAGGTTACTTCTGCCACATAGGCTCTATTCTTCCAGCCTGCTCCAACTTTATTGAAAATGTGACCAACACTATTTTCTGCGGTAATATCTAACCATGCTACTTCACCATGATCATCTCTGATTACAACATCCGGAGTTGTTGAGCCTTTTGACACCTGAGTAAAGACTGAGTAGTTATTTGATTTCAGTTTATTTATTTGCGGGTTGGAAAGTGATTCGACTGCATAGCCAAAAGCAGCATAAAAAAAAGGGTTTTGCTTAAGTGCAAAATTTAGATTCTTACTTTGATGATAACTATCAGACACTCTTGAAAACTCAGTTTTCCATCTGTCTATATGTTTCCCACCGGAAATTTTCAGAGGATCATTTTTCACCTTGTAATAGCTACCCTCTACAATGGAGTTGATTTTTATACATAAATTTTTAAGACCTGTTTGTTCGATTCCATCTGAAGAAGGAACCAATTTCCTTTGAATAGGCGCATGATCTGAATTGGACTTCAACTGCATGGTCGGCTTCACTCTGCCTAGTTTTTGCTGAACCACATGCCAGGCTTCATGAGGCAAATGCTTTTCCTGGCCGGACGCCAGATGGATTTGATTGCCCTGTGCAAATGCGTGCGCCTGCAGTTGTGCTGGTCGGGAAGAATTATAATGGCCCTTTACATCGTCCATCGAATGACCGGAGAGGTTTTCAATACCGGATTTCAGGTTATCAGGCAGGCCGGTGTTGTTGGGCTTTCGTTGGGCTACATTGCCCGCAACAGATTGATTTTTTACGGATTGATTTTTTGAAGTGAGGAGGTTCACAGGTATTTATACCGGAAAGGGGGAAAGGTTACCCTTTCTTACCATCTCCAAAATAGCTCATTGGGTTTAAGTAGCTTAGGTAATCCGTGAGTCCATATTTTGGATGTTTTATTTCATTTCCTCCTGCCCCGGTTGCAATTCTTGCACTTTGTATTCCTGAAATGGCATTTGAAGTAGTTCTCATCGTTTCTGGAGCATCTGAAGAATTCAAATAACCTAAGATATTTTCAATAATGTGTAAAGCAGTTGAGAAATAAAGGAGTCCTTTTTTAAGAAATTCGTTTTTAACATTATCTTCAAGGATTTTCTCGTATGCCAGAATACCAGACCTTATTAATTTAATTGAGGCTGATGCTAGCTTTTTTGGATTTGTAACACCATCTGCTAAAGCCGCCATTCCTTCGACTATTCTGAAAAGGGAATTAAAAGGTTGCATTTCCTTTTCACCCTGTGTTGCCGTTCCCGGCTGCCAATCAAGAACCAATAGTGCTCCCCTAAAGATTTTACTAATCCCCAATAGAGCATATATGATGGTAGACCTCTGAATTTCTATATTATTCTTGGGGTCTCTCGCATTCTTCGCTAAAACAATAGTGGCAATACCTTCTAATACTAGTAAGCCCCCACCAAGTCTTGAAGCCTTACCGGCTAACTGAGCAACATTATTCGATTTGGCAAATTGAATTGAAGTCTGAGGTGTCTGAGTTGCTGTACTTGTCAACGAGTAATTGGAATTTTGATCTAATCCCATCATCTTCAACTGCACTGTCGGCTTCACCCTTCCCTGCTTTTGTTGCACTACATGCCAGGCCTCATGTGGAAGGTGCTTTTCCTGTCCGGATGCCAAGTGGATTTGATTGCCCTGTGCAAAAGCATGTGCCTGCAGCTGCGCTGGACGAGGGGAATTATAATGGACTCTAACATCGTCCATGGAATGGCCAGACAGGTTTTCGATTCCAGCCTTTAGCTTATCAGGAAGGCCAGTACTGTTTGGCTTTCGCTGAACCACTACATTCGAAGCAACCGACTTCCCTTTTTCTTTTTTTTGTGCAATCGTGACATTGCAGGCGCTTTGAGAAAGTCTGCCAAAATCTCCTCTACTGAAATATGAAGGGTTTGCGTTCATTCAACACTCATTTTTAATATCCCGGATTAGGTACATTTTTTCGTGCTTCTCCAATTTTTTCAACCATTACTTCATATAAATCTCCAACAATTCTCATTTGAGCAGCACTCAGCTTCCCATGTACTTTTGCAGTGCATGTCAATGCTTTTGTGATATACTTTCCCGGGGTTACATTGCTCCACTTACCACCAGAAACCTTAATATCCAGACTGATTCCTAATCCAACATCGGTAATATCAACTCCTTCCTGGTAGAGCACATCATAGATTCTTCGTAGCAAACCCGCTGCTTCTTTGATAGGATTGTCAAATCCTTTGTGATTGCCATTTCCTGAAGGTGATAGTGCTGTCAGATTCTTACTTATGGTTCCGTCACCCTGAAAATCCGCATTCAAAAGATGCCCCGCGACGAACGGAATACCCAAATCTTCTCGTGCTTTTTCTATCACACCAGGCTTCTTCGAATCAGCATCCGTTCCTCTGACCACATAGCTGTTGGGGCCAAGAATGAAACTGGAATGCGTGCCACCACCATAAGTGGTACCATTATAATCAGGGTAACCAAACATGTAAACACTAAGGCTGCTCACTTTAGCTCCTCTCCTCCTTCGGAGTGTTCTTGTCGGTGCTACTTCTTCTGAGGAGTGCTTTTCATCGGACCCACCCGCATTTGCAGAATAAGAAGAGGATGAGGATGAAGCTTCTGAATAATCAAGTCGTTCTCTCAATGCTGCTTCTCCATGTTGATTACTATTGTAGCACCACATCACTGCATTTTTGATTTGATTGTAGCTATAGTATAATGCCAATGATGCCAGTGCAAACAGAGAAATTCCGATACCTATTGCATAGGAAGAAATACCACTAAAATCTACCATTCGCTGAACCGGAGTATTGTAGGAAACGCTGGAATTGGTTTTTTTCAACTGATCACTTGTCGAATCTAACCTGTTACCTCTGTTCAAGTTTTGAGCAACCGAGCGGTTCTGTATTACAGATGGTTCGTATGTGGTACAATAACCTGCTGTCTGCATTTTATCTTGTTTCAAATTGATTTTTACCGTTCACTTTCCCAAAAACACTTCTAAATCTTCTAAACCCATCGGGCCCCATTCGAAAAAGTCGCTCGCATTTGACGAATTGATCTCAATGCTTGGTATGACGTTATTCAAATCGTTGTTGATAAGCTCCACCGCGTTCGCTCGTACTTCTGAATCTTGCGAATCATAGATTTTCCTGACTACCGCCTCCTTTGCTTTCATGGAAAGCGACATTTTTAACGCCTTGAAAGCGATTGATCCCACCATTTCTTTTTCCCTGATTTTCAAATATTGAAACCGATCTGCCTTTTCCACTGTGACAGGGTAATCTGTATTCACTAATTCCAAAATATCTCCATTGAAGTACTCTTCAGGACTCATCACCAATTCGGCTTCATTCCCCCTACTGACACCTAATGAGAATTGATCCATTTCTGCCACCTCCGTTATCAGATAAATCTCATTGTAATTGAAAAACTGTGTAGCCAGCCTGCGTATGATCCTTTGGTGCACCTTGTAGAAGTCCAGTACTCTTTTGTATTTGACATTCTTACCAGCAAAGAAAAAACTCGATGGGTTTTCCAGACGTGTGACAAACTGTTTAACCTGGGGAGGCTTAATTTTATGTTTATGAGTGTGAAGAATCTTATCACCCACATAATCATTGACACACCCATCCTTTAATTTCCACAAATAGTCAGGCGGTACAGATTTCCCTATTCTGGCCCGCTCTTTTTTGTCAGGCTCAGCAGATGGTACCGAAAAGTTGATGTCATCATTTTCGTACGGATCAAAATAGATCATCTCCATATTTTTATCGGAGACCTTACCCACCACACTCAGATTGCCAGGCTTGATGGTGAAGAAGTTTCCCAGATCAACAGTTCTACCAATGGGCCAGTTTAGTACAAACCCATTGGTTTTTTCAAACATGCTGCGATAGAGCTTTTCATAATTATCCAATTCCATCCTCTCAGTGATTTACTGTTTCAATTGGATTTTAGCTGCCTGCTGCTGCTTCTGCCGCATTTAGTGCAGACTCTGCATTTGCAAGATCTGCCGCTGCTCTGGTCAACTCGTTCTTGGCCTCAATGGTGGCCTGGTTTACCTCGTCAAGTGCTCGTTGCGATTCCTTTTCCAGGTTTCTTGATTCCAGATAAGAAGCTTTGATTGTATCTTCGATCGTTTCCTTCTTCACATTGGTCGTAGCACTTGCGAGAGAACTTACTAACTCCTGTACGAGGTATTCAATTTCTATCTGTACAATTCCAGCCGTATTCTTTGCCTGATTTGTAGTGGAAAGTGCATTGAAGGTAGAGGTCAGTGTATTGATGATCAATGAGACCGCTTTGTTGGCATCTGATGCTGCCTGAGAAGCATCCGTCACCAGCTGTGAAGATATGAGCGGGTTTGAAAATTTCCGATTCATAATGTACTCTGCTGTGAGGGTAATGTGAGTCGCAGCTTCTAATGTCGACTCCACTACTTTTTGCACTTTGCTAAGCAACCCTTTTACATCCACGTAGGTATCGTCTGCCGTTGCTATGGCTGTTTGAGCGGTCTTATAAAGTGACTTTACTTTTTGACTTGCGTCAACTGCAAGATTGTCCTGAGCGGTCATCACACTTAGCTTGTTTTCTGCTTTTGCTAACAACTCCTGAAATAGTATGCTCTTTTGCTGAAAAGATTCATAAGCCGCCTCGGACTGTGCCAACTGCTTCTTAGCATCTTCCACCAGCCTTTTCAGGTGTTGAATCCTGGCCGTCTTTTCGGCAGTTACGTCTTGAAAAGGCTTTTTATATTTAGCTGGATGAAGTGTATCCATTTTACTCGTGCTCATAATTTTTATTTTTTATTTTTTATTCAATTGATTTAGACATTAGATAGTTACCTGATAAAGGGTGACTGGTTCAGAATAGGGTGAATGGGCCGTTACATACTCTTCTGCATCTTGCAAATAATCGGTGGCCAGGGTGGAAAAAATAGTTGCATCGTAGCTGATATCACCATGTCTATCCCTTCCAAATTCTTCCAGAATATCTCCCATATTCAGTTTATCTATGGCATCTGAAATTTTCTGATCTGAACTACTTTTAGCTAATGCTTCTTTGAACTGACCAACCGCCTGATCGAGGTAGTTTTTCTGGTTCATAAAAAGGGGTTCACCATAATTATCTGTAGCATCTTCACCCATTTCCGTATAAATAATCACATCTGAAGGTGGAGTGATTTTTCTCTCTGACGGCTCGATCGGTTCTATGGCTTCAAAGGCATTACCCTTTTTTGCAAACCCTTTTGCCTTTAGAGATTCCTCCCATGCAATTAGATCTCCTCCCAGCAACATGAGAAAAATGTCGCCCGACTTGTTTGCCTGAAAGTTCGACTGCACATAGTCATTGACCATAGAAGAAAGGCCTTCATGCTGCTCGTCTTGCAAAGCTTCATATACCTGCAGGTTCTTTTCTGCTTCATTGAGGAATTCTTGCTTCAGTTTTAGTTCCTGCACGGCTTTTGCCAGGCCATCCTCAGAAATCTCCACCAGGATCTCTCCAATGAGCTCTTTCAAGGCCTCTTTTTTCTTTTCGGCCCTTTTCTCAGCGTTTGCCTCTCTATCAAGTCCTGCTTCTATGGTGTCTACCTTAGCCTGAGCCAGACGAACCGCCTCCAGGGCTTTATTGTACTCGTCGTTCAGTTTATTTCCTTCCTGTTTATTCCCACTTATGAATTTTGCAAGATCTGTTAGCTTAAGCCTCAGTGTGAGGTTGGTACCAATATCTTCTAATAATTGGTCTAATGCGGAATTGAAATCCCATTTAATCGGACTGACTGTTTTATAATCAGCAGCTGCTACGGTAGCCATCAGATCTTTGTCGAAAATAAAATCGCTGGTCTTGTAACTGCTTTGCTTTGCTTCCCATTTTTTTGCTGCGTCATATGCAATTTTTGCATTCGCCACAACTTTGGTTTGCCCGCCGTTTCTCTCTCCATTAGAATCCTTTTCACCATAGATAGAATCCTGAAGTCGGTTGCGCTGATCAGATACCTTCTTCAACAGATTTTGCAAATCCTTAAGAGACATTTCCTCTTCTTCAGGATTATAGGTTCTGATCCGGTTTTCCAGGTTGGTTTCTTCAAGACCAAGCGCATTGTACTCGGAGGTTAGATTTCTAAGTGTATTTACCTCTGCATTGTAGGTGAATTCTGCTTTCTCAAGATTCTTCACAGCTGCCCGTATTTGTTTGTTTATTTGGTTAGCTACTACATTTTTTGATTCCACGAGCATAACCCGATAATCAATGAAGTCAGGGTCGTACCTTTTAATAGGAATAGTAAGGGATACCCCTACATTACGTGAATTGAAATAAGGAGCATGCACCTTTGGTTGCACCGTTCGATACAGCGGGCTCTGAAGAATTAACTTCTCTGATGGTAATGACAAATAGCCGACAGTGCTGTCCAGACTTTTCTGCTTTTTTTCATCATAAACCGCATAGACGTATGCAACATAGTAGACTCCACGCTCGATAGGTTTGCCTTTGTAGTCAACACTGATATAGTTTCTGACATGGGCAAAGTCCTTGAATTCTTTCCTGATTTCTCCATCGACAAGGCCTTCCAGCGTTAGTGGATCCATCTCCCCCGTCGGTAGTACTTTCAAATCTGCATCCAACAGATAAAATGTCCTGTGATAATGATGATTGTCCGTGTCGCTCGGTTTCACCGAATAGTATGTCCCCCGATCCAGATCATGCGCGATATTGATATCAAAAGCTTCTGAATCATCGTGTTTTACCATGATTAATCGATAACTCTTTATTTCCTTTTTCTTTTCTTCCTTGAATGAATTCCAAAGAATACTATAGGAATCTCCCTCTGAAATACCATGTGGTATTTTCATATCAGGGATTGGATGTTTCGCCTGCCATAGTACCGAGTCGGCCAATTTTAAATCGTGATTCGAAACCTTATTGATGATCTTTCTTGTCGACTTGATGGCACTATCCTGCTTGCTGGAAACATCAAAATTTGCAGAAGCAAGTTTTTCATTTTTTTGAGCAGTCGTAAGATTTACTTTATCTGTCACGGCTTCCTGAGCGAGGTTGCTGTAGTTAGAGGCTGTGGCCATTTGTAGTGTTTTTACGGACTCTAAGGCAGCTTGTGAGTTAGTCACCACTGTGCTGGCAGTGGCTTGTGCTGCTTCTATGGTTGCCTGCATAGAGTCCAGGCTTACCTCTTCTGCTTCTCTGGCTGCCTTTTGTATTTTTTCATTGGCCTTTTCAGTATGCTCCTGAATCGGGCTCTCATAATTTGCGTTCTTGGCAATGGAATTGAGCGCCGCAACATCACTGGCCAGCTTGTTTATTGCATTGGCAGCAATTTGCATGTTCGCTGCAGCCGAGGAAACATTGCTGGTAGCACTTCCCGAATCTATCAGAGATTGCTTTGCAGCAATAAGTACATTCTCGGACAGGTTATATGCCTTTACCGCTTTATTGTCGAGTTCTTCACTCGCCTTACTGTCCTGCTTGGTGCTCTTAAAATTATTTTCATTCTTCTCTGTTTGTCCGTGGGCGTAGTAGAGCGAAACTTTGGAAGCGTTCTTTTTGTGATCAAGCCTATACTGTTCTTTTACGAATTCCTTATTGGAGTTTTTGATAGAACTACCAAGTTCTTTGTTGTAGGTACTGTTCATAATATTACTTTTTATCGTTTATCAATTTTTAATTCTGTTCTTATAGGGTTTTACCATCTTTTTGAAATTCTTTTTTTATTCCCTGCAACAAGTCTTCCTTACAGATATTGGTCGCTCCTCTCCTCACGGCTTTAATTGCACTATAGCGAAAAACATTAATTGCAGCACCGCCAGAAATCTCATAGTCCCTTGCCAGCTCGTTCAAATCCATTTCCTCTGTGGGCTTGAGCGGACCGTCAAATATCTTAGACCAAATTGCCAGCCGATTTTTGGCGTCCGGCATTCCAAAGTATACCGTGGATTGAAACCTCCTCGAAAAGGCTTCATCGATATTAGACTTTAGGTTTGATGCTAAAATCACGATTCCTGGAAAGTCTTCTACGCGCTGCAAAAGATAGGACACCTCCTGATTGGCGAATCGATCGTTGGAGCTTGAGGTCTGTGTTCTTTTTCCAAAAAGGGCATCTGCTTCATCAAAAAACAAAATCCATTTTCTATGTTCCGCCAGATCAAAGATTCGTGATAAGTTCTTTTCTGTCTCTCCTATGTATTTGGAAACAATGGTCGACAAATCCACACGGTATACATCTCTTCCAGTGGTTTTCCCCAAGAGGCATGCAGTCAGGGTTTTGCCTGTTCCCGGAGGGCCGTAAAAAAGGCATTTATACCCTGGCTTTACTTTCGAACTTAATCCAAGGTCGTTCATCAATATTTCTTCTTTCTCCATCCAGCATTTTATTTGATCAACATCATCTCTGATGGAGGCATCAATCACTAAATCTTCCCATGTCAAATGGGTAGAAATTTTACATGCCGGAAATGCTTCACTACTCTCTTCTTTTGGCTCTTGATCAAAGAGAAAATGATTGATATAGGCGTCTGAAATGGAAATCGGACTACCTAAGAGAGGTTCACCGTTGGCCCCCATTTGAATCGCGATAATGCCTTCTCGAATAAGGAAATGGCTCGGACGCAGCATATTTAAAATCGACATTCTCCCTTGCAAATCGCCACGGGCAATTAGAAACGCTGCGGTCTCCCCTGTAGGAAGAAATCCTCCATGAAATTTTCCCAGATACCCTCCAAACTCGGTGAACCCACGATCGAAGTTTGAATTTTTTGTGAAGAAGATATCCAGCAATTGTGGTCTGAGGTGAGGTGTTAGCACCAGCATAAGAAGTATCCGCTCATCGCTGCTGAGCTGGTTACCTGTCACAAATTTTGCATAGCTGGCTTCTTCAAATTCAAAGGCAGGTGGAGGGATATCTAAAAGTGGTGTTTGATCGAAATAGGACTGAAACCTCGATTCCACCACTGTGGCAAACCAGGCCAATTCAATTTCGATGGTGGCAATATGGTAGTTACTTTCCATCATCTCCACTCCACGATTAAGGGTTTGCTCATCCAGCTCAACTTGATCGGTGATAGGGTAAAAGGCAATCTATCGAGTAGCATATCATAGGAATTTTGCTCTACTTTCAGCTCCCAGCATTCTGTCTTATGCTCCAATTTTCCTTTTCTCCATAGCCATGATCCCTGAAACCCTTCCACGGTGCTGTGACCAATCGCTGACCAGTATCCGATTACGGCCTCAATCAACCCATCAACTATCTCCCGATCCTTTTTACTTAGATGAATATCTGTTCTAATCGGCCGATCGATTTCTACTCCACACAATACTTTGTTGAGTGGCAGGTGATGTTCATTCAATGGTGGCCCTTTCATCATCAAATGCTGCAAGAGAAGTACGGCCATCTCTTGCTTTTCATCGGAAAGGAATTTTCCCTTTTCTAACAGAGAAAACTTTTCGAACAAAATCCCGAAATAAGAAGAAAGTATTACCAGCCCTGCATTTTCGATATAAATCTCATCATAGACTACATCGGTCGATTCTTCGAAATATGGATGAATAGTGGCTTCCTTCTCTAATTGCTGACCAAAAAACTCGTCGGTTATGAGCTTTTCCAATACCTGTTCATCCATTTGAAAACTGAAGTCATCCATCCGATTCAGTTGCTCCTCCAAATTCTCAATTACTTCTTTAGTATCCCCCTTTGCAGGCAAACTAATGGTCGAAATATTCTTTGAAAGGATTGGGATTATCTGAGTATATATTGCAGGCGATGAACTTCTTATCAAGACAACAAATTCATTGATGAACTGGCTCGCTTTAAAAGTTGGTTGCGATAGTCTGACCAGTGCCAGAGATCTGGAAATACTAAGAAATCGATTGATGGATTGGGCTCCTTCATTTAATTGGATCTCCATTCGCCTAAGCAGGGCTGTAACTTGTTTGCCTGCATAACCATCAAGAGAAGCAAGCAAGGCATAGTAAGTGGAAAGGGGTACATCTCTGCCAATCCCTAAAAACGGCTGACCTGAATTAACCAACGTACTTATCTTTTCTTTAAGGAAAGAAAAGTGGTGCTTCATCAAATGCTTCAAAAGCTCATCTGCTGACCTAAACCCCAGCAGCTCCAGAGCCTCTCTATTCAAGATACCGTTGATGGCTGCCAGAATTATGCTAAGTTGTTGATCCAACATGGAGTCCTCCGTCTCAGCTTTCTGTTCATTTATTTTAATGGAAACATGCTCATCGAGCTTGCTGGAAATACCCAGTTTTTTGGCAATTTCATCTACTTTTTCGAGCATATCAGAGGCACCTGCGTCTGATGTCAATTTCTGCAGGGATCTTAAAAACAAGTTGAAATCCAGGCTAAATACTCGTGATAGATCGAGCAAGCTGCTCTCCAGCTGGTCCATATCCGGACTGCTTGCCTGATAGCTCCATGTCAGTATGACAATTCGCAGTGCTTCTCGCATAGGGGCAGCATTTGTAAGACTAATGGTCTGCTGCGTTTCGATCGCTTTGAACAATGCAATCCATTTTCTATCCGAAGAAGTATGCGACGGTCGAATCTCTTCAAATAAGCGTGCATCTAAAATATGAGCAAGGCGCTCAATAAATTTCCCTTTTGAGATCCTCTGTTGTATGAATGCGTTGAGCGCTTTTGCATCACTACGGGCAAGAAATTTTAAGAGCTCCCGAATTGAGAGGTAACCTTCTCTTTCCAGAACCGGATGGATTTTACCTGAAATAATACTCTCTTCAATCAGAGAAAAATCTAATTCATCAACTTTTAACAGCGTCTTTTCTTTCGATTTTTCATTGAGTTCATTGGTGATAAATCGGCTCAAAAATTTTAAAACCTGGCTATCGTGTATTTCATTTCTTTGCTTCGCAATTTCATTCAGGCTGACCAGTACGCTAGTGAAATCAGTTCCCACATCTTCTGAGATCTTCCGCAAAAGGTTTTTCAGGAAAGATTCATGATTAAAGACCTCCGATCTATTCTCGAATAGTGTTTGAACAAGCAGAGAAGAAATCTTTACTTCAGAATTTATCCCATTGAACACGGATTGCTTCGCCAGTTCATAAAATATGCGATCGTACTCTTGCACAAATCGACCACTGTAGGGCTCCATCTTTTGAAAGAGTAGATAGCGACTCTCCAGGCTGATTAAGGAAAGTAGTTTATTTAGTCTGCCTAAATCTTTCGATTCTTTTTGAAGCAGATTCAACATTCCTTCTTCATCTTTTATAAGAATCAAATTGAATGCCTCATCAAACGAGGTACTTATCTTCTTCTTTGATGACCATTTGCTATTTTTCAAGTAGAATCGAATATCCTCCAGTACCAGCTCCTCTTCTTCATTTCTATCACGAAGTTTTTGATTTCTCAGGCCATTTTCAACTGCTTCCTGGCCTACTATTTCATCAATGATTCGATGAAGATCGCTAAACCTGGTGCTTGATATTTCTTTGTGAACACTTCTGAGCTGATCAAGAACTTCTTGATGAGATAAGTTGAAATGATTTGCAATTTGCTGAAGCGTATAAAGCAGAAAAGACCTGGTGTTGAAGTAAGAACCTCTCTCCTCATACAAATAGTTAAAAATGAAGAGCCAGAAACTCCTGGCATTTTGTGCGCTGGCAACTCTGGCGAAAGAGGTCTTTTTTCCTGTATCTACCCACTTTCTTTGATATTCCAAAATCAAGTCAGACTGAGATGGCTCGATATGCTTCACAAGTCTTTGGATAGTCTCCTCCTCAATTTGGTGAATTAGCCGTGTTCGGGCTGTACTTGATGTCAGTAGCTCATTTAGCTCAGATACGAGTAGCTTGCTATCTAACGAAAACGCATGATCAAACATTTGATTGAAGGAATCCCAACTCTCTTCGTTATAATTCCAGGGCATGTATCCCCTGATCAGGAAGTGCCGTATCATAAAAATGATACTTGCAGGAGAATCTTCACCTTCTTCCTTATCAGGCCCTTCAAATTCCAACTTATTAAAGAGGCTATGTATCAATGCTTCTTCATAGCGTTGGGCAAGTATTTTCTTGTAGCCTTCGTAAGGAATATCACCAAGATCAAGTTCCAGTTTATTGATGACTTTTAGGGTGGAACTATCGAAGCTTGAAAGGCACTTTTCTGTAATCTCTACCAGCTCTGTGCGTATAAAATCACTGAAAGATTTTTGAAAATTCAATCCTTCCGCTTCGTTGTTGAATGAGACTTCAAAAACCTTACTTTTGATATGGTGTGTTGAAGGTTTCATTGACTTACTCCAGGTTTTGAAGATGGAAGAATGAAGTCCAGAAGAACATTGTTCGCGATTCGTCCAGTATGCGACCTGGAAACTGATTTTCCAAAACTGCCAGACTGCACATCTCTCAGATCTTCCAGCCAGGCCTCTCTGGCTGCAAGTAAATGTTCCATGTGAGTGGCTCCAATTTTATGTACTTTGGTGGCTAAATAAACCGGCCCTTCACGCAGAATTTTTCCTTCGAACAGTTTTCCAAACTGTGTCTCATGCACTTTGCAAACCCATGATGGAAGAAAAATAGACGTATAGGGTTGAAAAATTTCCTGGTGTGATTCAACCGCAGAAGTATCGTAATTTTTTAACTTATTATCTTCGGAATTCATTCGCAAGTACACCTCATCATTTGCCCAAACCGACTTCTGTCCAGCCACCAAACGAACTGCAGTCTGCATTGGGAATTCCGAAATGATCTTACCAGAAGTAGAGAACTTTTGAACAGACCCATTCCTTATTACACTCCATTTGCAATGCTGCAGGTTTGATAGGAGCAACTGATGGTCAATTAGCACAAATCCTTTAGTCTGATCCACTAGTTTCTGTAGTATTTCCAGGTGATGTTCAATAGACTCCACCGACGTATCTTTCGTAAAGGGAATTCGCAATAATCGCTCTGATCGATATTTGATCACAATGAATTGGCGTCCCTCTTTGGCCTCCATATGGATGTCTATTTCCATTTCGGACTCAATTTTCTTTAGATTGGTTTTTACCAAATTGATAATTCCCAGATAGTACTCATTGAGTTGAAAAAGAAGACCAAGTCTCAATTCCAGGCCACAAAAAAGCGGGGGTAATTCTTGATTCTCCGAAGTTGGTTGCTGGAAGTATGATCGAGTGATGTTCGCACTATAGCCGGGAAATTCCTTCAATAGCGAACTTATAATCTCAACTTTCGCCAGAGAATAATTACCGTACTCCGGATTCAGGACGGGGGCAACTTGTTGATCGTAGCTTTCGCCATGCCTGGCCAGCAGGTGATCCATTATTTCGCCCTTTTGACTGATGTTTTTATCAATATCATTCTTATGGTTTCTTAAGAAAGATTCATATGCATTGCTCTTATCCTTTTCAAATTGCTGCCAGGTTTTCTCAGGGTGTTCTTTCAAATATTGATTGTCCTTCTTGTAGCTGTCAAATGCTTTTAAAATGAAGCGCGATCCTGGTGTTTTGTAAAGTCCCTTTGAATAATACATCTTGCACAGTTGATCACCAACCTTTACTCCATTGTCAAAAGACAGTAGCTTTCCGACATTGGCCAGCTGAGACTGATGATCTGCAATCACTTGCTCGAAGATCATGAGATAGGCTTTTAGTTGCTTTATTTGTCCTCTCTGTTCTTTCGGCACACCTTCGAAGGAGCTGTCCACATCCAATCCAAATTGCCTGGAAAACAAGTTTTGAATGGAGAAGTAGGTCTTGATATCTCGGTGTCTGCCTTTCGGTATTTTTGGCCCTAACTCTCCGTTGAAATTTACACCCTCAATTGGATGACCATCGGCCAGCAACTCATAGTAGGTGTTGACTTTCACCTGATCTATTCTTCTTATTAATTGATCACCATTGAAGAATTGCAGCTTACCCTCTGAGTGATTCGCAGATTGAGCAACTCTCGTGTAGTCGAAAAATGGAGACGTAAGAGGTTCAACCTCCACTTTGCTTTCTTTCGGATCATTTGATTGACCACCTAATGGACCTATAGCCAAAGAAAATATACCGGTTACAGCTTGATTTTGCACAATTAGTGACTTCAGCTCCTGCAGGTCAAAAAACTGTCTGCGTGTGGTGAGGTTGCTATTTTCTATAAATCCATTATACAGCCTCGGGCCATCCATAACTTCATCAACGGCCATTCCCTTTTCCTTCATTTCGGCATATGAGTGAAATCGGATGTATTGAGACCAGTAGTTGTTCAACTGAAAGTAAATCCAGGCAATTTCTTTCTCTGCTTCGTTGGTTGGCAAAAAATAGATTTTAGACTCCATTTCCCACCGAACAGGTTTTAGCATTGTTGGACTAAAAAACAGATCGCCAAGGTTTCGATGTTGGTAAAGCAGGCCATTGATACCTGTCCGGATTCGCTTGAGTTTTTTATCCAGCTTCCTTATTCTTTTTGACGACAGTTCTTTCTCACCTTTCTGAATGAGGCTAATTTTCAGATCGTCATTTAGCTCATAGAAGGTTAAATAGCTTCCCTGAAATGCACCCTTCACCTGCTGCGCTTCTACCCAACAGTTTTTAATTGCTTCCGTACGGTCAATAATTAGTTTTCGGAAATCCGGCAATGTCACGGGGTTCGTGAAAAGAACCTGCTCTGCCTCTAATAGTCGGTTCTTTGTTTCTATCTCTCCATGCTTGTTGGCCAAAAGATCCTCAATGGGAAAGTTGGTTTTGTAACCAAGATCTAACAAAGCATAGCAAAGGATATCTAAGATTGTTCTTCCCGGGTCAGATGAATTATAATTGGTCCAGTTTTTACCTCCTGCCTTTTCAATGACCTTAATGGCATCAAGCACCATGTCTTTGTAGTTCACATGCTTATCTTGATCGATAATCGGAGATAATGTATTGCTATGGTTTAATTCAGCTATCATGCAACTAACTCTCGATTTTCAGGGTGATGAGTGACCGACTTGTTGGCTGCCTTTGCGCTCGTTATTTTATGATTTTCTGCGGAAGAAAGAGCATGCAGAGGACTGGACGGTGTGATAGTGTGAGGACGGTATTCAAATTTTTCACCACTTTGCTTACGATAGAAAGTACCATAAACAGGCTTTTTACCTACACGTATTTGAACCTGATCAAAAGACTGCACATAGGTTCTCGTTCCAATAAACTGCAACAAGTCATTAACATAAAGGGTCGATTTTGTATTTGCCAACTCATTGTTGGAAATCCACGGAGACAAAAAATCCTTGATATCGTCGTTGAGTGCCTCTTCGTAAACTTTTGCCAGTTCAGGATTTGTAAATGTGGCAACTAGTGAAACATGTAACTTATCAAATTGGATATGTTGAATTTCCAATTGAACCTGTGGAGAGACCCTGGATTCGAGAACCTTCATTACACTATCCAATAAACTTGCAGAAGCCACGGGGTGGTAAGGATTCGCATTTCCGTTATTTTCAACGATTGGAAGAACAGCGACTTTCACGCTTGCTGTTAAGCTAGATGTGCCCTTGCCGCTGCAAACATTTACCTGATAGATTTCCTGAAACTCACCGAGTACTATTGACTCTATGTTTTTGATAGAAGAGCCCCTTCCTTTATTAGAAATCCGTTGCGACACCCGGCGGTCAAATCTTTGATCATCCTCTGGGTTTTCGCCCCCAAAAGATGGAAATGGTTGCTCCAACTTTGAAATAGCCGGAATTGGCTGAATGAATTGGGTGATTTTCTGCTTCGTCAAATGTTGAACGCTGTTGCCCTGGTTTTCAGCATTGATCACTCGCCTGGCCAAAACCGCATTGGTACCAATCATGGTTAGCTTACAATCTTTTGCTGTATCTACTTTCGTCGATATCCGCATCCAATACGTCTTGGTTGGCATGATCGTGTTGGTATTCGAAGGGGTTTTCTTTACCAATATTTTGAGAATACCAGCCTTTTTCAACCCCAGTGTTCCATCTTCGATTACCTGTGCTTTCTCCCACTTCTTATCACCAAGTATCTCAATTTTTGGAGGATTAAATTGCTCAGATATGGTGGTTTGCTTTTGATCTTCAATGCTCAAAAAAAGCGAGAGCGCTGAATGTTGCTCCAATTGTTCAAATCCCAGAAAAACATAAGCGTCTCTGCCATATTTCGGTATGAAATGATGGTCTGTAGCCTCCATGGGCTCCACACCAAATGGATGAATCTTAAAAAGCTTATTGACCGCATCACTTCCTGGAACGACATGGAATTTCGAACAGTAGCTCACCGTTACTCCCTTCGTTTTTGGAATGAATGGCTTATTGGGAAGCGGCTGAAAAGAGAGCTCTTCCTCAATTTTTTTAATCAGTTTGCCTACCCATTTCGTTAACTTAATAATCGCCGCAATTAGTCCTTTTAGGGCGTTAAGCAACGATTGCCAAATACCGCCTTTCTTCGCGATTTTCAGTTTAGCAGGGTTACTACCAGTACTCTTCGCCTCCGTTTGACCTTTACCTTTCTTTCTGGCCAATTTGGCCGCCGTTATTGTATTTTCCAATGTGACCTGAGACACTACTTTAGGATAAAGTTCATTTCCAAAAGCTTCGGTGGGTCCGGTCAATTCAAGTGCAACAAATCCCGTCTTGCTTTTATCAGTATAAGCCAAAGGAGTCGTCAAATCATAATTGGGTACCACATCTATTTCATAGTTGTAGGATACAGTTGTGATTGGTTTTTTTGCCTGATCGCTTATTTCAATATTGCCATTACTTTCCTTCGTAGAGTTACAAGGGTGTCCGCATCTGGAGGTAAATGACATGTTTGCGTTTCCAGCGAACAGTTCGACCTCCGAGGCTGTTGACTTCCATTTACCAGCATTTTGATCAAGCCAGGAGAGGTCACAAGTAAATTGGTTGCGTTCAAATAGCTCCTTTTCACCATGCTCCAGGAGGTAGCTGTTGTAAGCAGCATAGTATTCTTTAAAGACGGGCAGGTTCAGCCAGTTTACCTTCACTTTGAATAGCTTGGTGTGCTTGACAAAAGCTCCATAGCACCCCAGTATAATCTGTGATCCTATTGAAGGATTACCTCCGAATGGAGCCGACACCGCATTGGGAGAAGCTTTACCTGCTGAAGTATGAAGGGTGAGTATACCAAGATCCTTTGTTGTGGTCCGAATATCGTAGGAAGAAAAGGACAGCTTACCAAATACTTCAAGCGGATTTAGCCCGCCCTTGTCCGCTACATTTTTAAGGATAATTACGACTAATGGCCAGTCAGCTTCATATCCTTTCCCATGAGTCTTAGGATTGTAGTTACTTACAGCAGCACTTTTTTTTCCAAACCCAAATCGAATTCTTAAATGCTCACCTATTTGTTTTACTTCTTGAGAATCAGGCACCATCCAGCCTTTGGGTCCGGTTACTTGAAGGTCAACCAGATCATCAAGCAGGGTTATTTTGCCAGATGTAGATTTTTCTATCCTTTTGGAGGATTCAGTAACATCTTTTCCACTTTTTGGATAAAAAAGAATTTCAACGCATCGCTTCCCTCCCTCTAAATAAAATTCAGGCGATGATATAGCAAACCCTACTGCAGAAGGAATTGGTACACTACCGATAGAAGCCTCTGATCCAAACATGGAAAAAGAATCATACGATGTAGCGTTTTTGCTCTTTTTGGGTTGGTCAAACTCTGTAATTTTTGAAGACGTAATCACCTGCTTTGCATCAGCAGCTTTGTTAACCAATAGCGTTCGGTACTCAGAGATCACTGATGGGGTTACTTGAAGCGCCGCTTCTGTTTCGAAAACGACAGGCTCGCCATCTACACCTGCTCCTGCAGATAAATAAGCAGACTGGGGAACTGCCGTGATTGTCTCTTTTTTGTTTAATGTCATTAGGATAAACACCTGATCAGCGATGGCGTACCTATTCTCAAAATCGAGCATACGCCGGTAGTAAAAGTCCAACTGTCTTGGTACCACCTTATTGATGGCATCCTGCTGCGATTGGTACACTTTTAGAAAACCAAGCATCAGTGCAATGTGTGGTTCAGTTTTTCCTGTTTCCAGATTTTCAGAAAAAGCCTTCTTTGCTGCCTTAGCAATGGACTGATGTTGATTATGAAGGGTTTTCACTGCTTGCTGAAGCTCTCTCAAAAAAGCTTTGCTATTTTTTGTGATATCGACCGATTCCGCCTTAGTTCGATGAATGTTTGGAAAAGGATTAAAACTCCATGTTGCATCAAGCTCCTGAAATCTCTTAAAAAGATTGTCAACCTTTTCTTTTTCATACAAGACTCCAGACTGAATAGAAAAATAGTAGTAGGCATAAAGATCTCTAAGCCCGAAGCTGAGTTTCCGCCAGATGAACTCTTTTAAGTACTGTTGAAATTGATTTTCTATATGTAATCTGGTAAATGATTTATACCACCCGTTTATCTGAAAAACAGGTTTGAAAGCAAGGTCAAATAGTTCCCAAAGTGTTTCAGAAAGATCTTCTTTCCGCTCTTCCTCCCTGATCCAGGAAACCTCACCTATAGAAGCAATGAAATCGAGGGTTTTTCGATAATCATTTTCGTTATATGATTCTCCTATTAAAGCAAACAGACAGGTAATATCTGTCTGGAAGAAGTCGCTCCAATCACCGTTTCTATGATCATTTTGATCATAATACCAGAACTGCCTGGACAAATGTCCCATAAAACTCAGCATTTCTGGCAGGGTACGATAATCAACTTTTACCGTCGAAGTATCCAGTGAAGGGTTCACGATGGTCCGCTGAGTTGCAGGCGAAAAAAGGGCGCTATGTTTCCCTTTGTACATCAAATAGCCAGATTAGTACCTTCGTTGATATAAAAGGGATAGACAAAATTGTGTCTGGAGTTGATCTTCCTTATGGTATAACTCACCAGAACAGAAATGTACCCCTCCTGCTGACTGGTAGAATCAATGATAATATCATCGACAAGAATTCTTGGTTCGAAGAGCTTAATAGAGGTCGTGAGTGACTCTTTTATTTCCACTTCAAGCATGATATCTTGTGAACTAAAGATGAGATCGCGAAGACGTGTCCCATACCTGTTGTCAGAAATTCGTTCGCCGCTATGGGTGGAAAAGAGCGTCTTCAGGTTTTCGTTGATGTTTTGAACATCTTTGGTCATGACCACCTGATTGACTCCCTTGTGGAAAGTCGGCGGATTGCTCCAACCAATCCCAATTAATGCTTCACTTACATTTTCATTTATCATCTATCCTCCTATTTCTACCGTTGGATCTCCAACCAATATTGTTCCTCCGTGGGCAGTTTCATCACCCATTCTGGCTGCCGGACGTCCCTCAATCATTACCGTAGCGCTCCCCAATACCACCACGTCGGGTGGCCCGACACAAATCAACTCATCACCCAAAACCGATGCTGGCATTCCGCCTATCAAAACTGTTGGCGCTCCGGGCCCAACAATCGGCCCTCCTACATGAGGAATGGGCACCACCGCGGGGGTTTGCATTGGGCACTCATGGAAATCTGCTATTCTTGCTGCTGGTGGCATCTTTATTCGTTTTAGTTAATCATTACCATTGCTCCACTAATTGTTACTTCTTCACCACCTGTTACCTGGGTAGTCATTCCTCCCTGGATCTGAGCTTCCTCATCGGCTTGCACCGTTACACTTCCACTTTGAATGGTGGCAGACTCGGCGGCTTGGGCCGAAAGGGTAGTTCCAGCTTTGATCGAGATTGCTTCTGCGGCCTGAAGTGTCATGTTAGAAGCACTTTTGATGGTGATTCCAGAGGAATCCATCACAATCGAGTTTTCATTCTGATCCTGAATGGTGATGCTTTGATCCTCGTCACTCCAAATCATTTGATTTTTCCCCGGCGTGATGATGGTTGTTATCTTCTTCTCATCGTCAAAAATCAGTTTCAATTGATTTTTAGTGACGATCGCCTTTGTGCTGTTGGTTTCGTCGGGGGTAAAAGGGGCTACTTTGCTATTGCTGTTGTAAAGCGATCCCAGAATGATTGGATATCGGGGATCTTCATTTAAAAAACCTAACACCACCTCATCTCCCACCTCAGGGTAAAAGAAAGCTCCCCCCGTGTTGGTAGCATAAAAATTAGAAAGCCGGGCCCAAATGCCATCGCCTCCTTCTTTGATAATCGGCACATCTACCAACACCCTAAACTCCCCATCTGGATCTTCGTTGATTTGTTTCACCGTAGCATTTTGTAACCCCTGTATTCCGGGCAGTTGTCCTGAGGCTGGGGGGGCTTGCATGTTTATTTTGGATGAAAACCATTCTGCTGATATGCCAATGGATACTTTGGTAATCCAGTTGCCATTTCTCAATGATTGGCTTACCCCTGATACCAATGCTTTTCCATTGAACCTCGCTCCCATCCCTTTGATCTCAATCAACTTACCAGGCACCAAAGCGGCATCTCCCTGAAAGCTAAGATCTCCGATAATTTTGGAAAATTTCGATTTGGTGGCCTGCGCTTTGGCCCATGAATTAAGGGTGCCTTCATCTAAGGGTGCCGTCGTTTGAAGTTCAAAATTGGCAATGCCCAAAACATCCGTTAAATCACTGCTGGCTACATTGCCCTGCTCATAATTAGAGATGGCAGATTGCCCTGTTACGATTTTTTGATTCTTCAAATCCCATGCATTGCATTTGATCGATTTGAATTGATTGGATGCATCGAGTGTTGCTTCAAAATCCAAAATGTCTTCACCGTAGGTCACCTCCACTACCGCTTCAGATTCGTTATTTGGATCTTTTACAGCCACCAGGCCTGCATCATTTATTACCACCATGCTATTCATCTCAGCACGTGATAAAATAAAATCCCAGTCCGTAGCATAATACTGAACCACTTCAGGCAGCTGTCCTGTGGTACTATCTACTTCGGAGGAGAGCCCTGAGTATGTACCAATAACCTTACTGATCAGGTCACTGTCGGTTGTTTGAGTGAAGTAGGCATTTTTCCTTCCTACCGTCATCTTTACTGCTTCATCCTTACACACCACTTCGATTACCGGACCCTGCCCGCTCTGCACGCGAAGACCCTGTCTGATAACCACCCCCTTAAAAACGGAGGTATTACTCCCCTCATACCCAAGTTTTACCTCGATTTTAGTGCCGGGAAGAAATGTTTCTGAGTCGCTGATTGGAAAATCTTCTGTGGCTGCATCTCCATCCAAAAGCACAATTTCGCATCCGGAGATTCGGTTTACCTTTTTGGATACCGAAATCGTAATGACCTGGTAGGTATCCTTGATTGGGCTACCATTGGCAGTCACTTCATAGGACACTAAGTCGGTTTTCTGTGTTACTGGTGACGCTAGCATTTCATGGGCTTTTCAAGGGTGGAAAGTGTAGCCTGGAACCGGGTGCTAAATTCAGGATAGAATCCAATTCATTGTGAGCCGCCACTTTTAACAGATGGTCTTCATTGCGGTAAACATCATACACCAGCGAAGGGAGCAGGTCTCCTGCAATCACTGTTTTCACATGTGTCATGTCTGGAGAGTTCTTATCCAGTGCCGCAGAGGGGGTTTGAAATTCTTTAAAGCTCGCCGTTATTTTAGCTCTAAGGGGCGAACCATCGGGCTTAAAAAAGGTGTAATTGACCTTCAAACTGGTCAGCCTGCACTTGTAGAGCATAGCCTTGCCCCAAATCAGTTTGAGATAGTTTGGGCTGTGTATGTTGCCATTGTAGTCATACACGACCTTTTTAAATTTAGTTATTTCACTGGCCAGGTCCGTGCGTTTACTGTTTACCACACCGGTACCGTCAAAAAGCAAATCAAAGTTGAGTGTGGAAGGGGTCGACTTTTCATACTTAATAGTAGCATCAGGAGTTCCCTGCCCTTGCTCCACGTTGTATTGCACGTCGTAACTCTGCGAATACGATTCAGGATTAAGCATGGCTGTGTAGGCTCCAACTTTACTGCTAAAGTTTTCGTCTTTGTAGCCTACTACAGTTAGTTGCTGAAGTTTCGCTACTCCCATTATCGTTCGTTTCTTCTTTCCATCGCCTTCATTACCCGATCCACACAATCATCTACGATACTTCGCATCTGCTTTTTGGAGATAGACCCTTCTTTGGTATGGGACCCGGCACCTACATCTGAGACTATGTTAGTCCGAATGATTAATTCTTTTATTTCTACTGGCATTTCTTATACTTTTTTAAAGTAGTTATAGGCAAATTCTAATGATTCGATTGCTATGGCATTTTCCTGAGATTTAAAATCTGACAGGCTCCATTTCACCGGGTAGGCGTTGATGAAGCTCCATGTCATCAAGGGTTTATTGTCAGCACCAAGCAGAAATAGCATGATGGACTTTGGCTGGATAGCTGTACTAAAGTCGGAGGACAGGGTATCCTGACACCACTTCGCAAGCTGAGAACTGGCGGTAACTAGTCCTCTTTTCAGCACGAGGTTTCCATATTTTGCCTGCTTGGGCAACCGGTACTTGAATCGATTTTCTCCTCCACACTTTACTTCCTCTACTTCTATCTCTGCATTTAACCCGGCAGCTTCCTGAAAGCCGGCATCTGCCTGACCGGAGATTCCACTAAAGGACAACCTGAAATAGAAAGATGGAGGTGGGTAGTATGTGGCGCCTTTTCCCATAATTAAGCGTTAGCAATGGTTAAACCTTCATGTGCTAACTCAATAGTATCTACTGCCACTTCGTTTCCGTCGGACTTCAGGTCAGTTCCGGTGATCTTTGTAGGCCAGGCATTTTTGAGCGTCCATGTCATTGTTGGCTTCCCATTCTCATCGAGCAGTTTAATAACTACTGATTGCCTTTTGATGGTATTCATCTTGATCTGATTGTACCAACTCCAAAAAGAATTGTCTTTCGCAAAGACCCCACGTTTCATGGTCACATTACCATACTTGGCAATACCTGGCATTTTTACCGTACTAAAGACCGTGCTGTTACTTGCTCTGTATTCGATTACCTGCGTTTCAGCCTCTAATCCCGAGACTTCCTGAAATGCAATGTTTTGTTTAATGGTCCCCCAATCAACGGAGAACCTAAATTTGGGCATTGGCCAAATATTATTTTCACTACTTCCGTCAGTTCCTGGCATAATTGAAATTTTTTAAAAGTTTATATTGATTTAGTTCTAATTAAGATTTAGCCATTTCCTGCTCTACCTCGATTATGATAAATTCGGCTGGATGCGTCACAGCAAGTTTCACTGCTACACGCATGTTACCGTTTAGAATATCTTCTCCCGTCATGGTCGTTCCCAACCCAACGGCTACATTAAAAGCATCTTCTGCTTTGGCTCCCTGCAGGGCTCCTTCTTTCCAAATGATGGTGAGGAAATTTTCTATCATGCTTTTTACGGAAACCCAGGTATTGGCATCATTGGGTGCAAAAACATAAGTTCTGGCAGCCAGCTTCACCGATTGCTCTATCATGGTGACTGTTCGGCGTACGTTGATGTACCGCCAATCCTGACTATTGCCATCGAGTGTCCGCGCTCCCCAGACCAAAATACCCTGACCATTAAAAAAGCGGATACAGTTCACAGATTTTCCACTTACCGCGTCCACATTCAATCCCGCTTGCATGGAGTCGTTTATATTGAGTGTAAGGCCGACAGCTCCCAATGGAGTCACGTTAGCCGGTGCATTCCAAACGCCCTTAGTATTGTCTACCTGCGTATACACACCTGCCATTGCACCGCTTGGTGGTAGCGTATTGATCCGCTCTTGTATGATTCCCATGATCTGCTTGTAAGGTTTGCTTGCTAACATCATTGCTTCATTCAGCTTACTTGGTAGTATGCCAGCAGGCGGACTCTTCATGTTGCCTAAGATTTGCTCTGCCGCAGGATTGGGATTAGCCGGAGGATTCACAATATCAGCAAGACTGCTTGTGTCGCCTCCATTTACGTTGGCATAGCTGATTTCTCCCGACTCGGTAATCGTCGTTTTCAAAAACGGATAATACGAAACTCCATATTTCAGGGAATTATTGCCTGTATTATTTCTAAAGTTTTGTATGTCCTGGGTGTACAAAATGGGATCTGGCTCATGACCACCAATGATGTCAAAAATGGAAACAGTTGTTCCTAAATCCCCACTTTGAAGTAGCATTTCCTCCATCAGCGTACTGTTCTCATCAAGAGAAAGCAGGGTCGCTTCTGGCGCGATGTACATGGTAGCGTCCGGTACCTGTTTGAGTTTAGCAAGTCCACCAAGTAAATCTGAAAGCTTCACATTGGGGTTGGTAATATTAGCTCCTGGAGTAATCGGAGCCTTTGTTGGATCACCATAGGTGCCTACAGAAACGATGTAGGCATTACCTCCTCCATTTTCGTAAAACAATCTTACGCTGTTATAGAGGTAGTATATCGTGCCCGGATCCGGCTCTATGGTGTAGATGTCTCCATTGATTTCGTACGAGATTCCTTTCTCAGGCTTTTTCTTGAGTTGTGTTACGTAATACTCCGGCTGATATTGTGTAGCTGGTGCCGCCGGTGCGGGCGGATTGGGGTTCAAAAAGAAGGCTTTGAAATCATTGAATGAAGTGATTTTCACCGCCTGATTGAGATAGGATTTTCCTTCATAAGACGCCCGAGGGGTATAGCCAATAAAAGCAGGAATGGCAGTTGCCACCTCCACTACCGAATTGGGAAACGCGTTTACCTCATCAATGTAAACACCTGGAGTTTGTGTAGATAACGGGGATAGAGACATAGTTTTATATTTTCTTCTTTAATTACTTGTTTTTATAAATAGACATAGACTGAAGAGCAGGCTATTTGCTTGTCTCCGTCCTTATTTTCTTCAATACTGGTAATGGCTCTGGGTGCCGGTACCGGCAGTTTTTCAATCAGCATTTCCTGATCACCTTCCTCCGATTCTCCGGCTATGCTTAGTGCCTTTTTTTTAAGACTACAATACTTCCTGGGCTGTTCGCTAAAGGGGTAGAGATGCTCGCCTGAATCAAATTCAAAAGCCGGTTTACCCGTTGGTAGTTTTATTTGTGTAGGTCCTTTAAATTCTTTCCCATCATCATCTACAATAACCATTTGCTCCGCTTCCGGCTCCTGGATGTTGAGCAGGTAGTATTTCCATCGGGTGCTTCGTGCCTTGTAAGCAATAGTGTAATTTTTTTCCTGTATCTCTCCTGTTGCGAGAAACTCATCGAGGTATAGATCTATGTTTGCAAGTGGGCTGTTGGAAAATAGTCGGGGCTCCATTTTAGGAGAGAGTACCTCATTTCCACCCAGGTCTTCCATCTTTCGGTTGCTGTAGTGATATACAACCAACTTCCCAAGTGGTGATTCGGTGTAGTTGGTAAACTCGCCAGTCTCTCCAAATAGCTGAAACCTAAGGTGGTGATCTTTGAAAAACTCTGTAAGTTCTTCCAGGTATCCGGCATTAAATGAGTCAGCTCGAAATATGGAGAATCCTACATCTGTCAACCTAAGCAATAAGCCTGAGTTCCACATGAAGGTCTGTGTCTTTTTATCGGGTACCACCCTAACATCGCTAAAGATGCCATCTTCGTAATAATCGTGCAGTAGCAAAACATCTACCAGCGGTATGTATTTCTGACTTTTACTCATACGGGCATGACTTCTAAGCTCTGTTCAGAAATACTTGCTACCTGATCGATCAATTCGTCTGCCTGGAAGGTCAGCATTCTTAATTTGAAAGGAATTGAAGGTATGTACTTTGCCCCCAGAGAAGCCCAGAGGTTGTAGGTCTCGTGGTAGTTGAGTTTGATCACTTCCAGCGTAAGCTGAAAGATGCGCTCATCAAGTCCTGGAGAGTTCTGAGCATTGAAAAGCGATCGCCCCTGAAAAAAGTAAATAGTGTCCGACAAAAACTTCAGGCCTTCTTCGTACTGATTGAAGAGACAGGAGAACATGATGTTGACATTGAAGTTGAGTGGAGGATTTACCTGGAAATAGTGTGTACCTGTGTTAACGGCATTTTGGCTGTTTTGCACTGTAGATTCGTGCTCCATACTAAGCAGCGAGAGAATCACTTTATTTCTATTCGTTTCCGGAATAGATCCATCCTGATCCAGAATGTTGGTCAATTTCACCTTGCTCTCAGCGGTACCGTACTTCCTCTTTAAGTGTTCATCCAGATCGTTGGCGATATATTTCAGTGATTCGAAGACCATTTTCTTTGTTTCTGATCTTCTATACCGAAAGCCACAAAAGGTTACCCTCGAACTGAAAATTTTATTTAAATCCAACCAAAGACCGGGAACCTCCATCCAGGCATCTGCAACACTCCTTAACTGTTAGGTAACATAGGTTACCAAAAACCACTATCCCTACTTCTAGTTTTGCATAAACACTAAAAAACAAAAATGAAAAAGTGGATTTTCATCGTTCTTCAGGCACTTATCTTCAGTGGTCAGGTTATCGCACAGGATACCGTCGCATTGTATAAGGCAGATCTGTTTCCTAAACTCGAAGCTGGTAATAAAAGTCTTATAGCAGCAAGGTTTGAAGCTGAGATGGCCGGTGCAGATTACAATCAATCGAAGGCTCTGTGGTTACCATCAATCACTGCCACTCACACAGCGATTGTAACAACCAATCCTTTGATGGCTTTTGGGTCAAAGTTGAATCAGGAGATACTGACACAGGCAGATTTTAACCCAACACTTCTCAACAATCCCGATCGAATTCAAAACTACGCCACAGAAATATTGGTGCAACAACCACTGCTTAATCTGGATGGTATACAAGAAAGAAAAGCCGCCAGGATTCAGGCAGATGCAATGACTCTCAAAGCTGATCGAACCATGGAATTTATTGAATTCGAAGTGGTGAAAGCTTATATGCAACTGCAACTTGGGTACGAAGCACTGAGTGTGCTTGAAAAAGCAAAGCTTACTGCTGAAGAAGGGGTAGCATTTGTTACTGATTATATGGATGCGGGACTTCTTCAAAAAACGGATCTACTTGCCATGCAGGTTAGAGCAGGAGAAGTAACGAATCAGTTGGGTTATGCACAAAGCAACTTAAGAAACGGATCTGATTACCTGGCATTACTTCTGGGTGAAGAACTGAATGGTGCAATCTACCAACCGACCGACCGATTAATTGATGAAGCAAACCTGCAATCATTTTCAGGTGATCTACCTGATACCCGTAAAGATATTCAGGCTATGGAAATGTCGGTTCAGGGATATGGCAAGATGTTGAACGCGAGTAAAATGAAACTATTGCCAAGAGTCAACGCATTTGGCAGCTATCAGCTTTATGATGACAAGCCATTGGGATTTCAGGCAAATGGATACCTGGCAGGCATCAGCCTTTCATGGGCATTGTTCGACGGAAACAAATCAATGGGTCAACTTCAAAAAGCACGCTCACAGTTCGAGAAAGCTCAGGTAGAAAAAGAGGAATACAACGCCCGACAAGAGCTTAACCTCAACAAAACAAGAAGGCAGCTAAAAGACGCTAAAAACAAACTTGAAGTAAGCCTGCTTGCCAAAAATCACGCGATTGAAGACTATAGAATAAGGAAAGACCGGTTCATAGAAGGACTGGAAAAAACCACTGATTTCCTGATGTCTGAGACGAAAATGTTTCAAAAGGAACTTGAATACAAGGAAGCAATATTTGAATACAACCTGACAGTAGAACTGCTCAATTTTTTAACCAAATAGAAATGAATATAATAAGTAAAATAGTACTGATAGCTGCCATTACACTTAGTTGTGGCAGCTCAAACAATGATCAGAAGGTCTTTGAGTCTGAAGCTGTTCGGGTAACCGTTGCTAAAGCTTCATTAACCGCATCCGGTCAATTCATCACTTCCAGCGGCAAACTTGAAGCAATGAACAGTGCTAACCTCAGCACCCGAATGATGGGCAACATCAGTAATGTGAAGGTGAAAGTTGGTGATAAAGTAGAAAAAGGTCAGCTCATTGTCACAATAAACAGCAGAGACCTGCTGGCTAAAAAATCTCAGGTTGAAGCATCTATCCTCCAAGCACAAAGTGCATTACAAAATGCAGAAAAGGACTTCAACAGATTTACCACACTTCACAAAAAAGGAAGTGCCTCAGAAAAGGAACTGGATGACATGACCACACGGTATGAAATGGCCAAAGCCGGACTGGAGGCCGCCCGACAAATGAGCAATGAGGTTGAGGCTCAGTTTGCATATGCCAATATCAGAGCTCCTTTCACCGGAGTAGTGACCAACACATTTGTAAAAACAGGGGACATGGCCAATCCGGGAATGTCACTGGCAACCATAGAAGAGACGGGTCAATACCAGGCAGTTGTTCTGGTTTCTGAATCAGATATTTCTCAAATAACAAAAGGATCCATCGCTATTGTTTCAATTAAGTCACTGGAATCAACTATGAGAGGAACAGTTACAGAAATCAGCAGGTCAGCAAAAAACACCGGAGGCCAATACCTGGTGAAAATAGATCTCGAAGAATCAATGAGTGAAGCACTTCCCGGCATGTATGTAAGTGCTCAGCTTTCCTCCTCAGACGGTGCAGGAAAAGGGTTACTCATGATTCCAATGCAGGCTTTAGTCAAAAAAGGGCAGTTAGAAGGAGTTTATTCGATCGGTGACAATGACACAGCCATTCTGAGATGGTTGAGACTCGGTCGGGAGCTGGATGGTAAAGTTGAGGTCTTATCAGGACTGGCTCCTGATGAGACATTCATTCTATCAGCAGAAGGCCGATTGTTCAACGGAGCGAAAATAGTCAGATAGGAAATCATCTCTAAAAACAAAAAAAAGATGCAAGAAGGAATATCAGGTAAAATCGCCCATTTTTTCATCCATTCTAAGCTCACCATCCTCTTGATGGTGGGATTGATGATCATTGGTGTGTACAGCTCCTTTCTCATACCTCGGGAGGAAGAACCTCAAATAAATGTGCCGATGGCAGACATCATGATCGGTTATCCCGGTGCCTCTCCTCTCGAACTCGAGAGTCGGATTGTTGAGCCTCTGGAAAAAGTAATCGCCAACATAAAGGGTGTTGAACACATTCACAGCATTACAATGAATGGCCAGGCTGTAATGGTAATTCAGTTTTACGTGGGTGAAGACATTGAAAGATCTTATGTAAAGCTTTATGATGAACTAACAAAGAACCAACACATCATTCCTGAGGGGGCATTTCCCCCAATGGTGAAGACCCGATCCATTGACGATGTGCCTATGCTGGGTCTGACACTCTGGAGTGAGAAGTATGACGATTTTCAATTGAGACAGATCGCAGAAGAACTGACATCAGAAATTGAGAAAGTAAAAGATGTGGCCATTACCAATGAAATTGGCGGTAGAACCAGGCAGGTGAAAATCACCCTTGATCGAGATAAAATGGCCGAAAGCGGTGTGGATGCTCTGGGAGTAATGCAGATGTTGAAGGCAGGCAACAGCAGCTCACAGTCCGGGAGTTTCAATAAGGGCGATGAAGAATTCCTGGTAACGACCGGCAGGTTTCTGAGCACCATTGAAGACATTGAACGAATTGTAGTCGGCGTGAACAAAAAATTCCCGGTCTACCTCCACCAAATTGCAAGGGTTACAGATGGCCCGTCTACTCCGAAAGATTATGTGTCATTCGGATACGGAAGAGCAAATGAGCTTTATAAAAATCATCCAGGTGATTTCGCTGCAGTCACCATTTCCATAGCAAAAGTCAAAGGCGCAGACGCGATGAAAATTGCAGAAAAAATCATTGATCGTGTAGAACTCCTTAAGAAGGATCTTATTCCGGATGACATCCACATTGAAGTAACCCGAAATTATGGCGAAACTGCTTCTCACAAGGTTGGAGAATTACTCCTTCACCTTGGGGTCGCCATCATCGCCGTTACAGTTTTAGTGATGCTTGCCATGGGCTGGCGCGGTGGACTGGTCGTCTTCTTTTCCGTTCCGCTCACCTTCGCATTAACACTCTTCAGCTATTACCTTCTTGGTTATACGCTCAACAGGATTACCCTCTTTGCACTCGTATTTGTGGTTGGGATTGTGGTGGATGACAGTATCATCATAGCAGAAAACATGCACCGGCATTTCAAATCCAGAAGACTGCCTTTCAAACAGGCTGCAATCTATGCCATCAACGAGGTGGGAAATCCAACCATACTGGCCACTTTCACTGTCATTGCAGCTATTCTTCCCATGGCTTTCGTTTCAGGAATGATGGGACCTTATATGAGTCCAATGCCAATCGGTGCATCAATTGCCATGTTACTGTCGCTATTTGTGGCACTGACAGTTACCCCCTACCTGGGCTATCATTTTCTCAGGGAAAAAGAAGAGCATAAAAATTCAGAAGAACATAGCCTGAAAGAAACAACGATCTACAAAATCTATAAAACGATTGAGCAACCATTTTTGAAGAGCAGCAGGAAAAGATGGGTGATGTTGGGGGTTACCATGTTGCTGTTGCTGGGATCGCTATCCCTGTTTTTCACAAAATCCGTCGCAGTAAAAATGCTCCCATTTGACAACAAAAATGAATTTCAGGTAGTCATTGACATGCCGGAGGGTACCACTCTGGAAAGAACTGCGGTGGTTGCGAAAGAAATATCTCAATACCTTTCTACCGTTCCTGAAGTGGTGAATTTCCAGAACTACATCGGTACGTCAGCTCCGATCACTTTCAATGGACTTGTTCGACATTATGACTTGCGTGGAGGCAGCAATATGGCCGATATCCAGGTGAATTTGCTTCACAAAGAAGACCGAAAAGATGCCAGTCATGACCTTGCTAAAAGAGTCCGACCGGAAGTGCGACGAATTGCAGATAAGTATGGAGCGAATGTCAAAATAGTTGAGGTCCCTCCCGGACCACCTGTACTTTCCACGCTTGTTGCAGAAATCTACGGGCCTGATTACAGAGAGCAAATCAATGTGGCGAGACAGGTCATGAATCTGCTTCAAAACACACAGGATGTAGTGGATGTAGACTGGACGGTTGAAGACGGGCAAACTGAATACCGGCTGGAAGTCAATAAAGAAAAAGCGATGTTAAACGGGGTGGTACCACAACAAATCGTTGGCAATTTGACCTATCTGCTTGGGGAACACCCTATTTCCAATTTTTACGATGAGCGGGCAAATGATCCGGTATCCATTGTTATGGCATTGGATGATCAGGACAAATCCGGAATCAACGAACTACAGCGCATTACGGTCAGAGGAATGAATGGAAACATGGTGCCGATCAAAGACCTGGTTCAGGTCAGGACCGATACCCTGAAAGCGACCCTTTACAGAAAAGATCAAAAGCGGGTTGTCTACGTCATGGCGGACATGGCCGGTGATTTAGAAAGTCCGGCATATGCCATTTTGGGAATGACTGAAAAGCTTGAAAAACTGTCGGTGCCGGAGGGCTATAGCATCAATGAGCTGTACATGAATCAGCCGGAAGACGAATCTGATTTTACCATAAAATGGGATGGCGAATGGCAAATTACACTTGAAGTATTTCGTGATCTGGGAACGGCTTTTCTTGTGGTAATCATTGTCATTTATATGTTGATCGTTGGGTGGTTTCAAAACTTCAAAACTCCCATTGTTATGATGATTGCAATACCCCTCTCCCTGGTCGGGATTGTATTGGGACACTGGTTGTTGGGCGCCTTTTTCACAGCCACTTCTTTCATCGGAATGATCGCCCTTGCCGGAGTAATGGTAAGAAATTCGGTACTGTTAATAGATTTCATTGAAATTCGACTGAACGAAGGGGTACCAATTACCCAGGCAATAATTGATGCCGGAGCTGTGCGTACGACTCCCATTTTGCTAACAACCGGAGCGGTGGTGATTGGAGCTTCTATTATCCTGTTTGATCCAATATTCCAGGGGCTGGCTATCTCGCTTGTTGCCGGCGCAATTGTCTCAACGCTGCTGACATTGATCGTCGTGCCTTTGATCTACTACATGGTGGAAAGAAAAAAATGGGAGAACAAACCTTCAAACAAAGAAATATGAAATTATTAGTAATTACAGCAGTCAGCACATTCGAGAAACCTATTCGGGAATCTTTGAAAAAAGCTCGTGTCGGTGCCTTTTCCTATACCCAGGTGACCGGCTATAAAGACCTTAAAGATCAGCCTATGGGTGAGAACTGGTTTTCTTCAGGTGTTGGTGAACACAAGTCAGTGCTCTTTTATGCATTTGTCCCAAATGAACTGGTCGATCTGGTCATTCAAAACATTGATTCCATGAATGAAATGGAAGAGTCACATTCAAAAATTCATGTGGCAGTACTGGATATTTTAAAACATAACAAAGAATAAAAATGAGATCAAGATTAATCAACGGAATAGCAGGGAGTTTCATCCTTATCAGTATTCTACTAAGCATTTATGTGAACCAGAATTGGTTGTGGTTTACCGCATTTGTCGGAATTAACCTCTTTCAATACTCGTTTTCCAAATGGTGCCTGATGAACAGCATCTTAAAGTCCTTAGGTGTAAATGACTAGTTAGTGTAATAGTTGATAGATAGATGTACCAGCTGACGATGATTTCAATTGAGAGATTTGTCGGCTGGTTTTTTATTGCCCTATTTTGCTCTTCATGAAAAACCTTATTGAAGAGATTCTTAAGAATACCGGATTCGATCCAAAGCTTATAGATGAGATCTTACTGGCAGGCAGAGGCAAACAGGTTGAGCCTGGAGAAGTCGTCATTAGTCCCTACGATGAAAAGAAAGAAATGCCGGTACTTCTGGACGGGCTGTTGAAGGTGATGAGCATTGATGAAGACGGGAATGAACTATTTCTGTACTACCTGGAAGGTGGGGAGATGTGTCCCATGTCTCTTGCTTGTTGCATCAATGGTGAAGGTGCTTCATTCACATTAATCGCTGAAGAACCGTCTAAGTTGTGGATGATACCCGTCAGCAGTCTCGATGACTGGATGGGGAAGTACTCAAGTTTTCGAAGGTATGTGATGGCTTCCTATCAAATGAGGTTTCAGGAACTCATGACCACCATTGACAGTCTGGTCTTTCACGACCTGAACGAACGGCTGCATAACTATCTGCTGGACACTAAGCAGGCAACCGGATCCTATATCATCAATAAAACGCACCAACAAATTGCCAATGAACTGAACAGCTCCAGAGTAGTCATCTCACGTTTACTCAAGAAGTTTGAGCAAAATCAAATCATCGAGCAGCATCGGAATCGAATTGAGATTTTGTAAAGAATTATAAGAGATGTGATTTTGATTCACCATCTATAATCATTTCGGAAAATCCATCTTCTCAATGATCTCATCAAACCTTTCGTTCAATTTAGGGTCCGCTCTAATCGGGTCATACCATGGTTCGATTTGCATAAAAATGAGAAACCAGGATTGTTCCTCATAGGCCTGCTCTAAAAGCACCAGGGCTTCTTCATACTCCTTAATTCCAATATGAATAAAGGATCGCTGCACCGGAGGGAGATAGTTTTCTTTGGCGGCTTCTGCATAATAGTCAGCCATTTCTTTAGCTAATTCGATTTTACCTGCCTGGCCTAATGCATGTCCGAGTCCTGCACCTACTTCTACTGTGCCATCAGACAGATCGAACGCTTTGAAATAGGTGTCAATAGAGTTCTCATATTCATCCAATTCGATATAAGCCATTCCTAGCCAGTCATACCCCCATGCGACAGTGGTGTCCATAGCAACTGCTTCAATCATGAGTTGTTTCATTTCCTCAAAACGTCGGGCGAAATAAAACATAGATCCACGTCCAATCATAAAATTTCCATCAGCATCCATCCCGTTAATCACATCGGATTGCTCCATTGCATCTTCAGGACGCATCATGGCCATTAAGTAGAGAGAGTACCAATGTCTTGCGCTCAGGTTCGTGGAATCAGTATCAATTGATTGGATAAATGCTGTTTCTGCATTGCCCCAGTCCCAATCCAAAAATGACAAGACCCCTTTTATCTTCAACACTTCTGAACTTGTTGAATCCAGTGCAAACGCTTTTTGAAAAGCCAATTTCGCTTCCGGGATAATAGCTTGTCGATCAGAATATCCGAATACATAAATGATCACATTCGTTTCTGCAAGTCCCAACCATGCAGGAACATTGGAAGAATCTGATTGAAGCTGGTGTCTGTAAACATTGGCCAAATTCTCCCAGTCAGTTTTGTATTTATTTCCCAAAGACTCCAGAATGCTTTGGTCAATTTTTCTTCCCGCTGGTTTTTCACAAGCGGCAAAGAGTGCTGCGAAAACAGCAATTAGTATATAGTTTTTCATTCCTTTCATTCTTTTGTCATATCTCCCAAAGCATCTTCGTCTTTGTCATAGTACCATTGGATTTGGAGACAGTCCTCGCTCTCATCTTCGGTACAAGACCAAAAGATTAAGCTAAAAACCCCTATCGTGATTAGGAACTTCATTCACTTATTTCTAACCAAAAGAAGCGTGGACGATACATGTGCGGGTATTTCAGAATATCATTGAAATAATCGAAAGAGATTGTATTGTAGCTGATAAGCAGCCTGTTTTCATCAGAAAGAACAGGGTGTGCTTTCGCATTGTACGGGATGATCCCCGGGGGCTCCGAAAGCTCCGGAACATGCCAAATTTGCTGTAAAGGTCCGAATGGTCCTGTCGGGCTGTCTCCAATTCGGATGGACGTCCATTCTCCGATTCCATCTGCCTGGAAAACCAGCAGGTACCTTCCGTCCTTCATTGGTGTAAGGCTCACCTCATTGGATACCCGGTCTGTGACAGGCATAACGCTGGTGATGTCTTCATCCCAATCCGATCCATTCCAAAACCTCCATGAGTCAGGTTGTTTTAAATGCTCAGGTTTCACTCTTGAGACGACCAGTTTTTTACCTGGATCTACCAGACCATAGATGTATAAATAACCATCTGGATCGGGAGCTCCGGCTTCCCTGGTATTTACATAGATGCCCGATCCAAAAGTACCGCTACCCAAACTGTCAATATCCATGAACAGGGGCATATCCATCTGGGACTGCTCCACGAATGGAGCCTGAGCTCCGGCAGGGAGCGTAATGAGTGTAACTCCCCTGACCTCAAAATCCCATGAAGCTTCACTCTTATCAAACACCCGGTAACCGAAAATATTAATAGAATTGTTATCAGCCTGATTTACGAACCCGTCTCCAAACCAATAGTATTCTCCCTCTTTCATATCGGGTGTGTTTGGGTGAAAATAACTGAGCGCATTTCCCGCCGGATCCTTTTTATGCTGAATGTCTACCTTTTCATTACTCGCTTCCCTCACCCAGGCAATGGAATTATTAACCATTTTAAAATTATCTACTGCCGTATCACCAACAACCTTTCCCGTCATGGTGTCAGAGAAATACATGAGTACGCTATCTTCTTTTCCCGCACCGATTGCTTCATTTCCAGACAAAGTCATTGTGAAAATACCATCTGCACCAAACCAACCTTCGTTTAAGTAAAACAAGTCTGTCCATTCAGGTGCAGCATAGGTTTTGAATGAGACGAGGGTATCCGCTTTCGGCTCTTGCACTGCTTCCGAATCCTTATTGGTAGAGTTGCATCCGACAAGGACGATCAGAATTCCAATTATTAAGCTGTTTTTTTTCATAGGTATTAGTTTTTCCACCCTCCAATTTTTACAAAATATGGGCGGTAATTATCTGCATTCTCTAAGAGGTCATTAAAATCAAAACTGTTGACATTGTAAGAGACCAAAAGTGAGTCTTCATAGACATGCGGGTGCGCAAAGGCATTATAAGTAAAAATATCTCCACCGGTTTCCGGTGTGCAGTAAACTACTTTTCCATTTTCAAACTCACCTTGTGGCTCGTCTGCAGTGAAAATAGAAATCTCATTTCCAAACAAATTATGTTGAGTCAAAAAATAGTAAGTACCCCCTTCTTTCCAAACTAAAAACTGCTCTGAAACTCCTTCAAAAACACTTACTGCTTCTCCGCTATCCACTGTCCAGTCAGTCCCATTGAAGTATTCCCATGTTTGGCTCAAATCCGAATTCGTTCTTGCCACATACAGGTATTTTTCAGGGTTAGGTGCACGTACTCCATACACATAGGTGTACGCTTCATCTTCCATGATGGCTGCACCCCAGGAGATGATTGGGTCATCAAAAAGTCGGACATTGGATTCAATCTCCAGCGTTTCAATATTCAGTGTTAGCAGATCAATTGAGGTTCTGAAAAAATCCCAGGCTCCACCCCCACCTGTTCCAAATCCATGCATGAATACATACAGCTTGCCATTGGCGACCGTAGCATCCCCCGGCCAATACCAATTATCCATTTCAGGAGGTTCAGCAAAAGCTTTGGGTGTTGTTGAAGTTCCGCCATGGAATGTGGTCAGCTCGTTTTCATTCTGAAGTACCAATGAATTATTGATCAATCTAAAGCTGGGTCTGGTTCGATCTTCACTCACCTGATCGATGAATGTATCTCCAAACATCCAAAGCGTTTTCCCATTCAATAAGTCAACAGAATAGGTGGCATCCCCTCCTGTCCATCTGGTAGAGCGTGTGAAAAGATCAATGTATGTTGAATCACGACAGACGTACACGCTGTTGTCCCAACATGCATTTTGCTCACAGGTTATAGGAATTTCTTCAACATCAGGCAGGACAAACGGATCATCTTTCTTGCAAGCAAGGCAAAGGAGTGCCATCGCTATGGTTGCAGTGTATTTCAATCCAGTTTGAGTAAGGGCCTGATAATCTCCACCCACTTCAAATATCCTTCTCCATTTACATGTAATCCATCAATGCTGTACTTCTTGTCCAGTTTCCCATTTTCATCTGCAAAGACCGGGGCAAGGTTCACATACGTAATTCCCTTTTCTTCACAATGAGCTTTCAGTTGTTTGTTGATTTCCAGAATACTAGCATTAGGACGAGTCCAGTGAATGGCATCTTCTACCGGCAACACCGATTGCATGATCACCTCTGTATTTGGTGAGTCCTTTTCAATCTGCTCAATGATTTTCTTGTGATTGGTTACTACATGATCCACGGTTTTGCCATAGGCCAAATCATTAGTTCCAATCATTATGAATACCTGCTTTGGCTGAGAGCTGGTAACCTCAGCCAATCGTTCCAGCACACCATCGGTATCATCTCCCCCTATGCCACGGTTTTTGATGTTTGGATTACCATCAAATAATTCAAACCACTCCGCTCCGTCAGTGATACTGTTGCCAAGAAAAATGATTTCATTCGGCGTGTCAGGTAAACTTTCAAAGTGTTCTTTTTTGTGGTAGTAGTAGGCCTTAACTGCCCGATTCCATTCATCCAATTCCTCAAGGAATCGATCGTATGCCATGATTGTGTCAATTTCGGCTTCTGACAACTGATTACTTAGAGATGGGGGTGGTGTGTCGACTCCCCATTTCATGTTAGGTTTTGGTCCCATTTTTAAAACCAGTGAACCACCCTTCACTAAATCTTCATGATAGAACCATGTGTTATTCAACTTATTTCCATTGAGAGTAGCTGATTGAATGTAAATGTTCTTATCGGAGACTCCTTTAGCTTCAATGGTGAATGTGCCTCCTTCGTAATACTCCGGATCAAGGTTGATTGTTACCTTATCGAATTTGGGTGTGCCTATTTCATAGATTGGCCTGACCGATGCACCTCCATCCATTTCGAACAGCCCCATCGAGCTCATCACAAACCAAGCGCCCATTTGTCCCTGATCCTCATCACCAAGCCAACCGTCTTCTGGTGTGCTGCCATAGTATTTGTCCATGATTTCATTCGCCCATTTTTGAGTGAGCCACGGCTTGCCACCGTGATTAAAAAGGTAGGCCGCCTGCATGTTGGGTTGATTACCATGATTGACTGGCAAGACGCCCATCCCATCCAAAGAATTAGACCCCAAATGCTCTGAGTTGAAGTTGTGTTCCGCTGATGTTTTAAATCCTTCTTCCAGTCGATTATTGAATTCATCTTTCCCCATCAATTCAATTAATCCACTGAGGTCATGAGGAACGAAATAGGTGTATTGCCATGCATTTCCTTCCACAAAACCAGAACCCAGCCATGCTACATGGCCAAAAGGAGCAAATTCAGCCCAGGAGCCATCTTTGTTTTTTCTCCGCATGTATTGTACCGATGAGTCATAGACATTTTTATAGTTGAACGCTCTTTTCGTGTAGGTTTTGTAATCCTTTTCCTTACCCAAAGCCTTGGCAAATTGTCCAACCGTCCAGTCGTCATAAGCGTAAGCAAGGGTGTTGGAAACTGGTCCATCCTCATCAGGAACAAAGCCCAGCTCCTTGTATTCTTTCAGGTTTCTGTTACCGACATATCCACCTGCATCGTGTGCTCTGCCCGGTTCAGTCTGCATCTTTAGCAAAGCTTCATACGCCTTGTCCACATCATAATTTCTGATGCCTTTTTGATAAGCGTTTGCAATGAGTGAGTTTTGATGAGACGCCACCATAATGGCTGAATATTCAATACCTGTCGGACCCTTTGGTAACCATCCTCCTTTGTCATAAACTTCCAGCATGGAGTTAACCCAATTATTGGCAATCTGTGGAGTAGCCAGTGACCAAAGTTGATTGAGGTTCCAGAAGGAAATCCAAAAGCCATCACTTCCATAGATTGGGTTACCATCCGCCATGGTTTGCTCTTTTTCATACATATCCATGTACTTACCATTCACATCGTTCCAGGTGGTTCGACCCGCATAGGCACGATACATATTGGTATAAAATTTCGTTTTGAGCACTTCATCTTTCGATTCCACCTCCAAAGTTGAAAGCAGCTCATTCCATTCTTTTTTGCTGTCCTGAACCACTGCATCGAAATCCCAATTGAACGGGTCCATTTCTGTTTCCAGGTTTAATCGAGCCTGCTCAACACTGACCAGTGAGATGCCCGCCTGCATCAAAATTTCTTCTCCTTCTTCTGTTTGGAATTTGAAAAAAGCCCCTGTGTCCTTATGGCCAAATTCAGAAGTAATGAAATCCGTGTTTTCAGTAATTTCTTCTTTTACCCATCCATTCATAGATTCAAAAGGTTTATTGAATCGAATGACAAAGTGAAGAATGTATTCATTGTAATTCGCTTTCCGCAATGCCTGTTGGTATGACAAACCCTCCACCTCTGTCTCACTCACTTTCTTAAAATGGGTGTAGGCTATCTCATACCCATATTCAGATGGAGTCAACAAGTCCACCAAAATTCTGGCATCATCTGCTTTCGGGAAGGTATACCTGTGAAAACCTGCTCTTTTAGTGGAAGTCAACTCCGCCTTGATTTGATAATCGTCCAGCAGCACCGAATAGTACCCGATTTCTGATATTTCATTTTCATGACTGAACCGAGAACGATATCCTCTGTCAGGATCCTTTTCCGTCCCGGGAATGGTCTTTAACTCACCCGTAGCAGGCATAGTCAAAAGTCCGGCCATCGTCCAGGAATGAAGGTGACTAAATCCTGCAATGTTGTTGATATCATATTCATAGCCTGCCTTCCAGCCCAGCTCCTGATTGTCAGGACTTAGCTTCACCATTCCGAATGGTCTGGTTGGGCCTGGAAAATTGATCCATCGTGAATCATGTGATCCGATCATCGGATTAACATAGTCGGCTGGCTTTTTTTGAGAAAAAGCACTTACAACAACAAATAGGAATAAGAAGTTGAGCTTTCGCATATGTATCTATTTATTCTTCGATCATTTTGACTTCATCTCCAGTACTGTCAAGGGTATAGTATTTGCCCTGATATTTCACATGATAGAGTTTTCCGTCAAAAGACCAGTCTTTATTCCGCTTTAGGGGTTGTCCGTCCACTGAAGGATAGAAGCCAAAGAAATTTTTCATCATTACCTGGGACATGGCTATTCCAGAGGAAGACTCCCGGTTGTGCCATCCTCTTTTGGCTATTCGAACTTTTCCATTCTTTTCCCATTTGTCTTCTCCCCAAATTTCATGTGCCTGCGCCCAAATACCTTCGTCTGTTACTGGTCTGATATTGTGATAAAAGTCCATTGCTTTGTCAGGAAAACCAAGTTGAACCAGCGCATCCATGGTTCCTGCCGGCCAGCCATCAAATGCACCCAAAGGACCGTGATCCGGACGATCAGAATCCATGGCAGCTATATCATCCTGAGATTGAGCCCTCATCCATTTTTCTGTGATCAATTCCCTGTAAACAAACTCCATCATCTCTGATTTGATTTCAGCGGGAATGTCGTGGGGTAAGTATCGGCCCAAAAACATAAAATCCAGACAATGACGAACTTCAATTTTGCTTCCATCAGGATAAAGGCTGTTCCAGACCCCATTGCCGGCATAGAGTTTTAAGATTCGTTGAATCATTTCTTCAGCTTCCGTATTTAACTCTTCTGCCCTTTCTTCATTTCCAACCTGGCTGTGGAAAGCTGCTGTCTCTCGCATCATCCACACATAGCCGGCATTGAAGGATGGTACGATGTGTTTATATGTTGGAACTGCTTCCAGAAGGTTCCACTCATCATCACCAAAATCAGCGAGCTTATAGGTATCATCCATTCCCTCTTCGTAAATGGAAATTCGTTCCCAATTAGTAGCGTAGTGCTCTAAATGTTCCAGAACAGTTTTTCCTTTTATTTCTTCCGCCAGAAAAGCCTGATCTCCTGAGATGGTCAGGTACGCTCGCATCATTTGAAATAGTGCCCAATAGTTGGCTGAGTACCCGTTCCCTGCTCCTTCGCCATGGAAATTATCTTTTCCAAAATGTTTGCTTGGATCAATATCTACCCATGCTGATAAATGCTCTTTCATCATTTCAGGGTCAACAACGGCCCACAGAGTCGCCCACTCAGTGATGTCCCAAAAGAACGTAATGGATGCCCCCCATCTTGGCCCGCCTGTCAGGAATACTTTATCATGCTGTGGCAGGTTGGTGTTCATCAGGTAAAGCATCGTTAAAGGACCAGTGTAGTATACCCGATTAGCATCCTCATCATCGGATTCCAAAACCGGGAAGGTTCCTGATAAAATATCATTATCCGGCTCAAAAATGGCCATCCACCTTGATTCCCACTCTTCCTGAGTCATATTCCACCTGTCTTCAAAGTTTTCTTTCGTTTCTGCCAATGCATTCTCCAGTGATTCGACAGAATCATCCCAAGCCATGGCATATTGGATTGTTCTTGTTTCTCCCGCGGCTAATGAAAAGTTCCAGCTCGATGTTCCTCCGGAACCAGATGAGGTCATTTGATCAGGTTTGGTAATCAATGTAAATCCTGAAACTGCCGGTGTTTCGCTATCTTCAATAACCAATTGATTTCCGGATAAGGTGGTTTGATACTTTGTGCTTTCCATCACTTCATTATCCGACGGCCATACTGCAGTCTTCATTGTCTGCTGCGGTCGTCCTCCTATCAATTCCTCAACCATCTTCTCTACACTGGTAACTCCTGTTCCGATGTAATCTCTCATGTTTTCGATTACATCATCACGTTTGGTTGTTTGACCATCCAATGTCGGATATGGATACCACCATTGCCACTCCTGATCGGGGTATTTGCTGATAAACCCTATGTGATCAAGTTCAACTGAATACTCCTGCTTTTCTCCTGAGGTATTCTTAATTTCGATATTCCACAGAATCACATTTTCATCTACGACCATACGAGTTGAACTATTGACTTCCATTTTCTCACCCACTGACTTTCTCAACGCCTGATAAGGTTGCCATTTCCAGTGTGTGACAATTGGTGTCTCGTTATTAATTCTCAAAGTCCCTGTGTGGTATCCTCCCGCATAAGGTGCGGATGCCATCCAACTGATAGAAGTCATATCATCATTGACAAGTGCCTGGGCTCTGAAATTTCTTATAGAAGGTTCCATATCTACCGTATCAACTGAAACCCATTGTCCTGATAATTCCTCTAACGAGGGTATGAACGTTGAAAGGTCGTTCAACGCATCTTTGTTTTCAGGAGCACAGGAACAGAGAATTCCGAGTGAAGCGATTATGATCCAATGTTTCATATGTTTTCTTTTTGACGTTGTTGAACTGCAAAAGCATAGGCACCAAGTGAAGTTGCCCGGCTGCCCCCCAGACTTGAAAGAGCAATACCAGTCCTCGCCATTTTATCATATTGTACAACCTCACTACTTCCGGGAATTGTGAGGTCAGTGATTTCACCTTTTGCGAATTCATTGAATGTAGAGGGATCTTCTAAATTGAATACCTGAAAGGATAACCTTCTGAAAGTCTCACCTTTAAAGTTTTCAATGGGACGGTTTATTTCTTCGAACATGGATGGTGCAAACAAATCCCAGCTGGCGGACAGACCTCCTCCAATCACTACAATTCCATCAATCAGAGTCAGTACGTTGACTATAGAAGCTCCTAAACATTTTCCATATTGACTGAAGGATATAAGTGCTGCTTCACGGTCTCCTTCTTCATTTCCTTTGGCTATTTCATAAATGATCTTAGGCATTTTAGTGCTATCAAAAGGTACCCCTGCTTCTGAAGCATACACACGTTGAATCGCCCGAGTACTCACACTTTCTTCTGCATTCCATTTCGACTGAATGGGATTAAGCGTATTGTGAATTTCAGCACCACTGCTATTATCTCCTATAAGCAGGCTTCCATTAGATACGATACCACATCCAAAGCCGGTTCCCAAAGTGATCCCAATCAGATTTTGAAATCTCTTTTGACTTCCTGCTTCTGCAAGTCGGCTGTTTAAAGCAGGCAAATACCCTGCAAGTGCCACACCCGAAGCGAATAGATTACCATCATTATTAATGAAAACGGGGACGTTAAATCTTTCTTGCAGGATTGCTCCTAAAGGAATTCCACCCTTAAATGCTTTGAAATTTGGCAAATCTCCAATGATGCCTTTGCGATAATCTGCAGGACCCGGAAAGGCGAAACTTATGGCATTAAAAGTTTCTACATGCTCGATTAGCTGCTCAAATCCGGTTATAATGGTATCAAGACATTTGTCAAGTTGTTGAGCATTGGCCGGTAGAATTATCGGGCCTGCAATCTCGGAATAATCTCGAATGGCAGAGAAGACGAAGTTAGTGCCGCCAGCATCAAGAGTGAGGACCGTAATTGCTTCCTGCTCAACCATCTCTTAATTCTTTTTCCAGGATTTCTCTATTTCCTCCAGCGTTTTTCCTTTAGTCTCAGGAATCATTTTGTAGGTGAAAATCAGCAGAAGAACGGCATTAGCTCCAAAAATGAAGAACGTTCCTGCACCACCTAACCCGCTAAGGAGTATCGGTGTAAACTGGGTAATCAATACGACTCCAATCCAAAGCGTTAGCACCGCAAATGACATGGCTATACCCCGTGTTTTTGTTGGGAATATTTCAGAAATCAATACCCATGGAATTGGACCTAATGATGAAGCGAAACTGGCGATGAAGCCAAGGATGAATACCAACAATAATGGCCCTGAGCTGATTTCAAACTGAAAAACCGTTCCTACTCCAAACAGGCATATAATCATACCTGAAACTCCCCAAAGTAATAATTTTCTTCGTCCGGCTTTATCAATGAATTTGAGAGCTACAAAAGTGAACAAGGTATTGACCAGACCTATAATTACGGTCTGCATTAAAGCTGATTCCGTTCCAAATCCCACGCTTTTGAAAATTTCAGGAGCGTAATAGATAATGGCATTAATACCGGTGATTTGAGAAAACAAAGCAAGGAACATTCCTACAATCATAGCTGTTCTCAAACCTGGAGCGAACAGCTCGCTAATTGTTCCTTTTTCCTCTTTTAGTGTCTCTTTAACTTCATCCAATACTCCCTTCGCCCGATCTGCCCCATTCACTTTTGTGAGAATATCCAAAGCTTCTTCATCTCGACCCTTGCTCGCCAGCCATCTTGGGCTTTCGGGAACGAAGAATAACGCAATCAGGAAGAGTCCGGCCGGAATCACCTCAGAACCCAGCATGTATCTCCACCCCATATCAACATTCCACAATTCATCGCCTGCACCGGAAATCATCAAATTGACAAAATAGATCATGTTGATGCCGAGGACAATTGCTAATTGGTAAAGTGTAACTAACATACCTCTGCGTTCTGCCGGGGCAATTTCAGAAATGTACATTGGAGAAAGCATGGAAGCAGCACCTACACCAACTCCTCCAATAAACCGGGCAATGACGAACATGCTTAAGCTATCTGGAATCGCTGATCCTATTGCTGAAACTGCAAAAAGTACCGCGGTTATGATGAGTACTTTTTTTCTTCCCAAACGATCACTCACATAGCCGGCGACCATTGCTCCGAAAACGCAACCCCAAATGGCACTCGATGCAGCCCATCCGGTCATCACCGGGGAGAGTTCAAATTTGGTAGTCAGAAAGCCAATGGCTCCCGAGATTACAGCAGTATCATATCCAAAAAGGAGCCCACCTATGGCGGCCACTGCCGAAACGAAATAGATAAATTTCAGGTTAGATTTATTCATTATTTTCAGGTTCTTACATATGCTTTTAATGTCCCTATTTCCTTCCCCTCACTTCGACCAGTTGGTCTTATGCTGTAAGATTTAATATTTGCAGGTATAATAAAAGCTTCAGCGTAGTTTATTGGAAAAGGTTCAAAACTATTGTCCGGAGACTCGACCACAGCCTCTTCTCCTTCAATAATCATCAGCACATTCACTCCACCTTCAGTCTGGTGTGTGACTTTAGCTGTTTGCCAATGTCGTCTTGTTTCAATGAATTCCAGTTCGTGAAGGCCGGTACGTTCTTCTTTCCATCCGTCACCTGCAGAAACCAGCTGAATATTGTTAATCAGATTTTTTGCTGTCCACTCTGTTTGACGGTCCCATTGAATGACTTTCTCACCGTGAGAAATATTGATTGGTCTTGGCTTTCCGTCCAAACCCAGTCGTCCCCAATCCCATAATTTGAAAGTGAAAATGTAGGGTGTTGCACTAATTTCCAATACCATGCAACCCGTGCCGGAGCAGTGAACGGTACCTGCCGGTATCAGGAAATGATCATGCTTTTTCGCAGGCCATTTTGCGGCATACTTTTCCGCATCGAATTGATGTCCATTGAATTGCGCTTTCGTCAGGTCTGTTATCATTGCTGCCGGCTCAACATCATCCTTTAGGCCAAGATATACCTCCGCTTCCGGATCAGCATCGAGCATATAATAACTCTCGTCCTGGGTATAAGCCATTCCAAATTGCTCCCTAATGTATTCAGTGAGCGGATGAACCTGCAAACTGAGATTTCCTCCTTTAATGGTGTCAAGAAAATCAAATCGGATTGGAAATTCAGCACCGAATTGGGCTTCTACTTCCACACCCAACAGTGCTGTAGTTTTGAAGAAGACTAAATTGATGGAAGGTGTCTCAAAGGTGACTCCATTGAAATCCATCAACAGGCTGTTCTCTTCAGGAACACAATTAAAACACCATGCAAAATTATCAGGCTCAGGATCCAGGTCAAACTTTTCTCGCATCCACTGCCCGCCCCATGGGCCCGGATCAAAGAATGGCACCACGCTGAATGGCTGTCTGACGGCCTGCTCCATTCCCTGACGAAACATTGTAGCTGAGATCATTTTGGGATGGTCATGATCGTTTGTGTCAAGAATATAGTCCCACTTTTCAGCCAATTCTTTTTTGAGGTGGTCACAAACTCTCCAATCAAGAAAATATGCGCGCTTATAATGTGTTTCAAAACCATCAGAGTGATTTGACAGACCAACATTTGACACTTCCTTTCTGCGCATTCGCATCTGAATTTCCCATCTTGCCATGTCTGCATAGATCAGTAAGTCAGGATTTTCTACTACCAATGAAGCACCAATGCCAATAACAATTGACTGACCTGATGTTTTATTAACTCTATTTCTTAATGCATTGATTTTATCTGCATCAAAAAAATCATCAAGCGTTCGCTGAGTCATAAAACCAAAAATTCGATCATCTGTGACATCCGAATAGGTCTTTTCTATGATCTCTTCTTCCGTTTTAAATGCCTGGGATGCCTCAAAAATGGTTGAATTCGGGAATACATCCTGACTCCATTGAAGCAATTGATCAATATCAACTCCATGGTAACATTCGATAACGGCCACCGAATCCTTTGCTGTTTTCATCTGAATTAATGACCTGACGGCATCCCAGCCTGTGATGCATTTTTCATCAGTAGTGACTTTAATTTTAGGGAATTTATTAAAAGACATAAGCGATTAATATCCTGTGTTTTGGCCAAGATTTGAATTGAGATTTCGTTCACGTTGTGGAATCGGAAGAAGGGTATGAAAGGATTGTGCATTGACATTTGCCTTTCCAGAAGCATTGACTTTTTCAACCAGCTTTCCATGTCGAACAAGATCATGATACCGTTGACCTTCCATGACCAACTCCCACCTGCGTTCTTCTAAAATTGCGTCTTTGAATTGCTGATAATTCATTCCTGACAAATCAGGAAGTATGTTTAAATAGGTCGTGCCATTATATCTTGCCCGTTCTCGCACCTGATTAATCATATCGTAGGCTACAGCGTTGGGGCCTGTATTGATCTCATTAAGCGCCTCAGCATAAACCAACATAATGTCTGCTGTGCGCAGATAAATAACATCCATATCAGTGTTGTTACCTCTTGGCTCATCTTCCTGATCCCAAAACTTTCCTATATGAGGGTCAAAGAATATAGTTGGACCTGTATCAGGAACGAAAGATGTGATAAATGAATGGGCTGCCCGCTGATCCTGGGGATCAAAGCTATTGAGAAGGTTGTCAGTAGGTCGTTCCCAACCCCAGGCATTTTCCGGTCCCCCGAATTGAGATAACCCGGAGGGTAACAGCCGCACGTGATATTGATTTGGTTTGAATCCCTGACTCAATGTACCACTGTAATTAATTGCCATGATGATTTCACCTGAGTTTGCATTTTCCAATTGCCACAGATCTCCGTAATATTGAAAGAGGGGATGGATTCCCGACTCAACAACTATTTGGGCTTCATTCGCAGCATTTTGATATTCTCCCGTTTCCAAATAGACTTTGGATAATAATGCATGGCATGCCATAACAGTAGGCCTTCCCAGTCCGACTCTGAAGGAAGTACTCAAATGATCTATTGACCATTCTAAGTCTTCGACTATTGCATCATAAATATCCTCTGTGGGGGTTCGCGCGATAAGGGCGTCATTAATATCCAGCGTTTCTCCAAGAATCAGAGGGACATCTCCAAACAATCGAACCGCCTCAAAATACATCATGGCGCGAATGAACCTCGCCTCTGCAACCAAATGGTCTCTTCTGGATTCATCCATGTCAATTTCCGGAACCCGGTCTGCAACAACATTAGCATGATGAATCACTTTGTAGATATCCTGCCAGTATAATTCAATCCTAATGTTGTTGGCATTGAAGCTAAACTCATTTAGTGTAGCATACTCATTTGATGCAATATTCGTCAGGCAATTATCTGAAAGGATATCCTTGATAACCCAGTAATCATTGAAGAAAATACCTCCAAACCCGGTGTCAAATATCCCCTCTGTACCTACAGTTAAATACTCGTATAGCGCATTGGTCGCTGCAATGGCATCCTCTTCTGTCTGATAAAAGGTTTCGGTGTTAATTACCGCATCCGGGATTTCATCCAAAAAATCACATGCTGTAAATTGGAAAATTACTATCAGTAGAAGCGTCGATTTCAATCTGGTTTTCATTAAAAAGTAATGTTTAAACCGGTGGTGTAAATTTTAGCCGATGGGTATGATCCAAAGTCAGCTCCAAATCGCAATGCATCTGTGATGAACCTGTTAATTTCAGGATCATACCCGGAATAGTTTGTTACAGTTATGAGGTTTTTCCCGCTTACAAATAATCGGAACATTCCAAATTTTAAATTTCTGGAAGCTAATAGGTTGCTGAAGTCAAAACTCAGTGTGATATCCTTGACCCTCAGGTAAGATCCATCTTCCACCTGATGATCAGACAGAACATTAGGTCTGGCTTCCAGGGTTGCTCTTGGATAGATATTCGATGGATTTTCTGGTGTCCATCTATTGAGAGCCTCTCTTGAATTATTCTGTGTCCCGTTGAAGCTCTCTAACCCAAATTTGTTGAAGTTGACAACTTCATTTCCAACGACTCCCTGCAGAAAGATACTCAGTGAAAAATTTCCATAGTTGAGAGAATTGTTAACTCCGAATGAAAAGTCAGGGTGAGCATTACCTAACAATACAATATCGTCTTCATTGATAACTTCATCGGTGTTTTGATTTTTGTACTTACGATCCCCGTAATCGAGGTTGCCGGATAAAAAATGCGGAATGGTTGTCGGGTCTTCAGAAAGTTGAACAATACCATCTGTCTGGTATCCATAAAATGAATTGAGCGGCATTCCTTCTTCGACGGATGTCCAACCTGAAATACCCAGCAGACTTTCCGCAAAAATTCCCTCATCCCGATTGATATCAAGCACTTTATTGCGATTCCAGCCCATTGTGAAGGTTGAGTTCCATTCAAGACTGCCAGTCAAATTAACCGTGTTTACTGCCAGTTCAAACCCCTTGTTTTCCATAGAACCCACATTGAACGTACCTTCTTTAAATCCTGAAGTATAAGGCAAAGGTGCATTGATCAACAGATCGGTTGTCTTCTTGTAATATATATCAGCAGTGATGAGCACCCGATTTTCAAAAAAAGCGACATCTATTCCAAAATCATACTGATTGGTTGTCTCCCATCTCAGTGCAGTATTCTCCCGATTGCTCTGCCCGGATCCTTTTGCAATAATATTTTCTCCAAAATACGCTTCTGTTGTTTCCAGTAAGCCCAGTGAACTATAAGGACTGTGTCCCTGATTACCAACAGCACCAAATCCAACGCGAACCTTTAAATCGCTGAAAAAGTCTACATTTTCTAAGAAAGGTTCTTCTTTGACTCTCCAGGCTGCTGCAACTGAAGGGAAAAATCCGTATTTATTACCCGCGCCAAATTTGGAGGATCCATCTATCCGTGCAGAAGCCGTGAGCAGATATTTTTCGTTTAGATTGTAATTGATTCGTCCGAGGAAAGACTGCAATTGCTCGGCACTTGAGCCATTTACTACCAGCGTTTTGAGCTTACCTGCCTGAACTGCATTAAAACCCAACCTGTTATCATCAAAGTCTGAAGTTGCAAGAAAAATGAATTCATTATCCAGCTTCTGCATGGTGTATCCCAAAAAACCACTCAAAGCATGGCTCCCAAAAGTTTTATTAAAACTCAAAGTGGTTTCCCACAGTCGATTAATACTCTGACTTTCACCAAGGGCTGCCTGTCCGTTGCTGGCTTCACCTCTGAAAATATCGTTGGGAATGAATGATTTTGTGTCAATAAAAGCCACCTCGGTTCCTACCGATGTTTTTAAACTAAGCCATTCCTTAATGTCCCAATTGAGGTAAACATTGCCCAGTAGCCTGGTTGAAATAGTCTCTTGCTGTGTTTTTAGAGCATCCTCGACAGGATTTCCCACAGAAGGCTGTGCAGTATTGTTTTCGAACGTCGGATCTCCATTATCATCTATCAGTGGCAGGCCCGGATTGAAACTTAAGGCCCATGAAGTGACACTGGAAGGTATGGCTCCTTCTGAATCAGTTACGGTACCCTGCAGCTTACTTCTTGTGATATTAGTACTTGTTCCGACAGTTATTTTTGAGTGGATTTCTCTATCAAGGTTTATCCGAATATTACCTCGATTATAAGATGAATTAAGCAGGATTCCCTGCTGATCCAGGAAGCCTCCTGAAATAGAGAAAACTGATCCATCTGCGCCTCCTCTGGCAGAAATTTGGATATTGGTCATGGGCGCAATGCTAAAAATGGCGTCCTGCCAGTTTGTTCCTACTCCCAAATTGGTTGGACTCGCATAAATCAATCTTCTGGGTACACTAGCATTATCTGCTGCCTCGTTTCCCAAAATGGCAAGTTCTGCTGCATTAAGTAATGGAATTTCTCTTCTCAGCTCCTGCCAGCTTTGGGTATATCCAATGTTAATTTCTGACTTTCCCTCCTTTCCTCTTTTAGTTGTTACCAGGATTACTCCGTTGGCCCCTCTTGCTCCATAAATCGCAGTAGCTGAAGCATCTTTTAATACTTCAATTGATTCTACATCCGCAGGGTTGATACTCTCAAGAGGATTGATGGAAGGACCTGTTACAGCACTTACGTTATTGGTGTTTGCAATGATAACCCCATCAATTACGTAGAGAGGTTCATTGCTTCCTAAAATAGAGGTTGATCCTCTAATTCGGGTTGATGATCTGGCACCGGGTTGTCCCGAGCCCATTGACACGACCACTCCTGCCGCCTTCCCCTGTATGCCCTGATCAATTGAAGAAATAGCTGTTTTAACAATATCTTCCGCTTTGATAGAAGATACTGAACCTGTAAGATCACTTTTCTTCACAGAGCCATATCCTATTACTATAACTTCCTCCAGTTCGCTGTATTCAGATTCAAGGATAATGTCAAGGTTTTGACTGGAAGTGATTCGATATTCTTTTGACTGATACCCAATGAAGGAAACCAAAATGGTCGCGTTATTTTCAACCTGAATTGAAAACATCCCATTGATGTCTGCCACAACCCCGTCTGTGGTTCCGAGTACCGTAATGGTTGCACCTATCAGGGGTTCATTGGAATCTTTTACGATACCTGTTACGGTAAACGTTTGGGAATACGCAGATACAGCGATACATAGTGCCGCCAAAAATGAAAAGAAATATTTGGACATATTTCAGATGTAAACGAAGGAAAAAAAACCCTGAGAAATATCTCAGGGCTCATTTATGATTGTTGACTATTAGTTATCAAAAGTCTGCTCAATGCAATCCATATTCGCAGGTCCGGCATCATCATCTGCACCGGTTCCGTATGGGTCAAACGATTCTGTTTTTGCTACAGCCGAAAATTGTTTCTCATATTCTTCAACAGGATCATAGGTTGCGTCAAGCTGATCCAGGTCATAATAGGTTACATCTGCCAGAATTTGTGTATCAGAGATTACCGTAATATTTAAAGTGTCTACCTCATCTTCGCCAAATGCACCGGTTCTGCTCATTAGCAAACGAAGTGTCGTCTCATTCAAATCGTAAAAGCAGTAATTGTACCAGCCATCATTAAAATCATCAGCAGTACCGCCGTTACTTTTGGCGTAAGTGCCATCAGTATTGAATCGGTAAACATCGTCTTTATAAACATCAGCGATATCACTTGCACTCGTTTTCTGACGAATTTCATCTGAAAGGTTCCAGTCGTATTTAACCAGAAGCTGCATTGGGGTTAGCTCTACAGTGACCACCCAGTCGACAGATGCCGTTTTATCCTGAGAATCGGTGATCAGGAAATTGAAGGAAAGGATGTGATCTGCATCTTCATCAAGCACGGTATAGGTATAAGTAAAGGGCTCTTCCGGCAATTCATCAATCGTTAGTGTTCCCTGAGAATTACCATCCCACAGTTTCGTTACTACAATGCTTTCAAAAGTTGCATCGGTTGTAGCGGTTACTGTAACAGAAATTTCCTCACCTGGAGATGCTGTGGTTGCATTTTCTGAAAGTTCAATCGTTGGATCTGCAAAGGTTACATCATCATCACCGCAAGAAGATAAGAAACCAGCTCCGCCTAACAGAACAGCCAGTGCGAGGGTTGAGAAAATCTTATTTTTCATATCATTTTTTGTTTATTTAGTCATCAAATATAGGTTGTTCAAATGTATGAACATAGTGTTTCATTGATAAAATCCCCATCAAAAAAAGAATAATGTCTGAAAGATTTAACTAATTGAGGATTTTTTCCATCGGGATACGTACAAACCGGGGTTTATAGATATCCGCATTTTCATAATGATCCTGCAACTCCATACTATTTGTATTATAGGAAATCAATAACATATCATCCTTCATGAATTGAGGATGCCCCAGTGCATTATAAGTCCAACAGCTCTTACAATTGTCCACGATTGGCGTTTCATAAATGACCCGTCGGTTACCCCATGGTCCTTCTGGCTTCTGAGCAGTATAAGAATAGATTTTTTGTGAAAGACTGTCTCCCTGCATAATCATCACAAACTGACCCTCCCATTCAAATACACTGAACTGTTCCGAACCTGTTTCCCCAAGAACTGCTTTTACATTTTTGACATCCTCTGTCCATTCAGTACCATCCCAAAATTCCCATGCGCCATAGATGTCTTCCTGACCAGCTCTTGCCACATAGGGCAATTTGTCTTTTGCACCATAGATGTAGGTATAGGAATCCGCGACACAAATTGCATGTCCAAAATGGATGTTGTTAAGGTTTTCAAATCGATTTATTTCGATCAGATCAAGAGAAGGCAATTCAAAAGCCGCAAGTTCAGTACTGACAAATTCAAACCCCCACATGTCTTCTGCAGTTTTGATGAATTTAGAATTGAAAACAAACAGCGTTTCCCCTTCAACAAATGCATCTCCCGGCCAATACCACATTTCTATTTCATTTTTGCCAGATGAACCATCAGCAACTTCTGGCGGAATCATCATTGATTTAAATTCCTCCAGTTTTCCCTGTGTCCGGGTTATCAGTTGCTCTCCATCCTGAACCACAAAGCAATTTCGAACATAAAGCGGGCTGGTTTTGATTCGTTTTCTGTCTTCAGTCACATTGCCTAGAAAGGAATCACCGAAAATCCAAACGTTCCGTTGATCAGGCAATTGAACAGAGTAAACACCATCACCACCTGTAAAGGCATCTCCACCCGGCGTAAACAATTGATTGAACGTTGAATCTATCGCTACCTCACGTTCAACTTTAGCCTTAGTCAAAGACGATTTCTCTGCTTGCCGGCATCCGTTGACAAAGAGAACAAGAAGCATGATAAGGTACTTCATAAGATTTCTCTTTCGCTTTCAACCGTGTAAACGATGCTATCGGATTTGTAATAACCGATATTGTATTCGATCGGCCTCCTCCCGGGATCAAAAACGTAGCGTTTTCTTTTTAGAATAGGCTCACCTTTAGTTATTTGCAAGCGATCTTTAAGAAACTCATCTGCCGACATAGCTGTGATTTCCTCTTTGCTTAGTTTGGCAATAACGGAAAAATCCTGCTCCAGAATATCATATAAGGGACGACTAAAATCTTCCTTTCCGGTTAGCCCGATTTTGGGATGGAAATAAGAAATGAAATATACAAATGGATTTTTCTTGTCACCCCGAACACGCTCCATCCTAAGCATTTCGACTTCTTCTTCAAAGCCAAAAAAACGCAAAACTTCAGTTGGGGGTACTTCCCATTTCAAGTCAATTTCATAGTTAACAATCTCTATTCCCTTTGTTTTCATTTCCTGACTGAAACTCAACCAGTTTTTCGCTTTACTGTTCACTGGTTTTGACACAATCGTCCCTACACCCTTTTTCCTGATCAACTGTCCTTCATATACCAGTTTATTGGTTGCCTGACGCAATGTATTCCTTGAAATCCCAAGCTGGCTCGACAGGTTTACCTCATTGGGCAAAAGCTTTCCTTTCTGATATTCAGGCATGTCAATCATTTTCCTGAGCAGTTGCTCTGCCTGTACATGTAATGGGATAGCGCTACTGTGATCTATTTCTAATTTCATAGGATTCTTATTGACCGTTCAAATTTAGGTTTCACCTCATCGATTCACTAATTTGCGATTCTAAATTAGTATGTATGAACATATGAACAATATAAATTTACTATTTAAATTTCACATGCTGGCTGGTCTCCTCTTTATAACACAATACGTGTTTGCCCAAACTGTTGATGAGAATTGGCCTGTCTTGTCCCTTCCATTCCATCAGGGCTTTGAACAAAAAGTAAGTGGCGTTGAATTGGATTTCTTACCCGGACTTACAAATGGTCAGGTAGCCCTGTTGGGCCGGGCGAAAAAAGGGGAAAATGAGGTTGAATTTAAAACTTCACTAATCACGGATAATTATCAACAGGATATGGCATCATTCGTCTGGAGCACTTCTACTTCAGCTACACATGCGCAGGATATACAGGGTGAATTCGATTTTTATTTCAACGAAAATTTGATGTTCACATTCAAAAATCATAAGGATTCGACCGGGTCTAATTGGACATTAACTTCCGGCAGATCCTCTCTTCATTTCGTTACGACTGAATATGCCAAAGGATCTGCAGATGCTTTTGGATATATGTTTCTGAACGTTCCTAAAACTCTTTTAAAACCAGGAGAAAGGCAATCAATCAAAATTGTTGGGCACGAGCTGGAAAGTATGGATTGGCATATGCCTTTTGGTGTACCCGTTGTTTCAAAGCAGGATGTATTGGCTGAACCTGCTATTGCCAAAACGCCTGATGGCCCAAAACAGCGGGTTCGAGTAGCATTATATCATGCGGGAGCTCCGTCGAAGGTGCAATTTAAAATTGACAATGAAGTGGTAAAGGATGAACCAATTAAGCCCGGGAAAAGAATATTCTACCTGAAACTTCCTCCTGTTCAGAAAGAGAAAGTGATCCAACTCGAAATTGGCATTGCCGGCCATTCGAAAACTACGCATACTGTTACGCTCATGCCTGTAAGAAATTATGAAGTTTATTTTTTACCACATTCCCACGTAGATATTGGATTTACACACACACAAGATGATGTGGAGAAATTGCAATGGAGGAATTTTGACCTTGGAATTGAATTGGCAGAAAAAACAAAAGATTACCCGGATGGCGCCAGGTTTAAATGGAACGCAGAGATCACCTGGGCTATCGAGGGTTATTTAAAACAAGCTACTCCTGAGAAAAGAGAGCGGTTCATAGCGGCTGTTCAAAAGGGATGGATTGGTCTCGATGCATTGATTGGGAGTCAATTAACCGGATTGCAGCGCGAGGAAGAGATGATGAACAATCAGCGTTTTGCAATTCAACTTTCGGATAAATATGGATTTGATGTAAATACGGCAATGATCAGTGATGTACCCGGCTACTCATGGGGATCAGTGGAGTCACTTGCAAAAAGTGGCGTTCGCTACTTTTCATCAGGCCCTAATCACATGCCGCATTTGCCTCACGGTGGTTACCAGGTAGGATACACCATGGAAGCCTGGGGTGATGTTCCGTTTTATTGGGCATCTGCATCAGGTAAGGAAAAAGTATTGTTTTGGATGACTTCTCATGGGTACTCCTGGTTTCATAGCTGGTCAGTAGATATACTGAGTAAAGCCGGAGGTGATCCCATTCTCAGACATTTGAGTGAATTGGAAAATCAGGGCTATCCGTATGATATGGTTCAACTGCGATACACGGTAGGCAATGACAATGGGCCTCCTGATGAGACCATGCCCGACTTTATCAAAGAATGGAATGAAACGTATGAGTGGCCCAAAATGAGGATTGCCACGAACAAAGAAATGATGGTTGCATTCGAAGAAAGATATGGTGATCAACTCCCTGTCCATAAGGGAGACTTCACGCCGTATTGGGAAGATGGAGCAGCGTCATCAGCATTTGAAACAGGGTTAAATCGAAAAACTGCAGATCAGTTGATCCAGGCAGAAACACTATGGTCATTGATGAATCCTGAAGAGTTCCCACATGAACGATTCGATGATGCATGGAGAAATGTGCTGTTGTATTCCGAACATACCTGGGGAGCAAATATCAGCAAATCTCAACCTGATAGTGAGTTCACAAAAAGTCTCTGGAAAGTGAAGCAGGGGTTTGCGAAAGATGCAGCAATTCAGGCAAATGAATTGTTGGAGGACGCACTCCCAACATCTGCAGTTGATCTGACAGATGCAATCCAGGTAATTAATACCACCTCATGGAAAAGATCTGAATTGGTCATCATTCCTTCTGACCGGCCATTAAAAGGAATGAAAATTCTTGATGAAAATGGAAAGCAGCAGCCAAGTCAAAAACTAAGTACCGGAGAACTGATCTTTGTCGCAAAGGACATTCCAGCCCTGGGTGCAAAGAAATTTTTCATAAAAAAAGGGAGTGGTTCATATGACAGTAACACCGCAACTGAGACTGGTCTGAGAGGGGAAAATGTAGCTCTTTCATTGAATGCTGAAGATGGAGATTTTGAAAGCATTTCTTTTTCAACCTCATCCGGAACACAAGAAATCATTCACGAAACAGACACGCTTGGTTTCAATGCCTATTGGTACTCAGGATTGAACAAAGAGAATCCACAAAAACAGCAAAATGCTTCATTCGAAATAGTAGAGCAGGGTACTGTTTTAAGTAGTATTCGAGCTACCTCGAATGCTCCAGGAGCGGCTGGTTTAGTTCGAGAAATTACTCTGATTCAGGGAATGAATGAAATTTTCATAACCAATATCGTGGATAAGACAAGAGTCACAGAAGATGAAAACGTTCGATTTTCCTTCCCTTTTGATATACCCGGAGGGAAAGTCAGAATTGATATTCCCTGGGCGACCGTTCAACCAGAGCAAGATCAGTTAAAAGGTGCCAACAAAAATTTCTATTCAGTCCAAAGATGGGTTGATGTCTCAAACGAAGAGTTTGGTGTGACCCTGGCCCCCATTGAAGCTCCTCTTCTGGAAATTGGCGACATGAATGGTCAAAACTGGATGGCGGATATGGACATCCGCCCCTGGATTAAAAAATATGAATCATCGACCACCCTGTTTAGCTGGACAATGAACAATGCCTGGTTTGTTAACTACAAAGCGTTTCAGGAAGGCAAAATTCCATTCAACTATGTGATTCGACCTCATGAAACTTTCAATGATTTTGAAACCAAAAAATGGGGAATTGGACTTACTCAACCGCTGATTGTTGCTCCAATTCAAAAGAAAGCCGAAGTGTTTAAATCTTCTCTACAGATTAAAGATTTCCAGAATGTATTGATCACGGCTATTAAAAAATCAAGAGACAACTCATCCATCATTGTGCGCCTGTTCAATCCTACCAATGAGGAAGGAGTTGCTTCTTTTGAGCCTGCAAACATAAAAGCAGTACACGCATGTGAGAGCAGGGATATGAAAGGTGAAAAAATTGCCAATATGATTTCAATGGCTCCCTGGGAAGTCAAAACAATTTGGATAGAGATGGAATGAGAATTCTTTGTCAGGTTGTATTTCTGGTACTGGTAAAAGCGGGGATTTGCATCGAATTACACCCGATTTCCATCTCATGGATCCATGCTGATTTGCAGGAAGAAAAGGTCGTTTTAAATATCCGAATCTTCGCAGAAGACCTGATTTATTTCCATAACCTTACTCCTGATGAAACCCTTGAATTGGATGCCGATCTTCTTCAATCATCAGCAAAAAAGCATATTGATGTCCTCAATAAAGGCATTGCCATTTTAGACGAGAATAATAACCGAGCATCAGGTCAGTTTACCAAATCGAATTTTAGTGCATTAAAAAAAACCTCTTACCATGTTATGGATTTAAACAGGTTATCCCTTTATTATCAATTCGAATTTCAACTATCCAAAGATTTGGAGTTCATAACCTTTGCTCAAAATCTGAATGCGGTTCCTTCCATAAGTTTTTTATCCATATCAAAAAACGGAAATGAACTGGTAAGTCAAAGAGAGCTAAGGAGCAATAAACCGTTCACCATCAAGAGAGATGCGACCAGCATTGGTTCGGTCGAGCAGGAGGATTTTATGTTGTCCTATTTTTCCTTAAGCGACACCAAAGTGACACATGAAATTACCCTTCCCATCCTGCTGTTACAATCGTTTGTACAGATTAAATCTGTGGATGATCTGGAAATGCTTGAGAAGTTCATCACTGAAAACAGCTCCGTAGAAGTAGATAAAACGATCATTAAACCAGAAATTGAAACATTCTCAGTGATGAATGAGAACGGGATTAAAGAGGGAGCTATTGTGAATATTCGGATCGCTTACCCGTTGAATGAAATACCCGACAACATTGCGCTGGAATGGTCACATTTCAATTGGAAAATGCGTTGGTTTGAATCGATAATAGATGCTTTTGGTGTGGAAAAGAAACACAAGTTTTCCAGATTCAAACCGAAGATAGAAATGGGGAGAAAATTGGAAAGTTTAGAAAAGAATTAGTCTCTTTTACTCCCTCCGATCGATACTCCCAAACCTCCATCAATTCGAAAGGCCTGACCTGTCATAAAAGAAGCTTTATCGGAAGCCAGATAAGCAATGAATTCACCCACTTCCCTGGGATCACCCACCTTTTTCACCAGATGCATATCCTCACATTCTTTTAACACCTCCTCAGGATTTGGTGACTCCTGAATGGCGGATTGAAGCATGGGTGTATCAATGGTCCCGGGACAAACAGCAACGCATCTGATTTCCGGACCATAATCTACTGCGATGCTTCTTGTCAATCCCAACATGGCCGTCTTTGAAGTAGTGTAAGCTGCCACCTGACTCTGACTGATGAATGCCTGAACACTTGATACATTGATCACAACCCCCTTTCCCAGTTTTTGCATGGATGGAATGGCATTCCTTGCAGCTAAAAAAGCGCTTTTGAGATTCACATTCATCACCAAATCCCATTCTTCATCTGTAGTTTCCGTAAGGGTAGCATATCGATTGATTCCTGCATTGTTAACCAACACATCTATTTCTCCAAAATGATTTATTGAAGCAGATATGGCTCGTTCTATTTGGTCAGCCCTGGAAACATCGCACGCATGATAACTCAAATATTTATCTGCAGATGAGCACTTCTCAATGTCCAAAATGGAGACCTTCCCGCCTTCTCTTAAGAATACCTCGACAGCAGCTGCACCAATTCCCATTGCTCCTCCGGTTACGACAATATGCTTTCCTGTAAAATCGCTCATAAATGACACACCAGTTTAAGTCCTTTAATTCCCAAATCAATTTTTGTCACATGCCATCTTCCCAGGTTAGCAGTAAAAAGCTGATCGAAATCAGATCCGCCAAAGGCAATGTTCGTGGGGTTTGAAAGCGTATGAGCTTCCCAATCATCAACTAAAACCGAGATGGTCTTATCTGGAGCCACCCTGTAAATTTTATTCGGTGCGTAGCAGGAGATGTATAGATTTCCATCTGCATCAAAAGCTACCCCATCAGGGACTGATTCAGGGATAGTCACAAAAACCTCTCTGTCTCCTGCAGATCCATCCCCATTAATTCTGATCCGCTCAATTCCAGGCATGAAAGAACAAACCACATACAAATAAGTTTCTTCTGCATCCAGACACATGCCATTGGCAAAATTGATGGGACCATCGCACCAGACATGACCGTTTCCATCTGTATCGTACTTTAGTATTTTCCCATTTACTTCTCTAAAAACGCCACTTTCAGAAACATAAACGTCTCCTTTTTTATCAAAGCATGCATAATTGGGAATGTTAAAATTATGTCCATCTGCTCCTTTAGAGAATTCTGACAACTCATATGATTGCGTGTTCAATCGTATCAGGCATTTATTTCCCAGGTCACAAATCAACAACCAACTGCAGTCGGGACTAAATGCAATTCCCAAAATGAAGCCTCCTGTAGACGCTACTTCTTTCATCTTTAATCCATCGGCACTTATTCGGTATATCTGACCAGCCTCCCCCCCGGCCCACACTGATCCATCAGGATGGTATGCGATGCATTCGGGATGATCCAGTCCTTCCGCAAAAACTGTTGCTTTATCTAATATGCTCATCGTTGTACAGGTTTAAATTTATTTTCAAATGCACTGGCAATAATTCTGGTTTGGATTACCTCATTCGCCTTCATTCTCAGCCATTCACCTTTTTTGATCGCTTCTTTCGGGTATTGAGTCCACTTACTTGTCCATGGCTCCAGCGCCACTGTATAACAGTCACCCCACCATGGAAAATCTTTCGTGGCATTTCTTTCCTGCCAGTACCATACATCTTTGAACAAAAGGCCATCCCACTGTAGTCCAAAACCAACATTCAGTCCTTCATTTTTAATCGAATAGTATGCCTCTTTTTCATATCCGCTGATATAACTGAGATCTGCATACTCATTTTCACCAAGGGCTGAAACCTTCCCGGAATTAATAGATTCCCCTGCTTTATTCAGAGCTTCCGGCCAACGATACGTTTCATTTCTTTTAAATAAATGGCGATCCGGCATTGTCGGCTCTGTAGTCATGGTTTTAGCATTCGTATCTATCGTAACTCCCTCTTTCAGAAAAGGCAATCCAAATGCAATGTGCTGCCCCCACATAATGTCCAAATGAGTTTTAGATCGATTTGTTACTTCCTCTTCAATGATAAGGTTTGCGTCATCTTTTTTTAGTGTTATCGTACGGACGATTGCGATAGGAATTCGCAAAGGCTGAACCTCCACTTTCAGCACCAGGATGTCTTTGCTTTCCTGAAGCTCAACGATGTTCCATGGAATCAAAGACACCTCTCCATGCTGACCCAACTCCGCTCCCCGGTAATTGAAAGCAGGACTATTCGGAAGACAAACCTGCCAGCCGCCGTAGTAGTAATCTTCGAACTGACTCCTGGTGTTTCTTATTTGAGAAAATTGCTGTTGTGGATTAGAGATTCCTTTAGGTAGTCTGAGTAAAAAATCTAGTGCTGATGGTTTATAGATGAATTCGAAAATATCACACCCACGATCGATCAATATTCCTACTTTTAGTAAATCGTTTTCCAGATAAATTGCTTTCAGTCCATTGATTTCTGTATGGGAGACCTGGCAACTCATGTTTCGTGATTAATGGCCTGCATTGCTCCTTTCATAAATCCCAGTGCATATGCCATCCCCGTATGCCATCCCGCTTTGGTCGTCATTTCCGGGGTATGGTCAGGGATCAGAACGCCTGAATAGTTTTTTGCCTTCAGAATTTTTAAAGCCCGTACCATATCAATATCTCCCTCGTCAACAAAAGCTTCTCGATAGTGCGGGACTTTCCCAATCACATTTCTAAAATGGATATAGCCGATTCGATCTACATGGTTTTCCAGCATCGAATAGACATCACTTCCTATCATTTCCTGAATCGTTCCCATGCAAAGCTCAAATCCATTTGCAGGGCTTGGGTTAACGTCCAGTAATTTTTCGTACTCACTTTGGCTGTAGAATAACCTGCCTGTTCCTCGCATTTCAGGTAAGGGCGGGTCATCCGGGTGCGCAACCAGTTTCACTCCATTCTCTTCGGCAATTGGGAGTAATTCATCCAAAAAGTATTTAAGCCGCTCCCACATTTCTTCTCTTGAAACTGGTGGCACTACCTTGTCATTCACATCTTCATAACGCATGTTCCAGACCATTCCATTTGGAATGGGGTGGTCTGTATCGACCCTACTTTGATCGAAAACGATAGATTTGGGATTTCCCCTTCCAGTTGATTCACTGCTCCAACCCCATACCCCGGCCAGACTAAAATAGTATCCCATTACAGGGATCCCTGCCTTGCCCATGTTCTTCAATATGGTTTTCAAATCTTCCAACTGGCTTGCTTTCTTAGGGCCATCCAGCAATACATCATACCAATGTGAAGGGTCAAAATTTTCAATGGCCTCTAATGTCAGTCCATGAGATTCAATCTCTTTTTTCAAAGACGACAGCTCTTCATAAGTCCATAGCTTTCCCTGGTTTCTGGTCTCACCCCATCCATTCAAAAAATTGTTGGTAAGCGTTGGGTTATCCCCCTTTATGTAATCAACAAGTTGCGCTACAATATGCGTGGCGCCTGCCTGCCTGGCAAATTGAAAATTGTCTTTGTTCAGTATTCCTTTATATAGTCCTAAGCCCAGCTTCATCAGTTTTGTTGCTCCTGGCTTTCAAATCGAACTATCCTGAAAACTGTTGGACATTTGAAATTTCTAAGCCAATTGGTGACCAAATTATCGGACATGGGATTGATTTAGTTTAGTTTAGCCATATTAGTTTGTTCGAACATATGAACTTACGTAAATCTATTATAATCAAACCAATTTTCTATGAGCACCTTTAGATTGGATGGTAAAGTGGCAATAGTAACAGGTGGTGCAAAAGGTATCGGGCTGGCTATTTCGAAAAAATTAGCTGAACAGGGAGCATCCGTACACCTCATTGATGTGGATGCGAATGGACTTGAAGTGGCAATTGCAGAAATCCGGGAATCTGGAGGAATAGCCAGTGCTTATTCCATAGACATTACCAAAAAACATGAGGTTGATTCAGTATTTAATGAAATTGGAAGCCAGCTTGACATCCTGATTAATAATGCCGGTATCGCTCATGTAGGGAATGTTGAAGCCACTTCTGAGGAAGATTTTGATCAGGTTTTTCAGGTCAACGTCAAGGGAGCATTTCATTGCCTGAGGGCTGCTGTCACCCAAATGAAAAAGAGTGGTGGTGGAAGCATTGTCAATATCGCATCGATCGCAGCAACGGTTGGTCTTTCAGATCGGTTTGCATACTCGGCAAGTAAGGGTGCTATTCTTACCATGACATATTCCATTGCCAAAGATTACCTGAGCAACAATATTCGGTGCAATGCCATTTCACCTGGAAGAGTTCACACACCATTTTTAGATGGATTCATTGCTAAAAATTACCCGGACAATCAGGATGAAACGTTTGAGAAATTAGCACATTCCCAGCCGATTGGTCGAATGGGGCAACCAGAAGAGATTGCCAGCCTGGCTTTGTATCTAAGCGCTGACGAGTCTTCATTTGTCACCGGAAGCAACTATGTTATCGATGGTGGACTTACTACATTAAACACGAAATGACATGAAATTAATTCGATTTGGGACATTCGAAAAAGAGAAACCTGGTGTAGAGCTGGCAGATGGTAGGAGAATAGATGTTAGTGGAGGGTTTGAAGACTTTAATGAAAAATTTTTCGCAAATGATGGATTATCGAAGTTGGAACTTTGGCTAAAAGAAAACGAGGAGATAGCACCTCAAATTGATTCAGGCATTAGGTTGGGATCTCCGGTAGCTCGCCCGACCAAACTCATTTGTATTGGACTTAACTATTCGGATCATGCTGCTGAGGCAGGAATGCCCGTACCTAAAGAACCTATCTTATTTTTTAAATCCACCACTTCACTTTGCGGACCAAATGATGATGTGGTCATACCAAAAAATAGTATCAAGTCAGATTGGGAAGTAGAGTTGGCAATTATCATGGGAACAAAAGCTCAATATGTGCCTGAAAGCGACGCAATGAATTATGTTGCCGGCTATTCTGCAATGAATGATTATAGTGAGCGCGAATGGCAATTGGAGCGGGAAGGACAATGGGTAAAAGGGAAGAGTGCGGATACGTTTTCTCCGCTCGGTCCTTACCTGGTTACTAAAGATGAAATTCCCAATCCACACAATTTGAATCTCTGGTTGAAATTAAATGGAGAGAAGGTACAGAATGGCAATACCAAAACACTCATATTCAATGTGCCCCAGGTAGTGAGTTATATTTCACAATTTATGACTTTACTTCCCGGTGATGTTATTTCAACGGGAACCCCTCCGGGAGTGGGAATGGGTATGAAACCACCCAGATTTTTGAAAGATGGTGATGTTATTGAGTTAGGAATCGAAGGATTAGGGTCTTCAAAACAGCATGCAAAAAACTATCAACCTAGTTGATTTTCAGTTTGATCGTTTGTACTGACTTTTCAGTACTTATCATGATCAGGTATAGCCCCTCACTCATTTTTGGTTTCAATACAGCTGCTGCCAACTCTTTACCATCATCGAACATCCACTGCCGGATTAGCATTCCTTTCAGATCGATCAATCTCACTTTAATCGGCGATTGAATCTCCTGATCTGAAATAAGTCGAAATTGTCCCGTGACCGGGTTCGGATGAATCTGCCAGCCAGCTGTCTGTTCTTCAAAACCAAGTACTATGGTTGTAAGATTTATTTTATCACTAAATGAGGAAATTCCATCTGCTCGATAAGCCTGAACTCTATAAAAATAGGTCGTATGAGGTTCAATGTTCGTATTGATAAAATGCTCTGTATCTGGAGGCAGGTCAAAAGTAAGGTATTGAGCAAAATCCTCACTCAGTGAGCGCTGAACAGTATATCCCTCTTCGTTATCAGCCTGGTCTAACCAGTCTAATTGTATTGATACTTCGGATAAAACCTTACCACTTAAATCAATGGGTGGATGAATAACAACATTTGATTCAGTTCTTGCAGAAGCCACATTCCCGCCCCCGCTGAAAGCAGATCCATTTGTGGTTCGAATTCGATAATAGTAAATCGTAAATGCATCCAGGTCTGTGTCCAGATAAGATTTTTGGTTTGCTGATACCTGAATTGACTCAGGATTTTCAAAAGACTCAGAAGTTGATCGCTCAATTATGAAATGAGTTTCAAACGTACTCATGTGTCCCCAATTCAGTCGAATGGATGAACTACTTTCTGCAACAGCTATAGTAGTTCCGGGAGCATGCAATACATCACTATCTGTGATAGTCAGCACCTGATTTCCCATCACATTTGAAACAGTAGAGCTTGCTCCTCCGGGCCAGATTACAGTGATCCCATCAACCATTTCCAACTCGCCAAGACCAAAATGTGCTTCCGCCGGTTCCTGACCATAAAAGCTGATGCCGGCAGTAATGGGTCTTGATTGGATTCCATTGGTTGTTTGAATTTGTACGGTGCTCCCAATGGCCCAATGATTCGAGCCGGACATTCGCGGCTTGATTACTACATAGTTACCCGCATTTGATGTTTCATTGAGTTTGTTTTCCAATAATCGAAAAGCCAGTGTCTGATTCGGATTTTCCTTGAGTGTTTGGGCAAGATCCAAATCTCCATCCCTATCCATATCAAAAGAGATTAGTGTGGTTGCCTGCAGTGTATCATTGAACCCTGATACCTCAGAAATATCTTCGAATCCAGCGCCTGTATTTTTCCACAGTTTTGAGGGATCATTAAAGCCTGCTACCCATCCGTTAGTGGCGGCCAAATCCAAACGTCCATCATTGTCTGCATCCAAAAAAGTAGTCCCCCAGCCCCAACCTCCCTGATCAATAGTTAAGTCTTTTGCTTTTTCCTGAAAACTAAAATTCCCGGAATTCAAACTATTTCTAAGCAGGACATTATGATCTCCAGGGCGATTTCTTTCAATGTTCGTAACATAAATATCAAAATCCTGATCCGCTTCATAATCTCCAAGAGCGACCCCCATATCGTTGTGAGCATTATCGAGGTTTAGCGAGACCGCCGTTTCGTCAAAAGTTCCATCACCATTGTTGAGGTAAAAGAGATTCTGCTGATTGTCCACTGTTAAATAGATATCAGCCCACCCATCCTGGTTTAGATCAAAAACAAGTGGTTGCCAGTAGCGCGAGGGTTTTTCTAAACCACTTTGGATAGTAACATCTTCAAATGTCCCGTTTCCTGAATTCTGATACAATCTTACATCTCCACCCCATTGAGTCATGACTATATCCAGGTAGCCATCATTGTTTATATCACCTGCGGCCAGTCCTCCAAATACTCCGGATATAGTCCTTCCGGATAGTAGCCCTGAAGATTCTGTTATGTCTTCGAATGACCCGTCCACCATTTGACGAAAGAGGTGAATATTATCAACATCCAGGCAACTCAAATTACTTGTGGAGCAATCTCCTGCCATTAGTAAATCCAATCTGCCATCTGCATCAACATCTATCCACAAGGCAGTGCGTGTTCTGTTTTCGACCGATAACTCACCAACCACTTCAGTGTAAACCCCATTCCCGTCGTTCCTGTAAAGTCGATTGGGACTATTTTCATCAGAAACCAAATACAAATCAATGTCTCCATCCTTATCATAGTCAACTGCGGATGCGCCACAGCCGTAGGTCCATGCGGGATCATATGGCCTGAAATTCTGATCTAACGTTACATCAACAAATGTTTGAGAAAATATAAATTCTGTGAACAGTAGAGCCGATATGCAAAATATGCCTTTCAATAGTTACTTTGTTCAATCATATGTACAAATATAGATGCTGTCGAATATGTGAACTTCCTAAAACACAAAGTCACTCAAATGATTGGCTTGATCTTGTAGTCCGTAGGAGGATCGAGTGTTAAAAAATCTTCCAGTGAAAGATTTTAGCGAGGAGACAGATTGCAGGTGTGGCCCCGAAGGACGAAATAAAAAAAGGCTCCCGATGGAAGCCTTTTTGAATGTAGTCCGTAGGGTCGAATTATCGAACCTTAAAGAGGATCTGCTTAAGCTTCGTAAACAGATGATTCAGGGGTGAATTATCGAACCTGAGAGATACGATAAATGATTTGATGGATCTAACGAGTCCGTGACTCTTGCTTCTTTTATCCACTCCGATTTTCCCATCAGCTTAAAGCATCTTGAAAGGGTCTATTCAAATCTTGAGTATCTTTGATTAGGAAATCAACTCCTGATTTAGTTAAGTATGAAAACAACGGCCAAGCTCAGTTTAGCCCTGGCACTCACAATTGGGGTGTCAGGCTGTAATGAATCTCAAGACCTAAACGGAATCGATCATTTGACACTTTCCGATCCAACAACATTTCCTTCAATTATCGGATCTCAGTTTGGAGAACTGTGGGAGGTACTCCATGCAGGCTCATCAACCATGTCCCTTTCTGTTGTCGCCCAGGAGCTGACTTCCTCACATGACCAATGGGGTATGAGTGATCTGGGAGCCATTCCAAGAGAGCCATTGAAAAACTCAGAAACTTATGTAAACGAAGGCGTGATTGCAGATGTCTGGTTTGGAGTATACGGTGTACTGGCCCAAACCAATGAAATTCTAAGACAGATTGATTCCGGCAATGATGTGGTAATTGACTTCAATGAAGATGGAACTGAAGAAAATATCAATAACATTCTGAGAGGAGTCGGAAAACTACTCCAGGGCATGTGTCTGGGTCATATTGCATTGCGCTATGATCAGGGCTTTGTCACGGATGAAAACACTAACCTTTCTGACATTGCCCTTGTCCGGTATTCAGAAGTCATGACAGCAGCAATAGAGAAACTAGACGAAGCGATTGTATTGTTAAGTACAAATTCATTTGATGTTCCGGCAAACTGGTTTAGCGGATTAACATGGACAAATACGGAACTCACGCAATTTGCTAATTCTTACGCTGCAAGACTTCTGTCGGGAGCTTCAAGAACAGCTGCAGAAAATGCAGCTGCAGACTGGAGCAGAATTCTGAACTATACGAACGCAGGTTTAACCGTTGACTATGCACCACTTAGTGACCAGGGTATCAAATGGACGAGTCGCATCCTTATTCAGGGACAGGACGGTGTCTGGGCCAGGGTTTCTCAACGAGTGATTAGCGAGATGGCAATCCCTTCAGACCGATGTTCTACCTGCCCGGGAGCATACCCCTGGCCGAATGGAATCGAATCACTACCTCCGCTATCTCCTGGACACGATAATCGTATTGATACTGATATGGCTTACTCTGATCCTCCCTCTTTTAATGCTGACAAAGGGTATCACTTCTTTTCATCTTACCGGTACAGCAGATACCAGAATTACACGGGTATGCCTGTTCCAATCGTCGAATACGCTCTGGTCGAGCGGGATACCTACATGGCAGAAGCACTTATCCGAACTGGAGGAAGTAAAAATCAGGCAGCAGCTCTGATCAATAACACACGGGTAAACAGAGGGGGTCTTCCTGTTTTAACAGGCTCCGAATCAGACCAGGAATTGTTGAACGCTCTTTTCTATGAAAGGAGAGCAGAGATCGGATGGACCTGGGCACCCGTTATCTACTATGACAGAAGAAGAAATGACGACTTGGAACCAGGCACATTCAAACACATGCCGATACCTGATAAAGAATTGAACGCATTGGGACTGGAACCTTATACCTTCGGAGGGTTAGGTAAAGAAATGTAGCAGTCAGGGACAGCAACCAAGGTTAGATACTGAGATAGGCTAAGAAAGAAGCCCGGTAAGACGAAATAAAAAAAGGCTCCCGATGGAAGCCTTTTTGAATGTAGTCCGTAGGGGAATCGAACCCCTGTTACCAGGATGAAAACCTGGCGTCCTAACCCCTAGACGAACGGACCATTTAATTATGTGAAATCCAAAAAGTTGAATGGTTCGAATTTTTGGAAGTGCAAATATAGATTTTCATTAGTCTTTTGCAAAAACAAAAAACAAAAAAAGCGAAGGAACTTCCTTCGCTTTTTCTATTTCTTAAATATGAGGATTATAACACCCCAATTTCATTACCATCCCGATCTACAAGAACAGGATCTCCAGGACCATCAACTTTCAACTGATCAAATTGAGTGGCCTTATCTCCCACAATAACAAATGTGTAATTGTTAAGATCAAAAAACTCTCTGGATGTCTCCTGAATGCTCTCGATTGTTGAATTGGTAACAACCTTCTGCATTTTATCAATGTAATCTTCGGAAAGTCCATAAGTACTTACATTTTGAAGGATGCCAAGCAAACTTCCAAGCGTCTCAAAGTTTCTGGCATTTTGCTTGATCATGGATACCTGTGTCTTCTCAAGATCCTCAGCAGTATATGTATCAGCATAGGTTCCAAAGATCTCTTTGAAGGTGTCAAGTGCATCTTTCGTCACACTGGTCTTAACACTTGAAGAAGCCGTGAAACTTCCCAGTTCATAAACTGATCTTTGAGGGAAAGAGCTTGCACCATAGGTAAATTGCTTTTCTTCTCTAAGAATCTGGAAGAGTCTTCCAAAAGACCCATTTCCAAGCCTTCTGTTTGCCACTGTGATCTTATCGAATGTAGGATCATCCGAAGGAACTGTTAGCCTCGACATTGAAATAACAGATTGCTTAGCCTGTGGCACATCAACAAAAAAGACTCTTGGCTGATCCGGAGTTGCAGGCGCTTCATATGTAGGAATAGTTACCTCTTTTTTATTCCATTCAGAAGCAAGTCGGTTCAATGACTTAATTGCATCAGCCTGGCTTATTTTGCCTGCTATATGGAAATTTGAAATATTAGGGGCAAAATTATTTTCATAAAATGCCTTCATATCATCAATGGTAATACCAGCAACCACATCTTCATAACCTCTTGTTGGATGACCCAGAATATGATCTTCGCCATATAATTTCTTTGCCATTACAGCCTGGGCAATTGCGTTTGGATTAGCCTGACGTTGCTGAATTCCATTGATCGTCTGATTCAGAATTCTTTCAAACTCCTTCTCATCCCATCTTGGCTCCAACAATATTTCACTAATCAGATCCATGGTCGCATTGTAGTTTCTGGAAAGACAATTTCCTGAAATCTGAATGTACTCATTGGTTGTAAACATGTTCACATTTGCGCCCAACTGACCAATTGCATCCTCCAGTTCCTCAGGAGTTTTGTTGGCAGTACCCTCCATCATGATATCAGTCATCAGGTTCGCTACTCCAACTTTGTCAAGTGCGTCCATGTAATGACCTCCTTTAATTCTGAATGAGAAATTCACCAGAGGAAGTTCAGTTGTTTCAACTCCGTAAACACCCATTCCATTATCCAGAGTTGTTTTCCAGATAGTCGGAGGAGTCACCAAAGGGGCTTCACTGTAATCCGGCTCAACTGAACGATCGAAAGAAGACTCAGTTTTCACAATGATCTGATCTCCTTCTTCTTCAATGACCTGACTTTGTCCAAAGTCATTCAATCCTTCTTCTTGTATATCAGCCAGTTGTGCTCCTTCAATTGCCATATCAGCTTCACCTTTAGGGACGAAATTTGTTATGATACTATTTTGATTAAGAATGTATTTTCTAAATACACGCATAACATCTTCTTTCGATACCGCTTTAATATTGGCCAGATCTGTTTTGTAGTAATCCGGGCTTCCGGCAAATTCATTGTAAAAAGCAAGTTGAAGTGACTTGCTGAATACACTGCTTATCTGGTTATAAAAGCCTGTCTCAATTCCTGCCTTAATTCGTTCAAGATCTTTATCATCAAAACCTTCTTTGTCGAATTTCGCAAGCGTTTCTTCCAATACTGACCTTACAGAATCAAGATCTGTCCCACTGTTGGCCCGAACAAAAATTGAGAATGTTCCTGCCAGCTCGCTGGAGTTATTGGAGCTATTAACATTTGGTGCCAGCTTGGATTCCTCCACAATGGCCTTGTAAAGAGGTGCACGCTTTCCATCAGACAATATTTGTCCCAGGGCATCCAGTGCCCATTGATCCGGGTGATACTGCTCAACAGTAGGAAACGTCATTCTCAACTCTGGAAGCTGAGCGAAATTATCCTCGTAGTAAAATACTTTAGTTTCATCCAAAGTAACAGGTTGAGGCTCCATAGGAGTATCTATTCCTCTGGAAGGAATTTCACCAAAGTACTTTTGAATCATCTCCTTCACTCCGGCTTTCTCTATATCTCCGGCAATAACCAGTGTTGCGTTGTTAGGACCATACCATTGCTCATAGAATTCTTTCACATCATCAATGGTAGCACTTTGCAAATCCTCCAATTCACCAATTACTGTCCAGTTATACGGGTGTCCCTCAGGGTAAAGTGCTTTAAGAATTACTCTTTGAGTGTGCCCATAAGGCTGATTATCAACTCTTTGTCTTTTCTCATTCTGCACCACAGGTTTTTCTCCTTCCAGAGAAGCTACTGTTACTGCATTGATGAAAAAGCCCATCCTGTCAGACTCCATCCAAAGCACTTTCTCCAGTGCATCTTTCGGTACAGTCTCAAAATAGATGGTAAAGTCAGTGCTTGTACCACCATTAAATGTGCCACCCCACTCACTAATGTTCTTAAAGAATCCTCCATCCGGTACATTTTCCGATTTCTGGAAAAGCATGTGTTCAAAATAGTGCGCAAAACCAGTCTTTCCAGGCTTCTCTCTGTTAGAACCAACATGAACAACTATCGCCACAGCGACGATGGGATCGGATGTATCCTGATGAAGTACCACATCAAGACCATTATCCAAAGTGAATTTCTCGTAATCAAGGGAAAGCTCATCGCTTTCACCACCTGATCCACAAGAGGTTATTATTACGCTAAGAGGAATAATTACCGCTAAAAATTTCTTTAAACGTCTCATTTGTTAGATTTTAAATTTAAGAGTTTCGCTAGATACTAAAAGTTTCAGGGAGTTGAAAGCTTTTTAACATTAAAGCCCTTTTCACAGGTTTGAAAGGTATTTAAATATGAATTTTTTACTCCGTTAAGAGGTTATACATTTGCAGCCTTAAATTTAATTGTAAGTTCAGTATGTCTACAAAAATTGGTATTAATGGATTTGGGAGAATTGGAAGACTCAGTTTCCGTGCACTCCTCGAAAAGAATAATGTCGAAGTTGCGGCAATCAACGATTTAACAGATACAAAAACCCTCGCTCACCTTCTCAAATATGATTCTAATCATGGTCGGTTCCCCGGTACTGTTGAAGCAGATGATAAGCACATCATTGTGAATGGTACCGCCATTCCGGTTTATGCGGAAAGAGATCCGGAAAATCTTCCGTGGGAAAAACTTGGGGTAGAAGTTGTACTGGAATCAACCGGATTTTTTCTTGATCAGGCCGGAGCTGGTAAACACTTAAAAGCCGGAGCTAAAAAAGTAGTGATCTCAGCCCCTGCTAAAGGAGATATCCCGACGGTCGTGTTAGGTGTTAATGAAGAAATTCTAACAGGGAGTGAGACTATTCTGTCTAATGCTTCTTGTACGACTAACTGTCTGGCCCCAATGGCAAAAGTACTGGATGATAATTTCGGCATTGAAAGAGGATATATTACAACCGTTCACGCGTATACTTCTGATCAGAGTTTGCAGGACGCACCTCACAAAGATTTGAGAAGAGCGCGAGCAGGTGCTGTTTCCATCATCCCTACTTCAACAGGAGCTGCAAAAGCAGTTGGACTCGTACTTCCACATCTGAATGGCAAACTGGATGGAATTGCGATGCGAGTCCCAACTCCTACCGGATCATTGACTGATTTAACATGTGTGTTAAGTAAGGAAGTAACAGCGGATGAAATTAACACAGCGATGAAGGCGGCTGCAGATGGACCAATGAAAGGAATTCTTGAGTACACTGAAGATCCGATCGTTTCCATTGACATTGTTGGAAACCCGCACTCCAACATTTTCGACTCAAAGCTTACATCAGCAAGTGGAACATTGGTAAAGGTTGTTGGATGGTATGACAATGAGGCCGGGTACTCACACCGGGCTGCAGATTTGATTAGCAAACTGGCATAAGATTAATAATATTTAAGACTAAGTAAAAGGCCGGTCTGATTGACCGGCCTTTTTCATTCTGACTTTTTGTGAACCACTTTAAAGGACTCGGCCCATTCTGTCCCAAACCCATTCCATATAAGTAGGTCACCCTCTAGTTTGACCTTCCACATGGAATCATCATCAGGCCCCTGACCACTATCAATATAAAGCGTCTGGTTTAGGTTATTAACAAGTAACGTCCGGTATTCCTGCCATAAGGATCTCCTCCTGATTCGAAGGTCCCATCTGATTTGAATATGAAAAAGCGATTTCCCTTTGGATTATGCTCCGCTGTTACATCCATTCCTTCCTTCTCTACCTGAAACATGGTCCATTTACCAAGTACACTATTTTCAAGCTTTTGCGAAAAGAGTGGTGTACCGGAAATCAATAGTAGCAATGTTATAATTTTTTTCATAGGTATAGATTTTTGACTACACCCATCAAAAACTATGCTATATTGGTATATACAGCCTGAACATCATCATCGTCCTCAATCTTATCTATCAACTTTTCTATTTCTTCCAACTGCTCGTCTGTGAACTCAACCGGGGTTGTTGCAATTCTTTTGAGTGATGCTTTTTTAACGTCTATGTTAAGGTCTTCCAGAATTTTGGAGAGCTCTCCAAACTGGGTATAATCAGCATAGGCATAGATCATCCCGTCATTTTCTTCGATTTCTTCCAGGCCGCCATCTATCAATGATAATTCGAGTTCCTCGATATCCATTTCATCTGTTTTCTCAAATTCAAAAACAGCCTTTCTGGAGAACATAAATTCCAGTGATCCGGACGGGGCAAAACCACCACCGGATTTATTAAAATAGGATTTCACATTCGCGACCGTCCTTGTCGTATTATCAGTGGCACATTCAACGAAAACCAGTACACCGTGCGGCCCCTTCCCTTCATAGGTAACTTCCGATATTTCATCTATGTCTTTCCCTTCTGCTCGTTTTATTGCACTGTCAATGTTGTCCTTCGGCATGTTTTCTGCCTTGGCATTTTGAATGGCTGTCCGTAGCTTGGCATTCATATCAGGATCAGTCCCTCCATCGCGTGCTGCAACAGTAATTGCTTTGGCAAGCTTTGGAAACAACTTGCTCATTTTGTCCCAACGCTTTTCTTTGGCTGCCCTGCGGTATTCAAATGCTCTTCCCATTTTCTAATATCTGGTATTTTTTTACAAATAAATCGAAAGCGATTCTTAAAATCAAGCCTCCTGCTTTTTCCAAATTACATTGAGAATAACTCCACCAAGAACAAGTGCCATTCCTACATAAGTAATCAGGTTAAAACTCTCATCGAATAACAGGTAACCAAAGCCCAGTGAATAAATAATTCCTAAATATGAAAGAATGGAAACTTTATTCAACTCCTCTTTTTGATAAGCCTTCGTCATAAAGAACTGTGCAACCTGGGTGAAAAGACCAATAAAAATCAGGATTATCCAATCCCATCCTGAAGGCTGTACCCAGACAAAGGAGGACCACACTGCAGCTATTGGCAAAATAACTAACGGAAAATACAGAATAATGACGAGTGGATGTTCGCTTGTCTTCAGCTTCCTGATAAAATTGTAGGCCAGTCCCATAAATAGGGAAGCAGTAATTCCCATTATCAAATGCACCCCTGATATTCTTGGGTCAAACCCCTGAATGACCAGTACTCCTGCAAAGCTCACTCCAAAAAACAGCCACTGGATTTTACGGACTTTTTCCCCAACCAGAAAAATTCCAATCACAGCTGTGAATATTGGCGCCAGGTACTGCAGGGTAGAAGCGGTCGCCAACGGGATTTGCTGAAGTAAACTGAAGTAAATAATGAGCGCAACAGCTCCGGAAATTCCCCTGGCAATCAGAATCGGTCTATTATTTCCCCACATGCTAACCTTCTGCATTTTCAGAAAGTAAACACTTATACCCAGTGAAATGATTGATCTAAAAAGGATAATTTCGATGACCGGAATATGAGGCACCAGTTTAATGAATACCTTCATCAACGTGAATGTGAATGAAGCCATCAGCATGAAGCGTACGCCCTGGCTTAGCTTCATTTATAATTAATTACTCCGTCTTTTATTTCCAGTGTTCTGTCTGCCATTGCTGCCAGTTGCATATTGTGAGTAACAATAACAAAAGTCTGACCTAACTCATTCCTCAGATTGAAAAACAGTTGGTGCAATTCATCCGCTGATTGCGAATCCAGATTTCCGCTGGGCTCATCAGCGAATACAATTGAAGGTTTATTGATTAATGCTCTGGCAACCGATACTCGTTGCTGCTCTCCTCCTGACAGCTCTGAAGGTTTGTGATCTGCTCTCTCTGCCAGCCCCATAGATCCCAACAGTTCTCTGGCTTTACTCTGTGCATCTCCATCCCCTTTTATAAAAGCAGGAATACAGACATTTTCCAGTGCAGTAAATTCAGGTAGTAAATTATGAAACTGAAAGATGAACCCAATTTCCTTATTACGAAATGCAGCGAGAGATTTAGGATTGAGTGCTGAAACATTTGTCCCTTTTATTTCCACAGAACCATGGTCCGAAGAATCAAGCGTTCCCAGAATATGCAAAAGCGTACTTTTTCCTGCCCCTGAAGCTCCCACGATTGAAATAACTTCTCCTTTACCTATCTCAAGGTCAATACCTTTCAAAACCTGCAGGTTGTTATAGCTCTTTCTTATTTCTCTGGCCTTTAACATGACGGCAAAGATGATGCAATCAGAGCAAACACGGCTTGGTTAAACCCAAATGATCAACTAGCTTCGCAAAAAAAATTCTTACCCAATGAATATTCACGAGTATCAGGCAAAAGAAATTCTCAAATCTTATGGTGTTGCAATTCAGGAAGGAATAGTTGCTGACTCACCTGACAAAGCGGTAGAAGCAGCCAAAGAACTCAACAGAGAAACAGGCACCAGCTGGTATGTCCTTAAAGCACAAATACATGCCGGAGGACGCGGTAAAGGAAAAGTCAAAGAAACCGACTCCAACGGTGTGGTGCTTGCTAAAAGTCTTGACGAAGTGGAGCCTAAATCCAAAGCCATTCTTGGCGGAACACTCGTCACGCATCAAACTGGTCCTGAAGGTAAAAAAGTGAATAAGATACTCGTGGCTCAGGACGTCTACTATCCAGGTGAATCTGACCCAAAGGAATACTACCTGTCTATTCTGCTCGACAGAGGTACCGGACAAAATGTAATCATGGCTTCAACCGAAGGGGGAATGGATATTGAAACAGTTGCAGAAGAAACTCCTGAGAAAATTATTAAAGAATGGATTGATCCGACCGTTGGTCTCCAGGGGTTTCAGGCAAGGAAAGTTGCTTTTGCACTCGGACTTGAAGGTGATGCATTTAAAGGAATGGTGAAATTTATCTTCGCACTTTACAAGGCATATGAAGGAACTGATGCCTCACAGTTTGAAATCAATCCTGTACTCAAAACATCAGATAATAAAATTCTTGCAGTTGATGCAAAAGTGAATATTGACGACAATGCGCTTTATCGTCATAAAGACATTTCGGAATTAAGAGATCTTTCAGAAGAAGATCCTTTGGAAGTAGAAGCTGGTAAATCAGGTTTGAACTACGTGAAACTTGACGGTAATGTGGGTTGCATGGTAAACGGCGCAGGACTGGCAATGGCTACAATGGATATCATCAAGCTGTCAGGAGGTGATCCGGCAAATTTTCTTGATGTAGGAGGCGGGGCTAATGCTCAAACGGTAGAAGCCGGATTCAGAATCATTCTGAAAGACCCCAACGTAAAGGCTATTCTTATCAATATCTTCGGCGGTATTGTCCGTTGCGATCGGGTTGCCAAAGGAGTTGTTGAAGCTTATAAAAACATTGGAGAAATTAACGTTCCAATTATTGTTCGACTTCAGGGAACCAACGCTGAAGAGGGAGCAAAAATCATCGAAGAATCAGGACTGAAGGTAACATCTGCCATCGTGCTTAAGGATGCTGCCGATAAAGTGAAAGAAGTACTGAAGGGATAAAAAATTAGGGGTAAAAAAGTAAAGCATTGCCATAGGTTAAAACAACAACCATGACAAAGCTTAAAATACTACCACTTTTGATCCTTTTTTGCTCGTGTTACGAAAACACTCCAGAGCCTGCCAATAAACCCTATCTCATTGCCGGGAATAGTGAATTTGGTAAAACATGGAGCATTTCTCAAATTGAAGTCGAGCTCGGCACCCTGACTCCCAGGCCCTGTGTGACTGACAATTTTATCACCTATTTCCCAAACGGGAACTACGAAATCAATGAAGGAGCCAGCAAATGCACTCCGAATGATCCTCCGGCCGTAGTGGGGTCATGGAGCATGAATACGGAGCAAACCCTTGTGTCGGTAACAATCGGTGACAGCATTCAAAACTGGGTAATAGAATCAATCGACAATAACAATCATCGAATCACCAGTCAATTCAGGGAAGGCGAAAGAACATATGTCCTGACTGTTAGAAACTAAAATTGAATTTTTAGAAGAAAAAATTAGGGGTAATCAAGATTTTATTGTACTAATAATAAAACCGCCCAAGTATTATGAGTTATGTTAGATTTTTCCTTTCCGTATTAACAGTAGTTGTTCTTTTAGTGCTTTTAAGCTAAGTATTCAGTCTATTACTAATTATACACCCAGGCTTTTCTCTCAGGAGAAAAGCCTTTTTTTATTTACAACCAGTGGCAATTTGGAATACTTTTGCCCATGCCTGAAATTTCCCTGATTGTTCCCCCGGAAATTGGATTTAGTGAGGAGCACTTAAAAAACTACCTGCTCAGAGAAAACCACCTGACACCAGGGCAGTATTCCCAGATAGTCAGAAGATCCGTTGATGCAAGGCAAAAAGCCATTAAAATAAACCTAAAGGTAGAAATCCGGAATACTCCCTTCGAAGTTGAATATTCTGAATACTTCAGAAAAGAACACAATGTCACCGATTGTCCTCAGGTGGTTATTGTAGGTGCCGGACCTGCAGGGCTTTTCGCTGCGATGAAAGCTATCGAAAATGGATTAAAACCAATTGTTCTTGAGCGAGGCAAAGATGTGAGATCAAGACGCAGAGATCTGGCGGCAATCAACAAAGACCACATTGTTAATCCTGATAGTAATTATTGCTTTGGAGAAGGTGGTGCGGGTACTTACTCTGATGGAAAGCTATACACCCGCTCCAAAAAAAGAGGTAGTGTAAGACGTGTCTTTGAAATTCTGGTTTCACATGGGGCAGATCCTCAAATATTGTTCGAGGCACATCCTCACATTGGAACGAATAAGCTCCCTAAGATCATAACAGCCATTAGGGAAACCATAGAGCATGCAGGTGGTGAAATTAGATTTGACTCATGCGTCACAGATTTTATGCTGAAGAAAGGTGAAATAAAAGGTGTGATACTTCGGGGCGGAGAGCTGGTTGAAGGAGTGGCTACCCTCCTGGCCACCGGTCATTCCGCACGGGATATTTTTCAGCTTTGCAAAAAAAGGGAAATCAAAATTGAAGCCAAGCCATTTGCTTTAGGAGTAAGAGTAGAGCACAGCCAACAGCTTATTGATCAAATCCAGTATCATTGTTCGCAAAGGGGTGAATACCTCCCCCCTTCTCCATACTCACTGGTCTCTCAAACTCAAATCAACCAACTGGAACGAGGGGTATTCTCGTTTTGCATGTGTCCGGGAGGATTCGTAGTACCTGCTGCAACCAGTCAGGAAGAAGTGGTGGTAAATGGAATGAGTCCTTCCAGAAGGGACGGGTACTTTGCAAACTCCGGCATTGTTGTCGCCATAGAAAGAGAAGATCTTCATGCTTTTTCAAACCATGAAGAATTGGCACATATGCATTTTCAGTCACAGGTTGAAAATAAAGCATGGATCGCAGGCGGTAAAACACAACGTGCACCTGCTCAAAGACTCATGGATTTTCTTGACAACAGGATCTCTGCGAACCTGCCCAGGACTTCCTATCAGCCTGGACTGGTATCAGCCGACATGAGAAGTGTACTTCCTGATGATATCTATCAGAGGCTTATTCAGGGATTCAGGCATTTCGGCAAAAAAATGAAAGGATACCTGACGAATGAGGCTCAGGTAATTGGCGTGGAAAGCAGAACTTCCTCGCCTGTCAAAATCCCGAGGGATATCTCGACTTTTGAACATGTAGAACTCAAACGCCTTTTCCCTTGTGGTGAAGGTGCCGGGTATGCAGGAGGAATTGCCTCTGCTGCAATTGATGGCGAAAAATGTATGGAGCAAATCGTCAATCTCTATGGAAAAAAGTAAAACCACCTGAATGTGGTGGCTTGCCTGATATTGGAATATTCTCTTTAAACAAAAAAGGCCCCTTTGAAGAGGCCTGATGTGCACTCGGAAGGATTCGATTCGCAGCGGAGAACCGCCCCTCAACCCCCAGAGCCGAAATCTGGTATTCCTTTTAAACAAAAAAGACCCCTTTGAAGAGGCCTGATGTGCACTCGGAAGGATTCGATCGCAGCGGCGAACCGCCCCTCAACCCCCCAGAGCCGAAATCTGGTATTCCTTTCAAACAAAAAAAGACCCCTTTGAAGAGGCCTGATGTGCACTCGGAAGGATTCGATCGCAGCGGCGAACCGCCCCTCAACCTCCAGAGCCGAAATCTGGTATTCCTTTTAAACAATAAAGGCCCCTTTGAAGAGGCCTGATGTGCACTCGGAAGGATTCGATCGCAGCGGCGAACCGCCCCTCAACCCCCAGAGCCGAAATCTGGTATTCCTTTTAAACAAAAAAGACCCCTTTGAAGAGGCCTGATGTGCACTCGGAAGGATTCGAACCCTCAACCCCCAGAGCCGAAATCTGGTATTCTATCCAGTTGAACTACGAGTGCATTAATAACTCCGTAAAATTCTCACTTTCGTATGCTCTGGATCCCCAGAGCTGATCCCGAAAGCTTTCGGGACTATCCAGTTGAACTACGAGTGCTAAAGGCTGCAAATATAAGTAAGGCTAGAACGAAATCTTATCAATTGCTCCTCCTGAAATCTCAATTTTCTCTCCGGAAGGATTATCTCCTTCAATCCGGTCTAATTGAATCTCCACTTCAAACTTTTCATTGTCTCTTCTAATCAAAAGAGCTTTCCATGTAACTACCCCTTTCTTTCTGCTCTTAACTTCTTTAAGGTTAATTCTTTTGACTTCACTAAAGTCCCATTCTTTCAGCTTGCCATTGTACATGAATGTTGCCTTAGCGGAACAGGACTCACTGGATCCGTAGTATAAACAAACATTAGATAATTCAACTTCATCTCCATTATTCTTGACAACCAGGGCAGATGTGGATTGCTCCGAATACATAAGGAAAAATATGAAGACTATTTTCGTCAGAATCATGATTTCAAACTTAGATACTATTTAGTCAACTATTCAATCATATTCCCCTAAGTTTTGAAAACAGCTTATATTTAAGTTTAAATTACCGCAATGAAAGAAGACACTACTTTATTCTCTGACTGGATTCAAAGTTTGACCGTAACGGATGTTGTGAATATTGTATTGATGGCTTCCTTTGTACTTTATATTGTCATATTAGTCACCAGAACTTTCAGAGACAAGCCTGAGGTTTAAATCAGATTTCCACATTTCTTGCAGTATTCTGCATCGTGATCATGAACAGTGTTTCCACATAAATCACAACTTTTCAAACTCGCTTCTGAGGCTCTCCTGTCATATTCCGCGCTCGCAATCTCCTGACTCACTATTCCTGTCGGGACCGCAATAATTGCATAACCCATTAACATGAGAATGGAAGCGAACCCCTGCCCCAAAGCAGTTTGCGGTGAAATATCACCGTATCCTACGGTTGTCACAGTAACGATCGCCCAGTAGATACTTCTTGGAATACTGGTAAAGCCACTGTCTCCGCTTTCTATAATGTACATAAGTGTTCCCATTATCATCACCAGTGTAGAAACAGCTCCTAAAAAAACCAAAATCTTATGCCTGCTGGCTTTTAATGCATCACCCAAAACAGATGCTTCTCTCAGGTAACGAGATAATTTCAAAATTCTAAAAATACGCAGTAACCGAATGGTACGAATAACGACAAGGTAGCCGCCACCTGCTGTAATAAGAGTCAGGTAAGTGGGGAGCAATGCGAGCAAATCAATTATACCCAGAAAACTAAATGCATATTTCTTTGGCTTCTCTGATATAAGAATTCTTAACGTGTACTCGACAGTAAAAAGAACCGTAAAGGACCATTCAAATACAGCGAATATATGACCATAAGCTTCGTTAAGTTCATTGACACTCTCAAGCATTACGCTTAATACGCTTAAAACAATGGCCCACAACAAGACAATATCAAAGATCTTTCCTGTCTTAGTTTCAGTCCCAAAAACAACTACATAAAGTCTTTGCTTGAAGGTCATATGCTTCTTGAAATCTGGTTGAGACATAGGCGAATATAAAATTCTTTTTCAGATTTTTTTAGATTCTTCGACTGATGCAGGAAGTACTATTTCTAAAAATTCAGACACTTAATTTTATACTTAATCGTTCTATTAGCAAACAATTCACGACTTTATTGATTTATATTTTAACTTTAACGCGTAATTAAATCAAAACAAAATGAAGAAAACTATTTCAACCTATTTCAAAGCATTTTTCCTTGTAGGGGCTTTTGCTTCGATTACGGTACTTACAAGTTGCGGGGATGACAATGAGGTAACAGAAGAACCAGTTACTGATTCTATAATGGACTTGGTAAATAACACAGCAGGATTGGATTCACTTAAAAAATACTTGAATGTTTATCCTGATTTAACAGCCCTTCTGGATGGGGATGGAACTTTCACTGTATTTGCACCGACAAACGATGCATTTATAGGCCTGCTACAAACTCCTGGATTTCCGGCTGAAATCACAAGCATTAATCCTGATATTATCAAAGGGGTATTATCTTATCATGTAGTTTCAGGACAAGAAGTTGCTACTGCTGATTTCGAGCCCAGTTTGACATTAAATTCACTTTTCACAGATCCTACTACTCAAACTGTGCAAACAATAACGTTCAATGCTGATGGAACGCTTCTTACAGGATCTTCTAACAAGGAACTTTCTGTAGTAACCGGTGATATTGCTGCTACCAATGGTGTTGTTCATACTGTTGAGAGTGTGCTAATTCCTCTCTCAGTTGAAGCTACCTTAACACCGATTTTGGGTACTTTGGCGGGAAGCGTATTACTAGGTGCAGACTTTAGTATTCTGGCAGAAGGTATTGCCAAAGCAGACGCTGGTAAGGAAGCTGCCGCTACAATTGCCGGAGCATTGGCTACAGTCACTGACCTTACAATTTTTGCTCCTACAAATGCTACTTTTAATGGAGTCGGAATTACTGTAGACACCTATGATGCTGCAACATGGGATGCAATTATCAGAAATCACGTAGTAATAGGTCAGGGTGGAGGTACCGATGATGGTATCAATACTCTTGGACCAGACGATTTGACTACAGGATCAACCTACACTACTCTTCAGCAAGGATCTTTGTTTTTTGTTGAAGGAACCGCTATGAACGGGATAGGAGTGTTTATCGACTCAAATGGAGACTTTGATGCAGGAACCGGAGCAGGTTTAAATGCAGAAGTCGCTCTTGTAGATGCCGTAAGTATTAGTCAGGGCAGAATTCACGTGATTGCCGGAGTTCTTTCTCCGAACTAATTATATCAAAATAGATATTCTGTTTTAAGATTTAAAAAAAACCTGTGAAGTATTCTTCACAGGTTTTTTTATATATAGTCACTTATGATACTCCTTATTATGATGAGCTATAGATTCAATCAATCACTACATTCAAAAAACTGCAGGTTTTCATTAGTATCCTGTTTTGGTCATTTCTCTAGAACATCCATCTCAGAAAGTGAATCATATACCATCCTATGAAAGTAATCACCTAAGCTCGATTAATAATTTGTACTTTAATTCACGCAAACACCCTCCTGCCGATACGCCGGCCCGGCGGCCCCTTGGGAGAATTTTTTGGAATTAGATTGACTTCACTCGAAGCATTAAGCTTTGAAAGCTGCTAAGAATATGATTGAAACGAAATTATTTCCCTGAGGGGACTATAAGGATGTTTTTTGAGGATTTCAATCGGGTTCAGTAATCACTAATTGAGATTAAGACTTTGAGTTGTCGCAACAGAATGAGTCTTAACTTTGCCGGTTTATCCACTATTCAGGTTGAGACATCCTGAACTAATTATTAATAATTGCTTCCAGGAATGATGCGCTAAGTGCAATCAGCTCACTAGCTTTTTCTTCATCATCGCCTGTGAAATAACCAACATGCTCATCTGAACCTTCGATGAAAACAAATTGATTTGATATTCCGGATTCTACAATTTGATCTTGCAATGCACATGAGCCATAAGCCAGTATTGGAAATGGAAAAAGTACCGAAGCACTATAATCACAAGGCACAACAGGATCTAATTCTTCATGAACCATGAAAATTGGAGGGTCACTTGAGTCTATCCATTCTGATCTCAATAATGAGCCGGAAAAACTGATAACGGCACTAACTTCTGAAGAAACACTTAAGTCATTAGTGTCTCCTTCAAAACCACCATTATTATCAATATGATTTTGAAGATAATCAGGTATTGATGGATCATTTGCATCTAACATTCCAACATGATTGGCCAAAATAGCTCCGGCTGAAATTCCTCCTGCAAACATCATATTTGAATCGATTCCGAAATCATTGTCTCCATTAATGGCATCATCTCTTAAGAACCTAATGGCCCCCTTCATATCTCCCAGGGCAATAACAACTCCCTCACTAAATCTGACTGAATCGGAAATGAACCTATCATCAAGCAGATTATAGCCAATGCTTGCCACCGTATATCCCATGCTAGCATAAGTAATACAAAGGTCTTTAATGTCAGATTTATTTCCCCCTACAAATGCGCCCCCATGAGCCAACACCAAAGTAGGTCTTTCAATTAGCGTATCCCCTTCAGGCCAATAAACATCTAAGAAAAGATTTCGATCAATGCCTGAAAGTGATTTATTCGTCCCATACTTGATGTTCAATTCAGTATTAACATCAGTGAAAATGCTATCTATGTATCTTTTTCCTGACAAAGTCGACACCACATCGCCATCATCGCCACAAGATGTAATAAGTGCAACAAACAAAATCAAAAATGCCTTTTTCATAATTTATTTATAGATGAAAAAACCATCAAACAGTCAGTTTGATGGTTCCAATTGATTACCTGAAATTCTTTATTAATTCATTAATTCATTAATTCATTAAATGTCAAAGACACATAGTAAATAGATCCGATATTAGGGCCTCCTAAGCTTTGAATATATGGATCTCCTAAAATATTTGAACCGCCCACTTTCAAGATTGATTTTATTTCTTCAAGTCTTAAAGAGACCTGGGCATCAAATGTACTATATGAAGGTACATCTCCTACGGCAAAAGAAGACTCCCATCTAAATGCCTCCTGCCACCTGTAGGTCACGTTAAAGCCAATTTTGTCAGTAAGCTTTCTATTCCCAATATTAATATTGACCTTGTGTTCTGGTGTATTGAACTCATTCAAATTATTATCCGTGAACCCGCCAATGAACTTATTCCAACTATAATTACCTCCAACGGTGTATCCTTTTGGTAAACTATAAGTTAATCCCAGCGCAGCACCCTGTGCCGTGGCTTCATCGTTAAGGTTTGAATAAATTTGAGCAGTGTTTCCTGAAAATGAACCATCAGATTCAATTGTCAAAGCACTACCACTTATCAAAGTCAGAGGGTTGGCTGTCCCAACGAGTTGTGGAACAGGGGCATCTGCACTTGAATATTCGTCTGCTACAACAATTTGTATCTGAGTAATAAAATCTGTGTAAGTGTTGTGGTAATAAACCGCGTCAACAAGAAGCTTATCTCCGATTAAGCTTTTATAACCAAACTCAATAGATCGAACTTCTTCCGGCACTACCGGCCTGACATCCCCCTGAGTAAATGGATTGAGTAAAGCAGATGCTGCCGCTATATCACCATTTGAAAAGAATTCTGTTCTAAACGCATTCACGGATCCGGCTGTAAAAGATATAGGCTGACCTGTTGTACTTGTCCTTGCAAGCTGGTAACGATCATAGTTCCCCTGCAGACCACCCAACAAACGAGCAGAAATTACACTTAAGTCAATGTATTGACCCTGAGTAGTAGGATTTCTGAAACCAGTTTGATAGGATGCTCTGAAATTATGATTATTTGCAACCGTATATACTCCTGAAATTCTGGGGTTCACCTGTCCGTCAAAATTTTCGTTTTTGTCAAATCTCACAGACCCGCTAATCTTAAAATTATCAACTAATCTCTTACCTAATTGTACATAGGCACCGAACTCATTAATCTGAATTCCTCCATCCTTATCCGGGAAAATAGTTCCCTCAGATCGTAAATCAAAAATTCGATAGGTTCCTCCAACCTGCAACTCCATAAAATCGATCTCATTTTTGAAATCATATTGAGCATCTGTCTGGTACATCGCTGACTTATCAGCAAACCCCGGTCCGTCAGGGATAGTCCCCTGCAAAGCTGTTTGCTTAGCCTGTTCGAATTCAGGGGTGCCCGGTGCAAATTGAAATACATCATCTATAAACTCCCTGGCCCTTTGATGTGCGGCAATGTCATATTGAGAGGCCAAAGAAGGGTTATTAGCTCTCAGCGTTTGTATATCACCTGGATTCAATCCTGTAAGAGTTCCATTTCCTGTAGCTAAGAATTGAAGGTAGGCTTGTGAATAAGCCACGAGGATGTTATTCACACTTGCACTGGCAGGTGGTAAAAAACGAACATACTTTTGATCAGTTGGTCGAGCGAAGTAGTTGTTTCCACCCATTTGAGAAAACTGCTCATTCATCTTAAGAGCTAAAAACTCTGTAATATAAGAATCACCAGAATTCTCAAAAGTTCCATATGCCCTGACAAAGAAATTATCACCTCTTAATTGTAGTCGTCCCTGCTGAATACCAAAGTTTGAAAGGGAATAACGTTGTGCTCCAGTATAAATACTTGTTCCAAACCCGGCATTATAAAGAGCACTTAATTCTAAATCATCATTGATTCTATAATAAAGGCCGGCATTTAATTTTAAATTCTTCGCATCATAATTGATCAAATCCACTTCATTAAATGGTGTTAATGATACGGTATGACTGGGAAGGTCCAATGCATAATCAAGCATATTGCTTCCATTTCCGAAATCATTGGCTCTAAAGGTAGCCTGAAGTCCTGGACCACTTGATCCTAGTGAAAATGCAGCAGCATTTCCTAAAAGAGCCAGGTTCGCTGCAGCTTCATCACCATGAAAGTGGAGTCGATCCGCTCCAACATTAGTAATGCCTTCATCTGCAAATGGATTGCTTTCTGCATTCCTGTCAAAATCTGAGGTCCCATGCCAATCGTCGGCATAGGAATAGGTTCCGTTTATTTTAAATGCCAACTTATTATTATACGCCTTAGCATACCGAAGTGACAAAGTATTCATGACTGCCACACTCTGATCAGCGTTACTCCCAACATGATTAACACCAGTTTTAAACATTGCACTCATACCCTGGTACTCAAATGGATTCTTACTATTGATTAATAAAACTCCATTAAATGCATTTGCGCCATATAGTGCAGAACTTGCTCCGGGGATTAACTCAACACTTTCAACATCCAACTCGGACGGACCATTAAGGTTTCCAATTGGGAAGTTTAATGCAGGTGCCTGTGTATCCATTCCATCAATTAGTTGAACAAAACGGGTATTTCCGGTTGAAGCAAAGCCTCGTGCATTAATGATTTGAAAATTGATACTTGAAGAAGCAACATCAACACCCTTCAGGTTAGCTATTGCTTTGTAATACGTATCTGCAGAAGTATTCTGGACGGCAAGAATGTCCATTTTTTCAATACTAACAGGCGATTGAAGGATATTTTCTTCTACTCTTGAGGCAGAAACAACAACTTCCTGTCCCATTAAAACAGATTCAGCTAATTGAATCTGTACTTCTAAACCGCCTTCGCTTATTTCAATTTCCTGTCGATCATAACCAACATAGGATATAACTATGGTCAATGGCGGGCTGGATTGGACAGTGAGTGAAAATTTTCCATTTACATCCGTAATTGTCCCAAGAACTGTTCCTTTAACGAGTATTTGAGCTCCAATCAAAGGTTCGCTGCTATCCGCATCAGTTATCGTTCCGCTAATGGTTGTTTGTGCCTGGGCAAAGCCCAAAATAGCAAAGGATGCGAACCCTAAAATCAATCGAGTAAAAATCCTATTCATAGGTCAACGTTTTATTTAAGTGATTTTTCAAGTTAATAAAAGATAATGAGCATAAAAACCCGATTCCGGTAACCGGTAATTTTTGGACATGAGAAATTCCAAAACAGTAATTGTTATGCATGCATAATATTAGCGATTTTTCAACAAAATCGATGAATAATTTGCAAAACCTGAGGACTACAAAAAATTAACCTTCTTTCTTCACATGCTCAACCAGTCGGTCGCAGAGGGCGTTTACCTCCCCATTCATGTATTCATCACCTGTTGAATTGAGTATGCTTTGGGCAAGGCCTCCAAGGCAATCAATGTAGAATCTTTTCATTTCTTCAACTGGCATATCCTTCGTCCAGAGATCAATTCGCATGGTACTCTTATTTTGATGATCCCATAGCGAAAGGCTTACGGACTTTGTCTCTGATGATCCGGGCTGATCCTTCTCATCTGCATCCCATGTGATTTTTTCGGGAATTTGATCATCATCCAATTCCACGACAAGTTTTATCTCTGATCTTTTCATTTGTGTTTTAGGGTAAAGAATTTCTAAAGCCAAGGTAACGTGCCGCTGACTCGCTATCTATTGTTGTATCACACGAAATATCATTGGCTGTGGCATTAATATCTGCCACTCTGTTTTCCGGGCTTGGATGGGTACTTAAGAACTCCGGCTGCCTTTGCTCCTGATTGTCCAGAAGTTTTTGGAAAAAAATTGCGGCACCATTACAGGCATAATTCGTACCTGCAAGGTACCTGACGGAAAAGTCATCTGCTTCCGCTTCTGCCTCTCTGCTAAAAGCCAGAATGGCTCCAGTCCCTGCTATTTGCCCTATCATTTGTTCCAGGGACGAAGCATCTCCTCCGGCAATGATGCTTAACAGAATAGATATCCCGTATTGTCTTTGAAGCTGTTTTGAGCCATGTCGCTGATCGGAATGGGCTATTTCGTGTCCTATAACTCCCGCAAGTGCATCTTCTTCATTAAAGAAATAGATCAGCCCGGTATAAACGTAAAGTTGACCTCCTGGGGTGGCAAAAGCATTCAGGGTCTGATCATCATTGATAATATTAACGGTCCATGGAAATTCATCCCTATAAGTAATATCTTCCGATGCGAGAATGTTTTCAAGCATGCTTTCAATGTAACTGTATGCTGAACCGTATTCTTCTCTGGACAGGATATCAAATGAAGGATCGTCAGCTATCTGCTGTGACATTGTCTGTCCTAATTCAATATCATTCTGAATGGAAAAGAGTAAAAAATCTCCATTCTTGTCACACGAAATGAACACCCCACAAAGTGTGAAGGTCAAAATAACAGCAATCGATTTAATCTTTCTCATAACAGAATGTTCATGGCTTGTTCCTTATCAAGTTTCAGCTGACTTTTTAAGTCTTCAAGAGAGTTGAATTTTATTTCTTTCCTTAACAACCTAACGAACTCAATTACTAATTCCTTATTGTAAATATCTTTCTCAAAATTAAAAACATGAACTTCAATTGTCCGCTTTGATCCGTCTAAAGTTGGTTTGAACCCGATATTCAGCATACCTAAATGCTGCTTCCCGTCTATGAAAACTCTTACGGCATATGCCCCGTCTCCGGGAAGCAACTTATAGCTTTCTGCTATTAAAATATTTGCTGTTGGAAAACCAATGGTTCTCCCGACCTTTTCACCCTTGATAACTTTTCCTGAAATTGAATAAGATCGATTCAATAATGAATTAGCAAATTGAACTTCACCATTATTAAGAGCGGTTCTTATTTTGGTAGAGCTTACCCCAATAGAGTCTATGTCCTGTCGGGGAATTTCATTTAATTCAAAGTGATATTCTTTTGATTTCTTCTTAAGGAAATTAATGTCTCCCTCCCGGTTGTTGCCGAACCGATGGTCATACCCGATGTAGAGTGATTTTACCCCAATTGCGTCTACAAGAATTTCTTTTATAAATGCTTCTGCTGACAAATTTGAAAACTCCGGGGTAAACGGAATCTTTATCACATAGTCCAGGCCCAGAGATTCGAGAATGGACAGTTTTTCCTCAAAGGTGCTTAGCAGTTGGAGGCTTCCCGTATCTTTATTGAGCACAAACCGAGGGTGTGGCCAGAAAGTAATAAGCACACTTGCTCCTTTTTTTTCTCTGGCTTCTGTCACTACCTGCTCAATTATGGTCTGATGACCCTTGTGAACTCCATCAAACGTTCCAATGGTGACAGCCGAAAAGGAAGGCTTGTCAAAGTCGCTTAGGTGATCAATTACTTTCATGGTGCTGTTGAATGAAAGTCTCCAGTTCCTCGGCTTCAGACAAGTGGTACTGACCTATTCTTGTCCGTATCAACTCTTTCAAATAGGCACCTACTCCGAGTTCCTGTCCAAAATCTCTGGCAAGGCTTCTGATATAGGTTCCTTTAGAACAATCCACATTAAATAAAACGTCAGGCAATTCAGTTGTATCAATTTCAAACTTAGATACAACTACCTCCCTTGGATTTAGTTTTACCTCCTGGTTTTTCCTGGCCTTTTTGTATGCTCTTTCTCCATCCACCTTTACAGCTGAATGTGCAGGGGGAATTTGAGAAATGAGACCACTAAATTTTTTCCTTGCCCTCTCAAAATCCTCAGGCTTCAAATGAGAAATATCAACTATTGAATCAAATGCTGTTTCGAGATCGTATGAGGGGGTGGTTTTTCCAATTTCGAACTTTCCTTCGTAGGACTTGTCCAGTCCCTGAAGCTCATGAAGTTTCTTAGTGAACTTACCTGTACCTATTATCAAAAGTCCGGTTGCCAGCGGATCCAGTGTTCCTGCATGCCCTATCTTTTTTACTTTCAGGGCAAAGCGCAATTTCTTCACTACATCGAATGATGTCCAATTCTTTGGCTTGTTGATCAGTAGAATCTTACCTTCTTCGTATTGATTGGACATTACAGAGTAGCGACAATGGCGATTGTTCCAACAACAAAACAATAAACAGCGAACCAGGTGAGTTTCCCTCTTTTAACAATTGTAATCATCCACTTACAGGCAACAAATCCTGAAACAAAAGCTGCCAAAAACCCAATTATAAGGTTAGATGCCTGAATGGCATGTGCACCTGGATTCTCTTTGAAATCCATCAATTCCAACAAGCTGGCTCCCATAATTGGAATCAGAACCATCAGAAATGAAAACCTCGCAGCTTTGGATCTTTCAACTCCCAAAATTAATGCGGTCGCTATGGTAGAACCTGAGCGCGAAATACCAGGCAAAACTGCAAAAGCCTGTGAAATGCCTATGATAAATGAGGAAGCAAAGCTTACTGATTTTGCCCCGTCATTCTTAAAATGAGCAAACAGTAGAAGCCCTCCGGTAATGATTAACATGGAACCAACAAGAATAAGATTACCCGTAAAGAGTGATTCAATTTCATCTTTCCAAAAAACTCCGACCACAAAAACAGGAATCATGGACAGAGCAATCTTAAAAACAAACTTTGTAGATTCATTCCACTGAAATTTCAGAAATTCTTTTATGATATAGAGTAATTCCACCCTGAAAACTGTAATTGTTGCAAGTGCCGTGGCAGTATGAACAACCAATGCAAAGAGTAAATTATCTGAACTTTGAGCTCCAAGTAAGACAGAACCTATCTCAAGGTGTCCACTGCTGCTTACCGGGAGAAACTCCGTCAACCCCTGTATGATACCGAGGATGAGTGCTTCAATCCAGGTCATTAATCTTCCTTAGGGTTTGATTTTGATTTGTACATGATAGCCACGAACTGGACTAAAAATCCCAGCATAACGATAACTGGTCCAAGTGTCAATCCTAAAAATCCAAAACCATGAGGCTCAGTATCCATAGTCATGATAATGAATCCAATTACCAGAGTAACCACGCCGGCTATCATGATCATGTAGTTGATTTTATTGAATGCTAGTTTTCTCTTTTCAGACATTTTAGTAAAGTTCGTCCAGGGACATTTTTAAATATTTTCTAACGGCTCTTAAGGAACTGAAGTACCCAACGATCATACCCATAATTATTATGACACTGAAGAGTACTAAGAATCCTTTCATATCCTGAAGTTCTCTGAGTCCTTCAATCAATGAATTCATATACATGGTAAAAGCATAAAGCACAGCAGATGCAATTATTCCAGCCAAAAATCCATAAAAAACCGATCTGTATAAAAACGGTCTTCGAATGAAGCTGCTTGTTGCTCCTACAAGCTGCATACTTCTAATCAGGAAGCGTTGTGAGAACAACGCAAGTTTGATGGTATTATTAATGAGTACAATCACAACAAGTAATGAAAATATTGCTACACCCATAAGAACGAAACCAATTCTGGTAAGATTCTGATTAATACTCTCGACCAGACTTTCTTCATATTCTGCCTCGTATACACCAGGCATTCTTTCAATGTCAGATTTAATCAGGTTCAGGCTATCGATGGACTGGTAGCCAAAAGCGACTTTCACAACTAACAGATCTCTTAATGGATTATCACCCAAAAACTCCTTAAAATCCTCTCCAGTGTCTTTAATAAACTGTTCAGCTGCCTGCTCCCTGGTTATTAGTGTAACCTGTGGTTCTGTCTTCACCAATGTGTATTGTTTACTTTCCACTGCCTGCCGGATTTTATTAATATCTGATGTTGAGAGATCCTTGTTCAAATACACCTGGACCTCAATGTTTTCCTGAATTTGATTCCCCAATCTTGAGCTGTGAAGAATCATCCATCCAAACAATCCAAGGACCAATAAGGCAACAGTGATGCTGAAAACAACACTCACAAAGGGGTAGCTCCCCAGTTTTCGCTTTTTTCGAGGTTTTTTATCCTGCATTGAGCCACGAATTTAGGCAAAATGCAACTTGAATGAAACAGATAGGCGTGAAGCTGCTATTTGTTTTCTTTGATCAGTCTGAGTTCCTGAATCAGCTTAACATTTGTTACTTCAGGTAATTCAGAAAGTCGATCGGTTATTTTCACTTCATAGTACTTTTTCTGATGAAGGAGATAAATCCTGCGACCTTTTGCATTGTTTATTTCCAAAATCTCATAAGGCTCGTTATTGAAGTCTCCATTAAGGAACAATTTACCATCATAGTACTTATACCGAATTTTTGAATTCCTGGAATTTCTGGTTTCAACTTCTATTGGCTCCTCATTCGTTGTGGCTTTGGCAACAGTGGACACTTCATCCAATTCCGTTGATCCTAACTCATTTTCTTCTGATACCTCACCTGCCTGAGGTGCGGTAAAATCAGGAGTGAAATTTTCTTTGGTCGTTTCTTCCGCTCTCGCTATAGTGTTGGGTTCAATCACTTCTTCCCTGGTCCTTATTAAGGCTGCTTTTGTAACAGGCTGCTCATCAATAACTTCGACTTTATCCGAACCAGCTGGTTGAGGAATTATCCATTCAAATTCCGGAGACTCTGCCTGCGGAACCTCAAATTCAATAGAGGTAACCAAATCTGCTTCCTCCTGATTTTTTGTTTCCTGGGCAATGAAATATACCCCTGATCCTATAATTGACGCGATGGCAATTCCACCGAACGACTTTACCAGTGCCGATTGTTGAGCAAACTCCATCCAGCCCGGGCTAATGTCAATCGCATCAAGTCTGGATTTAAGTGTCATCTTACGATGTTCACGTATTCCGTTGATAATATTTGACTGGAAATCGCTTTCAGCTTTTAAGGCGGGATCTGAAGCTAATTCTTTTTCAAATGAGGCAGCATCATCAGGAGACATGTTCCCCATATGATATTGTTCAATTTTTTCTATTTGGTTGTTACTTGGCATTAGTCAAAAAAGTCTTCGGCGGTATATTTACTTTTTATCAAACTGTCTAATTTCTTTTTGCACTTGTATTTCTTCGTTTTGGCAGTGTCTGTATTTGCAAAGTTCATTTTTTCTGCAATATCCGTCATGTTCATCCCGTCGAAATAATAATATGTCAACACTCCTTTGCAAACGTCCCCCAACTCATTAATACATTCCAGCACAATCTTTAGACGTTCCTTACTATCATGTCCCTGATACTCAGTTCCATCAACTTCTTCCGAGCTTAATCTGCTCTTCCTGTCTAATTCTTTTCTCCATTGATTCAGGCAAATACTGTAAAGGTACGTGCTAATCTTGGAGGTCAGGACCAATTTCCCGCTTGAGGCCTTCTGCCAAAATGCGAGCAGGGCTTCCTGGTATACATCCTTCGCTTCTTCTTCTGTTCCACTATTGGACAGTACGATTTTGGTCATCATCCGATAGTACTTCTGATACAGATGATCCAAAATGCGCTCATCTCCACGACTTATTCGTTCGAGAATCTCACTATCCTTCATACACCAAGCCAGTTTTAAATACGATTAACACAAATTTTGTAACCCCTCTCTTCTAAATTTCAGGCCTATTGTTCTGTAAAATACGTCAATTCTTAGATTAACTCAATGATACTATCGTCGGCAATTCCAAATATTCGATCACCTTCTATTGGACGAATTTTCCTTATTCCGGTGAATTGCCCAAATGCAGGCAGAACTCCAAATGTATTGGAAAAGTGAAAGCAGGGAATGGTTAATCCGTCTCTGGCAAGTCCCTTTATTCTGAAGCCAGGATGGATATGACCGGAAAGATTATATCCCTTTGTTTTTTCACGTTGATGAGTAAAACTAAATGGATCCTTTTCCAGAATATCAATCACTTCCAGTTCTGCGGGGTAATCTTCCTCAATGTCATGATTCCCTCTGACAAGTGTGAATTTGACCATATCAAATACATTGATAAACCTCATGAAATCATTCCACTCATTATTCCTGAAACTATGAAAGAGGTCTCCCAAAAGGATGACTTCTGAGGGATGAAGAGAAGTAATAAGTTTATCAAGAATTTTGAGATCTGTTAAATGAATTTTCCCGGAAACCGGTATTCCATGCTTTCTGAAATGTCCTGCCTTTGCCAGGTGTAAGTCTGACACAATCAGTGTCCTTTCCTTTTTCCAGAAAATAACCTTTTCCGGAAAAAGCAGAAGCTCTTCACCACAAATTTCGACTTTACAGCTATTCACCAGAATAAGGAAGCCAGGTCTGAGTCCGATAGAAAAAAAGCAGGTATCCGCGTACTTTTAAATTACCGGTATCGTCTACCCATAATTTACAGTCATAGATATTTCCATTCTCCGGATCCAGTATTTCCCCCTTGTGAAATTCATTATCCTTTTTATTGAATTTCATGTCTGTAATGATTTCCATACCGATTATCTTCTGACCTTTCCTGTGGTCCTCACATTCATCGCAAATCGGGTCAGGGTCTTCGTCTGGTTTGGGGAATGTCTTCAGTACTTTCCCGAAATACTTACCGTCCTTCTCATAAATACTAACAATCGACCTGGGCTTTCCTGAGTTGTCATCAATGGTCTTCCATGTGCCTACAATAGATTGTGAAAATGCACCTTCTCCAATCAGAAGGAGAGTGATTATTAGAAATTGCTTCATTGGTCAAATTTAAAGTTCCTGAAGTGACCGTTCAAGCTGAAGTTGCATTTTAATTATCCTGTCTGTGATTTGCTCAGAACTGAGTTTTTCTCTCCTGAGTACAGATACCAGAATAGGAAATGCAAAAGGTGTTGGCTTTTGTGTTTCCTTCAGAATGATTTTTTGCGAATTGATTTGGCGAATGGCTTCCATCAGCCTGGTTTGTTCCAGTTGTTGGGTCATTACCTCATCCATTGATTGTTTGATCAGGAGGTTGCTTTCATCATACGTCTGAAAGACCCTGAACAGAATCCCTGAATTGGCCTGAAGGTGTCTGGCATTTATGTTCTTACCCGGGTATCCCTGGAAAATGAGTCCGGCAATTGTAGCAACATCTCTAAATTTTCGCTGAGCCATCTCTGTTTTGTTGATCGACTGACTGATATCCTCCATCAGGTTTTCTTCTGAAAACAGGTCCAGCTCGAGTGCTTCTTCAATGGCAATCTCCTGATCGGAAAGCAATTCAAAACCATAATCATTCATAGAAATGGAAAGTGTGATTTTTTGAAGCTTGCTCATCCTGAATGCCACAAGTCCGGCTAATACTTCATGCACAAACATTCCCTGAAACGGAAAGAAAAATAAATGGTATCCCATCTCTGTTTTCACTTTCTCGATAAGAAGGGAATTGTTATCCGGTATGATGGACCATTTTGCCTGTAGCTGAAGGATGGGTTTCAATTTCTCCATTTCCTTATCCTTATAAATCCCTTGCTTAGCGAGTTCAAGTTTCTTCTTTATTTGTTCTGCCAAAAGCGATGAGAGTGGAAGTCGACCTCCACCCCACTGTGGAGTCAATCCGCTTTTTCTGTTTGATTTCTTCACCAAAACAGTTAGCTCCTTTATCCTGACAAACTGCAGATTTTGTCCTGCAAACCAGAACGTGTCACCCGGATTGAGTCGTGATATAAAGCTTTCCTCGACCGTTCCCAGGTGTCCCCCTGACAGGAACTTCACACTAAGAGCCGGATCTCCCACAATAGTACCAATTGATAGTTTGTGTCGCTGAGCAGCTCTTTTGTTTATGATTTTATAAATGCCATCTTCATTGTAAACCCTTGAGAATTCATCGTACTCGCCTAAGGTACTTCCACCTGTTGTAATGAATTCCAGGGACCAGTTCCATTCATCCGAAGTGAGGAGTCTGTAGCACCAGGTCTGTTTAATCTCTTCCAGAATTTCAAGTGGTCTGAATCCACCGCTTACCGCCAGCGTTACCAGATACTGAACAAGTACGTCCAGGCATTTTTCTAGTGGCTTTCTTTGTTCAAATTTTCCTGCAGCCACCGCATCTCTCAATGCTGCTCCTTCAATGAGTTCCAGTGAATGTGTTGGAACAAAATAGATGGTGCTTTTCTCACCAGGTCTGTGTCCGCTCCTTCCCGCTCTTTGTTGAAAACGGGAAACACCTTTCGGTCCTCCAATCTGAATGACTGTATCAACGGGACGAAAATCCACACCCAAATCAAGGCTGGAAGTACAAACTACACATTTTAGTTTCCCTTCGTGCAGGGCATCTTCAACCCATCCTCTGATATTCTGATCCATGGACCCATGATGCATGGCAATCACTCCGGCCAGTTCGGGTGCTTCTTTGAGAACCGCCTGGTACCAAAGCTCCGTCTGTGATCTGGTATTCGTGAAAAGAAGAGTCGTTTTACTTCTTTTAATAATTGGTACCACTTTATCCAGAAGTCGCGTGCCTAAGTGCCCCGCCCATGGGAAATCCTCAATCTGATCAGGAAGGAGAGATTCTACAACTATTTCCTTTTCCTGATTGGATTTGACAGAGACGGCATCTTTGTAATAGTCTTCTCCCAGCAGGACTCTTTTGGCCTGTGGAAGGTTTCCTATCGTCGCAGAAATACCCCAGATTTTTAATTTGTTCTTAGTCAGTTTTTTTAACCTCGAAATAGCCAGCTCAGTCGCTACACCACGTTTGGTTCCAATTAATTCATGCCATTCATCAACGATTATGCTTTTGACATTCTTGAGATAATTTGGATAGTCGCTCTGGCTTAACAAGACGTGCAAACTTTCGGGTGTAATTACCAGCGCCTGTGGTGCCTTCTTTTTCTGTCTTTGTCTTTCGTTTGTTGATGTATCCCCGGTTCTTAGTCCTACATGCCATCGAACATCCAGGTCATCACACAGATTTTGCATGGCTGAGCGTATGTCTTTTGCCAGTGCCCTCAATGGTGTAATCCACAAAACCTGTACCTCAGGTTTCACATCATATTGTTCATTGTCTCTGAGGAATTCGAGAATGCACGGCATCCACAATGCGTAGGTTTTGCCAGATCCCGTTGGGGCATTTAGAAGTCCGCTTTTTCCATCCAGGTAAGCACTCCATGTCTCTTTCTGAAAGGGAAATGCTTTCCACTTCTTTTTCTTAAACCAATCTTCTGCTATTTGAAGTTGTTCAGACAAGTCAGGCTTTGATAAAGGCAAAGTCATATTGATGAATATGATGGTCAGAAGTCACAAGGGGGATTCCTTCTATCATTGATTGTGCGATCAAAAGTCTGTCGAATGGATCACTATGAATGAATGGAAGGTCTCGAGATCTTTCGATTTGTGGAATCGTAATATTGATTATTTCAAGGGACAGGTTCTTTATGACATATTCCCACTCAAAATCGAAACTCAATTTTCCTAAGGACTGTTTTATAGCAATTTCCCAGACCGAAGCTGTACTTAGAAATTTAATTGTTGAACTGCTCAATAAAAGCTCAATCGTTTTTTCTGAAAGTTTCTTCTCATCAAATTGAGACCAAATGAAAACCTGCGTATCAAGTAGAACTCCTGACTTCATTTCTCTTTCTTGTATTTGGGATGAGTTCTTTCATTGATTTCATAGGGAGAGTCAGGATCATTCATGTCTTCCTGATAAAACGAAGCTGCAACTTTTTCATTTATTTGATCACTATCCCAGTCCTCTGCAACTGACATTTTATTTTTTAGAAATCCCATTTTAAAAGACTGATCCTCATCCTGAATAGGTTTCAATTCTACTATTCTCTTTCCCGCCCTTGCGATGTAAACAATTTCTCCTTCAGCTACTTCATTTATTATTTTGGAAAGATTAGTCTTTGCATCATGAATATTATACGTCTTCATATTACAAAGTTAGCTAACTTAGTCCATCAATCACAAAAAGGCACAAAAAAACCCTGATGTAACTGTCAGGGTTTTAATATCTTAATCTCTAAATGAATTATTTCATCTCATCGATCTGAGCCTGTACTTCAGTTTTTGTTCCAGTCAAAGTTTCCGACGTGGTGGTTTCTTCTCCATTTTCAACGATTGTTGTTGTTACCACAGCCTCTACATTATCACCATCCTTAGCCATCATCTCAACTTTGATCTTTTTACTCACTGTTTCATTGACTATTTCCTTCCCGTCAACTGAGATCATTTTACTCCCATCATCATTTATGGAAACTGAAACAGATACTTCTTCACCATGTGAAGCGCCTCCATAAATCTCTCCAAGAATTGGTGCTATCACCAACCCTACAAGACACGTAAGTTTGATCAGGATATTCATTGATGGTCCTGAAGTGTCTTTAAATGGATCTCCAACTGTATCACCGGTTACTGCGGCTTTATGAGCTTCTGACCCTTTGTAGGTCATTTCGCCTTCAATCATTACGCCTGCTTCAAAAGATTTCTTCGCATTATCCCATGCTCCACCCGCGTTGTTTTGGAAGATGGCCCAAAGTACTCCCGATACTGCTACACCAGCCATATAGCTCCCAAGTGCTTCAGGTCCCATCAAAAATCCAATCAGAACCGGGGCTGTAATTGTAATTGCTCCCGGAAGCATCATTTCTCTTAAAGCAGCTTTTGTAGAAATATCCACACACTTGCCATACTCCGGTTTTCCGGTTCCTTCCATAATGCCCGGAATTTCTTTGAATTGTCTCCTCACTTCTTTCACCATTTCCATTGCTGCCTTGCCAACAGATCTCATGGCTAATGCTGAGAAAACTACAGGAACCATTCCTCCAATAAACAAGGCCGCCAGAACTTTGGCTTTGAAGATATTGATACCATCAATTCCTGTAAATGTTACGTAAGCCGCAAAAAGTGCCAGAGCAGTTAATGCTGCAGAAGCGATTGCAAATCCTTTTCCAACTGCAGCTGTTGTATTTCCAACAGAATCAAGAATGTCTGTCTTTTCCCGAACATCATCCGGAAGCTCACTCATTTCTGCAATACCTCCCGCATTGTCAGCAATAGGTCCAAATGCATCGATTGCCAATTGCATGGCAGTGGTTGCCATCATCGCAGATGCAGCGATCGCAACACCATAAAATCCTGCAAATTCATACGCCGACCAAATTGCTCCAGCAAACAATAGAATCGGCGCAAATGTTGAAATCATTCCTGTTGAAAGTCCGGCAATGATATTAGTTGCGGCTCCTGTTGCGGAATTCTTCACAATTTCTAAAACAGGCTTTTTGCCCAATCCGGTATAGTATTCAGTGAAATATGAAATCAAACCTCCAACTGCCAGTCCTACCAGGACTGCATAAAAAACATCCATTGGGGTAATTTCTTTAAGACCTTCGCCGAAGAAGTTCATCTGCATTGATGCAGGAAGCATTTCCGGGAGAATAAAGAAAAGTGCAATACCTGTTAAAATGATCGAACCCCAGTTTCCCTTATTTAGAGCTGCCTGCACCTGAGCTTCTTTCGCATTGTTGTCCGATATTTTTATAAACAAGGTTCCCAGAATGGAAAAAACAATTCCAAACCCTGCAATTACCAGAGGTAAAAGAATTGGTCCAATGCCGTTAAAGGCATCATCTATTGATCCGCCCATATCACGGATGACATAATTTCCAAGTACCATTGAGGCCAGGACAGTTGCTACATACGAACCAAAAAGATCCGCGCCCATACCGGCAACATCTCCCACATTGTCACCTACGTTATCAGCGATTGTTGCAGGGTTTCTCGGATCGTCTTCGGGAATTCCTGCTTCAACTTTACCAACAAGGTCCGCTCCAACATCAGCTGCTTTTGTGTAAATACCTCCTCCAACTCTGGCAAATAAAGCAATGGATTCCGCCCCAAGGGAAAACCCTGCCAGTGCTTCAAGCACGATGGTCATATCGCCGGTATTAGTCCATTCTCCACCCATGAACCAGTGAAAGAGAATGATAAAGACCATGCTTAATCCGAAAACTGCCAATCCGGCAACACCAAGACCCATAACCGTACCTCCTGTAAATGAAACTTTCAAAGCCTTAGGAAGACTCGTTCTGGCAGCCTGGGTAGTTCTGACATTTGCTGCAGTTGCAATTCTCATTCCAATGTTTCCTGCAAAAGCAGAGAAAAATGCTCCAATAACGAAGGCAACCACTATGAACCAGTGAGTCGTTTCGACCATTGAAGAAATGACACCAAGAAGTATTCCTGCGAGTACGACGAAAATGGCAAGTATTCTGTATTCTGCACTAAGAAATGCCAAAGCTCCCTCCCTGATGTGATTGGCCAGGGTTTGCATCTTTTCATCACCTGCATCCTGCCGTTTGACCCAGCGTGATTTGATGATCATAACTACAAGTCCAAGAAGCCCGAGAGCAGGCACCAAATAGATTAATTTATCCATGATTTTTTAATAGGTTTTCAAAAACAGTGCGCAAAGATAGGTTTTTGATTTTTTTAAAAAAATCAATGATCTATAAGTCGGAAAATAAGCAGTCGAATTATTCCAGAGACCTGGTATTGATGTAATTCAAAAATTCATTTTTAATGTTCTGATCTTTGAATTTTCCTCCGAAATGAGCAGTTCCTGTTCTGCTGTTGGTATCATTCACACCTCTTGATGACACACACATGTGAGAAGCATCCATCACTACGGCTATATCATCAGTCTTTAAGATGGAGCCAAGTTCTTTTGCAATCTGAACGGTAAGTCTTTCCTGAACCTGCGGGCGCTTTGCAAAGTATTGAACAATCCGATTGATTTTGGAAAGTCCGATTACTTTCCCGCTTGAGAAGTATGCTACATGCGCCTTACCATAAATCGGCACGAAATGATGTTCACAATGTGAGTAAAAGGTAATATCCTTTTCGACCAGCATCTGGTCATAGTTGTACTTGTTTTCGAACAATCGAATCTTTGGCTTATTGGCCGGATTCAGACCTGAAAAAACTTCCTTTACGTACATTTTAGCTACTCGCAATGGGGTTCCTTTCAGGCTGTCATCTTCCAGGTCAAGACCGAGTATCTGCATGATCTCTTTAAAATGTTTTGAGATGAGTTCAATTTTCAAGTCATCATCCTGCTCAAAAGCATCCGCTCTTAAAGGAGTCTCATGTGATGAAGCAACATGGTCATCACCTAATTCATCTATATCAGCCGGAGTATTCGACAAAATTTCTTTCTGTTTCATATAATGTTATTTTCAAATCCAACGAGCTGTCAAGTTTCGGTCTTAGAATCTCATACATCACAATGGCAATGTTCTCAGCAGTTGGATTGAGATTTTTAAATTCGGTTACATCCAGATTCAAATTCTTATGATCAAACCGATCTATGACTTCATTGTTTATCAGATCACTCAGTTTTTTCATATCATAGACAAATCCGGTCTCCTGATTGGGCTCTCCGGTCAGACTCACTATGACCTCATAATTATGTCCATGCCAGTTAGGATTATTACACTTCCCAAAGACAGCAGTATTCTTCTCATCCGTCCAATCAGGATTGAATAATCTGTGAGCAGCGTTAAAGTGCTCTTTTCTGTGAATGGTGACACGAGGCATCTTGCGAAATTACAGGTCTATCAACAAATAGTTTTTGAAAGATGTTTCGTTTCCTATGAATTTATTTTTTAAGGGGTTTGTTTTGCCCCGAAATTCCTCGCCATGGAAATAGCGGAAATCAGAAATAAAATCCTATCCTACAAAGAAGAGGAAAAGAAGCTTTTTACTACTTCATCTTTTCAGACGCACTCCATTGTTTTGCTCCATATTTTGAGCCAAATAGATCGCTCAATTCCTGTTTATTGTATCAACACAGGCTACCTTTTCCCTGAAACCATTTCTTACCGGGATCTGGTAATTGACGAATTCGGACTTGAGCTTGTTGATCTTAAACCGGATACTCCAAAGTATTTGCAACGTGAATCAAATGGAAAATTGATGTTCACTACGGATCCTGATCATTGCTGCTATATCAACAAGACACAACCAATGGAATCTGTTCTTGCCGGTCATGATGTGTGGATCAATGGAGTGAGAGGGGATCAAAGTGCGGTTCGAAAAGCAATGAGTGTTGAGCAGGAGGCGCCATTCGATTGCATACGGTTTCATCCAATGCTTGACTGGGATAAGAAGAAAATTTTTGCCTATTTAAAAGAATATGATCTTCCCCGACATCCACTCGATGAAAAGGGTTATATCAGCATTGGGTGTGAACCGTGTACCAGAAAGATGGATCTCGAAATGCAGGAAAGAGAAGCACGCTGGTTTGGACTCAATAAAGTTGAATGCGGCCTTCACACAGATTTAATCAAAAATTAAGATGAATGTATTAATTACCGGAGGTACCGGATACGTGGGAACCAAGCTTGTGAAGCAATTAGTTACTGAAGCAGACATTGATAAAATTGTTGTCTATGATAACCTGAGCAAAGGGCATCATAATTTTTTTCTCGGTGAAACATTTCAAAATAAAGAGAAAATCCGGGCAGTACGTGGTGACATTCTTGACACTCGCCAGCTAAAGAAACTCATGAAGGAGACCGACGTTATCGTGCATCTGGCTGCTGTCGTCACAACACCATTCGCCAATACTGATCCTCATTTTTATGAACAAGTCAATCATTGGGGAACCGCTGAAGTGGTCTATTGTGCGGAAGAAAGCGATGTTTCAAAGTTTATATACCTGAGCAGCACATCGGTGTATGGTGCAAGCGAGGAAATTGCCAATGAGCAGACGACTCCTGCACCCTCTACTTTTTACGGAATATCGAAGCTTCGTGGTGAAGAACATGTGAGCCGACTTGCTGAAAAAACAACTGCAATAACTCTTAGAGGCGGGAATGTTTATGGATATAGTAAATCCATGCGGTTTGATGCGGTGATCAATCGATTCATGTTTGACGCCAACTTTACTAATCGTATTCAAATTTTCGGGAACGGAAAACAATCACGTGCCTTTATTCATGTGGATTACCTTACGGAAAGTCTCACGAAAATTATAACCGGCAAAGTAGATTCGGGAACTTATAATCTGGTAGACAAAAACCTGCAAATCCTGGATTTGGTTGACGCAGTTAAGGAACTCTATCCGAATCTGGAGTTTCTTTTCACGAATCAGCACATGAATTTGCGTGAGCTAAAGGTTAGTTCTGAGAGTAAGCTGTTTGATCAGATAGAACGATTCAATACTACAGACTTAAAAGAGGAATTGAAAGCGTTCAAAGAGCGTTTCGCTTTTTAAGTCAGGTTTGTAAAAGGACTTTCCATGCCGATTCAACAGCTCCATCAGCCAGGTATCTGACTGCAAGTTTGTGAAGTTCTTCTACTCTTTTTTCATGATCCGAATCAAACGAATCAAGAATGGCACTCACTTCCGGTTCTGTTGAAAATAGACTGATTTCATCTTCCGTAGGAATACGCTCCACATTACCAAGCTGACCCAGGTTGTTTCCACTCAAAATTGAACTAGCCCTTATGTAATCAGGGATTTGATCAACGCCTATTCCCTTTGAAGCAATTGGCTTGGCTATTTCAAAAATATCTTTTCCTGAAGTTCGAGCATACCAGTTCCCTCCCATTCGACCAACAAGGTCAATTTTATTTGGGTCAATTTTGCCATCTGTCAAAATCTCATCGTCCATATGAATTCTCAAAACTTCACAGATCACCAGATTTCCGGCTCCCCCGTTTTCCCCGAGCTGTTTTACTTCCAATACTTTACACTCAAAAGAAACCGGCGACTCTTTTACCCGGGGCGGTTTTACCAGATCAGAGGTAACCGGAGTTAGTCCGGACTTCACAAATTCATCCACCCCTTTTTCATATTCAGTACTTGAAAGAGACATTTGCTCGACAATGGAGTAAGAAACTACATTCACAACCACCTCCGGATGTTCGATCACATTTTCATATGTGTGTTTAGTGGTATTGTCCCTGCCTCTTCTTGCGGGAGAAAAAATCATTATTGGAGGGTTGGCACTAAACACATTGAAAAAGCTAAACGGACTCAGGTTTACATTCCCGCTTTTATCAATGGTTGACGCAAATGCGATTGGTCGTGGGGCGACTGCACCCAGCAGGTATCCATGTAATTCTGGAACGGGGGTATTTTTTGGATCAATTATCATATACAGCTTATGACTAAATGTATTAAGGTGGAATAATTTGCAAGTTTAAATATCCTCTTTTTTTGACACCATTTCCTCATTGGTACGATGTAAATTTGCACCCCTTTAAAGCAGATCGATTAAAATGAGCATTTCAAGTCAATATGACCCGACAAGTGTTGAAGATAAATGGTACCAGTACTGGCTGGATCACAACTACTTCCACGCGACTCCTCAAACCGGAAAAGAGGCATATACCATTGTCATTCCTCCTCCGAATGTCACCGGGGTTCTTCATATGGGGCATATGCTTAACAATACCATACAGGATGTTTTGATCAGGAAGGCCAGAATGGAAGGGAAAGAAGCATGCTGGATTCCAGGAACAGATCATGCCTCAATTGCTACTGAAGCAAAGGTTGTAAGGATGCTGCGTGAACAGGGGATTAAGAAAAGCGATCTCTCTAGGGAAGAATTCATGAAACATGCCTGGGAGTGGAAGGAAAAGTATGGCGGGATTATTCTTGAACAGCTTAAAAAACTTGGCGCATCATGTGACTGGGAAAGGACCGGATTCACGATGGATCAGGAGTATCATGATGCGGTGATCCGGGTGTTCGTTGACCTCTATAACAAAGGCTACATCTACCGCGGGCTGAGAATGATCAATTGGGATTGTGAGGCTTTAACAACCATTTCCAATGAAGAGGTCATTTATAAAGAGGATGGTGAAAAATCAATCCTCTACTCTGTTAAATATCAAATAAAAGACTCTGATGAATTTGTAACAATTGCCACCCAACGACCCGAAACGATTATGGGCGATACCGGGATTGCGGTTAACCCTAAAGACGAAAGGTTCCGACATCTGATTGGTAAAAAGGCATTAGTACCTTTCATCAACAGGGAAATTCCCATTATTGGAGACGACTATGTGGAGCTTGATTTTGGTACAGGTTGCCTGAAAGTTACTCCCGCACATGACCCGAATGATTATGAAATTGGTCAGCGACATAATCTCGAGGTGATTGATACCATCAACCTGGATGGTACACTAAATGAAAAATGTGAAATTGATAAATATGTCGGACAGGATCGATTCAAGGTTCGAAAGATGATCATCGGGGATCTGAAGGCAGCCAACATACTTGTCGGGGAAGAAGAGTTTGTTACCAAAATCGGGCGATCTGAACGGACAAATTCTGTTGTGGAGCCAAAGCTTTCACTTCAGTGGTTCATAAAGATGAAGGACATTTCCAGGAAAGCGCACAAGGCTGTAATGGATGATGAAATTCAGCTTTACCCATCCAAATTTAAGAATACCTATAACCATTGGATGGAGAATGTTCGTGACTGGTGTATTTCAAGGCAATTATGGTGGGGTCAACGAATTCCCGCTTATTACTATGGAGAAGGTGAAGATGATTTTGTAGTCGCAGAAACGATAGCAGAAGCTGTTGAGCTGGCAAAAGAAAAATCCGGAAACAGTGCACTTCAGGAATCAGATCTAAGACAGGACCCGGATGTATTGGACACCTGGGCTTCTTCTAACATCTGGCCCATCGAAACATTCGGAGGATTCTCTGATGCTTCCTTTGATAAAAAGAAAGGAAAAATTGATAAGAAGAAAAATCCGGAACTGGACTTTTTCTATCCTACCGAAACACTGGTAACCGCCCCTGAAATTTTATTTTTCTGGGTTGCACGAATGATCATTGCCGGATACGAATACCTGGATGAGAAGCCATTCAAAAATGTATACCTGACCGGAATTGTTCGTGACAAACAGCGCAGGAAAATGTCCAAGTCGCTCGGTAATTCTCCTGATCCGCTGGTCCTGATTAAACAATATGGAGCAGATGGTGTTCGAACGGGAATGCTGTTTAGCTCTCCCGCAGGCAATGATCTTCTTTTTGATGAAAAATTGTGCGAACAGGGACGGAATTTTTCTAATAAAATCTGGAATGCATTCAGACTTGTGAAGGGTCTGGAGATTTCTGAAGAAAATCAACCAAACATCAATAAACAGGCAATTGAATGGTTCAAAGCAAGGTTCAATAAGACATTGACCGAAATTGAAGATCATTTCGCCAAATTCAGAATGTCGGATGCATTGATGAGCGTTTACAAACTGGTATGGAATGACTTCTGCAGCTGGTACCTGGAATGGATCAAACCAGAATACGGGCAACCAATCGACAGACAGACCTATGATAACACTCTGGTGATTTTTGAGCAGGTACTTAAATTACTTCATCCCTTCATGCCTTTCATCAGTGAAGAGTTATGGCATCAGATAAAGGAGAGAAGTGAATCAGAAGCACTCATTATATCCAGCTGGCCCGAAGCAGAACAGTGGGATGAAAACCTGCTCAAACAGGTTGATTTTTTGTTTGAGGTAACTGCCGGAATCAGAAATATTCGCAACTCTAAAGGCATTTCTCCTAAGGAAAATCTTGAGCTGGTTACCTCTTCGAAAGACGTGGAAAGAGTAAGCGCGTCCCTTGAAAAACTCGGCAATGTTTCTGTTGTTAACTCGGATGACAAGCCGGCCAATTCGTTCAGTTTTGTTATTGGTGCAGATGAATATCACATACCCGCTTCAGAAAATGTTGATGTGGAAGCAGAGCGAAAGAAAATGGAAGAAGAGCTTAACTACACCAAAGGCTTCATGCAATCTGTAAGCAAAAAACTGGCAAACGAGCGATTCGTAAGCGGTGCCCCTGAACAGGTAGTGGCAAATGAGCGAAAGAAACTTGCAGATGCCGAAGCGAAAATCAAAACAATTGAGGAAAGTCTGGCTAATTTATAATGTCAAATGATACAAATGAAAAACGTGTCTTTCCTCAAAATTCTTTTTATGGTTGTGGGTATTTCGCTTAGCGTTTTTCTCCTCTATCGACTAATCGTAACTGATGAATTATCCAAATCAGACTATTTTGTAATGGTTGTACTGCTGAGCCTTTCTCTGATAAGAAGAGTTGTTTTTGGGAATCAAAAAGCGAATTGATCAAATTCAACTCTTCCGGACACAGTTAAATTCTTGCAGCCATGAAAAGGCTGATGTCTTTGAAGGCCATGTTGAATCGTTTGGCGAGCTCAAGCTTGGTCAGACTTCCCTTGTAGCTGTAAACGCCCTTCATAATTCGAGGTTGGGCATAGATCATTTCATCAAATCCCCCTTCCTCCCCTGCTTCGAGAAGAATTGGAGTGAAAATATTCGAAATGGCCAGCGAGGCAGTTCTGGCTACCCTTGAAGCTATGTTCGGCACACAATAGTGTGTCACTCCAAATTTTTTAAATGTTGGTTTTTCGTGAGTTGTGATTTTCGAAGTTTCGATACAACCACCCTGATCTATACTGACATCTATCACAACGGATCCGTCCTTCATGTTCGCAACCATGTCTTCAGTAACGAGCAGCTTGTTCCTTCCTTTTTCCATTCTTACTGCTCCAATCAACACATCTGCTTCCATCACCTCTTTTTCTACCACATCCTTATCATAAGTAGAGGTAAAGACCTCTCTCCCAAGCGCATGCTTTAGTCTCCTCAGTTTATAAATATGGTCATCGAATACGCGGATTTCGGCTCCAAGTCCCAGGGCAGCTCGGGCAGCAAATTCTGCAACTGTTCCCGCGCCCATGATTACCACTCGTGTGGGTGGCACTCCTGTTATTCCTCCAACGATGGTTCCCTTTCCATTATTTGCGCTGCTCAGATATTCTGCCGCGATAAGCATAACCGTACTTCCGGCTATTTCACTCATGGCCCTGACCAGAGGAAGTCCTCCTACTTTATCCTGTATGAACTCATAGGCGATAGCAATTATTTTCTTTCTGTTGATTGCCTCGAGGTATTCTGATGTTTGCCTGCCAAACTGAAAGGCAGATATAAGCACACTTCCATTCTTCATCCAGTTGATTTCTTCCATGGTCGGAGGTTCAACCTTCAAAACAATCTGAGATTCAAAGACTTCCTTCGAACTATAGACAATGCGAGCACCAGCATCACTGTATTCCTGATCTTTAAAATTTGCAGAGCTTCCTGCCTCGTTTTCAATTATCACTTCATGGCCATTCTGTACCAGCACAGCAACAGAAGCCGGCTTAAGTGGCACTCTATTCTCCTGTAGTGCGATTTCCCTGGGAACACCTATCTGTAAGGACTGACTATTCTTTTTGATCTTAGCGGGGGCTTCCTGTGTGTACAGCCCCTGTTCCTGAGCCAGTTTTGCAAATCCACTTTTAGAGGGTTGGTCCATTAGACTTTGCGATTAGGTGTCGAGTGTTATCATCTACTAATTTAATGCTTATTTCGAGGTAATTATCCGGAAGCAACTCCACAATTAATTCGGGCCATTCAATAAAGCATCGTTCACCTGAGAAAAAATAGTCCTCCACTCCAATATCAAATGCTTCTTCCTGCCTTTCCAGTCGGTAGAAATCAAAATGATAAATTGTTCCGGAATCTTTGGTCGAATATTCATTGATAATGGAAAAAGTAGGCGAACTCATTTCATCCATTACACCCAGCAGCTTGCATAAAGACTTTATCATGGTTGTTTTTCCTGCTCCCATCTCTCCTTTGAATATCCAGGTTGTCAAGTCTGAATAATTCAGCAATTGTTTCGCAACCTGCTTTATTTCATTTTCTGAATACGTTACTTCCATTATTTATTCGCAAGTACAATAAAAGGAATGATGACCTCTTCCATCGAAATTCCCCCATGCTGGAAGGTGTCCTTGTAAAACCTGACGTAATGATTGTAATTGTTCGGATAAGCGAAGAAGCGATCCTCTTTGGCAAAAACAAAAGTGGAGCTGAGATTACTTTTGGGAAGACCTATTTCTTCAGGCACTCTTTTGAAGTATACATTCTTCTCGTCAAAATTCAGATTCTTACCCACCTTGTATCTTAAGTTGGCATTCGTATTTCGGTCTCCTACTATTTTATCAGGCTTATTCACTCGTATGGTTCCATGATCTGTTGTGATCATCACTTTGACTTTTTTTGTAGCCAGTATTTTAAGTATGTCATACAATGAAGAATGCGTAAACCATGATTTGGTTAATGACCGATAGGCTGATTCATCAGGCGCTAGTTCTCTGATCATCTGCATATCAGTTCGGGCATGTGACAGCATATCAACAAAATTAAAAACGATGGCATTCAACGAATTGGAATCAAGGTTGGAGATGTTCTCACTGAGCTGTTTTCCCTGCTCTGCTTTTAGTATTTTGTGGTAACTGAATTTCTCCTTAAATCCATTCCTCGCAAGATTTGCTTCAAGCAATTCCTTCTCAAAATTATTTTTTCCGTCATCTGAATCCTCTCCGACCCAAAATTCCGGGTATCGCTTTGAGATTTCCAACGGCAACATGCCTGCAAAGAGTGCGTTCCTGGCATATGATGTTGTAGTTGGAAGAATGGAGAAATAGAGTTCTTCTGATTCAATCGAAAACAGTTCTGCAATATCAGGTTCAATCATTTTCCATTGATCAAATCGAAGGTTGTCAATAACAATCAAAAAAACAGGCTCCTCTCCCATTTCGGGAAAAACCTTATTCTTAATCAAATTATGTGAAAGCATTGGTCGCTCAACATCCGGATTGCCAATCCAGTCTTCATAATTCCGAATAATAAAAGTCGAAAACTCCCCGTCTGCCTCCCCTTTCTGCGTATTGAGAACTTCCACCATACTTCGATCTTCTGTTTCATCAATTTGCAGTTCCCAGTAAACAAGCTTCTTGTAGATTTCCTGCCAGTCATTGTGGTCTCTGGCATCCATTACATTCATCGCCAGTTGCTGAAACTCTTTTTGATAACCCAGGTTCGTCTTCTCTGAAATGATTCGTTTGTTATCCAGAATTTTCTTTACCGATAATAAAATCTGATTGGGGTTTAACGGCTTTATAAGGTAGTCGGTGATTTTAGCCCCAATTGCTTCCTCCATTATTTCCTCCGCCTCACTTTTTGTGATCATCACCACCGGCAAATTGGGATGTGTGGATTTGATGTAGTTCAAAGTTTCAAGCCCGGTCATTCCTGGCATATTCTCATCAAGAAAAACCAGATCAAAATAGTTATGGTCAATTTCCTCTAATGCATCCGACCCACTATTTACAGCAGTCAGGTGATAGCCTTTTTGCTCAAGAAAAAGTATATGTGGTTTGAGTAGTTCAATTTCATCATCCGCCCACAAAATCTTATATTTCTGCATATTTACCTGGTCCACATTGCTTTTGCTGAGAAAGTTATACACTACCTGACTATCTGAAGGAAAAACATCAATAATTTACGCAGGCAAAGTTATCCTTGCATGATATTCGATTATCAAATACGCTTGATTTGAACAAAAAGAAAATACTAAACGACCCGGTTTATGGATTCATAAACATACCTAATGAGCTCATTTTTGATATTATCGAGCATCCCTATTTTCAGCGGTTAAGAAGAATAAAGCAACTTGGCCTCACTGATCTGGTTTACCCTGGAGCACTTCACACACGATTTCATCACGCAATTGGTGCGATGCATCTGATGGACAAGGCACTCACTTCACTGAAGGGAAAAGGTCATGAAATTTCTGCGGATGAACATAATGCAAGCCTTTTGGCTATTCTCCTTCATGATGTGGGTCATGGACCTTTTTCGCATACGCTTGAGTTTTCTCTTTTCAGAAATATTCGTCATGAGCAGCTGAGTTTATGGATGATGCAGCGCATGAATGAACAAATGGATCATCAGCTTGATCTTGCCATCCGAATTTTTAAGGGGAGCTATGATCGTCCATTTTTCCATCACCTGGTTTCAAGTCAACTGGATATAGATCGGCTCGATTACCTTAAGCGAGACAGCTTTTTTACCGGAGTGCATGAAGGAATGATTGGCTCAGAACGAATCATAAAAATGCTTGAAATCCATAATGGTGATCTTGTTGTGGAAGAGAAGGGCATTTATAGTGTGGAGAATTTTCTTAACGCCAGACGCTTAATGTACTGGCAGGTTTATCTTCATAAAGTAGCAGTCTCAGCGGAAGTGATGCTGATTGAGATCGTGAAAAGGGCAAAAGAACTTACACAGGAAGGTCAGGCCGTTCAGGCTACACCTGCCCTTTCCATATTTCTTGAGAGAAACATCACCTTAAAGGACTTTGAGGAAGACCGGGATATTATTGAAATCTACTCAATGCTTGATGATACCGATCTGTGGGGTTCCCTCAAATTCTGGCAAAATCATGACGATTTCATACTGCGAACACTAAGTGAGATGTTGCTGCGAAGGAAGCTTTTCGGCATTGAATTCCACAACAATCCAATTGAACAGGACCTTATTGAAAAACTAAAAGCCAGGGCCGTTAAAACATTCAAAATACAACCAGACCAATCCGGATATTTTGTACGTCAGGGCTCGGTAAGCAATTCGGCCTACGTTGCAACAGGACAAACCATTAATATCTTAAAGAAGTCAGGAGAGGTGGTTGATGTGGCTGAAGCAACAGATTTACCAAATATCAAGGCATTAAGCCAGATTGTTAAGAAGCACTATTTATGCGCTCCCAAATCTTTATACTTTTAAGGAAAACCTAAACAGAAGGAATAATCTTCCTGATTCATAGCGATGGCAAACCTGTTTCTCTAAAAATGATAATAAAAGGCAGTGATCTCGGAAAAAAGTATGGGAGGACATGGATATTCCGGAATCTTGATATTCTAATCCCATCAGGAGGCACAGTTGCCATTACAGGGTCGAACGGATCCGGGAAATCAACTTTACTAAAGATCCTATCCGGATTTCTTACTCCATCAGAAGGATTCATCACACATAATGAAGAAAAGCCTGATTTCGATAACTTTCATCCATTATGCTTTTCAGCGCCCTATATTGAAGTTCCCGAGGAAATGACTTTTGGGGAATTTCTCAAATTTCATGCACGGTTCAGAAAACAACAATTTTCCAATGAAGAAGTAGGCAAAAGGGCCATTCTCCCATTAGACAAGAGAATTTCTGAGTTTTCAACAGGAATGAAGCAGCGGGTTCAGCTAAGCACGGCTTTCTATTTTAAAAATGAAGCAATTTTTATGGATGAACCAACCTCCAATCTTGATGAACAGGGATTCGAATGGTGGAAATCAGAGCTTAAAAGTCTCCGTAATACTACCTTTCTGATAGCCAGCAATCAAAAAAATGAAATTAATGAATGCAATGAGGTATTCACGCTATAAGTCAACAATGACTTACAATATTAATATTATAACAAGCGTTTTACTGGTAATCAAACAAAATTGTTCTACATTTGAACGTCTTAAATTTACAAACACGACACATTTCTTAAACTATGAAAAAATTATCAAACTTACTTGCTGCCTTAGTTTTTGTTTCCTTAGTTATTTTCATTAGTTGTACAAGTGATAGCACTGAAGTTCCTGATCCTTTGCAGGAACAGGCTGATTTGCTAAACGGAAGCTGGACTGTATCCAATGTTGGTTATATCAACAATGGTCTGCCCGATGTTTCATGGACGGAAACGGGATCTGTTTTCACACTTACAATTTCGAATGCAACAGTAAACGGAGGTAATTATGCCACCTCTAATGTACCAGCAGGGTTTGAAGCCGTATGGCCATCGTCAGGATCGTGGGATTGGGCTAATACATCAGGGTCAATCATTGACAGAAGTGATAATGTTCAGATTTCAATAACTAACCTGACTGCTTCTTCAGTTACTCTTTCATTTGATATTGCAAATGGAAGAACTGTTTCAGGTATCAATGGAGATTGGGATTTCACCTTCTCGAAATAGTTTTACAAAACATTTTAATAACTTTGAAGGGTAACATTGTTGCCCTTTTTTTATGCTCATTGAAGAAAAATATTTTAGTCAGGATAAAAATCATTTACTGAAGGCTGTTCAGGCTTTCGCTAAAGAATCGCTGCTCAATGAGTGGGTGCATCAATTATTCGTCTCTTACAATCAACAACACAACCCCATGGGGCTTGAAGACGACTTTATTATTCAGCTTAAAAACAGTATTGATAAAAGCAAAGAGTTGATGGAAGAACATTACGATTTATTGGCTGCCATCTACAGACTAAACCATAGTGACAATCAACTCGAGTTTCAGTGGGATGGACGATCACATATGGAGACTTATGATGAAGAGTGGAAACTGATGTACAGAAAGTGGCTGGTGACACTTTGCTCAATCAAAGAGATACAAAGACCACTGATTAAGTATTCAACTCAGGGAATTGGGTTTAATAATGATTTCCTCAAATCTTCAATCAGAAGAGCTGTTTTAGGACATTTCAACTTAAAATTAAGAGCACAAAAGTTGTCTTCAATTAGTGCTTGATCTTGCAGACTTTGCAAAATTTTTGTTTTCCGACCGGGCGCTTTTTAGGGGGGCGCTTATGTCCAAAGTAGGATGAATCTGAATATTGAGGCTTATCAGCCTTTTTTTCTTCTTTTGCTTTCTTCTTATACACTTTACTGAGCCTGGCTCTGAACTCAGCCACTTCATTCTTGGGCTTGTTTTCCTTTTTCAGGAAAGCAAAGAATCCCTTTTTTTCCTTTTTTTTCTGACTCTGATAGGTTGGACGAGGTGGCTTTGGAGACTCAGTGCTGCGTGTATTTTGAGCATATCCTGCAATTGAAACAAACACAATTAAGACTGAACCCAATATTCTATTCATAACACTCTGTTAGTAATCCTGATTAGGGATATAAACGGTCATCTTTTTGATTATTGCACAATAATTTTGGATCATTTATTGCTAAAAGATGTTAACCGCTAAATTACCTGAATGAATAGTTTAATTCAAAGCGTATCTTGCAAACCCTTTTGAAGTATCAGTAATGAGACACTTTTTACCATGCCTTCTGCTATTGTTTTCATTTGCGCTTAATGGCCAAATCATCAGGGAATCTGAGATTTTAAGGAGAATGGATAATGGTGAGAGTCTTATGAAGGCCGGAAAGTATGACAGTGCCCAAATAGAGTTTCTCTTTGTTCTTGAAAACAAAGAGAAACTTCCTTCAGAAATGGCCTATTTTTTTGGAAGGAATTCATTTCACCTCGGGGAATTCAAACAAAGCATCAACTGGTTAAATAAATATATTCAACTTAAAGGGACCAGGGGAAGGTTCTATGAAGATGCAATCAGGTATTTACAATTGGCGGAGGATGAATATCTCCAGATTAGAAGAGGACAGGTGAGGCGACTGGAGGATGATCTTGAGAATTCAAACTACGACTGTGGAGGACTGGAAAAAATGCTCTGTCCCGTATGTCACGGGTCTGGTGTGGTGATTAGGGCCGGAACCTTCGATGTGGTTTACAAAACATGTCCTTATTCTGAGGGGGAAGGGTATCTTTCCTGCGAAGAATTCAATCTTTTTATGAGAGGTGAGCTTGAGCCAAAACTAAAAAACTAAGCCACTCAGGAAAGCCTGTCACGATAGTCCTCATAAGTGAACGATCTCACTAATTCAAATTCTTTGTTTTCTTTCAGGAGTCCAATGGATGGATGCTTCACTCCATTAAACATGCTGGTTTTTACCATGGTATAATGGATCATGTCTTTAAAGACCAGTCGATCTCCTGCTTCGAGAGGATTTTCAAACCAGTACTCATCAAGATAATCACCAGCCAGGCAGCTGACTCCCCCTATACGGTATGAATTCATTGATTGTTGAGGCTCCGAAAACGCTCCTTCAATTGCAGGCCGATAAGGCATTTCCAGGCAATCCGGCATATGGCAGGTAAAGGATGCGTCGATGATTGCAGTATTGACTCCTCCATTCTTCACAATGTCCAAAACGGTGGTCACAAGCTCTCCTGTTTCCCAAGCAAAAGCACTTCCCGGCTCAAGTATAACATCCACCTGATAATCCGACTTAAACTTTTTCAATACCCTGATCAGGTGATCCGTATCATACCCCTTTCGTGTCATCAAATGTCCTCCCCCCATGTTCACCCATTTTACTTTATCAAGCAAGTGACCAAATCTTCTGGCAAACTCCTCAAGCACCTTTTCAAGAGAGCCTGAATCGGATTCACAGAGCACATGAAAATGAAGTCCTTCAATATTCTCAGGTAACGTCGTTAACTCCTCATGGCCAATCCCAAGTCTTGACGCTGGACTGGAAGGATTGTAAAGATCAGTTTCCACATCTGACCAGCCTGGATTCACTCTCAAGCCCATGCTCACTGTTGACGGAACAACCGGGCAATACCTCTCATATTGCCCCACTGAATTAAATGTAATATGTGATGATTTGGCTACAATTTCCGGGAATTCATCAGGATCATAGGCAACACAGTAGGTGTGTGCTTTGGTGTGCATTTTTTCGTTACAAAGCAGTACTTCGTTAAGGGAACTAGCGGTTGCACCACTTACAAATTTTTGTACGATGGGAAAAGCACTCCACATAGAGAAACCTTTATAGGCAAGAATAATATCAACCCCGGCTTCTTTTTGCACATGCTCAATCAACTGAAGATTGTCTATCAGCCTTTGCTCATTCAATACGAAGCATGGAGAGGGTATACTATAGGTACTTCTCACGAATAACTTTTAAATGGTGGATCAGATGTCCTGAAATCATATACCCAATTACCTCAACTGAAAACCCATACCCGTTCGCAGTTCCGGTTCTTTGGTAGTCTGCTTCATTCAGAGACTCAAAAAAAAGAATGGTCGAGTTGCGAGTAGCAGTGAATTCAGCCATCAGATCCTGAATGTCCCTTTTGTCGGCATGTGCATTAGCCACATAATCATCCTGCTCAAAACCTGATAAATCGGTACGATCATTTCGGGCAAATCGCACCGCTCGGTACGTAAAAATTCGCTCTCCATCGATGATGTGCTGAATTAAATCTTTTACACTCCATTTTCCTTCAGCATACCTGAATTCGGCCTTTTTATTAGAAAAAGTATTCAGGAGATAAGTGAAATCCTCACGACTTTTTACTAAGAGTTCTACCACTGATTCTGTCGTTTCAGGATCAAAATACCCTCTGTAGAATTCGGGGATTTTACTTAAGTCTATTGCCATTCTCTAATCCAGTTCTAAGTCTATGTTCGTTTTTTCATGCCATGGAAGTCCTGAGGCAGCCAGTTTTTCCAAAAACGGATCCGGATTGAATTCTTCAACATTGAATACTCCGGTTCCCTCCCATTCACCTGAAAGCATCATAAAAGCTCCTGTCATCGCAGGTACACCCGTGGTATAAGATACTCCCTGAGCCCCGGTCTCTTCGTAGGCGGCTCTGTGGCTACAGTTATTCCAGATATAATACGTCTTTTCTTCGCCACCCTGAATGCCACGTATTCGGCAACCGATAGAGGTTTCTCCTTCATAATTCTCTCCAAGACCTCCTGGATCAGGCAAAACTGCTTTCAGGAACTGAAGAGGTACAATTTCTTTCCCTTCATAGTTTATCGGTTCAATTCCCGCCATTCCTATATTTTGAATCACCCGAAGATGTGTCAAATACTCATCTCCAAACGTCATCCAGAATCTGGCTCGCTTGATTGATGGGTAATTCTTCACCAGCGACTCCAGCTCTTCGTGGTATAACAGATACGACGCTCTCTTTCCAATTTCAGGATAATTGAGCTCCTTTCTAAATTCAAATGGTTTTGTTTCAACCCAGGCACCATCTTCCCAATATTTTCCATTCTGGGTGATCTCACGAATATTAATCTCGGGATTGAAGTTGGTAGCAAACGCTTTCCCATGATCTCCTCCATTGCAATCTACAATGTCGAGGTAATGAATTTCATCAAAATGATGTTTGGCAGCCCGGGCTGTAAAAACCCCCGTTACGCCTGGATCAAACCCACACCCCAGAACTGCCATTAGTCCGGCATTTTTGAATTTATCCTGATATGCCCATTGCCATTTGTATTCAAATTTTGCTTCCTCAGGCGGTTCATAGTTCGCGGTATCAAGGTAATGAACTCTACATTCAAGACAAGCATCCATAATGGTCAGGTCCTGATATGGCAGGGCTACATTGATGACCAGTTTCGGGTCGTGCTTTTTAAATAATGCAACAAGCTGATCAACATGGTCCGCATCCACCTGATCGGTTTTGATGGTAATTCCAAGTTTTGATTGTACAAAACCAGCTATTTCATCACATTTAGACTGAGTCCTGGACGCCAGAATGATTTCGGTAAAGACATCCGTATTTTGGGCGCACTTAACAGCGGTTACCCGGCCGACTCCACCGGCACCAATAATTACAACTTTAGACATGGGTTAGATTTTTTAAACCTGCCAAAGTTAGTATTTACCAGTATTTAATCAGAGAATAAATCTGTAGGTATATTTAATCAGGAAAGTATTACTTCCTTCAAGGTTGAAGATGGCATCAGCAATTTTCCCGGGGTTGCTAATATTGAAGTCCGCTTCTCCTGATCCACTGTTTGCCCAAACGAGAAACAGAGTAGATCCTGGAATGTATTCCCATCTCATTACAAGATTTGACCGGAATTGTACGCTACTGAAATCCGGGTTACCAAACTCGTAATCAGGATCTGCAGATCCTGATTCAAAAACCTGCCAGGTATTATCATCCGGATTGCTAATTTCTCCTTCTTCAAAAATCCTGAATCGATCTTCATATGTTTCCGAATTGGGAATATGTGCTCTCTTGAATTGCGAATACTCCCCTTTTGCAACGAAAGGCTGCCCCCAGTACTCAATGGTCAAATTGGGCGTTACGTTGTAATTCGCCCTGATGGACATTGCGATTGTTTTTTGGGTAATTCTTCCCAAAACATATTGTGTGCTCATTGTGGCACTATCAAACGCCTGATCCACATATTGTAAGTCATTTCTTCTCCAGTTAATGTTGGGCGAAATTGAGATTCTGAGGGCATCTGTCGGGCGCATGGTGAGATTTACACTAATACCTGAACTTTTACTATAATCCTCATCACCCCAATAAAACCAATTATTGAAGGACAAACGGACTTTCTTTTGATTATTGGTACCAATCCAATACCACCAGTTAGTTCCTCCTGGATATGTAATAGAAGGCCCCCCTCTCAGATCGGCATTAGAAACCTGTCTACCCTCAACATACAAGCCTGTTCCAAACCCCCACAAATTATTAAAATCAAGGTTTATATTAAGATTTGCACCGGTGCTTGTGGTGACACCTCCAAAATCCATGTTTCGCTCATAGTTGAAATTATATCGCTGCGATCGAAACAGTTTGTTTGGTTTTATTACTCTGTACTGTGTCCAAATCCAATTGTTGAAATCATCCGTCTGGACGAGGAATCCAGCATCATTAAGGGACAGTTCTGGTGATTTATAGTTTGATCCAACCATCCATCTCCAGTTTCCACTTCTTTTTCCAAAATCCAAAGAAGCTGCAGTTCCCAACAATGAAGTCCGTGTTGAGTCAACATCTTTGTGATTGTTATCTGTCCGTTGAAAAAAGCGTTCTGAAGCAGTTTGGGTTTCGTAAATAGCGCCCTGTGATCCATTCACATTGCTAAACATGTACCGAAAAGACATTCCATATTTTCTGTCCCGGAAATTATGATCGATATCCACACCGGCACTCTGTGCATTATCATGAATAAGGTTTAATCCATTTCCCCTGTTATCAAAACGATTCATTGTCGTTACCATGGCTCCCACAACGGTCTTTCCTTCATTTATATCCTGTTGAGCTCTTGCAATGAGATAATTGGTTAATGGCTCAACAACTTCTTCTCCACGGCTCCCGTCAGAATACACTACATCTGCCTTTTCACGGTTGGTCACTGATTCCAATACGCCCCATGAAAATCCCTTTGCATTCTTCCCGGTAATTTTTGCTGCTCCCAGTATTCTTGTCTGATTTGGAAAATCTACATATTCCACATCATCACGATCCGGATATCCATGAGGTCTTCCACCTATTCTTCTGGAATAGAATAAATTGTTTTGACTGCCACTGGTAGGGAATGTCAGAACATTGCTTCCCTCAAGAAAAAATGGTCGCTGCTCTCTGAAAAACAATCGAAATGCAGATAGATTGACCCTGGAAGGATCTGCTTCAACTTGTCCAAAGTCCGGATTTACCGTGAGATCCAGCGTGATATCCGAAGTAATACCAATCTTAGCATCTAATCCCACGTTTAAATCTGATCCCTTACCTGTATCTCTGAAAGGATTTCCTTCTTCCTTCGGAAAGGTCTCAGCAGAGGCAACAACATAGGGTTGGATCTCGAGTTGTTTCTGTGATTTAATTCCTTTGATGCCATTAAGCTCACCAAACAAGTGCACCCAGCCTGGAGAGGTCGGGTTAACAGGCTGCCATGTCCAGCGCTCCTGATCTCTAAAGAATCTCCTCGTGAGTTGAATCCCCCAGGTGTGGATATCCTTATTCGCAAATCTTAGCTGTGATAATGGAATTTTGAATTCGGCAATCCATCCCTTGTCATCAATACTTGTCCTCAGGTACCAGATTGGGTCCCAGGTGCTGTCCCAGTTATCTCCATTGTTAGAAACATATTCATCCCCTTTTACACCTGATACTGACGCTGAAAAAGAGAAGGCTGTTCGCTTATCATGATAACTGTCTATATTAATTTCAACCCAATCTCCTTCAAATCCGTCACGTCTTGACATTCGTTCCACAATTTTCTCCGGCTCAGTGTCGAAGGCTCTCACTCCTACATAAAGGAATTTGGCATCATATAGAATCTTGAATTGTGTTTCCTGAGAGGGTTTTGCTTTGAACTCCGGTTCATGGCCAACAAAGTCGCCACCCCACTCAACCTGGTTCCAGGCCTCATCATCCAGCTTTCCATCGATCGTAATATCACTATCGGCCCAGGCAGTCGTATAGCTTTTTAATGGTTCAGTTTCAGATTGAGCATTCAGAATTATACATGTCAAAAAAGACATGAGTAAACCACATACTAGTCCTCTTAATTGCATGGATTTGAGTTAGTTAGCTAAGTAAAAGACGATTTACCCTAAAAAGGGTTGCACAACACCATCTATACTTCGTGAAATTCAGAAGGTTACTTATTTAGTAGAAAAGGTGATGAGTCATGATAGATGGCTACCTGATTATGTATCTGAAGCCGGTTTGAACCATAAATCCTGAACGATTACTCAGGCTGTTGCTCAGTGGAGTAATTGACTGCCGATAGTTAGGTTCGAGTGTGAGATTGAAGTTTTCAAAAATACTGTACCCCAGTTCAAATCCGGTCAATCCATCAAAAGACCATTCGTTATAGCCGTTCGATTCAGAATTTAGCATCTGACCCGTTGGGTCTGACAGTCTGCTGCTCAAAAAGTAGTTTGCTGAAAATCCTGCATTGAACCTGAGGCTTAAGCGCTCATCTTTCAGATAATATCCCGCTTTAACAGGGATGGAAGTAAATTTCATATTATGATCAAGGTTCACTGCATGCTCAAAATTTTCTTCAACCTCTGTTTCTCCTGCAGCTGATGAAACCAATTGAGAGCTAAGATCTCCGTCACTGCTAAAAATATTTCCACTTCTGATTGTGTAAACATCAACAACATTCAATGCAGCAAAAGCCTGGTTTTGAACATTAGTATACTGCACTCCGCTTTCCAGTGTCCATTTTCTGCCCAGCTTAACTCCAAAATCAACTCCAAAACTTGTAACAACACCCGGATCCATTCCACTCTGTGATGCTGTAGAAGTAGGGTTTACAAATCCACTTTGACCAATATTGCTGGCCAAAGCTGCAAAATCAACATCTCCGTTAATAGGATCAGCTCCCGAGAAATTGGGATTAAAACTTCCTGCTCCAGCCTCAACTCCCGCCCAATAAGATGAACCGCTTTTCACTATTTTTTTTGTGAGAATAGTATTGGAATGAATGGTGTAGTAAGGATTAAATGTCGTGGTTACTGCCGCCTGATTAATTCCAGGTTTCATCTTATTCAACACCAAAAGTTCTGAGAATTCGGGTTCAATTTCATTCTCAATTAATGCAGGCATTGAACCAGATTTCAAAGCAATTTTTTTGTTTTCCCTTAAAAACAAAATGTTGTTCAGATAAGTATTAAAAAATGGGTCTCTGACTCCTGTTATACCCAAATCAGGACCGTCAGAATTATAGGTGAGTAATGCATTAAAATCTTCGCCCCCGACATTGGTCACTTCATTACCATTCGAAAAATTAACATTGATTGCAAACGAAAAGATCGCAACAATCACAGCTGCTGCTGCCACCCATTGGTAACGAACCTGAGATGATTGCAAACCGGCAATCGTCTGATCGTTCAACGAACCTGAGATTCCGGACCAGACTCCACGTGGGGGTTTTACCCCTTTGCCCTTGAACTGCGATTTGAACGCTGACTCAAAGCTCTCCTGATCCATATCTCCATTGTTCACGTTCCAGTATTTTTTCAGAAAGAATAGACTTAGCTCTTGAGTATTGTGATTTAGAAGTACCCTCACTTATCTTAAGCATTTCAGCAATCTCATGGTGTTTGTAACCTTCGATTGCAAATAGATTGAAGATTACCTGACAACCTGAAGGGAGTTTTTGAACAAGCTTTAATAACTCATCATAGCTTAAGTTAGAAATTGCTGATTCGTTAACCACTCTGTCATTCAGATCGGTCACATCTACCATTGGATACAGGTACAATTTGCTTCTTTGATGATTTAATGCTGTATTCACCACAATTCTTTTAATCCAATATGCCAGCGACGAATCTTCTCTAAAAGTCCCGATATTCTTAAAAACCTTAAGGAAGGCTTCCTGTAGAATATCCTCGGCCTCCTGCTGCATTTTGGAATACCTCAATGCTACCAGATACATACCGTCACAGAACTTATCATATAAGGCCTGCTGAAACTCTCGTTTCCCCTTCTTACATCCTCTTATTAGTTTATCGTCACTAAAAGACATTCAATTGGTATTTACTTAGACCCAAGGCACTTATTTTTAGTTGTAATCCCTATTTTTCCGTGTGAGCCTTATCAAATTTATGAAGAACCTTTTTATTCTAACAACTATAATTCTATTTACCCAATGTGAGCCCGTCCCGACCCGGACAATTTCACAGACAAAAAAGATGATTTTCGATGATCACAATTATGAAGAAATCATCGGAAATGTGCAGCTTGTGCCATCTGAGGACAGTCAGCCTTTATACCTGGAAAGTCCGGTCGTGCTCTCCGGTACCGGTCAAACACTTTTCCTCAGTTTCGATCTCTTAACCGATCAGTTTGAATATCTGGCGGCAAAAATCTATCACTGCAACAAAGACTGGTCTAAATCTATTTTGAGAGACATGGAATTTCTCAATGAAATCAATACGTTCAGAATTACCGAGTATGATTTCTCCGTCAATACAAAACAACCTTACATCAACTACAGGCTTGATATTCCCAATCCTAAGATCTCAGGAAACTTCATTGTTGCCATATTCAGACGAGGGAACCCGGATGACATACTTTTCACCAGAAAATTTATGATTGCCGAACCCAAAACAACCATCGAACAGCAGGTAAGAAGGAGTACAACTGTTTCAGTGAGGGATTTTAACCAGCAAATTGACTTTAGCGTGAACTACGGAAACATTCAGGTGAACAGTCCCACTGAGGATGTTTCAGTGATTATCCTTCAAAACCATCGCTGGCTCGATGCATTGGACAATCTAAAGCCATCGCTAATCAGACCAAATGAGAATTATATGGAATTCCGGCTGTTGAATCTTGAGAATAATTTTCCCGGCTGGAATGAATTCCGTTTTTTCGATCTGAGAACTTTGAATGTAACCGGAAGAAATGTTGGAAAAATCTATTCTGAACAAGGTGAAATCAATGTTCAGCTTGGTCTTGATCAATCGAGGAATGGAGCAGTATATACTCAAAACCTTAGGGATATCAATGGAAACTATATTCTGCAAAACAATGATGCGGGTGGTATTCCCCTCAATTCGGATTACGCAAAAGTCAGATTCTACCTGAAGTCGGGAAAAATTAACGGGAAGGTTTATGTAACCGGCCGATTCAACAACTGGACACTTTCGGATAACAACAGGCTTAAATATGATGATGCAAGTGGTGTATATAGCACATCGCTTTTATTAAAGCAGGGGTATTATGATTACCTCTATTGGGTTGATGGTCCAAATTTAGATCAGTATAGAATTGAAGGGAGTCATTTTCAAACAGAGAATGACTATGAGATTCTGGTCTATTACAGAAAGCCTGGAAATGTATATGACGAATTAATTGGGTATAAGAAATTCAACTCAATTCCCAATTAACTACACATTGAATCGGAAATGCATGATATCCCCGTCTTCCACAATGTACTCTTTTCCTTCAATTGCCAGCTTGCCGGCTTCTCTGCACCCTGCTTCTGTTTTGAATTCTTTATATGATTCCAGCTTGATCACTTCTGCCTTAATGAATCCTTTTTCAAAATCTGTGTGAATGACACCAGCGGCCTGCGGTGCTTTCCATCCTCTCTTTATCGTCCATGCCCGTACTTCCTGAACACCGGCTGTAAAATAAGTGACTAAATCCAACAGGGTGTATGATGCTTTTATCAGCCTGTTAAGACCCGATTCTTTCAGTCCATACTCTTCCAGGAACATTTCCTTTTCCTCCGGATCTTCAAATTCTGCAATCTGAGCTTCAAGCCCTGCTGATACCAGAATGATTTGAGCCTCTTCATCCGCTACTGACTCTTCCAGCTTTTTGCTCCATTCATTTCCTGTGATAACGGACTCTTCATCTACATTGGCCACATAGATGATTGGCTTGTCGGTTAGTAATTGGAGATCTCGTACCCACAGGCGCTGCTCTTTGTCTATCTCAAAAGACCGTGCATTTTGACCGCTTTCAAGGTGCGTTTTGAATTTGACAAGTACCTCAAATTCTGCTTTTGCATCCTTGTCTCCTGATTTGGCAATTTTTTCCACCCGCTGAATTCTCTTGTCAACAGACTCAAGATCTTTCAGTTGGAGCTCTGTGTCTATCACCTCTTTATCCTCAATCGGATCAACCTTGCCGGCCACATGAACAATGTTTTCATCATCAAAACATCGAATCACATGAACAATTGCATCAACTTCACGAATATTGGCTAAGAATTGATTGCCAAGCCCTTCACCCTTACTTGCTCCCTTAACAAGCCCGGCAATATCTACAAACTCCATTACTGTTGGAATAACCTTCTGCGGACTGACCAGTTCCTTCAGAATGTTCAGCCGCTCATCAGGAACGGTAATTACCCCCACATTGGGTTCGATGGTACAGAAAGGAAAGTTTGCAGCTTCAGCTTTTGCGTTAGAAAGTGCATTAAACAAAGTCGATTTGCCAACATTAGGTAAGCCGACAATTCCGCATTTTAGGCCCATGAGTTACATTTTGAAGCGCAAAAGTAGAATAAAAAAGGCTCCTGAAAATCAGGAGCCTTTTTTATTTTGAGTAATTATTTTTTAATCCCACTTAAGCTCTGAATCTGAATCAGTGACTGTTGCGTTTTCTCTTTCTTCATGTTCTCTGTCAAACTGCTCAAAATCTACTTCCGGCAACAATTCAGTTTTTACATGATCAACGGTAGAATTAAGTGCATCCACGAACTTGTTGAAATCTTCCTTATACAAGAATATCTTATGCTTTTCATAAAAGAATCCATCATCTTTTGGCTTTCTTTTACTCTCAGTAATTGTCAAATAATAATCATTCGACCGTGTCGCTTTCACATCAAAAAAGTAAGTACGCTTTCCCGCCTTTACTCTCTCAGAATAGATTTCGTCTCTTCCTTTTTCGTTATTCTCTTCCACTATTTCTAAAATTTGTTGTTAGGGTTTAAGATTAAGTTCCAATTTCGGGGCTAAATATAAGACTTTATATCTTTTAACTGCAAAATTCAGTTAGTATAGCTACTATTGAGTCCAACATGAATTTACAACTTTCTGAAATAAATCAATTTGACAATCTGGGGTTGATTGCCAAACAACTGGTGGATGGGTTTATCACCGGACTCCACAGATCCCCATACCATGGCTTTTCTGTTGAGTTTGCAGAACATAAGTTGTACAATCATGGTGAAAGCACCCGTCACATTGACTGGAAAGTCTACAGAAGAACAGACAGGCTGTACACCAAGCAATACGAAGAGGAAACCAATCTCAGGTGTCATATCCTGATAGATAATTCGGGTTCCATGCATTACCCGGCAAAAAACAAAGAAAAATTGCGATTTTCAGTCTTTGCTGCCTCAGCGCTCTCGTACTTATTGACTCAACAAAGAGATGCAGTTGGTCTGACTGTTTTTTCGGATTCGATTGAACATGAAACACAGGTCAAATCCACACGAGCCCACCTCAACTCGATTCTTGGAGCTCTCTCCGGACTGGCAGATCAGACACCTAAGACAAAAACCAATATCAGTTCCGTACTTCATGAAATTGCTCAAAAAATTCACAGGCGATCGCTCGTTATCATTTTTTCAGATATGTTTCAAAATATGGAGGAAGAAGAGCTGATGAATTCCTTACAGCATCTGAAGCACAACAAGCATGAAGTCATTCTCTTCCATGTTTCAGATCATAGCAGTGAACTTGAATTTGATTTCGAAGACAGGCCTTATAAATTCATAGACATAGAAACCAACGAAATGGTGAAAGTCAACCCGGGAGAAGTAAAAAGCGGATATAAATCAGCCATGGCTAAATTTTATCAGGATTTGAAAATACGATGCGGCATGATGAAAATCGATTTCTTACCTGTCAATACCAGTGATTCTTTTGACAAAATACTTGGAGCTTACCTTATTAAGAGGAAAAGAATGCGATAGCTTTTAGCTTTTAGCTTTTAGTGGAACTTTTAAACGTCAGATAAGGTTACGGCCAACTAAAGGTGCAATTCCTAAAGATGAAGCCATTCTTTCTTGGCAACAAGCTCTTCCTCAGTTTCCTCGTAATCAGGGTCAGGCACACAACAATCGACAGGGCAAACCGCAGCACATTGTGGTTCTTCGTGAAAACCTGTGCACTCCGTACATTTCCCTGAGACGATATAATAGAATTCATCTGACACAGGCTCCTGGATCTCTTTCCCATCTACCTTAGAGCCATCTTCCATTTCGATTTCTTTCAGATCGGTACCGTCTGCCCATTTCCATTCTACACCGCCTTCATAAATCGCTGTGTTGGGGCACTCAGGTTCACATGCACCACAATTGATGCACTCATCCGTAATCATTATTGCCATTGATAAATTCCTTTTATATCAGAGTTAAAATTGAACAACAAAATTAATCCCAATATGTTTGCATCCCAACCGGCTAAGCCGGACAAATTCACTTTTTATGAATCTTTCAGGACGCAAAGAAGTATTTATTCGGTTAGGACAAAAAATAAGCGCTCTGTCAAATCTGGAATTAGAACAATTATCTGGTCAGGCAAAGGCTAAAAATGGATGGTTTACCTCAGAAAGTGTTAAGGAATCACTCAATGGAATTTCCTTCATGCTTGAAGAAGAAAAACTTAACAAATGGGTGAGTCAGTATGAAATCGCTGATCCAATTCCCAAAATAACAGGCATAGTTATGGCCGGAAACATCCCCCTTGTCGGATTTCATGACCTGCTTTGTGTATTGATTTCCGGTCATTTTGCTGCTATAAAGCCCAGCTCAGATGATGATTTCCTGACCAGAACCATAGTTGACTGGATCATTGAAATCGAACCTGGCTTCAAAAAGAATATAGAGATCAGGGAGAGGTTGACAACTATCGATGCTGTACTTGCAACCGGGAGCGATAACACTTCCAGATATTTCGAATACTATTTCAAAGACATTCCTCACATCATTCGTAAGAACAGAACTTCAGTTGCCATCCTTTCCGGTGAGGAATCAACTGAAGAATTGCAATGTTTGGGAAGAGATATTTTCACTTATTTCGGTCTCGGCTGCAGGAATGTTTCAAAAATATTCACTCCGAAAGGGTATGATCTGAAAAGAATACTTGATCAGTTTGAAGGGTATAAGGAAACAGGCAATCACAATAAATACAGAAACAATTACGATTATCACAAGTCCATTTACCTCGTTAATCAGACACCTCATCTCGATAATGGATTTCTTCTGGTCGTATCCACCGATGATTTAGTTTCTCCAATATCCGTAGTTTATCATCAGGAATATGACAGTCTGGAAAATCTGCAAAAGGTGCTTGATTCCAATGAGGAAAAAATCCAATGCATAGTTGGCAAAGATCATATTCCTTTTGGCATGGCACAAAGCCCCGAACTATGGGATTATGCCGATAATGTGGATGTAATGAAGTTTCTGATTGACCTTAAATGAAGGAAAAGGAGTCGAAATGGGTTCAACTATTCTGGTCCTTTTTTAAAATAGGATTGTTTTCTTATGGCGGGTTCATGTCAATGATCGCCTTTTCAAAAAAAGAAGTAGTTGATAAAAATCATTTTGTCTCTGAAGAAGACTTCCAAAATGGTATTGCCTATGTCTCTTTACTTCCCGGTCCCACCGCACTGAATTTTTGTGGCTACATCGGATTTCTTTTTCTTGGAAACATCGGAATGTTTCTGGCCGTCTTTGCGGCGAGTTTACCCTCAATCGTCCTGCTCTGGCTCATCGCCTGGTTGTACCATGATGGATTTAGTCCCGAACAAATAACACCATACTTCAAATGGATTCCATTTGGAATTGCTTCCATCATCCTTCATACAGGAATTAATCTGCTTTCCAGACATCCATATGCTAAAAAGTGGTTTTTCACACTCATTACATTTTTACTCTTCGTGCTCTCCCCTGTCGGTACCACACTAACTCTTATTATACTGATCGTTGCTGTAACGATGTATCACCTGCTTACAGCATCGAACATTCGCTCAGGTAAACTTCATTTTAATGGAAAAATAGTATTTGCTTCAGTTCTGATTATTGCAATTATCCTTATCCCCATGCAGGGATTATCACATTCTCCGATTGGTGATTTTTTGAAAATATCTAAATACAGCCTTGGGTTGCTGGGGGGTGGTTACGTTTTCATTCCCCTGATGGATGACCTGCTGGTCAACGTTGAAGCATGGCTTCCTTCCAATGTTTTTTATGATGGAATTGCCTTCGGACAAATTACCCCTGGTCCTATTATGATTTCCATGTTCTTCTTTGGCTATTATGTTCATGGTGCCTTTGGCGCGTTTATGTATTTCCTTGGAATTGTATTGCTACCCATGATCATCACCCGTTTTTTTGCACATTCCTTCAGATCGCTAATTAGCAATTCACTACTAAAAAATACCTTTTCGTTTATTCGACTGGTCGTACTTTCCGCCATCCTCTTTAGTGCATGGGACATCTTCTCAAAATCGATAAACATCGAAAATTACATGAACCTGAGCATTGGAATTATTTTGACGGGCGGGTTATTTGCTCTTCAGCATTATAAAATATTTAACGTATTCCATGTGATTGGTACCTGCATTCTTATTGGAATTATATTTGCCGGCTGAAGAGGAACAATGCAATCAACTTTTATTATTGGAGAGCAACGAAGCGGCTCGAATCTTTTAAGGCTAATTCTTAACACTCATTCAGAGGTTTTCGCCCCACATCCCCCTCACATCATTGAGCGGATTCAGCCGGGCATTAACAATTATGGTGATTTGGCTGATGACGAAAATTTTCGAACACTTATCCGCCATGTTCTCCTTTTAATAGAAAAAAACCCAATTTCATGGGATGTGATTCTTTCAGATCAACAGGTATTCGAACTTTGCAGAGAGAGAACCATTTTTGAAATTTTCAGGGTGGTCATGGACTTGTCTGCCGGACAAAAAGGGGACAATAACTGGATTTGTAAGAGCAACCATAATGTATTCTGGCAGGAAGAGATTGAAGACACAATACAGAATGCGAAATATATCTACCTGTATCGGGACCCAAGGGATGTGGTGCTCTCCTTTCTCAAGACACCAGTCGGTGATAAACATCCTTACATCATCGCCGAAAAGTGGAACGAAATCCAAAAGAAGTGTTTTGAACTTAAGGAAAAAGTTGGCGGACGATTTTTGTCTGTTTCTTATGAGGGACTTATTACACATCCTGAAGAAACCATTGTCAGAATTTGTTCATTTCTTGGACTGACTTTTCAGGAAAAGATGCTTAGCTATTTTGATGATGATGATGCCAAAAAAGCTTCTCAAATAAGTCAGCAATGGGAAAATGTGAGCAAGCCCATTCTTGCAGATAACTATGGAAAATATAAACAGCTAAAACCGGAAGAGCTGATCATGATCGAGTCCCTCTGTAGTAAAACGATGCGAAAACTTGGGTATTCACCCGCTCTTGACGATAAAAACCTGGTTACCTGTTCAGGTCAGGAAATACAAGCCTTTCGTGATCTGAATGAGCAATTGAAAGAGCAGTTTTTTAACAGTCTCTCTCCATCTGAAATTGAAGTTCGCAAGGACCTTAAACTCGCATTGGAACTCATTCAAAATGAAGTACGCGTATGAAAAAAATCACCATCACCTTCCTTTCAATTATAGTTTTTGGATGTACTCCCAAAGAAGATCTGCTAATTATTCAACAGAAAGAAAACTTCAGTGTGGTTGAATTCAGCATGAAGGATCCGGGATCGGATGCCTATGAAATTCAAATCACCAACGAGACAGGATTTAAAAAAGTACTTTCAAACTGCAAACGTGACAGTACGTATTCCGTCATTGGTCTGCTCTCAAATTCAACCTATGATTTTTCTGTTTCTTCAGAAGAAAGGGACTTTACCCAATCCTTCACAACAGACAGCCTGCCATCGTCCTCTTTGTATGACTTTGAGATGGTAGTTGACGATTATCGATTTCCTGGAAAGTTGCTTTTTCATCAATCAGACAGCTTCGGGAGAAACCAGGTACTCCTTTCGGGAAGTGATGCCCAGATTTACTGGTATGGAACCTTCCTGTACGAATCAGGCCCCATTCATTTCACCAAAGATCAGACCATTTTTAACCTGTTCGGCTTTAAAGATCTTTACGAAGTTGATCTGTTTGGAAATACCTTGTTTCAGGCATCTTTAGGCGAAGCGGGTTTTACGGAAGAATTGCATCATGATATTAAGTCTGAGGATGGAATTATCTATTCTATGGCTAAGGTTGTTCACAGGAATCTGGGTAAAAACATTCAATCCATTTCCGGAACCGACACACTCGGCTGTGATGCCATTCATGTTTTTGACCGGGAGATGAACAAAATCTGGGAGTGGACCATGTTTGATTCTGTCAATCCATTTGACAAGAATTTTACACCAAGAATTCTCAATGACTGGGGGCATGCCAATTCTTTATTCAAAGATGTGGACGGGCATTACCTTATTTCATTCCGAAATCTGAACCAGATATGGAAGGTTCACTCTGAGACCGGGGCATTGCTTTACATATTTGGAGAGAATGGTGACATTCAACCTTTGGCAGAAGATCAGTTTAAAGCACAACACTACGCACACATCAATAAGAATGGAGAGCTGATGATTTTTGACAATATGGGGGCCGGAGGTCAGACTCGCGCCATCAGCTTTGAGATTGATGAAACGAACAAGAAAGCAACCAAAAAGCTTGAAGTACTGCTACCCAAAGAAATGTTCTCCGCAAAGCGCGGAAGCGTTCAGATCATTGATGATAATAAATTACTCTTTTGCAGTACGCTCTCCAATAACATCGTGGTAACAGATATGGAAGGCACCATTCTCTGGAATATGAAAATACCTCGAAATACCTATCGGGTTGAATACGTTACAGGACTGTATTTCTAATACACTTTTACCTGGCTGATGATGAAGCAGAAACAGGATAAATGTTTTTTCATGCAATGTCAGGAAGAATTCACCAGGCAATCCTCAAATCGATTATCTTTGGTCTCCGCTGAACTATTTCAGCAGATTGTTCATTTTAATCTTTAAAAACTTAACCTATGGCGCAGGATTTCCTTGGAATCGAAAAACAACTCCCATCCCAACTTGGAACCCAAAAATATTTTAGCTTATTCGAGCTGTCCAAAAAAAAGCCGATCGTAAAAAAACTCCCCTACTCGATCCGTATTCTTTTGGAAAACGTCATCCGAAATTATGATGGTTTTGCCGTTACGGAAGAGCACATTGAGACCGTACTTAACTGGAAAGAAACAGCGGGTGTAAAAGACATTCCGTATTCTCCGGCAAGAGTGCTGATGCAGGATTTCACAGGAGTTCCGGCAGTTGTTGATATCGCCTCCATTCGGGCGGAAGTTGCCAGAAAAGGAAAAGATACGAAGAAAACAAATCCAATTGTCCCCGCAGATATGGTCATTGACCATTCAGTGGTTGTGGATTATTTCGGTGGCGCGGATTCTTACCAAAAAAATGTGGATCTGGAATATGAGCGAAATGAAGAACGTTACAAATTGCTCAAATGGGGCCAACAGGCCTTTACCAATTTTAGTGTAGTGCCTCCGGGAATGGGTATTTGCCATCAGGTGAATCTCGAATACCTGGCTAAGGGAGTGATCGAACGAGATGGCTATCTGTTTCCTGACACACTCGTCGGAACAGATTCACACACTCCAATGGTTAATGGAATTGGTGTACTTGGCTGGGGAGTTGGAGGAATTGAAGCGGAGGCAGCCATGCTCGGACAGCCCATTTACATGATTTTGCCACAGGTAATAGGGTTAAAAATCACAGGGAAAATGATTGAAGGTACAACTTCTACTGACCTGGTTTTAACGATAACCAGACTACTCAGAGATTATGGAGTAGTAGGTAAAATAGTTGAGGTGTTTGGGCCAGGACTTGAAAACCTTGCGGTTACCGACCGGGCTACCATCTCCAACATGTCTCCGGAATTCGGATGTACTGATACCCACTGGCCTATCGATACGCAAACACTCAACTACATGCGCAAGACCAATCGGTCAGAAGCACACATTGATATGGTTGAAGCCTATGCGAAAGAGAACATGCTCTGGAGAGATGATAAAGCCGAAATCGAATATACGGATGTAATAGAACTTGACCTTGGAACAGTTGAACCAACTATTTCAGGACCAAAGCGACCGCAGGATAAGATCTTATTGAGAAATGCGAAAACTCAATTAAGCAAGCTGTTGGATGAATATGGTTCAAAGCGACAAAGTATTCCACTTTCAACAAAAGATCATGGTGATTTCACCCTGAATGAAGCATCAGTTGTCATCGCAGCGATCACTTCTTGTACCAATACCTCTAATCCAAGTGTAATGATTGGTTCCGGTCTTGTGGCTAAAAAGGCACTGGAAAAAGGACTTCAGGTAAAACCGTGGGTAAAAACTTCACTGGCTCCCGGGTCAAGGGTGGTGACTGAATATCTGGAAAAATCCAATCTGCTTAAGGAGCTTGAGGCTTTAAAGTTCTATGTCGTTGGGTATGGATGTACAACCTGTATTGGAAATTCAGGTGATATGATTCCCGAAGTTCAGAAAGCGGTGATTGATAACGACCTGATTGTTTGCTCTGCACTTTCCGGCAACAGAAACTTTGAAGCAAGAATCCATCCCAACATTAAGATGAACTTCCTTGCCTCTCCAATGCTGGTTGTTGCCTATGCAATTGCCGGAACTATGGATTTTGATATGAACAACGATTCACTGGGAAATGATCAGGACGGTAATCCCGTTTATCTGAAAGATATCTGGCCAACATCCGCGGAAATCAATGAAGTAATGAACAAAGTGGTTACTCCGGAAGATTACGCAAAAACTTATGCCACCGCCTTTGACGGAGATGATACCTGGAAAGCACTGGATGCTCCAACCGGAAAGACATATGATTGGGATTCAAAATCCACCTACATACAGGAAGCACCATTCTTCCAGAACATTTCTGAGGATGTTGCTAATCCGACGGATATTACCGGAGCAAGAGTATTGTTGCAACTGGGTGATATGGTAACAACAGATCACATTTCTCCTGCCGGAAAATTTCAGCCGGAACACCCGGCCGGACAATATCTGGTGAAAAATGGTGTGGCACAAAGGGATTTTAATTCGTACGGTTCTCGAAGGGGAAATCATGAGGTAATGATGCGTGGGACGTTTGCCAATGTAAGAATTAAGAATAAACTGGCCACCAGAGAAGGCGGTTGGACAATCTACCATCCAACCGGTGAGGAAATTCCGGTTTATGATGCGTCCATGAAATATCAGGAGGCCGGCACGCCACTTGTAGTTATCGGAGGTAAAGAATATGGTTCAGGATCTTCGAGAGACTGGGCTGCCAAAGGAACAACTCTTCTTGGAGTGAAGGCTGTCATTACTGAAAGTTTCGAGCGAATTCACCGTTCCAATCTTGTGGGCATGGGGGTCCTTCCAATGGTATTCATGGAAGGTGAAAACCAGGATACGCTCGGACTGAAAGGAGATGAAACCTATGACATCAGTGGTATTTCTTCAGATTTGACACCTGGCAAAATTGTAGACGTCACGGCTACAAAACCAGATGGAACAAAAATCGAATTTAAATCCAGGCTAAGGCTGGATTCCGGAGTAGATGTTGAATATTATAAGCATGGGGGAATTCTGAATTACGTCCTGAGGAACTTCCTTAAAGACAATTAGATCATCACCATTTGTATAAAAGCCCATCTATCACTATGGGCTTTTTTTGATTGGTCAAATATATTCCAATAGTTTAGCGTTACTCACAATAAATAAATCCAAAACCTAATGAAAAGATTCAGCTTCTTATTCGCAATTGTGGCACTTGCTGCCTGTACTCCATCCGAGCAGGCATTTGAAACAAAGACAGCCACAGAAGATGGTTATACCTACGAGTATGTAACCGGCGATGCAACTAAAACAAGAATTTATACACTCGATAACGGGCTTAAAGTTTACCTGAGTGATTATGAAAATGCACCGCGTGTACATGTTTTTATGCCTGTCAAAGCAGGGGGTAAAAATGATCCGGCAGATAATACAGGACTTGCGCATTACCTGGAGCACATGATGTTCAAGGGATCAGATGAGTTTGGTACAACCGGCTATGAAGAGGAAAAGGTTATGCTTGACAGTATAGAATCAATGTTCAATTACTATGCAACGCTGACAGACGAATCAAAAAGAAAAGCATACTATGCAAATATTGATTCATACTCAAACGAGGCAGCAAAACTTGCTATTCCTAATGAGTACGATGAAATGATTTCCATGATGGGAGGTAAAGGATTAAATGCCTATACCACAACTGATCGAACGGTTTACACGGTGGACATGCCTTCCAATGAGTTACCAAGGTTTCTTGAAGTGGAAGGTTCACGATTTAAGAAAATCGTTAATCGACTCTTTCACACTGAACTTGAAGCCGTCTATGAAGAAAAAAACAGATCATTGGATAATGACGGATGGAAAGTTTATGAAACGTTTTATGCTTCCATGTTTCAAAAGCATCCATACGGAACTCAAACGGTAATTGGGACAATTGACCATCTGAAGAATCCTTCAATCACTGAAATCAGAAATTACTTTAATACGTATTACAGGCCCAACAATGTCGCCATCTGTATGAGTGGTGATATCGATTTCACGGAGACCATAAAACTGATTGAAAAAAATTTCGGGGACTGGGAAGCAAACAATGAATTGCCGAAATGGGAAAAAGTTATAGAAGATCCGATAACAGTGCCGATCGTTAAAGAAGTACTGGGTCCTGATGCTGAATTCCTAAACATGGGTTACCGCTTCGATGGTACAAGCTCTGAAGAAGTAACCATGGTCAAGCTGGTAGATATGATCCTGAATAATTCTGAAGCCGGGCTGATAGATCTCAATCTGAAGCAACAGCAACTGGTTCTAAATGCCGGATCTTATGTTGACGATATGAATGACTACTCCATTCACACTCTTTATGGAAATGCAAAGCAGAATCAATCACTGGAAGAAGTTAAGGACCTGATCCTTGAGCAAATTGAACTACTCAAAAAGGGTGAATTTGATGACTGGTTGCTGGATGCGGTAATCACCGATTTCAAAATGTCGAAAATGAAAGGCCTTGAGAGCAATTGGTCAAGAGCAAATGATATGGTAATGGCGTTTACCAACGATATGGATTGGGCGGGTTACATCAGCGAGATTGAAAGGATGGAGAAGATTACCAAAGAACAGTTGGTTGCTTTCGTTAATGAAAACTATAACGACAACTACGTTATCGTTTACAAGCGAAATGGCGAAGATCCGAATAAGCAAAAAGTAGATAAGCCACTGATCACCAAAGTCCCACTCAACAGAGACGCGAAATCAGACTTTAGAATTGCTCTATCAGAAAAATCGGTTGATAAACTAAAACCTGTATTTGTTAATTACTCCGATGATGTAAACAAATTCTCGGTCAATAATGTCAATGTTTTGGCTAAGAAAAACGAAGAGAATGAGCTCTTCGAACTGACCTACATGCTTGATATGGGCAGGAACGCTGATCCTAAACTTGCAATAGCAGTTCAGTATCTTGAGTACATCGGTACGGAAGAATATTCAGCCGAAGAATTCAAAAAAGAACTCTACAAAATTGGCTGTAGTTTCAATGTCTCTGCCTCCACAGAACGGACCTATGTGACTCTATCCGGTCTTGATGAGAATATGGAAAAAGCCACTCAATTATTTGAATCGCTGCTGGCAAATCCAAAAGCTGATCAGGACGCACTTGATAAAATGATAGATCGAACCTTTAAATCAAGAGCGGATGCCAAGAAAAGAAAAGGCACCATCCTTTGGAGCGGGTTATTCAACTATGGAAAATATGGAGCTGTCAACCCGTTTAATGACGTTTTGGCAAACAATGAACTGCAGGAGATTGCTGCTGAAGAATTAACAGACATCATCAGGGGTATTACTAAGCTTCCACACAGGATTTTGTACTATGGCCCCCGAGAAAATGATCAGGTGAGTTCATTCCTTGCTTCGAATCATCCTGTCCCGGCAGAATTCAATCAGATTCCTTCGCTTAAAACGTACGAAGAACTCGATATTGAAGAACCAAAGGTCTACTGGACGGACTATGACATGGTGCAGTCTGAAATAATATTTCTTGCGAAAGGTGAAAGCTATGATGCAAAGAATGAACCAGCGGCCAGAATGTTCAATGAATATTTTGGAGGAGTGGTCTTTCAGGAAATACGTGAAGCACAGGGTCTGGCCTATTCTGTATTTTCAAGCTATTCCCAGCCTTCAAAGAAGGACAAAGCAAATTACCTGTTTGCATATGTAGGGACTCAGGCGGATAAACAGGCAGAGGCCATGAACGCCATGATGGAGCTTTTAAATAATATGCCTGAGACCCAGGAAGATTTCCAGACCACCAAAGAAGCAATTCTCAACAAAATCGAAAGCGAACGCATCACCGGATCTGGTGTATTGTGGAACTACATTAGTGCGGAAGACAAAGGACTGGATTACGATTTACGTCAGGATATTTACGAACAGGTCAAAGGAATGGAGTTTGAGCAACTCAGAGACTTTCACCAGAAATTCATCAAAGACAACAAATATGTAACTGTACTGGTTGGCTCAAGGGATAAGATCGATTTCAATGCATTGAGAAAATATGGTACCATCAATGAGATCTCACTGGATGAACTGTTCGGATATACCGACTCCACCCCGGTAGAAATAGAATAATTTAACTGCTTAAGGAACAAAAGGCCCGACTAATCAGTTGGGCTTTTTATCTTTATAGCCATAAAATCTAACTAATGAAAAATTTAGCCCTTCTCTTCCTGCCTCTTTTCTTCTTTGCATGTACAACTTCTCAGAAAGAAGAAAAGAAAGATGCGGATGACTCATCAACAGAAATCACCCTGACAAAAGCTCCGGCTTCACCCGAATTTCCCAATGCTTCACTCACTAAAACAGGGCTTACAGTAGAACCGAATGATTCTTCAAATTCTGTCAACTACTCTTTTGAAGTGGCCGAATATGAATTGGGTGTGCAAACTGAAGATGCAGCAACACGAGGAATTGCTAACTCTGCAAAAGGACAACACATTCATTTCATTGTTAATAATGGTCCCTACTCTGCTCACTATATGCCAGGTGTTTCAAATCAGTTAGATGACGGAAACTATGTGGTCCTGGCCTTCTTGTCGCGATCATATCATGAGAGTGTTAAAAGTCCAGGGGCATTTCATGTTGAAAATCTGAAGGTTGGAGATGTTAGCGAAGAAGAGACAGACCTTACCACTCCACACCTGTTCTATAGCAGACCAAAGGGTACATATAAAGGAGAAGATACCAAAAAGCTTATGCTGGATTTTTACCTGTTGAATACAAGTATTTCAGAAGATGGAAACAAGGTTCGTGCAACAATCAATGGTAAAGAGTTCCTCATCTACGAATGGGCACCATTCTACATTGAAGGATTACCATTGGGTGAAGTCTCCATTAAACTGGAATTGCTTAATACTGAAGGGAATGTAATTGAAGGGCCTTTCAACAGTGTAGAGCGAACAGTGATGCTGGAGGAATAAACCCATCCTTATATCACATTCACGACTGACCCGGTCACATTCACGAAATATACGGTTCATTTCACAGCTATTCAGATCGGCTTTTTCGTTGCTTTAACGAAAAAATGAATCGCAATAGTTTTCTTAAGAAGAGTGTCCTAAGTGGTGGTATTCTACTCACGGCACCAACCATACTAATTGGTCAGAAAAGGGATGTTATCTCTGTTGAGGAAATCTCCGAATTTGTGGGAGCAGCCCATAACAATTTTGAAAAGACTAAACAAATAGTTGAAGCCAAACCACTAATTCTTAATTGTGCCAGTCAATTGGCACGGGGAGATTTTGAAACCGCAATTGGCGGAGCCTCTCATATGGGACTCAGGGGTATCGCTGATTTACTGGTCTCTAAAGGAGCACGTCTGGACATCTTCAATTACACTTTTCTTGGCTACAATGATTTTGTCAGGAAGCTGATTACTGATTACCCTAACCTGCTAAACGCACCCGGCCCTCATGGTTTTACCCTTTTGCATCACGCCAAAGCGGGCGGGCATTCAAATATGGAAGAGTGGCTAAGGGAAAAAGGATTAACAGAAACCCATTTCAAAGGAGTGTTCGGATAATCTCCCAGCACAGTAAATCGTAATGATGAGCAATCGAATATTGAGTGAGAAGCTATTCGACTTTCGTCGGTAGTTTTACAAGGAGATGAATACAAACAAATTCATGAAAATGATAAATGCTAAAAGTGAGTCTTCACGCTTTCTTGTATTCTCCTCAATATTCCTGCTCATTATTTACATTCTCCTGATGATTCAGAATGTGATCCGGTATGTCCATCACGACTCCTACGATCCTTTTATTGCCATCTGGTATTTTGCCATTTCGTTTTCAACATTTTTACTGGTTATACCCGTATTCTATCGAGTGGAAAAGCGTCTTTTTGTAAAAGGTGTCAATCCATTTTTTCTTCTGTCAGGAATACTCACGGTTCTCACCATCCTGGTTTACTTCTTACTATCCAATCTGGGGCTTATGCTGGCATCATATTTTGATGGTTTCCCCAGTGAAGTTTATGCCAGGAGGTATTTCGGAAGAGATGTACTCTTCCATTTCATCATTCTGGGAACAGCTGTTTATCAAATCAAAAACCAGGAAAAGAAAAAGGGGAGTCTCATTTCAGGAAGTCTCGGAAGAAAAGAAATTACCATTCAATCCTCACTGGTTTCATGGATAGAGGCAGACGATCACTATTTAAAAATCCACACACCGGAAAACTCCATTATGAAAAGGACCACACTTGAAAAAATGGCAGAGGATCTGAAACCGGATTTTGTCAGAATACATCGAAAATATCTCGTCAATAAGGAACATATCATTGGAAAGGAGAAGCAGCAAAGAGATGAATATGTTATTCTCAAATCAGGAACCAGATTGAAGATCGGAAGATCGTATGGCCCGCTAAATTTGTAATTTATCTCTACCAGCTTACCATTTAACAGAGGATCATCCTAATCCACCCACTCGGCAACAAACAGATTCGTATCCCTGTTTCCTCCATTGAATCGATTGGACGCCCAGACCAGGTATTTGCCATCAGGGCTAAACATTGGGAAGGAATCAAAGGTCTGATCAAAGGTAACCTGCTCCAATCCTGAGCCATCAATGTTTACCATAAACAGATTGAATGGAAATCCTCTTTCTGAATTATGATTAGAAGAGAAGATGATCTTTTCGCCGGAAGGCGTAAAGAATGGTGCCCAATTGGCATTCCCTAAAGTCGTAATCTGCTTCGCATCTGATCCATCAGCATTGGCAACATACAATTCCATATCGGTTGGCTGCACCAGTCCCTGAGCAAGCAATTCTTTGTATTCAGTGATCTCCTCTTCCGTTTTTGGCCTTGAGGCTCTCCAGATGATTTTGCTGCCATCTGGTGAGAAAAAAGCACCCCCATCGTATCCCAAATCGCTGGTGATTTGTAACACATCAGACCCGTCCAGATTCATGGTATATAATTCCAGATCCCCGGAACGTGTAGATGTAAATATGATCCGATCACCCTTAGGAGATACCGTTGCTTCAGCGTCATATCCTTCCCCGTCAGTGAGTTGATTGACAATGTTGCCCTGCAGATCCGCTACAAAAACGTCATACCCTCCATAAATCGGCCATACATATTTTCCACTTGATCTCTCAGGAGTTGGCGGACATTGTTCATCAGCCAGATGAGTGGACCCATAAACAATCAGTGAATCACCGGGAAGAAAATATGAACAGGTTGTTCTGCCCATACCTGTACTCACCATGTTTGGGCGAGTGCCTTTTACTACTTCGTCAATTTTCAGCGTAAAAATTTGATCGCATCCCACACCCCATTCAGTATAGTCTGACTGAAACACCACACTGCTTCCGTCAAAACTCCAATAAGCTTCAGCGTTATTCCCTCCCCAGGTAAGCTGTTTTACATTCTTAAGGTGTACCTCATTTTCATACCTGAGTGTATCTGAATTAATGTCAGAGGAAGTCTCCTTTCCGGACTGTTGGCAGGCGAATGTAAGAATTGCCGGTAATAAGATCAATAAATTCTTCATGGTCAGTTATCTTCGAAACGCGAAACTAACTCATAATCCATTTATCATGAAAAAGCATTTATCACTTGTTATCCTGACTTTAATCTTTGTTAGTTGTTCCGATCAGCAATCGTATGATCCCATCGCTCAAATAACGAAGGACATCAGCATCCTCGCCAGCGATTCATTGATGGGTCGGGAAGTTGGAACAGCCGGTGAAAAAATGGCCGCTGACTACATCGTTTCGCAATTTGAAGAAGCAAAACTTACAGGAAAAGGAACCGACGGGTTTTATCAGTCATTCTTTGTGAAACCATCACAAAACCCTCATGAAGAAGATCGGGTTGGTGTATCTGCTGATTCAGCAGGAATTACCGGCTACAATGTCCTGGGAATGATTGACAATCCTGGTGATGAGTTGATCGTTATCGGTGCGCATTATGATCATTTGGGACTGGGTGGTGTTTCTTCCCTGCACCGCGGTGAGGAATCCATACACAATGGGGCTGATGATAATGCAAGTGGAGTCGCTGCAATGATGCACCTTGCCCGTACGCTTTCAGGTAAAAAACTCAATAGAGATGTACTCTTTATTGGGATGTCAGGAGAAGAAAAAGGTCTTTGGGGATCCAATTATTATGTGAAGAATCCAACCATTGATCTGTCTAAAGTCAATTTCATGATCAACATGGATATGGTTGGCCGACTGGATATGGACAAGGGGCTGGCGGCAAACGGGACCGGCACCTCCCCCGTCTGGAACTGGATGCTTGACAATTCAAACTCAGACAGCCTGAAAATCATAAAAAGTGAGTCCGGAACAGGACCCTCCGATCACACTTCCTTTTACCTCCAGGATATTCCTGTGCTACACTTTTTTACCGGACAACACGAAGATTATCACAAACCGGGTGACGATGCAGACAAGATCAATGAGGATGGAATTCTTTTAGTTGCTTCATTGATAGAGCGCATTGTGGTTGATCTGGATGACGAAGAAAAAATTGAATTCACGAAAACAAAAGATGAGTCTCAGGACAATCCACGATTTACAGTAGCAATGGGCGTAATCCCTGACTATCTTTTTGATGGTAAAGGCATGAGAATTGATGGAGTGAGTGAGGATAAGCCGGCACAAAAAGCCGGCCTTCAAAAAGGAGATGTGGTTGTTCAGCTTGGAGATAGTACAATCACAGATATGATGAGTTATATGCGGGCACTTTCCACATTCAAGAAAGGTGATGCTACTTCGGTAGTTATTGATCGGAATGGAGAGCAGATTCGATATGAAATAGAATTCTAAAAGCTATTGAAAAATAAGTAGCAATTAAGGAATGAGTCGTGGAGTGTTGCGATTCACCCTACTTTCATCAAAACAAAAGACTCAATTCAACTCAGATGAAAAAACTGCTACTACTTATCGTCCTTGTTTCCAATGTCTCATTCGGGCAGTCCCTCCGTGAAATCTATCAGGAAGGGATGAAGGCATATGAAGAAAAGAACTATCAGCTCTTTAAAGAGAAGATGTACACTATAGACACCATGCGTCCAAATTACCCGCCTGTAGTCTACAATCTGGCCGGTGGATATGCATTGACAGGAAATCCTGAAGCATCAATTCAGACATTGCGAAAATATATCCTGATGGATGCCACACAGGATTTTTCTGCAGACTCTGATTTTGAATCCATCACGGATACAGATGGGTTCAGCGAGATAGTTAAGCTCCAAAAAGAACTGACCCGTGAACTTCCAGTTCAGGCGGCTTATGAATTTCCGATTCTTGCCTCACATTCCGAATGTATCACCTGGTCCAAAAAGCAAAAGGCATTTTTCATGGGAGGCGTAAGAGACGGAAAAATCTGGAAGGTGAAAGATGGTGAACAACCGGTAGTCTGGGCTGAATCACCAGAAAACTCATGGGCTGTTATGGGGATTGAAGTATCAGCTGACGAGAAGACACTTTGGGCCTGTACTTCTGCAATGGATAATTTCAAAGACCTGAATGAAGAGGATAAAGGTAAAGTGAGTGTTCTCAAATACGACCTTAAGAAAGGTGAACTGATTGAGACATTCTCTTTACCTCCCAATCACAATTTTGGAGATTTAATTCTCGACTCATCAGGCAATGTTTACCTGTCAGACGGGACAGCCAATCAGCTCTGGTGGATCAGCAGAGAAACCGGAAAACTTGAAATGCTGAAAGACTTCTCCGGAACGATACTTAATATGCAGGGACTCACCTTTAATAAAGATGAAAGCGCCATTTACCTTTCTGATTACATTGATGGAATCTACAAATTTACCCTCGGTTCCGGATCTGTTCAAAAGTTATCTGCTACGAGCGATGTTTTGCTGAAGGGAATTGATGGTCTTTACCGAATAGGTAATGTGCTCATTGGTCTTCATAATGGAACCAAACCCAACAGGATAGTTAAATATTTTTTGGATGATCAGGGAACAGATATTCTTAAAAAAGAGATTGTTGCTCAGGATGGAATATTGGGTGAACCTACACAGGGAACTGTTCTAAACGGTACGCTTTTTTACATATCCAATAGTCCCTGGACTTCATATGATCAGGAAGGCAATTTTAACATCAAAGAAGAGAATATCATAATCGGACAGATTAAGTAATTTTAAAGAGTTGTCCAGAAACTCAACTCAAATTCGCCTATATCACATGTCCGAATTCCTTGTACTAATTGCTGCTGAAGAGAAGAGAGCTCTTTCTCCTGAAGATGAGCAGAAATGTCTGATGTCTTATGGGGAATGGGCTCAATCCCTGGGCAATAAACATTTGAGCGGGAAAAGGCTTGATCTTTCAGAAGGTCAATTGCTTCCATCAAAAAGTAAACTCACCACAGATGGCCCTTTTGTCGAGGCAAAAGAACTCATTGCCGGTATTATTCTCCTCGAAGCTGATTCCATACAGGAAGCAGTCAGGATGGCCGAAACCTGCCCGTTGAGAGATTATTTTCAACTCTATGTGAAACCAACTCTGGATTAATCCTTCTTTTCCTACAACCCGGCCTGATTTTACACGTATCTACCTTGTATTAACAAGTACTAATTAATACCTAAGTAAACCTTTGATGCAACCTTTTGTCATTAGAATGCATCAAACCCAATGTAAAACCTATAACTCAATATCATGAAAGGACAATTAAAATCATTTCTAGTCGCATTTGCCACCATTTTCAGCATTAGTCTGATTGCTCAGGATACAGGCTTTATTTATGGAAAAATCACTACAGAAGATGGTGATGAATACACCGGACCCATCCGATGGGGTAAGGAAGAAGTCTATTGGACTGACATGTTCAACGCTTCGAAAGAGGAAAACAAGAATCTGGATTACCTGTCTCGCAGAGAGTTGGAATCACTGGAGAACAGATACGATGATCAACGCTATGGAAACGGAGTAATTAAGCTTCTCAATGTTTCATGGGATTTTGATAATGACAATGATTTTGTGCACGAATTTTCCTGCGAATTTGGAAACATCCAATCTATGAAGGTAGGGAGAAGTGGTGCAGAATTGAAACTCAGAAACGGTGATTATATTGAGATCGATGGAGATGGATACAATGATATTGGTGCTAAGATCAATATCATTGATAGCGATCTTGGACTCGTTCAAATATCATGGAGCAGGATTGATGAAATTGAATTTCTGCCTACACCTTCAAATCTTGAAGAGAAATTTGGTGAACCTCTTTATGGCACGGTCGAAAGCGATTTAGGAACATTCACCGGCTATGTACAATGGGATCATGATGAAAGAGTCGGTTCAGATGTGCTGGATGGCGATACAAGAGATGGTGATGTTTCCATTGCATTTAGAAAAATTGAATCAATCGAAAGGGACGGCTACAGCAGAAGTATTGTCAGGCTTAAGTCAGGACGTGAACTTGAATTACGAGGAAGCAATGATGTAAATGATGACAACAAGGGAATCATTGTAACCATACCGGGATTTGGAAGAATTGATCTGGAATGGGAGGATTTTGACAAAGTCACCTTTAAAGATGCTCCTGGAAGTGGTTCAGATTTCGATTCCTTCGTTGTTGAAAAAATAAAAGGTCGGGTTGTTGTGGATAATGGAGATGTTCACGAAGGTGAGATTGTATATGATCTTGATGAGGAATACACCTTTGAGGTCCTGAATGGCGAAGATGATGATACGAAATACATCATTCCATTTAGAAACATTAAATCCATTGAACCCCGCAGTTCCGACAGGGCTACAGTTGAACTAAAGAACGGAAAAACCATAGTAATGGAGGACGCACAGGATGTTTCTGAAAGAAATCAGGGGGTACTGGTTAAAACAGGCTCTGACAAGGTGTACATCCCGTGGGACAGAGTGGAGAAAATCACACTCAGGTAGGGATAATTCAAAGGTCAAAAACTCAAAATCATGTTTAAGAATTACATAAATGTTGCCTTTCGCAATCTGATTAAGCATAAGTTCTATTCGCTTATTAACATACTGGGGCTTTCATTAGGATTAACATGCTTCCTCATGATCACCCTTTTCGTGACAGACGAGCTAAGTTATGATCGATTCCACGCAGATGCGGATCGCATTTATCGAATGGATTTTAGCGGGACAATCAACGGGTCAGAATTCATCACTGCTTTGGCCAGCGCTCCCGCAGGCCCGACTATGCCAACCGAATTTCCCGAGATTGAAGCTGCCACACGTATCAGAACAAGTGGTAACTGGATGGTAAAAAGGAAAGACGGAGAGGATACCTACAATGAAGAAGATGCTTCTTTTGTTGACAAAAATTTCTTCCGGTTTTTCGATTTCAAACTGATCAAAGGCGATCCGGCTACATGTCTGGAGCGACCTAAGACGATGGTCCTGAACCAGAGCGAAGCAACCAAAATTTTTGGGGATGAGGATCCGGTAGGAAAAATTGTCATACTGGATAATGATGAAGACTGGGAGGTAACAGGTGTTTTTGAAGACATGCCTGCCAACTCACATTTAAATTTTGATATGCTCCTGACCATGGAGAGTCGGGAAGAAGCACAATCCAAATTCTGGATGAGTTTTAATTTCAATACCTACCTCAAGTTGCAGGAAGGATTTGATCCAGCCGTCCTGGAAGCAAAATTCCCGGACCTGATTCAGAAATACATCGGTCCTGAGATTGAGCAGTTTATGGGTGCCACGATGGAGGAGTTCATGGAAGCCGGAAATAGCGCCGGATTCTATTTGTTTCCACTTGCAGACATTCACCTGAAATCCGATAAACTTGGTGAACTGGCACCTCCGGGAAGCATGCAATACATTTACATTTTCACAGCTATTGCCCTTTTTATACTGATTCTGGCCTGTATCAATTTCATGAACCTTTCAACTGCAAGGTCAGCAGGTCGTGCAAAGGAAGTTGGAGTAAGAAAAGTGATGGGAGCCTACAAATCCCAGCTGGTCAACCAGTTTTTAAGTGAAGCATTTCTGATAACATTTGTTTCCATTGTTATGGCCTATGGAATCTCGTTCCTCGTGCTGCCATTGTTCAATGAACTGGCTGATAAATCCATCAACGCAAACAATCTGTTCTCATTTAATTTCATAATGATAATGGTTGCCATTTTGTTGGTGGTTGGTCTTTTTGCAGGAAGTTATCCCGCATTCTACCTATCCAACTTCAGGCCAATTGAAACTTTGAAAGGAAAACTGAATCTGGGACTAAAAGGCGGTGGAATTCGAAGCGTGCTGGTGATTATCCAGTTCAGCGTATCAATCATTATGATCATAGGAACGATGATTGTTTTTGACCAGCTGTCTTATATTCAAAACAAGAAACTTGGCTATTCAAAAGATCACGTGATCATGCTGCATGACCCGTGGCTAATGGGTGACAAGGCAGAATCGTTCAAAAATGAGTCCATTCAGCATACCAATGTATTGAGCGGAACCATGTCAAGCTTCCTTCCTGTTCAGACAAGTGACAACAATAATCTGTGGTTCCCTGGCGCCAATCCAACCAAAGATGAAAGCTATGTATTCCACCAGTTCAGAGTGGATCACGATTACATGGAGACACTGGAAATCGAGCTGGCAGACGGACGGAGTTTTTCGAAAGATTTTCCAAGTGACAGTTCAGCCATTCTTCTGAATGAGGCTGCACTTCGGCAATTAGGATGGGACGAGGGAGTTGGCATGACTTTATCAACCTATGGCGGGTCAAATGAAAATCCGGTTGTAGAGCAATATAAGGTTATAGGAGTCGTGAAAGATTTTCACTTTGCTTCGCTTAGAGACAATATTGAACCACTCGTATTTAATCTGGGCAGAAGCAGGGGATTCGTTTCTTTTAAGATTTCCGGTGAAAATATCCCTGAAACCATTGACTTCTTCGAAGCTAAGTGGGATGAATTCGCTCCAGGGCAGCCATTCCAGTACAGCTTTCTTGATGATCGATTCAATGACATGTATAAAGCAGAACAAAAACTGGGAAAAATATTTGGGGTATTTGCTTTTCTGGCCATTTTTATTGCATGCCTCGGGTTGTATGGGCTCGCAGCATTTACTGCTGAACAAAAAACAAAAGAGATCGGTGTGCGAAAAGTGCTTGGAGCTTCTATTTCAAGTATCGTGATGTTGCTTTCAAAGGAATTTTTAAAACTTGTATTTATTTCCTTTCTGGTTGGTGCAGCTGCTTCCTATCTGATCATGAACGACTGGCTGCAGGAGTTTCAAAACAGAACAACAATGAATTATATGATCTTCATATTGGCTGGTGTAGTGGCTCTGGTGATTGCATGGGTCACCATGAGCTTCCAGTCATGGAGTGCGGCACGGGCTAATCCTGCTAAATCTCTAAAAGACGAGTAAGGAGAATATATCAGATAAGAGGCTGTCTCAAATGACTTGAGGCAGCCTCTTTTGTTTCCGGAGCAACCATTTCTGATTATTCGCATCTTTATATCAACCAATAACTGTCAAACATGCTCAAAAACTATTTCAACGTCGCACTCAGAAATCTTCTGAAGCACAAATTCTATTCTCTGCTTAACATATTAGGGCTATCCATAGGTCTTGCATGTTTCATGCTCATTTCGCTTTTTGTAAAAGATGAATTGAGCTATGATCAATACTTCAATGATTCAGATCGAATTCACCGGGTGGATTTTGCAGCAACCTTAAACGGATCAGATATAATTGCTGCTCAGGGAGGTGCCCCAATGGCGGCAGCTCTTAAAAAGGATTATCCGGAAGTTCAGGATGCTACCAGGATAAGAAATTCCGGTAACTGGTTTGTCAGAAAAAAAGAAGGAGCCGAGACATTTAAAGAAGAAAATGTAATGATGGCTGATTCCAATTTTTTTGACTTCTTCTCCAACCGTCTGATATATGGAGAATCAAAAGGAGCATTGAATCGCCCCAATACACTCGTCATTGACCTGACCACCTCTAAAAAAATCTTCGGCAATGACATAAATCCGGTTGGAGAAGTATTAGTTCTTGACAATCGGTTTGACTATGAAGTAGCCGGAGTTTATGAAGATTTTCCTCAAAACTCACATTTTCATCACAACATGATCTTGTCGATGAGTTCCTTCCAGTGGACAACTAACAACAACTGGTTAAGTACCAATTTCAACACCTATGTAAAGCTAAATGAAGGTGTTGTTCCTTCTGAATTTGAAGGCAAATTTGAAGGTATGATCGAGACGTATTGTGCTCCTTTGATTGAGCAATACCTCAACATGAAGATGGATGAATTCAGAAACAGCGGCAATGCCCTTGGATTTTCACTGTTTCCACTTTCCGATATTCATTTAAAATCAGATAAGGAAGGTGAAATGGAAGCCAACGGAGACATCAAATATGTTTTCATTTTCTCTGTTGTGGCCCTCTTCATTCTTGTACTTGCCTGCATTAATTTCATGAACCTGTCGACCGCAAGATCCTCCAACCGGGCAAAGGAAGTGGGTGTAAGAAAAGTGATGGGTGCTTTTAGAAAACAACTTATTGGTCAGTTTATATCGGAAGCTGTACTTATAAGCTTCATTTCTTTTATTGTAGCTTATTCATTGGTACTTCTCGCCATTCCCGGATTCAATACGATCGCCGAGAAAGAGTTGATGTATATAAGCATACTGGAAGGAGAATACGTACTCTATATGTTTTCGATCATGCTGGTGGTTGGTCTGCTGGCCGGAAGCTATCCGGCTTTTTATCTGTCGATGTTTAAACCGATTGAAGTGCTGAAGGGAAAAGTAAGACAAGGGGTTAAGAGCGGCCCGATAAGAAGCACGTTGGTTGTTTTTCAATTTTCCATATCCATCATCATGATCATAGGAACTGCCATTGTTTTTGATCAACTCTCCTTCATCCAGAATAAAAAACTGGGGTATGATAAAGATCAGATACTCATTGTGAACGATGCATGGATTCTGAGAGATCAGGTCACTTCCTACAAGGAAGAAGCATCAAGAAGTGCAAATGTCCTGGGCGGCACGGTTGCCAGCTTCACTCCTACTTCCAGTACTAATAATTCAGACCTGTACTTTAAAAACCCCAGTGCTGCAGCTGCTGAGAGCCTCGTGATAAATGAAGCGGTGGTTGATTATGATTTCTTCGAAACACTTGGAATCCAAATGGCCGCCGGCAGAGCCTTTTCTAAAGATTTCTCCAGTGACTCATCAGGTGTATTGCTTAATGAAGCCGCAGTGAAACAGTTCGGTTATGAAACCCCTGTCGGATCAATGCTCTACGCATATGGCGGAAGTGATGAGAACCCGGAAGTAGAGGGCTACAGAATTCTGGGGGTCGTTAGTGATTTCCATTTTCAGTCATTAAGAAATGATATTTCACCGCTCGTCTTCCATTTGGGTGAGCGAAACGGAGTGGCAATGTTTCGTATTCAGATGGAAAACGCTACTGAAACCATAGCGCATTTAAATGCAACGTGGGAAAAGTTCGCTCCCGGTCAGCCTTTCGATTTTCGCTTTATGAACAAGGAGTTCGATTCTCAATACAAGCAGGAACAAAAAATCGGACAAATCTTCATCATATTCGTTGTGCTCGCAATTGTGATTGCCTGCCTTGGACTCTTCGGACTGGCAGCTTTTACTGCGGAGCAGAAAACAAAGGAAATTGGCATCAGGAAAACGCTGGGTGCATCGGTAACCAGTATTGTCAATCTCCTTTCAAGAAATTTCATCAAGCTGGTACTAATATCTTTCTTAATTGCGGTCCCGGTTTCGTATCTGGCCATGGATTACTGGCTGGAGGATTTTGCCTATCGAACCAGTCTCAAACCTCTCACCTTTTTCTTGTCTGGTGTTGCTGCAATGCTAATAGCCTGGGGAACCATCAGCTATCAATCGTGGAAAGCTGCACGAGCAAATCCTGTAAAATCACTCAGAACTGAATAAAATGAAGATTTTAAAAAGGCAGGGTCTCATTTGGAGTTCTTCCCGTTTTATATCCATTTACATCTAAAAATATCCGCTTATATCTAACTTTTTGTCATCTGATAAGAAATGGTGAAATTAGAATGCAGTTTATACCACGAAACTAATTTATAGTCGCCTATGAAAACGCCCGCCGCTCTTTTGAGAGGAGTCATCTTCTCCTCAATCATCTTGCTATATGCATGTAGTGAATCAGATCCTGAAATCGATCCGGGGGTTGCTCCTGACATTCCTCCTGTATCCACCTTCGTGATGGATTTTAACATAACAGAAGCCGATGGAGGTCGGGCAATGACAAAAAACAACTGGACCTACTCCGCACTAAATGTAGGCTTTTGGAATATTGCAATTACGACCACATTCGCGATACCTGTAGCATCATTTGCAGAATCTTTTAACCATGAACCTGTATTCGACGCGTCTATTCCAGGATGGGTCTGGGAATATGATTATGCAGCACTGGGAGCAAAATACACTGCGAAATTGCAGGCCACAGTTAATTCTACCGAAGTAGCATGGGATATGTTTATAACCAGAGAAAATGGATTTGAGGATTTCAACTGGTACTCCGGAGTTTCTAAGCTTGATGGTCTTTCAGGGAGCTGGGTGCTGAACCATGACCCTAATGACCCCTCTCCTTTCATTGAAATTAAGTGGGCGAGATCAGAAACTGATGAGCTTGCAAGCATTGGTTACACCAACGTAGTATCAGGAGCAGATACCAATGGCGATTTTATCTTCTTCGAAAGAGATGAAAGTGACGATTTCAACAGACAGTATGATATATATGATAAGTCTGAAGCCAACACAACTGAAATTCGGTGGAACAGCGTAAGTAAGGATGGTAAGGTCCGGGATTTTCTCTACTTCCAGGATAATTCATTCCATTGCTGGGACAGCATGCTGGATGATATTGACTGCCCATGATTGAATAAAGCAGGATTACTCCACAGTCTGACCTGTTCACATTTAATGGTGTTGTCTTAAATTCTGTTAATCGGCAGTCCTGAAATCAATTTTTCCGTTACAGGTACTATCTCTCAATAAATACAGTTTTGTTCATTCAAGGCTGTTATTATTGTAGTATCTTTTAAGATTGATTAACCAGCTACATAAAGATTAATGAGTAAGAACATAGTTGTCATACCCACCTACAATGAAAGGGAAAATATTGAGAACATTATCAGTGAAGTTCTTAAGCTGTCTCCTTCATTTAATCTATTAGTGGTGGATGATAATTCTCCTGATGGCACTGCGGATCTGGTGAAAGAAGCAATGAGTAAAAACCCGGAGCGTATTTTCATGATTGAACGTGAAGGTAAGCTGGGACTCGGGACTGCCTATATCACCGGATTTCAATGGGCACTAGAAAACAACTATGACTATATATGTGAAATGGATGCCGACTTTTCACACAACCCTCAGGACCTGATTCGCCTGCAGAAGGCATGTGAAGAGGGCAGCGACGTGGCAATTGGCTCGCGCTATATCAAAGGAGTCAATGTGGTAAACTGGCCAATTGGTCGGGTTCTTATGTCTTATTTTGCCAGCATCTACGTTCGATTAATTACCGGCATGCCATTCAAAGATTCTACTGCAGGGTTCAAATGCTATTCAAAGAAAGTACTTGAAACCATTAACCCGGACAGAATTCATTTCATTGGATACGCTTTTCAAATTGAAATGAAGTTCAATGCATGGAAGCACGGATTTAAAGTCGTTGAGGTTCCGATCATTTTTACTGACCGAACAAAAGGTACTTCTAAAATGTCCAAAGGCATTTTTAAAGAAGCCGTCATTGGGGTACTTGAAATGAAAATAAAAAGCCTCTTCAGAAAGTACGAACCCGCCTAATTGAAGCGGATAGCCTTAACCGGCTGTATCCTCGAAATTACAACAACCGGAATCAGCAGGGTTAAACCAATTAATATAAGCACAAGTACATTTAACCAGACAATAGTCCATGCATCAAACTGTATGGGGACATGACTCATGTAATAACTCGCTGCATCCAACGGGATGATTTTAAGATAATACTGAAGAAGCCCAAGCCCGATACCTGTAACATTTCCCACTAAAAGTCCTTTTAAAATTAGCTGGAGTCCATTCCAGACAAAGACTTTTCGGATAAACCTGTCGGATGAACCGAGAGCCTTCAATACTCCAATCATTTGTGTTCGCTCCATGATCAGAATTAGCATGATAGAAATAATACTTGTCCCGCTAATAAAAAGGATGATGGTCAGCAAAATCACCACATTCCTGTTCAGCAGATTTAGCCAGTCAAAGATTTGAACGAATCGATCCGTTACCTTATCTACATATAAGCTAACATCAACCGAATTAAACAAATCCGTTTCTGCTTTTTCTAACTCATCCGTATCCGAGATGAAGACTTCCAGACCACCAGCAAGCGAATCAGGCCAGTTGTTAATTCTCCGCACCAGATCCAGGTCCCCAATAATCATCTTTTCATCAAACTCTTCCAGCCCGGTTTCATAGATACCAGCTATCTGCAATCTCCTGAATCGAGGCGGGTTCTGGACAAAGTAGATCAGTACTTCATCCCCTGTATTAAGTCGCAGGTAGGAAGCTATTTTTTTACTAAGCGCTACCTCCGTTGAATATTTCTCTTTAGAAAAGTCGGGGAAACGGCCCTCAATCATATGCTTTGAAAAACCGGCGGTATCAAAAGAATAGTCGACTCCTTTTACAATGACTCCCTGAACTTCTTCATCTGTCTTTAAAAGACCGGCTTTCATGGCAAAAGGCTGAACACGCTCTGTAAGCGGATATGCTTTTATGGTTTGAATCAAAGAATCATCCACAACAATCGAGCTTTCCTCAAAAGAGGTTGAAAGCGTGTATTTGCTGATGATTAAATGACCGCTAAAACTGTAGATTTTCTCCTTTATCTCCCCTTTGAATCCATATAAAATCATGAAAGATAGGAGCAGAACAGCAAGCCCCAGCCCGATACTAATAATTGCTATTTTATTAATAGTGGTGGAAAAGGAACCGGATGTCTCCTTCGAAATACGTCTGGAAATAAAGAGCGGAAAATTCATTTGGATACAATATTAAGTGTTTTACTTTGGCTGCAATTATGATCTACAGATGCTTTTTCCTTCTTGCTCTGATATGTGCTTGTACAGCCAGAGAACCACAGGATTCCAAAGAGGTAACTCCAGGGGCCTGGCAGGTGAATGAATACCTTTCGCTATTGGAAGGCAAAGCGGTTGCTGTTACAGTAAATCACAGTTCACTGATTCGAAACACTCATCTGACCGACACACTGATTAGCCTGGGAATAAATCTAAAAAGTGTCTTCACTCCTGAACATGGATTCAAAGGAACCTCCAGCGATGGGGAATTAGTAGAGTATGAAGAGGGTCATCAAAGTTTCAAGCTGATTTCTCTACACGGAAAAAACAAAAAACCTACACAGGATCAACTGAATGGAATTGACCTTATGGTGTTTGACATACAGGATGTCGGAGCAAGATTTTACACCTACATAAGTACCATGCATTATGTGATGGAGGCATGCGCTAAGGCAAATATCCCATTGATTATTCTGGACCGTCCAAATCCCAACGGCAGTTATGTAGACGGGCCTGTGCTGGATACTGCTTACCGCTCATTTGTAGGAATGCATCCCATACCGATCGTTCATGGACTCACAATCGGTGAGTTAGCACAAATGATAAACGGTGAAGGCTGGCTCGAAGGAGGTATACAGTGTGATCTGACAGTCATAAAGAATCAAAACTGGACTCATCAGACTCCCTACTCTCTTCCGGTTAAGCCCTCACCCAATCTGCCGGATGATTTGAGTATCTCCCTTTATCCGGGCCTTTGCCTGTTTGAACAAACCATTATGTCAGTCGGGAGAGGAACCGATCATGCGTTTCAGCAAATCGGACATCCCGAATACCCCGATACCACATACAGCTTCACTCCTGTTTCCATGGAAGGCGCCAAATGGCCGCCTCATGAGAACAAGCGATGCTTTGGAATTTCATGGATTGACAGTAAACCTGTCTACCGTTTCAGTTTGCAACCACTCCTGGATGCCTATAAAAAGATGGACAGACCTGATTTCTTTCTGGACTATTTTGCACGACTGGCTGGTACAGATCAGCTACAAAAGCAAATTGAAGCCGGCCTGACGGAAGAAGAAATACGAAAAACATGGGCACCTGACCTGAAAATTTTCCAATCAAAAAGAGCAGCATATTTACTTTACGATTAATGGACTACAAAAAAATCCTGGACACCATCAAACAGGAGATTGATATCTCCAAAATATCTGGTGAGGTTGCATCATACATTCCGGAACTGGCAAAAGTGTCCCCCAATAAATTTGGCATGCACCTAAGCTGCAAAGATTACGGTGACTTTTCTTTTGGAGATAGTGAAGAAAAGTTCTCCATACAGAGTATTTCAAAGGTTTTATCACTCACCCTTGCCCTGTTAAAAGATGGAGAAAGTCTCTGGAAACGTGTGGGTGTAGAGCCTTCCGGTGACCCCTTTAACTCCCTGGTTCAGCTCGAATATGAAAACGGAATTCCACGAAATCCGCTGATCAATTCAGGCGCCCTGGTTGTCTGTGATATTCTGGTCAGCAACCTCAAGAATCCAAAGGCTGAATACCTGGAGTTTGTCAGACATCTGGGAAATAACCCCTCGATTGAATATGACCCAAAAATCGCAGCTTCTGAAAAAGAAGAAGGCTTTCATAACAGGGCAATGATTAATCTGATTAAGGCATATGGAAACATTAAAAATGACGTTGAAACTGTTCTTGATTTCTATTTTGATACCTGTTCAATCAGTATGTCATGCAGGGAACTGGCGCAGACGTTTATGGTATATGCTAACAGAGGTGAAATTTTTCCCGGCGGGGAGCAAATTATCACACTGACTCGAACTAAAAGAATCAATGCGCTTATGCAAACCTGCGGGTTTTACGATGAAGCGGGGGAATTTTCATTCCGTGTTGGTTTGCCAGGCAAAAGTGGGGTTGGGGGTGGAATTGTGGCTATCTATCCTGATAAATACAGTGTAGCCGTATGGAGTCCGAAATTGAATAAGAAAGGAAATTCAGCCGCCGGGATTCGGGCGCTGGAGCTGCTCACTAATATGACCGGCTCTTCCATTTTTTAAATGTAACAACACTCAGATCCATTCCTGATCATGAACTGTTTTTTCATGCTCAACCTTACCTGTATGTTTTGTAACAGCAGGCTCAAAAAGTAAGACCCATACCTCTTCCCCTTTTTCAGTTCTTGGGAAATGCTCAACGCCTTTGGGGACGATAAGCAGCTCTCCTTTCTTTACCACTTCCACCCGATCTCTGAATTCCATGATCAGAGTTCCCTTAAAAACCATGAACAATTCATCCTCATTCTCGTGGCTGTGCCATACAAATTCGTCAACCAGCTTTGCAAGCTTCACCTGCTGACCATTCAATTCACCAATGATTTTGGGTGTCCAGTTTTCCTTAAACAGGTCAAACTTCTCTAAAATATTGATTGATTTCATCAGGATAGTTTTTCTAGTTCTTCTTCAGTAAAATCGGTTGGTTTTCCCAGGTATTCGAATTCATCAACTTCGTTTTTGAATTCCTCCAGTTTAATATTTACCCGCTTATAAGCAGCACCCCCCAATGGCAGGTGTACCGGAGGATTATCCAGTCTGGTAAGCTCATACATCGCTTTTACCGCCCTGACAGGGTCCCCAACCTGCTTCCCGCTTACTCCCTGAATAGACTCCATATTTTTTGCGGCACTCTCTTTGTAATCCTCAATTTCGGTTTCATTGAAGGTTGCAGACCTGCCGGCCCAGTCTGTTCTGAAAGGCCCAGGCTCGACATTAGTCACCTTGATTCCAAGATGGCGGGTTTCGGCGGCAAGGGCCTCTCCAATTCCTTCAAGCGCAAACTTGCTTCCATTATAAATACCAACTCCCGGAAACCCATTCAATCCGGCTATCGAAGTAATATTTAAAATGTGTCCGCTTCTTTGCTTCCTCATATAAGGCAGCACCAGCTTCATCATACGGACAGCACCATAAACATTCACATCAAACTGGCGTTCAATCTCCTCCTGTGGAGTTTCTTCAATAGCTCCAAGTGTTCCATATCCCGCATTATTAACCAGCACATCTACCCTGCCAAATTTATCAGCAATCAGTTTATCTGCATCATCAATACTTTCCTGATTCTGAACATCCAGAACAATTCCATGAATAAAATCGGCATTCAGTAATTCCAGTTCTTTTACCTGCTCATGCTTTCGAATAGTACCCAATACAATTTCACCATTTTCAGCTACCAGTTTAGCCAATTCTCTTCCAAACCCTGTTGAGCATCCGGTAATGAGCCATATTCGTTTATTCATATACTGTTGATTTTGTGTTTGAACATCAATATTGCCATAATTGTTCGTCCCAAAGTATTAACTTAGCTGACCTGATTATCTCATCAAATCTCATTAAATTCAAATATTAAACCTGCTCATAGAATAAAATAATTACCATGAAAAAAGTAGCCTGTTTATTAGCGGTCGTATCATTTGCGTTCGCTAATGCTCAAACACCTATCACTTCCATTCCTTTTGAACTTTTTGGAGACCACATCATCATCAAAGTAAGTGTGGATGATTCTGAACCACTTGACTTCATTTTCGATACCGGTGCCGGATTAACCGTTTTAGATGAAGACATTGCTGACAAATTGAAGCTTGTCAGAAAGGATGTTGAAATGAATGCAACCACATCTGTGTGGCATTTAATTAAACACAACACTATTGCCATTAATCATTTCCTGATGGAAAAAAACATTAAAGTGTATTCAACTGATTTGAAGCACCTTGAAATTAGTCTTGGGCATGATATTGACGGTATTTTGGGATATGACCTGCTCCAGCATCACTCCGTACATATCAATTATGACGACCTGACCATGAATATCTATGACCATGGAAACGCACCAAAAAAAGGAGATGCTATTCCATTTGATTTGAATGTTTCCATTCCAACCATTAAGGGGACTGTGGTTCTGAACAACAACGAACCGCATGATGGAACCTTCTTCGTTATGACCGGTGCCGGAACAACACTGGATTTTAATTCGCCCTATGCCAAAAAGTATGACGTGATAAACAAAACAGGAAAACATTATTCGTATCTGGTAAAGGGAATTTCTGAGAACGAAACTCTTCATTATGAAGGTCACGTACTTTCCTTTTCATTTGGAAAACAGAAAGTTGAAGATTTACCAATAGGAATCAGTGCAGCAACCAACGGTATTCAGGCAGATAAAAAAGTATCAGGAATCATTGGAAGCCAGATTTTGAGAATGTATAATATCACGATTGATGTACCGGACAAAATGATGTTTTTAACAAAAAACAGTCAGTGGGGTCAGAAATTCAATGTGAATTGCAGTGGAATTGATGTGCAACTTGCACCAGACAAAAAGAGGGTCCTCATACACCAGGTTTTTGAAAACAGTCCTGCATCAGAAGCCGGTATCAAACTAAATGCCGAACTACTTAAGCTGAACGGCAAGTCCATGTCTGAAATTAATCTGGCCGATGTGAAAAAAGCCCTCAAAATGGATGGAGAAACGGTAGAGCTTGTCGTACTACAGGACGGGAGCGAAAAAACCGTTTCATTAAAATTGAAATCACTTATTGAATAAGTCAGGGTTCTGTTTCTTTGCTGTTGAATGAGTAAAGAACTTAGAATCATATTTTTGGGAACCCCTGATTTTGCAGCCGAGAGTTTGAGAAGGCTTACAGAATCAGGGGTTAATATTGTTGCGGTAATCACCGCCCCTGACAAGCCGAAAGGACGAGGTAAAAAGACCGGAACATCTGCGGTCAAAGACTATGCTGTTGAGGCCGGGCTTCCGGTACTACAACCTGTCAATCTAAAATCTGAAGCCTTCCTGCAGGAATTGCGTACCTATAAAGCAGATCTCCAGATAGTTGTTGCATTCAGGATGCTTCCCGAAGTAGTCTGGAATATGCCTCCCCTCGGCACATTCAATCTCCACGCCTCCCTTCTTCCTCAGTATCGGGGAGCTGCACCCATTAATTGGGCCATTATCAACGGAGAAAAAGAAACCGGAGTAACCACATTTTTTCTAAAGCATGAAATTGATACCGGAGAAATTATTTTTCAGGAAAAGGAGCCGATTTATGATACTGATACCGTTGGTTCACTTTATGAACGCCTGATGAAAAAAGGAGCGGATCTGGTACTGCGAACAGTAGAAGCTGTTCAGTCAGGATCATATCCTCAAATACCTCAGAAAATCACTACAGAGCTTAATCCAGCACCCAAGATTTTCAAAGAAGATTGTCGAATCAACTGGAATCAGCCGGCTGAGAAAGTCCGTGATTTCATTCGGGGATTATCGCCTTACCCCGGAGCGTGGACCATGCTGGATGGGAAGGTTCTGAAGATCTATTCAGCAGAAATTTCCGAGATAGAAAGCAAAGGTGAAACAGCAATTTTTAACTCTGATGGAAAAACATGGTTAAGGATAAAAGCAGAGGATGCTACACTGGACATTACCGAACTTCAGCTTGAAGGAAAAAAGCGGATGAAAACAGATGAGTTTTTGAGAGGTTATTCGCTTAGTCCGAATCAACGCAGTAATTGAATCGGCCAGCTCAACGGACCAATTAATAGTGAAAGCAAAATCCAACTGCCTGCCTCCGTATGTTTAAATCTGGCAATAAGAATATTCCCTGCAATGGTGACTACAATGAGTAATAAAATAATGACATCCATTTGAAAACATTTTGGTAGTGTAAGAGTACAAGACGAATTTTGTTTTATGAGAGTTTCAATGATTGCCGCAATGGGTTCTAACCGTGTCATCGGAAAGGACAATGATATCCCCTGGCATTTACCTGACGATTTTCGATTTTTCAAAGAGAAAACAAAAGGTCATCATGTAATCATGGGAAGGAAAAACTGGGAATCACTCCCTCCAAAATTCAAACCTCTCCCCGATCGTCCTAATCTGATCGTAAGCCGGCAATCAACATATGCAGCACCCGAAGCATCTATTTTCCGGTCAATTGAAGAAGCGCTGGATAAAGCTGAGCAGGCAGGAGAGAATGAAGCCTTCATTATCGGTGGTGGAGAAATTTATCGTCAAAGTCTTGAGATTGCGGATACCATTTATTTAACCGAAATTAAAGGTGAGTTTGAAGGACAAACCACATTTCCTGAATTCGATAAAGAAGAATGGAAAGAGGTTTCACGAAAGCATCATCCAATTGATGAGCGACACAAATATTCCTTCGATTTTGTTGAATACAAAAAATAGAAAATAAATGGATTTACAGGCACATAAAAAAACATTAAGCATCGTTCATATTTGTTATGGTGCACTCTATTCAGTCATTTTTCTGCTCATTGGCGGTTTTTTCTTCGCGTTCTTTCCTTTTATTCAGGAAGAAATTATCCTGGAAGAAGGTCGCGATGCAGAATGGATTGTCCCGCTTGTCGGAAGCGTTCTAAAAGTCATTTTAGTGGTTTTGTTCTTTTTTGCAGCATTACCCTCCATTCTGGGTGGAATTGCAACACTCCAAAATAAAAAATGGGGAATGGTACTTTTGATGATAGCCGGATGTCTTTCAATCTTCAGTTTTCCATTTGGCACAGCGATCGGTGCTTACACTATTTATGTCTTCATTGAAGATAATAAACAGAAGAATGTCCAAAATAGCGAATAAAGTCGTCTGGTTAACTGGTGCTTCTTCAGGAATTGGTGAAGCATTGGCTTATTTGCTTTCGGAAAAAAACACAAAACTGATCCTTTCAGCACGTCGAAAAGAAGAATTGGAACGTGTCAGAAATAACTGTGGCGGAAACCCCGACCACATCGCGCTGCTCACCATCGATCTTGCAGACAATTTCGCTCTTCAGCAAAAGGTCAAAGAAGCAGAAACGTTTTTCGGCCCCATTGATATAGTTATCAACAATGCCGGCCTGAGTCAACGTGATACCATCATCAACACGTCGCTTGAAGTGGACAGGGAATTGATGGAAGTCAATTATTTTGGAACCATCACCATCTCCAAGCTCCTGCTTCCAAAAATGATCGAACGCAAACAGGGGCATCATGTCATAATTACCTCTGCAACAGGCATTGTGAATACGCCCTTTCGATCTACCTATGGAGCCTCTAAACATGCACTTCATGGCTTTTTTGATGTATTACGAGCAGAACACCATAAAGACAAAATAAAGGTCACACTTATTCTTCCAGGTTACGTTAAGACCAATATTTCCTACAATGCACTTACCGGGGATGGCAGTAAGCAAGACAAAATGGACAAAGCACAGGAAAATGGAATGTCGGCCGATAAATGTGCCCGTTTGATCGTAAAGTCCATTGAAGCAAACCGTCAGGAAGTTTATATTGGTGGAGCAAAAGAAAAATTGGGCATTTATCTCAAACGCTTCTGGCCCAGAGCCGCAGCAATTGCCATAAGAAAACTCAGCGTTACCTGAGCAAAATGAAAACAGGTTTTTCAACCATATTGATCCTTTTAGTTGTTTGCCACCTGAATGGTCAGGGGAAATACCAACTTCCGGACGGAGTTACTGAAAATCAGATAAATCAGGAATGGATCGTTGCAAAATTCAGGGGACAATCCTCACTGGCAGGAGATTTTCAAAATCAGGTAAAAGCTTTTCACGAAATAAATGACGCCAGGCCATCCATTCTTGATGGCATGTGCAAAATCAGACTCCAAAAAGGCGAAGGTCCGATTGAATTGATAAATCGGCTTTTGAAAGATCCCAATGTGGTCTATGCAGAACCCATTCTGAATTATCAGCCACTCTACGCACCATCAGACCCGGATAACAATACCAATCAGGATTATCTTGAAAAAATCAGTGCATACGAAGCGTGGGACGTAACCCGTGGCGATGATGACATCACCATTGCCATTATTGATTCCGGGCTCGACCTTGATCACGAAGACCTTGTCAACAGCATCTGGATCAACGAAGCTGACCCGATTGACGGGACGGATAACGACGGAAACGGCTATGTGGATGACTATTATGGCTATGATTTTGCTGACGGTGACAATGATCCCAATTCTGATGGAAGTGATCATGGCACCAGGGTCGGGGGACTTGCCGCTGCAGATACAGACAATGGAGTGGGTATTTCAGGAGTCGGATTCAATACCAAAATCGCTGCTTTAAAGGGATTTACCACCATCGGCACAAATTCCAATAATCTCTTTGAAGCCGTTATGTATGCAGTTGATAATGGGATGCAAATCCTGAATCTTTCGTGGGGTTCATTGCGTGATGGTTTACAATCCGAGCAGGACATCATCAACTATGCGGTGCTTGAGAAAAATGCGGTGGTAATTGCCGCAGCTGGAAATACAGATGTAGATGGAAGGTTTCATCCTGCAGGTTATGATAACGTGATTTCTGTGGGAGCTACCAATATTAATGATACCAGGTGGTCCTTTTCTACCTATCACTATTCTGTGGATATCATGGCTCCCGGATCTTCTGTCTATTCCACATTGAAGAACGATAACTATGGAACGGACAGTGGCACCTCCTACGCTGCACCCATGGTAGCGGGAGCGGCGGCCCTCGTCATGTCACAATTCCCTGATTTGAACAGCAGCCAGATAATGGAACGATTACGGGTTTCAGCGGATGATATTTACGGCGTTGGCAACAATGCATTCTTCGAGGGAAAAATGGGTCTCGGAAGACTGAACGTTTTAAATGCTGTTACCGCTACCGGTCTTAAATCTCTCAGGATTACAGACGTCCGGTATCAAACTTCACTTAGCAGCTCGCTTTTTCCAGGTGATACAGTAACTGTCACGGCCGATGTAATAAACTATCTGACAAAACTTAACAATCCGTCCATCACCATTTCATCTCCTGATGACCTGTTTACTCCACTACAAAGTAATCTGTCACCCGGAAGTTTGGCAACACTGGAAGAAGACAGCATTTCATTTCATATCCTGCTTAATTCAGATCTGGATCCGGAAACACCATTTGCCATCCGGCTTGACTATCAGGATGGAGCCTATTCTGATTTCCAGTTTCTTGAGACCTCAACATCTCCTGACTACTTTGATTTGGGTGATCACCTGAAAATGACCATTTCCGGAAAAGGGAACCTCGGATATGCTGATACAACCTTCAACCAGGGTATAGGAATCACCTTTAACGACATTCCGATTCTCACCCATTCCGGGCTGATGCTGGCGACTTCCTCAACGGATGTTACCAACAATTTCATTTCAGACTATTTGCTAACCAAAAGAGATGATGATTTTGAATCGTTCAAACATTTTCAGCTCAGGCATCATCCTGCTGTAGACATATATGGTTATTCCGAATTTCAGGATACGGTAAAAAACCTGATCATTGAACAATCAGCATACGCCCAAAACTCAGGTGATTATATTATCATTCGCTACCGAATCATTAACAACTCTGTAGATGCGATCAACAACCTGAGTGCCGGACTTTTTTCAGATTTCAACCTTACCAGTCAATTGGAAAATCGGGCAGAATATGATGCAACAGGAGCGTACCTGTTTACCAGTGATCAGACAGAAACCCTTTTTGCCGGAACAAAAATTATTGCCGACGGCACCCCCGTATATTCTGCACTTGACATGGATAGCCAGAATGGTAACAGCGCAGATATTAATGGCATATTTTCTGATGTCGACAAATTTGACTTCCTGACGAACCAGCAACTAAGTACTGCAGGTTCATCCGGGAACGGAAACGATGTGGCCATGCTCAATGGTGTAATTCTACCACAAATAGATGCATTCAACAGCCGATACTTCACGGTGATCCTTGCAGCTTCGGAAAGTAAAGCCGGCCTTGAAACGGTCTTTTCAGAAGCCGAGAGCATGTTAGCTATGCTCATTGAGCAGCCTGTAATCATCGAATCGACTTTTAGCTGTGAAGGCAGTCAGGTGACTCTCGATCCTGAAAATGGAGAAATCTTCCAATTCTATCAGGATGCCGGGGGTAGCGTTTTTTTGTATGAAGGAACCAGTTTTATAACCGGAACCATTAATCAGGATACTATCTTCTATGTTAGAAACATCGATGGCAACTACCCGACCGATCTGTTTCAGTATCAGGTGAAATTGCTGAATGATATTGCCGATTTCACCATGAGTCCGGATACACTTTACCTCGACAACCCTACGAATATCGTGTCCTTTAAAGATCAGAGTATTAAGGCCATTTCATGGACCTGGGATTTTGGAGAAGGCACCTCCTCAACACAGCAGAACCCTATGCTTTCATACGGCACTGCCGGCGAATACATCATCACGCTCTCGGTTGAAAATGAAGCAGGATGTCTGGATAGCATGGTAAAAACCCTGGTGGTGACAGACCGGCCACAAAGTCCTGCTCCAGGCCCATTTACGATTTGTCCGGGAGAATCCATTACACTCTCGGATTCCAATGCTGATTTGCTTTATGTTTATGAAACTGAAGAAGCAGCCGAAAAACTCTACAGCGGAAATGATCTGATTATCGGTCCCTTTTTCGAAGAAACTACCCTGTTCGTAAGTGGTGTGTACAATCAATTTGAGAGTCTTCGTGTTCCGATGGTAGTTACAATTGATGATTTTCCTGTAGACATTGTGATCCATATTGATACACTATCAACTGATCATCAGATCATTGCACAGGCTGTTACGGATGAAACGGTAATCGAATGGTTGGTTAACGGAATGTCACAGGGGTCCATGAGTGAAATCAGCATCCCATTCCAGACCGGAGCAGTGGATATCGTGTTAACAGTGGAAAACTCCGCAGGATGCAGCATTGATCAATCAACCACCTTCTCATTTTCCGGATCACCAATTCCCAGCCAGCAGGATATCACCATTTGTGAAGGAATTGACTATACCATGAAACCCGGCAATGGAGAAATTTTCGGGTTTTACACAGACGAAACACTTTCGACATTGATCAAAAAAGGGTCAGAGCTTTTGATCACGGATCAGACAACCATTTACATAGCCGGGCTGGATGACGGGTTGCCAGGCACGGCTATAGAAGTGAATATTTCATATGACGATTTCAATCCGGAAATAACAACTGCCACAGAATCCATAGCAGATAAAAATAAAGTATCCCTAAGCAGCAACCCTGTGGATGTCATTAACAATTACAGATGGTTCCTCGACGGTGTTTTCATCGAGTCAGGCAGTGCTCCGATTCTTTTCCTTGATAATGAACAATATGAAGTAGTACTTGAGGCCGTTAATCAAAATGGGTGTATAGGTTACGACACCCTCAACCTGGATTTTATTCCACCTCTTGGTATCGAAAGTCCAGATGAATTCACGGTATATCCCAACCCGACACGAGGTATCATCAGCATTCAGTCCAGGGAGAAGATCCGCCACCTCTCCCTTTGGGACCTTACAGGAAAAGTTAAAATAGATGAGCTGGATGCAGATAACATCCCGAACCTTTCAAACCTTCCCTCAGGTATTTACATATTGAGAGCAATCAGTATGTCAAATGTCTATGATCACACACTGATTCTGCAAACAGACAACTGAAAGCATTTTCAATCTCACGGAAAAGTGAATGTATAAGAATCCGGATAAAATCAGGATACAGCGTCAGGAAGCCTAAAAGTTTCCAAACAGCCAGTTGCCTGGTGCTTCCGGATCATCACTTCTGAAAAATTCTTTTACCGCGCTGATCAACTCCCCTCTGCTGATAAGGTCATCATGATTCAGATCAATTTTTCTGAACGCCTTCGCAGCAAATCGAACCTCGATTCGATAAGCGACAAAAAGATCAATGAATTCGTTTAGTGAAATGTAGCCATCCCTGTCAGAATCGAAATTATCAAAAACTTCTCCCGTGAAACCGTCCACGTATGAGGCGAACATTTCAGGATCCCCATTGACGATCATTTTGTCGGCAAATTCCACCAGATGATCCCAGTTGGCTTTTCCATCGTCATTGTTCACAAAATGGTTGAAGCTTTTCCAGTCCTCTGCGAAACTATTCATGACTTTTACATATTCCGCACTTTCCTCACGGACACCCCACAAGACACAAAGGTTCTCGGCAATAGCCAGAAAATCGGCTTCTTCTATGATTCCGTTTCTGTCGAAATCCAGGATATAGAAGAATCGTTCAAGTTTGTTAGTTTGAAGTTCTGATAACATAACGGTGATGATTAGACGTCAAAATTAGCGAAATCTTGTTGTATCTGATATTTCTTTGCGAAAAGTAGAATACAGCAGGGAACCATCGTCTCCATTACTGCTGTTAATAGTATTTTTGAGAAAAATAAGCAAACACATTGCACTTCACATCCTCGCCTAATTTTAAGAACTAATCTATGTCAGCAAGAGCCGAAATTCTCACAATTGGGGATGAAATTCTTTACGGTCAGACGCTCGATACCAATTCGCACTGGATGAGTTCCGAACTGGACAAAATCGGGATCAAAGTCATACGAAAAACCACAGTACCTGATCTCGAAGAGGAAATCACAGGCGCCTTTGCCGAAGCAGAAAAAAGAGCAGATATCGTGCTAATCACCGGAGGGCTGGGACCAACCAATGATGACCTGACAAAACCCTGTCTTGCAAAATTCTTTGGAGTGGAAATGGTGATGAATGAAGAGGCACTGGAAGAACTGAAGGAATTGTATCAACGAGCCGGCTGGGAATTAAGCAAACTAAACGAAGCACAGGCGATTCAGCCAAAAGGTGCGGCAAGGATCACCAACACGCTTGGCACAGCCCCGGGTATCTGGTATGAAAAAGAAGGAACCATTTTCATTTCCATGCCTGGAGTACCTTTTGAAATGAAGGGGATGATGGAAAAGGAGATTCTGCCAAAACTAAGAGCCCGGTTTCTTAAAGGCCAGATTCATCATCGTATTATACGAACGGGTGGCATTCCCGAATCGAAGCTGGCTGAAAAACTTGCCGACTGGGAAGCCAAACTTCCCTCCCACATAAAACTGGCATTCCTGCCTACTCTTGCTCAGGTAAAATTACGACTGACAGCCACCGGTCAGGATGAAGAACAGCTAAAGAAAGATGTACAGGAGCAGATTGACAAGGGGCTCCCGCTCATTGAGAAGTACGTGTACGCCACAGAGAATATTGACCTGGAAGAACGTGTGGGCCAGATGTTGAGAGAACAGAATAAAACCATTGCATGTGCTGAAAGTTGCACCGGCGGGTACCTTTCTCACCTGCTTACCTCTATTCCTGGCAGCTCTGATTACTTCCAGGGCTCGTACATCGCTTATTCCTACGCGATAAAAGAGAAAGCATTGCAGGTAGACCACAAAGTACTGGAGGAACAGGGAGCAGTAAGCGAAGAGGTTGTCATCCAAATGGCAGAAAATGTGCGCAAAGTATTTGGAACTTCCATCGGTGTTTCATTAAGCGGAATTGCCGGTCCGGGAGGAGCAACGAAAGACAAACCGGTAGGAACCGTCTGGATTGCCTACAGTGATGAAAACGGAACTGAAGCCCGAAAATTTATATTCGCCAAAGACAGAAAGCTGAATATTCAACTGAGCGCGATGGTGGCCCTTAATATTGTCCGGTCAAAGCTGAATGGAAAAGAGTTTATTAGTTGACTGTGATTGGTTGGCTGGTAAATAGTTAATTCGCAATTGCCAATTGACTAATTCGTAATTCCTGCCTAAGGCTTCTTACTAAACTGAACGCCCAGTCTGAACACCAGAGGCCGCCCGTTAAGGTCATTGTTTCTGAAATTCAAATCATACATAACCAGGGTAGTCATTTTAACCGGCCCCAGTTTAAATTCCCGACCGATACCTATCAGGTATGCCTCCTGCCATTTCGCAGGTTTTGTTGATTCATTATTGATAATTGAGCGATTCACCTGTCTTTGCATTTCTCCCCATGCATAAAACTGCTTCAAAATATCATAGCGAGTAAACAGACTGTAGCCGTGCGCATCTCCGGTCAAAGCAGTGGTATCGTTGCTGAACTGCTCCCTGATCAGCAGACCTGCACCGGCCATCCACTTTTTATTGATCCAGTACCCGGCCTGCAGGTTGGTATCCAAAATGAACGGGTCTGTTGAGCTGATGTTGATGGTCCCGCCGAAGTACAAGCGTTTCTTAAATGGAATATCCTCCAGCGAATTTCGCTTTCGGCCTTCTTCCGGAAACCGTGTGTCGGGAAGGCTTGAATACTTTTTCTTGAGTTTGGTAATATCTGTCTGAATTTTCTGAAACTGTTCCGGATCAATCTTTTTAAACAATTTCCTTGCTGCCTCCGGTTTTACGAGGTTCGGATTGGGTTTCGAAGGTTTTTTCAATACATCCACTCCGGACTGATCAAGACCATTTTCGGCAGGATTCCCCGGCAACCCGTCAAGCGGACTTTCTCCAGGCTGTTCCAACTCATCCGGCAGGTATTCTTTCGCCTGACTTTCCAGAATCTTTTCCGGATCATAAGCGGAACTGTCAATGGAAGCCAGAGCCAGCGAATCGATGGAGAGAGGGTTAAGGATCAACTCTTTGTACTCAAGAGGGAAATTGGTCTCATTGAGAATCTCTTCTGCTATGGCAATGGAATCCTGCTTCGTAAAAACCACCACTTTCACTGAATCCTGATTCAACTCTTCGAGTCGCTCCTTTTTTAGCTTTTTGTAACGAGCTTTATATTTATTTACCGCTTTCTTCTGATCTTTAATTTGTCTGAGCTGCTCCCTTCGGGTTTTGGTCTGGGCTCTGGCTTCTTTTGCTGAATTGATCGCCTTTGCATGACGGCCGGTGGCTTTCGCCCCGACTTTCACCTGTGCCTGCAACAGTGGTATACAAAGCAGGGTCAGAATCACAAATACAGCTACGTTTTTCATTTGCTCAAAAGTATTCGATTGTCTGGAGTTAATAGCAAAATCGGTCGTTTTGTTAACATCCATCATGAGTTAGTTACAAAAAAGTGCAAAAGGTCATCAAAGCTCCTGCCATATGATTAGCTGAATGGTGAATGGGTGACTTGTGATCAGTAAATGGTGACTAGTTATATGAGTGAATGGTGAATGGTTTATTTCTGAGAGGGATTTCTCTCTGACACGGGGAAGGAATCTAAATGACAGATTACTTGTAGAAGGATTCTTCAATCCTGAGTAACGGGAACAAAATGGCTCTCAACAGTGGTTTGCACACCAGATGATACTCGCACTGAAGCAGTTTTTAGCGAAGATTCCGTCAATTCAACAATCATCAGGTTTTGCTCCTGACCATCGATGATTATGATCAATTCAGTATTGTCAGATCGAAATTCCCATTCATCAGTTATTGTTTGCGGTTCATCCGCGGAACATTTCAATTCCCCAATATCCAGTGTAAGTATTCCGTCTGGAGAGAATGTGAATTCATTGTCCTGAACACAGGCAGGAATAGGGATTATCGTAGTTTGTAAGCCTGTTGTGGACGTATAAGAAACACCGATCCATGCATGTGCAGTGATAAGATCTGTCCTTGAAGCGATCGGATCATTGCTTTTGCAGGCAACCATGACCAGAACCCATACAAGTGTGTAGTAACAATTTCTGATTTGGGTATTCATGCTTATCAAAATTGATTTCACTGAAAACAATCGAAAATCTAAATGCCCTCTTTTTAAAACTGGAAGCTACACAAGCAGCAAGTGACCGGCTTCAGGATTGAGATGTCTCTTGAGCTTTAAAAATAAGTTCCAGCTATTTACAGTAACCTTATTATAATCATTTTACCTGGTTGAATATATTGGATAATATTTATATTAAATTATATTATTATTAGTTAAATTGAATAGATATTTTAGAACCATGAACCCAAACAGCTATGATCAATTTATTCAAAACCTTTGCTATCAAAACCAGCGGGCTTAAGCTTCAGAAGTCTGAGTATAATGAAAACTGGATGGTGAAGAAAGGGCACCGAACCCTTTACATCGGAACCAAAACGAAATGTGAGAATTATTTGAGTCAGGGTTTTTAGCTTGAGATAAGAGGTGTAGCAAATGCATACGCCTGGTGACTACATCTTGTTCTAATTCAGGGTTCGCGATAAGAAACAGCTAAGTGTAGTTTGGTTTGCAACTACACTTTCTTATAAACTCAATATGAATTGATCAATAGAAAAGGATCCGCCTGATCCTTATTGTGATGACTTACATCATTTGAGTTTCCAAACTACGCTTTTTTATGATTAATTATAAGGAATGATATATAAAGGGGTAGCAAAAATGCATACGCCTGGTGACTACATCTTGTTCTAATTCAGGTTTCGCGATACGAAACAGCTAAGTGTAGTTTGCAACTACACTTTCGTATAATTTTGTGAAGAAGAAGAGGAGGACTAAGGGTAATTGCTTTACCCCCATCAGCTTGGGTGTCTATCCCCATAAATAAATAGTCAGGCAACTGTTAAGCATATCTAAGTTTTTTGAATACGCAATGGTTCTTCTGGTTAACCGCTTCAGGTGGATTCTTAAATTCAGATTAAACCGCTCAATTCTATTGGTTCCGTATCGTTCCAGTCGATGTATATTTCTATTGACCAGCCCTTTATAGTGAAGAAGCCCATCGGTATGAATACTCTTCGCTGATGAAAAATGCAATGTGTTCACCACCATTCGAAGACTCTTTTGGGTTCGTGGGCCCAAATAGAAATCCACAATGCGGTTTGCTTCTCTTTCAAGAGCCAATACGATCCAGACTCCTTTTCGCTTGTTTTGAATAAACGTATACAACTCATCTACTTCGTAAGATCTACGCATCGAAACGGGCGGCTTCTTTATCTTCCGGGCAATCAATCGAATTCTCTTTAATACTGTTGTGGTTGAAATTCCCAAGAGCCTCCCCGTGCTTCGAATACCGAGCCCCTCTCTGACACAGGAAATAATCTGTTCATCGGAAATTTCACAGGAGGCATATCGATATACTTTCCGCTGATACTTCCCACAATCGGAACAGTAATACTGCTGGATTTTATTTCTTGTTCCCTTCTTTATACAGCAAGACTGGCAAAATCTACATTTCATATCTGCTTGATGATTCAAATTAAGTCTACTTCTAAACGGCCTGGTAATTCACAATAATTTCTTGCGCTGCTATACAGGTAATCTTCAGGCCGCTCTACCCATCCTGCTCGTACCGGATTATCATGTATATAATTTAGCCGACTGTCTATCATGTCATTGCTCGTCAGCTCTACGGCATGATTTTCATGCGTCCAAAATTGTCTTTTGCTCACTCTGCTGTTGAACTTAGCGTAATACCTGAATACCATCTCCATCCATCCTCTTCTGCTTTCCTGAACATTTGCAGCTATCTCATTCATAATCTTATTGGATGTGAATCGTTTGAAATCTCGTAAGGTGTCTGATAATGTGCCAATTTCACTTCTTACGATCAGATGTAAATGATTGGTCATAATCACGTATGCATATATTTTGAGTCCCTTGTTTGCCTGACAAAACGCAAGACTGTCGATGATGATTTCTCTGTAAATCTCCCGACTGAATACATCGACCCATCCAACTACCTGACATGTAAGAAAATACAATCCTTCCTGATCTCTGATTTGATAACTGTCACCCATTTCAAGGTTTGCTTTGGACGCAAACTGAATAAAAAAGGCGTAGCGAACCTGCCTTTTCGGCAGACAGGTGCATACGCCTGGTGTCTACTTTTTGTGTTGATTCAGGTTTTGTGATACGAGATAGCTAAGTGTAGTTTGCGACTATACTTTCTTATGAATTCAATATGAATAATGAATAAAAAAGGCATAGCAAACCTGCCTGAACCAAGCGTAGTTTCCAAACTACGCTTTTTTATGATTAATTATAAGGAATGATATACAAAGGCGTAGCAAAATGCATACGCCTGGTGACTGCATCTTATGGACATTCATACTAAAAGTGACATTCTGATACATGAGGTCCGGATCAAAGCCATTTCAAGCGCTTCTAAGTGATTTACATAACCTCAACATACTCCAACCTCCCCCAATTCGCCTTCAATAACACCCTTCTTGTACATAAAAAAGCCATAAGTGACATTCTGATACATGACCAAGAATTCCATTTTCCATTGGCTCCTTTCCATGCTCCACTACTTACTAATGATAATTCCCTTGCCCCAGCATAAGCTCCACCAATTGTTGCCCCCCAACTCAATGCATCCGAAGAACCTGACCCTGTATTAAACCGATTGTAAGTAGTAGAACCTGGTCCTATGTACTGACCACCCCCATTTGTTTGCCTATTTAATCTTATCCAAATAGATACTATCAAACTTTATCTCGCTAGGCTTTATGATGTAATCACAGGGAACAAAATAATCAATTGTTCCTTTGCTTTTCTTAATTTCAAATGAATCATCGCATTCAATCGCCCTCCATACCAATGGGTTATACAAATCATTTTTAGCCAGGTCATCAAAATATCCCAATGATTCAAATTTATTCTTCTGGTCATTGAAGGTAATTGAATCCGATATTTTCTCTTTAAAGGAGTCTAATGGACTATAGATTATAACAAGGTAGCCATCTACAATTGAGTAATTGACATGTTTCTCAAGTGAAAATTTTGGTATCTTTTGAATGCTATAGATTTTTCTACTGCCAAGCATCTCAAGCATTAACAAGACAACTGATTTTCCTCTCACCAATTCCTGATCCTTACAATAATCTTTAATTAATTCAATAATTCTTTCATCATTTATCTCAATGTGATTTTTGTCTCCTGATGTTTCAGACAGCCTATTTTCGACTTGCGAGCAAGAAAATATGACAAGAAATAATAGTAGGATAAGAGTATTCTTAATTTCCATGTTTAAAAAATCTAAAATCTGAAGTGAATCCGTTAGGTGAATGAATTCCGATTGATGGGTTTATCCGAGTATAATATTCATTTGTAATTATATACCCTGGTATACCAAGTGCATTAACAACTCCTATATCTCCAATTCCATCCGTAATACCAGATGGTTGTATTGCGTCATAATAAGTGTCATTAGGCCCCAATAGTGCGTGGGTATGTATGATGGCTAAAGCACTATATTTATTCCCATCCCAATCTTCGAGGCTCGTGGATCCACGAGCCCAATTCGGATGAGAGTCTGCATAATCTTTACCATTGGCATACCAAGGCAAGATGATCCTCTGTACTTCCCACAGATTCTGAGCTTTCTTTCTTCTGGTTTTGCCATGTGATATTTTTTTGAAAAAGTTTAATCTGATAAATACCTCACAATTCTAACTCATTTAACTTTTTATCACAAGAGTTATAGTCATTGTTTTTGACTTATAGGTGGCTTATTATTGTAAATACCTATTAAATCACTCATAAAAACGAGGTATTTATGGCTTTTGCAGACAGATTGAGTTTCGCTCGTAAACAGAAAAAGGTCAGACAAGCTGACCTAGGTAAGATGGTTGGTACTTCTGGTGATATTATCGGGAAGTATGAACGTGGAGAAAATACTCCCTCTATTGATGTGGCTGCCAAAATTGCTGATGCGCTTGGTGTTACGCTGGATTATCTCATTAAAGATGGTGAGTACGAGCAAATAGACGAGGATACACTACAACGACTCAAAGAAGTGCAAAAGCTTTCTCCTGAAGACAAAGCGCATGTTTTCGCCCTTCTCGATGCATTCATCAAGCAAACCAAACTGCAAGCTATCATGTAATAAAAAAAAGCCCCTGATCTCTCAGAGGCTTATAATCAACTTCTTAGTTCAGATCATTTGGCTAGATAGGCAAAAACCTAAAGCTGTATAGCCATAGAGCTACTGATCCAACCACAAACAAAAGCGTGAATAAAGCATATCTCCATTTCTCACTCCTTGATCGCTTATCCAGCTTCTTGAAGTACTTAACATACTTATCTCCCTTGAAAACAGTATAGTAACAAAGAACAAAGGAAAGAATTGCGTAGGCAAAAACGTAAGTTGGTTTAACCAAGAAATAAACATTCAAAAAGCCCAAAAAAGTACTTACAAGGCCCCATAATAAAAAAGTCATAATACCAGCTAAAACCCCTCCTGATACCATAATTCCAAAACCTAACCGCTTATCATTCCAGACTTTATTAACTACTTCTGAATGCGAAGTCCCTTGCTCTTCAAACTTTCTTTTCACTGCCGGTATCTTTCCTAAGAGCATGAATGGATTCAGCTTATTAGACCAATAGTAACGTCTGTGTTCAGCCTTGTAAAAACAGTAATGCACGATATTCAACCACAGCTCTATCTTCCCCATCATCGTCCATGATAATAATCCACCGCACTCTCTCCTAGATAGCTACCTAAATAGCTTCCGCCTACACCGAAGCCGAAACCTCCGATTACTCCGCCAATGACCGCACCTGGAACAGCACCAACTCCGCCAAAAAACGCACCTATGGCGGCTCCAGCTGCAGCTCCTGCCTGAGCTCCTGCCAATCCAAAACCAATACCTGCTGCACTACCTACAGCTGCCCTTTGAGCGTTATATCCAAATTCTCCACCGTCTGCTACATAGCCTTCATAAGTCATATATCCTCCAAGTGCTACCTGTCCTAAAACAACAGCCTTTCCAGCTAACTTATAAGTATTAGCAGACTTTAGAGCACTTGCTCTACTTCCAGTGTATTGATTCGGTCCTCGACCTGAAAACCCTTCATAATATTTCCCATTCTTACCAAGCCAATAACCCTGACTCGATGTTAGTCCTTCCATTGCTCCATAAATACCCGCACCAATATTTAGAGCATGGTTAGAATTAGAGAAGTCTGTTGTCCCCCCATTTGCTTGAAGCTCATCAAAAACAAATTCTGGTCTTTTAACACCACGGCCACCTAAGTTACCTTTTCCATCTGACTTAAGTGCTTTTGATTTATGATACTTCCATCGACCAGTGTACAACTTGTTATCAGAATTAGGTTGCTCCAAACCAAACACCTTGAAATGTTTGTCGAAACATAGCTTCATCACGAGCATTGGCTTTCGTAACCTTGTTACCTATTTCTTCTTTTATTCATACATTTTTGCTGCAAATAATATATCTGCAAAAGTTTTCCAATCAACATTTTCTGGAATAGGCAAATTCATATTTTCATAATATCCCTCCATATCTTCAACCCAACTTTCCATGCCTTCTAAAAAGGCTTCTATCGTGGTATTTTCCCAAGAATCTTTATTATCTCTAAAGTCTTGAATATAAAGACTAAGAAAATTCAAAAAGTCTTGCTTGTTCTTTATTTTATTTATCTCTTGATGCATATTTCTCTACTTAATAATCATATTTTGACCACCTCCTAATTTCAATCTAATAGATGTTCCACCAGTATTGGTAGTCATTTTCCACATTTGACCTTGAACTTGAGAAGGCGTTGCCCAGTTGACAGGAGCTTTATTAAGTCCTGATAGCCTAAATGCTCCCAGTCGTCTATGGTCTAATGTCCAAATCTTACCACTTGCATCTTTCCACACATTCATTCTAAGAACATTCGGGTTTAAACTACCATTTGATAGTGATTTTGCATTCCCAAGTACAGTATAATTTCCAGTAGTATTTTTTATACTACTCTGCATGAAGTGAATATTCTTTGGATTGATACTCGTCTGAGCAGCGGTTACTTAATTCATTTCCAAGAATATGGATGAAAACCATGACCTATCCCTTTAAATGATTTTTCTTTTCCCGTGCTTGCATCAATAAGTTTCTCTCCGTTGCTGTTAAGCACGTCTGCAATTCCTGAATAGTAGGTGTAAGCGAAGTAAATATACTTTCCATCAGGTGTCCAGTGTGTGCCTAGCAGTTTTTCTTTCTGGCTATGCTTATAGATTGTTTTTTCCACGTTGGTTTTCAAGTCAAGCACTCTTATTGAATTCTCCTTTTTATAAGCAATCTTGTCGCTATTGGGTGAGACTATGGCAGAACGGCCTCCAGGAACTAACAACTTAGACTCACCGGACAGTACATCAAAAAGGTAAATTCCTTCGGTTGTTTCTGAAGGATTAATAAGTTCTTCTTGCCCTTCAAGTTTGAATTTGGTTCCACCCCCAATACTATAAACAAATCTACAGCCCTCATGAAGCCAGGGAGATTCTTCTATTCGCAGATTTGGAAACCTTCCCACACTGTCTAGCTTTACAACTACCTCCTTTTTCTCTAGATCCATTACTACCAGGGAAACCATCGGTGCAAGGCCTTCAAACGGATACTGTACCGGATTCCCTTTCTTCTGAATTGTAACGAGAAGATACTTGTCATCCCAAGATGAATTTCTTGGTGATGCAAGTTCACTCTTTTCTGCTTCATAAATTCTGTCAGTTACATTTCCCGTTAGATCAAATTGTACAACGTTACACCTGTACTCTATTGGAGTTAACCCGGAAATTCCCTCAGTACCAAAAAAAGCATCTTTTATATTCAACCATTGCCAACAACTGTAATGAACATTATTATCGTTCCTTAATTTGAAAGTGGATCTGGGGATGTCAGAGTCCATATAAATAAAATATTCATGTTCTTGCGAATTTGATACGACTATCTTGCCTGGTAGTGAATCGCCAGAATTTATCATACTACAAGAATGGAAAATAGACCAATTTAAAAGTATCAGTAGGGTTAGCATTGTCTGTCTTTTCATCATTATTTACCAATTGGAACTGGATAGGGTTGACCTGCCGCCCATTTCATTGTGGGCGCAATGGGAAAACTTGATGGAAGTGGCCCAAAGAAGTTAATACCTGCCCCGCCTGCATTTAATCCCGCAACAGAGTAATGAGCACAATTATTTGATCCTAGGTAATAGTTCCATGCGTTTCCTGCCTGTCCTTGGAACCATGCTGTTGCTGCTGCAGGATTAGGGACTGTAACTGGTGAAAGCAGGTAGGTGTTACCCTCTTCTCTCGCCCACAATTTATCCCATTCGAGACTACCTTCTCTATACTGATAGGCAACTGATATCTTAGCTTTAGTATTATTTGATGGCACACTATTTATTATCAATCGTTCAAGCTGTTGATACCAGGCATCCTGACCAGGGACACCATTGACTTCATAAATGAAACCACCTGTTGGATCATAAACCATCCCGTGGGGTGAGCCATCATCCCTACTCATGTAGTACCATGTCTCCCCATTTGCTTGAAACTCATCAAAAATATAGTTTGGTCTCTTAACTCCAACTTCCAACGTTCTTCCATTCATCTGATTTTTTCCATCATAATACTGCCATCGACCAGTGCTTACATTCTCCTCAATACTCTGAGCTACCTCAGCACCTGAAGGCATTTCTCTTCCATTGCCACCATTTCTATAATATTCAAGTCTAGCTTTATTTTCGGCCATTTGCAACTGCAATCTTCTTTGCCTTCTATTCTTACCCTCTGCTTCTTTCTCATCCTCCGCATCAGGCTCATAACCTTTCTCCGAACTATAACTCCCGGTTTGCATTTTCGGGATCATCCCATCCGGATCAATGAACCTCACAGGATTATCAAAGGCATAACTGTACGTACCCCACTTGCGCATGATATCTGCCGCAGGATCTGTGCTGGTAAATCGGCCCAATAATGGATCGTACTGACGTGCGAGGTAATCGTACCAGCCTGTGTTGGTATCAAACTCAAATCCGTTGAATTTGTAATTCTGTGCAGGATCTCCCGCCCGCTCGCTCTGGCTGTGTGCATAGCCAAACGGGTAGTAATCGGAAGCGAACACAATGTTGGTGTTCTTCGTCTGATTGATGGTCAAATCATCAAAATTAACTGGCACAACCTCGTTTACAATCCCTTCGCTTTCATTGGTCAGGTAGATAAATAAGTAACCATCTGCTTCCATGATTCCTGCGTCTAAAGTCACCAGTTCGTGAACTCCAACTCCTTTGGCTGCAGTAGTAATTTGCTTAAATCCTGCACGCTGGAAAATCATGTATTTATTGAAATAAATGTAGTTAATGTAAGCAAGTGGAGCAGTCCCTGTTTGTTCTTTATTTGGAACATTGGCCCCATTGATCATCTCGGCAACTCCGCTCCCAATGCTATTTTGAGCGGCAGTACCCAATTGTTCCGATGGGTCTACTGCATTGTTGTATGCTCCGAAAATCGTACCTGCCAAAATGGAGGCCAGATTATAACTACTCACACCAACCGGATCTTTTTCATAATTCGCCTGCACGGACAAGTCTACTTCATCTCCCTTATTCACTGCAATCATGATCATCACTCCGGTTTCACCAACATGCAAAGTTGCTACTTCATTTATGCTGGTACTGGCCAATGAATCAATCCTGTGAGGAATATTCACGAATCTGGTGTCCGGGTCAACAGATGTATTTCCTGCATCATTCAATGATTCCATGTCCTGAACGGTAGTATAGCTTTCCGGAGGAGCTGTACTGGTACTGTAAGTCATTCGGATGTTGCCGAGGTGGTCCTTGAGGTGGTATTGGTAATCGAACCCACCCCCAACCCCTCCAGGGAGGGGAGTAGCACGACCTTCTTCATGATTGATGAATTGGAGTTGCAACCCATTGGTATCGTGCAGGTCTTCATAGACAAATTCACCGGCATAATGGGTGGTTTTCACCGGAATGTTATTAGTGAATTCGGTTTTCGATCGCCTGTTCCCGCCAGCATCGTACTGGTATTCGATGTAATTTCCCTGTGTGGCATTGAAGGTGGTTTTCACCGGCTGGTTGAGATAATTGTATTCAATCAATTCAATGCCTTTGTTTTTGTCTTCGGTCAGATTTCCGTTGGCATCATAGTTGTAATCATCACCGGTGGTATTGCCATCAACAAATCCTGCAGCATCACCCGTATCATCCACGAGTCGCAGGCGGTTGCCTCCTTTTCCGGTGATGTAATCGACTGTATAATCATAATCCAGCACATCCATGGCCACCCCTGCTTCGTTTCGCCTGGTCAACAGGTCCAGATTTCCGTTCAGGTCGTAATCAATGGCTTCCACATCGTAGTTCGATGTGACCGCTCCATTTTCAAAATGATTTGCAGCAGTCATACGGTTCAGGTGATCATAGTCGTAGACATAGGCCCGGGAGGTCACGTTTAATCCAAAAAGGTCCGGATCGCTCCATTTCATGGCTGAAATATTCCCGTTCGAAAACCCGGTATTGCCCAGACCTGTATCTACCTGGTCGTATAACAATTCCATGCCGAATAGATCCTGATTGGTGTCATTACCCATTGATAATTGTGAGTCATTAATGGAAGTCAACCAGCCCCTGATGTTGTAGGTGTAATCCAGTGACTGCCTGTAAATGCCCGCATCGTGCAAATTCTTCTCTTCAAGCTGTCCTTTTTCATTGTAGAGATTTTCTACAATCTGTACTTCCGCCTCATTATTGATGGTATGAAAAACCTTCTCCAGGCGATCTCTGTGATCATACTCAAAGCGACGCAGGATTTCCTCTGCTCCGGCAGAGCTGGTATGCTCCGTTTTGGCCAGACGAACCCGGCCAATAAAGTCGTATTGATTGCTGACAATATCCTGACCGCCCACCATATTATCTGTATAGATTTGTATCACTCTATACTTTTCATCATAAAACATCACCGACTCCAGGAAGGTATCTGTTCCGGTCCCGTCATTGAGCAGTGATCCTGTGGCCAATCCTTTTACCGCACTCTCATTGACGGGCAACAGCAACCCGGCAGCCGTACTGTTCAACTCCGCAGGTCTGGAATAGGTACGTGTGGTGAAATCGTGTGAGTCATAATAAGTGACCGAGAAAATTTCGTCAATGACTCCTGTCCCTATGTCTTTTAACGGATACGCATCGTGCTGGTAGCCGTGTGTAATTCCTGCTCCGGTATTTGTAGTAAATGTGAGGAACCGGTCGGTTGCACTCAGCCCGTTAATGTAGGTCTGTAGTGTAGCCCGATCACGGTCATCTTTGACTCGTCCGGTCATCACCGGTCGGTTCAATGCGTCATACGCTGTAAACAACCATTCATCCGGATCCGGAGCATTGTCACGATGGTTTCCATCCTGTGTGAGCACCGGTCGGTTCCACTGGTCATAGACCGTGAGCACACTATCTGCACCTGGTTTTTTACTCATCGTCATTCGCGAACGACGGTCATAATCATATTTGAAAGCCCATACATCTAAAAATGCCTGTCTGTCTGAGTTGACCGGGAAAAAGTCTGCATCAAGTCTGCTCACCGCTTCCGGCGGAATGACTACTCGTAATTGCCCTTTGATGTCATGGATGTAATAGGTGAATGCGGTTTCACTGACACTAATAACTGATTTTAACAGCACCGTCTGCCCGAGTTTGTTGGTGTAGGTTTCCCTCACATGTCCGTCTTCATCTGTCACAATGGTTTTGTGCAACTCCCCGGCTGCATAGGTCTGATTGCCTTGTGTCAACAGGTTTTCGTATGTCCATTCAATCACTTCACCGGCTGTATTGATGGCATATGAGGTAGTCACTGTATTTCCGGTTCCCAACTTCCAGTTGTCGCCGGGGGCTGCTGCTTCCACCACCCGATTGAGCGGGCTGGCCTCAAAAGCCTGTTCGGCATACGGGTTGGTCGCCTCAGCGGCATAAAAAGCCTGTTGTGCCGGCAGTGCATCGGCTTTAAACATACCGGAAGGCTCCGCTGCTGCTTCCACATACGGCAGGTAGCTTTTAGGTGTTCGGCCTAAATTGTCGTATTCTATTGGCACTACAACATCATTTCCGTCAGGCGAACTTTCCAGGCTTACCTGTTGGGTTGGTCGTCCCAACGCATCATAGCGTGCTGCAGCTATACTTATTTGTTCCTTGTCATAACCGAACACTTCAATTTTTGGACGGCCATTCAAAGAGCCGGATGCAAGCGTATCGACAGGCGTTCTGAAATCATAGGTAATCACCGCATTTTCATTCACCTGCAGCTGGCTGGTGATCACGGTAAAGTCCGTGGTGAACGTGGCATTGCCTGTTGAGGTTACTGTTACCTTGTATTCGGCCGGTTCGGATACCACCAGGGTATTGGAAGCGCCATTCTGAACCGTCACATTGTCTTTGAACCATTCGTAGTTGGCATGGCCAGCGGTGGCCGTCAGTGTGGTGGTCTGGCCAGGGCGGATTTCTGTGGCTCCGCCGTTGCTCACCGCTGGGAATACCAATGGATTAATGAACAGTTCATTACTATAAACTTCGTTACACACTCCATTTTTCACTACAACCCTGTATGTGGTTGGTGTGGTCACCGAATAAGGATGTGAAGTCGTCGTGTTGGTAATGTCACCCCAGGCTCCTGTAGTTTTAGACTGCCATTTGATAATGTTTCCTGTGTAGCCTGCGAGTGACAGAGTCCCGGCTGCCGTTCCAAATACTTCAGTTGGAGCATTGGAGCTGAGGGTGCCTCCTACAGGGGCAGCATCAACACTTACTACCGCATTTCCTGTCATCGTTTTGACACAATTCGTTGTTGCATTCGTTGCAACTACGGTATAGGTACCGGCAGTCGTCTGATTCCCAAAGCTGATGCTATTATTCGTTCCCGCAACAGCACTACCTACATTGACCCCATTTCGCTTTAACTGATAGTTTACTCCGGTTTGTGTATCACTCAGGCTTACCGGAACTCCTCCCGTTCCAC
>JAVKDB010000027.1:0-7979 GCA_040222475.1 Cyclobacteriaceae bacterium | reverse complement strand
AATTAAACCTGTATAATCGCCTAAACAAATAAATAAGATTAAGTCAGCCTTTTTTTCCTCATTCTGGTAACTTTCAGAAATGAACAAGCCGATTCGAATAGTTGGAATAGGAGGAGTCAGTCAGTCGGGTAAGAGTTCTTTTGTTAGAGAATAGTTAATTTTCGTATATGTCATAAATTTCTTTGAATCGAATTGGCTTCTTAGTTTTTGCTAACATTTGATAAAAGAGAATATTAAAGTTTAGTGTGGAAACCATACTTAGAGCAGGCGGGTTGAATGATTAAGATTCCTTCACTTAGAGTGAGGTACTACGAAGCAATCTTTAATTTATTAATTAAGGATATGATAGCTACACACCACGTATTTTTTTCGCTAGCCTTTTCTATTTAATTAAGTTAGATAAAAGACAATATGGAAAGCGAGGTTTGAAACCAATCCGATGATTGGAGTAAAGAGCCAGAAAAGTGCTATCAGTGATGTATTTTTGTGCCTATCCACTTAAAATTTGACAATTCTTGCTTATTCTTACATATCAGGATTCACCCCGTCTATGCTACCGAATTACCTACTTAATAGCTTGGCCGTATGACCAATTTTTTATTGATTTTCACACTGTTTCAACAGACTCTTCAACTGGATAGCATCCCGCTGATTGATGGAACACAAATACTGGTTGATTCTTACAGACTCCTGTCTGAAGAAAAATACGATTCTGCCATCACGCAGCTGATAAAAGTGCACCCTGAAGACAGCAATTTCAATCTTGTGGGACACCAGTTAATTTCTTCTTTTGCAAAAAGAGGACAATTAAGCAAAGCCGACAGCATGGCCGCACTACTGAAAGAAAGAGGGCCACTCAGCGTCTCGTTTTATCTGCAATACGGGAATGCCTATATCAATGCTGAAGAATTTGATAAGGCAATTGGTATTTATAATGAAGGATTGGAGTCATTCCCATTTAATCATTCGCTTACCTACAATATAGGGTTTGCGAAAAGCAGGCAAGAGAAATACGAAGAAGCGATGAGATACTTCCAGGAAGTTTTAATGGTAAGTCCTTTTTATTCTTCTGCACATCAGATGCTGGCGAACATCTGTGCAAGCCTTGGTTTCCGAACCAAAGCACTCCTGTCTTATGCTACCTACCTGGCCATCAATCCTGATAAGAACTGGGCCTTGGTTCGAATGAACAGTCTGGTAAATGATTCATATAGGGCTGAAGGTTCTTTCAATTCAGCAGGGTTGGACAATAGTGAGTTCGAATACTATGACAATCTGAGCAAGTCAAGAGCAGCAATGGACGACAGATTCAGATCTGAAGTGAGCTTTGAAGCACCAGTCGCACAACAGTTTGAACTGTTGCTGAAAAAATTGGTAATGAGGGAAGGCAGTGACGATTTCTGGATGAATTACTATGTTCCCGCCTTCGTAAAGATGGAAGAAAAGGGGCTCTCGGCTGATTTTATTTATTATCTGCTGACTTCAACAAATGACGATGATGTTACTACTTACCTTAAGAAGAATTTCAAATCGAAAGATGAATGGATTGATATTTTTAATACTTCATTTATTGAAAATCGGCTAAATCATGAAAGAACCCTTTCTGGTGAAACCGCGATCTATCAGCACTGGTACCGCGACGATAATACGCTGACCGCAATAGGTAATAAGACCGGAGAAAAGAACACAGGTCCGTGGGTGTATTACCATGAAAATGGAAGGAAGAATGCTGAAGGGACCTATGCGGATCAAGGTGATAAGATAGGGACATGGTATTATTATCATAACAATGGAAAGTTAAGCAGTGAGGAATTCCATGATGAAGCAGGCTTAGTTCAGGGAGAAATCAAACGCTACTCCAGGGAGGGAATTCTTACCGGTATAACTTCCTACAAGGATGATGATCTTCATGGAAACTGGCAGGGATTTTTCACGTGTGGCCAGGTAAGTGAAAGATATCCATACAATGAAGGAGAGGGAATTGGAGAAGGAGAAGCTTTCTATGAGAGCGGAGAAGTCAAGGCAAAGTATACAGTTAAAAACTCAATGCTTGATGGTGAATATACCTACTTTCACCTGAATGGGAGTGTGAGTTATCAATACAATTATGTGGAGGATAAGAAAGAAGGGCCTTATGCTGCATACCACAATAATGGGCAGATTTCTGAGAAGGGTATGTATTCCAATGATCTGGCCACAGGGTTATGGGAGAATTATTTTTCTAACGGAGTACTGAGATCAAAAGGGAATTACCTGGAGGGTGAGAAGACTGGCGAGTGGAATTATTACTATGGTGATGGGCTCATTCAAACTAAGGAGAATTATAAGGATGGCGGTTTGTTGGAGGGAAATTCTTATCTCTATGATCGGGCAGGTAAAAAGTATGGTGAACGAACCTATTCTGATGGAGTTCTTGTGGCCTATAAATTTTGGGATCAGAAGGGTAAAATCTTATATGAGCAAAGTGACTTGTCAGGGAACTATGAAGATTATCGATATTATTACCCTAACGGAACACTAAAATCAAAAGGAAGCGCGGAGGCTGGAGTTCTGGAAGGATCGTTTGAAACCTATCACGTTAATGGGAAGCTCTACCAGAAAGGGACAATGAAAAATGGAGGATGGGAAGGAATATACAGGGAATACGATGAATCAGGAAGTTTGATTTTCGCCTATACAAACACTGACGGAGAAGCAGACGGCTACTTCAGACAATTCTATGAGAACGGACAGGTCAAGGAAGAGGGCTGGATCCTCGATGGCCAGGCACAGCAGCTATGGCGGGAGTATTGGATGGATGGAACGATTAAGATCGAGTCATATTTTGTAGATGGTAATCTTGAAGGATTGTTTAGACAGTATGGGCCGAAAGGAAAATTGTACGAGGAAAGGTTATTTAGAAATAATGAACCACAACAAACCATTCAATACGACACTACCGGAGTAGTCTTCCACGTATTAGATATCAATGATGCAGATGAGCCGGCTGTGACGAAATATCCTGATGGAAGTAACTATTTTTCTTCAGGCTACACCTGTGGAAAACTATCCGATAACATCACATTTTATTATCCAGATGGTTCAGTTCTCTCATCATATGAAATAAAACACACCCAGTATAGTGGTTCCTACAGAAGCTATGATCTTCTCAGAAGATTAACAGGAAAAGGAAGTTATGAAAACGACATGCAGGAGAAAGAATGGACTTTTTATCATGACAATGGAGAGGTTGATTCGAAATTTAACTATCGTGACGATAAACGTCATGGAGCTGCTCATGAGTATTATGAGAACGGAGTACTCAAGATGGAAACCAATTACATGGAAGGTGATCAACATGGAAAACGTATACAATACGGACCTTCGGGTGAAGTGATGTTGATCAAATATTATACAAAGGATATTGGGCCAACAGCTTACCAGTATTATCAGAAAGACGGATCTTTGTCTGACACCATACCAATACCCGTTTCCGGTCAGTTTGAATTAAAGAGTTATTATCCAAATGGAAATGTATCGGCTATTCAGCAGTACCATGACTACTATTTTGAAGGAAACCTGATCTACTATGATGAGGAGGGAAACATCATGCGAAAGACCCCCTTCAAGGAGGGAGAAATGCAGGGAGAGAGCACCTACTATTATCCGGACGGAAAAGTGAAAAAGGTATTTCCCAACTATTATGGAGAAGAGCACGGAGAAGTGCGGAGGTATCATAAAAATGGTCAACTTAAGGAATCGTCAGAATACCTTTTTGGAGTCCAAAACGGATGGATGCGTATCTATAGTGAAGAAGGAAAACTCCTCAAAGAAGTGTACTACTGGAACGACAGAATCTACGGAAAATGAAGTTGAAATTAATCAGATGGTTTTGGTGTTTGACAAGCATTGTTTTGGCGGAGATACTTTCTGCGCAGACTCCTTCTGAGGAATTTTCAGTTTTAAAAGAGAAGTATCCTGATCAAAATGAAGTTACCACGGACAGGTGGCGAAAACTGAACATTATAGTAAAAGGTGATTCACTGGAGATCATTCAGGAAGAATATGAAGAAGTACTGATTCTCAATAACCCACTACAAAACTCTAAGGGCAGGGTGTACAGTTCATCACTGACAGAAGTATTTGATATTAAGGCCTATACGCTTATTCCTGGGAAGAAAAAGTATAAAAAAATTGATGTGAAAGATTTTAAGAAATCTTTCGACAGAGACTCCTACGTCTTTTATGATGATACTGAATGGATCAATTTCAACTTCCCTCAGATCACCGAAGGGGCGAAAGTGGTAAAACATTTCAAGAGAAGAATAAAGGATCCACACATAATTGGTCAGTATTTTTTTCGTCCTACCAGCCAGTTGTTAAATCAAATTTTGTAATTATTACAGGACCGGGGGTTACTGTAAAACCGGGAATCTACAATGAGAAACTCATTGAAATTCGAAGGGAAGATATTAATAAGTCTGATGGTAGCATCAACTATGTCTTTTCTGCCGAGAATATTGAAGCAATAAATTTAGAGGATAACGGGCCTGATTTTACCTATTTATCCCCATCTGTATATTTAACTATTGCCAATTACCAGACTTCTTCCGGCGAAACCAAAAATGTGTTGTCATCATTGGATGACCTTTTCAACTGGTACAACGGGTTTGTGAAGGACCTGGCCATTGAGGAGGATGTGAAAATTCTTGCCAGTGAAATTGTCAATGAATCGGATAGCGAATCAGAAAAAGTCAGAAAAATTTTCTACTGGGTCCAAGAGAATGTTAAATACATCGCTTTTGAGCAGGGAATGAGAGGATTTATTCCCCACCCGGCAGCCTACGTAATGAACAAGCGATATGGAGATTGTAAGGATATGTCCAGCCTCCTTGTGGGGTTACTCAGAAGTGTAGGAATCGATGCAAACTATACTTGGATAGGATCGAGAGACTTGCCTTATTCTTACCTTGAAATCCCCAGTCCTATTGTGGACAATCACATGATTGCAAGTGTAGAAATTGATGGGTCAAGAGTATTTCTTGACGCCACAGGGAACTATACGCCTCTTGGATTTCCAACATCCATGATACAGGGAAAAGAATGTCTGGTGAACAAGGGAGATAGCTATGAAATAGTAAGTGTACCTGTCATTGAAAAGGAAAGAAATCAAATGATCGACACCAGCGAAGTGTGGATTGAGGACGGGAATCTGTTTGGAAGAGGAAGAACATATTTGACCGGCCTTGCTAAAGTAGCCAATACCTACAAGATGATTCAAAAGACGCAGAAAAAAGAAGATGATTATATCAGACGTCTGTTGAGCAGGGGAAGCAATAAGTTTTTCCTTGACTTCCATGAAGTGTTCAATCTCGATGATCTGGATAAAGAAATTGAAGTTGTACATGAATTTAGAGTGGAAGATTACTATAAAGAAGTGAACGACAGGGTGTATGTCAATCTGTGTCTGGATAAAAGCCTTCTCAATGACCTCATAAAAGATAGGGAGGTACCCAAGGAGAACGATTACAAATACATCAACAGAAGTGTTACGCATTTTCAGATTCCTGAAGGTTATGTGGTAAGTGATGTACCGCAGAATAGTTCTGGTGATTTTGAAGTTTTCGGATACTCGATTACATACGTAAGTGAAGCTGAACGACTTACCGTGACAAAAGATTTTTTTGTTGATTACCTCCTCCTTGAGGTGGATCAGTTTGATCAATGGAACAAAGGCATCAAAGAATATTCGAAAGCTATTCGGAATGCAGTGGCTTTGAACAAAACAACAAAGCAATGACTAAGGGACGTTATTTATTTATTGTCATTATCATTTTGCTCTCTACTGCTGTGTCTGGGCAGTGGGTGGAGGATAGAAATCCATTTCCAAAGGAAGAAAGCGAATTTTCCCTGGTTTACCTCCAAAGGTCAAAGACCTTTGATTACAAGTATGATGAATCTGGAAATTTTGTCTGTGATTTTACGGTCCATGAAATTGTAAAAGTGTACAATGATGACGCCCTAGCAGCTTTCAACAGAGTCTATATCCCAATCAGTGATATGATCGAACTAATAGATCTAAGATCAAGAGCTATAAGCAGCGAAGGAGAAATTGTATCGCTGGATAAGAATAACATTCATGAGGTAAAGGATGAGGAGGAGGATAGCGGCTATCGGATTTTTGCTGTGGAAGGAGCCGAGGTTGGAGGCGAAATAGAATACTTATACACCAAAAGAATTAGTGGAAGAACATTCGTAAATGAGGTTTACCAGTTTGATTCACCTGTTAAGGTATATCAGTTAACGGTAGTTGTTCCAGAAAACCTTGAATTTGAGTTTTATCCTGTAAATGGTCAAGTGGAGGTAACTGTGGAGAAGACAGAAGAGGTGAACCGCTACCAAGCAACGATTCGTGATATTCCTGCTCTCGTACCTGAAACCTTTTCCGGTGGTGACGCAAATAAGGGAAGAATTGATTTTAGACTATCATATAACAGTGTGGCAGGAGATAAAAGATTAAACACCTTTTCATCAGCTGGGAAGAGGATTTATGACAATTTGGTTTCCCTTGAAAAAGAGGAAATTAAACTGGTTGAAAATTATCTTAAAGAAAAATTGGTCAAAAGTGGGGATAAGTGGGACCAGTTTAGAAAACTGGAACATGAGATTAAGCAAGCTTTCTACACGGAAGACACAGCTCCCGATGATCTGGGGTTTCTGTTCGAAAACAGTTTTGGAAGCAAAAGAGCCCTTACAAAATTGTTTGTGCGAATAATTCGTGAGCTGGAGATCAACTATGAAGTTGTTTTAACCAGTAAACGTTTTGAGATGAAGCTGATTCCAAATTTTGATCATTGGAATTATCTCACCAATTACATGATTTACTTCCCTGAAACAGGACAGTTCATGGCTCCACATGATGAGAGATTCAGAATCGGTTCAATTCCGGCGGATTATACCGCTACCAGCGGTTTGTTCATAAAACCTGAAATAATCACGGATTTTGAATATCCCGTTTCCCGCATCGATTATATCCATGAGGAATCTTATCAGGAAAACATGAACAATCTGGATATCAAGGTTAAGCTGTCAGAAGATCTGACTATGGCCAGCCTTGATGTAAAGAGAACGTACATTGGCAATGAAGCAAACTTTTACAAGTACGCACTTCTGTGGATGGACGAAGACCGAAAGGAAGAAATGTTAAACGATCTGGTGAAATACCTTGCTGTGGATGCTGATATTGATGAGATAAAGGTAGAAGAAGCAAACAACGATGCGGACAACTGGAACGAACCATTTGTAGTTTTCTCAAAGTTTTCATCTGAAAATTATCTTGAGGTTGCAGGAAATACAATTTTGTTCAAATTGGGAGATCTCATCGGTGCACAATCTGAATTGTATCAAGAGGAGGAAAGAATATTTGAAATAGAAAATTTTAACAATCGGGGGTACATAAGAACTATTGAACTGAAAATTCCTGACGGGTATGAAATTGAAAATGCAGATGATATAATAATTGACCAAAAAGTGTTTAATGGTGAAAAACCAATCTTTGTCTTTGATTCATCCTACAGTCTTGACAATAATATCCTTAGAGTCGAAATCATAGAATTTTACGATCAGATTTATTATCCAAAGGAAGATTTTGAAGAGTTCAGGAAAGTGATCAATGCAGCTGCCGACTGGAACAAGGTAACTCTTGTAATTAAGGAGTTGTAAATGCCAACCTTGTCACGTCCCACTTTCGCACGTTTGAGATAAAATTTATATGTTAGGTATAGTGGCGACCTGTGCCAGAGCAAAAACGCCACAAGTTACAACTTACGACAGGCGCAGGCTGTATAAAATCCACAGCTTGGACCTGCTACATTTGATCGGACAGTAAGTAAAGCGCGTAAAGCTAAATTTACTGTAAATGAAAAGAGAAAGAAGACACTTTGATCGAGAGTTCAAGCAGATGGCTGTGAACTTATGTTTATCGGGCAGGACTGTTAAGC
>JAVKDB010000026.1:0-61551 GCA_040222475.1 Cyclobacteriaceae bacterium | reverse complement strand
TGGACCTGCTACATTTGATCGGACAGTAAGTAAAGCGCGTAAAGCTAAATTTACTGTAAATGAAAAGAGAAAGAAGACACTTTGATCGAGAGTTCAAGCAGATGGCTGTGAACTTATGTTTATCGGGCAGGACTGTTAAGCAAGTAGCGGAGGAATTAGGATTGAAAGAAGACCTTATTAGAAGGTGGAAACGGGAGTTCTACAAATATGAGTCTGGTAGTTTTTCAGGCCATGGCAATGCTAATATGACAGAGGAGCAGAAAGAGATTGCCAGGCTGAATAAAGAGTTGAGGGAAGCACAGCTAGAACGAGATATCCTAAAAAAGGCTGTAAGCATCTTCTCCAAGGGCGACAACAAATATTCCAATTCATGAAAGACAATCAGAATGAGTTTGGTGTTGAGAAGATGTGTAGGCTATGGAAAGTGAGCAGAAGCGGTTATTATGATTGGCTTGAGAGAAAACCTTCCCCAAGACAACTAGAACATCAGAAGTTAAAGGAGGAGATACAGATGATTTATCACTGCAGCAACAAGAGATATGGTAGTCCAAAAATCGCTTATGAGTTAGCAGAACAAGGCTGGAAGGTGTCACGCCCAAGAGTTGCTAGGATTATGAGAACCGAAGGCCTTAGAAGCATAATTTGTAAGAAGTTCAGAGGAACGACTACAGACTCAAAGCATTATTTTCCAGTAGCAGACAATCTCTTAAATAGAGATTTTCACGCAGATAAAGAAGGACAAAAGTGGGTCTCTGATATTACTTATATCCCAACTAGACAGGGCTGGATGTATTTGACCATTATCATGGATCTGTACGATCGTAAAATCATTGGCTGGTCGCTAAGCACATCAATGACCACTCAAAGTACTGTACTTGCTGCCTGGAGAATGGCAGTTCTCAACAGACCTATCAGAGGGAAGTTACTTTTTCACTCAGATCAGGGTGTACAGTATGCTTCCTATGCTTTTACCGAAGAGCTGGCAAGACATGAGGTGGTTCAGAGTATGAGTAGAAAGGGTAACTGCTGGGATAATGCAGTAGCTGAGAATTTCTTCAAAATATTGAAATCAGAAATGGTCAGACATACAGATTTTAATAGCATCCTTCAGTCTAAAATGGAATTGTTCGAGTTCATTGAAATCTGGTACAATCGAAAACGAAAACATTCATATCTGGGGTACAAGACACCAGAAGAATACGGAATTATTAATTATTCAAAATGCGCTTAACTATATGTCCAGTTTTTTGTTGCAAATCCATATATGCGTATGAATTTGATGGTTCCAGGTTTATCGCTTTGTTAATATTGTCTAATCCTTCAGAAGCGTTTCCAGCTTTATATTGAGCATAGCCTAAGTTGTTAATTGCATATGCTCTTAATACTGGGTATTCGATAAATAAGTTCGAGTGGTCTAATACCATATTGTAGTCACTTATTGCCGAATCAAATTTTTCAAGTTCCATATAAACAAAGGCTCTTTCTTCGAATGCAGACGGTTCAAATGAGTCTTGTTTATAAATTATCTCATTTAATCTGTTTAAAGCTGAAATGTTATTTCCAAGCTTTCCGATAACAGATGCGAGCATTACCTGCGCCGAATAATTCGCTGAATCTAGTTCCAATACGTAATCAAGAGCTTTTTTTGCTTCTTTGAAGTCCCTTTTTTTGATAGTAAATCTTGCTTTATTTAGTGCTAAAATAGTGTCAGTTGGATACTCTTTTAGTGCAACTTCGAAATCACTAATTGTCTCCTCATAGTTTGAGTCTTCTTGGAGGCTTTTCATTAATGCTCGAAATTTATATGCAGAATAATATGAGTCATTAATCGCAATGGCTTTATTCAGAGCCTCTATACCTTCCATTTCATAACCATTGGCGAATAAGGATCTTCCTTTCAAGCACCAGACTGCCTCATTAGTCGGGTATAACGATAGTAATGTGTCAAGATGGAGAATTGTCTCATTATATTTTTCTTGATCAAATAAAGCTAGTGCTAATTCGAATTTATCTCTGTTCTTTTTGTCTGAGCTAGTGAGACAGGAAGAAGTAAAAAGTAAAAGAAATATGATAATTAATATTTTGTTCATCTCTATCCTAATGACTCACAACGTCTTGCTATACTCCGTATGCACGTAGCTTTGAAAATAGCTTCAACTCTACCTGATTGCAAATCAGTTTGCGAAGAACTCAAATGCATATGGAGTATAGGTTTTGTTATGATCTTTTATTCATTTTTCAAAGCAGAAACTTCTTTTTGTAGTTCTTCTATATTGCTGTTTGCTACTGCGAGTTTTTTGTTCTGCTCTATTAGATAAAGTGTTAGCTCTTCAATCTTCTGAAGGAGTTTAGCGTTCATCTCTCCAATGTTGATTCCATTCTTGATTACTTCTGCTTCACTTGGTATTTCAGGTAGGTGTTTGTTTTCAGAAATGTAGTTCTCTACTTCTGTAAGAGTTCGAAGTTTATACTCTTTTTCAAAAACAAAGTCCGACCAGCTTTGAGTTGAGGTATGCAATGTGGTTCCTTTAATTGCCCCATTTACTTCCAACTTGTAGGTGCCTGTATTGGTTGTTCCAATTCCTACATTACCATTCGCAGCTACACGTAAGCGTTCAGCATTTCCCGTTCCAATTCTAAAATATCCATTTTCAAAGTTCCACAGTTCAGCATCATTTAGATTGTAGCTTACGTTACCAAATTGTAATCCCATAGCAGAATTTCCATCATTAGTGATTTTTATGCTAGAGTATGCGCTAGTAGTTCCGTGGATTGCAAGTTTATAGTTGCCTGTATTGGTTGTTCCAATTCCTAATGGTCCCGTTGTTGAAGTTACATTGTTCGTTTGTTCTACCTTTACTTCAGAGGTTAAAATTTGAGCTTTTGTTGATAAGGCCACTGTAAAGGCCAGTACTAATATATATATCTTTTTCATCTGGTTTATTTTTTTCAGTTCGGAGTTATTGATCATAACTAGTCGATAACGCGCACTGTGCCCGGTATCTACCTTTCAAATATAGAGAGAGTGCGCGTTATACCGCTATATGGATGTTAAACGGGAACTCTGAGGTAAGTAAGCTCACCCTAACGGCAGTTGGCGCAGAAGCTCGACTATATTCATTTGAACCCACTGGCCGAGCATTGGAACCTGGTTGATGATCCTTGTGATTATGAATTCTCGTCTGCTTCTTTTTATGAGCGAAACGAGACCCATTTCGGTTTCCTCAAACATATTGCAATGAATTTTAGAAGTGATGAATACGTTGGTTCGTGAGGACACCAATCAAGGTTCGTGAGGACACGAACCAAGGCTAAGAGGCTTACGGCCTACGGCCATCCACTCGATTAGATTTAGTATTTAGATGTTTCTCAATCATTGATGTTGGATCTGTAACTGCCTTGTCAATAATGACACCATCTGGACTGATAAGAAAATAGAGTGGAATAGCTCTTTTGTTAAAGTAAGAGTCTATTTCTTTATGATTTCTTGCAATTCCAAAGTTTAACGTGTTCTCATAACCATTCCTGGCAATAAACTTGTTTATCCTGTCCATATCTTGTTCGGTGGTCACACATAAAACTTCTAAGTTGCTATTTTGACCTTTAAGCTCGGGTAGTTTTTTCATGTTTTTAATACATGGACCACACCAGGTTGCCCAAAAATCAATCAAGAGGTATTTTCCCTCATAGTCACTAAATCTGATTATATCACCATTTGGATTTTCTAACTCAAAATCTTGAAGTTTACTTCCAACCAGGGTGCTGCTATGATAATCTTGAAAAGCCATTAGCCATTTTGTCAATTCTGGATATTCACACTGATCTATGAATGCAGATAATTGTTCTTTTGTCTCTTGCTGGTTAGTCCATTTTCTACCTATTGCATTAGTGACAAGGACTGCCAAAGTAGATTGACGTATCCTATCATCTTCAATTTTAGAGGCAGCCTCTTTGATAAATTCGAAATAATTGGATTTACCAAGTTCTTTAGTTAGAAATTCTATTTGAATTGATTGAGCATAAAGTATGTTGACAGCAACCAACCCGCTATAGGAAAACTGAAAGTTGTCTTGAAAAAAAGTTTCAAGTTCATTCGAGTGACCTTTATCTCTCATAATGCCAGAAAGTGAGAATACAAACAGACTTGACGTGCTTAATATTGCATTTAACTTCGAAGAATTTGACTCTCTGATTTTTTCAATCAAATATTGTTCAAGTTCATTACTGTAGTTCCTGCCAATTTTTCCATTCCCTTTTCTGTTATTCTCTTTTATCGACTCAATATCACTTTCAATATTAAAAAGTTCTGACTCTTGTTCATTGGAGGATTTTGCCTGAGTCAACTCAAGTCTCTCAGTTTTTCCGTAGAAATCAGGTTTTGGTAACTCAATAATATTTAGGTCAATGTCCCACCTTGATTCGTCTATGATTTGCTTAGAAACGGTTAAATCATTAACTGAAAAAATGATCTCGGAATCATAAGGGAGTTCAAAAATCAGTTCAAATCGACCATCGAAAATTGTCGATTCTGTCAACAAAGTTACATTGTTATCAAATGGGCTGTTTTGAATCAATACCTGAATGATTCCTTCCTGCAGATTTATTGAACCTCTTACTATTGTTGTAGCATTCGCAGTTAAGATAACCAGGCTTAAGAAGGGGAGTAGTAGTATTCTCTTCATAAATTAAATCTAACGCCAAGCTGGCAGGAGTGCGCCCCAAGCTTGGCAAGTTCCGATAAAACTAATGAATTTGCCGCGCCCGGCAAGGGGGTGATCACAAAGCTTGTAGAATGCACTGCGTCCAGAAAGATGAAAACCCTGCGAAATGCACCAGGTAGAAAGCACCAACCTTTCTCAGCGGTAGATTCATGGTGATGTTCACACTGAAATCTGTAAAGTGGCAGTTGGCGCAGAAGCTCGATTATATTCATTTGAACCCACTGGCCGAGCATTGGAACCTGGTTGATGATCCTTGTGATTATGAATTCTCGTCTGCTTCTTTTTATGAGCGAAACGAGACTCATTTCGGTTTCCTCAAACACATTGGAAATGAATTTTAGAAGTGATGAATATGTTGGTTCGTGAGGACACCAATCAAGGTTCGTGAGGACACGAACCAAGGCTAAGTATTCTTTATTTGTTTTTCAGGATGTTGACCTCTTTTTTAAGTTCTTGTATTTCTCCATTCTGTTCAATGAGGTATAGTGTCAATTCTTCTATCTTCTTCAAAAGCCTCATGTTCATATCTCCAAGCTCAACTCCATTCGCTTCCATTTCCTTCGCTGATGGAATTTCAGGAAGATGCTTGTTTTCTGTGATATATTCTTTGGTCTCTTGTAGTGTTCTGAGTTCATAGTTTGGTTCGAATACATAGTCAGGGCCTTGTCCAGCTGCTACTTCAACTTTTACCTCAGTTGAATAGACAGTTCCGGCAACTTGAAGTTTTTGAGTTGGAGATGAAATTCCGATTCCAATATTTCCATTTTTTAGCAGCACGAAAGAATCTGTAAAGGTGTGGTTTCCATACGTTGTTGAACTACCATTTTGAATTTTAAACCCCTGATTTCCTCCTTCATAAATGCGAGTTGCGTAATAATTACTTGCTCCACCGGTCCATCTATAAAATGTTTGATATGGATTTGCCCCTGTACCATCATTCTGAAAGAGAATTCTAGGGTCATTGCCATATTGACTGTCCATTTCCAATAAGGTTCCTCCATTTTTTATATGCAATTTTTCATCTGGAGCTGCCGTTCCGATTCCAACATTCTGACCAAAATAAATAGGCCATCTTTTACTGTTCGTTCCAATCACTCTACCAGAAATTTCAATTACGTTTCCATCAGGTGGTGTTGGATTAAATGTTGGATTATTTAAGAGCGATAAATTGTTTCCGTCAACTTTAACCCAAAGATTAGAAGGGTTATTAATACCAACAAAGTGTACATCAAGGACAAATTCTTGATTATTTACAGATCCGCCTCTTATCTGGTCAACATGATTAGTATTATAAAAGAGATTATCAGTGATGTCTATAGAGCCTCCTTGCCCAAAACGCATTAGAGATACATTCATAGTAATCAGAGTCTGTCTGTTATTTCCAGAAGTTCCATAAATCTTAACCACTCCGCCACCACTTGAACTTACTGAGCTAATAATTCGATACCAACCATCTCCGTTGGTTAGACTTAGTTGTTGAGTTGTTTGAGCAAAAACATCGATTGAACTCAAAATTGAGATTACAATTAATCCTGTTATTAAGATATTTTTCATTTTATGGAATTTTTGAATCTGGTGAAATTGAATATAACAATAATATAACGCGCACTGTGCCCGTTATCTACCTTTCAAATATATATAGAGTGCGCGTTATACCGCTATATGGATGTTAAACGGGAACTCTGAGGTAAGTAAGCTCACCCCAACAGCATCGGGCAACTTTCAAGAAAAGTCACTCCTGAATTGTTCCCAATCAGGTTTTGGCCTTTTTTCTTTATCAATGAAGGTTAGGTTTATGGCTTGCATACGAAATTACCCGGGCGGTCTTTCTGTAGAAGTAACAACATCAATTTTCCATTCATCGCCGTACTTTTTATAGATGGCTGTCCAGGCAAAATGCGTTTTTCCTTCAACTCGCTCACCTGTCTCATTTTCATAGGTGATCATGACCAGTTTGTCCACGATGGTATAAGCCATGCTTCCATCCTCTGAAAACCTTATGATCGGTTCAGATAAGTCATCCCACTTAACAAATTCAACGGATGAGAAGTATCCATTGTATCTGGATATGGTTTCTTCTCTCCCGGGACGACTGATTATCCCTTTGTTCACAGAGATAAAATTATCTGAAAGCTGGCGGGCAAAAGCGATGGAATCCTTGTTGAAATGGTGATTCCGCTGTTCATTATGCAGCCGTAAAATCTCGGCCCGATCGGCCGTCAGATCAACCGATTCTTTTGTGCCACAGGAAAATAGAAATATCCATACGAATGAAAGAAGGAGTGATTTATTGGTTGTGCCTGGTGAGTTCATTATATGTGCGTATGTTTTGAACAGCTAATCTCGTATCTCAGCTACCATCTCGATTTCCACTGCCCAGTTAGCGGGTATGACCATGCCAACGGCAGACCTGGCGTGATTCCCTTCAAATATCTTATTGAGAAAATGTGTCGCTCCGTTTATCACACCGGAGGTATTGTCAAACCCGGCACCAACATTCACCATTCCCAACACTTTCACAATTTTATTGATATCATTTACATCAGCTACAGCACCAACAGCCATGAGGCATCTGTACGCACAAATTTCTGCCGCTTTGTAAGCGGTTTCAAGATCAACATCTTCTCCTACTTTGCCCTTGATGATCAGATCACCCAGTCCGGAAACCTGTCCTGAAGTGTACACAAGGTTTCCTGTTCTCACTGCCTGATGAAAATCGAACACCTCTATTGGTGCAGGCTGATAATCATATCCCAATTCTTTTAATTTATCTGTAATCATTTTTCGTTTCATAACGTGTTCAACCTGATTAGGGAATAAGTGAGCGGTTAACGCCAATTTGGTGAAAGTAGAAAGCTAGTGAATTCAATTCACATCCACAATGGGAATATGGCATACCTGATTGAATGCTAAGAATGAGGGTAACAACCCTCTACTCTCTATAAAATCCCTTCCGAAAGTCTTCCTGCTCTGGTGTGAACTCCTTTCTGACGATTATCCTTGGGAACTTTAGTTTTTGAGGTTTAGCCTCGCCGGACAGGATCATTTCTTTTCCACTTCTTAATACATTCAGCGTTAGCTGATCCCCCGGTTCAGGATAAAACATGGTTCTAAAGAACTCTGTCTCCTTTGCATTTTCGGGAGTTGCTTCAATTCCGTTAACAGATTGGATGATATCGCCCTTTTTGAGTTTGAGTGCATTTTTCTTTTGCCAGTTCACATAATAATGTTTCTTTTCTGAATCATACCAATAGTTAAATGAACCGTATCCTGGAAGTTTACGGCCTTTGGGATAGTAGTCCCATCCCAATTTTTCAAAGTAAGCTTCATAGGGCACAATCTCTTCACCCTCTATGTAGCGATCATAGAATTCCTGCATTTCAGGATAAGTATACTTCACAAGCAAAGCAGCAAACTGATCGTCACTGAAATAGCTGCCATTAAGATCATCTTTCATTTTGAAGACGACATCAGGCAGTCTCATTGTTCTATTGCTTCTTTCATAAATTTCCATGTCAAGTCCCAGCGCTACCAGTTTGCCACGTTCATAGAAATTGCCGATTTGTCCAATCTTACCAATCCAGCTAAACATATTTTTTTTGATGATGTTTTGACTGCTTTGGGTAAAGCTCCGTAGTTTTTGCTTTTCTGCAGTCTGGACGGCCCACCGCATATTATTTGTAAACGAATTGGTCAGCTTGTGTTGTGCGCTTAAAAGGGCAGAGAAGTAATCCGTCACCCCCTCGTACAACCACCCGTGTCTGGACATGTCCGGGGTTTCAAAGTTGAAATGATGGATTTTCTCGCTGTGAAGACTCAACGGGGAGATTGTATGAAAATACTCATGAGATCCAATCCAGTCGAGATTACTGAATGTGGTATCATAAACAGATTCAGAGAAGTAATAGAATGAAGAATAATTATGCTCCAGCGCTGAACCCATTCCAAAATTTTTGAACAGTCCTTTCAAACGGTCCTTGTTTACATAGTAGAAAACAAAATGATAATCTTCTTCGCTTGTAAAGCCGGAGAAGGTATCGATGGCGTGCATGATTTTGGTCAATCGCGGTTTCAGCATTTCGGCCTTTACTTTGCCGGTCTCAGCGTGTAAGGCTATGCGAAAACGGTTATCTCCCACCATGAAGGATGTTGTATCCGCCTTTGCATACAGGATCGGCTGATCAATCAGCCTGGCGTAGTTTTCAGCTTTGTAGATATCCTTTGAAGAACTCCGTAATTCACTTTCCATGGAAGTTGCTCCATACAAGTCCTTTTGTTTTAGTATTTCCGCAGTAAATGGCTGGTCTGCAAATCCTTCAAAGTAGCCACTCACCAGTTGGAAATTTAGCAGGTAGCTGTCTTCGGTGAAGATGGTGCCTGCACACCCAAGAATGTTATCCCAAATTTTACTGTCACCCAACGTCTGTTCTACCGTGAATGAAAGATGATCGAGCGGGTGATCTCCTGAAATTAAAAACACATTGTCTTTTTTCTTCACTTTCATTTTATTCCCCTGATTGTCAAAAGCATATATTTTATCATAGAACCTTTCGTAGTTGATTTTCATGTAGGTTCCGGGAATAATCTCAGGGATCACATATTTCCAGCTGTTTTTTTCCAAAGGAGGAAAGACCTTTATTTCGATTCGATCTCTGTCATTTACGTCTAACCGGATGGATAATCGGGTGGTATTTTGTGAAAGAAGGTCATGGCACAGGAATGCTGTGAAGAGCATTATGCTCAGTCTAAAATTATTCATAACACACACTATTTAGGTCAAGTCAGTTTAAAAAACGAAGGTAGTTTCTTATGTATTATGGAATGTGGAAAAAATAATGAGAGTGGAGGAGTTTTTTTTGGAAATGAATGGCATTCTGATGATAGCTGAGCAGATTCCTTGTCTGGATAAAAAATCTTTCAAACGTAAGAGAGTTTCAGTAAATGTTATAGTGGATACTTATTTTTTCAAGCTGCACTTAGATGTGCTTTACGTTTCATCTTTTCCAATCGTTTCTTTCTCCTTAGTGTCAATAACTTCTATGTTAATTCCACTCAATTGTCTTTTCAATTCTTCAATTGCAAGTTCTACCCGCTCTTCCATAAATTGGTCAAGTGCGTTTGATGGCATTTCATCCATTCTCGCCCAAGTCAGGATTTGTTTTGGAAGTAGATGAGAGTCAATAACACTTTCAAAGTTTGGATTTTGGTCATATTCCTTGATGTATTCCAACGGGTTTTTGTTGCTAATCTCCAAATTTGTTAACTGTGTTAGATATGCAATATTCATTAAGCTATTATTGTCGAGTTGATTATCCTCCCTGTTGTTTGAAATGAAGTTAGTTGGGAAAATATGATGAAGATTTGGTTTGTCTATTGAGAAGAAGAAGTTGTCAACATTTACATTTCGGTCTGTGTACTTCCAATCTTTTGGGCATTTGTGCGAGTAGAGGGATAGGATTGCTCTCGAAATTCGACCTTTGGAACTATATGAGGATTTTCTCAAAGTATCCTTGTCGATAAGGAACCTGCCAAATCTTTGCTCATTATCATACTTCTCGCCATTCAGAAGACTTATGTGTTGATTGATATCTCCTGTGTTGCTAAGTAAATCGTCTCTGTGTAATGAGTTGAACCAAAAGTATTTCTTTAAGAAGTCATAGTTCGGTGCGTCATTTTTATAGAAGTAGTTTGCAATAGTAAGGTAGAAGTAACGATAAGGTATGAGTTGAGGACCTTTTAAGTTGAGTGTGTTCTCAAAGAAATCAAAGGTTTTCAGAATTGCTTTCTTTGCGGAATCCCAAATGCTCTGTATTTGTTCTGTCTTTATATCATTCAAGTATCGAGGAGTAATGTTATGAATACCGGAGTTTTCAATATTTTCTCGGATTAGAATTGCGACTATTTGGAGGTAATCGAAATCGTCAATTTGGAGATAATTACTGTTGTTGACTTTTTTGAAGTCATCAATTAGGTCTCTTAGATAAAATCCTTTATCCGTTTTAGATTTAGGTCTGAAAGTTTTTGCAACAACAATATCAAAAATGTCAAGTAGTTTGCCGGCTTGGTTAATTCTTTCAAATATTTGGCAAACTTCTGCGACTTTTATTCCCTTTAACTCGATAAATGAAATACGGTAGTTACTTAGAACTTGCTGAACTTTTCTAAGTTCTACCCAATAAGGATGGTTGTACTGCTGAGTAACGTTTGGATGATTGACAATTTTCTGCTGAACTGTTTCAAAATTTTGCTTTACGTCAAGGAGTTTGATAATCAACCCTTCATCATATTTTTTCTTTCTCCCAATATTTCTTTTGAAAGCTCCTTCTCTGTCGTCAATTTCGTTCCAATAGAGGAATCTCTTTTTGTAACTCTCATCATCAGTTTCATCCTCGCTTTCAATGGTTAAGTCAATATACAACGATGGATTAAAACCCCTACGGCCTTCTATTTTTCCACCATACAAAGAAGTTAAAAGTGAAGTAGTCCTCTGCTGACCGTCAAGTAGATATTGATACTCAGTTCTTGTAAAATTCTCTTCTGCTATTTGGTGTCCACCAATTTGTCTGTGATTTTGCAGTTTCAAATCTGTTTTCCACACCAAAATGCTTCCAAGAGGGTAGAACTTGTAAATACTATCCCATAGTTTTTTAACATTTTCTTCTTCCCAAACTACATCTCTTTGGAAAGTCGGAATTTGGTAATTCTGGCTTTTTAACTCGTCAAGGTATGTTGTAATTCCCTTGTCCGTTGGCTTAATTCTGTCAGTAAAATTCATTCTCTGTTTTTATCTTTTTAATGCGGGTGCATCTTTTAATGTGGGCTAAAGTCCCTTTAGTTTCGAGGTATAGGATTGATTAAAGATAGGAAAAAGGAACCGTTATGAATGGTTAATAAATTTCTTTAGCAAAAACATCTCTGGCAGAAACGAGTAAGTTTAAAAAAAACGAAGTTTCTTATGTATTATGGAATGTGGAAAAAATAATGAGAGTGGAGGAGTTTTTTTTTGGAAATGAGAGTTATTCTCGACGTTGGAGGGAGCTGTAACCACAGTATCTTTGTGCCAGATATGAAATGGACTAAGTGGTGTGTAAAACTTAGTTGCATTCATTTGAGTTGACACCACCACATACAAGTCACTGCGCTTTAATGATATAGCCTGATAAGAAATGAACGATAGAAAAACGACCAATATCCTGCTCCTGATTATTGTGGTGCCACTGGTGTTTTATCTGCTAAAAACGCTTTCCTTCATATTCATTCCGTTGTTTTCCTCAATGTTCATTGCATTACTTTTTTTACCCCTGATGAGATGGTTTAAAAGGAAAGGCGTACCAAAGATTCTCAGTATAATAATGGTTATACTCATCATTGCCACCTTTTTCAAGTTGAGTGGGGAATTGATTCAACTTTCAAGCAGGGAGATTTTAGCGACTGACAATGCGTTTTTTGATAAAGCAAAAGATAAACTCACGACACTGGTGATCTCACTTGAAACATTCTTCGGAGTTGATTTTTTGCAGGGAGAAGACATGTTGGGCTCATTAATTCAAAAGGAGACCATCATCAAAAATTTTGCACCTACCATGAACTTTATCACTGGTATGTTGAGCATGACACTTACCACGGTATTCTTTGTAGTCCTTCTTCTTGCAGGTTCGGTCGATATGCAAAAGGTATTGAATAACACCATTTTGAAGCAGCATTTCTCATCAGTCAAAACCTTCATGAAGGTGGAAAGAGATCTGATTAAATTCATTAAGGTTAAGTTCTTTGTGAGCTTGTTTACCGGCGTGGGTATTGGGATTGCCTGTTGGGGGTTTGGAGTGAGTTTTCCTGTCTTTTGGGGCTTGTTCGCATTTGCCATTAATTTCCTTCAGATGATTGGTTCGGTGATTACGGTGGTACTCCTGGCTGTTTTTGCTTTTGTGGAAATTGAGGCGACTTCACTATTATTTTTGTTCATCCTTACCACAACAGCGATTCAAGCCTTGTTCGGGGGAATTTTAGAGCCAATTTTTATGGGGAAATCATTTTCTATCAATGTAATCACCATTTTAATCATGCTGATGCTTTGGGGTTACGTCTGGGGGATTCCGGGCTTGATTATGTCTATCCCGATCACGGTATTTCTAAAAATACTTTTTGAGCAGTCTGAAAACACACAGATCATTTCTCAACTGCTCTCGGGAAAATCGGGTCGTTAGTTGAAAGACGAAGCTGTCTCTGGTTGATAATATTAAGCATTGGCTTTATTTGGTGTCTCAGGCTTTTGACAGAGACGGAACTCGTGATGGCTGAATGAATTTATTATCTGGAAAAGGATCGTGATATAGTAAAATCGTAGCAAATGCTACGCTCAGTTGCTGCTTATGCTTTTAAGCTTTGAGAAGGAAGGGGAGAGATCCCTATAATAAATTAGTCGACCGGGACGGAAAGGATAACCGGATGAGTGTGAATTATTTAGATTTTCGTTCCATTCTCAATCCTCTCTCATTCAAAAAATCGTTGATATCGATACTTTTCACACCATTTTTTTCAGAGACCTTGGGTATTTTGTTAGGCTTCACCTTGCTTTCATTAGTTATTAATGTGTAACCATGTGTCTTGCAAAAGGCTATTAGATATGGGTCAGCCTCTTCAATCCCTTGTGCTAATTTTTTTGCGTCAAAGAAACCGGATTGATACTCTTCATTAATAATTGGTATTGCTTCATTAAAACTTTGTTCGTCTGTTTCTACAACAAATAATTTCCTCCACTTTTTTACCCATTTTTTGAGAAAATCTTCTTTGCCCTCATAAGCATTTATTTCTTGTTCAACGAAATCTATCGTTCTTAAATTCTCGCTGCGAATTAAATCTTCAAGTTCATCCCAAATAGCCTTGAAAACAGGATTGTCGTACTTAAAAGTTGACTCAAGACGTATTAATGCACTGGTGTCAATTAAATATTTTGATTCATCTGGATTGAAATCTAGTTGCATCCATTAGACGTTAAGGAGTTGTCGAGTTTTAGGGATATATCTCAACTTTAATCCCAAGAAGTCCGAAAGATCTTTCAGATCAATTCTATTTTGGTCGAAAGCTCGAAAAGCGAGTGACACATAAGTTCGTCCCTTTTCTCTTAGAATTTCTTTCGGCAGATTTCGACCCTCAGGATTTTTAGCTCGACCAAAGGTTGGCTTGTTCCATGAATCATGTTTTTGACTATAGAAATTTGAAGAGGTTCGCCCATTTTCTAAAAGAGCTCGGAGTATAGATAAAGGACCTACATGAAAAACCTGACCAAGTTGAATTAAATCCTTTTTGGGCCATGCAGTAATTCCTTGCGAGTAATAGTCTTGTACGATCGACTGTTTCAACAACTCATTTGAAGGGATCAATAAATTTGCAGCAAAGGAATTGCACCACTTTTCAATTTGTATAGTGCTCTTATCCGAGATGTCACAAATTCCTCCTTCATTTAAAAGTAAGTGTCCAACTTCATGAAAAAGAGTAAAAATCTTAGCTGTAGTTGGTTCTCCACCACCTTTGATTCCAACTATTGGAATTACATCATCAACAATAGAAAATCCACGTACATTGTCTTGGGTCAAACTCAATTGAAACACAGCTACGCCAAGTATCTCAACTTTCTCAATATATGCTTCCAGAGCATCATTAGTTTTTTCTAGTCCTCTTACCTCTGATAAATTCCATTTATCTCTGAGTCGAGATGCTACTTCCGATGGATCATCAGAAATCAAAGCTGATTCGGAAAATTTTGGGACTGAAATTCCTGCGTCAGTTTTCAACTCTAATAGTGATTGAGCAATTGCTCTTGCTTTTCTAATAGCAATTATCGTCTTCTCACTAAATGTCCCAATTTCAATTTCTGAGTTTACTGTTCGTCTGTCTCTTGGTAATGGTTTTTCAGGTGGGGGTGAGTTTAGTAAAAGAGTCGCAATGGTTCGCCTATATGTTTTTGATAAAGTCCTAAGTTCTTGAAGGCTTGGTTGCTTGTTACCTGACTCAAGTTGTTCCAATCGGCTCAAACTAATGCCAGAAGATTCAGACGCTTTAGTCTTATTCATAGCACTCGTTTCACGAGCCCATGCTAAGACATCTCCATTTACTTCTATTCCAGTTAGTTCAGCCATTTATTGATTCATCAACTAAAGTTCAATCTACATTATTGGTTAAAAACCTGCAAACCTTCATGAATATTGTATCTAACTACTGGGCGCACTCAGCAATTCTAATAGCAAATAGTTCAGGATTAATCCGTACCTAATCCACTTTTAAAATGTCCACAGGATTGGTACGCTTTATTTTATTCATCAATCCGAAAATGGTGATCAATACCACGGTTGATAACAGCAGTAAGGCCCCAACAATGTGAAGAACACTCAGCTCATCATGGTAGCTGTAAATATCATCTAACAGCATCGTAATTGCCTTCATACAAATCAGACCACCGACCACTGCGCTGATGCAGAGCATAATTCCGAACTTCTTATAGAGTTTGGCGGACAGATGCCTGTTGTTTGCCCCAAGCACCTTTTTAATGCTAAAGACTTTCATGCTATTGGCAATAATTAATGAAACCAACCCGTAAAGCCCCATTGCGGACAGAATAATTGCCAGACAGGAGGTGAATACCAGTAAATCACCTACGGATTTTACCCCTTTAAAATAGTCCTCGAATACTCGGGATTGCATATAACCATAGAATGGGATGTCACTGACCTGTGCCTTATAAATTTCTTGTATTTCTTCAAACATAGTCAGATCCTTTCCGGGAGCGACCTCCATGGTTAAATACCCGAAACGCTCTTCATCAGAAATCATTAGGGCTGTTGGTGCTATTTCCCTTTCAAAATCATACTGATGGAAATCCTGCACCACGCCAACAATATGATAAACAGAACTATCAATCGTGATATTTGGCTGTTTATCAAAATCAATTTCATATTCTTTCATAAATGTTGCGTTGACAATTAATCCGGAGGCTTTATCTGATGATGAGTTTCTTTCAAAAAAGCGACCTTTTTCTAATCTTAACCCCATTACGTTCGCGTAATCATCCGCTCCTTCCAGACAATCAACCTGAAAGTTCTCACCACCTATCTTCATAGCTATTCTATCATCTGAACTACCCAGCGCATGGGTATTGCCGGTAATGGAAATTACATCAGGGTAGGCTGAGATTTTTTCTTTGAGTAGTCTGTGGTCCTGTAATGTTGGTGTATTCAGCACCAGTTTTGATTCCTGGTCATAGCCCCAATCTCTTTCTTTGTTGGTTCTGTTGGTCTGGACGATAACACTACCGGCAACAATGGTAATGAGTGCCAGGGAAAATTGAATGGTGAGTAATAAACTTGAAAAACCGCTTTTCTTCATGGTTTGATTTACACCTTTGAAAATCAGTGAGGGTTGAAAAGAGGAGATAAACCAGGCAGGATAAGCACCTGAGCTCACACCGATAACAACCAGGACAGTGGTTAAGAAATACCAGATATTGGGATCAAGGAAATCTATTTTATGGGCCCCGTCAGACAGGGTATTGAACCATGGAATGAAAAAGCTGTAGGCTATGTACACCCCGAGTAACAATGCGAAAAAGCAAATGATCAAGTTCTCAACCAAAAACTGGAAAACAATTTGATTCCTTTGGGCACCCATTACTTTCCTTGTTCCTATTTCTTTGATTCGTTTGGAAGCCATCATAATGGCAATATTCAGGTAATTGAAAATGGCCAGTGTCAATAACAAAATGGCGATGGTTGACAGGACAATTAGAGGTGCCGGATTGCTGCCATGACCAATGCCTCCTCGAATCTGATCAGAATTAGTATTGATTGATTTTAGCGGCTCAAGCTGAAATGCGAGGTACGGATCTTCCGTATTCAGTTCATTGTTAATATCAACCAGTCTGTTCAATCCGGCCAGATCTGCCTGATCTGTTGGTTGATCCAGCTCCACCATGACACAGGCGCTCACCTGATGGCCCGGGTAAAAATCCCTGACTAAATCATAGTTAACTAAAAAATTAAAATCAATGGTTGAATTTTCAGGTGCGGGTTCAATGATTGCCGCTATTTTCAGTGTTTTTACTACTCCTGAAATATTTATCCTGAGCTGCTCACCTATAGGATATTCCTCACCAAAATATTTAGTGGATGTCCAGGTTGTAATTGCGATCCTGTCCGGCTTTTGCAATTCCTCTATTGAGCCATACTTTAGAGGAAAATCAAACATTTTGTAAAAACCCGGGTCTACAAAATCCATAGACTCAATGAATACATCATTCCCTCTTTTCACAAGCGCCCGGTCTGAACGTAACCTTACGACCCGGTTAAAATCCGATACTTCATTTTGTATTTGCTCTCCAACGACCTGCGCATTCATCCCATAACGAATCGTTTCACCTTTAACTTCCGCAGTATGGGTGAGCATATATATGTTATCCACATTAGTATGAAACCGATCGCGATACAACTTGCTGCTTACAAACATATAAGCGACAATGCTGTATGCAATAGCAACGGAGAGTCCGAAAATATTAATGATAGAAGGGACCTTTTGACCTTTCAGGTTCCTCCATCCAACTTTTAGATAGTTTAAAAACATAGCCATATTATTTTGAGTTTTGTTCCTTTTAATGTTTTGCCAACGGCAGCTTTTTATCATGTCCCGAGCGAATGACCAGCGTGCTCTCCGATGACCTTTTTCTTCGACACGCAGATAAAATAATTCATGAAGATCTCCCTGGATTTGCTCCAGACGATCCGTACGACAGTACCATTCGAGGAGCCTGTCGGCCCACCTCGGAGGCCGGATGTTTTGATTGGAACTCATATAGAGAAGCTGGATGCCGGCCTGAGTTGATCAAATAACCTTTCCCGGGTATTCTTCATTTCTTCCAGTGTACTCCTGCCAACACCTGTGAGTTTGTAGAATTTTTTTCTCCGACCACCCCGCTGATTAGTAGCACCGCCCATAAAACTATTAAGGAGTCCTTTTTCCTCAAGTCTGTTCATTACCACATGGATCGCACTAATATTCACTTCCCTGCCGGTTTGCTTTTTCACCTCGCTAAATACGGTAACGCCATAAGCTTCCTCGTAGAGGATTCCCACGACGAGCAGTATGAGTTCTTCCAGTTCTCCAATTGAATCACCCTTCATGATTTCTTATTTATTTTACAAATATAGATGTAATATATAATCTATATTTGTAAAATAAATATTTTTTGCTACTTTTTTTGGAAAGTGTCAGGAGAGGAGATGAGAAGCAACCTTGTGATGGCTGGAGGATTTATTATCCGGATAAGAATCATGCAAATAAGAAAAGACGTAGCAAATGCTACGCTCAGTTACTGCTTATTCTTTTTAAGCGTCGAGCAGGAAGGGATTATTGAATGTGTGCGTTGAAAACTCCTGATTTTAAGAGCCCTATTTGCAAACGAGGATTGGATGAGGCTTGGAGAAAATGTTAGAAATATCTAACTTTGTTAGAAATAAATAACATTATTATGAACGCAAAAAATTTTGCTGTAACCAAATTTTTGGTGGCAGCCATTATTATCGGTTTGATGAGCTTTTGGATCTTTAAGACAACAAAACCATTCAATGAATTCGCTTACGGTATAATAGGAGTCATGCTGCTAATAGTCGGATATGTTATCTATTCGGGTATTCAGGCACTCAGGGATGCAAAATCAGGCCTAAATCCTGTGGATGAACTTTCAAAAACCATCACTGAAAAAGCCGCTGCAATCGCTTTTAGAATTTCAATTTTTATGTGGCTTTTTGGCCTGTTTGCGCTGGACATGTTCCTTGTTGATTCGGTAAACAAAGCAAAATTTGTCATAGCTACAGGCATGATGGGCATGACTCTTATTTTTCTTATTACTCGCTTGTACCTTTCAAGAGCAGGGATCGATGAAAACAAGGATTAAGGAACTTCGTGCAAGGGATAGTCTGACTCAGGTTGATCTTGCTCAGAAGGTTGGGGTGCGCAGGGAAACCATTGTTTTTCTTGAGAAGGGAAAATACAATCCTTCCCTTAGATTGGCGTATGATATTTCGAAGATATTTAGAATGAAAATTGAAGAGGTTTTTATTATGGAATAAATACCAACCAAAATTTCAGCGATTCTAACGGCAAACAATTCGGACTTAATCCGTCTTCTTATGCTGGTAAGGTAAGGCTGGTAAATCTTCTTGTCCTCGTTTGCAACGAGGATGATTTGAATTAGAGCATTTGAAGTGCGGTTTAAGGCTGGCAATCTGTTCTTTGGATAATGTTGAGCTGACAGTACCTCATTGCTGATCAACAAGCTGTTTATTTTCCTACACTAGTCAATGGATTATGCTGGTAAGGAGGGCTGGTAAAAGGCTTGGTTTTTAAGAATCCTCTTTGCAAACGAGGACTAGTTCGGATTTGTGGGTTGAAAACGCCTGGTTTTTAGGAGTCCTGGTTGCAACGAGGACTAGATGGAGCGCTTATTCCACTTTCTTATAAGTCTTTGTTTCACTAAAACTCAGTTTCATTAGCTTCTTCAGTTCTTTTCTCGAAGGATTTAGTTTGTAGCCTGTTACTCTACTGCTGTCCGACTTGATTTCTTTGATTTCAGTTATCTCTTTCAGGGTTTCAATATCCTCTGGAATTTGCACCTTTGAAAAAGAAAGCCTCTTCTTGTTCAAGGTTAATCTTCTTACTTTCCAGTTGGTTTCACTTCTCTTGTAGTTCAAAAAGTAGTGTCCTTTGAAGCGTCTCAAAATATGCATGTCAGATATTTCAAAAAGAGTATCTCGGTAGGAATAATCAACTAAAACAGAATCTCCAAAGAATTTAAATTCAAGGTTGTACGAGCCGTCAAGTACCTCAATGTAGTCTGTGGTCTTGTTGATAATTTTTGTTGAATCAATTTCAATGTCGAGTGAGTCTCTAAGTGACCTAAATTGAATCTCCGTCCAATCAATTATTGTCCGTTCATTAATTGTCAGATTTGTACTATCAGATGTTGATTGGTATGAGCCTCGTAGTTGCTTAGGAATTTGTTTGAGATCGCTCTGATTTGGGGGTTGAGGTGATTCAAACTTTACTGGATCTTCACATGAGCCAATTGTCAGAACTAAAAGGATAAATGCAAATGTTCTGTTCATGGAAATTTATTTCGGAGTGCGTATGTCCTGGGACCAGCAGATAACACACAAAATGTTCGTTACACCTTTAAATATAAACAGCCTGCTCATTACACCCCATATAGCGGTATAACAAACAGGCTGTTAAAGCCAATACAGAAGTTGATTTAATCCGTCTTCTTCTTATAAATCCCGTCAAAGGCATTCGTCCAGGTTTTTCCGTCATCGGATGAGCTTTCAAAAAGCTGACGAACGGTTCCGTCATCCAGCAAAGTGAAAGTCAGTCGTGAGAGGGTGATGTTGCCGCCGGGATTCATGAACTTGCTTTCAAACTGCAGCATTCCCGGACCTTTATCTACTTCCAGGTAGTTGTAAGTATCACCACCACTTCCCACCCAGTGCTGGTGCCATTTTTTGTCTATCGGGTCATAGAAGTTGATGCTCTGACCGGCGTAGTTTCTTGCGGTGGTATAATTCTCATGAATGGCGCATCCTCCTTTTGCCATCGTAATGGAGTTTTCTCCGACCTTGTTGCCGTTTACAAACACATCCCACTCACCGAGCCAGAAATCGAAGTGTCGGTAATTTTCACTGGATAGGCACGGGTAGGCATTGAGTTCCACTTTTCCAAGCACCTTCCTGAATGCGGCGGATTCCTGATAATCAGCAAAAGCAGGATCTGAAGTCAGTGATGCAAAGGTAGCAAGTCCGTTATCCGCTCCTTCATCTAAGGTAGCCATCGCATTTTCCCTGTCATTTAATAACGCATAAGATTTGGCTATTCCCCAGTAGCATTGGCCGGCATTATAATTCTTTTCTTTGGCTTTTTTGAAATATTGAATCGCTTCCTCATGTGCATTCAGTCTTGATTTGCTTAATGCCAGTACATACCAGGCCGCAGAATCCTGGTCATTCTTCTTCAGGTATTTGAGGTAGTCTTTGGCCGCTTCCTCGTATTGCTGATTGTTGAATTTTGCAAAAGCTGATTCGTTCAGGCTCTGGGCGGATAAATGTGCAGTCATAACAATCAGGGTCAGGGTTAGTAACTTTTTCATTTTGAGTATAGTTTATTTTGACCCAAGACTAGAGAACAGTTGAATGAAGACGGGTAAATCTTATGATATTTTACTCATTTTCTCAAGCAGGGGTAAGGTGGTTCTCACGAAACTCAGTGGCTGACATTCCTGTAAATCGTTTAAATGCGCTGGAAAATGAGGTTTTATTGTTGAATCCGCAACTGTACGCAACATCTATGATTTTTTTCCGGTCAGAATCCAGTAACTTTTTTTTGGCTTCTTCGACCCGGTATTCATTGATGAAGTCTGCAAAATTTTTCCCGTCCAGATCATTGATTACCTGTGAAATGTAATGAGGCGGGAATTCAAGTTTTTGAGCCAGATCCTGTAATCGTAGGGAACTGTCCTGATAAACCTTCTCCTTATTCATCAGGTCGCGCAACGACTTCAAAATAGCAGCTGAAGCGGTATCGCTCAATGAAGATTTTTCATATCGACCAGCTTCGTATTGTTTAAATACCTCCTGCTGTTGGAACCCATGGTATCCGATGAAGTAAATGAAGAAGGTGCTGGCAACTGAAACCATATAATCGTATTCCACCTGAATGGTGCCTGTCCAGACCAGCGTGTAATAGGTCACGAATGAGAGGCTGTAACCCAAAAATGCCAGTGAGAGTTTTTTGCGCCACTGATATAATTTCAAAGCGCCATTGGTAAAGCCTTTATTGCGCCATGTGAATTGGAAAATAAGGAAGGTATAGATAATCAGGTGGGCATTCTGGCTGATGTCTCTGAACATGGAGACTGTTGCAAAGTATTCACGAGGGATGTACCGAAACCCGAAGAAATACACAAAATAGAGGAGCTGGGGGATGAAGTGCCAGAAATTGAAGTACGCCTCTTTTTTCCCTGAGCGAACGTAGAAATAGAGTAGCGGTCCGAATGAAAAAGTAAGTCCCTGCAAAATAGAAATGTGGCGGGGAAACAGGTATTCATACCGGGTCCAGAAGCTGACATAGTAGAGCAGGACCAGACTGAAAAAAAGGATAAGAAATCCAAGCAGGTTGTTGGTTCTGGATTTTCTCAAAAAAATCATGATGGAAAGGAACAGCCCTTGTATGGCGGCTACCAGGAAAAAGATGGTCGGGGTGTCTAATGAAGGTTCCACAATGGAATTTACTTAATTATACGATCAGGTAAAATCATAACAATCCATATGTGCTTTCCATGTATTCACGTGAGTATTAAAGCCCCTCCTGCTAAAGGTGCATCACCATGTATTCTGCGTCAATGTATGCTTCACCAATTTTCAGATCCTTTTTCACTAGTGGCCCCTGACGTTCAAATCCACATTTTATGTAAAAATCAGAAGCGGAATTGGAAAGATCGGAATGCAACACCCACAAATGAATTTGTTCCAGTCCGTTGAGATTTCGGGCACGGTTAATGGCTTCATCAACCAGTTGTTTTCCTACTCCGAATGAACGAAATTCCGGATGCACATACATGGCATGAATCATCGATTTGTGTCGGGCCTTAGACCGCAGGTCTCTTCGGAATTTCACGAATCCGGTCAATTCATTCTTCTCAGAAAAGGCACCCAGCACAAACCACTCAGGCGGATCACCTTTGATGATCAGCTCCTCTGCAAAGACACTTGCGGCTTTTCCCTTTTCATCCTCATAGCTTTCACTGAAGGCGTATGGATCATGCTGATAACTGTTAAGCCGTGCGTCTTTATATATCGAAGCATCTTCCTTTGCAAGGAGCCTGAATGCTATATTCATTCATCAATGATACGCAGGATTACTGAATTGTGATTCAACTCTTTCTCAGCAGGAATCCAACGGATATGGTCCATGCGACGGCACCAAATATGAACAATCGAAATCCATGAACATCAACGAAAACAAAGCCTGCAACCAGGAGTACAACAGCGACTCCCGTCAGGAGGAGTCCGAAATACCCGGTCCAGACCGGAAGAGATTTGGTTTTTAGAATAGCGACGGACCAAAAGAGTGTGGAGATGCAAACCGCACCGATGTAAATGAAATCGAAGGCGTGGTTGAGCGTGAAATTGTATGTCATTATTGGCCGAATGCTTTCAATGATTTCAGGTGTTGCATCCGCATACCGCTGAATAAAACCAGTCAATACCATCCCGTTGAGCGCTGCTGCGATCATGACTGCCACCAGTCCGAAGAACATAAATGAGAAGGCAATTCTTGACAGAAAAGGTTCGGAATCTAACCTGCTGGTTATCCCCCAGAAACCGTACGCTACAAATGGAATGGATAATACCGCGATGGAATGGGAGATTACGGCAATGGTAACAATGCTCAACAAGTGTTGGAAGTCACCGCCCACCGGATGAAGCACCATGGTGATGATCATTAATATTGAACCGATGATCAGTGATGTTCCTGCACTTTTCTCAAAATTGGTATTCATGTCCGTAAATTTTTCTACTGAGCAAACATAGGAGTATTGCCATGTTCCTGCACTTGATCCAAATCAAGAAATGTATTCAGGAAATTTTTTTTCGAACTCTGCTTAATGTTTCAGGTGTCATGCCGAGATAAGAGGCAATGTACTTGAGTGGGAATTTTTGAATGATTTGAGGGCGTTCTGTCATCAGTCTGAGATATCGCTCCTCAGGGGGATTCCTGTTTGTCTTTTCATCCTTAAGCCCGTTTTCGAGTATTCTTCCCAGACCAAAATAGGCCTGCGATTTCCCGATTAATTCGTGAAGCCCGTGTATAGAGATGGACAGAACTTCACTGTCTTCACACGCCTGAATGAAATTTTCAGAAGCCTTTTGAGAAGTAAAACTCTGGTGATCAAAAACCCAGTCATCAGCAACAAACAGGTTGAGGGTGATTTCTTCGTATTCTTTGGAGGGATAATATTGACGAAAACAGCCTGATCTGACAAAACAGAATTCACGATTGATCACACCCTTTTCGAGGAGTAAGTCTCCTTTAGAAAGTTGTCGGGATACCAGCCGATTTGTAAACTCAGAGAGTTCTTCTTCCGTCAGTCGGGCATATTGATTTACTGAACTGATAATTTCATCGAACATGAACTGATATTATTTACAGCAACATAAACCACCGATGTTGCACCTCAGATGCTGCACAAAATTTTCCAGATACTGTGGTGATTCTTTCTTGTCCAGGGTAATAGCATACCATCGACGATGCATTCCTTTTTTTGTGACCGGGATCATGGTCAGAGAATTGTCTTTCAAATAAGGTTCGATGATCCATTTCGCCACCACTTTTATACCCATTCCTGCTTTGACCAGTTCAATCATGGCATCCGTTACCTGTATCTGAGTGACTTTTTTTGGTTTTACTCCTTCAGGAATCAGGAGTTGGGTGAAAAGTGAAACCGTCTCCAGCGGGTAGGAATGAATGATGACATTTTCAGTTGCAAAATCCTGCGCTTCCACATACGATTTCTTCGTCCATGGATGATCTGAAGGAACAAGCGCCACCACTTCATCACGGAAAAGTTCGTGGTATTTGAGATTGGAACGGTCTGAGATATCACACAGGATGGCCAGGTCTATTTTTCCGTCCAGCACCTGATCTTCAATGTCGCAACTGTTGTCGAGCAGGACTTCCACTTCAACCTTTGGAAATTCTTTGTTGAAATCTATCAAAAGGGATGGAAGCCAGTGGTAACAGGTATAACACTGAGTGGCCAGACGAATGGTTCCGGTATCTCCGGAGATGTATTTCTTGATGGAAAGTTCGGTTTTTTCTAGATCAGATAATACCCGTTCGGCTGATTCGAGTACCATTTTACCGGCTCCTGTAATTATCAGTTGCTTGTTCACCCGATGGAAGAGGGGAGTGCCCAGCTGACTTTCAATTTCCTTCAGCTGATGGCTCAATGCTGATTGAGATAAGAACAGGGCATCCTTGGCTTTAGTGAGGCTTTTAGTCTCAGCTACTTCCCGAATGAGTTTAAGGTGTCTGATTTCCATGCTACGATATTAGTAAAATTCATTGTTAGGACAAAATCAATTCATCCAATTAATAGTACGTCAGATTCGGGATTGCGTTCCATTTGTACAAATACTGAAGCCATGAAAAACAAAAACGCACTATTACTGATCCTGCTGGCTACCTGCTGGGGACCTTCATTTCTCTTCATTAAAGTAGCAGTGACCGAAATGTCGCCGATGATGGTATCTGCACTGCGCATTGGTATTGGTGCACTCATATTAAATGGACTGATTCTTTTCAAAGGGCAGAAGCTTCCTTCCAACTTATCCTTTTGGAAAAAGGTGATCGTTGCGGGTTTTTTTGCCCAGGCTCTTCCTTTTACCCTGATCAATTGGGGTGAGCAATTCGTTGACAGTTCACTTGCTTCTGTTTTGAACGGACTTACACCGCTCAGTACCATTGTGCTTGCGCAATTGATGCTGAAGGATGAAAGGATGAATCAGCATAAGGTGCGAGGGGTATTGTTGGGTCTGGCCGGACTCATCATCCTTGTACTTCCCGGACTTCTTAATGGAGCTGCCGGGACCACTCTGGGCATTCTTGCCATTACCCTGGCGGCTATCAGTTACGGTGTTGGACTGGTATACATTCGAAAAAACCTGATCGATGTGCAGGCTATGCATGCTCCGGCAGCTCAGCTTCTGAGTGTATCTGTATTGCTGCTTCCGTTGGCATTCATTCTTGAGCCGGACTTTTCATTTACTGCCATCAGCTGGCAGGCAGGTGCCTCGGTTGTATTGCTTGGAGCATTCGGAACTGCACTGGCTTTTATGATATATTTCAAATTGCTGGAGCGGACCAGCGCCGGATATGTCTCGATGGTCACATATCTGATGCCCATTTATGGAGTAGCGCTGGGGATGATATTCCTAAACGAAGCACTCACCATCTGGATGTTCCTTGGAGCAGTTCTGATTTTGTCAGGAATTTCTCAGGTCAATAAAAAGCCGGAATTCAGAGCCAAAAGCTTTGAGGAAAACCTGGACAAAGCTTACTATTCTTCTTTTAGGTAATGATGAGCCTTACGATGATATTGAAAAGGTCACCGGGTCTGTTGCTCCTCATCACCATGACATTGGGTCATGCCCAAAATTTGTCTCTCAAGCCCCGGGTTTCGGAAGTCGGAAATTTTATTAAGGCTGCAAATTATCAGTCTTCTGATTCTCAGGGGCTTTTCAAAAAAATGTTCGACCCCTTACTGGTTGAGCAAAAGGAGATCATGGATGATTTCGGCGTGCGATTTAAACCGGCAGATGACCGGAACATCTATTTGTTGTATAATTACGAATTATGTGAAATGGATGCGTCGGTTGAGTTGGGGGTTTCCATGAATTATTTCAATGCCCTGTCACTTAAGTACACACAATCATTTTCTCTGGATAAACTGATAAAACAACGGTAATATGCTTGAATTACGGCCCACCTGCGAAAACTGCAATAAACCACTTCCGAATACCGACACTGAGGCGATGATCTGTTCCTTTGAGTGCACCTATTGTAAAGATTGCGTGGACAATGTGCTGCACAATGTGTGTCCGAATTGCGGTGGCGGGTTTGAGAAGCGCCCGGTCCGTCCAAACGATTGTCTGACGGGAAATTGCATTGAAAAGTATCCTGCGGGAGATCGGATCGTTCACAAGCCGGTGGATGCTGAGAAATTTGAAAAGATCAAAGAGCATTTCATAGAGGTTCCTTCTGAAGAGCGGTAATTATTCAGCCTTTGAATAATCTGATCTTTTCAATACCCACTTCGGTCATGTACTTTCTCTCTTCCGAGAAACCGGCCCTTTTGTAAAGTGATATTGCAGGCTCATTAACAGAGGCTGTTTCAACAGTTGCTGTTTCAGGATTCATGGAGTCAAGTGCGAAATAGACCAGTTGCCTGCCTATTCCTCTCCTGAAATAATCAGGGTGAACCACGAGACTGCAAATGTGCAGGTGTGATTCTTTTAATTCAAGTTCAACAACGGCTGATAAAACGCCTTCTGACAAGTACCCATAGAAGTCAGTGTCCGAGCGAATGATATCCTGTACGGATCGTTTGAGTGGAGGAAAATTATTTGTCCCGACCAGGTCAGCCTCGACCTGATAAGACACTTGAAAAACATGATAAATCTGAGTAGCAATTTCAATATTTGAATGTAAGAGTTTGGTTATGCCGGCAGGAGTCTGATTCATGTTTTGGGCTTGATTTACATCAGTTCAATAGGAGAAATAGAAAGAAAATGTTCCTATTCCCCTCCATTGGAAGAGTAGGGCTGGGTTTTTTCAGATAAAAAGTTTTCTTGTCAAATTTGTAATATCAAAAATAGAGAGGCTGAGATGAAACAGCCCCTGATTATTAATTCTTTTTAAGACTGAGGAAAAACCAGATCCCATATGAAATGAGGAATATGGTCATGCCATACAGGGTTGTGATCATGGAAACTTTAAGTCCACCGACCAGTAGAGCAGGAGAAACAGTGCCGGCCATTTCAATAGATTGAAAAGCCTGAAACAGCCCAAGGAGCTGACCGAAAATTCCAAATACCAGAGCGAAGAGCCCAATTGATTTAATCAGGTCAAGGTCACCGGCCTTTTTCTTAACAGCGCCGAGGTATTTTACAACGGCTGCAATAACCCCAATAAGTAAAATGGTGAGGATACTCATGAAGAGTGGCCCGCCCATATTGAATAGTTCAAACATGTCTTTTTAATTTTAAATGAAACATGGGAGCAAAGCAACTCCGGGGGACAAAATTCTGAAAGGTCGTATCCGCTGCTAAATCGGTCGTTTACCTATTCTCAGAAATTAATTCACATATTTGGCTGATCTTGAAAATAAAAAAGGTGGAGAAAAGACCTCAACTCATATTCTGGATAATTACAACGCTGGCACTCACGTTGCTATTCAGCACTTCTTTAAATGGCCTGATCACTTCTTTCTATTTCGTGACCTTCCTTTTGCCGGTTGCCCTTAGCACTTCCCTTTTTTTTAATAAGTATCTCGTGCCGAATTACCTGCTTAAAGGAAGGCGGATTCGATTCATCATCTATTTTATTTATATGCTAATTATATCCATTTATCTGGAGATGCTGGTCATCACCGGTGCATTTGTGATTCTGGCGGATTATCAGTTTGAGAATCTTGGAAAAATTGCAGGCGATATTTACCTGTTGGCGATTATTCTTTATCTGGTGGTTTTTAGCAATGGGTTTATATCGGTTTTCAGGAGTCTGAAGCAAAAGGAACAACGGCTGTCCCAACTGGAAGAAAAGGAGCGAAAGAATAAGATGGAATTTCTGACGCTGAAGGTTGACCGACGGAGCGTTCAGGTAAGGCTTTCTGATATTATTTATATAGAAAGTCTGAGTGATTATGTTCAGGTTCACACGATATCAGCAACCCACATTACCAAAGAAAAGATTAGCACTATGGAGCAGTCGTTACCTCCATATTTTATTCGTATCCACCGCTCGTTTATAGTAAACAGGAATCACATCAAATCCTATAATCGTGAATCGGTGGAACTTGAGGGGTCATGGCTGACGATTGGAAGAAAATACAAGCAGGAGGTGAAAACTCTGCTGGACGGGTAATTTTTACTCTCTGTAATAGATAGTGTCTCCCATCCTGAAGGTATTGAGTGTTTCAAATTCAATAACATCTCGCGCTTTCAATGTGTTTTGAAGCAGCAGCTTTTCTCCTGAGAGTAACTCATAATAAGAGGTGGTCGTGCCAGAATCAGAAATGGTTGTCAGGTAAAAGAGTTTCCGCGCAGGGTCGTACCCAAAGTAGTTGGCTGACTCAGAACTTTTTTCCAGTGATATGACATTGTCAAATCGTCGGGAAGCCTTCATTTTATTACCTGACTGACTTACGAAATTCCCATTCAACAGGTCGAAGATAGTTTTTCGATTTGTTTGAACATCAGCATCGGCATAAACTTTCGTTGCAGCAATGATGGCTTCTTTGAACTTCCCCTCAACCAGTTCTGCATAATCAGCGATACTGTCAGTCAGGAAAGTGGGGAATGAAATCTGGATAAAAGAAACGTCACTTCCCCTTCGTCCGTTGACGGTTTTGTGGACTGATCGCTCACCGGAAAATGTATGCAGTTCGAGCAGTTTACCTTTCACAATCCTTCCCTGATTGGTGTCAATTTTCCGTATTTCAATTTTATAAGGATTGATGGTACGTATGTCAAATTTTCGAATGAGGTATACTTTTTCTTTGATGTTGGCAGACCTGGGCTTATTGGTGAATATGTTCTTTATGGTGACCTCTTTTTGTTCATTCACGTAGAATTTGTTGAGCCACCATTTTTGAGATTCCTCATCATAATAAATGTAATTGAGCTTTCGGTCCAGCCAGTCGGTTGCTGAACGGAACGTCAATTCATCATCTTCGACCGATTGTGAAAATCCCGTCAGTGGAATGAGGAGGGTGATGTATAAAAGAAGTTTTCGCACTTAGTTAATAACGGATTGCCGCTCTTTATTAATATGCAGTTTCAGCACATCTGGTCTTGAGTAATGACCGGAAGGGTCAAAGTTCTGTCGTTCTTCTCGCACTTTCTGATGATTGATTTCAGCAGTAACCAGTTTTTCCTCATCCGTGAATGGTTCAATCACCCAGCTTCCATCAGGGGCAGCAAGGCATGATCCTCCGTTTGCCAGTGTTTCGGAGGTATGCTGCTGCATCAGGTCGGCATGCGGAAAATCAGAAGGGATGTCTTCTTTGCGAAAAAGACCGGAAACGCCAACAACGTAGGAACGAGATTCCTGTGCAATCATGGGTATTAGACTTTCTGTATTTCTCTTGTTCCCTGGCCAGATGGATATATGCAGATCCTCTCCCTGCGCGTACATGGCAGCACGTGCCAGTGGCATCCAGTTCTCCCAGCAATTCAGACCTCCCACGGTGAATGGTGCAAGTTTATGTGTGACAAGCCCGTTCCCGTCTCCGGGACTCCAGGAAAGCCGTTCTTCATAAGTTGGCATGAGTTTCCGGTGTACGGATTGTATTATACCTTTCTGATCAATGTAAATAATGGAACAATACAGGCTGTGTCCACCGCGATCTGAGGGCCGTTCAATTGTTCCCAGGTAGATGGCGATTCTTTGATCCTTTGCCAGTTTGCAAAGCGGATTCAGGTGACCGTCCTCAACAGAGACCGACTGATCCATGTAGTGGGCATGAATTTCTTTTTGAACAGTTGAATTAAATTCAGCACCATTGGTCCGATCGATCCAGAAGGGATACCCGGGTAAAAGTGCTTCCCCGAAAACAACCAGCTTGGCTTTCTTGTTTGCTGCGTCGGAAGTATACTCCATTACTTTTTCCAGTGTCTTTTCCCGATTCAGCCAGACAGGAGCAATTTGAGCAAGGGCAATGTTGAGGGTGTCTTTCCGATCCATGACGATCCGTTTATGGACGAACAATTTCGAATGAGTGGGTTTGCTCCGCACTTACAGAAGCTGCAACGGAACAATACTTTGTGGTAGCCAGATGAACGATTCGATCCGCTTCCTCGTCTGTTAAATCCGGTGAGGTAATGATGTATTTCATGTGGATTTTAGTAAAACCCCTTGGGTGCTCCTCCCTTCTCTCACCGGTTGTTTCGGCCTTCAGGTCAACAAACGTTTTTCTTCTTTTCTTCACCATGGAAACAATATCCACTGCCGCACAGGCAGTCAAAGCTGACAATAGAAGCTGAGTTGGAGATTGATGTTGTTTTTGGTCGGCAGGCAGCATGTCAATGTCAACCTTGTTTCCACTTTCATTTACTGCCTCGAATTCTTCGTCTCCTTTGTAGTTGAGTTCTATTTTCATGGTTCGAAGTTATTAACTCATTTTCAGAACTCACTCCTGAATTACTGCGTAATTCTTTTCTCCTAAAGAGAGGGTCTCGTAGAGCTGCCGGTCTGATATTAATGGTTATTGACTCACCCCGAATTCCCTCCGGAATTCTTCACCTCACTTCAAAGAGAGGGGTTAGGGGAGAGTTGGTTATTCCTCTTCAGCTCTTTCGGTATTGAATGTATTGAAGTCGGTTACTCACCCCTGAATTACTGCATAATTTTTTCCTTCCTAAAGAGAGGATTGTGGAAATCTATTGGTTGGATGGTATTTTGATCTACTCACCCCGAATTCTTTCAGGAATTCTTCCCCTCTCTTCTAAGAGAGGGGTTAGGGGAGAGTTAGGACAAAGAAGTATTATCTGAGAGTATAGCTACTAAATTCTTTTCCACTTTATCCCAGTTTTTAAGAACTTCTTCATTGCTGAATCGAACGATTTTGAATTTCATGTTTTTCAAAATATCCTCACGGATAGAATCATATTCTTTTTGATACTTGTGTACTTCTCCATCAATTTCTACAATGAGTTTGTATTGATGACAATAGAAATCTGCAATAAAGTAGGAATTGTTTTGGTGCTCGATGATGAATTGTCGGTTAAATTTTAGCCCTTTGAATCGTCTCTTTCTAACCTGCATCCAGAAGAATTTTTCAGCCCTGGTCTGATTCTTCCGTAATTCCCTGGCATATTGGAGTGCTTGTTTGTATTTCATAGTTTTTGAACTCCTCTGAATTACTGTGTAATTCTTCCCCCGATTCATCGGACCTCTCTCTTGAAAGAGAGGGGTTAGGGAGAGTTCCCGAGTGGACTATGAATTGAGGTGATGTCAATTGACCTTTCCTGCCAGTGTATCGTGATGTTCCAACAGAAGAGAACGCAGGTAGCTCCCAATGAATCTCACTCCTTCGAATCCTGCATCTTTTGCTGCCTGATCTTCGGTTTCAAAAGGAACATCCGGTCCTGCAAAATCGTGCATGTCTTTGTACCATCCAAGGGTGAAAATATCCCATGAAGGTCCAAATACTCTGGTGAAAATGAAATTGGGCCTGTGATCAAATTTTGAATAAAACACATTCTCCATTTTCCGTTGTTCCAGGAGTTCAGACTGTTTCCCTGAAAGTGCGGTAAATATTTCAATATGGAATAAATCAAAATCCTCCAGTGCATCGTTGAATGCTTTTGTGTCAGGACCCATAACAATAGCTTCTTCCTGGGAGGAAATAAGAGTATGGAATTCATCCCCATAAGGACGTTCCAGCGATTTGGATTTCAGTCGATTGCTACTGCTCTTTTTTGAAAAATATTCATCCATGCCTTCAATTGGATAAATCAACATCAGGTCCCAGTGATCTCCCTGACTGTGTCTGAGCAGGTAAGGTTTTTCTGTCGTATAGTTCTGATAAGAAGCAATGTCAGCTTTAATGATATCAATTACCTCAAGCAGACTTCCGGGCTTTGCCCTTAGAAGCGTGATTTTGTAAAGTTGATCACCATGCTGTGCGTAGGAACAAAGCGTGATCAGGATAAGAAAAGGGATCAATATCTTTTTCATATTGCCAAGGTACGCAGAAGGCATTTACATTTCAAGATTGAAAGTCATGAACTTTATCCGTAGTAGTGAGCTGAACATGCTTAGAGAATTGCTTCATCAGCAGGCTTAATTTTGGGTTGATGTAGGTTTTGCAAAATGGTTTTTCCCGATTCTTTTGATAGTAGTGTAAATAGTTATCTGGCGAACTTTGGAAGTGGACAAATGGTAAGACTTTAGTAATTAATGGTTTTTCAAAGGATTCCGACAGTTCTTTCATCACTTCCTCAACGGGTTGTTCACTATCTGTTGTATAGATCGCAGAGCGATATTTATCACGCATGGAATGATTAGACGTGGACCGATGTGTGAGGAGGTGAATTTCAATCAGTGTTTTTAAGCTTATAATTTCAGGGTCGAAATGAACAAGTACAGCTTCAGAAAGTGTGTCGTGTGGAGGAGTGGAAGCGATCCAGCCCTGCTCCACTTTTTGCACTCCTTTTAATGAATCAAATACTGCTTCCGTGCACCAGTGACAGCCGCCTCCAAAACCGATTTTTTCTATGCTCATACTTTCGCAACAAAATTGAGTTCCCTATTTCCTGTTGTTGTATTCTTTAATCAATTCATTCAGCCTTTTGTAGTCAAGTTCTCCTTTTGATTCCTTTAAATGATGCATGATGGCCAGTCCTTTAGCCAGCTGGCTGTCCACATTTTTTACTTTTTTAACGATATAAATCAAACTGCGCTGTTTCCCTTTGGTGAGTCTTTCAAACCAGCTTCTTCCTTCATCGTCCTGATCCAGTAAGACCTGAAAAGATTCAGGAACTTCATGACCAAACTCCGAATGATCCTTTTCGATGGTTACCTCGATTTTATCACCCTCTTCGATGGCCAGTTTTTTCCGAAGCTGGTTATTCACAAGAATGTAATAGCCGCCTTCAATATGCATCAGCGCACATTGATAGGGCGGGTTGCCATTGATTGAGCACAGGACCCTTCGATTATCCCCGTCTGTAAACTGATCACCATCCTCTTTTGAAACAAGGAAGTGATACCTGAAAAGTTTGGAATGGAAGTCTTCGAGGGTGGTTTTGAGTTTCATTTTTTAAATGTATGAAAGTAAGTCAAAAGGATAAAACTGATTTTTTAGTTGTATAACTGAAAAATCAGTTATACATTCACTTCATGGAAAAATTGACCAGGGCCGAAGAGCCTATCATGAAGATCATCTGGGACAGGGGCGATGTTTTTGTGAAGGAGATTATAGATGCTCTTGAGGAGAAAGCACCATATAATACCGTTTCCTCGCTTGTCAGGATTCTGGAATCCAAGGGAATGGTTGGATACAGGGCCTATGGAAGAACTCACCAGTATTTTCCGTTGGTGAAGCGAAGCGAGTATCGAAAGGAGATGCTAAAAAACATGATTACAGAATACTTCGATGGATCTTACAAAGGCTTAATCTCTCAAATTTTGAATGACAATTCAATATCTGAGGAAGAGGCGAATGAATTGAAAACCCTGATAAATAAAGAGCTATGAGAGGAGAATTAATTTTTTTGATGGAGATGATTTTAGTTTCCGGCACCTTCTACCTGGGATATAGAGTGATGTTCAATCAATCTTCCCCTACTTTCAGAAGGTGGTATCTGCTCTCCTGGCTGCTATTTTCTGTTGCATTCCCCTTAATTACTCTGGAAATTCCATCAGCACCGCCAGTTGCCGTGGAGGATTTTGTGATGGATTCAGGTTCCATTTTTTCAGAGGAGCCTATGGTTATAAATTCGATTACTCCTGAATTTACCATTGAAGATTCGAAGAGTTCTCCTGATGCCGAACAACAAGCAACCATTGACTGGATTTTTGTACTAAAATCCATATATCTGGTTGTTGTTTCATTTTTTCTTTCAAGAATTGCATTGGGTTATTTCCAGATAAGGAAGCTTAAGAAAAAAGCGAATTGCATCGATTACAAGGGGAAGAAGGTATTTGAAGTGGAGGATTCCACTTTTAAAGGAGCATCTTTTTTTCGTTGGATTTTCATTGGAAAGAGCCTTGATCAGAACCGAAAAATGGTACTGGATCATGAATTGACTCACGCGGGGCTGCATCATAGTGTTGACATTCTTTTTGGACATTTGTATTGTGCTTTATTTTGGATTAACCCATTCGTATGGATTCTAAGAAAATGCATTGCCATAAATACTGAGATGGAAGCTGACGCACGTGTCTCAAAAACTCAGGATAAAAAATCCTATGCCAATCTGTTATTAGAGCTTTCTCAGAGAGTCTCAGGGCCCGTTCTAATGAACCATTTCAGCGCCAAACACCTAAAAATGCGAATATTGGCGATGCAATACCCTGCTGAGGGTCAGAGGTGGGTTTATTATTTCACAGGGGGTGTGACACTTGCAGCTTTCTTTTTTATAAGCTGTAGTACCGGAGATTTTTCCGATGGTATTACTGCTGAAGAGAGGATGAGTAATGTTAAAACCATCACGACTTATTTCACCAGTCATCAGACCGACACTCAGCAGAAAACGGGGAAAGTGGTGTCAATAGCAAGGTTTCATCCGGATGGCGAACTCGATGAACTGGTTAACAGGACCAGCTATCCGTATGATCGTCAGTATGACACGAAGAAGGAGTTTTGGCAGCAACCCATAAAAGAGAATCTGCCCTATGTGATGGATGGACTTACCATAGGTATTGCAGAAAGAAACCTGCTGTATGGAAATAACTGGCCAACTGCCTATGCGCAATATCTTCTGAATAGAGAAGCAAGAGAAGAGCGAAGACTTCCATGGAAGGAAATTTTTGAAGTTGATAACATGAGCAAGCCTACTGAGATAATAGCAAAGAATGTTATGGAGGAAACAGCAGCGGTTTCAATTTTCAATTCAATGCCAGACAATACCACTTATTTTGAATATGATGAAGACAAAATTCTAAGAACTTCAGTGGCATACTTCTATAAAGGATTAGATGAGTTAATGGTTGGGACTCATTCAAAACTTGATGAATGGATGAATAAAAGTCTTACTGATAAGCAGAAGAAGGAAATGGAAGAGCGCGCAGCAAAATCAGGTAAAAAGGAGCTTGTGGCATCCTATTCTTATGATGGCGATTTATTAACTGCCATTGATCATGGACGCTATCAATATAAGTTTTATTATGAAAGAGACAGGCTTATTAAGTCCGAGTATTACATAGCTGGTAATCTTATCAGCACCCGAATTCACTATTATAAGAATGGACTGAAACAGCGAACGGAGATTTTCAATATCGATTTTGAGCCTGAGTACACAATAACCTATGAATATGAGTTTTGGGAGGAGTAGTCATCCGTTTAGCTCTCTTTGAATTTTTTCTGACAATTCCTGATTGCTTTCTATGAATCTTCGCAATGCTGCAAGAGTCTGAATGTTATTATCTCTTGCTCCAAATAGTTCAGTGGTGAGGGCATTGTAAAATGCATTATTCCTTTCATTGGGCAGTGCCTCTGTTTGCCACACAAAACTCCTGATGTATTTTCTTGCGAAGGGGATGAGAAATGTATGAAACTGTTCTTCAACATCATTGAGTCCGGATCGGGTCCGGTTTTGATTGTACTCATAGTACCTGGATATATCATTCTTAAGTTCATTGTTTGAAATCGAAATGTCTGATGCCTTCAATGATTCATAACCATTGTCAATGGGATAGTACTTGTAAAAAGTAATGAGAAACGCCAGGTGTTTTGACAGAGTATCTGTACTCACTTTTTCCAGGTCGTTTCTCATTAAAAAGGTTATACTCTGTATGGATTGGTCAAGTAGTATTTCTGCTTCCAGGAGTTGAATCCTGTCCTCTTTAAGGTTGTCCAGAATTTCCATAAGCACTCTTCTTTCATTCTCAATGGCTTTTCGATTTTCATTCCAGTTGTTCAGGGTGAAGGCACCAAGAATACCAACGGTAATGACCAGTATCTCCAGCAGGTATTCCGGCCATTTTTGAATTAGAGTTGCGAGAATTTTTTGCATGTTGCGTTGTACAATTTTAACAATAGACAGCATTGATTTATCTGAAGATGCATAAAAATGTGTATTAAATAAAAATGTAATGGGATAGGCAGAAGTATATATTACTTGACATTGTCAAGTAAATAACAAATATTTGATCATGCCAATTCAAAAAGGAGTTTCAGAAATAAGAGCATTTAACCGGTTCTACACCAACGTTATCTCGATCCTGGATCAGAGTGTATTGAAAAGCGGATATTCCCTTGCTGAGGCCAGAATTCTATATGAAATCAGTCAGCAAAAGCCCTGTTCCGCGCGGCAGGTGATGGATTCTTTGACTATTGATGAAGGATACCTGAGTCGAATTCTTTCGAAATTGGGGGCGAATGGTCTGATCAGAAAAGTCCGGTCGAGTACCGACAAGCGACAATATCAGCTGGAACTGACTAATATGGGAGAAGATGAAGTAAAAAGACTGGACGGTATTTCAAGTGAGCATACTGAAAAATTGGTAGAAAATCTTTCTGAATCGCAGATTTCAGAACTGACGGGCAGCATGAACCGCATTAAGGACGTCCTTTCCTCCTATCCAAATAAGCCCAAACTGGAAGAAATCGAAATTCGAACAGCATACAAATCAGGAGATCCCGGATATATGATTTATATGCATGGCCTCTTTTATCAATTCGGTTCATTTTTTGAAGCCTATGTGGCAGAGACACTGGCTGATTTTTACAAAACGTTTGACCCGGAAAAAGAACGAGTGTGGATTGCTGAATATCGAGGCAAAATGATCGGTACCATTGTACTTAAAAACACAGATGGCATGGCTCAGCTTCGTTATTTTCTTATAGATCCGGAATTCAGGGGAATTGGTCTTGGGAAAAAACTAATGGATCAATTCATGGCATTCATGAAAGATGCCGGGTACACTACTTCATTCCTGTTGACTGAAAAGCAACTGGAAACAGCTGTGGAATTGTATAAGAGGTACGGATATCAATATGTTTCTTCCAGCACCACTGATTTTGATCTTGTTGAGATGCGGTATGAATTAAAACTCTTGCAATAGGGCTGTTTTGGGTAGCTTTTTTTGTTTGTCCGATCTGCTATTTAAGATAAAACTTTCCTCTGAGTCTGGCCAGTTCCCATGGGCTTTGCTTGCCTTCTGAAGTTTCCTCAACCTGTATGCGGGTATTAATGAAGACGTCTTCAATTCTCTGAGATAACTTAAGCTGATTGATCAATACGCTGGTATAGAGTCCGTTCTCACCTTTCCCATCAAAAGAGACGGATCCCGGGGAGGTTGAATAGGCGACTATTGTCCCACTCGGAGCCTTAACCTCAGCCAAACCTTCGTCACCGCCTCGGGTCCAGGTTTTGAAAGGATTGTTTCGACAGGCATCCAGTATGATCATATTGAGACTTTTCTTATTCGTATACTCCATAAGTCTGAGAATCACATCAAGGTTGATAGATTCCAGGTGCACATCACTTTCTCCATTTTCAAACTGTGCGTCGGTTGGAAGCAGATAATTTTTATCACCAACCTGAATGCCATGACCTGCAAAGTAGAAAAGTACCACGTCAGCATTATTTATGTTTTTACTAAAGTGTTTGAGACCCTCCAGCATGGTGACCTGATTTGCATCCAATATTTTTTTTACTTCAAAACCAAGATCCCGAAGAGTTAAAGTCATGTCCCGGGCATCATTTAGTGGATTTTTGAGTACCGAAGAGTTTTCATAGTTGGAATTTCCTATGACAAGGGCAACTCTTTTCTGATTCGAAGTATCGCGACCGGGCTCTTTCAGTATTTTTTTTGCCTTTTTGGGACGTTTTACCCCGGGATTGCTTATCACCACAAATTCCATCCGTTGATTAAATGGATTGCTTTCCTTTGTGAGAGGTTTATTATCTCCCATCCCAATCGCATTGACCCTTTTTTCGTCAACACCTTTCTTAATCAAATAATTACGAACTGCGGATGCGCGTTTCTGAGAAATTTTTTTATTGAATTTTTTGTCTCCTTCGGTATCCGTGTGTCCAACCAGTTCAATAGCGAGAAGCGGGTACTCATCCATGTATTGAGCAAGGGTATCGAGTTCACTTAATGATGAGGGGAGCATTTCAGTTTTGTTGGAAAAGAAATTCACATTTTCAAGGAGAACCGTATTGCCTCTTTTTAAGTCATTCCTGGTGAAGCTTTGAGAAAAAGCAGTGAGGATACAGAGGAGAAGAATATGGTAAATTATGATTCGCATCACTGGTGAGGTGAATTTAAAGTTAAAGAATTATGTGCAAAATTGGTATTGGAGCACAGTAATTTGTCGGATCTATTGGTTCAACTCTTTGTCAATGGCTTCCATAAGGCTTTTCACTTCATCCAGAGTTTCCTTATAGGCTTCATTAAAAAAAGATCTTTCTTTTCGTACAAGGTCCAGTCTTATTTGAATATCCGGATTGCTTAACCAGTTGGCTCCTTTGAACTTTGGCCTGATGCTTCTGAGGTTATTGATATCATAGCTTAAGAAATAATTTTCGGCAATGTATCTGAAATCTTCATAAAACTGTCCTGGCGCATATTCAGCTTCCAGCTGAATCACCGCACTGTATTGAAAGTCATATAACCTCAGTATTCGAATGCGTAAACTATCATTTTTGATGAGGTCAACACCTTTTGCCTTCAGGGTCTCAAAAGCGCTCGTCTGAGGCACAAAAATGAAGTCTCTGAAGGCTGAGAAGAGATATGCAGGAATCACCGGGTTGTATAAGCCACCGGAAGCATAAAAATTAATGCTGTCAATAAGCTGAAGGCTTTTTTCATGACCTGACTGATTCCCTGAAATATCAATCAAATCAAGCTGCAGATTAGATCTGATTTCTCTTAAAATACTTTGTTCTGCCTCCTTAATCTTTCGATTTTCATTCCAGCTGTTCAATTGATATGCAATCAGAATTCCTATCGTAATTACTCCGATTTCAATAATTATTTGAAGAAAATCGATTCTGTTCTTTTTTGCCATGAGCTAAAAATAATGAATTGGAGAATTGAGCGACCTCTCGTATTGACTATATTGGCTTTTTTTAAAGCCAACCTAATGCTCAACGATAAAAAGACAATCAATGCCTGGTGCATGTATGATTGGGCCAACTCCGTTTATTCCCTCACCATCACTTCCGCCATTTTCCCAATTTATTATCAGGCTGTCGCTGTGAATGCAAACGGAGGGGACCGGGTAAGTTTCTTTGGTCTGGAGGTCGTAAATTCTGTGCTGTATTCTTATGCGCTTTCCGCTTCTTTCCTGCTTGTTGCCATTGTCCTGCCCATCTTGTCAGGAATCGCGGATTATGCCGGAAAGAAAAAGTTTTTCCTGAAGATTTTCATGTTCATTGGATCCGTTTCATGTATCGGGCTTTTCTTTTTCACCGGGAAAAACATAGAATGGGGCATCTTATGTTCAGTTTTTGCCAGTGTGGGTTATTCAGGAAGCCTGGTATTTTATGATGCTTTTTTGAATGAGATTGTAACAGAAGATAAACGTGATCTTATCAGTGCAAAAGGATATTCTTATGGGTACATGGGAGGTGTAATACTGCTGGTTGTCAACCTGGTTGTTATTCAAATGTATGATACGTTCGGTTTGGCAAATGAAGGAATTGCATCCAGAATCGCCTTCCTCACCGTTGGTTTCTGGTGGATAGGGTTCTCACTATACGCAATTTCAAAACTTCCTGAAAATGTTCACGGAAGAAAACCGGAAGGCCATTTTCTAACCAATGGATACAAAGAATTGAGAAATGTATGGCGCCAGTTGAAAGAAATGGGAGACATGCGCAAATTCTTGTGGGCATTCTTTTTCTACAATATGGGGGTTCAGACCATCATGTATCTGGCGGCTTTGTTTGGATCAAAAGAATTGAAAATGGAATCTTCATCATTGATAATGACCATTTTATTAATCCAGTTTGTTGGCATAGCAGGGTCTTATCTTTTTGCATTTGTTTCTAAAAAACGAGGAAATATCAATTCATTACTTACCATGATTGTGATCTGGATTTTCTGCAGTCTGTACGCATATTTCGTACAGAGAGAAATTGAATTTTTTATACTTGCCGCTATTGTCGGATTGGTAATGGGAGGCATTCAGGCCCTTTCTCGTGCAACTTACTCCAAGATTATGCCACAGGATACGGTGGATACTGCCTCCTTTTTCAGTTTTTATGATGTTACATACAATCTTTCCATTGTGGTAGGAACGTTCGCTTATGGATTTATCGAGCAGATGACAGGCAGCATGCGAAACAGTGCGCTTGCGCTGGCTTCCTTTTTTGTCATCGGAATAATTTTCTTATACGGGGTTAAGTTAAAAGATGTCTCTGCTCAATCTGCCTGAGTTCGAACCCCGGATCAGGGAAGGAGAAATCTTCTGTCTGATTAGAAAAAAGTGGGTAGCATTATTGCCGGAAGAGTGGGTCAGGCAGCATTTTCTTAATCTTTTAACCCAACACCTCAATTATCCTAAAGGAATGATTCAGCTCGAACATTCCATGCAATATTTTAAAAACCAAAAGCGGTCTGATATTACGATCCTGGATAAAGAAGGAAGGGTTTTTATGCTGGTTGAGTGCAAATCTTATAAAGTGAAGTTGACGCAAAAAACCGTCAATCAGGTTTCAGAGTACAGTAAAGTTCTGGATGCAGCGTACATAGCTATCAGCAACGGGTTAAGGCATTTTATCTGGGTGAGGCGGGAAGATGGGTTTGAGCAGGAAAAAGACTTCCCACGTTACGAAAATTGATCTTTTATGACGAAAAAGGAATTGAAAAATATGCAAAACCAAAATACAGGCAGGTTGCTGGGGGCGTTTATATGGACATGCATCTTCCTTTTTTCTGTTTATAAATGGATTTTAGCAGGATCCTTTAATGAGCTGGATATCAAATACAAAATCTTCATAATTTGTGTGCCTATACTGGTTTTCGGTTTAGTGAGAATGTATTTAAAAGGGGAAGAGAAATTAAAAGAAGAAAGGAAATTGTCCGAATAACCTCAATTCTCGTTAATTTTACTACTCATCTGCTGAGTGCCTGAAAAGCAAACCACCCATAAATATCAGTCTGATGAAAAATATACTGGATCGTATTCCTTCGTTCGTGAAGAGTTTCTATTTTCTTTCTTCATTATTCTTTGTATTCTGGTTATCATTTATTGATAGCAATGACCTGTTCCTGCAGGGAGAATTGAGGACGAAGCAATCGGATTTGCTGGATGCCAGAGAATTCTATGAAGATAAAATCATGGAAGTGAAAAATGACAGGGAAGCATTGCTTAATAATTCATCACTGCTGGAAAAAATAGCCAGAGAGAAGTATTTAATGAAAAAGGATAACGAAGACCTGTATATACTCGTAGATTAATGCTATGAAAAAGGCCCTTATTTTGACCTTCTGTGTAATGTCAACCGGAGTTTTCGCTCAGAGTAAGCTTTCAGACAAAATTTATTTTGGGGGAGGTTTTGGCTTTAGTGCCGGGAACAATGTGACCAACATCAGCCTGTCTCCTCAGGTGGGATATAAGATTACTCCTCGTTTTTCATCGGGATTCGGAATCACCTACCAATACGTGAAATTCAAAAGCATCGACACAAGCATTAGCAATTTTGGATGGAGCATTTTCAGCAGGTATAACGTCACTCAACAGTTTTTTGCTTACACTGAATTTGAAAATCTGAAATTTGAATATTTCACCTCGTTTAACCCGGAACGAACAGACAGTGATACCTATAATAGTTTGCTTGTAGGGGCAGGATATACAGAATCGCTGGCAGGAAGAGCATCTTTTAGTATAAGCGCATTGTACAATGTGTTGTATGATGCCACTGATCCAATACAGCCATATGACAGTCCATGGCAGATTCGTGCGGGAGTCGGGATTGGAATTTTTTAGAAAGCTTCTTAGTTAATCTGAATTAGAAATTAGGCAAGGTGAAAATATCCCCTTAGAGCCTGTACCGAATACTTTTCGGGAGGACTAAGGTTTTTTTCGTATTCAATCCAATAAAAAAATTCATAAAAAACTCACCTAACCTCCGATAGGTCGGACCGGCCTCAAGCGAGGAATCGGGAAAAATTATTCATCAAACTGTCTATGTTAATACACTCTGGAATCTATCCCGAACTCATGTCAGTTGTAATCAGCTACATCTTCCTGCTCTATGAAATTGAATTCGAGATCAAGCAATTCGCTGAAATCTTCTCCGGCCTCAAACATATCCTCATCCATTGGTTCATAGTACCAGTTGATACTTAACTCAATACCTTCTGTTTCGATTCTTTTCAATAGCTTGAAGATGTCATAAAGACATTTGGAAGAACTGGTATTAAAGTACTCCAGCCGGAAATCCATTTCAAGCCTGGTGAGGTTGGGATTTGGTGTTCTTAACGCATCAAGTAAAGGAGCATAGAACTGTACGCTGTTTTCCGGGCTAGACCTTCCAAAAAGCTTGACGAATCCTGAATCCATATCCAGGTCAATGCCGGGAGTGGTTCTGGTTGCTTCTTTGTGATACGTCATCATGGCGGTTTTTAGTCGTGTAAGGATAATTACAACACGTAGAAATTAAAAAATTGTTAGACGAGTAAGGCTAATGTGTCGGTAGATTTTAGGAAAAAGTCCTTATCAGGGCCTTGCATTGTACTTTAGCAAGATAAAGTATGTCTTTTTTCTCATAAAACCATTAATTGAAATCTTTATATCTCACTTTTAGTTTTTCAATGGAATGAATGATCAATTCTTCGAGAATTTTAAGGTCAATATCCTCCAGTTTTTTGAAATAGAGACACCCCACACTTGTTTTATGTTTCCCCAGCTTTTCCAACAATTCCTCTGCATCGTCATAACCACCCATCAGATAAACAGTCATGCTTTGTTTACGGGGAGAAAATCCGGATAAAAACCAGTCGCCTTCTCTTCCACTGGCATATTTGTAGTGATAGTCTCCATATCCTATAATTGAGGGACCCCACATTTTTGGCTTCTCACCTGTTATTTTACCAATCAGTTTTAGAAGTTCGCGACTATCGTCTCTCTTCCATTCTGGTTCGACTGCATCAATAAATGCATCTACATCCCCATCATTTGGTATGGTTTTTAATTCAGCCATCTTTTGATTTTTTTCTTTTGATAATTTGTTCTGTATATCCTGAAGCTATGATTCCGGATGGAAGGGCAATGATTCCAATACTCATTAATGTAATGATTCCACCCATTAATTTGCCTATGGGTGTAATGGGAAATACATCTCCATATCCTACCGTGGTTAATGTGACAATGCCCCACCAAAGTGCTTTAGTAATACTGGAAAAATGTTCCGGCTGAGCTTCTCGCTCTACGTAATACATCAAAGTGGAAATGATAACAAGAATTATGGCCGTCAATCCGGCTGTGATAAACAACTCTTCTTTTTTTTCCTTTAATACATCTTTAATCAGGTCAAATGCTTTTGAATACCTTGCCATTTTAAGAATTCTGAAAACTCTGAAAAGGCGAAGTACTCTCAGGAATCTTAGATCAACACCAATGAAAGGAAGAAAGAAAGGGATGATTGCCAACAGATCGATCAGAGCCATTGGAGAGGAGATGAATTTCAGACGGCCTATAAATGCCCCCCGGAATTTTTTATTTTCAACGCAGGTCCAAACTCGCAGTAAATACTCAATCGAAAAGATGATAACAGAGAAAATTTCGAATCGGAGAAAATAATCTGCGTAAACAGATCTGAAATCCTCTTCTGATTCAAGAATTATTGCTAAGACATTCAGACAAATAAGGATGATAATAAACAGATCAAAATAATGGCTGGCGTCTTTGTGGCTTTTAGCGGGCTCTATTATTTTGTAAACGTACTTCCTCACTTATGGTGATTTTAATTGCTTACCTCTCACTTTCTCCTTTATAAATTTACTCCAAACTTTTCACCCAGTTCCTTCAGATCTTTAACTACAGCGTTTAAAAGCGGAATGCCTTCTCTGGTCCTTTTTTCTTCCATTTCTCGCTCAGGATCACCAGGAATAAGCACCTTTTCCGCCCCGCCGGTTGTTTCTGATTTTCTGAAACGTTCAATCCAGTTATCCATATGAGATTTGAATTCGTCGGCTTCACGAAAAGCATCAATACGCATGGCACCAAAAAAATGTCCCAGCCCTTCACCAACAGGATTGGGAGCAGGATCAATGAATGCAACAAATGGAGGAACCCACGGGCCGTAGTTTGCTCCGGATAATACTGCGGACAGAATATCTACCACGGCACCCAGCGCATAACCTTTATGTGATCCATGTTCCCGATCACCACCTAACGGGCGCATGGAGCCGCCGTTGATTAATCCACGTGCGTCTGTGGTAATTTTTCCTTCCTTATCCTGCAGCCATCCTTCGGGTGCATCTTTACCCTGTCTTTGCAAAACTTCCAGTTTGCCGTTTGCCGCAGTGGTAGTTGCCATATCCAGCACAAATGGAGGTTGATTCTTTGCCGGGATGGCAATAGATATTGGATTGGTTCCGAGCAGCCGTTCTTTTGAAAAAGTAGGTGATACCAACGGACTCGCGTTGGTCAGAGAAATACCAATACAATCCTGATCCAGTGCCATCATGGCATGATATCCGGCAATCCCGTAATGATTGGAATTCTTAACAGAAACCCAGCCTGTTCCGACTTTTTTTGCCTTTTCAATGGCAATTTTCATCGCATGAGGTCCTACTACAAGTCCAAGTCCAAGGTCACCGTCTACCACTGCAGTTGAAGGGGTTTCATGTACTATTTTGATTGATGGTGTGGTATTTAGTCTTCCTTTTTCATGTAGTCGGACATACCCGGAAAGTCGTGCGACACCATGAGAATCAACACCCCTGAGATCAGCACTGATCAATACTTCAGCTGCCTGTCTTGCTTCTTCTTGAGGACATCCGGTTTTTTGAAGCAGTGTGGAAGTAAATTGGAATAAGTCGTCTTTGGAATATAGTGTTGTTTCTGACATGAGGTCTTAAGATTATTTCCCGGTGATTGAATGTTGAACCGATTCAATGACATTGACCAGCACTCCTTCTTTAAGCGCATAGCCTGAAACACGTAGTTTTTTGATTCTAAGCCTGTCTATTAGATGACTAATCAGGATGGTCGCAACGACAATCATATCAACTCGCATTTCAATCATTCCCGGTATTTCCATTCGTTCTTCCCTTTTCTTTTTGAGAATATCCTGATAGATGCCATCGAATGCTTCTATAGGTAATGGATATTCAGTTGCGTTATCATCGCGCGCTATGTTGTTGAGTTCACAGTAGATATCACTCAGAGTATCAAATGTACCGGAACAGCCAACTAATATTTTGGGCTGGTGGATTTCACAATGTTCAACCAGCCTCTGCAATTGGGTATCAAAGTACCTCCTGAGTGAAGCAATTTCTTCATCTGAAATTGGATCGGTACTGTGAAACAATTCTACCAGTCGCTGACCACCAATTTCAAAGCTTTCCAACCAGAATGTTTCCTTCTGATTCGCAATAATAAATTCAATACTTCCACCGCCAATATCCATTATGAGGTGTTTCTCAAGCCCAAGATCCAGGGCTTTTCGTGAACCTTGCAGAATAAGTTCTGCCTCTTTTTCTCCTGAGATTACATTGGCCTTTATCCCTGTTTCCTGAAAGATTTTATCAACCAGATCCTTCCCGTTTGAGGCATTCCTGACAGCACTTGTTGCAGTAGCGAAGGTTTGAGGACACTTAAAAGTGTCAATAATCGTCTTGAAGTTTTTTATCGTTTCAATGGCGCGATCCCATGCAGATGGAGCAATTTCTCCTTTATTGATTCCTTTTTCACCGATTCTGACAGATGAACGTTCCTTGTGCAGGATTTCATAACCAGTTCCTTCTACTTCTGTAATTAGCAGATGAAAGGTATTCGTACCCATGTCGATGATGGCAATTTTCATAAGCGCCCGCAATATAGCAGGGAATTGGATTGCAATTTTTCGAATTTCCGAATTTTTCCTCAAACTAAAAACCATTAAAAAAGCGTTGTTAAAATCTTCAATTTGAATAAATCGAATCAATCACATTGTCCGTTTATCTTTGCGACTTTCCAATTGATATGAGTTCAGAGAAACCAAAAACCGCAACCAATATTCAAACCATTTCTGAGAAAATCGAACGACTCGATTCAATGAACGCTGAGGCGCTCAAAGGAGGTGGAGAAAAGCGAATTACCAAACAGCATGAGAAAGGCAAACTGACAGCCAGAGAACGAATCGATCTGCTGTTGGATCCGGGATCCTTTCAGGAAATTGGAAAGTTTGTGACCCACCGGGCGACAGATTTCGGAATGGATAAACAAAAAATTCTGGGGGACGGAGTGGTAACCGGATATGGAACCATTGACGGCCGTCTGACCTATGTGTTCAGTCAGGATTTTACGGTTTTTGGAGGATCTCTTTCTGAAACTTTTGCAGAGAAGATTGTGAAGATCATGGATCTGGCAATGAAAAATGGTGCACCGGTTATCGGACTCAATGATTCAGGTGGAGCCAGAATTCAGGAAGGGGTTGTTTCATTGGGTGGTTATGCAGATATTTTCTACCGGAATACCCTTGCGTCCGGTGTAGTTCCTCAGATTTCAGCCATTCTTGGTCCGTGTGCAGGTGGTGCAGTGTATTCCCCTGCGATTACAGATTTCATTTTTATGGTAGAGAATACCAGCTACATGTTTGTCACAGGGCCTAACGTGGTGAAGACAGTGACACAGGAGGAGGTGACCAGTGAAGAACTCGGTGGTGCACAAACTCATGCTTCCAAAAGTGGAGTTACCCATTTTGCCTGTTCGAATGAAGCAGAATGCATTCGTCAGATCAGACAATTGATGAGCTACATTCCATCCAATTGTGAAGATGAAGCTCCGCGTCTTGATTATGAAGCGGGAAATGAAGTGAGAGAAGCTTTGAATTCGATTTTACCTGACAACCCGAATCAACCGTATGACATGCATGATGTCATTGAAGGCATTGTTGATTCAGACAGTTTTCTGGAAGTTCACAAAGATTTTGCAGGGAATATTCTCTGCGGTTTTGCACGTATTGGCGGGCGAAGTATCGGAATTGTGGCTAACCAGCCAATGGTAATGGCCGGTGTGTTAGATAATCATTCGAGTACAAAGGCCGGAAGATTCGTTCGGTTTTGTGACAGTTTCAATGTTCCATTATTGGTACTGGTTGACGTCCCGGGATTCTTACCTGGAACCGATCAGGAGTGGAATGCCATCATTACCAATGGAGCCAAACTGTTGTATGCATTTAGCGAAGCGACCGTTCCTCGAATCTCAGTGATCACAAGAAAGGCATACGGAGGAGCGTACGATGTGATGAATTCTAAACACATTGGGGCAGATATGAATTACGCTTGGCCAACGGCAGAAATTGCAGTAATGGGGGCACAGGGTGCTTCCGAAATCATTTTCAAAAAAGAAATTCAGTCTGCTGAAGATCCAAATGAGAAGCATCAGGAGAAAATCAATGAGTACACAGAGAAATTCGCCAATCCATACATAGCAGCGTCACGGGGCTTTGTAGATGAGGTGATCATGCCTGAAAATACACGGATCAAATTGATGCATGCATTTGCCATGCTGGAGAATAAAGTAGATAAGCTGCCAAGAAAGAAGCACGGAAATATTCCATTGTAGTTAGTGAATAGTTATTAGTTAAATAGTTCAGTAAGAATCACCGATAAAACATGAACAAAGTCGCTATAGTAACAGCAGCCAGCAAAGGAATGGGTGCAGCATCTGCAAGGAAATTAAAAGCAGAAGGCTATCAATTGGCGTTGATGTCCAGATCGGAAGATATTGTTGGGTTTGCCAATGAGCTGGAAGGTCTTTCTGTTCAGGGTTCTACGGATAACGCAGAGGATTTGAGGTCACTGACAGAGATGACAATGCTTAAGTATGGAAGGATTGATGTGGTCGTTTGCAACACAGGCCATCCGCCGAAAGGTCAGCTGCTGGAGTTAACAGATGACGACTGGATGACCGGATTCAATCTTGCACTAATGAATGTGATAAGAACTGCGAGGCTTGTAGTTCCAAAAATGTCAGAAGGAAGCTCCATCGTTAATATTTCAACCTTTGGGGCAAAAGAGCCCTCACTCAATTTCCCCATTTCATCCGTTGCAAGAACTGCCCTAAGCGGCTTCACCAAACTTTTTGCCAACGAGTATGGAAAGTCAGGGATACGAATGAATAATGTGTTGCCAGGATTCATTAACAGCTACCCGGCTGACGAAGAAACCATCAGTCAAATTCCCATGTTAAGGCAGGGTACTCCTGATGAAGTAGCAGAACTGGTTGCTTTTTTGGCATCAGAGAAGTCTTCCTACATCACAGGTCAGGACTTCTTAATTGATGGGGGATTGGTCAGGTCGATTTGACGATTGAATTGATTGATTTAAGTTGCGGTATTAGTTAGAAAGAGTAGAAATCGAAAGATTCTAAAATTCGAATAAATCTAAAATCAAAAAATGGATAAAAAGAGTAAGGATTTTCTTTTCAAATATTTAAACAACGCTGCTCCAACAGGATTTGAAGTCGAAGGTCAGAAAATATGGCTTGACTACATCAAACCTTACGTGGATGGGTACGAAGTTGATACCTACGGAAGTGTTTATGGGGTCATCAACCCAAAAGCGAAGTACAAAGTAGTCATTGAAGCACATGCTGATGAAATTAGCTGGTTTGTTAATTACATCACGGATAAAGGATACATCTATGTGGTAAGGAATGGTGGTTCGGATCATCAGATCGCACCTTCCATGCGTGTGAACTTGCACACGAAAAAAGGTCCCGTTAAAGGAATCTTTGGGTGGCCGGCAATTCATGTCAGAAAAGAGAAAGAAGATAGTCCGACCCTGAAAAATATTTGTATTGATGTTGGAGCCAGCACGAAAGAAGAGGTTGAAAAGATGGGGATTCATGTGGGGACTGTAGCGACCTTCGAAGATGAATTGATGGAACTGAACAAGAAATACATTGTAGGCCGTGCGCTGGATAACCGGGCCGGTGGTTTCATGATTGCAGAAGTGGCGAGAAGAGTCCACGAGAATAAGGTGAAACTTCCATTCGGACTGTATGTAGTGAATTCGGTTCAGGAAGAAATTGGATTACGAGGCGCAGAAATGATGGCACACCGGATCAAGCCGGACCTGGCAATTATTACAGATGTGACACATGACACACAATCACCGATGTATAATAAAATTGACAGTGGAGATGTGACAGCAGGAAGTGGTGCGGCAGTGACATACGGCCCGGCAGTTCAAAACAATGTTCGAGACATGATTCTAAAGGTAGCTGATAAGAATAAAATCCCTTACCAGAGAATCGCTGCTTCCAGAACCACAGGTACTGACACAGACGCATTTGCTTATTCAGACAAAGGGGTAGCATCAGCGCTTATTTCCCTGCCGTTGAAATACATGCATACCACTGTTGAAATGGTGCACAAGGATGATGTGGAAAGTGTCATTAAATTGATTTACGAAACGATAATACAGGTGAAGGACGGTCAGGACTTCAGATACCTTAAATAATTGATGAGCAACCTTCGGACCGTCACTGATCAAATGGGTCGGGAGGTTGTTGTTTCATTTCCTCCAAAGCGTATCATCTCGCTGGTTCCCTCACAAACTGAATTTCTGATTGATATTGGTGTACCTGTTGTCGGGCGTACAAAATTTTGTATTCACCCCAAAGAAATGATCAATCCTATCCCTGTCATTGGAGGAACCAGGAAGTTCAGATTTGATCAGATTAGAAAACTTAAGCCCGATCTGATCATTGGAAATAAAGAAGAAAACTATCAGGAAGGCATTACGCAACTGGCCGAAGAATTTCCGGTCTGGATGAGTGACATTTACACCCTTGAGGATGCTTTCGAAATGATGAAAAATCTTGGAGCTATTTGTGGACGAACCGCAGAAGCGGAGAACGTAGTTGAGAAATGTCAGGAATCGCTTGAGAAAGTGAAGGGAAAATATGAAGGTAAAGTCGTTTATCTCATCTGGAAAGATCCCTGGATGAGTGCCGGCACTCACACCTTTATCAATCATATGCTTCATTTTTTAGGATATAAGAACCTGGTGAAAGAGGAGCGTTATCCGGTACTTTCTTCCGATCAGATTGAAAAGCTAAATCCGGATAAGATTTTATTCAGTTCTGAACCCTATCCCTTCAAAGAAGATCACCTGGAAGCAGCTAAAAACCTGTGGCCAAAAGCAAGCTGCCAGCTCGTGGATGGAGAACTGTACAGCTGGTATGGAAGCAGGATGTGCAGTTGGCAGGAATAATTCTTTCCTGTTCACATGGTTTAATTACTTTATGGCATCTAATCCCTGTTTATTTCTGAAAATTTCATAATAGTCATAAAACAATTATGCCTGGTACTTTCGCTGAGTCTCTTCAAGAATTGATTTTGACTCACGTTAAAATAAAGACAGGCTATAAATAAAAGTATGTTGGTTTGAGATAAATTGGCAGCCTGATTTAAACCCCATGCCAACATATCAATTGACTAAAGATCTTCATTTCCCGCCTGTTTCGGAGGCTGATGAAGATGGACTTATCGCTATTGGCGGAGATCTGAGTCCTGATCGACTCATGCTTGCCTATCGTTCCGGAATATTTCCATGGTACAATGATGACGAACCAATTATGTGGTACAGTCCCAATCCACGCTTTGTCCTGTTGCCTGATAAACTCTATGTTTCCAGGTCCATGCGGAGTGTGTTGAAAAAGGAGGAGTTTACAGTCACTTTCAACCAGGATTTTGAAGGTGTTATTGATCGATGTAAACAGACTCCAAGAAGCGGTCAGGTCGGAACATGGATTACGGATGAAATGCGGGAAGCATATCTTCGAATGCATGAGTTGGAGTATGCCACCTCGGTAGAGGTATGGAAGGAAAATGAGCTGGTAGGCGGAATGTACGGGATCAATCTGGGTTCTGTCTTTTGTGGAGAATCCATGTTTTCAACAGCCAGCAATGCCTCCAAAACAGGCCTGATCCTTTTTATACAAAGATTCAAAGAGGAAGGTGGCCAAATATATGATTGTCAGGCGTATACAGACCATATGGCCAGTATGGGTGCGGAGTTAATCGATCGAAATGACTTTTTGAAGTATTTGGATCAGGTGAAAAGAAATGGATAGTAATCCCGATACACAGGAGAATTCATTGAAAAAGCAGGCTACCCCTTTTTAGCTTTTTTCTCCCGCTTTTCAGCTTTCTTTTCTTTAGGCGTTTTAGCGGCCTCTTTTTTTACACTTTTCTGCACGTTTTTTCCTTTTGCCATGAGCGTATTATTTGGATCAAAGATGGACTTAAAAGTTGATAATTGAATGATTCAACCTTTCTATTAAAAAAAAAGTACCACTTCTTTCTAAGGGAAGTACATAAGTTTTGAAATAAATTGGTTCCTGATTTTGAGCTATGCCGATCTATCGATTAATTGAAGACCTTATTTTCCCCCCGGTAGACGAAGCTGAAGACGGCATTGTTGCCATAGGCGGTGATCTCAGCCCGGAACGGCTGATACTTGCCTATCATTCAGGCATTTTTCCGTGGTTTAATGAAGATGAACCCATTGTCTGGTGGAGCCCGGATCCGCGCTTTGTTCTGTTCCCCGATAGTGTAAAAGTTTCCAGAACCATGAAACGCATATTGAAGAAGGGAGAGTTCAACGTGACCTTTAACCGAAATTTTGAGGAAGTGATTTCTTGCTGTAAAAAAGCAGAACGAAAAGGACAGACAGGAACCTGGATTACTGATGAAATGCGTGAGGCATACATCAACCTTCATGAATTGGGCTTTGCCAAATCAGTGGAGGTATGGAAGGAAAATGAACTGGTGGGCGGAATGTATGGGGTAGATCTTGGACATGTGTTCTGTGGAGAATCCATGTTTTCCAAAGTGAGCAATGCTTCGAAAGTCGGATTAGTCACCTTCATGCGGAAGTTTCAGGAAGAAGGAGGCAGATTGCTGGATTGCCAGGTACACTCTGATCATATGGTAAGCATGGGGGCCGGTGAGATTAGTCGGAATGACTTCCTGGGTTTTTTAGATTCTTAATAGATACTAATTAAGTTAAAATAAGATAATCACGTATTGGAACCTGTTTTTCACGTAATCAAATGGTTTGGTTGCATCTCTGAAATCAATCGCCATGTCCGTCTGATTAAGTTGGTCAATCAACATTTTCTTTTCTTCTCCGGCCTCATTCAGTGTGTAGGCACTGTCACTCCACCAATAACCTGATCCGTCCTCAAAGAGAATATAAGGTTTAAAAGCGGTTGTGCTCTCACCAAGCTGGCATTTTATGCAATGGATGCTAATGGAAAGTGTCCGGTTAGCATAATCATCTTCTTTTTGAAGCATGGCCATGAAGCCTGAAAAATTGGGCAATTCACCAATAGCAATATGCCCCGCTCCAAACTGCGCATAGATGACATCTTCCGGAGCAACCTGATTTTTGAAGTTCCTGACCATGGTTTCTTCCCGATGCTTTTTCCCCTTCCTGGAACCGTTACCATAAATCAGCAGGTCATCAATAGCAATGATGGTTTGTTGAAAATGCGTGAAGTCTTTTTCTAGTTTTTCCTTTATGTCTCTTTCACCGGATTTGAATTCTTCCTTAAAGTCATAAAGCCAGCTTTTCAGCTTTCCCAAAGCAGGTTTATCCAGATTCTCCAGTTCCTGTAACTGTTGATAGGTTTTCGGGAAAAAATCAGAAATGTCATAAGAATCCACTAAGGACAATAAAGTATATAATTCGATGGTTCCATGCAGACTTTGATTAACATCAATGCCGACAACTTCAATCGTTTCATTCCTCTCCTGTAAATACTGATAAAGCCAACTGAAAAGAGAGAATGCATCATGAGACACTTCATCCTCCATTTTGAATTTATCAAATGACCAGAACTCATCTGTTGCTGCTCTGAGAAGTATGGTATCGCCACTTTGCAGATACTTTGTGATCAGATAACCATATGCATAGGGCCGTTCCATGACCAGCTTATCGAGACCTTTATTTTCAATAAGATATTTTATGAACTTTTTGTATTGGGCAATGGCCAGTTCGCTTCGATGGAATTCAGAGGTGCAGAAGTAGTTGTAATTTTCTAAATCTGAATTCAAAAATGACAGGTCACCGGTCTCCATGCTTTCAACATCAACCGGATAGTTAATGGTTCCCCAGGAAGTTTTCTCCTGAGAAAGACCACTGAGAACAAAAAACAATACAGCGATAAAGGTGAAAATTTTGAGCATAATTATTATTTCGGCAACCTCCCCATGATCAATCGGATTTGTCCCATGTGGTTAGCCTGATGTTCCATCACGTGGTACCATGCATAGTGATTATTCATTGAACTGCTGCCAACTTTATTCTCAAACCATTGATCATCCTTTGTTTTGAGTAATTCTTTTGTTTTGGATCTCACCTCTTTCCACTGGTCAAGGTAGTAACTGACCGGCTGTCCTTTCAATTCTTCTCTCGCAGGATCTCCCAGACGCAGGGCTACATTCCATTTAGCAGTTTCTTCTTCATTGAACCCGCGGTTTTCAAAAGTAAAAACCTGATAATACACTTCAGTGGCAGCCAAGTGCATGATCATTGCTCCAATCCTGTTCGCTTTTTCATCAAGGAGGAAGTCAATTTCTGACTGAGATAAATTAGATACACTTCTGGTTACCCTCCCTTTTAAATCATCTAACATCGTAATCATATTGCCAATATTATCGGAAAAACCTTTTTCAGGTTTAATGATATTTTGAGCCTGTAGTGTGCCTGAAATAAGCAGGATTAAAAGAGTCAGGCTGGATAGATACTTCATGGGATTTTTAAATTTTGATTCTGTTTTATTTACGTTGTGAAATAAACACAATTTCTAACTCTTATGAACGAGCAGACATAGTATTTATGATGAATCCGAACTTCCCTGATGAACAAAATGGATTAAATTGTCCTTCAAACCTAAACCTGCATGCGTCACTTCTTTCTCTCACTAATCGTACTCTCGCTGTTTTCCTGTTCTGAGAAAACACCTTTCGAGTTTGTTGATCCTTTTATTGGTACTGGCGGGCATGGACATACATTTCCCGGGGCAACCATGCCTTTTGGAATGGTACAGTTAAGCCCTGATACCAGACTTACGGGATGGGATGGATGCTCCGGCTATCATTACACAGACTCAGTGGTCTACGGGTTCAGTCATACCCATTTGAGCGGGACCGGCATACCGGATTATGGTGATGTATTACTCATGCCGTATACAGGAGAAACTTTTTTTAATAATGGAGCTGATGGAAAACCGGGATACGGTGCAGTGTTTTCTAAAACCTCAGAAGTTGCCCGACCCGGTTACTACGCTGTAAAACTGGAAGAGGATAACATTCAGGCAGAGCTCACCACCTCCAATCGCGTGGGTTTTCATCAATATACGTTCAATGGTTCAAAAGAAAGGCAATTGATCATTGATCTGGCTCATCGGGATCAGGTACTTGACGCCAAGCTGACTCAGGTAAATGACTATGAGATTACCGGCTACCGACACAGTAAAGCATGGGCCGAAAAGCAATACGTGTTTTTCAGGATGATTTTTGATCAGCCGATCCGGGCCCTTGAGTATGAGAATGAAGATGGGCTGAAAGCGGCGCTTGCATTCGGAGAAGGCTCTAATCTAAAAGTTAAGGTAGCCATCTCAGCTGTGGATGAAAGGGGAGCAGAAAACAACCTGAATGCTGAGATCCAACACTGGAATTTTGATCAGGCCAGAAATGATGCTGGAGAAGCATGGACAAAGCAGTTGAATAAGATTGTGGTAGAAGGAGGTAGTGATCAGCAGAAACGTGTGTTTTACACCGCGCTGTACCACACGATGATTGCCCCGAATCTTTATCAGGATGTTGACGGTCGATACCGAAGTACGGACCTGGAAGTGCATCAGGATTCTTCCTTTACCAATTATACTGTCTTTTCGCTCTGGGATACTTATCGGGCAACTCACCCGCTTTATACTATTTTGGAGCAGGAACGAACCACTGAATTTATAAAGACCTTTCTAAAACAATACCAGTTCGGTGGACGGCTCCCCATGTGGGAACTGGCGGGTAATTACACGGATTGTATGATTGGTTATCATGCTGTTCCGGTCATAGCGGATGCCTACGCAAAAGGGATCACCGGCTATGATGAAAACCTGGCGTTGACGGCCATGATTCACAGCTCGATGCAGGATCGGTTGGGTATTGGTGAATTTAGAAATGCCGGATTCATTCCGTCAGGTGTGGAGGCAGAAAGTGTTTCCAAAACATTGGAATATGCCTATGACGACTGGACCATTGCCGAGATGGCGAATCGGATGGGCCAACCGGAAGTAGCATCGGTCTACTATGAGCGCGCCCAGAATTATAAGAATGTATTTGATCCCGTCACAGGATTCATGCGGGCAAGAAATAACAATAGATGGTTCTATCCCTTTGAGCCTTCAGAAGTGAATTTCAATTACACCGAAGCAAACTCGTGGCAGTATAGCTATTACGTGCCTCAGGATGTTGAAACCTGGATTGAAATGTTGGGTGGTGAGAAAGCTGCAGAGCAAAAACTTGATGATATTTTCAGCGCCAGTTCAGAAACTGTCGGGCGAGAGCAGGCGGATATTACCGGACTTATTGGACAGTATGCGCATGGAAACGAGCCCAGTCATCACATTCCCTACCTCTATAATTTTGTCGGTGCTCCACACAAAACGCAAAAACTTGTTCGTCAGATCATGAATGAATTGTATACCGATCAGCCGGACGGACTTTCAGGAAATGAAGATTGTGGTCAGATGTCCGCATGGATGGTAATGAGTGCCATGGGATTCTATCCGGTAGCTCCCGGAAGTGTGGATTACATCATTGGCAGTCCGTGGTTTGACAAGGCAACGATCAACCTGGAAAGCGGGAAAAAATTTGTCATTGAGGCAAGTAATAACAGCAGGGAAAACGTGTACGTGTCTTCCGCTCAGCTGAACGGTCAGGACCATCCCTATGCATACCTTAAACATGATGAAATCATGAAGGGTGGAAATCTGGTCTTTTCCATGAGCGCTACACCTTCGGAATTTGGTCAGAAAAAGGAATACCGTCCAGCGTCTCGCATCGAAGTGGAATCCATTGCCATTCCTGCACTCGAAACAGGCAATCAGGCTTTTATGGAATCGACTGAGGTGAAGTTGTCTACTCCGACCAAAGATGCAGAGATCTACTATGCTTTTTCTGAAAAAGATGAGAAAGGAATCCGGTATACTGCCCCTTTTACTGTCAGCAAAACCACAGACTTGTATGTCTGGTCACAGAAGGAAAATAAGAAAAGTCTTAAGGCGAAAAGTCGATTACTTAAAATTCCTGAAAAACGTGGCATCACACTTGGCACCCGATACGCCAATCATTACACGGCCGGAGGAGACATGGCACTGGTGGACTTCATACGAGGAGGGGAGGACTTCCGGACAGGGACCTGGCAGGGATACGAAGGGGTCAATCTCGAAGCAGTAGTCGATTTGGGAAGTGTGCGTGACATTAGTGAAATCAAAATCGGATTCCTGCAAGACGAGAATGCGTGGATCTTCATGCCGACCGGAGTATCTTTTCACGTTTCGAATGATGGAGAGAATTTCATACTGGTGTCTGAAGAAGAAAACACCATCTCCTACGGGGAGAAGGGAACCATCCTTAAGGATTTTTCTGTACGTAAAAGCCAAAAGGCCAGATACGTTAAAATAATAGCAACAAATCGAGGCACCTGTCCTGAAGACCATAAAGGAGCCGGCGGTAAGTCCTGGATTTTTGCAGATGAAATTGTAATCAACTAGTATGAAGTCAAGAAGAACCTTTCTTAAAAATTCAGTGGCATTAACGGCCGGACTTGGTCTGGCAAATGTTGCTTGTGCAGAACAAAAACCGGAAGAGATCAAAAGATCTAAAAAACCGAAAGCGCTGAGTACGTGGAATCATGGAATTCAGGCCAATGAAGAGGCGTTGCGGGTGATGGAAGCCGGAGGTTCCGCGCTGGATGGAGCGGAAAAAGGCGTGATGATCATTGAAGCCGATCCGGAAAATACTTCTGTTGGGATTGGCGGAGCACCGGATCGCGACGGGAATGTGACACTGGATGCCTGTGTGATGGATCATCTGGGAAATGCAGGATCGGTAAGCTTCCTGCAGCATATTAAGCATCCCGTAGCGGTAGCCCGAAAAGTGATGGAAGAAACACCTCATGTCATGCTTGCAGGAGCAGGGGCATTAAAGTTCGCACTGGATTCTGGGTTTGAAAAAGAGAACCTGCTCACTGAGCGGGCAAAAAGAGACTGGGAGAAATGGCGTGAAGAGTCAAATTATGATCCGGTGATCAACGTGGAAAATCATGATACGATTGGTATGATCTGTCAGGATGCTCAGGGAAATCTTTCAGGTTCCTGTACCACGAGCGGATTAGCTTACAAAATGCATGGCCGGGTTGGGGATTCACCAATCATTGGTGCCGGACTTTTCGTTGACAATGATTATGGGGCAGCAGTTGCCACAGGGATGGGCGAACTGATGCTTCAGACACTGGGATCGTTCCTGGTTGTAGAATTGATTCGTCAGGGAAAGACAGCTCAGGAAGCCTGCGAAGCAGCCGTTCAGCGGATTGTCGACAAGCTGGATTACAAGTCTTTCCAGGTGGGCTACCTCGCGATGGATAAAGCTGGAAACACCGGGGCTTTCGCTATTCATAAAGGCTTCAACTATGCGGAGATGGTGGACGGGAAGAATGAGTTGATTGATGCAAAATCGTACCTGTAGTACCCGGCTACAAGTTGTTGGCTTCAAGTTTTAAACTCTGTCATTCTGGCGCAGGAAGAATCTACTTTGGACTCACTATATAGAATCAGCCTAATAACAGAGGAAGATTTCTTTCGCAGACCTGTTCACAAAGAAATTCTATTTGATCAGATCTGTTTGAAGTAGAAAGCAATTGTATGGTGTCGTAAATAGCAAAAAGAAAGTATCTTGAGCATAACTAACCTAACCAGACCATGAAATTTTTACTACCACTCATCTTTCTAATTCTTGTTTCCTGCACACCTCCTGGTTCAGAATCTGGTACCGAAATAACGGGTGACACCATCCAGACGGCCAGCGGCCTGCGATACATCTATTTAAAACGCGGTGAAGGGAGAAAGGTGGAAGAAGGTGCGAAACTTGAAACAATACTCAGCCTGATGGTTGAGGATAGTGTAGTTTGGAACACTTACAATGATCCTGACTCATTGTTTAGCTTTATTGCCGGAATCGGGCAGGTCATAAAGGGATTTGATGAAATGGCACTGCTCATGAGAGAGGGAGATAATGTAGTAGCGATACTGCCTGACTCCCTGGCATATGGCGACAGAGGCGCCGGAGATGTGATCCCGCCAAATGCTACCCTGATTTATAACAGGTATGAGATTGTAAGTGCAGGTGAGCCACGTAAGATGTCATCCGACACGCTCTATCAGCTCATGATTTCAGATGGAATGGAAGCTATGAAGGCTCAGTTTGAGACGATCATACGAGATACGACTGTTTACCATGCCTGGGGGGAGTACGATGATTTCCTGTTGGTTCGTAAAGTGTTGCGTGACAGTTTATATTCAGAAGCAGTGGAGCTGGCAAACTATTTAGGAACACTCCATGATGACCCCAATACCCTTAGCCTGATGGCACGTGCTTTGGAGCGGAATGGAATGATTCAGCAGGCAATAGATACGCTTAGATCGATCATGTCACGTTATCCGGAGGACAGTTATGACAGGGAGAATTTCGAGTCTACCATTGAAAGACTGGAAAATTTACCTGAAATGGAATAGAGTTACTATTTACATATTTGTCATATGGAAATAACTTTAACAACACCGGCACTTCTTTTCCCGGCGGTTTCATTACTTCTCCTTGCTTATACCAATCGGTTTCTGGCGATTGCCACCTTGATCAGGCAACTTCATAAGAGCTATCTGGATAATCAGGAAAGTGTATTGGAAGGACAGTTGCAGAATCTCCGAAAACGACTGTTCCTTATAAGAGCCATGCAATTGTTTGGAGTATTGAGCCTGTTTCTTTGTGTGTTGGCCATGTTTTTTATTTACCTGAAAGTGGAAGGTTGGGGAGAGAGTCTGTTTGGAATTTCACTGGTTTCCTTATTGATGTCACTGTTCATTTCATTAAGAGAAATTCAGCTTTCAACGAAGGCCCTGGATATCGAATTGAGCGACATGGAGTTGGGGAGTAAATTGAAGTTTTAAGTTACGGCAGCAACGATAGATGCTTAACCTTTTCAACCCGCATTTCGAACATTAAGCTCTGTCTGAATGGTATCACGAACTTCAGTCTGAAACTCCTTCAACTGATCCAGGCTGTATTTTGACGGATCAATGGGTTCATGCACAATCATGCGGCTTTTTCTTTTCCAACGGATATGAAATTTTCCGTCATCGGGAAGAATCTGCCAGTTATCTGCAAGAGTCACCGGAACAAGCTGAACTCCTGTCTCTATTGCCATTCGAAACGGCCCCTCTTTGAACCTGCTTAAATCAGTTGTATTCGCCACATTAATTCCGCCTTCCGGGAAAACCGTCAATGAATAGCCTTTCTTAAGTGCTTCAACGCTCTGTATATAGGTGGCATAGCGGCTTTTCAACTTTTCACGATCTACCGTGATATGGATTTTCTTGTAGTAATACCCGAAAATTGGAATACTGGAAAGAGAATCCTTACCCACATATTTGAATGGAACTGGTATGATCGGCATGCTGGTGATGTCCAGAAAGGAGAAGTGATTCGGGCAAAAAATATAGGTGGTTTTCTTATCGAGCAGATGTTTGTTTTCCACCTCGATTTTCATTCCGATAAAAGTGTAAAACAGGTAACATAAATACCTGTTCAGTGAAAGTGCGAATTGGTGAGTGCCAAACAATATGGCGATTAAATAGAACGGAAAAAACAGTAAGAATATACCGAAAAAGACAAGTGCCGTATAGATCAGGTACGCTTTGTTTAAAAACCTGTTTAGCCAGGAAGAACGATTTTTTGCCATGGTAGAATAAAAGCCGGTCAGTGATTGGCGGCTAAAATAATGAGGAATGATCGTATTTTAGTTGGTTTTTTCTTTCAGAATGCATCAATCTTTCCTGTTCGATGAAACCTCGTCCTCGTTTGCAACGAGGATGATTTAAAGTAGAGCATTTGCAATGCGGTTTAAGGCGAATGATCTGTTCTTTTGCTAATGGATTATGCTGGTAAGAAGGGGCTGGTAAATATTGAATTTGTGCGTTGAAAACGCCTGGAATTAAGAATCCTCGTTGCAAACGAGGACTAGATTGGGTGCAGAGAGAAAAGTAGAAAGCACTGACCTTTCCAAAAGCCAGAAATCGCGGTTCAGTTGCACTGAAAGCGGCAGATAGGCAGTAGCCACATGCATTTTTACCGCTTGTTGTACAGCGTTCTATCAAGCATATAAGTTCGATAACTTTCCAGTATAAAAATTAGTTGAGCCAGTTCGTTATCCTGATGTTCATAGTCCTTGAATGCTGGGATCATAGTATCCCAGTGGGTTTCCATAGTTATCTCCTTGACTTCAATGAATGCTGTTATGTCAGGGTTCTCTACAAGTTTCAGGCATTCTGCATACTTTCCATCGTGTTTATGTAAACCGGCAGTCTGAACCATCTTGTTTTCAATGTCATTCCAGTATTCGTAAATTTCAAATTCGTCTAGAAATCCTGAGTTCCGTAGTTCGGTCATGACCTTGTTAAAAGAAACGGAATCGATCTCAATATTCGAGTCGGAAAGCAAATCCTGAATGAACTTCTCTGTTCCAGTTTCAAAGTCTGTTGTTTGATAGTTCAGAGTTAGAAACTCTTCGTAGTTTGTTCGAAGTTTAAGCAACGAAGAAGTTGAAGGTTCTCCTATACAGTCGCAGAAAATCTCAAGTTCAGCAGAGTTGCTGCATGAGTTCGTTAGCAAAAGAGTAAGGATTAGAGTGGACCTGCTACATTTGATCGGACAGTAAGTAAAGCGCGTAAAGCTAAATTTACTGTAAATGAAAAGAGAAAGAAGACACTTTGATCGAGAGTTCAAGCAGATGGCTGTGAACTTATGTTTATCGGGCAGGACTGTTAAGC
>JAVKDB010000025.1:0-35715 GCA_040222475.1 Cyclobacteriaceae bacterium | reverse complement strand
TAATTTATCTTTCATATGTGAGATTTGCTCATTATTGGAGTTTTATCCTTTGTCATTTCTAAAAGGAATCCCCCTGACCCCCTTGTTAAGGGGGAAACCAACCATAAGGGAGCACAGCTGATTATTTCACCTCCAGATCGCCACCCATTTTAGCCTGGATACCTTCAAGGTTACGCAGCATCTGGTGCTGCTTCAGGAGTGGATCTGCTTCGACACCCAACAATCTGGTTTGAATATTGGCAGACATGCGATCAAAAAATTCTTCCAGAAATGGTTTTTGTTTCGGGTAATAGGAAACAGAATAGTCATCCTCAATTCCGGCACTTCTGGCTGCCAACAAAACTGCATCATCAAAACTTCCCAACACATCGACCAGACCATTTTCCAGGGCCTGTTCGCCACTCCATACGCGTCCTCCGGCAATGGCTCGTACGGCCTGCTCTTCCATTCCTCTGTTTTCAGCCACCTTGCCGATGAAGGTTTTATATCCTTCATCCACAGTACCCTGAATGATTTGTCGTTCGTGAGAAGTCAGTTCCCTGGTGACTGTGTAGATATCAGAGTAATCACCGGTATTGACAACATCGTGTGTCACGCCAATCTTGTTTTCAAGGAAATTAGTCAGATTAAACCAGAGTCCGAAAATGCCAATGGAACCAGTGATGGTATTGGGTTGTGCAACGATGGTATCGGCCGGCATGGCGATGTAGTAACCGCCCGATGCTGCAGCATTTGACATGGAAGCTATGATCGGCTTTTTCCCTTTAGTCAACATCAATTCCCTCCAGATCATGTCAGAAGCAGTCATACTTCCTCCTCCGGAATTCACCCGCAGCACAATGGCTTTAACCGAGTTATTCTCACGTGCCTTCCTGATTTCCTCCGCAAACGTCGAGCCTACAATTCCTTCATCTCCTCCCATGACAATATCTCCTTGTGCAACTATCACTGCAATCCTGTTTTTAGAGTAATCTGAAGATGAAGCCTGACCATATTTCTTTACGCTGATGTAATTAACCTTCCCTTTTTCGCTCAGGTCCAGTTTTTCCTTCATCACGGATTTTAACTCGTCTTCGTAACCTGCCTTATGAATAAGACCCTGTGCAACAGCATCCTGCGGCAGACGGATTTTCATTTCATTAGAAATCTCCTTCAGTTCACTAATACTTTTCCCGGTGCTTTCAGCAACATTGGAGAGATATGTATCATACATCGAATTGAGTAAAGAGCTGTATTGCAACCGATTTTCCTCACTCATGTTTTTTCTCATGTAGGGTTCAACAAAACTCTTGAAGTCACCTACCCGAAAAATCTCCGGTTTGATTTCCAGTTTATCGAACAGCCCTTTGTAAAACGTGATGTTGGCACTAAGTCCATTGAATTCAATCGCCCCGGTCGGATTAACGAAAACACTGTCCGCCACAGAGACTACATAGTAATCGGATTCGCTCAGGTACTCTCCATAGGCATAGACAAATTTTCCTGATTCCTTAAAATCCCAAATGGCATCCCGAACTTCCTTTAGCCCTGCATACCCTCCTGCAAGATACATAGGTTCGATATACATCCCTTTGATACGGTCATCGTACTTCGCATTTCTTACAGCCTCAATCATATCCAGCAAGCTGTGCTGAACGGGACCGTTATTGAGCGCATCCAGAAAAGGATCATCGACGGCTTTATCTGCCAGAATACCACTCATATTCAGGTAAAGCACAGAATTTTCTTTCACCTGCGGGACACTTTCTGCCGAGGCAGAAGCAAGGAATCCAAAGAAGATGAAAAGTCCCACGATTGAGAAAATAGTCAATCCCACCAGTGTTGCCAGCAGGTTTCTTAAAAAAGCCATGTATATGTGTAGATCTTAAGTTTATATTTATTTGAACCTTCAAAGGTAAGACGAGGTTCCCAAACAATCGATGAGTTAAATTATATGAACGGAATTTATCTATTGCTCGGAAGCAATCTGGGTGATCGCCTGAATCATCTCAGGACTGCCCAAAAACTGCTGGCTGAAAATGGAATCAGAACATTAAACGAGTCATCCGTTTACGAGACGGAGCCCTGGGGTAAACATGATCAAAGCTGGTTTCTGAATGTCGTCCTGCAGGTTGAAACACTGCTTTCTCCTGAAGACCTCCTAAAACAGAATCTAACCATTGAAATGGGGATGGGGAGGAAGAGAGAAGAAAAATGGGGCACCCGACTGATTGATATTGATATTCTTTATTACGACGATCAAACCATCTCATCTGAAAGTCTGACTGTCCCGCACCCCGCTATTCAGGATCGAAGATTTACACTCATTCCCATGGTTGAATTGAGACCGGGTGCAAAACATCCTGTCTCTCAGCTGACCCAATCTGAGCTTTTAGCTGAATGTGTGGATCAGCTTGTATGTAAACTCACAGAATTAAGGTTATAAAAGCCGGCCCCCTGGGAGCCGGCTGCAAACTAACTGCCTTAGTTAGTCTTCCTTAGTTAGTCTTTGAGTAGTCTATTGGTGGAAAGGACTTCTGCATTATCGTCCAAAAGAAGAATTAGGTACAAGCCTGCTTTCAGGTCACTTATATCAATTCTTTCTGCCTTGTCATACTGTTGTTGCATTTTACCATTCAGATCAAATACCCGAACCATTGTCACTTTATCAGACGAAATAAACAGGTAGTCGGAAGTTGGATTGGGATAAACACTAATTCTGTTTTCATTGGAGTCAAGCCCAAGAACTATTGAAAATTCGTCAGATTCAATGGTACAACCATTCGCATCTCGTACTGTGAACGTGTAATTACCAAAATCCAGATCATTGAAATTACTGCTACTCTGAAAGTTGGTTCCGTCCAGAGAATATTCATAGGGAGAAGAACCACCAGTAGCTGTGATTACAAAACTTTTATCGTTTTGCGCCACACTCACAGCCAGGGCTGATGGTTCAGTTAATTCAATTTCCTCAGTTCCTGAGCACCCATTGGCATCACGAACAGTTACGATATAACTTCCCGCCACCAGGTTGCTGAATGTTGCATCAGACTGATAGTTTGTCCCATCTATGCTGTATTCATAAGGAGTGGTGCCTCCGGTTGTCGTGATACTGATTTCACCAGTTGCGTCACCATTGCAAAGGATGTCCACATTCATGAGTGATGGCACAATGGTGGTACTCGCCTCAACTACAATATCGGTCAGTGTTGAACCACAACCGTTTGCATCCATCACCGCAATTGAATAAGTACCTGGATCCAATAAATCAAAGACATTGCCTGACTGTACAGTTCCACCATCCAGGGAATAGGAAAAAGGAGCCACTCCATTCGTTGTTGTAACCGTAATGGACCCATCCAGACTGCCGATGCAGCTGGCATTGGAGGTGCTTGCAGCTGCCATTACTTCCAAAGGCTCATCAAGTGATGTATTGATCAGGTACGAACAGTTGTTAGCATCTATGATGGTGACATCATAACTGCCTGCACTTAACCCTGTAAAGGTGTTCCCGGACTGAAAATTTGTTCCGTCGATGCTGTATTCTATTGCACCTGTACCCCCGGTTGCAGTTATCGAAATTTCGCCATTCCCCGATTCAAAACAGGATAAATCTGTAATGACTGCTGTGCCTGTAAGAGCTGAAGGTTCAGAAATGACAGTCGACACAGTCTGAGTGCAACCAGTGCCTTCTTTCACGGTAATGGAGTAATTGCCGGAAACAAGGTTATCAAACTGATTGCTGGTCTGGAAATTGATTCCATCAAGGCTGTACTCAAATGGTGATGATCCGCCATTAACTGACACCACAATTCCGCCTGTTGCGGTTCCATTGCACTCAATATCTGTTGGTGTAGCAGTGATGTTCGAAGTTACCGGATCGCTAATTGTTGAAGTAATCATTGATATGCAACCTTTTGAATCATCGATTGAAATAGTGTACTGTCCCGCAGAAAGTCCGCTAAAAACAGGATTAGTCTGCGGAGGACCACCGTTGAGCCTGTATCTGAAAGGGAAAGTTCCTCCTGCAGGCGTTAATTCAATTTGACCGTCTGCACCACCGCAGGTTGTTGTTCCTGTTGCATCAGCCGAAACTGTAAGCACTCCGGGCTGTGTTACCTCCCACTGCATAGTTGCCGTGCAACTATTTGCATCCCTGAGAGTGATGGTATAAGTACCGGCAGACTGATTTTCGAAAAGTGAGGAAGTCTGAAAGTTTGTTCCGTCAATACTGTATTCATAAGGCCCGACTCCTCCCGCTCCCGAGAAAGAAAAATAACCGTCACTGTCTCCATTGCAGGAAACCGACATGGAGCTGATGGCAATGAACGACAAAGCAGCTGGTTCATTCACCACAACAGGCACATCAATAAAGCAAAGTTTGCTGTCTACCACTGTTACTATATAGTTTCCGGCAGCTAACCCTGTGAATGAAGGGCTCGACTGGTAATTCCCATTGATTCCCCCCAGCGTATAATAAAGGGGTGTGTTTCCTCCGCTTGCTGAAGCTGTGATTTCCCCGGTGGCTCCTCCGAAACACAGAGCATCTGTTGAAGATGCTGAAGCAGTAATTACATCCGGTTCGGTCACCACAACATCGGGAGACAAAGTAAATGAGCAACTTCCGGCATCTACAACAGTTATTTCATAAGAACCAGCACTAAGATTGCTTACCTCAAATGTTGATGTAAACTGTGAAGTGACAAACGAGCTTCCTCCGTCAAAACTTAGCTGATATGGTCCCGCACCACCAGACACTGATCCTTCAATCTTACCATCTGAATCTCCATTACATTTTGCCGGGGAAGCCATGGCAATGATTGAGAGGGCTGAAGGCTCATTGACTGTGAAATTCTCACTGTATGTACATGATGTTCCATTGTCTAAAAGCGTCACCTCAAAAGTTCCCGCTGACAGTCCTGAAAAAACAGCATTGGCAGAAAAACTAATCCCATCTATGCTGTACATGACAGAACCGGAACCTCCTGCAGCATTGACACTTATCTGCCCGTCAGATCCACCATTACAGCTAACATCGCTAACCTCAACCGCTGAAAACGAAAGAGGAGTGACCTGATTTTCATAGGCACCAAGATCTACAGAAATTCCAAAGGTTCTTGGATTTTCTCCCAAATCTTCCGTGAAGGAGGTACTTAGTTTTGAATTATCACCCTGATCTACTGCCGGTGAGCAATGCTTTATCCGCAGATCATAGGTCGAACCATCAAAAAAGAGCGGATCATCTGTCAGGATATTGGTTCCACCTGTTAATCCATCTTCAATTATGTTGTTTTCAGCAGTAAGGAAATCAGCAGCATTACCACTTATGGAAATATCTGACCCGGTGTTTCCCCATATAATGGAGTTATAAATTTCGGCTGTGGGGTTTGATCCCTGCTCAATCAGTTCAATTCCTGCCGCATTGTCAAAAATGGTTGAATTAATCACTTTCAAATTACCCGTCTGACGCAGGATTGCTCCATTGAATCCGGTACTTCCAATTACCATTGTATTCACCACTTCCAAATTTCTGGTAGTCCAGATTGCCCCTTTATTATTGTAAAAAACAGAATTGGAAATCTGATAGTTTCCCGTAGATGATCCACCCCAGAAAGTTGAAAAACCAGATCCAAATGAACAATCGTTATCATAAATCTCACAATTGACAATTATGACTTCCTGAGCGGTGCTTGTAATTGCCACACCACCTGCAAAGGGGAAGGAACCAGCCCCAACAGTGGATGCGTTGGCTATGTGAAATCCATCAATTCTGGCTGTATTCACCACAGCTGCTCCGGCGAAAATGACAGAGAATGAATTGTCGGTATTGCTGGAAAGAACTCCAATATCTCCTGAGAGAATACTGTTGTTATTTTTGAAGTCACGTTGCGAAAGCGTGCTTTCAGTTCCGACAAACCCGCCATACAATTCCACATAATCCTTCATTTCAAAAGAGATCGTTCGGTCTATACCAGAGGTAGGGTAATATGTATCCGCTTTTACCCACACCTGCATGGGATTCATGGCAGTAGCCACACCGGCTGCAAGATCGATGGCAGATTGTAAATCAGTGACTGCATTTGTCCAACTAGCACCATCTCCGGTGCCTGTAGCATTTTGATCCACATAGATTACCTGCGCAGCACCGACAGAAGTCATTGCTGTTAGCAGGAGAAGCGTATAAATTGATTTTATGAAGTCAGTAGCATTCTTCTTCATGATATTATCTTTTCTTCGAAAATGACAATTAAATCAGGAAAAAATTCTACTTATTGATGAATCAGTCGTATCGATTCACGAACCGTTTGTTTGAATGAACGAACGAAAAAAAGTGGCGATTAATTAACTCTGCAGCCTGTCTAAAATCAGCTTCAGCATATCAACAGGAATAGAAACCGGAAGGTTATGGTCATTCTTCATGACAACCATTCCCTGGGAGCGATCTACTTTGACAATGGCATTTCCATTGATGAGGTACGATCGGTGAATTCGATAGAATCCATATTTCTCCAACAGGTTTTCATAGGTCTTCAGGTGCTTGGAAATGACCATTTTTTTTCCGGTAGCTAAATGAAATTCCGTATAGCTGCCATTTGCATGACACCAGAGAATATCAGGAACATCAATGACGTGCACACCCTCAAGATCCGTCAACACAATTTTTTTCGTCTTAAACTCCTGTCCCAGGTTATGAACCAGCGCGTTCAACTGTGTTCTGAGTGCCTTTTGACCTGCAGCCTCCAGTGCTTTATCAACAGCATTGATCAATTCTTCAGGATCAACCGGTTTCAGTAAGTAGTCTACCGCACTGAATTTAAATGCATCAATCGCATAGTGCTGATGCGCCGTTACAAAAATCACCTGAAAATTGTTCGTGCCGATTTCCTGCAACAGCTGAAGGCCGGTCTTCTCATCAATTTGCACATCCAGAAAAACAATCTCGGGCTGGAGCTTTTGAATCAGTTCTGCTGCCTCTTTGGAAGTGGACGCAGTTCCTGCAACTTCCAGTTTCGGACAATACATCTGAAGCATTCCCTTCAGATCTTTAATTACCTGTTTTTCATCGTCGATGATTACCGCTTTATGCATTTCGCCAGTTAATTGGTAATGTGTATTCTACCTTAGTTCCCGAGCTTTTGGAAGCTGTTCCTAAATCTCTGATCAGGAAAGACAGGTTCTTTTTTAATCTTTTTGCCAGCAATTCAATCCGCTCCTTAAATATGTTAAGTGCCCTGGATCCATGATCAGATGTTGATTCCACATGATCGATTCCCACTCCATTGTCAATGATTGAAAATCTGATCAGGTCGCCTTCAGCTTTGCAGATAAACTCCACCTGGCCTTCGTACGAGAGGTTTTTAAAACCATGTTCAATGGCATTTTCCACAAAAGGCTGGGCAAGCAATGGGGGTACTCTGATATTCTCCATATCAATGTCCGGATCTATTTTCATAACATAGCTAAATCCGTTATTGAACCTCATTTTCTGAATATTCAGATAAATTTCAAGTGCTTCTACTTCTTCTTTTAACGTCACCCATTCTCTGGAACTGTGATCTAAAATCAGTCGCATCAGCCTGGCAAACTGACCCAGGTAACTAACCGCTTCTTTCAGGTCATTCTTTTCAAACAAAAATCCACGAATGGAAGTCAGAGCATTAAAAATAAAATGTGGATTCATTTGAGACCTGAGCAACTGTTGCTTATGAACTGCGGTTCTTTCCTTCTGCTGCATTAGTTTCCTTTGATAAAAGAAAACGACCAATACACCTGCAAGCAATGCTGCGAAAACAAACAGAATAATCTGTTGCGTACTTCTCAGCTGCTGAATTTCATTCTGCTGACGGAGTTGCGCCACTTTCTGTTCTTTCTTTTCTGTATCGTATTTGACTTCCAGTTCTGTCAATAATTCATCTTTTTCACGATTGACAAAATCTTCATAGGCCAGAAAGAATTTTTGATAATAATCGAGGGCCCTTTTGTAATCTCCTTTGGCAGAATATAAATCATGTAGCAACAGGTAGGTTTTTTCGTTCCTGGCCTCCACCGTATGATCCAGCCCGGACTCTATCGAATGGGCTAAAGTAAGGGCCTCATCTAACCGGTTCAGATCTTTGAGTGCAAACGCCTCATATTTTTGCATGGCAACCGCCAAATCAGCAATTCCCATTGCCTCAAACAATTCCTTTCCTTCCCGGGAACTGGATAGCCCCTTTTCGGGATATCCGGCCTGCGTATAAGAGTCACTGAGCACCATCAGGGCCTTTGCTTTTCCAAATGTGGAACCCATTTCATCGGAGAGGTCATAGCACCACTTTGCATAGAACAACGCCGAATCAAAAGACTCATTCTTTTGAAAAAGAGTGGATATATTGACCAGCACGGGCAACATTGACATTTTCATCTCCAGTTTCCGTGAGATGGCAAGGGACTTTCGGAAATAAAACAGTGCTTTTTCGTCTGAATCATTGGCATTCATAACCATCCCAATATTCGTGTAGACAGCTGCCATTCTGTTTTCCAAGCCCAGACTTTCAAAGATTTTTGATGCCGAAAGAAAGTGTTCTAATGCTTCGTTAATCTCAAAAGCAGCAAAGGACAACCCGCCGAGTCCCATTTCTACATTTCCCGTTAATTCCTCATCATCGGAAAGTTTTAGCGCCTGTTCGAAAAAGTATTTGGCTGAATCGTATTCCGTTTGCATTCTTTTACCGGTTCCCAACAACCAGAACGTTTTGGCCTGCTGATTGTCCGAGCCCCTTTCACCTGAGAGCAAAGCCATCCGACTGTATTTCATGACGCTATCAGGAGATCCCGATGTATAGACAAATGCCAGCTCGTTCAACACATCCAGGTACTTTGCTCTACCTGCTTTCGTCAGTTGATGCATCAGGCTGTCTATTGACTGACCGGAAGAAAGAAAGCTGAAAAATAGTGTACAAAGAATGAGTGATCTCTTCATTTCTGACCAAAAAAAGTGTGACATGGAAAGATACATAAGTGCCGCTGAATAAATTCTTTGGATTCAGCAGCACCATCCTTCAATTGATGAAATGTGCCTTTTGCCTGGTAAGATCCTCTTTCATTTTTTCTGCTTACTTTGGCAACTTTCCCACTGATTCAATTATGAATAAGCGTTTCCCGGTCATTCTGTTTCTTCTATCCACCGCATTATTTGTTTACTCCCAGCAAAAATCGCTTTTCCCTGTAGACAAGACCTATGATGGAACCGGGCAGCAGACGCTGGAAGAAATCCAACAACTCATTTTGGACAATTACTATTATGATGGGATAACAAAGGACGATCTGAACTGGGCAGCTATTGAAGGAATGCTCAGGCATATTTCTCCTCCTGAATCTCCCGATCTTGCCACACTATGGACTGATGAGGAATATGAAAAAATTCTGAATGCTCTCAAAGGCGTGCAGGTTACAATGGGGTTTGGCAGCACTTTCAATTCCAATGACGGAAGCCTTACAATTACTTCTTTAGTAAATGACTCTGAAGCTGAAAAAGTTTTGAAAATTCAGGATCGAATTCTCCGGATTGATGATCAGGCTTTGTCAGGGAAAACTTTGAATGAAGTGAACGAGCTGCTGGATGGAAACATAGGGCAACCTTCCACGCTGAAGATCGTCAGGGATATTTCGATTTTTGAAGTACAACTAGTACGAGATTCGCTAAAAGTCGAAAACCTGATTGTATCAGAGATACCCAATCAGAATACGGCGCTGATTGAGCTGAAAAAAATTACAGTAGGATTGGCGGTTGAACTGCAAAACGAATTGAACCGATTGAGATCAGAAAACATTAACCAAATCATTCTGGACCTCAGAAATAACATTGGTGGAGTGTTAAACGAAGGCATCAATATATCAAGGCTTTTCATGAAGAAGAATGACATAGTGCTGAGAACACAGTCGCGCTCCAATGGGATTTCCAATTATGCAGCGGCTGTGGATCAGTTTCATGATCTGGACATTGTCGTCCTGATCAATGAAAACACGGCTTCTGCTGCAGAAATCATAGCAAGTGCATTAAAAGATCATGGAAGGGCGATTCTGGTTGGTAAAAAGACGTACGGAAAAGGGGTGATCGAAACCACGTTCACGCTAAAGAATGCGTATCGTGTGAAATTCATCACAAGTGCCATGTACAGTCCAAAGGGCAATTCGTGGCAGTCTAAGGGGCTATTGCCCGATTATTTTGTAGATCAGACCCAGGCAGCCTACCGGCAGGTGACAGAAATGAATATTACTGACCGATTGAGAAATGATCTGCATTTGAGTACAGCTTTAAAATTATTGAACCCCTGATTGGCCTGAGTTGATGAAGTAGATCTCGCCCTGCTCTACATGACAAAGTAAAACGAACATCCGCTTCCAGAGAGTGTCAGATTATATTTTCACCCGTATTCCGCCATTGTAGTGGAAAACATTGGCCCTATCCAGTCGAAGAATGTTGTCTCGCCCGTTTCTGAGCTGTAATCTGCCTGTCAGGCTTCTGGTGGTGTTGAGATAAAGCTCAATCCTTTCTGCCAGTTTATACTCATATCGAAAACCTGCGAGTACCAGGGACATTCTTATTCGATTGGCGGATTCAGTAACGTTGACCATAATCCCATCCTGCAGGTTAGAATTGAACCCATCCAGTCGGCCAAACAACTTTATTCGGAATAGCTCAGTCGCATGGAACTGAAGATTGGTAACGGGAACTCCCACATTATACGACCATTTCGGATGGAATTTTTTGTAAAAACTCAGGAAAGGAATTGGAAAGACAATGCCACTATTGCCGGAATAAGCAAGTCCCATAATGATTCGAAATGGTTTTAAAACATCTGAGGATTCCTTTTTATCCTTTATGAATACAACAGCTCCGGAAAAAAAGACATCCTCGAAGAGCAGTCCTGTACCTTCAAGATTGGAGCTGAATCCGGGAACAAAGCGTGCCGCAAAACGCCAGTCATCGTTAATCAGGGAGGTATAAGTCAGGTTGAAATCAAGTAATCTGAAGTCATCGGTTCTGGTCTTGTCAAATCCTGAAACCTCATCATGGAGATCCAGATCAATCGCACTGTAGTCCAGTCCCAGAAATAAATAACCGGTACGACCCGTCGGAACGGGATAGTTGAACAGGAATCGCTTCCGCTGAAAATCAAAATTTGAATCATCTCCCAGGGCATTTGTATACTCAATTCTCAGCAGGTCCAATAATTGAGAATTGACAGCAGTAGCTGACAATAAGCTAACAAAAAGGCAGATTAATACTTTCATCAGGCGAAACCAAACAGCAAAACTTATCCTTTTAAAGCAATCAACCCTTTGAAAGCGGGGATTTCTCTTTAATTATTCGACCGATTAATTGTGAGGCTGGTTAAACCGGTTCAGGCAGCCTTATTTCCCCTTGAAAAGGCGGTACATGAGCACCACACTTCTCTTCGTTTGCTTCGGAAGTGCCCTCAAATCTCCGGATTCATCGATGGTATGGCCATGTGTCCCTGACATCCCCAGTCCGTCAATTCCCATATCTATGAATTCTGAGGTAAAAGAAATATCAGCCGCGCCGGCATCCGCCGGATTCACCGGACCAACCTCTCCATATCCCAGGTCCTGACTCACTGTGCTGAACATTTCCATTAATTTGTAATTCCCGTCCGTTGGAGCAAATGGAGGGTATCCTTCACTAAATTCGATGGTGGCGGTGGTTTGAGGAAGGTTGTCTGCTACAATCTTTTTCATTGCTTCCTGTGTCTTCTTTAACTGCTCCGGTGAGATGCATCGAATATCTCCGGTGACCGTTACATCTTTCGAAACCACATTACTCTTTCCAAAAGAACTTCCTGAATTCTTTTCTTCATCGTTAGAAACGGTGGTTCCCCCAACAATTCTTCCAGGGTTAAAGGTCAGGAATTCCTCTCCCGAAAGTTGCTCATAAAATTGATTGAGGATTCGGGCTGCTTCATAGATGGCTCCTGCACCAATCTCCGGTTTAAATATCTGAGATGAGTGAGATGCAGTCCCGGTTGTCTTCAATGTCCATCCAGATGAGCTTCTTCTTGCTACGTTAACCGTTTCTGGTTTTCCATCACCATTTTCAAACCCCAAAGCAATATCCGCCCATTTTGCAGCCTCAATCAGTTCTTCTTTAGATTTTGATAACGGCCGTCCGCTGAGTTCCTCATCTCCGGTCATCACGACCCATACATTCATATCCTTCAACAATCCCTGTGCATTCAATGCGGAGAGCACCTGCAGAATAATCACATCTCCACCTTTCATATCAACAATACCAGGGCCTCTCACTATATTTTCATCGACAGATCTCCATGTCTGATTCGGACTGTCTGGCTCAAAAACCGTATCCAGATGGCCGATCATCAAAATCTTTTTGCCCTTCCCTCCTTCTATCTTTGCCGCAAGGTGACCGGCGCGGTTAAAACCTGAACCATCCACCCATCTCGTCTCCATTCCCAATGCTTCAAATTTTTTCATCAGGACATCACCGGTTTTTCGAACACCGGGAAAATTCATGGTTCCACTGTTAATATTGACCAGTTCTTTCAACAGCTCAACAGCTTCAGCATTGTTATCGTCAACCCATTTGACCAGTTTCTTTTCCGTACGATCAAGCTGACCAACTGCTGAGAAGGTGATAATAACAGAAAGGAGTGTGAGGAAATATTTTTGAAGTTTCATGATTTTGATTGATTTTTTTCAAATGTATAAAAAAAGGCAGCCTTTACCGGCTGCCTGTGGTCCATAGAAAATTGCTCCTCTTCAATTGTTACCTTAATTCACAACTTTGGCTTGAATCATGAGTGAACTACTCATTTTTAGTCCTGTTGCTTCCAATTCTGATTTATTCACCGTGAATTTTAGTTTGCCTCCCTCCATATAAAAAGCCATTTCAGCTCCTCTGGTTATTAAATTTTCATCTTCAGCTATAAGGATTGTTGAATTGGATCCTATCTTCTCCTGTATCAACTCAAAGTTTCTGGTTTGAGCTGAGGGCAGGAAAATAATGTCGCAATCATCAACATACTCACTACCTGATATCTTAATCAGATTGATCTTATGGTTTTGGCTTGCCAGTGCTTCCAGTTCCAATAAAACAGGTGAATTACCAATAACGCCGATGGTTATGTTCTCACCGGACCAGTCTATGTATTTGGTGAAGTTGAACAGGTACAACGCTTTGTACCTACTCTCCTGTGCACTTAGGTAATTGCCACATGCTCCCATGAGCATTACCAAAATAAATGGGATGATCTTCTTCATGATCATGCCGAGTTAAAATCCAATTGATAACTGGAATCCCAATAAATTATCATCAGGGTCAGCACCATCATCACTCACCAACTCATAGTTCACTTTAAAAACAGCAGTTTCAGCAAGGTAGTAATTGGCTCCAAGTGTAATTCTTGACCGATCATCATCAGGGCTTCCATCTAGCTTGATTGTATCATAACGAACAATTGACTCCAACTTATCTGTCAACATATATCCACCCTGTACATAAAAACCATTTTTCTTCAAATCAAATGAACCAAGCGTGGCGTCCGTCGCATCATTGTATGTCTCCTGGGTTGCTGCATGAAACTCACTCCAGATACTGAATTTGTCTTTATCCATGTAAAATGAAGCACCCAAAATCGACAGTGCAAGTTCATTATCATCGGAATACTTACCCGAGTAATAATTCGCAGAAAGGGTAATATCATCTCCCATATCCACACCAAATGAAGCACCAACTGCCTTGTTGTCGTTACCGGTACTACTGTCCCTTGAGTTTCCTCTCAGGCTTCTGATTCCAGCTCCGGAATTTCCACTCAATCCATTCACCATATAAGCTGTATAAAACGGTGTGATATCATCGGATGTAGTGAGTCGTCCTCTTACCTGTATCCCAACTTCGGCCCATGCAGAAGGAGAAATCTCTCGATTCACCCATGCTCGACTTATGGTCTTTGTTAAGTATTCCGGATACAGATACTCATTGAACTGACCCGCCGGAACCAGAAACTTACCCGACCTTACAACAAAGGCATCCGAGAATTTGTAATCCGCATAAGCATAGCGAAGTTCCACTTTTTCACCACCATGTTCATATTCCAGCTGACCCTCAATGAAAATATTCTCATTAAGTTGTGATGAAACAAATACGTTGAAATAGTGATTATCAAACGTTTTTGTTCCTTCCTGAGGAACGAAGTATTCGTTAGTAATGTATCCGTTGAAATTAACAAAACTGACCCGTTTGGCAAGGTCTGCACCAAACCCTCCGGTTGAACTTTTTTGTTTTTCTTCTTCTACTGTTGCGTTAAAATCGTCATCTTGTGCCGTTATATTTAATGATGACAGGAATAGAATGCTGCTAAAAAGATAGATTCCTCTTTTCATGTGTTAATTAGGTTTTCGCTTAAAAAATATTTACCTCCACCTTACTCACTCAAGAAGGTGGAGTCAAAGCAGGTCAATAATCCGGGAGCTGGATGAATCTTTAGACGGTTTTTCTGACCTGCTTAGGAATACGAAACTAATATAAATATTATCAAATGATAATAAAATTCGATGAACGACCCAGCCATCCTGTTGGATGGATTTCTCTTTTTGTCGAAAGAGTTATTCTTTTAAAAAACATAGTGACATAGGGTTGTCACTCAGAAGAATTTCTTTGAGTCAAATTAAAAAAACAACTATTATGACAACACAAGAAATTGCAAATCGACTGGTAGAACTTTGTCGTGAGGGTAAGTGGGAAGAGGTATTTCAGGAACTTTATTCACCTGATATCATGAGCATAGAGCCCGAAGGAGCTGCATGGGGAACTGTGAAAGGAATGGAGGAAATTGCCAAAAAAGGAGAAAAATGGCAGGCCATGATTGAAGAAGTACATGGTATGGAGATTTCTGATCCACTGGTTGCGGAAAACTTCTTCACCTGTACCATGAAAACAAAGGTCACCATGAAAGGAATGGAGGAAGCCATAAACATGGATGAGATATGCGTATATCGTGTAGAAAATGGCAAGGTCGTTTCAGAACAGTTTTTCTATACACCTATGCCACAGTTTGCATAAAAAAGGAAATAGGACTTCATAAATCAGTTTCCAAAAAAATCATGTCATCTCGAACGATAGTGAGAGACCTTAATATGGATTTCTCCTATCGTCGAAATGACGAGATAAATTAGATTAGCCTTCACACATTTGTTGCATTGCTTCTTTCGTGCTATCCAGTCCCCATGATGGGGCAAACTGATTCTCAGTGTTGCTGCCAGATTCAAAAAGACTCTTCGCCTTAGCAAAACTCTCACAGGCGCCCCCGTCACCGTTACCCATAAACTGAGCGGTTCCGAACTGCATCCTGCCTAACAGATAATGTGCACGGGCATTGTTAGCATCCAGCGCTATCGCCTTGTTAAAGGAATTGAAGGCAAGACCGCTGTATTGCATTCCTCTGGTCGCCGGGTCTATCGTCACCCGCATCATGTGCACATATCCACGCAGAGATTCAAGTTCGGAATCAGCCGGCTTGATAGTTTCTCCTTTTTTTATGATCTCCAATGCCTGATCGAGGTACTTGTCCTTTTCTTCAGCAGATTCTGTCATTGCAATCATCCGGATATAACCAAATGCTGCATAATAATAAGGTTCCCATTTGTCTGCCTCAGCATCTCCTACCCGATTCAGCTGGTTAATAGCCCCCAACAGACTTTCTGCATCTCCTGCCTGAAACATGGCGGGAATATTCTTCGCCATTGCTTTTTCATACTGCCCGCCATTGGCAAAAACGATGGCTGCACATATAACTCCTATTACTGTCAAAACTGTTTTTTTCATAATTCTAAGATTTAGCTTGTTAAGATTTTATTTAAAGATTTGGTAACTGACTGATTGATTTGTTTTTAGCGAGTGTGATAAATACCCCTACAAAGACGAAGCGTCTTGCCGGAGGAGTAATTGGCTTACCTGCATAGTATCCGTTCAGATCAGGCTCACTGGCATATTCATAGCCATAGATATTATTGATGCCCAATACATTATTGACCATGGCATGCACGATGATCTGGTTACTATACAGATAGCTGATATTGAAACTCAGGTCGTGATAATCAGGAGTCCTTCCACTCAAAAACTTATCGCTGTTACGATCATTATACCTCCGATGGCTGGCATAAGAATATGTCAGTCCTACCTGGCTCCTGATGGATTCAATGAATCGCTTGCCGACCAGAGAGAAATTATGAGCAGAAACAAAGGAAGGTGTGAAAGCTCCCGGGTAATTTCTATAGTTCCGTTCCGTATTCAGATAGGAATAACTGACCCAATAGTCGGTGTTATTCAGGGTTTTTGTATCTCTCCAGAACAGATCCAGTCCCTGCGCAAATCCCTCTCCGTCAAATCGGTAGCCGGATGGTGCAAATTCATCCTGATATCTGGTAAGCTGCGAGTAGTCCTTATGATAAATCTCGGCACGAAATGATCGTCCCTCTCCCTGCCATTGATAATTTGCGATGTAATGTTCGGAAATCTCCGGATCTGCATCATTCACAAAATAGGTAATCCTTGTCGAGGGTGTCTGTGAGAAAATTCCCCAGGCAACTGAAACCTGACTCTTCTCTCCTGTTTTATAAGCAGAGGAAACTCTTGGGGAAAGAAAGGAATCACCGGTCAATGAATTATGCTCAACTCTCATCCCGGTTTTGAAAGCCAATGCAGATGAAGCAAATGTCTCAGCTTCAACAAATCCGGATGAAATATATTCGTCAAAATCATTCGTCAGACTGCCTGCGGTATTCGTTAATACTTCATCTCCTTTTCGCACCAGCAATTCTCCTCCGAATTTCAGATTGATTCTATCTGAATGCGTGTAATCCAACACCAGCTTTCCATGCCTTCCGGAAATCTCATCATCGATACTTTCTGCCCCCCGAGACAACATATCTCTGCTTTCTGTAAAAGAGAATCCTGTTTTTACACCCCATTTCTCAGAAACCAGTTCACGGTATGAAACATTGAAATAGAAGTAGTCATTGGCAACACCAATCGGATGAATCACATCAGGATTGCCTATCTCTTCTTCAAACAAATCCATTCGTGAGGAACTTACATTGGTGTAGAATTTGAGCAGGCCCGTTTTGCTGGTCTTGAGTCGATAGGCGAAGTTTCCATTGTACTCCTCAGGAGCCTTGTCCCATGGGATGTTTTGTTTCGCCAGTTTAAAGTATGGTGTCAGGTTGGTATATTGGATTTTTCCCGAAAAGGAAGAATTCTCCCAGGATTGCGTATGGGCAGCATCTACACCAACAGACATGAAAGACAAATCCGTTCTGGACAATTCAGCAATATCTTTTGATTGTAAAATCAGTGCTGAAGAAAGGGCCTGACCGTACTCGGCAGAATAACCACCTGTCGAGAAACTCATCCCTTTAAACATAAAAGGCGAAAATCTGCTTCTTCCTGGTGTATTTGGAGCTGACGGACTGTATTCGTTGTGAACGATCATTCCATCAATGAACGTCTTTGTCTCACGTCCCTCACCGCCGCGTACAAACAATCGACCAGTCTCCCCGACAGTCTGAGTGCCCGGCAAAGTATTTAGTGCGCCCGGTATATCAGCAGTTGCACCTGCAGTGGTCACAATATCCAGGGATTTCAGAACCACCCGTTTGCTTTCATCGGAAGCATCAAATGAACCGGCAGTAATGACGACCGCATTGAGTTTGCTGATTTTTTCTTTAAGGATAATAGTCAGTTCATGATTGATGTCCGGCTTCAGCCTTATTTTATAATCATGAAAACCAATAAAAGTTGCCACAAGTGTGATGCTGTCAGAGCCTTCAATAGGAATCCTGAAATTCCCTTCCATATTCGTGGTGGCTCCATCATAGGTGCCTTCAATAAAAACGTTTACTCCCAACAGGGGATCTCCTGATTTCTCTGTGATTCGTCCGCTAATGCTGGTTTGGGCAAACGCGTACATCCCGGAAATAAGTAAAAGGAATAGAGCAAAGACTTTCATCGTATTGACTTTTGAATTGATCCTTCAAAAATCTAATCCTGCTCTGCCCTTTTCTAATTAGTGTTACTGAACTGTTGGATTTAAGAGATGAACTGTATCTAATCCACGATAATGAATTGCTTTCCCGAAATATCAATAGTAATAGCCTTTTCTTTAAACAGCCCGCTTCCAATCAATGCTTCATAGATAAGGCCTTCTCGAAATATAAGAGGCTGCTTCATGCCCGTACCATCACTGCAAATACCTGCCTGTCCTTCGGAGAAAACATAATCTGTAAGTGTTCTCCCGGAAATAGGAGTGGTATAGGTCTGTTGTATCACTTCGCTGCTATCAATGCCCAGTTCTTTCATAAAGTAAGGATTGACCAGGAATAATCCATGACCACTTCCTGTATCAAATTCAGCACTCACTTCTAGCTGTTCATTCACACAAATAATAATATTCATGTCAAGTGAAATCTCTCCAATCCTGTTCAGACTTATGGGTAAGACCGTATTGTTTGAAGCCTGTTCAGCAACCTTTTCTTTCGAAATCAATCGCAATACACTGTTCTTGTAGTCAATGGTAAATGGCTGATCTTCGAAAAACTTCAACGAAATCAACCCGTCTATTCCATAGTTATCCAATGGCGGGTAAACCCCCGTCAATATATCTGTCTTCTCATAGCTTCCCAGTTTTATAGATGGAATTTTGAAAAGTTCACCATCCAGCCTGTCCCCGTCATGCCGGAATCCGGTAAAGAATCCTGACTTTTCTGCACTCCTCGCTATTTTATCAAAGGTTTTTGAAGAAAGTACAACGGCTCCCGCCCCCGTATCTAAAATGAAATTGGCCTGTATTGAGTCATTTAAAGTAACTCCAACAAGAATATGCCCTTCTTCAAGGATGATGATCGGATATTCCTGTGCAATAAGAAATTGAGCTGAACTGATTGATAATATAAGTGCTGCAAAATATTTCATTTGTTAAAAGTTTTGATAATCTCACCTGCATGTGACAACTATTAACAGGTTTTTGTCATCTCTATTGAAAGTCAAATCTATTGATGAACCTGTAACAAAAATTGGATAAATCAGACAGTTTGAAACTCATTGAATCACATCCGCTTGACCCATATGTTCAACTGTTTATTGATCGTTACCAGTATTATGATTTTAATGAAACTACATTCATAAAAGCTGTTCCTAATGGGAAGATTGAATCATGGATCATCAATGAAGGTGAATGCCAGTTGTGGAATGAAACGGATCAATGTTTTGAAGACGGATTCAATGATTCATTCTATCCGGCAGGAAATCGTATTTCCTTCTTCAAAATCAATAAAAAATTAAGATGCCTCAACATTAAATGGAAACTTACCGCACTCAGCCTATCCTTCCTTAAAAACTTCCTGACTGATTGGCAATCTCTTTCCGTAAAAGAATTTCTGGGTGCTGAATGTGAAAAACTGAGGTCTATGGAGTTTCTGAATAATCAATCAATGGACACTTCGCTGCTTGATTCACTTCTCAGCAACGTAATAAGAAGAAATGAAGAAGAGCATCACATACTGAAAATCATCCAGTGTATTGAACATGAATTTCCTAACGGATTTAAGGTAGATGAGCTGTCAGACAAAATGCATACCTCATCAAAAACAATAGAGAGAAACATCAAAAATTATTTTTCACTGTCCCCGGGCGAATTATCAAGAATTATCAGATTTTCTAATACCACGCAACACCTAAAAGGAAATGGCTCACTTCGGTTGTCAGAAGCCCTCTCGTTTGGCTTTTATGATCAGTCTCACTTTATAAGGGAGTGCAGAAAGATTACAGGATATTCACCCACAGAATTCTTCTCCAGACTCAGGCTGCCTACCAACGATATTATTTTCGAATCGTAAGTATTTACCAGGGAATCAGATTGTGAGGCCAAGAATAATATTACCGAAGGATCTGAGTTACCTTTGAACGTGATTGTGTCAACCTCTTACATTTGAAAAAGCTTCTTATTACTGTCACTGCCCTGTTACTTGCAGGTGCCGGATATTTCACTTATGACAAATGGGTGAAACATTCTGACCTCACTGCCTGGAGTTTTGTGCCTTCAGATGCAGCGATTGTCCTTGATCTCAGACTTAACAATGACCTTGAAGATCTGGAAGCCAACCCTGTGTGGCAAAATCTCCTTCAAACTGACGGATTGAATGCTGTACGAACCGGACTTGCTTTCCTGGATTCTATAAACGGTGATGGAGGTTTCACCGCTGTGTTCAGAGACATGCCCACCCTGATCTCTACTCATAAAGTGTCCAGCTCCTCACTTGACTTTCTTTTTGTTCTCGATATACAGAATTTATCACAAAATACGTTTGTAAGTGCTGCCATAGGTCGATTGAAAAAGTCCGGCATTCGATATAAAAACAGAAACTACAACGGATTTAAAATCAGTGAAATTGAAGGGGAAAACAAAGTATTCACTTATATTTTTTACAAAAATTTTTTTCTGGCCAGCTTCACTCCCTACCTGGTGGAAGATGCCATAAGAACAATTGAGGAATCAGAAGTAGAATCCTTTAAAGAGGTTCATACTGGAGAAAGAGGGAAAGTTCATGTGAACTATCAACAGTTGGGAAATCTCTTGGGGGTCTTCTCTTCTTCGAAGGTACAGCTTCCGCTAAGCTCAGGCTCCTATGACCTGTCGGTGGATTCTTCGATGGTCAGTCTTTCAGGTTTTTCACAGGCAGATAATAATTGGATTTCTACTCACAAAGAAACTCCTGGAGGATTCGAAATGGCTGAAGTGATTCCATCAAATACAGCAGTTTTATATCACATTACTTCCTCAGATTTTGGCAAATGGGAAACAGAACAGTTGAATTATCTGTCCAATGAACCTGCTATTATTCAATTCAGGGATTCATTGAAAACTGCTTTTGACTTTTCAGCAGAACAGGTATTTGATTTGATTGAAGACGAAATAGGTCTTGCCTTGCTTGAGTCCGGAAGACCAGATGATACAAGAAAGTTGTTTATTCTAAAAGTGAAAGACGCACAGGAGTCGCTGAGCTATTTTCAACAACTTGCAGAACGGATTGCCTACTCGAGAGGTGATTCTGTCTATTCTGAGTCTTATAGTGAAAATGAGATTCGATTTTTACCTATCCAGAATTTTCCTTCTGCCATTTTAGGTGAAATGGCATCAGACTTTGATCGATGTTTTTATTTCAACTATCGCAACTACCTCATTTTTTCCAACAGCCTGCAAGAACTTAAAAACCTGGTGAGTTCTACTCAGTCTGAAGACACATGGGGTAAGTCTATCCAGATGAATGATTTTTTTGAGAAAGCGAACTCAGAGGCGAATGTGAGTCTGATTGTGAACATTCCAAGATTCTGGCCAACTCTTCTCGCTCAATTCAAGCCCGAATGGGCTTCGCGCTTCAAATCCAACCAACAGGCCTATAATAAAATCGAGCTTGCAGCATTTCAGTTTTCCAGTCTGGGCAACCAATATTTTACAAATTTCACTTTCTCCCAACCACGTAAATATGTTCGCCCCACAGCTAAAACCACTGCCGACAATTCAGTGGCATTTGCGAGCCCGCCAATAACAAAGCCACATCTTGTTAAAACACATGCACATAATTATTATGACATCTTAATTCAGGATAGTACTTTCTACTTGTACTACTTTGACCGAACATTCTCATCGATCTGGACCAAAGACCTTAAGGAACCTGTTAAGGGTGAAATTTTTGAGATGGATTATTATAAGAATGGCAAAATTCAATACGCTTTTGCAACCGGTGGCAAGATTCATATTATTGATCGAACCGGTGCGTATATTCCCGGATATCCAAAAGCTATTGCGAAAGCTGCAAAAACTTCTTTTTTTAACCTAATCGACTATGAAAGGAGTCGAAATTATCGGATGGGTATTACGGATGTGGACGGGAAAGTGTACCTCACTGACAAGGATATGAATGTATTGGAGGGCTGGGACCCGATTCCTTATAAAAGACCAGCTATCAGTCCCCTTAGACATGCACGACTTGGACGAAGAGATGTGATGATTTCTATTCAGGAAAATGGAATTCTGAATATAACCAACCGAAGAGGAATCAGGCAGGCAGGATTCCCGTTTGATCTAAAGGCTGATGTTGGCGGAAGCTATTATCTAAACGCTTCCAACTCTCTGGGGAGGTCTTCCCTAACCATACTTTCAAGACAGGGTGAGCTTGTGGAAATCAATCTCGAAGGAATTGTGATTGCTCGAGATCAGCTGGTTAAACAATCTCAGGAAACAACCTTTGAGCTGGTTGAAGACCGGGGAAGAAATTCCTTTATTATTCTAAGAAAAGTGGGCAATCAATATGACGTACTGGATGCTACCGGTAATCTGCTCTTTAGCAAAGATTACCTGTCAGGAAGTGAAGTTTTGGTGCAGTTTTACCAGTTTGGAGCAGGTAAGGATTTGATTTTGTTTACAGATCGGGCAAATGAGAGCCTGTATATTTTTGACAGATCAGGTAATCTGGTGACCGGAAATCCGCTCAGATCTTCAAATGAAGTAAGCCTTATCTATTCATCTTCAAAAAAAGAACTCCAGATTTACACCACTTCGGGTACAAATCTGGAGTTTTATGAATTTGATTACTAAACCTGAACGGTCTTCCATCTGCCTTTTTTGAATAGCCAGATTGCCACCACAGCGTACAGACTGTGACAAAAGGCAATACAAAAGAATACGCCATTCGGTCCCCAGTTCAATTCAATTGCAAACAAATATGCCAGAGGAATCTGGATCACCCAGAAAACCACAAGGTTAATGAATAGCGGCGTTCGTGTATCGCCGGCTCCATTGAATGACTGCCCAACCACCATTCCATAGGCGAAGAAGATGTAGCCGAAGCAAATGATCCGGAGAGCATCAATGGCAGTCTGTTGTACCAGGCCGGACTGATTGAATATTGACAATACCTCCTCTGCGAAAATCGCAAACAGCGTGGCAATAAATATCAGGAAAATGGTATTCCATAGTGCTGTTCGCCATACCGATGTTTCAGCCCTGTCCGGCTTTTCAGCACCCAGGTTTTGACCTACCAGCGTAGCGGCTGCATTCGCCATCCCCCAAGAAGGAAGCAGTGTAAAAATGATAACCCTGAACGACATCTGATATCCTGCAACAGCTTCAGTTCCAAATTCAGCAACCACGCGCACCATGAATAACCAACTCAATGATTCGACAATGAACTGACCAATCCCTCCGGATGAGACAATGATGATTTCCTTTATTGTCTGCATTCGAATAACAAAATTTTGCCATCCAATTTTTATCAACGAACTTCCGTTGACCAGATGAACAATCTGATAAACCACACCAACGGATCTGCCGGTTGTGGTTGCGATGGCAGCACCTTCCACACCAAATGCCGGAATTGGTCCCAATCCAAAAATGAATATCGGATCCAGAATCATGTTCAGTCCGTTTGCAATCAACAATGATTTCATCGCAATAGACGCATCGCCTGCTCCTCTAAAGATTCCGTTGATAAGGAAAATCAATATAATGCTGATATTTCCGGCATACATAATACGTGTATAACCAATGCCTTCTTCAATCAAATCTGATTCACCCCCCATCGCAGCGAGGATGTTTTCAGAAAAAATAAAGCCTGGTACACCTAATACAATACCGACGACAATGGCAATCAAAATGGACTGAAAAGCTGCATTTGCTGCTTTTTCAGGTTTTTTCTCACCAATTCTTCGAGCCACTATTGCAGTGGCTGCCATACTGAGTCCCACTGCCATTGAATAGATGATCATCAGAGGAGATTCGGTTAATGCAACTGTAGCAATGGCATTAACACTAATCCTGGATACGAAGATCATGTCCACAATCGCAAAAAGTGCTTCACCGATCATTTCTGCAATCATCGGTATGGACAATAAGATAATTGCGCGGTTGATACTCCCCGAGGTGAATTCCTTTTCTTCACCCCTCAAAGCGATCATAATAAGTTTGAAAATTCTACGAATAGAATATTTTGAATTCGTCATTTCTAATAGAAATTAAAATGTGGTGCCCGATTGGGCTGTTAATAAAAAAATAGAATGGAATTAGATATGTCCCCGAATCAGGGGATTAGGCACTCTTGGGTCGAGTGGTGCAGAACACAATATCTATTAGAGACTTCATAGTGGTGCAATTATAAGTCAAATATTTTAATTGACAAGCATTCATCTGATGATGTAGATGCAAAAATTGATCAATTCAGGATATTGTGAATGGGGCTAAAAGTAAAATGAAGCCCACTGTACAAAATTGACAATTGCCAAAAAGAGAAAAGCTACTCCCGGAATGATATGCACAATTGTACGATTTTCAGAAACTTTGGTAAACCTGGCTCCTACTCTGATAATGATAAACAGCAGTGTAAGCTCTCCAAGGAAGACTCCAATGACATAACTCCAATAGTTCAATCCCTGAAGATTGATCCACCCATTGATCTGCAGGTAAGTTGTAACCCCAAGCCAAAAAGGCATTGCCAATGGATTCAAAGCCCCAAGAACCACTCCTTTGAGAAATCCCATTTTCTGATTGCTTTGTGATTTAACCTGAACATTTACCGGTTTCGCTCGAATGGAAAGAATACCAAGTATGGCAAGAACCAAAGCTGCAATGAGATAAAAATAGTTAGCAAACTCAATTTGTTCCGACAAATAAATCTGAATTCTAACAGCAAGCGCGGCATAAAACGTATCAAGAACAGCTGCCCCCAATGCCAGGAATCCGGCACTTTTCGCGCGCTTTGTCAATGACAATTGCATCACGGTGATGTTGATTGTGGCAGGTGGAATGGTGCCCAGCAAACTAATTCCGTATGAAATCAGAAAAACCTGGAATAGCATGGCAGCTAAAGTACTGATATTATTCGATCCATTATTGCAACTTGTTTGAATACTCGATCATCATGACGTTTGCGGAATTAAAAAGGCATTCGGTTAGATGAATATTTTAATGTTGGATTGTACTACACATAAAATCAAATATCCGGTGCCCTCCCAGCCAATTATTCTGGTGTCTGGTCTTAGTAAAATCCAATTTATATTATCAAAATTGATTATTTTTCCACCCCAATGGAGCACGATTACAGTCTACTCATCGAAAATCTAAAGGGAAGAAGGTATGATGAGGCGCTCAGGGAACCAATCCTGTCCGATGGATTTGAAGATTCTACTCTTCCCGACAGTGTTAAATACGCATTGGAATCAATGCTGGAAATTGATGTTTCCTATGCTTACAAGGTTTACTATAATTCCAGAAGAATTCATGAAATAATTAGTCGTGAGCTTTCGAAAAGGGAAGTGGAGGTTGAATACAGATATCAGGGGGCACTCAAAACCTTCACCAACATCCTCTTATATGGTGACGTTGAAATCATCGTTTTAAAAAAGAACCCATCTGACAGGCCACACCAGGATATTCAAAGGCTTAGCGCCGAACTAATGGACATCCTGAGTGGGGATCACAACTTCAAGTCACTGGATTACAGCGATAAAACACGAATTAGAATCATTGCCCAAAAACCTACATGCGAAATCGATATACTTCCTTCTGTATGGGTTGATACAGGAGAATACAAAAAGACCAGGAATGAAATTTACCGCGGCATTGTCGAATTTGATTTCATCAATCGGAAGGTTAAAAAATATCTCCCGTTCCTGAATATTGCGAGATTCAATGCAATGGATCAACGAACAGATGGGAATCTCAGATCTCTTTCCCGGGTTTTGAGCACGCTCAAAAAAGATTGTGAGGACCAGGTTGACCTGCGTGATTCTGAAGTAAATGCGTTATTATATGCCATTCCGGAAGAAGATCTAAAAGTTGAAAGAAGTCATATTCTTAGTCTTTTGCCGGTAGCTGAACAACAGTTGCAAAACCTTGTAGTGGATGATGAATATTTCAGAGAAATTGTATCTCCTTCCAAAATGGAGCGGGTGTTTGCCAGCAGACCAGAAAAAAAGGATGAACTAAACAAGCTCCTATTGTCACTTCAGACTCTGATAAAGGATATCAAAAAAGATCTTGCGGAAAAAGGCAATACACTTGAAGACCCGATTGAATGGGGCGAATTATAATTTCCTTATTCCTCCTTCAGTTAACTCTATCAACCTCTTCTTATACAGAATTCCCACTGAACGCTTGAAGTTCTTCTTACTCATTTGCAGGTGAAACTGAATATCCTCCGGAGTACTCTTATCGGTTAATTCCAGGAACCCTTCATTTTGTTCAAGGTGCCTGATAATTTTCTCTGCTCCGCTCTCCAAATTTTCAAGACCGGTTTTTCGAAGACTTACATCAATTTTATTGTCCTCACGAATTTTTTTTATGTAACCTTTCATGCGATCACCAATCATGATGTCATCAAATATTTCGTTCTCGAACACCAATCCCTGATAGGTATTGTTGATGATGACATTCATTCCAAGTTCTGTTTCATTTCCGATTAATAGGTCCACCTCTTCTCCCTCTTCGAGCCTGATATCCATTTTTTCGAAGAATGATTGAATCTTTTGGGTTCCAACAAGACGTTCTGTCTTTGGGTCAAGGTAGAGGTAAATAAGATAGGATTCGCCCTGAACCATTTTACCAATCTGCTCTCGAAACGGGACCAGTAAATCCTTCTCAATCCCCCAATCCAGGAAAGCTCCAAACCTTGTGACTTCCTTCGCCTTCAAAAAACCAAACTCATCAATTTGAATGTAAGGTTCCAGTGTAGTGGCAATGATTCGATCTTCACTGTCCTTATAAATGAAAACTTCAATCTCCTGATCAACCTCAACGTCCTCGGGAATAAACTTGGTTGGCAGCAGCACTTCGTTTCCTTCTGAATCAGCCAGAAATGCTCCAGGGGGGGTAAATCGCTGAATAACAAGTCTGTTTTTAGCTCCAATCTTCATATTAAGTGAGTCCGGCTCGTTTTAGGAGTGCGTCAACAGAAGGTTCCTTTCCTCTAAATTTTTTATATAGTGTCATTGGATGTTCGGTACCTCCTTTGCTCAATATGTGCTCTTTGAACAGGGAAGCCGTTGCTTTGTCAAACACTCCCTTCTCCTGAAAAACTGAAAAAGCATCAGCATCCAGCACTTCTGCCCATTTGTAACTGTAATAGCCGGCAGCATACCCACCGGCAAAAATGTGACTAAACTGAACACTCATGTTGGTATTATCCACAGGTGGAAAAAGCTCGGTTACTTCCAGGACTTTTTTCTCAAAAGCAGATACGTTATCGATCTTCATTGCCTCCTGATGACTCATGCTGTGCCACTCCATATCAAGCAGTCCAAAACTTAGCTGCCTTACGGTGGCATAAGCTTCATGGTACGTTGAAGATCTTCTTATTCGATTGATCAATTCCTCGGGAATGGTTTCACCTGTTTCAAAATGTCTGGCAAAGAGGTCGAGGCACTCTTTTTCATAACACCAGTTTTCCATGATTTGTGATGGCAGCTCTACAAAGTCCCAATATACATGGGTACCCGCAAGACTTTCGTAAGTGGTATCTGCCAGCATTCCATGTAAGGCATGCCCAAATTCATGAAAGAGTGTTTTAACTTCATCAAACTTTAGAAGTGAGGGTGCATCACCGGTTGAAGGTGTAAAATTGCAAACAATGCTCACTTGTGGAATGATTCGTTTTCCTTTTACTTTTTTCTCTCCTCTATAAGAAGTCATCCATGCACCTGCCCGCTTTCCTGGTCTGGGGAAAAAGTCAGCAAGGAATACAGCCACTATTGCTCCCTCAGCATTCACAACTTCGTAGGTTTTTACCTCCTCATGGTATTTCGGCAGATCTTCCTTCTCTCTGAAACTGATGCTATATAGTTTCTCTGCTGTCTTAAAAACTCCTTCAATTACGTGCTCCAGCTTAAAATATGGTTTCACCAATTCATCATCCAGTTCGTATTTTTCTTTCCTCAGTTTCTCAGAATAATAAGCCCAGTCCCATCTTTGCAATTCGTGATCTGCACCTTTAGATTTCATGAATGACTGAATCTCCGCAACCTCTTCTTTCGCCTTTGGGAGGCTCTTTTTCAACAGATCATTTAAAAAATCATTTACCTTTTTCGGTTGCTCAGCCATCCGTTGCTCAAGGATATATTGGGAAAAATTGGGGTAACCCAGGAGTTCCGCCAGTTCCGCCTTTAATTGAATGATCTTTAGCACGATTTCCTGATTATCATGTTCATTCCCATTAAAGCATTTGCTCATAAATGCCATGAACATCTGCTCGCGCAAGAGACGATTATCTGCGTATTCAACAAAAGGTATGTAGCTGGGAGCCTGAAGTGTGAAAATCCATTTACCTGCGTATCCCTTCTGAGCAGCCAGCAATTCTGCTCGCGAAATCACATCTTTTGGTAGACCTGACAGATCCGATTCATTCTCAATCACCAATTCAAACGCATTGGTTTCCGCCAGTACATTCTCCGAAAATTTTAGAGATAATTTTGATAACTCGATACTGATCTCCTTAAATCTGTCCTTCTTTTCTCCATCCAGCTCTGCTCCCCTTCTGACGAAATCCAGCCAGGTGTCAGTCAGTAATTTGTTTTGTTCGTCAGTTAAATTAAGCTCCGTTCTTTGCGCATACACCTGTTTCACTTTTTTAAACAACTCCGGGTTCTGCTTTACCTCGCTATCAAAAGCTGCAAGTTTGGGGGAGATTTCCTGGGTAATTTTCTGGATCCTGTCATTCGTTTCTGCCGAATTAAGATTGAAAAGAATGCTGGTATTTCTGCTTAGTTCAGTCCCTGTGTTTTCCAGGGCCTCAATTACATTCATAAAATCCGACTGATTAGGATTTTCTATGATATCCATAATCTCCCCCCTTGCTTTTTCAAGTGCGAATTCGATTGATTCAACATAGTGTTCTTCCTTAATTTCAGAAAACGGAGGCAACTCATGCGGTGTATAGAAGGCTGAAAGAAGCGGATTGGACATTTATCAATTCATTTAAATAAGATCACAAAGGTAACGTCAGTGCTTTTTACTTTTGCGAAAAAGAATTCCAGGTCTATGCGTTTAGCAGTATTAATTCTACTCGGCACTATTTCTGTTCAATCAATGGGACAGAATCCTTTTTTTGATCTGTCCTCTCCATACGCCAGTGTTCGGACTCACCTTGAAAATCTACAATCTGATTCCTACAATGATTCTTTGGCGGCTCTGACATTTAATCCGGGGGAACGAACACTGAAGCAAGCAAAAAAATCAGCAACACGCTTAAAACAGGCACTTGACGGACGAGGGATTTATATCTACATGGATGAGATACCTAAAGCGCCCAACTATTTTGATTCTGCCTCCAGAAGAAATAAATACATTTTGGTTGAGGCTTATCCATCCATATTTCTCCGAAAAAATGAAGACGGCAACTGGTACTATTCCGATTCAAGCATTGATGCCATTGACGATCTGTACAGTGAAACATTCCGGTTTGGTACCGGGGGGTTAATGAATTTACTTCCAAAACTCGGTACGCGACTGGTGTTTCGGCTCTATATGTATCAGTATGTTGCCATATTTATCCTTGCCCTTATCAGCACATTGGTTTACAAATTGTTCTCCTTTTTCACTGAGAGAATTATCAGAAGGCTGCTTGAAAAGGCCGGATATAAGGGAGACAATTCTCAAAAATATCTATGGATGATCGCGCGTCCCACCAGTGTATTCATCATCGTTCTGCTTCTCATTCTTTTCACTCCGGCTTTGCAGCTTCCCCCAGTCTATTCAAAATATATCATCATGCTTTTGCGGGTAATGTTGCCACTGTTTGGCACAGTCATCGCCTACCGAATGGTTAATATCGTTTCTGTGCTTCTCGCCAAAATGGCGCAGAAAACGGAAAGCACACTTGATGACCAGCTTGTACCACTCCTAAGAAAGACACTTAAGACGTTTGTCATTATCATCGGTACACTCTTCATTCTGGATAACTTAGATGTCCCTATCCTTCCATTACTGACCGGTCTGTCTATTGGTGGTCTTGCCTTTGCCCTGGCTGCCCAGGACACCATAAAAAACTTCTTTGGATCAGTAATGATTTTTATCGATAAGCCTTTTCAGGTGGGTGACTGGATTACTGCAGGAGATGTGGATGGAACCGTGGAAGAAGTAGGGTTCAGATCATCAAGAATCAGAACATTCCGAAATTCCCTGATCTATATTCCAAATGGAAAACTGGCAGACAATACCATTGATAACCACGGCCTCAGAAAATATAGAAGGTTTTTTACACATATTTCGATTAATTACGATACTCCTCCTGAATTAATAGAAGTTTTTGTGGCAGGTCTTCGACAGGTCATTGAAAAGCATCCAAAAACCAACAAGGATAATTACCATGTCTATTTTAACGACATGGCCGCTTCATCGTTGAATGTCATGTTTTACATTTTCTTCGAGGTACCTACCTGGAGTGAGGAATTGAAAGCGCGACATGAGGTTTTACTCAATATCATGCGACTTGCAAAAGAGCTGGGTATCAATTTCGCATTCCCTACTCAGACTCTACATGTTGAAAATCTTCCAGGTCAGCTTTCTCTTTCCCCCGAATATCCTGGAAAGAATGATGCAGAAACTAAAATGAAAAACTTTTCGAATACACTTTAGCCATGTTACAAAAGTGCAAGCATTTGGGAGTGGGGTGTTCGACACTCCCAAATAGCCCCACTAACTTTATGTAGCCGAAGGGGCCACATCCCGTCTACCTTGCTGTCGACTTCCGTGCACCTATTGTCGACCCGGATATTATCAATTGCCAATGTGGTCATTGAATTTTGGGTTTCCAACAATAAGTCATGAACAACACAAGCAACTTGTTTGAAAAAACATCCCGTGGTAGAATTTTCTTACGAATTTGTCTGCTATTCATTACTGCTCTCCTTCATTATCAGCTCTGTTCACAAACCACCAGAACCTGGAATGCTTCCGGTGCGGGAAACTGGAGCACTCCGGGTAACTGGTCACCCGTTGGTGTCCCCGGAACCAATGACATTGCCATTTTTGACAACACCAGTGATTTTGATTGCAATATTGACATTGATATTCAGGTGGACAACATAAGTGTTGAGGTTGGTTATGACGGGATCATTACGCAAAATTCCGGGTCATCAATCCAGATCGATCTGGGGGCTAATTTTCAGGGCGGAACTTTTATTGGGGGTGATGACCCGATAAATATATTTGAGAGTTTTACCCTCGATGGTACGGTATTCACAAGCACTTCTGATTCCTTGTCCTTCTTTGAAGGAGGTGGTGGTTCACATACCATTGCTTTCACTTCAGGCACATTTAATCATAATAATGGAGAAGTTTTATTCAGTCTGATAGCCGGGCCAATGGCCATAGATGGTGATTTCAATTTTTACAATATGATTTGTCTTGGGTTCTACCGGACGCTTAACTTCAACAATGATGTTACGGTCACCAATGATCTCACCATTGATAATACCAATGGATCAATCACATTGGATCTCAATGACACCCTTACAGTTCAGGGTGATCTCATTCTACAGGGCTCAAACGATAATCCCGTCAATTTTAACAGTGGAATCTCAGGAAATGGCACATTGAAGTTTGAAGGGACAAACATTGACCTGAATGCGGTCCATGATGCAGGTGGCGGAACGGCATCTCTCTATATTTCGGGAAGCGGTACCCAAAACCTGAACGGACCTGCCGTATCCGGACTGTGCCCCCTTCCTCATTTGAAAATTGAATGTAATACACTTAATCTGACGGGATACGCAACTCTATTTGGAAATACATGGGAGTATGTTTCCGGAACCCTCAACTATCCTTCAAACTTTGAATTACAAATCGTTGGTTCAGGAACTGTCACTGGCAATTCACATACCCTTGACAGCCTGACTATAACAGGAAATTATACCACCACATCCATATCCGCTCCTCTCACAATCAATGGAGACCTGGAAATTAATTCAGATTCACAGACTGAAATAGCTATCACAGCGCCACTTGATGTGCTTGGTGATATCAATCTGAATACCACAGCCGGAGATGGAAACATCGATCTGACCATCGCTTCAAATAACAAAACAATCATTCGTGGCAACTACAACACATTTGGAGGTCATGACGTGAGCATTGACACGGATACTTTGGCTATTGAAGGAAATGTCAACATTGCCAACACCGGAACCGGTGGTGGTGGCTCAGGGGTCATGGAACTTTCCGGAACGACCCAAACATATACAATAGACAGTGGGGTCAACGATGACGAAGGACTTGTTCCCAGTCTGTACATCAACACCAGCAACACACTCAATTTCTCTACCGGCAGCACATTCAATCTTACCGGCACATGGAATTACGAACAGGGGACTCTTAACTTCAATGGGGCCACCATGTCCGTAAATGCGGCCAATAACGGTGGAAATCATATAAGAATCATGGGAAATCCTCATGTTCTCAGTGGTCTCAATTTCCGTGGAACTTATGGTTTTCTGGATATAGAAGCCGACATAACGCTTACAGGTGACCTGAGTATTGAGTCAGACCCCACAGCCGGGACTGCATTTTTGACTCTCACCGATGAATTATTTGTTGGTGGGAATTATTCTACTTCAGGAAATGATGCCATCTTTATTAATTCGGATACGATCACTGTGGCCGGGAATCTGGACATTAAAAATACGGGACTTGGAGGCGGGTCAGGAGCGATTGAAATTGTGGGAACCGGAGCCCAGTTATTTTCAGGTGGCACTCAGCATCCTGAGGGTTTCGTTCCGGACATCATTATTAATAAGCCATCAGGAGTGCTTACACTTGAAAATTTCATTACAGTGGATGGCGACTGGACCCTGAATGATGGAGTAGTTGATACACGAACGAATGGATCCGCTCTGGCAATCCTTAACGTGGGGGGAGCCGCAAGCCTCGACCTGACAAGTCCGGATGGAACCATGAATCTGGATACATTGATCGTAGATGCTACAAGGTTCGGGCTACTTCAGATCAATGCAAATCTTGACATTCGTGGTGACCTCATAATTCTGGATACCAGAGGATTGGACTCAAACTCTTTTGATATTTCAATCGGTGGGAACTGGATTAATAATAACACTACGGATGATGGTTTTGATGAAGGCACCGGTAATGTGACTTTTAATGGGTCAACTACACAGACCATTTCATGTTCGGCTTGTACCGCCGGAGAGGTTTTTTATGATCTCGAAATTAACAACTCGACCAACAGCTTAACAAGTCGTGATGTATTTCTTGATAACAATGTACAGATTACCAACTCCCTTGTGTTGACGGACGGAGTTGTAGAAACAGATACGGATGCACTATTGAATCTGACCGCAGGAGCATCAGTTAATTTAGGAAGCAGTCAGGCTTACATCAATGGAAGGGTTTCATTCGAAAAAGCTTCTACAGGAACCTCCAACCTCAATTTCCCAATCGGGAAAGCAGACAATTATCGGCCCGCTATCATCAATGTGAATCATTCTGCTGCTACCTCATATACATACACCTCAGAAGTGATCAACAGCTCAGCCAGTGCACTTGGATATGGCATTGGAAGCAACCTTAATAATGTTTCTTATGTACGTTACTGGGATATAGACCGCAGTATTACCGGTGGTGCAAATACACCTTCCGCTGATTTATCCGGGAATGCCTCCATCACACTTTTTTATGACCTTGACGATGAAGTTGACGATTACACAAACCTGGTAGTCGCTAAATATGATGGAAGTACGAATTGGGAAAATATTGGAGGCACTGCTTCCGGAAACGGAACAGGCAGCGTTGTTTCCACTTCAACACCTGTTGCGTTCTCAGCATTTACAGGAGAATTTACCATCGCCAATAATCTGGCAGGATCAAATCCTTTACCTGTTGAGCTTTTGTATTTCCGAATTCTTCGCTCCAGGGACCAGCCAATCCTGCAATGGGCAACATCAACTGAAATAAACAATAGTCATTTTCTGATTGAACGATCTTCTGATGGCATTCATTTTGAAAAAATAGCTAAAATGAACGGGCAGGGCAATTCCAATGCAACCATGGAATACAGTTTTCAGGATCGTTCTTACAAACCTCATAATACCTTATACTATCAATTAAAACAGATTGATTTTGATGGTAAAAACGAGGTGCTGGGGATATTAAGAACGGAGTTGATCAGACCTTCTGAGGAGATATTTGCCTTCTATGATGCTAAAAATCAGGAAATCATGATCAGGAATCTGATGAAAGACGAACATTTGATAAATATCCACCTTTACGATTCACAGGGAAGATCACTCGGATTTTTCTCGAAGAATCGTCTGCTGAATGTCGTGCCCGTTGACAAAGTATTGTTTCTTCGAATTGAAACATCCATGCGATCATCATTTTTAAGATTTATGGGCCAGTAAAAAAGCCGGCTTTCGCCGGCTCGTTTTAGGTTAATGTGTTATTCCTTAATCCAGCGTTGAATAAATTTCTTTGTTTCGAAAGCAACTTCCACAATATAGATTCCAGGTTCGGCGCTGGTCATATCAATCCGATCTGTCCATTTATTTTCATTCTTCTCACTTGCATATGTATGAATGACACGCCCGGCCAAATCTGATATTTTAATCACCATCTGACCTGTCTCATCATTATCCAGGTTGATCTCCAAACGATCGTTGCCCGGGTTAGGATAAATTCCCAACTCGTTTGAAAGTTCCTCAGCTAATCCAAGAACATCATTTACATTCAATGTAAACGCCTGTTCAAATGTTTCCTCTCCATCACTCGCTGCGATTAGAATACTCAGTGTCTGGTTGGTGTTGAAGTTTACATTGCCTACCAGAATAAGATTATTTCCTGCAATAACAAACAGGTTATTGTTTGCATCGTTACTTCCGTCCCCGCTTGCCAGTGATAGTGTATGACTGTCCCCTGCATTTGGATCGGTTACTGAAATAGTGGCCACCGTTGTGCCGGCAGAAGTCCCTTCATCCAAAGAAGATGCAGACAATTCAATTGCTGTTGGCGCCTGATTTACATCATTAACTCCAATTAAAAAAGCCTGCTCAAAACTTCCCTGATCGTCGGCAGACGACAGATAAATGTTGTATGATGACTGAGTTTCAAACCTTGAGATGGTATTTATGATCAGGCTATTGCCAACAACAATGAATGAGCCATTATCAGCATCATTAGACCCGTCTCCGGCAGCAAGACTGAACGTGTGTGTATCACCTCCATTAATATCATCAGCCGTTATTGTGGCAATGGTAGTACCAGGAGTTGTTCCTTCATTAAATGATATGGCTGTAAGATTTATACCTGTAGGTGGCTGATTTGAATCATTTACGGTCAGCACAAACGCCTGCTCAAAGCTTCCTTCTCCATCCGCTACCGATAAATACACATTGTAGGAAGGCTGAGTCTCAAAACTGGAATTCACATTTACCTTCAGCTCATTTCCTACAACAATAAAAGACCCATTGTCTGCATCGTTCGATCCATCCCCTGAGGCAAGTGCAAAAGTATGAGAATCACCAACGTTTGCATCAACTGCGGTAAGTGTTGCAATAGTCGTTCCCGGTGATGTTCCTTCATTGAATGAAGAAGAGGACAACATTATACCTGTTGGTGCCTGATTGATGTCATTTACAGTCAGCACAAACGCCTGCTCAAAGCTTCC
>JAVKDB010000024.1:0-150140 GCA_040222475.1 Cyclobacteriaceae bacterium | reverse complement strand
ACGTTTAATGAAACGGATAATGCAATGAATTTAAAACAGTGCCAGGCCTGTGGGAAAGAACTGATTGGCAGGATTGATAAGAAATTTTGTGATGCCCAATGCAGGGCCGATCATCATAATCAGAACAGGTCGTATGGAGAGCTGTATATTTCTGGTATACAAAGTATTCTGAGGCATAACAGAAGAATATTGAAAACCCTGAGCCCGGAGGGGAAGGCAACCGTAAGAAAAACGATCTTAGATCAGATGGGATACGATTTTCGTCACTTTTCAGGAATATTTAAAAGTCAAAAAAATGTGTATTATCTCGTATACGATTATGCCTTTTCTCCCATTTGGGAAGGCGACACAAAAAAGGTACTAATTGTAAACCGACAGGATTATATGGATAAATTGTCCTTCGAAATCTGGAAGAAATAAATGGCCGGCCTTACTCCCTTAGACATCCTCCAACGCTATTGGCGTCACAACGCCTTCCGGCCGCTGCAGGAGGAAATCATCCGGTCAGTCATCGAAGGGAAGGATACACTTGCGCTGTTGCCAACGGGTGGCGGTAAATCTGTCTGCTTTCAGGTGCCGGCACTCTGTCTCGAAGGAATCTGCCTGGTCGTCTCACCTTTGATTGCACTCATGAAGGATCAGGTACAGCAGTTGAAAAACAAGGACATCAAAGCGGCCGCCATCTATTCGGGCATGAGCCGAAGGGAAATCGACATTACACTTGACAATTGCATTTACGGAGATTTCAAATTTCTCTATGTATCTCCTGAGCGTCTCAAAACCGAACTGTTTCTGGAACGAGCGAAGCAAATGAAGATCAGCCTGCTTGCGATTGATGAAGCTCACTGTATATCTCAGTGGGGCTATGATTTTCGCCCGCCCTACCTGGAGCTTTCCACCTTTATAAAAGAACTGAACATCGAACGGATCATTGCCCTGACTGCAACCGCCACGAGGGAGGTCAAAGCAGACATCATCGAAAAGCTGGAAATGAAAGACTGTCAGGTTTTTCAAAAGAGTTTTGTCAGGGATAACCTTTCTTATTCTGCATTCAAACTGGAAAACAAGGAGCAAAAGCTGTTGGAAATTCTGGGCCGTGTCGGAGGATCGGGAGTGGTATACGTTCGCAGCAGAAAGCGAACCAAAGAAATTTCGGACTTTCTGGTTCGTGCCGGTATCACTTCAAATTTCTATCATGCCGGTCTTTCGGGAAAAATCAGAGATGAAAAGCAGAATGCCTGGATCAATAACCGGGTGCAGATTATGGTGGCAACCAATGCCTTTGGAATGGGTATTGACAAACCGGATGTACGAACCGTTGTTCACATGGACCTTCCTGATTCACTGGAAGCCTACTATCAGGAAGCCGGACGTGCAGGAAGAGATGAGAAAAAAGCATTTGCTGTTGCATTGTACAATCAGCAGGATGAAAGTGAGCTGAAGGAACGTGCTGAAAAATCGGTGGTCAGTCTGGAGGAACTCAAACGAACGTATCAGGCACTCGCCAACTATTATAAGCTGGCCATTGGCAGCCATTCGTTTTCCAGTTTCGATTTCAATTTTGAACAGTTTACACAGACCTACAAGCTGCCCGCATTTTCAACCTTCACCGCTCTCAAGAAGCTTTCGGATGAAGGACTGATACAACTTAACGACGGATTTTACGAACAATCCAGAATCAGTTTTTTACTGGAAAAACCGGAGGTGTATAAATACCAGGTCGCTAATCCTAAGCTGGATCCATTGATCAAAAACCTGCTCCGATTGTACGGAGGAGAGGTCTTCGTGAATTATTCAACGATCCGTGAAAAGGAGCTCGCAACCATGCTAAAAACGGATGCAATGCAGGTAAAAAAATGGCTGCAATTTCTACATGACCAGCAGGTAATTGACTACCAGGCTGCCACGGACTCACAGCGGCTCACCTTTTTGCTTCCCCGACAGGATGCCGGCAACCTGCCAATAGACAATAATCAGATTGAATGGCGAAGAAAACTGGCGGTAAAAAAAGCACAGGCAGTGATTGATTATGTGTCATCCAAAGATTGTCGGACCAATGTTTTTCAATCCTATTTTGATGAAGAACCGGAAAAAGTTTGCGGAATCTGCGACAATGATTTGAATACGAAAAAGCAGGTAAAGAAATTTCCACAAAAGGAATTGATCCAAGGACTGCAATCCGGTGCTGAAACAGTAGTCGCACTCAAAGCGAAACTCTCCGGATGGAGTGAAGCACAAATACTTGAATCACTCCGTCAATTGATGGAAGATAACAAAGTAGAAGAGGAGAACGGCAAGTTTAGCCTGCGATAGAATCCGGTTCTTTTCCCGGCTCTTTATCCAACTCTTCGTTAACATAGCTATACAGGAAAGGGTGACTTGCTTGTTCTGCCTCAGCTCTGGTTTCATGATTGTACAATAGGAGCGGCTGGGAATGTCAGAATATCGAAACGGAGATGGGTGGCGGGCTGAAGGTTTCATTCTGACTTGATTTTTGTCGATACGTCGATCCGATTCTTTTCATCTAAGGAAAAGAAAGAAAAAAACCATTGTATGAATTTAACAATTCATCACTTCTAAAAATGAATAGAACCATGCGTTTTAAATCAGGAAGATTAATTAACCTTCCAGTGCAGCCACCCCTGGCAATACTTTCCCCTCCATGTATTCCAGCAGCGCACCGCCTCCGGTAGATACGTACGACACCTGATCACCATAGCCCAGGTTATTGACTGCTGCAGCAGAGTCACCACCTCCTATTAAGGAGAAGCCGCCATTCTGTGTGGCTTTCACCACCGCTTTGGCGATAACATTGGTGCCCTGAGAAAAGTTGCTCATTTCGAATACACCCATCGGTCCGTTCCAGAGTATGGTTTTAGATTTTTCGATAATGGCGGAAAATACTTCACGAGCCTCAGGCCCGATATCCAGCCCCATCCAGTCCTCGGGAATGTTGTAGTTGTCTGCCGTCTGCGTATTTGCATCGTTACTGAAATTGTCAGCGAGAATCGAATCTTTGGGCAACTGAAGATCCACGCCTTTTTCTTTTGCTTTCGAAATCAGTTCTTTGGCCAGCGGGAGCTTATCTTCTTCAACCAGCGAATTGCCGATTTGACCGCCGAGCGCTTTGAAGAACGTATAACTCATACCACCTCCTATGATGAGATGATCTACTTTGTCCAGCAGCTTTTCGATGATGAGGATTTTGTCAGAAATTTTGGCCCCTCCCATAATAGCGGTAAATGGCCGCTCCGATTTCTCCAGTACTTTTTGGGCATTCTCCAGTTCCTGCTGCATCACATATCCGCAGCATTTCTCTTTAAAAAATTTAGCAGCAACAGTAGTAGAAGCATGGGCACGGTGAGCAGTACCAAATGCATCGTTCACATAAATGTCCCCCATCGCCGCAAGTTTTTCCGCAAACGCCTCGTCACCGGCCGTTTCTTCCTTGTAAAATCGCACGTTTTCCAGTAGCAGCACTTCTCCGGACTGTAGCGCAGAAGCTTCGTTTTGGGCTTGTTCGCCCATGCAATCATTTGCGAATTTTACATCCGTTCCCAGTTTGGCTGACAGGTTGGGAAGAATGTGTCGCAGCGAAAACTTGTCTTCAGGCCCGGTCTTTGGGCGTCCCAGATGACTCATCAAAATCACTGAACCACCATCCGATAAAATCTTCTTAATCGTTGGGACAGCAGCATTAATTCTGGTTTCGTCAGTAACCTGAAATTCAGCGTTGAGCGGCACATTGAAATCTACCCGGATGAGCGCCTTTTTCCCCTGAAAGTTGAAGTCTGAAATTGTTTTCACGTGATTGGATTTAGGAGAGCAAACTTAATTGTCAATTATTAATTGTCAATCATTAATTACCAATTGATTACTTCGTTCGCTCAATGGTAAACTGCACCAGTTGTTCCAGAGAAGTGCGATAGACAGATTCGGGCAGAGAAGCCAGAATGTCACGGGCTTTTTGATGGTAGCTTTCCATCACCTTCGTGGCATAATCCAGCCCGCCGGATTCTTTCACGAAAGTGATCACTTCATGAACCACACGAGGTTTGCTTTCACTTTTCTTTACCAGTTTTTTAATTCTGCTCACTTCGCTTTTTGAGGCCTTACTTAATGCATGAATCAGGGGAAGAGTCATCTTCTTTTCCCGGATATCAATTCCCGTTGGTTTCCCGATTTCGAATGCTCCGTAATCAAACAGATCATCTTTTATTTGAAATGCCATCCCTACATTTTCTCCAAACTCACCCATCTTATCAATGGTCGCCTGATCAGCACCAGAGGATGCGGCTCCCACTTTGCAGCAGGAGGTAATAAGACTGGCCGTCTTCTGACGGATCACTTCATAGTACACCTCTTCACTGATATCCAGCCGACGTGCTTTTTCCATTTGCAACAATTCACCTTCGCTCATCTCTTTCACAGCAGAGGTGGTGATTTTGAGTAAATCATAATCGTCATTTTCCATGGATAGAATCAGACCTCTTGACAGAAGGAAATCGCCTACCAGAACAGCAATTTTATTTTTCCATAAAGCATTGACGGAGAAAAACCCCCGGCGGTAATGCGAATCATCAACCACATCGTCATGGACCAGTGTGGCGGTGTGCAGGAGTTCAATCAAAGAAGCTCCCCTGTAAGTTGCTTCGGTAATTTTCCCAACGGATCCGGCACTGAGAAAAACGAACAACGGACGCATCTGTTTCCCCTTTCTCCGAACAATGTAGCCGGTGATTTTGTCGAGTAGCATCACCTTACTTTTCATCGACTGGCGGAATTTTTTTTCAAATTCCGTCATTTCATTTGCAACCGGTGCCTGTATGTCTTTTAATCTGAGTGACATCTAAAGTGCAATTATACAGATGTTAGCTCTTAGAACTATCTTTCCGCTGATTTCTAAAATTGGTAAATGGGTAGAAACAAAGTTCGATACACGGAAATTGTTCCAAACAAAAGAGACTGGCCGATCGTTCGGTTGTCCAAAAATCGAAAAGCCTTTATTGAAGACGTAGCTGAAGAGGCGTACGATAAGATTCTCGTCGGAAAAAACGGTGCGTTGCGTGAAGAAATCGAAATGACGATCCACCGGGAAAAACTGCGGATGAAAGCCAATCCCTGGAAGGTGGATCCGCCTGACGAACGAACCTACTGGAAAGGAATCCAGTCAAGATTACTGGACATTGATATTGAGGACAAGGCAAAAGCTGAGGAAGAAGAGCGAAAAATCCTGAAGGATATCATGCTTCGATACTCTGATGAGATTGCCGGCAATTTCAAAAAGTCATATTATCGATTTGCCCAACGATTCGTCACTTTCGGTTTTGCCCGCCTGCTAAATGCCGCCAGGGTTAAGGGACTGCTGGCACTTTTTAGCAAGCAGCTTGACCTAGACGATAAGCTTCATGTGGTTGGTGAGACCGAACACATCCGAAAGCTGGCGAAAATTGGAACAGTGGTGATGGTGCCCACGCATTTTAGTAACCTGGATTCCATTTTGATCGGGTGGGCCATCCAGCATTTGGGACTGCCTCCTTTCATATATGGTGCAGGATTAAATCTTTTTAACATCAGAATTCTGGCCTACTTTATGAACAGCCTCGGCGCTTACAAAGTAGACCGAAGAAAGAAAAATGCGATTTATCTCGAAACGCTGAAGTCGTATTCCAATTTAGCGATTCAACGTGGCTGTCACAGTCTGTTCTTCCCCGGAGGGACCCGATCCAGATCCGGAGAGATCGAAACACAGCTAAAGATGGGACTCCTGAGTACAGCCATTGAAGCCCAGAGGGAAATGTATCAGGGTGCCACAGAGGACAATCCGGCAAAAAAGGTCTTTATTGTTCCGGTTGTTATCAATTACCATTTCACTCTTGAAGCTCCGGCATTGATTAAGGAACACCTTAAGAGGACCGGGCGTGAGCGATATTATGTGGAAGCGGACGAATTCTCTACCTCATATAAGATCAGTACGTTCATGTTCAAGTTCTTTACCAAAGGTTCTGACATCTCCGTGAGTATTGGTAAGGGTATGGATATCCTTGGAAATTATGTGGACGATGAAGGAAGGAGCCATGACCGAAACGGGAACCATATAAGCGTGAAGGATTATTTTCTGAGTGGCAAACAGATCACCATTGATAAGCAAAGAGAAAATGAATATGTCCGGGTGCTGTCTCAGCGAATTATAGAGGAATATCACAAGTATAACCGTGTTTTCGCCAGTCATCTGGTAGCTTTCACCGCCTTTAAAATGCTTGAACGTAAGCACCCGAAGCTGGACCTGTATCATGTACTTCGTTTGCCTGATGAAGACCTGATCCTTGACTATGAAGAATTCAAGGCGAATTATATTAACCTCAGAGGACAACTGGAAAAACTGCATAAGAAAGGCCTGGTGAACATGGCCAACCATATGAAGGAACGAGCGAGTGTTTCCATTCTTCACGGACTAAAGAATCTGGGCCTTTATCATGATAAACGTCCGTTAAGGCTGAAAAAAGACCAAATCATTATTCAGGATACCAATACGTTGTACTATTATCACAACAGAATGAATGGCTATGGGCTCGAAAAACACATCTGACAATACGATCGGTGTAATAGGAGCAGGCAGCTTTGGTACAGCCATTGCTAACATTCTGGCGGAAAATTCTGCCCGGGTGATTCTTTATGTCCGTTCCGATGAAAAAGAGCAAAGCATTAAGAAAACAGGAAAAAGTTCAGGCCAGAAGCTGGCAAAAAACATTAAAGTGACCAGACGACTGGAGGAGGTGGCGAAAGAATGTGAAGTGATCTTCCCTATGGTGCCGTCTGCCAATTTCAGAGAAATGATCATCTCCCTGGCTCCATTTCTTAAGCCTTATCACGTGTTGATTCACGGAACCAAAGGATTTGATCTGTTTATCCCGGAGAAAGAAAAGATTTCAAAAAACAATCCTTTGACAAGAGCACATGTAAAAACCATGTCGGAGGTCATAAAAGAAGAGACCTCCGTTTTACGAGTCGGCTGTCTGGCCGGACCGAATCTTGCAAGAGAACTGGATCAGAGAAAACCGGCAGCAACGGTCGTTGCTTCACATTTTGATGAGGTCATTAAAATCGGGCAGAAGCTGTTGAAGAATGATCGATTCATGGTGTACGGGAGCAGCGACCTTATCGGCATTGAGCTTTGCGGCATTTTAAAGAACATCATTGCGGTTGGGGCAGGTACCATTAGCGGGATGAACCTGGGAGAAAATGCAAAAGCACTTTTCATAAGCAGAGGCCTGGTTGAGATGGTTTACATCGGGAAAGAGCTGGGTGGTAACATTCAGGCATTTCTTGGTCTGGCAGGGGTTGGAGATTTGATCGCCACGTGTACGTCAAATCTGAGTCGAAATTTCACCGTGGGATACCGGCTGGCGAAAGGAGAGACCCTCGAAGAAATCATTGATTCGATGGAGGAAGTGGCTGAAGGAATCAAGACCATCAATATTGTCAGTGAGCTTGCAGAGTCTTACGGCGTGCGGGGCCCGATTACCGAGACCCTTCAAAAGATTCTTCATCAGCAAATGACAATCAATGAGGCACATCATTACCTGATGAACTTCCCTTTTCGGGCAGAAATAGATTTTTTAGAGCCGCAAACATGAGCCACAAATTCTAAAAGTGAAAGCTCAATCAGAATAATTCGGCCGCCTGTTCTATGCAGAAATTCCTCCCTTGAGGGAGGTTAGGAGGGTGTTTGACCAGTTCTGATGGAACAAAGTATCACCTGTTCAATGCACCTATCCGTTCCTTCAAAGGAGGATGGGAATAATGTACAAATACAAATGCGGGGTGCGGAGTAAGATTGGATAAATGATCTGAACTCAATCGTTTCAAACCTTCAACCAGCGGTTTCGCTTTGTAAGTTTCTTTCGCGTAGGCATCTGCCTGAAATTCGTTTTTCCTGCTCATCATATTTCCGATGATTCCGAAAATGGATGAAACAGGAGAATATAAAATGCCAAATGCCAGCATATTTAAATGAAGAGAGGAGGTTTGCCCGCCCATGGCCCAGCTCACTTCGGAATTGAATGCCATTAATGAAAACAGGTACAGCATAAATCCCATCAGTGCAATACTGTAGATGGTGCTGAATACGATGTGTTTTTTCTTGTAATGTCCTACTTCATGAGCAAATACAGCTGTTAGTTCTTCCACGGAATGTTTTTCAATCAGTGTGTCGAATAAGACCACTTTTTTCTTTCTACCAAGTCCGGAGAAGAACGCATTTCCTTTGCTGGATCGTTTAGACCCGTCCATAACGAAGATGTTCTTCAACGGAAATTTCACCTTTTCACTGTACGCCTGAATCGAACTCTTTAGTTCCCCGTCTTCCAGGGGTTTGAGTTTGTTGAAAAGGGGAAGGATCAGCGAAGCATAGAACATATTGGCAAACAGCATAAAAGCCGCGAGCACTCCCCAGAAATACATCCAGAAATCACTACCGATGAATGTAACCAGGTAAATAAGGACTGCCAGTAACAGACCACCAAAAATAATGGTCAGGATGTACCCTTTAATTTTATCCAGGATGAAAGTTTTTGCTGTCATCTTGTTGAACCCGTATTTTGCCTCAATCACGAAATTGCTATACAGCGAAAAAGGAAGACCGATGACGTCTGAAATGACAAACAACACACCGAAGAAAATCAGAGTCGAGAGCATGTCCAACGGGGAGAAGGTACGAATCCAGTCATCAATCAGGCCGAACCATCCAAAGTACAAGGCGCAGAAAGTCAATATGAAACTAAACGATGCGGAGAAGATGGCAAAACGGGAAACCTCTGCCTGATACGCCTGTGATTTGTTGTATTTCTCCTCATCGTAAATTCCTTCCAGTTCGGCAGGGATGGGTTTTTTAGAGCTTTTTCGATTCAAAAAACTAAGCACTCGTTCGAGTACAAAATCAAAAGTGATAATTCCCAGGAGGAGGTAAAGGATGGTTTGTTCGGTCATGAAGCAAATTTATGATTTCGTACAGAACACAGAATACAAAAATCTCAAAGACTTTTGTATTCTCCACAAAGAGAAAACGTGGACGGTCCCGACCACTAAAAAATAAACGGGATCGGACATCTCAGACTTCTGATATGTGCCGGAGGCTTGGTTGGATCAGCGAGTGAAAAGGAGTAGGTAATCGAGATTTCGTGTGCACCACCCGTACCAATTCCCAAATCAGAAATGGTATAGTCAAAGCTGTAGCCAAAAGTTGCTCGCTTACTTTCCAGCCCCACCATGAAAATGATTGCTTCGCTGTTGGAAATGCCATCTTCCTGCTTGACAGGAATCCCTCTGTACCATAATCCGACAATGATCGGTGGCAAAGTGAAATAAGCACCAAGATCCAACTGATCAAATTGACCCTGAAGCCGGTAGTTGAAAGAAGGTGTGATGCTTTGCCCTTTCGTGGTGCTTGTATTAATTCTTGGTCCGAATGGGATACGATACCCTCCATGAAAGGAAATTCTTTTTGGAAGAGGAGCATTTCCTCCTGCTATCGACTGATTGGGTTCCAGGACATGATGAACAGCTCCACCCAGCCACATGTTGGGATTGAAAAGGATTCCGCCAAATGAGAGATCAAAAAATCGCGCGTTTAGTCCGGTATTGAAAACCTCTGAAGTAGCCGGGTTAATCTGGCCGGTGTTATCAAACTGATCTCCAAAAGTGAGTTTGTCAAAATCAAGGTCTCGGAAATAATAAGAAGCCTGAATGGCAGGCCGAAACGTCCAGTTATAGTTTAATTGAAGCTGATACGCATAGGATAACCCAATCGAGGTGGATTTCAGACCAGCTATTCCTTCTTTATCGCTGTTAATTATCAATCCCACACTGCTGGCATAATCTTCGATGTGATAATCGATGTATGCGGAAAAGGTCTCGAAGTTAGCATCCAGATTTGGCCACTGAGATCGATAGTTGATCCCCATTCTACCCTGCTGGTTGATACCGGTAAGACCAGGGTTAATGTACAGAGGTGCCGCATAGTACTGAGAAAACTGAGGGTCTTGCGCCATCAGACTGTTCTCAGAATAAAGAGAGCCGAGGATAACAATCAGTGAAAAAACCTTCTTAACCATTGAGGAACTGTGATTTTAAAACGGAAAGCAAATTAGATAAATAATACAAATTGAATTGAGATTAGTTGTTTTATATAAGTAATCAAACGAACCTTCGCACGTTTGTATTTTAACGGTATTTTTACAGAAGTTGTGTATGAACAAGGACATCCTGATGATTCTGAACCCCTATTTCTCTGATAAAGCACGTGCTTTACTGGCTGCTATTTTCGTTTTTGGAGGTCTGATACTTCAGGCGCAAAATACCACGGAGACCCGTTGGTACTTTGGTAATTCACCGGAAAACCTTGTTTTTGACAGAAATGGGAGAGATGTGAACCTCGAGACCAATCAGGCAACCCCTTTTGGCAATGCCGGTGCAGTAACCATTACGGATCAGTTTACAGGCAACCTCCTTTTCTATACGGACGGGACACAAATTTTTGATGCTTCTCATAACCTGGTGCCCAATGCCACTTCATTAACAGCAGACCCTGCCATCAATGTCCCGGTGGTGACAGCACCGGTTGGAAATAACCCCGGACAATATTATTTATTCACCAATCCGGGTTTGGGTGGTGCCGAGATTTTGTCCTCCATTGTTGACGCAACGCTTGACGGAAACGGATCCTCGCAATTCCCGCTTGGAGATTTAACGATAGCCAATCAGGCCACAGGTCTTACCAACCCTTCGGAAGCAATGCTGATCATTCCATTGGGAGATGGAAGGACTTTCTGGCTTCTGACACAGGATAGAACCAACTTTGAAATAAGAGTAACTCAGATTACCGATCTGGGACTCGGTGCGACGGTCAATTACAACTTTACAGATGGAACCAATCCCGGATTTCTTGCCTCGCATTTTGCTTTCAATCAGGATTCTTCCTGGCTGGTAATGGCACCTCAAACTGCTAACCGGAACATTTGGTTTATGACCTTCGATCCAACCACAGGTGTGCCAACTTTCGACAGACAGCTGTTGGGAACAGGATTTAACGATGGTGCAGGTGAGTCCGTCTATGATGTGGAGTGGTCCCCGGATGGATCAAAACTCTATCTTTCCAGATTTGGAGGAGCAGGTAATACTGCAAATTTGTATCAGATAGACTTCAATGATCCTGCAGAACAGGTCAATCCAATCCTTCAAAACCCCATTAACCGCAGTTATGGATTAAAACGAGCAATCGACGGTCGACTTTATCATCTTCATCAGGAAACCAACACATCGCCATTTGCACTTGGAAGAATCAACAGGCCTGACAGTATTCCGGATTCGGTAAACTACCAGACAATGGTTTTTAACAATGACTTTCAGGCCCGCCAGTTTCCTGAATTCACCCCGGCATACTATTTTACTTTTGATACCCTTGGATTTACCTATATAGATAGTTGCCTTTCCAATGTGACCAAGTTTTTCCCGGTTGCAGAACCTGTTCCCGATAACATCATTTGGGATTTTGCTGACGGAAGTGGTTCAAATGCTTTTATACCGAATCATTCTTACCAGACAGAGGGAGGATATATGGTTTCAATGACTGCCAGTATCAACGGAATTGACTCAACCATCAGATTGCCGGTGGAAATTCTGGTGAATGACCTGATGGTGGATCTTGGAAATGATACAACGATTTGTGTAGATGAAATTCTAACCTTAGATGCCGGTACCGGGCAATCATATGTCTGGAATACCGGGGAAATCTCTCAGACCATTGATGTGGATACGGCCGGAACTTACTGGGTAGAAGTGACCAGCACCACTGGTTGTACAGGATTTTCTGACATAGAGGTAACGGAGTATGGTGTTTCTAATCAATTGTCTAATCAATGGTATTTTGGAGAACAGGCAGGTATTGAGTTTACAGGAGGAGCTCAGGCCATATTAGATGCAAACAACATGATTGCTGCAGAAGGTTGTGCCACCATCTCAGATGTAAACGGAGAGCTGTTGTTCTATACCAATGGAGCCACGGTCTGGAACAGAGAACATGCCGAGATGATGGGAGGAACACTGATCGGGGGCGACCAGCCTGCGATCCAATCGGCTATGATTTTGCCGTTTAACGGGGATGCGACCATGTTTTATGTGTTCACCACGGAAAGTGTTTATGGAGATGGGGAATATGCCTTGCGCTATTCTATTGTGGACATGAAAGAAGACAATGGGCTGGGTGAGGTAATTGTGAAGAACATCAAATTGATGGATAACAGCACAGAAAGAGTTACCGCCTCCGGTTTTGCCGGCAATGATTTTCTGTTAGCGCATGAGTTTGGAAATAATACCTTCAGAACATACCTCACCAACGCAAATGGGCTGATTGGACCCTTATATTCCCCCATTGGTGAAGTCCATGAGTTTACCAATGAACAAAGTGCAACGGGATACATGAAGTTTTCACCAACGCTCGCTCAGGTTGCGGTAAACATTCCAGGTACGAATGAAGTAGAGATATTTGACATAGGACAAGGTGCATTATCCAACCCGCGACTCATCGATACAGCAGAGCCAAATTTGTATGGACTGGAGTTTTCCGGAGCAGGAACCAAGCTTTATCTGACAACTACCGGAGCAGGGTCAAAGTTGATTCAATATGATTTGGACAGCCTGAATTCAGCAGATCCTGTAACTGATATTTCTGCGACAAAATTTGATGGATATCCTCAGGGAACAGATTATGGAGCCCTGCAAATGGGCCCGGACGGGATCATTTACATGGCCGTCGATAACTCCGGGATGATAGGCACGATTAACGCCACCGACGGGAATGATGCCGGTGCGGGTTTTAACGCTTCCGGTTTCGATCTGCAGGGCAGAACAAGCAGACTGGGACTGCCCAATTTTGCACAAAACCAAAGTCCTCCACAACAGCTGCCATCCATGACCGTAACAGTTGGTTGCGCCGGACAGGAATCAGTATTTACAGGAGTTGGGAGAGACAATAACATAGAAAATTATTTGTGGATTTTTGGTGACGGTCAGTCTTCAATCGATCAGACAACCACCCACACCTATGATAATCCGGGGATTTATACGGTACAGCTTGAACTCAGTAATCGGTGTGATGTGGATACCATCCTCACACAGATGATAGAAATCTTTAATATTCCTGAACAACCAATGGTTCCGGCAGACACAGCTATTTGTGATCAGCCGATCGTATTGTCAGCCTGGGATGTAGACAATCCCGATTTTGCATACTACTGGTCAACAGGGGAAACAACCAGAGAAATCACAGTTTCCAATCCTGCAATCATTGACGTGGCTATTATAAACCTCGTAACAGGGTGCTCTTCCGATACACTTCAGGTTTTTATTGCAAATGCAGGACCGACTATTGATCTTGGGGCGGACAGAGTGCTATGTCAGGATGACCCCCAGCCAACGCTGGATAGTCAGGTGGGAATAGGAATATACGCCTGGTCCATTGACGGAGTGGTAAGTGGTAACAATCGAACATTCGATATAATCACCACCACAGCAGGCACCTTTGAGTATACAGTTGAGGTGACAAACTCTATTGGGTGTATTGGCAGAGATACCCTTCAGGTAACGATTTTACCTGGTCCCGATATTTCTGTTGTTGGCAATGCCCCATCCAATTGCAATGTGGCAGATGGCAGCTTTGATATTACATTCAATGTGGCAGGGAGTTACACCTACCAGGCAACAGGGCCAACGCCGTTTGGACCATTGAATTTTGATGGTCCAGGCACCGCCAATGTTCCGGGTCTTGCTTCAGGAAATTACATATTAAACACAACCAACATTATTACCGGATGTTCAGTTCTAAGTATTGCTCAGATAGAAGACCTGGGTCTGGGGTTAACTGCAACGGCTCCTGCAGCCTGTATAGGAGACGGGACCATCGATCTTGCTTTTGCCGCTGTTCCCAACAACTTTAATGTATCTATTCTTTATGAAGACGGGTCAACTATTTTGGATAGCAATCTGACAAATGCTTTCACAAATCCTGTAGTTCAAAACCTGGATACTGGCACCTATTCCATTGCCGTTAGGGATTTAGCATTTCCAAACTGTGTAGAAACAGAGACAGTAAGAATTGTGCTGGCAGCACCGTTTCCGACCTTTACATTTAATGCCATTCAGGAAATTTGCGGAACCAGTGGAACTCTGACCGTGGCAGATGGAACTGGTGGAGCAGCTATTTATACCTGGGCAGGACCAGGCATTGTTGGTACAAATATAGGAACGAGCATCACGGTTGATCAGGCCGGAATTTATACCGTTACCGGTGACGATCCTGGCGCACTATTCTGTCCGCTTACAGAGACTATCACTGCAAATTTCAACAACAATCCGGTGGTAAATGTGGCTGTTACAGGTGATTCTTGCGAGGGGCAGGTAGTGTTGGAAGCTAATGTGACAGGAGGAAGCGGTCTGTTTAATTATGTATGGAGTGATGGGTCGAATGCACAGCAAAACACAGTCTCGGTAACAGGAAGCTATACGGTTACCATTAACGATCAGTTGACAGGATGCTCCATTGTTTCTACGCCTGTTGATATTACCATCGAGCCAACATTTGAAGTGTTGCTCTCTGCGAGCCCGGATTGTGACAACAACGGAAATGTATTTTTGATTGCAACGACCAACTACTTTGATCCTTCCATCTCCTATGAGTGGAGAAATGGAAACGGGGAAGTGCTGTCCGGATCAGATTCAATCATTACAATAACCCTGTCTGATCAATACTCCGTCATTGCAACAAATGAAACGGGAACTTGTACAGCAACCGATATCATTTCTGTAGCAGTGGTTCCGATCAACCCGGAAGATCTGAGGCTTCCGCAACGTGCCACTTTTTGTTCAGGAGATCCGGTTGACCCGACGGTTGATCTGGATCCGGGAATTTTCAATACTTATGAATGGCGTTTGCTTCCTGACCCGGCTGTTATATCTACGGATCAGGTACTTAATGTCGCAACTGAAGGAACTTATGAAGTAACGATCTTCAACGGTTTTACCTGTATCACGGATATTGTGGAGGTGGTAGAAGATTGTCGACCAACTGTCCATGCTCCAAATGCTTTTTCTCCAAATGGTAACGGGATCAACGAGGAGTTTTTCGTATTCCCAAATGATTATGTGGAAACCTTCGAAATATTTATCTACTCGAGATGGGGAGAGCTGGTTTATCATTCGGATTCACAGGATTTTAGATGGGATGGCTACTATAGAGGTAAGTTGTTGCCAGGAGGCACATTTGCATGGGTAGCAAAATTTTCAAGCTCACTTGAACCTGAATTGGGAACCATTGAACAGTATGGATCCGTTACCTTAGTACGATAATATCCTATGAGCTATTTCGATTACGTATACAAGAAACTATTCAGTGCCAGATCTGCCTCAGCAGTTCTGGTAGAAGAGGTTATCAAACGAAGAAAATCGTTTCTTAAGCGTTTCAATTCATGGAAGACATCAGAAATTTGTCAGGAGTACCTGAACGAAATCTGGCAGTCTTATTTTTGGAGCAAGAAGGGGATAGACAAAAATCCGCAGGTTTTACTATTGGAAACCTCGCAAAGCAATGGTTTCGCCATTTCTTATGAATCCAGATTAAATAAATATCATTTTCATTACCTTTTTGATTATCTGGCTGATCAGGTGAAGAAACTGGATTACCGCCTTGTAACCAGCAAGATGACTGTACTGGAAAAAGGTGAAGATGTGGAGACCACTGAGCTTCACTACCTGAAACCGAAAAATGATTTCACAACTCCCAGAGATCAGAAGTACGGAAATGTTCAAATAGAGTATACAAGTATCAATAATCAACCGACCCTGATTAAACTCATTGCCAATACGTATTCAGATAGGGGTTATAAAGCACCCGATAGTTTTGAACAATTAGCGCGACACATTTTTTCCTCAGAATCCTGACACACCTATGAAAATCGCATTATTACTTTTTTCTGTCCTTTTTTCAGGGACAATTCCTGCATCTTCCAATGAACAGCTATTGCCAACTAAATTAAGTGTAACAGTCATTGACGGTTTGGGAAATATCGTAGAAGGTGCAACAGTGTCCATCTATGAGAACGAGGAGGATTACAGGTCAGGTGAAAAAGTAACAGCCACCGCACTCACCGATAAAAAAGGACGTGTGACATTCAAAGACTTAAAACTGATTCCTTATTACATTGAAGCTAAAAAAGATGAGATGAATAACAATGGCGAAGGGGTAATCACCGGCACCCTGTCAGAAGGGAAAGTAAATAAGGTAAATACTGTTATTGAATAGTGCGTAGATTAATTTTCTTATTTGCTCTATTCCTTCTTCTCATTAACATCAGGGAAAAAGACGCTATCTCGTATGAGATAGAACTGAAAGAAGCTGAATCTGAATTTGGCCTGGAAGACCTGAACGGAAGGATTGCATGGGAACGGCTGCTTGCTTCGGATCCCAACACCGGGAAGATACCTGAAAACATACGTGCAAAGGAATTGGCATTCGCACGGCAAAATGATCTGAAAAGCAGAGGATTAGGATCACAGGTGCCGGGTATTTCTTCAGCGGGACCATTTAATGTGGGAGGACGCACCAGAGCCGTAGCACTGGATATAAGAGATGAAAATGTCATACTGGCTGGTGGCATTTCCGGAGGTGTCTGGAAAAGCCTTGATGGGGGCATGACCTGGGCCCGAAAATCAGATCCTGAAAACAGGAACAGTGTGACATGTCTGGTTCAGGATACACGTCCCGGCAGGGAAGATACCTGGTACCATGGAACCGGCGAAATTGTGGGTAATTCAACAAGTGGAGGTGCAGCACCTTTCCGGGGGGATGGAATTTTCAAATCAACAGACAATGGTGAAACATGGAACCAGATCGCATCTACACAGGATTCGGATCCAACAGTTTTTAACAGCCAGTTTCAATACATATGGGATATTGAGGTAAATGACCGGAACCTGGTTGACGATGAAATCATTGTAGCAGCATTTGGCGGTATACTCCGATCTCTTGATGGTGGCGATACCTGGAGTGTGGAGGTTGGTCAGTCGCTTTTTAATCTGGATCCGTCAGTAAATCTCAATGAAATACCTGCTTCATTTTACACTGCCCTCGAAAAGACTTCAGATGGTGTTTTTTATGCAACACTTTCCCTGACAGCCAATGGTACCGTATTCGCTCCCGGTGCGGGAATTTATATTTCAAAGGATGGAGATAACTGGTTCAGGATTGATCAATTTTCCAGCCTGGTGAGATGGCAAAGAATAGAAATTGGATCATCCAAATCCAACCCTGACCTTTGCTATTTTCTGGTTGATGCCAATCAACCATTAATCTTTCGCTATGACCTGAATAGTTTTAACACAGTTCCGACAGGTGAATGGACAAATCTTTCAGAAAACATTCCGGCCTTCGGAGGTGATTTGGGTGAGTTGGATACACAAGGCTCATTCAATATGGTCATCAGAGTGCACCCTGAAGATGAAAACCTTGTTTTTGTTGGTGGTACAAATCTGTATCGGTCGAGGGACGGTTTCAGCTCTTCTGAAAACACCGACTGGATTGGAGGCTACAATCCGGAAGGAGGTTCAGGTGTTTATCTCAATCATCATCCCGATTTACACGATTTGATCTTCTTTCCGTCAGATCCCGGTAAGATGCTTTCGGCCAGCGATGGCGGCCTGATTCTTACAGAAGAATCCAACGCTGATTCTGTTATGTGGGATAGCCGAAACAACGGATTCCTGACTTCCCAATTTTACACGGTGGCTCTTTCAAAGGAAGAAAACGATGATCACATCATGGGGGGTATGCAGGATAATGGAACCGACATTTCTTCGGGTACTTCCAATTGGGATAACCTGCTTGGGGGTGATGGAGGATATGCTGCAACCACACCGGACAAGACACTGTGGTTTGCCTCTTTTCAGAGAGGTCAGACATACAGACTTACATTAAATGAAGAATTTGGTCTTACCTCTTTTGCGAGAATTGATCCAGGAGGACTGGTGGCAGCTTCGGGTTCAGCTTATTTATTCATCAATCCTTTCATTTTGGATCCCGCTAATCCTAACCGAATGTTTATTGCAGGGGGAAATCAATTGTATGTAAACAATAATATTTCTCAAATCCCCGGAGGCTCACAGGAACCGACCGGAACAGGGTGGAAGGCAGTTGATGATTCACAGGTTGCTTCTGGAGTCATTTCCGCAATTGATATTTCTACGGATGGAACAACGGTTTACTATGGTTCCACGAATGGCTTGCTGAAAAAGATTGATGATGCGAAGCGTATCAATCCTGTTGCAACAGACATCACCAGTTCACAATTTCCCGAAAATTCCTACATTTCTTCCATTGGAGTTAATCCGGATAACGATGACCATCTGTTGGTGGTCTTTTCTAATTATGGAGTGCCCTCAGTCTTTGAAAGTCTGGACGGAGGAGCCTCATTTATTGATATCAGTGGCAGTCTGGAAGAATTTGCAGATGGGACAGGAAGCGGACCAAGTGTCAGGTGGTGTGAACTGATCCCATTGAATTCTGGCGTACTCTGTCTGGCGGGAACTTCAACCGGACTGTATTCGACCATGTTAACTGCCGGGACATCAACTGTCTGGATCAGAGAGTCATCAAATCTGCTGGGAAGTGCGGTGGTGACCATGATGGATTACAGGCCATTGGATGGACGCCTTGCAATCGCTACTCATGGAAATGGTGTATTCACAACGACTGTTTCAGATTTTAAGAAAATCTTATTTGAAAGACCAGGAGAGCAATTTGCTGATCCGATTGCCTATCCCAATCCGTTTAAAGTTTCCACACAGATTAGTTATACAATCCCTGAAGACGGAGAGGTTAAGATTGATTTGTTTTCTACGAAAGGGGAGTTTGTAAAAAACCTGCTTTGGGCACCGCAATTTGCAGGTGCAAACACCATCACCTGGGATGGAAGCAATACCTCAGGCACACCTTTGGCTAACGGGATCTATTTGTACCGGGTTGAATATGCCGGGACGGTCAAAACAGGCAGAATATCACTACGTAAGTAGCTATTTTCTTAGCGTGAAAGCCAGCATAGCATAAGCTATGATAAGTACCCAAAAATGATAGTTAATAATATTGGGTATCAGATCGATTTCCATTAGTACCAATAGTAATGCAAGTAATATTGATACAATTCTGATCGTGGATTTTGTGCTCGTTTTCATTTGTCGCAAGGTTATGTACCGACTGCATTTGATAAGTAAGACAGGTCGGTATCTACTAAAGTATTCAATCTTTGGTGCTTTCTCAATATTGTAATGACATTTGCACCTGCTTATGGCGAGGACCGGAACCGATATTGATCACGCAATTTTTTTACTTAAGTCGGATGCTCTTGTAGCTATCCCGACTGAAACTGTGTATGGCCTGGCCGGAAACGCACTAAGTGAAAAAGCTATTCTCGAAATTTACAAAACCAAAAATCGACCAAAATTTGATCCATTAATTGCACATACAAATTCAATGGATAAGGTGGCCGGACTGGTTAAAATTATTCCGGAAAATGCCCAAAAACTTGCCGCTGCATTCTGGCCCGGCCCATTAACCCTGCTTCTGGAGAAATCTGAAAAAATCCCGGACTTGCTTACTTCCGGCTTGCCGAGGGTGGCAGTGAGAATTCCAAATCATCCGTTAACGCTTGAACTTTTGGAGAGAATCGACTTCCCTCTTGCAGCCCCCAGCGCCAATCCGTTCGGTTATGTATCTCCAACGGAAGCATCGCATGTGCTTGCACAGTTGGGTAATAAGATTGAATACGTGCTGGATGGGGGTAAATGCAAGGTGGGGCTTGAATCAACCATCGTTGGGTTTGAGCGGGATCAGGTTATTATTCATCGCCTTGGGGGGATGAAGGTTGAGGAAATTGAAAGAGTGGCAGGTAAAGTAAAGTTTACAATCAACAAAAGTTCGAATCCGGTAGCGCCGGGAATGCTCAAATCACATTACTCACCTGGCCGGCCCGTTGTGCCAGGAGATATCGAATCAAACCTTATCAAAAACAAAGGAAAGGGGATCGGAATTATTTCATTTCGGAAAGTCTACACGGAGGGAAAAATCAATATTACACTTTCTCCTTCCGGCAATCTTGATGAAGCTGCAGCTAATATTTTTCAGGCCCTGAGGCAAATGGATAATCCGGATATCGAACTGGTGCTGACAGAGTTTGTGCCCAATGAAGGTCTTGGTATGGCAATCAACGATCGGTTAAAAAGAGCTGCAGTATAACTCAACATGAGTTCGATGTAATATTTTCAAATTTTATACAAAAATGGCACCTATAATCTCCTCCAGGGAGGAGGAAGAGGTGGGTTCGCTTAACCAGCCATTTTTTGAATAAAATTTGGCACAAGAAAGATTAGTTTTTTAAACCTGCCCTTACCCCTCAAAGAAGGAGATTCTGAGCGTTTCCTTTATTCTTTACGTCGAACACAGGTTAACTTACTTGCGGGCAAAAGAGGTAATGATACCAAATTTGAATCCGGGGAGGGTCTTGTTTTCTACCGTGTACATTGGAAGAGAAACAGCGCCGTAAATACGAAGATTCACTGTTGAATTCCGATTGATCAAATATCCTCCACCCAGATATAGTCCAATTCCGCTTTGGGCCCTTCCTGCATCTTCATCAAAGTCAGGATTTCTTCGGATGTCGAAAAAACCGTATTCAAGGCCACCATCAAGATATGGGGTGGATCTTTTTCTGGAAAGTGGATACATGGCTCCCAGGCTAAAGCTCCCATTTCTGATTTTCCTGCCATCATACACATCGTCCTTCAGTAATGATGAAGACGGGTAGAAATCGAAATTCAGGTTAAAGAGAAAAGTTGATGCATCATAGGTATAGGCTATTCCAAGGCCTGACAGAGTCTCTTCCCCGAACAGGTACTTTCCACCCAGCATGATTCCAATGAAGTGATTAACCTTGATTTGCTGTAAGTCAATTCCCTTTGCATCATAGTCTGTCACTTCGTCAATTTCAATATCTGTTTTGGCAGTTTTATGACTTAAAAATGTTCTTCCAAGTCTGGAAAGCAGCGCATCCAAATCTTTCTCCAGGCTCCCTTTGACCATATCATGCCAGATTCTCTTACCCGAAGCAGTCTCGTAAAGTCCGAGCGAAACAATATAAATACCCTGAAGATTATGAATCTCCCCATCCATGAAATATTGTGCTGAGATTCTTTGTGCGTTTGCCTTTGAAGTGAGTTGGCTTTCATTTTCAAAGTAGCCTTCTGGTGCTTTTTCCGGCAGGATAATGACATAGTCATGATTGTTTTCAATATAAGACTTGATCAGTCTGGAAGTGGAGTATTGGAGTTCTTCATTCTCCTCAATATTGATCAATTCGAAATAGGGAAAATAGACGGAATTATTCTGGGCATTCAGAGAAATGGAAAATGAGAGGAGAAACAATAGTATGACGGAAAATTTCATAATATTTTGATTAGTTGCTACTCTTAGTTGTTTTGAAAAACAGATTCCCCCAAGCGTCGAAAATTTATTTTCCTACCTTTGCCAGCTTTCAAACACTGATAAAAATTAGAAATGAAAGCGAAAGCAAACGACAATGTGAAGGTGCATTACACAGGAAAACTTACTTCGGGGGAGGTTTTTGATTCGTCAGAAGGAAGAGATCCACTTGCCTTTACCGTAGGTGGCGGACAAATGATCAGGGGCTTTGATGAAGCTGTTGACGGAATGGAACTCAACGAAAAAAAGACCGTGACGATCCCGGCTGCCGAGGCTTATGGAGAGCATAAAACTGAACTTATTCAGGAAATACCAAAAAGCAGTCTGCCGGAAGATATGAATCCGGAAGTTGGTCAAAAATTGGTTGCTACCAATGATTTGGGGCATCAGACACAAGTGGCTGTGACGGAAGTTTCTGTTGATACCATTACCATTGATGCAAATCATGACCTTGCAGGTAAGGATCTCGTTTTTGATATTAAGCTGGTTGAAATAGGATAATCTTAAAGCAGTGAACGAAACGAAAGGGCCCTTTTGGCCCTTTTTTAATGCCTGTTAAATCCTCATTCCTTTAAGAAATAACAAAAAAACAGGTGTCAGTTTCAGTGACTGCTTTGGGCAGGACGAGCATGAGAATATCCATGTTCACCAAATGTCTGCCGGGGATTCATGAGAATTAGATTGAAAAATGCGATTTTTACCGGAATCCGGAAACCTGAAAATCTGATTATTTGTGAATTGGATGATTAAACGGGTTTCAGGAAATAGACAGTTATGTTAGCTATGCTTTTCAGTTTTTGTGAATGTGCGCATGTTTTAACTGGTTTAAAATCAGTTATCCTAATTGCTGAACCATCCAATCCCATCACAAATACTGTTTTCTCAAAATCCATCTTCAGGGCAATCAAAAGCAGGCTAAATTTTTGATCAAATGAGCAGGAAATTTTCCATTTTATTTTTTCTTCTCTTTTTATCAGGGTTTCTGCTGGCACAGAAGGATGAGATCAGAAGTAAGCAACGAGCCATCTTTATTTACAACATCACAAAACAGGTTAACTGGCCCAACTGGGATGAGTTCGAAGAATTTACAATTGCAGTTTTAGGCAAAGATCCGGTACTGGCGGAGTTGCAAAAGATGGAAGCAGATGGACGTGAAGTGAGAGAGAAATCATTAAAAGTGAAGGAGTTTCTGTCTGTAGATGATGTAAGGAATGTACAGCTCGTCTATGTCCACAATCGCTTTAATTTTGATATTGGAGAACTGCTGGATAAGGTGAGTGGAGAAAATGTCCTTATAGTGAGCGAAGATTATGGATTTAATGAATCCATGATCAATATGATCGAGATAGACAATGTATTCCAGTTTGAGGTAAACAAAGCCAGACTTGAACTTGAAAAATTTGACATTTCCCGATCATTTGCAAATCTGGCGATTTCCTCTGCTGAAAAGTGGCAGGAATTGTATTTGAAGTCTTCCGAGTCACTGGAAAGAGCAAAAGAAAAGGTGGCAGAACAACAGGCGCTTCTAAATACACAACAACAGCAGCTTGATTTTCAGAAATCAAGAATTGAAGCACAAATCAGACAAATTGAAGTAAGAAACAAGGAGTTTCGTGACCTGCGTGCAGAATATGAACGACTGAAAGAGCAAAACGCAGAACAGGATCGGCTATTTGCAGAAAAGGAAGTAGCGATTAAAGAAGCTGAGGCTCAATTGCTGAGACAACAAAAAGAAAGGAAGGACAGGCAGGAGGAAATAGAGCGAATGGATCGTATTCTGCAACAACAGGCCGATCAATTATCTAATCAGGAGTCAAAAATTGATGAACAGGGAATTGTGTTGGGCAAGCAAAAAACCGAACTGAATAACCAGCGTAATTTCACCATTCTGTTTATCGTACTTACGATTACCACCATCACTGCCGGATTTTTCATTTGGGTGAATTATCGAATCAAGAAAAAAGCACACATTGAATTGGAAATTAAGAATGAAGCCATTGAGGCCCAATCAAGAGAACTTGCTGCCCAAAATCAGGAAATGGAACAATTTGCCTACGTGGCGAGTCATGATTTACAGGAACCACTGAATACGATAGCCAGTATCGTGAACCTGGTAAAAGTTGAAAAGCTGGATGAAGTGGACAAGAAGAGTATAGGTTTTATCGGTGAATCTACCAGCAGAATGCGAATGCTGATTCGCGGGTTGCTGGAGTATTCCCAGCTTGGAAAGAATGTGGAATTCAAACGGGTCAGCTGTAATAAAGTAATTGAAAACGTGACGTCTGATCTGGCCAAGGTTATTCAGGATACCGGGACTGTACTGAAAGCCGGAAAACTACCCGTCGTTCAGGCACACGAAGTGGAATTGACCCTCTTATTTCAAAACCTCATTAGCAATGCGATCAAATTCAGAAAAGCAGACATCACCCCTGAAATTGAAATCAAAGCCAAAAAGAAGGAAACGAAACCGAATGATAAATACTGGGAGTTTTCCATATCAGATAATGGAATTGGAATAGAGGAAAAGTTTCTCGAAAAAATTTTCATCATTTTTAAGCGGCTTCATGCGAAATCAGCCTATCAGGGTACCGGAATAGGGTTGGCTCACTGTAAAAAGATCGTTGATCTGCATGGAGGAAACATTTGGGTAGAATCGGAGCCCGATAGAGGAAGTACTTTTTATTTTACCATAGTCGGGTAAACAGTCCTTCCTGCCTGCACAGATGGGAGTGTACTAAGTATGTCAGACTTGTATGTTGAAACCGGACAAGAAGTTCAAGAAGTGATTTTTTGTCAAATCTGGTCTGATTTTACAGTGATTTTCGAGGAAAATATCAGGTATTTGATATCTCAAACACACCGCTTTGATCGAAATTAAGCTATAACGCTTTAATTGACCGTTTACCAAAAATACCTTTATCGTATTCATTACAAGACAGAAGCCTTCATTAAGCGGATTGAGTCATGAATAAAATAACCGGCAATTATAAATTGAGCAAGAAAAAGAAAACCATGGAAAGTATCAGCTATTACATTCCCGAAGAAGATCACTTAAAAGACAACTCCAATGTCCTGATCATTGATTGCGAGAAAAAATCAAGACTGGTGGTCCGAACCATCCTCGGCAATACCGGGTTTCAGACGCTGATCACTAAAAACGGAACAGAAGCAACAAGGATGATGCTTGGCTCAAAGCAAAAGTTTGGTTTCATTCTAATCAATATTAAAGAAGGGATTGGTGCAGGAAGACTCATGAGAAATTGTGGCTACACCAACCCCATTATTTATTATACAGATGCCAACATCAGGGAGCAACGGGGATTGATCCGATTCCCGGATACCTCAAGTATTTATCCCATCAGTACCAGCAATAATACCTGGGGGATCCGACAAACGAATTGAATCCTTACTTCGTACTAATTGAATCAGCCGTAATCTGAAATGCTGTCTCTTCGTACAATTCCAGGAAAAATGTATTGGGCTACCGGAATCAGCCTGTATATTTACTTATATGATAGTGGTGAAGGCTTTTGGTCAGGTGAAGGAGGTACTTGGAACGGAGGTGTTGGTAAATAAGGAGATGACTGATGTAAAATCACTACGAGATTACTTAAGTAACGAGTACCCCACCATTGTATGGTCGACGGTAGCAATTGCCGTCAACACGCAATATGCGCACGACCCGGATCCTATACGCTCAGGCGATGAAATCGCTTTGATCCCGCCAGTATCGGGAGGGTAAATAGTGGTACAAATAACTGAACATATCGACCTCAATGAGGTATATAAACAGCTGGCCGATCCTGCCGCCGGAGGCACCTGCATATTTGTGGGAACCGTCAGAGACAATAGTCAGGGAAGTAATGTCACGAAGCTAAATTTTGAAACCTATGATGCCATGGCAATCTCTGAGATGGAAAAAATCCGGACCAGGGCGATTGAGAAATGGGGACTCGCTAAGGCCATTATGATTCACGCAGTTGGCGAGAAGAAAATAGGAGACCCTGTGGTAGTGGTGGGCGTTTCAGCTGCACACAGGAAAGAAGCATTTCCTGCCTGTCAGTTTTTGATCGACGAACTGAAGAAAACGGTTCCGATCTGGAAGAAAGAATTTTTTACAGATAGCAGCCATTGGGTTTCCCAGACTCCCTGATATGGAACAATTGAAAGACAAATTTGGCCGGGAGATTAACTATCTGAGATTATCGGTAACTGATCGATGCAATCTGCGGTGTACCTACTGCATGCCTGAGCAGGGATTGCAATTCGCACCTAAGCAGACGCTCCTTTCTTACGAAGAGCTCCTTTCTCTGGCAGATGTTCTGGGAGCTGTTGGAATTAAAAAAATCAGAATTACGGGTGGAGAACCATTTGTTAGAAAGGATCTGATCCATTTCCTGGAAAAACTGTCCCAAAAGTCTTTTTTAGAGAAAATCAGCATTACTTCAAACCTCACCCTGATTCGTCCACATCTGGATGAATTGCAGGAATTTGGAATCAATGATGTGAATGTCAGTCTCGATTGCATGGATGCAGACCGATTCAAAGAAATTACAAGAAGAGACGGTTTTGAAGAAGTAGAAAGGACTCTTTACGAAATGATTGATCGGGGGTTTAATACCAAAATCAATTGTGTAGCCATGGCCGGCGTGAACGAAGATCAGATCCTGCCACTGCTGAATCTGGCAAAAGATCGTCCGGTTTCGGTTCGATTTCTGGAGGAAATGCCATTCAATGGTTCCGGTAGCGAATTGCAGCGGACCCTGAACTACCAGACGATATTGGACATCATCTCTAAAGAACATGAATACACCCGGCTGGTGGATGAACCGTCTTCCACTTCCCAGAATTATTCCATTGAAGGATTCAGAGGAAGTTTTGGAGTGATCCCGTCCTTCAGTCGAACGTTTTGCGGGGATTGCAATCGGCTCAGACTTTCAGCCACAGGGGAAGTTCGATCCTGCCTGTATGGACCGGATCAATTGAACATCAGGGACATGCTTCGAGCAGGTGCTTCGGCGATTGACATTGGGTCCGCACTTTATAAAGCCGTACAGAACAAACCGAAGGATGGTTTTGCAGCGGCAGATGAAAATGAGCGAACGTATTTATCCATGACAAAATTGGGCGGATGAGCAACGAGCTAACACATATCAATAAGGATGGGGGCGTTCACATGGTGGATGTCTCAGCGAAGGAAATAACAGAGCGAATAGCTGTTGCGGAATCAGAGGTGGGTTTTCCTGCGGAAGCGTTCGAAGTGATTTCCAAAAACGGATTCAATACCAAAAAGGGAAATCTGGTGCAGACGGCTGTGCTGGCAGGAATAGGAGGAGTGAAGCGAACCTCGGACTTGATTCCCTTGTGTCACAACATTCCCATTTCGAAAACAGAGATTGATATCACACCGGTTGAAAACGGATTTAAGATTTCCTGTATGGTAAAAACGGTCGGACAGACCGGCGTTGAAATGGAAGCACTGACCGGTGCTTCTGTGGCAGCTTTATGTATTTATGACATGTGCAAAGCCCTGTCTCACGATATTATTCTCGGCCCGACCAGATTGATGGAAAAGAAAGGCGGGAAGAGAGATTTTGGCCGTAGCGGCCAGCAAATCACTGGAAAAACCTGAATTATTGAAAGGACTTTTATGAACCTCTGTAGGATTTTTTTAATTGCATTCACTTTATTGATGTCAAGCCATTTTGTTTGCTCTCAGTCAGATCAGTACCGCTTAATAAGGGGAAGAATCTTAGGTAGTGATGGAAAAGTTTCTCCTGGCCAGAATATTATGATATGGGGATCAAGACATGGAACTGTTTCTGATATAAACGGAGAATTCTGCTTAATAGTCCCATTAAATAAAGAGGTAATTCTTAGCATTCCTTGCTGCTTTGAGGCACTGTTTCGAGAAGTCGGACCTAATGATAAGTTTATAAGAATGGCAATTAATAAGAGAGGCTGGAAAGTCTCAAACAAGATATCGTCTAAAATACGAGGGAATGAGGAAGCAATTCGAATTAAGCAAGGAAAGCTATTTGCCGATATAGAATATCAGTCTGAATTACGAAAGAGATGTTTGCAATGAAACTGATACTTAATATGGTTTTTCAAAGTGAATTATTGTATGCCTAAAGAAAACCTATACGGCCTAATTCTCATGGGCGGTCAAAGTTCCCGAATGGGGACTGACAAATCCTCGCTGGTGTACCACGGTCAGCCACACGCAGAATTTATGTTCGAGCTGGTTAAAAGCATTTTACCCAACACATTTGTCTCAGTCAGAACGGATCAGGAGGTTTTATTCACTGATCAGATCATTCCCGATAATTTCCCAACGAAAGGACCTATCAATGGAATTTTAAGTGCCATGACCAAACACCCGGATAAAGCCTGGCTGGTTTTGGCAGTAGACCTTCCTTTTGTAAGCGAGCAAACCATCCGACAACTGATTGCGGCAAGAAATTCGGCAAAAAAAGCGACGGCCTTCGCAACCAGGGAAAGCGGATTACCAGAACCATTGGTTGCTATCTGGGAACCAGGATCGCAAGACGCACTGAGAGAGCATCACCTGATTGAAGACAAAAGGTGCCCCCGCAAATTTCTGTTCAACAGTGACATTGAACTGGTTTTCCCTAAGGAGGACAAGGAGCTATTCAACGCGAATCATCCGGAAGAATACGAGCAGGCAAAATCAATGATGAAATGAATACCGAGCGCTATCAACGGCAACTGGTCCTCCCGGATTTTGGTCCGGCCGGACAGCAGAAGCTTACGGAAGCGAACGTACTGATCGTAGGTGCCGGCGGGTTGGGCGTTCCGGTGATGCAGTACCTCGCAGGCATGGGTGTGGGTGATATGACACTGGTGGATGAGGATGTTGTTTCGCTCAGTAACCTCCAGCGTCAGGTCATCTACCGTACGGAAGATGTTGGAAAAAAGAAGGTGAAGGTTGCCGCACAATTCATTCAAAAGCTTAACCCGGAAGTACAGGTCACAACAGTCGGAGAAATGCTTTCGCGGGGAAATGCCAAGCATTTGATAGAAGGTAAGGATGTAGTAATTGACTGTACCGACCGCATTGAAGCGAGGTATCTCATCAATGATGCCTGTGTGCAACTGGGGGTTCCGTTCATTTATGGCGCACTATATCGTCACGAAGGACATGTCGGGGTGTTTAATTACAAAGGAAGTGTGACGTACCGCGATGTGTATCCCGATGATTCAGCTGAAGCGGAAAATTGCAACGAAATTGGAGTGTTGGGTGTACTTCCCGGAATGATCGGATGTTATCAGGCGATGGAAGCAGTGAAGGTACTGACCGGGATTGGTGATATCCTTTGCGGGAAATTACTGATCGTTGATGCACTCAATACACAACATCATATTTTCCAGCTGGCTAAAAGTCCGAAAACGGTTCAAAAACCGGTTATCCCGGAACCCGACGAAAAATTCCTGACCTGGAAGGAGCTGGATACACTTGATCTGCAGGCGTATCACCTGGTGGATATCAGACCAACGGCCGTTTATGAAACATCCGGTGACCCACGATTTGAAAACATTCCGATGGAGCAACTGGCCGGGTTTAATCCGGAAAAGGATAAACATGTGGTGTTGGTTTGTCAGCGCGGTGTGACAACCCGGCAGGCTTCCATGATTGTTAAGTCAATTGCAGAAAATGCCGTGATTTATCAGGTGAAAGGAGGATACAACGCCCGATGAATGAGTACCTGCTTTTGTTGCTGTTCTTCTTCATTGCGCTGTTTTATTCTTCCATCGGGTTTGGCGGGGGCTCAAGCTACCTCGCGATTCTAAGCCTTGTCCTGACCAGTTTTTATGAAATTCGAACACTGGCACTTGTGTTGAACATGGTAGTCGTGGGCATTGGCACGGCCATGTTTATAAGAAAGCGGGTTTTTGACTGGAAAGAATTTTGGCCCTTTCTACTATTGAGCGTACCCATGGCCTATTTGGGCGCCAGACTCAGTTTGTCGGAATCGGTATTCTTCACCCTGTTAGGGTCCGCGCTAATTGGTGCAGCGTTGATGATGATTGTTCAGACCTTTGTGAAGGAAATCAAATCAAAAGAAATGAATGGCGGCAAACGAGCATTATTGGGAGGAGGTATTGGATTTTTGTCAGGTGTGGTTGGAATAGGGGGCGGAATTTTTCTTTCTCCGACATTGAATCTCATGGGTTGGAAAAATTCGAAAGTGATTGCTTCGCTTGCTTCCGTCTTTATCATGGTCAACTCACTTGCAGGTATTTCAGGTTTGCTGGTAGCCGGGACATTCGAACTTCGAATGGATTTTGCTGCAAAAATTATCGGGGCGGTGGTGCTGGGCGGGCTACTGGGTTCCGGCTTTTCGGTTAAAATGAACCTGAACCTCATGCGGGGGCTTACAGCTATTTTAGTACTGTATGTTGGATTGAGGATCGTTTTGTTGCACGGGTTTGGGATAAAGATATGAATAGGTAGTTATTGAAATCCCCCAACCCCCTTTGATAAGGGGGATTCCTCCCTGAAGGGAGGTTAAGAGGGTTAGTTTTGAACTGGGTTGAAGTGAAAATCTAAGGATTCCAGATGAAATTTTTAAAACTTACAGATCGTAATTCCTACAATGAACAAATACTTAAGGAACTAATTACCAGCCTCTTTCCCATGGCTGAAATCGAGGTTCGTGAATCTAATTTCTTAACCGGACTTACCCTTGAAGGATTAGCTCATTTGAAGCTTGAAAACAGAACAATAGACGTCTTGTTTATTCAGAGACAAAGTGCTTCATGGGGCTTACCCGGAATTTCTCGAACACAAAATATTTATATTGTTCTTCCTGTAGAAGAAGAAGTGCCGAATGGTTTTCTTTTGAAGAAGAGAGCTCCATCTATGGCCTTTGACTATTCTGAAAAGGAATATTGGGTTATGAAAGTGCCCGGGTTTAGAAAGATAAAGAAGAGATTGGATCGGATCCTTTCAGACCTGGCTAAGGGGGATTCCTCCCTGAAGGGAGGTTAGGAGGGTTTAATAAAATGAATTGAAATTATGATTTCAGTACAAGAAGCATTAAAAATTGTCAGAGCACATGCAGTTGACTTTGGGTCCGAGACGATCCATTTCATGGATGCGACTGGCCGGGTGCTGGATGAAGACATCAGAGCAGACCGGGATTTTCCACCGTTTAATCGGGCCACCATGGATGGAATCTGTCTTTCATTAAAAGACTGGCAGTCAGGAATAAGCGCATTTCCAATATCAGGAGAACAATTTGCCGGTGCACCTCAGCAATCCTTGCAGCAGGGAACCTGCATGGAAATCATGACCGGAGCGGTAGTGCCACACGGAGCAGATGTGGTGATCCGCTATGAAGATCTGAACATTAAAAATGGAGCAGCTACTGTCAACCTGGATGCCGTTACGGAATTAATGAACGTTCACCTGAAAGGACATGATGCAGAAGAGAACAGTGTGTTGATCAAAAGTGGAAAGCGAATCAGCCAGGGGGATATCGGAATTTTGACCTCAGTAGGCAAGACCAGTGTACAGGTAAAAAAGCAACCCCGGATTGCCATCATTTCTGCCGGGGACGAACTGGTGGAGCCGGATCAGGGTCCGCTCCCTCATCAGATCAGGAAATCGAACGTTTACACCCTTTGCTCTTTACTTAAGAGCCGGGGACTTTCTTATGAGCTGTTCCACATCAATGATGAGATGGAAGAAATCAATACGGAATTGGGGGGTATACTGGAACGGTTTGACCTGATTTTACTGAGTGGAGGAGTTTCGAAGGGAAAAAAGGATTTCATTCCGGAAGCACTTGAAAATCATAAGGTAAAAAAGCATTTTCACCGGATCAATCAACGACCTGGAAAGCCCTTGTGGTTTGGCAGCAATGAAAACGTGACAGTCTTTGGATTTCCGGGCAATCCGGTTTCAACGATCGCCTGCTACTCAGTATATTGTAAAACCTGGCTGGATCATTCGTCAGGCTTAAAACCAGTCGTTTCAAAAGCAGCATTGACACAGGATATTCAGTTTGAAAAAGAACTGACCTTCTTCGTTCATGTATCTATATCAAATGAGGAAGGGCAATTAAAAGCAACACCACTTCGTGGAAATGGCTCAGGGGACCTGGTGAGCTTATCCACTGCTGACGGGTTTATGGAGTTGCCTGCGGAAAAAGATCATTTTAAGAAAGGAGAAATTTATCAGGTACATTTGTTTTAAGCAATGAAACTAAGAATCAGAGGTAATTCCATCCGTCTCCGTCTCACACAGACAGAAGTTCAAAACCTGAAAGAACAGCAGGTGGTAGGCGACTCCTGCGAATTTCCGGGAGGTGACAGTCTGGGGTATCGACTGAAAGCCGGAATGGACTTCAGTGTTGATCTGAATGGAAATAAAATTGATATCTCGGTTCCACAAGAAATCATTCATTCCTGGACTGAATCAGAGGATTTATCCATAGAAGAAGAACTGGAATTGAGAGACGGGAATCACCTTCGATTGCTGATTGAAAAAGATCTTCAGTGCCTGACAATCCGATCGGGAGAGGATGAGTCCGATGCTTTTCCTAATCCGAAGGAGCAGTGTTAGGCTGTCTTTCGATGCTCAGACTGGTATATTTAACATCGTTTTTTTAATGGCATCTCTCAACTCAACCTCTGTATTCACTGCATCTGCGTAATCCGGCCAGTTTTGTACTACCTCATTTATTTGGGAAATGATCATTTCAGATTTTTTGATATTCATGGCTTTTGCAAAGCTTATCAAATCACTTTTTTCAATAGCATTCCTTTTTCCATTGATGCTCAAAGCATGCTGACTAACCCAAATGCTTTCAGGCCGGTACGCATGGCAAATGTCATACGCAGGAGCTAACTCCCAACTACCTCCTTCTTTCAGGCGAAAGGCAAAATTCTTGGTGTGATCGTCACAGTTTCTGGCGATCACATTAAATACCATCCTGCGATACACCTGTTCTGCATCCGGGTAAGGCAGGCGAAGAAGTCGCATGGTTTGGAAAAGCTGTTCATAGCTAAAACTCCTGACTTCATTGAAGTCATAGTGTTGCATAGCGCAGAATGTTTGAATGTGGTGCTTTTCTGATCCATTTTCTCTGTCAAAGCGTTTGGTCATGAAATGTGCTCTGCCATTTTCTTCCAGCAATTTGGATTCCATCATGTTCAGGCCACAATCCTTTGCCATGTTGTAATAAGCCATTTCAACCCTCCCATAGCCTGTGCTCTTCCCGAATTGAGCATCACTTACTCCGTCCAGTTTGATCAGCCAGTGTTCAAATCCCTTTGGGGCATTCGTTTGTCCTGACCGGACCTGACCGGTTTGTTTGTTATAGGCAATGATTGCTTTTGGACGAGCCCCGCCGGCGGATGTGCCTATTTTTAAAATTTCCAGCATTGCCTGCTGTTCACCTTCATTCAGATTGACCTCAAATTGTTCCCGTTTGTTCAGCATTCGCTGCGCAATACTGACCAGACTGTCGATTTCAACTTCAAATGACTCTTTGCCCGGCTTAAGCCGGACTGGTTCGAATTCTAATGCCCCCATTCCGCGGGTACCGATAAAACACAATTGTTCAACCGGGTTCATGCTGTTTTGCGGACGCCCATTTTGTGCCAGCCAGATATTCATCAACTGGTTTCCGTACTTATCCGGTAGTACATCAGCAAGCAGACCTGGCAAACCTTTAAATGTATCGTACTCACGGTTTTTTCCAGGTCGTAGTTCCGGGAAGGAAAAGATGTTTTGACCTGATTGAACCGGCATTTTGATTGGAGCCAGGTCTATATTTTTTGTTTTGAATTTGGGTTCATATTCAAAAATGGCTAGTCTTTTTTCTTCATCCCATGCGACTGCTCCGACGGTCTGTCCCCAGATTTTAACAAACGCCGTTTTTGTCGCTACCATTCAGACTGATTTGGTTTATTGTCGTCTGTACTGCCGGCCCTTTGCCTCTTTTTTTTCTCCAGCCTGGCCAGTTCCAAAGGACTAATTTGAGTTTCGATTTTAAACGGATCAAAAACCTGAAGCTGGTCAAGTGCCCGAAGGACCTGTATGAGTGATATCAGCGTTATGGGTTTCCCTTTCTCAATTTGATTAATAGTCCACCGGTTCACACCGGCGATTTCTGCAATTTTTGCCTGCGTTTTGTTTTGAGCTAATCGGTGATGTCTGATGTATTCGCCAATGACAGAAATAATCGAATGGTCACTCATTGACAACCAGAATGTGTTGGTATTTACCATCTTTAATTCAAATTATTGGATTTTGTGTTAGTATAAACTAACACAAATATAGATGAATTTAATTCATGCACCACATATTTTAGTTGGTAAATACCAACACTATGAATAAATAATTAGCATAAGTTGGTAAAAACCAACATCAGGTGTTGTTTTTTTAGCTGCAAAAGTCATAGAGTACTTTTGATTTTGACGGATAGTTGATCTAAGGTTAGCGTGAGTTCGGGATAAGAATGAGAGAATGCATTGATATTCATCGGTTTTGAATAAAAAGATGTTTCGAGAGCCTCAACATGACAAAAATTGAAAGGTGCATTTTGTCATATTGAGTTCATTGAAATATCAATTAATTGAATATCAACATATTACAATGCTTCTTATCCCGAACTCCGGTTAAGGTTAGCTCATTGCGAATTTTCCATATCATCCCGCAGGTTCTTCTGAACAGCAATTGCTCCAAACAGCGCCAGCAGAAAAGAGAAAGCATAAAATCCTTTTTCACTTGGCAGGAGCTCCGCATTCCAGAGTCCAATCACCAAAAGCAGGATGGACAGGATGGTCGAAAACCAGCAAAGTCCGTAATAAATGTCTGTAACCGGCACGTTCTCCAGGCGATCCCTGACTGCCTTTTGGACAGAGATCACGGCAAACAGTCCGTACATTAAAACAGTGAAATAGTAGCCCTTCTCATTGAGCATCATATCTGCTCGCCAAAGACCAATCAGAAATCCGGTCATTCCAATCCCAACTGCAAGCCACGATGCAGCAATAAAAGCTCCTGATGTTTTTCGACTCATAATTTTTCAGATTTAAGTAAAAACAAGATATGCCTGTTGACAGAATTTACAAATTGTGTGCAATTAATCGATCACCCAAAAAAGGACGATTGCCAGCACAACGCCACCTGCTAACGTGGAGGTCCTCAGAAGGTTGCTTATTTTGAAATGGTTCAGTATGTCGGTTCTGCCATTCCTGATTATTGAGAACAGGCAAATGATCATCAGAAATGCCAGCCCGATTCCTAAAAGCTTCCCTGAATAAACAAGCGATGAGCCGTCTTCTGAAACAAGAAAGGAAGAGATAACGGAGAGTGTGATAAAAAACAATATGTTCACGGACAGGGTCATGTTGAGGATCCATCCAAACTTTTGACTGGCCAGAAGTCCGATCCCTGCCAGTAAATGTGCCGTGGCGATGGAAACCCCGATCGCGGTAACAGATTGAATAGATATAAACATGATCACAATGAGGATGACAATAATGAAGTTTAGTGCCGAGAAAAAATGAATGCTGGTTCTCATAATGCAGTCCTTGTATACATAAGTGAGCAACGCGCACAATGCTCGTTACTGACTATTCAAATTAGTCAAAAAATCGATGATTTGATGCATGTAACATTGATCATTTGGTTTAAATGAAACCATGAAATATTAGCATGCTCAGGATGCTACTCCTCCCGCACCTTCCCCCTCAACACACTCGCTTTCGAATTGAACGGATTGCCGGCTGAACGTCGAAACGTGACGACCTGCCCGGTGTGCCAGAGGGCGTCAGCGATCGGACCATTGAGCAGGTTCCAAAACGGATACTCACCCTTGTTGCCGTCCGGGTAAAGGAAAACAATGGGATAAGTGTCCAAATCTTCAGCCGTACTTTTTCGAAGGACTTCACTTGATTTTCGAATGTATTCAAGAATCTGCATTCGCTTTTCAGCAAACGTTAATTCCGGGTGTTCAATCGAAAAATCAGTGGGTTGTTTCATCACGGCATTGTACGTGATTCGTGTCAGCCCCAAAATATGATCAATGGTTTCTTCCATGGTGCGTGCTTCCTCCATTGGTCTGAATTGCAGGTTCTCCTCGGTCAGACTGTCCGTGGCATGAAAGAATCTAAACCCCAGTCCATCAACCACTCTTGCAGCCACGGTTCCGGCATTGTAACCTGACGGGTAATCAGGAATCTGGTAGTAGTACATGGCATCATCGGCTTCCATAGTATTCTTTGGTTTTTCTGATTCCGATTCTGTCGGTGAACAGGATATGATCAGGATGGAAAGAATAAAGGAAAAAAATGGCTTATTCATGGTTCGATTGTTTTTGTGTCAATATTAGGTATTCGAGACAAAACCATTTGAGTCAAATGGATTCATTTTGATTCAATGGTTCGAATAGCCTGTTTCCCTGCCATCTGCGCTCAGCCATAAATTTTATATGTAAATTTATTCTCTACTAACCTGACCCCTTTCCGTTCATGAAACGACGCAATTTTGTAAAGAAAGCAACCCTTTCTTCGCTGGCAGCAATAGCCGGTACCCACCTGATTTTTGCTGAAAAAATGCCTGAAGGGTATGTCCCGTTGCTTGCACAGGACCCTGATCCGTTCAAACTGTTTGGACTGGATTCCGAGATGACCGTCCTGAATAATCGACCGTGGAACATCGAAGCAAAAGCACACCTGCTGGATGAAAAAGTGACTTCAGACCGATTCATGTTCATTCGGAACAACGGACTCATTCCGAAAGACATAGATGTTGCTAACTGGAAAATCACATTTGATGGCGAATCAATCGTCAACCCACAAACCTTCACACTGGCAGAGTTGAAAAGTAAATTCCGTCACTATACCTATCAGTTGACACTTGAATGTGGCGGGAACGGACGTAGTGAATTTGATCCTCCGGCAAAGGGAAATCAATGGACAGTGGGAGCCGTCTCCTGTGCGAACTGGACAGGCGTCCGATTGAGCGACGTACTGAAGGAAGTGGGAGTGAAGCCGGATGCCGTTTACATCGGTTACCACTGTGCAGACACTCACCTCAGTGGAGATCCCGACAAAGAGCCCATTTCCCGGGGAGTGCCTCTATCGAAAGCCATGCAGGAGGAAACGTTGCTGGCATTTCAAATGAATGGAGTGGACATCCCGACAGCCCATGGATTTCCTTTGCGATTAATCGCGGGAGGCTGGCCGGCTTCAGCTTCTGGAAAATGGTTAACCGGGATCAGCATACGTAACAAAGTTCACGATGGCACCAAGATGACCGGGCAGGCGTATCGGGTGCCCTGTGAACCGGTAAGTCCTGGAGAACAGGTTTTGGATGAAAACATGTGCATCATTGAATCCATGCCAGTGAAATCACTCATCACCTATCCGAAATCCGGGGCTGTAATCAGTCAGGGAGAAAAATTGAAAATACGAGGGCATGCCTGGGCCGGAGAGCTGGAAGTCAGTAACATGGAGTACTCCATTGACTTTGGCTCTTCCTGGAATCGATGTGAACTTGAACAACCTGTCAACCGGCTGGCGTGGCAACATTTCTCAGCTGCCATCGAATTTCCGAAAAAGGGATATTATGAAGTATGGGCACGGGCCACTGATGCCAAAGGAGCTAGCCAGCCGATGGTATTGCCCGGCTGGAACCCGAAAGGATACCTTAATAACGCCAGCCACCGAATTGCCATTAAAGTCAGCTGATGAAAGACCGGGATTTTTTCGAAAAGAACCTCTCGCTGATTTCAAAGCTGATCATTGTGATCGCAAGCCTGGTCTTTGTGGTTTTTGCCATGTTGTTCTACTATTCGATGGATCCGAAACTCACTGCTTTCAAGAGAAATAAAGAACCGGAAACTTCACCTCTGGCCGGTTTCGATACGATTGAAAACGGGATTCATCTCCGAACCGGGCTGATAGATGGAGAAGGGTTGATGTCTGTGGTGAATAACTGTACGAACTGCCATTCGGCTCAGCTTGTCATTCAAAACAGAATGAACAAAGAAAGGTGGGTGGAAACGATCCGATGGATGCAGCGAACACAGAACCTGTGGGATTTAGGAGAGCAGGAAGAAACCATCATTAACTACCTGGTCACTAACTACCCCCCGACACAGAAGGGAAGAAGGGCCAATCTTAGCAACATTGAATGGTATGAGCTGGAGGATTAGTTCGTACATCATCGTGATCGTGAGCCTATTCGGTTGCACACAGAACAGGGAGCAAACCAACGACTCGCTGATCCCGGAATATTATAGTTCACAATATTTGATTGAAGCTGAAGACATGCTGGAAAACTATCCGGATTCCATGATCAAAATCATCGACTTCAGACCAGAGATAAGTTTCAATAAGGGTCACATCACAGGTGCCAATAATGTATGGCGACCCGATATTGAAAACGACTCGTACCCTTTTGGCGGCATGATGGCAGGAAAGGACAAAATAGAAGAACTTTTCAGCAGGCTGGGAATTCAGACAAGCAGCAGACTCATTGTTTATGATGATCGGGGAGGCTGTGAAGCCGCACGGTTGTGGTGGGTACTGCAGCAGTATAATTTCAATAACATTCAACTTCTCAATGGTGGACTGGATGCATGGAAAAAAATCGGAGGAATGGTGGACACAGTCAGTACTGTTTATCCGACATCCACATTTACCCTTCCCTACTCAATGCAGTCTAAACTTTCCATCAGGAAAGAGGAACTCCGCAACAAGATTGAATCAGGCGAGAAATTGGCTATTTTGGATGTACGTACAACGGAAGAATTTTCCGGACTGGTAAAAAAGGAAGGGGCTTTAAAAGCAGGAAGAATACCAGGAAGTATTCATCTGGATTGGACGGTTGCATTGAATGAGCAGGATTGTAAAAAAATCATTGGTTACCAGGAGCTTTTGAAAGCTTACGACTCCCTGAATATTGGAAAAGATGATTTAGTCGTGGTGTATTGTCATTCGGGTGTACGTTCAGCGCACACTACCTTTGTGCTGACTGAATTGCTGGGGTATACCAATGTAAAAAACTACGATGGCTCCTGGACAGAGTGGAGTTATGATGAAAATCTGCCGATTGTTCAGGAGGATAGCCTGTAGGTTAAGCAATGTTCGGTTCAACGACAGGCATACAATTCCCCTCCCCGGAGGGGTGGGGGTGGGTTATTGAGAAATTGGGTCAATGATCTAAACCCCTCAACCGATCATAATCCTCCATTGTATCAATGTCCATTTCACCTCCCTTAAAAGGGACAATTTTCACCTTATTTCTGTGTTTCATTACAATTTTTTTGGCCCCCTGATCACCATCCAAAAAGAGCAATTCATCAAAATATGTGCGATTAAAAATGACCGGAACACCTATCTCTCCGGCATATGCAGATGCGGTTATGCCCATTTCATGTTCAGTCAGCAGTCGATTCAAATGAGAAGTACTTAAGTAAGGTTGATCGGATAAAAGAAATAGTACATTCTCGATCCCTGGCGATTTTGCAATCAATTCAGAAAGTCCGAAATGTATCGAACTCGCAACCCCTTCCTCCCATGCTTCATTTAACAGCACCTGAAAATTTCCCGGTACTATACGCTTTGTAATGATTTGAGAATTGGAACCCAAAATCAGTAAACAGGAATCGAAAGGAACTCTGTTTGCGCAATCAATGGAATGTTGCAGCAGCGGCTTCTTGCGAAATTCCAGTAGTTGCTTGGGCTGGCCCAGTCTTCGTGAGGAACCTGCTGCCAGTAGAATCAGACCGGTGGTCGATGAATTGCTCAAATTTGTATGGTGTCAAATTGTGTATTGTCTCTTGAATGGATGGGCTCTTTCTTTTCCCGGAGGAACCCGCCCCGCATCCCGGTCATTACTGCCTGGATTTCGGAAAGTACGGAAAGACTGATTTCTTCTGGCGTCTCAGCCCCAATTTCCAGACCAACCGGTGCATAAATTTTATCAAGCTGAGATTCTGAAAGCTTTACCCCATCTTTTTTCAGATCATCGAGCATGCGGTTAAACTTTTTGCGGGGACCCAAAATGCCTACATAAGGGATCGGTTGATCAACAAGGAGTTTTAAAACCGCCAAATCATAATTGTAATTGTGTGTCATCAAAACAAACGCTGACCGATCATCAATCGTAATATTTTCAAGGATCGCTTCCGGCTTTGAAACAATGACCTGACATGAAGGAGTGAATCGATCTTTTGTTGCGTGAGTCGGACGCCCGTCCACCACACAAATACTCCACCCTGGTACTTCAGCCATGCGGGCCATGACCTGTGTATCATTCCCGGCACCCACAATTACAAGCGAAATCGGGGGAGCGAAGTATTCAATGAACACGTTCTCTGTCACATCTTCATGCACGTATTCTCTGAACAAAGAAGTCTCCTCTTTCATCACCTGCTCAACGTCTTTTAGAATCTGATCGGCAAAATGATCCTCCTCGATGGACCCTGCCACCTTCTCTCCATTTTTTAAGAGGAGACTTGTTCCCGTTTGTGGTCCGGATGTTGTCTTCAAGTTGAAAAGCGTTACCAGAATGGAAGGGTTCCTGTTGTCAATGGCCCGTTCCAACATGGAAACCGGGTTGACAGGACTATCAGGATTAACAGGTTCGAATAATACCTGAATGATGCCATTGCATCCCAGTTGTGCCCCCACCACTGCATCGTCTTCATCACTGGTGTCATAGGTGATAAGCGTATTTTTATTCTGAACAAGGGCGTATAATGCTTTGCGGAGCGCATCTCCTTCCAGGCACCCGCCACTGATTGCTCCGGTTGTAATTCCGGTCTCATCTACAAGCATGCGAGCACTTGGTCGTCGGTACGAGGAGCCATCTACATGAACCACGGTGGCAAGGACCGTTTTTTTTCTCTGATCCTGCGCCTGACGCTGTGCTTCAATGATGTGTCGTATTTCTCGCATAAATCAGTCTCTAAGCTGGTTAACAACTTCAGTTACTCGTTGGATAGTGTATTCAATTTCTTCCCTGGTGGTAAACCGGCCAAGGCCAAATCTAATGGAGGAGTGAGCGAGTTCATCCGAAACGCCCATACTTTTTAATACGTGCGAGGGCTCGAGTGTGGCTGAAGTACAGGCAGATCCCTGCGACACAGCAATATCATTCAGTGACAGTAGCAGTCGTTCTCCATCCACTCGATGAAAGGAAATATTGGTCACGTGTGACAATCGGTCTTCCAAACTTCCATTGCGTGATGTTTCAGGAATTTTCAACAGGCTCGTTTCCAGCTGATCTCTGAGCGCACGAAGTTTTTGTTCGTCAACCTTCATTTCCTGCTGAGCCAATTCGCAGGCTTTTCCCATCCCGACAATACCAGGGACATTCAATGTGCCTGATCTCACTCCACGTTCATGACCACCACCTTCCAATTGAGCTGAGAGTTGCACGCTATCACGAACGAATAAGCCTCCCGCTCCTTTTGGTCCGTAAAACTTGTGTGCGGAAAATGACATCATGTCAATACCTGAATTCCTGACATTAATTGGTATTTTCCCTACAGCCTGAGTTGCATCAGTCATTAAAAGTGTCTCATTTCTTTTAGCAAGTTGAGCAATTTCTTTGATTGGCTGGATCACCCCGGTTTCATTGTTGGCATACATGATGCAAATCAGAATGGTTTGATCAGTGATTGCATCGGCCAATTCATCAAGGTTGATGAGTCCCTCACTGTTGACAGACAAATGCGTCAACCTAAACCCCGATTCCCCCAGACTCCTGATCGGGTCAAGCACCGCTTTATGTTCGGTTAAGCAGGTAATGATGTGATTTCCTTTTTTATAATAAGCCTCAGCAACCCCTTTTATGGCCAGATTGTTGGCCTCAGTTGCTCCGGAAGTAAAGACAATTTCCCTGGATCTGGCACCTGTCAGATTTGCAACCTGCTCCCGGGCCTGCTGCACAGCTTCTTCTGCCTGCCAGCCAAAGACATGATTTCTGCTGGCGGCATTTCCAAATTTTTCTTTGAAATACGGAAGCATGGTATCCAGCACCCGTGGGTCCATGGGAGTCGTGGCATTGTTGTCTAAGTATACCTGAAGCTTTTGAGGCATCAATGGGTTGTGCTTTTTTGAAATCGCCTTTAAATCTAATGAATGAATGGTGGTGATTTAATTTGATGCAACGTATATCGATTCATTTAAAGAATGAATTAAGAAAAAAAGGAATGATTTGGCAGGATCACACAAAATGTATACGTTGTGTAGAAGGAAAGTAAATTATCTTTCATATTCATTAAACCTTTAAAATATAAGAGCTATTAGAAAAATAGAAATTACAACTAGTTAGTTAGTAGGAAAATTCTGAATATCGATGAGTATGATATAAACCAGGTCTTAAATTGGTTTGTTCTGTTCATTAGATTCGACAATCACTATTTAATGATTTCAAGGAGACTTTTTTATTGGCATATATTTAAAAATAGTGGAGTGAAAAGGGAGAATGGTTTGATCGTTATACTCTTGAGGCTTGGATTGCTTTTGTTTTTGTTTAATGGTTTTTCGCAACTTCAGCATCCACTGATTAGATACTACGATGGAGGTCTAAAGCTTACTGAAGAGCAGTTAGATTCATTAGTTACAGAAACCTTAAGGGAGCCCCAAACTGATTATTTACTTGCATTGGCACATTATCAATTAGGAGTGATTGAAGGGAATAGAGAAAAGGATGTTTCTGCTTTTAAAAAATATCAATCTGCGTTGGAATATTTGAAAAAGTTAGATACAACAGATGTTTACCTACACAGCGCATTATGGCGAAATCAGGGAGTAATCCTTTACAATTACAAGCTTTATGAAGAGGCTGTTCAGCTTTACAAAAAAGCTCTTGAATCGTCCTATAAGTATAGCACTGCTCGCGGAGTGAGTACGGAATACAATATAGCTATGGCAATGATGTGGTACGATCCACATAGTGCAGTCAACTTATTTACGAACTTGAAAGAAAAAGTTCCGAAGGACTCTGTCAGGCAAGCCAGGATTTACAATCAACTGGGACTTTTAAACAAACGTGATGATCAATTTGATATAGCAATATATAATTTCAGGAAAGGATTGGAGCTTGATGTTCGTGGAATAGCAAAAGCGAATCTTCTTCAAAATATTTCAGACACTTATTATCATCAACATGATTATTCTAATCAAGAACACTACTTAAAACAAGTACTTGAAACCCCTGAGGCAAATCGGTTTATAGCTCTAATGGACCTTGGAGAGTGTTATCTGTTACAAGGAAGAAAGTTTGAGGCACAAAGGGTTTTAAAGGAAGCCGAAACGATGTATACTGAACAACAATTGAAAGGGGAGCATGTTAAACTATTTCAATGGCTGAAGATTGTTTCTGATGATCCAATTAAATATGCTAACAAGCAAGTTGAAGAGCAGTTCAGATTAATAGGTAAACTAGAGCAATCAAAAGAAATATTGAGAATTGTTACAACCAGTAAATTGAAAGCTGCATTTGATGGAATTAAGAAAAGTGAAGAAAAGGTATTTTTGTATAGAGCCTTGGCCATCTTATGCGGTTTCATTGCAGTGTCAATTTTATTAACCTGGAAAATCTGGTTATACAGACTAAGAAATAATTTAAGTAAAAAGATAGGTAGTCTCACAAATCCGGTAAGGAATAAGTATTAATCTATAAACTTGTAATCAAGCTGTAATGTTGGAGACACAATTTCATTGACGCCTGTCATTCGTCGGCAGAAACAGGTTTTATGTACCGATCATCACAACTTCTGTGGTTTTGGATGAGAAATTCACTAATTTTTACTTTACAAAAATCTTAATATCAACATGGCCTCTTATTCAATCAATGTAAATGGTAAGTCACATCAGGTAGATGTCGAGCCGGATACCCCGATCTTGTGGGTGTTGCGGGACCATTTGAAACTTGTCGGAACGAAGTACGGATGTGGAATTGCCCAGTGCGGAGCATGTACCATCCACGCGGATGGTGAAGCAATCAGATCCTGTTCATTGCCTGTTTCAGCAGTGAATGAAATGAAACTGACAACCATCGAAGGTCTTTCTGAAGACGGAGATCATCCGGTGCAGGAAGCATGGCTTGAACATGACGTTCCTCAATGCGGGTATTGCCAGTCTGGTCAGATTATGAGCGCAGCTTCTTTACTGAATCAGAATCCCAACCCTTCAGATGAAGAGATTGCCATCGGAATGAATGGCAACATTTGTCGGTGTGGTACCTACACCAGAATCAATAAGGCAGTGAAAACAGCCGCAGAAAAACTCTCCTGATCCATTAAAAGACTACTCCCATGACTCTTATTAAAACTAAGGTAAATCGACGTTCATTTTTAAAAGTATCAGCCGCTACAGGTGGTGGTATGATGCTTGGATTCAGCTGGCTGGCCTCTTCATGCAGTACTCAGACTCCTGAGCAACTTGCACAGTTGCCGGACGAATGGTTCGATATCAATGCGTTCATCAAAATTGGCGACAATGGAACGGTGACGATTTACTCACCTAATCCGGAAATCGGACAAAATGTTAAAACTTCCATGCCGGTGATTGTGGCCGAAGAGCTGGATGTTGACTGGAAAAGTGTCATCGTTGAGCAGGCAGATCTTAACACCGTAAAATACAGTCGCCAGCTGGCGGGTGGTAGTCAGTCAATCCGGGCAGGCTGGGAAAGCCTGCGTATGGCCGGAGCTACCGGTCGCAGAATGGTGATGGAAGCAGCCGCCAAACAATGGGGGGTTCCTGTTGGCGAATTAACAACCGATAAAGGTGTGGTGTATCACAAAGCGAGCAGCCAGTCTGCCGGATATGGTGCATTGGCTGGTGCCGCAGCACTAATTGAAGTTCCTGCTGAAGTGGAATTAAAGGATCCAAAAGACTTTAAACTCATTGGCAGTAATGTCAAAAATGTGGATGCTAAGAAGATCGTTACCGGTCAGCCGTTGTTCGGGCTGGATGTGAATGAAGAGGGAATGATGACAGCCATGATCATTCATCCACCGGCATTCGGTATGAAAATGAATAATTGGGATGCCGAAAAAGCCAAAGCAATGCCCGGTATTACAGATGTATTTATCATCAACACCGAACCAAAAGAGAAACAATGGTCCGATACGAATGCTTTCACCGAATTAATTGCTATAGTCGGTGAATCTACCTGGCAGGTAATGAAAGCCAAAAAGGCTGTAGAAGTCGAATGGGTACGAGATACCCCGGCTGAGAACAGTGATGAACATGCACAAAAACTACTGGATGCGATTGCTTCAAAAGGGGAAATGAGACGAACGGACGGAAACCCGGAAAAAGCCCTTTCAGCCGGAGAAAAAGTGGTGGAAGGCACCTATAGTGCTCCATTTATGGCCCACAATACGATGGAGCCCATGAATTTCTATGCAAATGTTACGGAATCAAAAGCGATTTTGAATGGCCCGATTCAGACGCCAGAATATTTAGAAAAGTCGGTTGCTGATGTTTTGGGTATGTCCCTGGAACAAATTGATATTCAAATGACCCGAATGGGTGGTGGGTTTGGTCGCCGATTGTATGGTCATTTCGGGATTGAAGCGGCGGTTATTTCGCAAAAAGCAAAAGCACCAATCAAGTTGGTGTATACTAGAGAAGATGACATGACGCAGGGCACCTACCGTCCCATGTATCGTGTGCAGTATCGGGCGTCACTCGATAAAGACAATAAATTAACCGGGTGGTATGCCAAAGGAACAGGAATCCCTGGCAGTCCGCTTTTCCATAACAGGTTCCCGGCGGGAGCGATTGAAAATTACGGTTCGGAAAATGTCAGCGTTGAAACGAATATTTCTACCGGAGCATGGAGAGCTCCACGTTCTCACTTTACCGCAGGAGCCGAGAATTCATTCCTCGATCAGGTGGCTGAAGCTGCGGGAAAAGATCCTATCGATTTCCGTTTAGAACTCTTCGACCGTGCGATCAACAATCCGGTCGGTGAGAATAACGATTATGATGCGGAGCGATATGCCGGCGTGCTGAAACTGGTAAGAGAGAAATCCGGATGGGATAATGACACACCTGGAATACATCGAGGTGTTTCCGTTTATTATTGTCACAATTCGTATGTCGCAGAGGTCGTAGATATGGAGAAAAATGACAACAATGAATTGAAAATAAAAAAGGTCTGGTGTGCGGTTGATTGTGGTATTGTTGTGAACAAAGAAGGCGCACTTAATCAGATTGAAGGAGGAATCATTGACGGGATTGGATCGGCCATGTACAGCAGTCTGAATTTTGAGGATGGAAAACCCATTCAGGAAAATTTCAACTCGTATCGAATGATCCGACATATGGAAGCTCCACCGGAAATTGAAACCTTCTTTGTGGACAATGGTATAGCGCCAACAGGATTGGGTGAACCAACCTTGCCACCGATTTCAGGTGCCCTGGCAAATGCCATGTACAAGGCAACCGGTCAGCGATATTATCATCAGCCATTTGCGACTGCAGATCAGGCGATGATGAGCAGCGTCGGGTAAAAAGACCAATTCGGAATGGAGGGAGGAAAAAGCAGCAGCTACACTATTCAGCTTTCTAAATCTGAAACACAATTTTGGATTGTTTCATTTTTGATTCTGTCCGGGCTTGCAATCATTGTTTTTGCGCAGAACTATGTGAAGTATGCTTCATCAGTGGAGGACTTTTCTGTCAGCCTGAGCCTGCTGTATAACCTGATTGTATTTGCTACCTATTCGTTGTTCACCCCGTTGATCATTCGAACGGTCAGACGATTCCCGACAGGGAAAGGGGGAAAATCAATGCATCTTTTTGTACATCTGGGGCTGAGTGTTTTACTGGGATTGATTCATATGCTCTTTTGTAATCTGATCCTTTATGGGATCGATCTTTCATCCAGCCCATTCTTTCCACGCTTCATCACCAAATACCTGACCAATGTGATTCATTTCCATGTGCTTGCCTACTGGGCCATTCTCGGATTTGTTACTATCAGGGGAGTGAATGGTGTTGAAAAAGGAAATGAGCTGTTGCAACGCTTTGTGATTCAGGATAATAAGCACACCCGATTTTTGAAGCTGGAGGAAGTTTACTGGATTGAAGCATTGGATCACTATCAAAAATTGCATACGGAAAATGGCTTTTTTCTATACAGAGATTCCATGTGTAACCTCGAGTTGAACCTTCCGAAAGAAAAGTTTAAGCGCATCCATCGGTCAGCAATTGTTAACCTGGAGCGCATGGAAAGACTTAAGAAATCGAACCATCAGTTGATGATCGAATTGCAAAATGGTCAGGAGGTTGTGGTGGGTAAATCCTTTCGTACAGCAATACGGCATTTTTTTTCCAGATAACCTGAGTTCGATTAACAACTTGCACTTTAATTCAATCAAACACTCCCCTTACCCTCGAAATGCATGCCCCATGCCTTAAGCGAGGATTTTTCCAGAATTAAGACTGAATGCACTCGAAGTAATAAGCTTTGAAGCCCGCTTAGAAATGTGATTGAAATGACAATGTCCCCTTGAGGGGACTATAGGGGTGTTTTTTGTTGTTAAATGGGGTTCAGGTTGATACTTCACGAAAAATAACCAGCCGTTCACGAAAAAGCGGTTATTAATTTCACCGCACAAATTCAATTGAACGTTCATTGCCACATGAAGAAACAATTGATTGTTTACTTACTCATTACAGGAACTATCTGGTCCTGTTCAGGTCCGGTTGAAAGAGATACAACCTACATGGCAGAAATTGCATCCATTGACCGATGGTTGCAGCACACAAAAGTCATGAAAGATGATTTTCAAATCTGGCCGGATGCCATTGATCAGCCGGATAAAGTTTCACTTTCCTTTTCAGATGGAATATCCGGTAAAATCATTTTCTATTTGCAGGCTTATAATGAAACGCAAAATGAGAAATACCTGAAGGAAGCAGCACAGGGTTCCGAATATGTCCTTGAGCATTTGCCACAAAAAAGCGACACGCTTCAAAATGTTTTCTGGGCATTCAGTCCCTATGGTAAGGTATGCGGTCCAGCCTTTGCGCTTCTGGAAATGTATAAAGCAACCGGTGAGGACAGGTACAAGACAGGAGCGGAGCATATCGTTGAAGTGATTGATCATTTTGCTGTCAATAAACAGGACACCCTTTCCTGGGATTTGGGAAATGATGTGCTGGGCGGACTGGCAGGGACAGGTCTGTTTATGTTGTATGCCGGAGAAACGCTGCAGCGGGGTGATCTGATACAGGTTGCGACAAAAGCAGGCCGAACACTCATTTCACGTGCCAAAAAGGAAACCGGTCTGAGTTGGAAACGCGGGCAGAACGGACGGTTTGAGTTGCCAAATTTTTCGCATGGAGCAGCCGGGATTGGCTATTTCATGGCCAGATTATTCGAGGCAACCGGTGATTCCCTTTACCTGAATGCAGCGCTTCAGGCCAACACGTACCTGGAGTCGATTGCCAAAACGGAGGGTGGCGTATTTCTAATCCCCTATGGTTTTCCGGATATTGGCTGGAGTACCCCATACGATATCGGCTGGGCACATGGTCCGGCGGGAGTGGCGAGATTCTATCGTCAACTCTACAAGCTTACGGATGATTTAAAGTGGAAGGAAAGAGAAAGGGCCTGTGTGGCCGGGATCATGACCAGTGGAGTTCCCGGGCCACCGGCAGCAGGTTTTGGTGAAGAAGAATTCTACCTTGACAGCAGATTTGGGATTGCTTCCGTTGCGTTCTTTCTGGTAGATTTTGAATCAGAGGAGGAGGAACACCTCGCATTCAGGGATACACTGGTGAAGTATATACAATCTAAGAGTGTGGTCGAAGAAGGAAGACGCTACTGGCCTCAGGTCCGCTATTCCTTCATGGCGAATGCCGGAGATACCACCGCATTCACAGGGTACTTTTATGGTGCTGCCGGATATGGACAGGTATTGCTTAAGGCGCAGGCCAGGCTGAATGGGACGGAGTATATCCGGTTTGTGGATGATCCGTATTAATTGAGGAACCAAAATAATTTCCGGATTTAAACCGGATGAATTTCTTTCCCTTAATCTGCGGAAGACCCATGATCAGTTGGGTTTAGTCCACTCTCGCATAAACCGTGGATCAATGACAGCATCCGAAGTTGAGTAGAAAATGTTATTAACGAGTCTTTGAATTAATGAGCAAAGTCTGCTGTATCTGTCTTTAATTTCCGGGTCTTTTTTTGAAAGCAGATCTACTCCCATTGAAATGAATTCGTCATGATTCATATCGTAAATCTCAATGAACCTTTTTTCTCTTCCTTTTATCTTGTCAAAAAGAGTGAATTTTTGTTTGTCCAATTCTTTACTACTGATAACTACAAGGCTGGTGCTGTCAATTTCATAGGTAGTTACAACTTCCTCAAGAAGTTTTGAATAGGAATAGATACTTCCATCTAATGAGATAATTGTTTTTACATTTTTAGTTGAGTTCGTGGCGTAAGCCAGTCCTGCCATTGAGCCCCAACTATAGCCTATTATTCCTAAATCATTAGTTATTGGAAGGTTTTTTTTTGCCCAATTAATGGCAAATGACACATCATCTCGTTGAGTAATGATTTCCTGAGCATTCATCTGCATCTCCCTTGACGTGTTACCGAGAGAAGGTATCGATATGACAATATATCCATATGAAGCAAGGAGCTCACATAACTTATAATTTTCAATTGCATCACCTGAAAGTCCCGGAATGTAGAGAATCAGGGGGAATTGGCCCTGGCTAATCATTGGATTGAGCTGAGCATTTGTTTCCTGATTTACGTAACCTCTTGTGAACCCAAAATCAATTAAGGATTTGACAAGCATTGCATCAATCTCCTTAGTACTCTCCAGGTCACGTTCTACAGACGTTAATGTTCTTACATAGGACAGGAATTTTGTGTTTTGATTGGATTCATTAGTTGGATGCCAAATATTCAATTGAGTGGGTCTATACGTATTTTTTTGTACTGGAGAACCATCTTCATAAGAAGAGGCATTATAATACCTTGAAGAATCCGAAGTACTGACTGAACGAAACCCTACTTTATGATAACCCCATACAATCGGATAGGAGTAACTTATATTTTTTGGGGCAGGTTTATTGTGACTTTCAGCGCTATTGGTCAGGTAGCTGATTGAAACTCCACTGACAAGACTGAAACGTCCGTCATAGAGAGGTCGCCATTGGTCAAAGCTGGATTTTCTAATAAAAGTTTTGTGATCTTTTGACGGAGTAATTGAAAAGTACGTGTTCCCTGTTGGAAAATCTACACCTGACTTTTGGAGTTCTTTTTTGGTAAGACTGGAAACCCAGCCAGCTCTTCTTCCGGAACTATCTTTCTTAATCTGAATTCCTTTTATACCCTGATCATACAATTCATACATCATACTTGTTTTCTTTTCCCTCCGTCGTTCCATCATCATTCGCGTGGGTATATCCTCAATCAATTCGTAGCAGATAAAAAATTTTGATTCATTGATATAAATTCCTAATTCTTCCAGGTCTATGATCCACCAACCATTCTCAATGATTGAACTTTTCAAAATACTTGCAGGATACAGATCTGTTCCTGGTAATCCTGTTTCCAGATAAGACAGAATACGAATCCTTAGTTTTATACTATCGACAAGGTTCTGGTTTATTTTAATTCTCAACTGATCCAGCCAAATACCGCTAAAAGGGAAAGAATAAAGGCTGGCTATTGCTGCACCGCCGGATTTAGTTTGAGAAAGAGTCATTGAGCTTTGCTGAGCAATTTTTTCCTTTTTGATCATCTCCATTTTTCTGACCTTAGGTCCTTTTTTGGTGATGACTACTTCCTCAAGCATTATTACTGAATGGCTCAGATATATAGTAGATAGTGAGTCATTGAAATGCCTGATATGCAGGCTAAGCTGTTCATATCCAGGCGCGTGAAAAGTAATTTTATTATCTGATAAGCTGTCAGGTACTAACAACTTGAAAAAACCATTCTCATCAGATAAGTCACCAATTGTGGTATTAATGATACCAACGTTAGCAAAAGCTATCGCCTGTGAATTAGAACGATCTAAAACCTTCCCTTTAACAATCTTTTGAGCGTATGATGAATGAAACAGAAATAATCCAATAAGACAGATAAGATACCCCTTCACGATTTTATCTTTTTGATGGTAATTCAATTGAAGGATACGAACCTTTGAATAAAGGTTGCAAAATCCAGGAGATCTTTATTTCAGGGAAGCTCTTCACTAGAGCGATGCTTTGATGATAAATGATAATATACAGGGAAAGACAACATCAATCTTTTTGTGGATGATTGTATTAGTGTTTTTTAGGACAGCTTATTTCTTTCCCCCTTTCTCGTCCTCGTTTGCAACGAGGATGATTTATGTAGAGCATTTGCAATGCTGCTTAAGGCCCGTGATTTGTTCCTTTTATTAAATGGATTATGCTGACAAAGGGGCTGGTAAATATTGAATTTGCGCGTTGAAAACGCTTGATTTTAGGAATCCTCGTTACAAACGAGGACTAGGTGGGGGTTATACACCTTTCAAATATACCCTATTGCCAAAGAGAACAGTATTTAGATCGACATTCTAAGCTTTACTTAGGATTTGTTCGTTTATGAAAATTCTAAATTTCCGTTCAAGTCGCCGGACGCTGTATCTCAGCAGGAAATAAACCAGCAGATTAAATCCCAGTAGAGCCACAAACCAGAATATCAAAAAGTTGCTGGTTGGATCGTAAGAAATACTGATGGCAAAAACACCCATAATAGTTGACATGAATATCATGAAAAATAACATGTAAAAAATTGAGAATACCCTGGCCTCAATTGTGCCACTATCGTTCGGAGTTAGATTACCCCTGATTTCTCCTATTGGGGTAAATGGCAGTAGAAATCTTGGGAGCAGTGAGATAATAAATTCCCCATTTTTAATAGTTAGTTCAGCTGGTATGAAGCTGGATGCATACAAAAACCCAAATCGGTTTTTCTTAGAATTCTTGAAATTGAGGAGTTGTTGCTCAAATGCCCTGGCGTTCAAGGAAGTTGGTATTTCAATGCTCTTCGCCAGTCCGATACGATCTAAGAATTTCATTGTTCAGGTTCTACATGCAAAATCCTACCTTTTAGCTTTTTGTAATATAAATATTCCAGGGAACTGATTTTTCTGGTTCGCAGTGTCCCCTCAGCCTATTCAATTTAGGCACCTTTTATTTCTTTTCAAGGAGCTGGTCAATTACGGGAAAAACCTGGTGATCCTTTGGGTAAACTTTTAATAATTCAACCTTTGCATCTGCGAGTAGCTTTTTTCCGACTTCTTGATTTCCTTCTTCCAGGTTGATTTTTCCGGTATAGAAATGAAGGCTGCCAAGGGTTGCATAATCCTCCTGATATCCCGCCTTCAGCGATTCAAAATACGTAAGAAGTTCATTTATATCAGCATATTCATAGTATGCATTTATTAAGTCATTATAAATGGTTGGATTGTCTGTATCAATGAGGAAAAAATCATTTCTCAGTTTAACTGTTCCTTCTTTTTTCAAATACAAGCTAAGATTTAAAAGTGGAGCAAGGATGTAATAATCTCCCTGATTTACTTCATTAGCGGTTGAATAATATTTATACGCATTTTCAAAATCCTGTAATTCCTGATAGGCCGTTGCGACGATCTTAGCCGCGTCGGCTTTGTATGTCGGGTAATCATATCGATCAAAGGCATTCTTGCCATACTTTATGCAGTTCTCACGATCATCAGTATATAAGTAGGCATAAGAAAGGTTGTAATGACTTGATGGATAATCCTCATTTAATTCAATTGATTTTAGGAAATATGGAATACTCTCTTTGAATTGTTGCTTGTTTATTTTGGCATAGGCAATTCCGTAAATACTGAAATAATCAAAGACCCCATTCTTATAACATTCTTCAAACAGTGATTCAAATTTCTGAATGCAATCTGCTGCAGATAAAGAACAGTCACCACAGTTTAGATGCATGCTGTGATAATACCTGCCAACCGCAAATTTCAGTTTGTAATTGTCAGGGAACTTTTCCATGAGTTCAGGGGCAATGGAAGAAATGTCGAGTGAATACATGTCAGAGATTCCATCTTTGCCTCTCAAAGAATGAACATCTTCACCTTCCTCCAAATTCTTAAGTGCGAAAAGCTGGTGTCCGATCGACATGATGTAATTATCAATGCAGATGTCAATTTTTCTCCTCAAAGCTTCAGGATCCACATTGTCAGAATCTATCTCGTTTAGAAGCTTGAAAGCATCGCTGTACTTGCGTTGTTCCACAAGCTTATCAACATCGTCAAACGGGTTCTGATTATTAAAAACAATTAGAAGTGAGAGAAGTAATATTTTCATCGTGTGTATGGTGTATGACACCTGGCTAAAATGATGCCAGACAGGTCAAATTTCTTTAAAACTATCTGTTCTTATCAGCCTTTGCAAAAATCTCAGTTAGCTTATGGATGATAGTGGTCTGTTAGATGTCGTTTATTCAGCTATTTCTATGATTTTCTGTTCAGTCCTTACAACTGTTGTTGTTCCGTAAAAAGATTGGATATCCAAGTTCGGTTGGCAGGAGAGTAATGAAGTTGATATGAGCAGGAATATTGCGTATCGCATGTATGACATCTAAGCCAAGCTATACGGCATGTGTCCCCCTTTCTCGTCCTCGTTTGCAACGAGGATGATTTATGTAGAGCATTTGCAATGCTGCTTAAGGCCCGTGATTTGTTCCTTTTATTAAATGGATTATGCTGACAAAGGGGCTGTAAATATTGAATTTGCGCGTTGAAAACCCTTGATTTTAGGAATCCTCGTTACAAACGAGGACTAGGTGGGGTGCTTTTTTTGTCCTTCAGAATGATCCAAAGGAGAAATGCTGATGCTAAGGTGAGTATGGAAAAATACTTCTCAAAGTTCGTTTCGGCGAACACATTCCCGATGGTGTTCAATCCAAAAAGAACGACAAATACCCATAAAACGAGGTTAACAATTCTAAGGGGAATAATGGCTTTCAGGTAGTTTCCTTTGATTAGCAGGATTGAAAATAAGAAGAGATTGATCCCGATAGAAATTGCTTCAAAAAAGTACATCTCAGTGTGGTTTTTTAATCGGCCACCCCAGGTAATCTCATAAGGAATGATTCCCAATAGAATGCTTAAATGAAAGAGCATAACAGCCACAAGCAATACAAGCATTGTTTTAATAGCGGTTTTTGGATTCATTCTTTTCTGATTTTTGCCAGAATAATTTTCATTCTGAGCATTCAATTTTTGGCAGTTTTAAGCTCAACTATCGCAAGAACCACGACAATCACTATTTCTGCTAAAATATAAGACCAGCCTAAAATGGTTATCGTATCAAAATGATAAAATGCGAACCCAATGGACAAACAGCAATACAATAAATTGACTATGGCGATTATCCTAAGATGACGATCCGCATGCTCATTCCCCCTGATATAGCTGTACAAATCATAGATCGCAAAAAATACCGGCATGGTAGCCAGAAGGTATAATGTTTGAGAAGGAATACCAAAAACCGACTCATATTTGACCAGCACCACTCCGAGTAAAAAGGCAGACAGAATGGCTCCCAGACCATCTATTATGAAGAGTTTTTTAGGATTGGACATCATTTGTCTTTACTTCTGGCAAGTATAATGTGTTTGTCAATTATCCAGTATTTTCATGACCACTTATCGATAGGTCTGTCCGACCGGGATTTTGTGTTGACCGATGAGGAGCCGGTTGCCTTCCTGGAATTCTACCCTTTTCTCGTCCTCGTTTGCAACGAGGATGATTTATGTAGAGCATTTGCAATGCTGCTTAAGGCCCGTGATTTGTTCCTTTTATTAAATGGATTATGCTGACAAAGGGGCTGTAAATATTGAATTTGCGCGTTGATAACGCTTGATTTCAGAAATCCTCGTTACAAACGAGGACTAGGTGGGGGAAGGGTCTAAGTCCACCTGGGAAGGGTCTAAGTCCACCTGGGAGGGGTCTAAGTCCACCTGGGAGGGGTCTAAGTCGCCGGGGAAGGGGTCTGAGTCACCGTGGAAGGGTGAAAGTCCCCGGGGAAAGGTCTAAGTCTCCCGGGAAGGTAGCAAGCGTTATCCAGGGAAGGAAGTCAATCTTTTGGCAGTTTTAAGCTCAACCATCGCAAGAACCACGACAATCACGATCTCGATTAAAATGTAAGACCAGCCTAAAATAGTTATCGTATCAAAATGATAAAATGCGAACCCAATGGACAAACAGCAATACAATAAATTGACTATGGCGATTATCCTGAGATGACGATCCGCATGCTCATTCCCCCTGATATAGCTGTATAAATCATAGATCGCAAAAAATACCGGCATGGTTGCCAGGAAGTATAGTGTTGGAGGAGGAATACCAAAAACCGACTCATATTTGACCAGCACCACTCCGAGTAAAAAGGCAGACAGAATGGCTCCCAGACCGTCTATTACGAAGAGTTTTTTGGGGTTGGATATCATTTTTTCTGTTATTTTTTCAATTAGCATAGCTGTGTCAATTATCCAGTATTTTTCTAATTACCGATCGATAAGTCTGACCAACCGGGATTTTGTGAGAGCTTATGTGCAGGAGATTACTTTCCACTTCATTGATCTTCGTTGTTGCGATCAGAAAAGATTTATGCACCCGAAGAAAGTCAAACTTCCTCAACTGTTCCTCCAATGTGGATATTTTCTCATGTGTGATGATCATTTGTCCGGATGTATGGACTTTGGAATAGTTTCCGTAAGCTTCCACAAAGAGGATGTCATCAATCAATACCTGATGGTGCTTCTTATCTCCTTTCAGGAAAATGGAATCCGAACGGTTGTTTAGAGCAGATTCATTGCCCTGTTGACGAGGATACTCAGATTCAGTCGCCTTGTTGACTGCCTGGAGAAATCGTTCAAAAGAGAACGGCTTTAACAAATAGTCCGCCACATCAAGTTCATACCCTTCCAGTGCGAATTCTTTGTACGCAGTGGTGACAATTATCTTAGGCGGGTGCTTCAGTGTCCTGAGAAATTCAAAGCCTTTCAGTTTGGGCATGTTGATGTCGAGAAAAATCAAATCCACCCGGTTTGAATTCAGAAACTCTATGGCCTGAAGTGCGTCGTAACAGTGCTTCAGCAGATGGAGATGCGGGAGATTTCTGCAATACCCTTCAACAATTCGGTGCGCAATGGGTTCGTCATCTACGATGATGTAATTCGTCATACGGAAACAATTTCCAGTTGGACTTTGTAAACGGCATCTTCATCATTAATTGCCAGACGATGCTTTTCCGGGTATAAGAGTTCGAGTCTCCTTTTCAGATTTTCCAAACCAATCCCGTCAGCTTCAGATCCTTCATTTGGATCGTAATTGTTTTCAATAGCGAAGAGAACCTTGTCATTGCCGGCAATCAGACTTAAGTGAACGTACGCATTTTCAGTGAGGCTGTCAACACCATGCTTAAAGGCATTTTCCAGCAGAATGATGAACAAAAGTGGCGTGATATTGAATGCTTCACCCTGAATCTGGGAAGTGAAATTAATGTCCACTTTCTTTTGGTATCTAATCTTATGCAATTCGATGTAGGTTTCAAGGTATTCCAGTTCGTCCCGCAACGGGACCTGGTCTTTTTGTCCTTCATAAATGGTGTAACGCATCATGTCCGAGATTTTCAGGACTACTTCGGGCGCCAGATCAGATTTTTCTACTGTCAGCCCATACAGGTTATTGAGGGTGTTGAAAAAGAAGTGCGGGTTGATCTGACTTTTCAGCAACATCAATTCAGCTTTCATTTTCTCATTTTTCAACTGTCGGATCAGCCGCCATTTCTCAAAAAGCCAGGAAAAGATGATATAGCCGGGAACTGCCACGGCAAGGATTGAAAGGAAGATCTTTAACGGTTCAGGCTCGTTGAGTTCGATAACCAGCTTGTATCCGGAAATGAATACAGGGATGGATACCAGAAAGACGATGCTTCGTCTGGATAAAAGGAAACGAACCAATTCCTTTCGGAAGTTGTGCCGTTTTTTCGAATCTGATTTAGTGATCGGTAATTTGGGAAACTTCCATGCCGGAATGAGTCGTGGAAACCGCCACCTCCATTTTTTGGGTCGGATCGGGTGAAAAAGTTGTCTAAATCGGTTGAGCGATGACAGCATGCAATAAAAGTAGATCAAAATCGAAGGATTACCAGGTCTTTTTGACCAACCAGTGGGAAATTAACCTCAACACATCCATTTTCCGGATGTCCCTTATTCATGAAAAAAATGCCAGTCTCTGTCACTGGTATTTGGTCGATTGTCAAAATAATTAGCCTTCTGATTGGCAATGACTCAGATTTGGGTTGAACTAAATCAATAGCCATGAAATACTTTTTTATTCTTCTTATCGCATTCCTCTTTCCCCGGCTGATGAACGCACAGTCGGAGGTCAGTATTACACATATGCAGCAACGACTGGTAGCAAAAATGACCGGCAAAGCAGAAGCTGAACCCTCCGTTTTTATCCATGATCGAAGCAGCAAAGAACAGCGCAGGAAGTCGGTCGTACTGTTAATGGAAGCGCTGGAGGAAATTGGACTTGAGCCTGAGATTCACAGCTACCGATACCCCAATGTCAATGCTTTTGTTGACCTGCTTTTTGATCCGTTTCGCGGAGTGAATGTGTATGCGGTGATTCCGTCTACAGAACCCGACGATGAATACATCATTTTGGGTGCGCATTACGATTCCGAACCCTGTGCTCCGGGTGCTGACGATAATGGTTCAGGAGTCGCATTGGTACATGCAGTGGGGTATGAGCTTTCAAAACTGGAGACCCGGACCATCAATTTTATGCTTGTTTTTTTCGATCAGGAAGAGAACGATGAAGTAGGCAGCAAGGCATTTGTGAAAATGGTTAAGAAAGAGGGGATGAACATCCATTCCGTTCACATCGCAGACATGGTCGGCTGGGATTCTGACGGTGACTATGCGGTGGAGCTTTCACCGAAAAACAGCCGGCTGATCAAACATTATGAGAAAGCGGCCCTGAATCTTAAGATTCCGGTCTTTACCACCAATGTGATGTCTTCAGATCACAAGTCATTTTATGACGAAGGATATTCAACGGTCCTGATCACGGAGGAGTACCAAAATGGAGATTTCAATCCCTATTACCATTCGGAGAAGGATACGTATGACCGTATCAATTTTCCCTACCTGCTAAGCTGTACACAGCTGGTGACAGCCATTATGAAAGAATACGCCACTCAGAACAGATAAATTCATGAAGTCAATTAAAATCAATAAAAGCTTCCAGATCGTATTGTTTACGAGCCTGATCGTCTATGCTTTCCGTTCTCTTCAATTCTGGTTAATCGGAAGCTATGTTCCAGGTGCACTATTGCTGGCCTTTGCAGTGCTGATTATCGTTGGTATCCGATGGGGTAAAAGGTGGACTAAATCAGTGGTTAAAAGCTGGGCTGTTCTCATGATCCTGTTTGGGGTACTCCGATATGGTCTGGTGGCTATGCTGTATTTCGGACATATTGATGAGGTACACATTCTGGAGCAATTCACATTCATGTTCAATCTGGTCAATGTGTTATCGGTGATTGGAGGAGCTTACCTCATTAGAGGTACAAACAGGGATTTGATTTTTGGATGATTATTTCATCTCATATTACTCCCCAATGTAACCTGCATTCTTTTCTGTGGGCTTATTATCGCAAGAAGGGCCGGTGCCTATGGGCGTTGGGTCACCATCGCTATCATCAGATTCCGATCTTAAACGAATCCATCCATATGGCCATATATCCTCCGAGTTGATGATTCCGTCACCATTGATGTCAGCATACCGGGCATCCCCAACAACTGCCCCGTTTTGATAATCAGACTGATATTCATTCTGAGCAAAAGCATTAAGTTCGTCAAGCTCGCTCTGACAAAAGAATACACCGGATATGATATATCCATTTTTGAGAATGCTCTTATTTCCTTTCTCAATGACCATGATGAAATCATAGAACGATTCAATTTCTACGCCACTATCGTCATCCACACCATCTCCGTCCAGGTCATCACCCGGGCGTGGTAAAATCAGGGTAGCTGTGCCACTCTCATCTGTTATGGTCGTAATTTCAGCAGTTCCTGAGTTGAATGAATTCTCATCTCTGTATAGTTTGATTTCAGCACCTTCAATGGTTTCAAGGTCTGTGGTGCTGTTTGTCCAGGAATTGGCATCATATACCGTTATTTCAAAAGAAGCTGTGTTAATGACAAGATCTCCTACTACAATTTCCTGCCCGTCAACAATCAGAATTATCTCACCTGATGTAGCATTGGCCGGCACCTCAAAAGTGATGGATGTGGCGGTTATCTCAATTATAGTGCATTCAACACCATTTATTTCGATGACGTACGTACCATTTGGATCAAAAGCTCCATTGATGGTTAAAACATCTCCAGCATCAGCTTCAACTTCAGATACAGTGAATGAAGCAGAAGCAGTTTCATCATCACCACATGATATAAGACAAGATGCTCCAAACATCAATAGGCAGTGTATTATTTTTCTCATAAGTGAAAAGTCAGGTTTAGGAACTCAAATTGAGCAGTGAAATCTTTCAAATGTACCTAATTGAGGTTTTATGGCACTAATTTAATGGTGAATTTATTCTTATTTGTCTTTACCTGACTAAATTCAAAATGAGCTTGATCCTTATCTAAAGAGTTAGAGATTACTACCCTTTTCTCGTCCTCATTTGCAACGAGGATGATTTATGTAGAGCATTTGCAATGCTGCTTAAGGCCCGTGATTTGTTCCTTTTATTAAATGGATTATGCTGACAATGGGCTGGTAGATATTGAATTTGCGCGTTGATAACGCTTGATTTTAGGAGTCCTCTTTACAAACGAGGACTAGGTGGGAGTTGCATTTCCAGTAAACACGCACTCGATATGAAAATGGGGAATCTCCCGACAGTTGCCGAAACGTCCTCTAAATAAACTTCTCTCGGAACTGCAGATTGAACATGCCATAAAGAAGGCAAAGGGCTGTGCCGGTTGAGAGATAAACCCGGTTCTTGACAATGACATTCAGCCAGACGAATTCACTCATGCCACGGGGTTCGCTAAAGGGGTTGAGGAACACATTCCAGGCGTTGTGCTCCAATTCCTCAGCAAACACGAAGAAGATGAAACTGATGATCACCAGCACAATAGCTGTCCCGTTTCCGCTTTTAATTTTTGTCGACAACATGAAACCCATGGCCGCCAGAAAAGTAATGGGAAACATTACCTGACCCAGCATGGGAAGAATATCCACCCGATAGAGTGTCAGGTTAGAAATGATGGCGAGGATCAGGAGCATGACTACTGCGACGAATAATGTCAATAAGAATCGAACCAGCCATACTTTGTAGCGATAGTTGGGAATGCCGAAAATGGTCTCCAGCATTTTTGAATCATCATCGTTTTGAAGTCCGTAGGCAATGGGGTAGAAGATGAGCAGGAATCCCGGGAATACGAGGAATCCATAGATCACTTCTTCGCTAAAATTGGGATCGTTGAAAATGGTGATCGTAATGATCATTGCGAAAAAAAGAAATGCGGCAAGGGCGAAGTAGATAAACTTGTTCGCAAAAATGACCTTTATGTTGTAAGCGACGAGTTTACGCACCAGCGTCAGATAGCTCTTCATGACCGTTTTTGTTTTTACTTTTCATTAACCACAGGTAAGCGTCTTCCAGATTTGCCAGCACCTGAACTGCTTTAGGATCAGGTTTTGTATCCGAAAGGCATTTCACTTTTATCTTTTCTCCTTCACGCATGTGATGGACGATCAGATAGTTCGATTTCTCTTTTTCGAATGTTTCCGGAGACATATGGAATTCCCATACATTGTTTTTGGCCAGTTCCGCCATGGAAGTGGGGCTGCCGATGTATTCAATGTTTCCTTTGATGAGCACGGCCAGATTATTACACGAACTGGCAATGTCTTCAATGATATGCGTGGAGAAAACCACGATTCGTTCCCGACTCAGCTCTACCAGCAGGTTTCTGAACCGGATACGTTCTAACGGGTCCAGTCCGGCTGTAGGTTCATCCACGACCAGGATTTTAGGAAGGTGAAGCAGAATTTGCGCAATCCCGATTCGCTGCTTCATGCCACCGGAGAAGGAACCAATTTTTTTGTGTTGATGCTCGTCCATGTGTACTGCTTTGAGCACATATTGAACCCTTTCTTCCCGCACTGTTTTGTTGCTGATTTTTCTGAGGATCGCCTGGTAATCCAGAAACTGGTAAGGTGTCATGTTCTCATACGTACCGAATGCCTGAGGCAGGTATCCAATGAGTCCCTGAAGTTCTTCTCTTCGAAGTGTGGTGTCATGGCCATTGATCCAGATCTTTCCATAGCTCTGATCCATGATGCCACACAGGATTCGCATCAATGTGGTTTTCCCGGCACCATTTGGACCAAGCAGTCCGAACATACCCTGCTCGATGTTGAGACTTACTCCGGAAAGTGCCCGGAATGGTTCTTTCTTCCGGCCAACTATTGGCATATTCTGTATGAGTTTGTAATAAAGCTTTCTTATTTTTTTGAAACGGCCTTTTATCTGATCGATTTCAATGTTCTTTTCTCTGAGCCTTCTGCCTGAGCTGACCAGAATCAACCCGCCGAGCCAGAGGATAATCAGGAATACGGCGAACGGTCGCATGGTCTGAGCAATGTCTGAATAGAGGTAATTGGAACTGATTAGCGGGAATCCCCAGAAAAGGATCCTTTCTATAATTCTGGTAAGTTTCCTTCGCTTTTCACTGATCAGCTGTGCGATTTCACCAAATACATTCAATAGCAGCGTGTGTAGTGCAATCATGAAGCACAACTGCCAAAAAGCACTGTCAAAGAAGAAATAGATCAGATACACGAGCAGTCCTGTTAAAGCAACCTGCCAAATGAGATTTTGAAGCACTGTTTTTTTGGAAACCATGAATTCACCTCGTTCTTCGAATAGCTGCTTATTGCCTTTCCACTCTCTTAACCACCTTTTGTCCCTCCCATACACTTTGGTGAGATTCTGAATTTCAATGTGCATCGCTTCATCCTTGTCTACCATATTTGCATTCGCCTGACGAAGGGAAGTCATGACAAAATGGGTGGTGCCCGGCACCAGAATAAGTGCTAAAATGAACCAGATCATTTGCCACATGAACCCGTTGATTTCCAGGTATACTACGGTACAGATGACAGCCATGAGCACGATCTGAAGGATCCGAATTTCGGGTTTGAGATTTCTGAACCATGCCAGTACGCTTTCCATGCCGGCACTCATGGTTGGAATGTAAATAAGGGTCAGTACGGTACTGAAAGCAAGGCCGCCCATCACCGTCACGGCAAACGGTTGTCCGATTCCCGTAACATAAGCTGCTTCGCCCAGCGCCAGTGGCAGCATTGCCACGATGGTAGTAATCGAAGTGATCAGAATGGGGCGGATACGAGAGATTCCGCTAATCATCAACGAGCGATATTTGGAATACCCTCTGCGTCTGAGAATTCGGGAGTAGTCGATCAGTATGATGCCATTATTGACCACCACTCCCAATAGAATCAAAAAGCCGATCAGTGTGTTGGCGTTCAATAGTGAGTTTCCCGTCAGTGTCAATCCAAGAAAAGCGCCAATCGCTGAAAGCGGGATGGAGAACATGATGACAATGGGAAGGTAGAGTGATTCGAAAATTCCGGCAAGGATCATAAAGATGATGATGATGGCTGCCGCGATCAGGAAGTAAAACTCCTGATACAAATTCTCATCATGAATCACATCTACGACAATTCCGGAAGGAATGTTAACACCGTTAACGATCAGGTCTATTTCAAGACGTGAGGCTTCCAGCAGCGTTTCTGAGTTTTGCACATCATCAATAAAACTGTAGGTGATTTCAATTTGTTTCTCCTGATTCAATCGATTGATGCCACTTTCTCCGGAGGAGTAAATGACGGATCCAAAATCATCGAGCTCATGTGTAGCACCTGATGCATTTACAACAGGCATGGCACGAAGGTCTTTCATCTCTTTCCTCACATTGACCTGATTCGTGGTTTTTATGGTGATTTCAAATTCTTCATCTCCACTTACAAATCGGGAGCCGGACTGAAAGGAGGGCTGAAAATCATTCAGTGCACTCATGACATTTTCCTGTGTGATCCCGAATTCACTCATGGTCATCTGGTCGAACAGAATATGAGCTTCCGGTCGCTCAGGATTAACATTCACGGTACTTTTGTCAATGGATTGCAGTCCGTTAATGAAGGTGTTGAGATCATTGGCAATGGTCTGCATAAGATCAAAATCCTGTCCTTTGATAATGATGGTTTCAGAGGCACTTCCCAATCCCAGCATTTTTTGAAACGTGTCGCCGGGATTGGGGCCGCCACCCTGTCCCTGAGAGGTTCTTTGTGGGGCATCCATTGAAATATCCAGGTCCTCATAATCTCGTGCGATAGTGTTCAGGATGTTTTTCACATCTCCTGTAGATATACTGTCCAGGTCGTCGAATCCGTCAACCAGGTTTATGCGAATGACTGCTTCACCTTCCTGCGTCTGACTCATCACTTTGGCGACCACTCCGACCTCCATGATTTGAGCTTCAACTTTGCGTACCCTCACATCTGTGGAGGCGAGCGTAGCACCCTGCGGCATGTTGACATACAGTGTCATTTCTTCTGTTTCCACCTCATTCAAACTGGCAGCAGATACCAGAAAACTCAGTCCGATGGTCACGAAAAACAGCACTATTCCACCGATGATGGTTGTCGCAGGTTTTCTGAAACACGCTTTTAGAATGACCACATAAATCTGTATGATTCGTTGCCTGATCGAGGCATTCTTAATCAGAGGAGCTTCGTCTTTTCCGTCTTTACTAATCGTTGCATGGGCCAGCATTGGAATAAGCACCAGTGCCACGACCAATGAGACCAGCAATGTCGAAATGATGGAAACACCGATGTGAGATCCAATGATCGTGACGAGAAAATTGGTTGAAAAGATGAAAGGAAGAAAAACGGTGACAGTTGTCAGAGTGGCGGCAATCACTGACCGCATCACTTCCTTCGTGCCATCCACGACTGCATCTTCCGGTGATTTTTTATTCACTACATGTCGGTAGATGTTTTCGATTACCACCACACTGTTATCCAGCAGCATCCCGATAGCCAGTGCCATTCCAATCAGGGTCAGACTGTTGACTGAAATATCATACGCATAAAAGAAGTTGAATGCGGTGAAAACGGAGATCGGAATCGCAAGTGCAATACTGAGGATGAATTTGAGCCGCCTCAAAAAGACCCATAAAACAAAGATTGCCAGCAGTCCTCCCGTCAGGGCGAGGTTCTTTATCTGGTCGATGTTTTCGGTCATTACCTCTGCCTGATTACTTTCAACAATAACCTCTACATCCAGTGGAGCCATTTCTTCGTTGATTTCGTCAATGACCCTGAGGATTTCATCAGAGAGCGCAATCAGGTTGGCTTGTGAGTCCTTGGAAATTCGAATAGAGACGGCCTCTTTTCCATTGACCCGACTCAGAGTGGTCTGTTCTTTTACTCCGAAAAACACGTCCGCCACATCACTCAGCAGCAAAGGACCTTTTTCAGAAACAACCAGGTTCTGAATGTTATTGATGTTCTTCAATTCAGCGGTTACATTGACGAAGAGCTTTTGACCATTTTGGTCAACCTGTCCGGCAAACGCACTTTTATTGGAATTTTGACCCAATATATTGTTGATGGTATTGGGAGTGATCCCGTTCGCTTCACAGATGGCATCATCCATGATGATCTCAATCGTCTTTTGTCTGCCGCCAAATACCTCGACACCACCGATTCCGTCGATGTTGGTCAATTTGTCCGTGATGTACTGATCCGTCACATTTCTCACCCGATCCACTCCACCGTTTCCAAGTACCTGAATATCCATGAAGGCATTGGTAAACTGTTCGGTATCAATCTTTATGATTCGAACAGAAAATTCCTGTGGAAGTGTTGCAGAGATGCTGCCCACCTTTTGTTCGAGTTTTAGATAAGCATACTTAATGTCCGTACCCTGAGTGAATGAGATAAAAATGATTCCGCGCTGACTATCAGCTGTTGCATTGATCTTCTCGACTCCTTCGAGTGTGCTGATTACTCCTTCAAGCGGCACAATCGCCTGACTTTCCATGTATTTTGGATCAACATCTGTGGCAGATCCAACCTGAACAATTAGTACGGGTAATTCAACGTTCGGAAAAAGCTCGACCGGCAGTTTGTTATAGGAAATGTAGCCCATCACTGAAAACCCGATGAAGAGCATCGAGACCAGTACTTTTCGTCTGATAATGGTATGTAGCAGTCCTTTATTCTCCATTGGATTGACCGGTTAATCTGCGTCTGAAATTTGAAAGTCGAACCATCCCTTTTTCAATGGTTTCATAGAAACACGGGATAATAATCAGAGTGAGCAGGGTGGAAGTGACAAGTCCGCCAATTACGGCAATGGCCATTGGAGAGCGCAGCGAAGCACTTTCTCCAAAACCAAAGGTCAACGGGAGCAGCGCCAGGATCGTGGTAAGACTGGTCATTATAATTGGACGAAACCTCTTTTGACCCGCTTCCAGTATGGCCGTTCTGGGATCGAGTCCCTGGAGTTTATTTTTATTGATACTGTCCACGAGTATGATGGAATCATTCACTGCAATACCGGTTAGCATGATGATACCGATCAGCGCCATCATATTTAGTGGCATCCCGAGAATGAAGAAGGCGAGGAGGGCGCCTACCCCGGCCAGTGGAATTGTCAGCAGAATAGTAAATGGATGGATCAGCGACTCGAACTGAGATGCCAGCACCATATACACAAGCAGCACTGACAATATCAGGGAGAACGTAAGGTTTTCCATGGATTCCTTTCGCTTTAGTTCCTGACCTACCACATCAATCTTGTATTGTGGCGGGAGTGTCAGTGAAGAAAAATCATTTCGAATAGTCCCAACGATCTGATCGTATGGTTTCTCCTGATTTACACGTGCACTGACAGAGACAATCCTGTTTTGATTTTTTCTGAAAATTGCATTGGAGGCTGTCTCAGTGCTGATGTTTGCAATCTCACCCAGGCGCAGCTCCTGTTGGGCGCTTTTGATGGTCATATTCTCCAGTTCGTGCAGTGCGAGCTTTGGAATTTTTATCTGGATGTCCTGAATCTCTCCGCCTCGTTCGATGGTTCCCGCCTTCTTCCCCTGGAGCTGATCTTTGATCTGACCCAGCACATCTTCAATAGAAAGGTTGAAGAGTCCGGCTCGATACTTATCTACATCCACCTGGATTTGCGGCACTCCGTCTTCCATGTTTGACTGTGGTTCATAAACATCCGAATTGCGGCTCATTATGAGAAGGACAGAATCAGCAATGGGTCTGAGCTTGTTCATGTCTGATCCGGTAATGTCAACCACCAGTGGCATTTCTTCATCACCCAAAACAGCGCTTAGGGCGCTTTCATCATTGGAAAAAGTGGCTTTCAGTCCGGGGATGTTCTCAAAATAATTGGAAAGTGCATCCGTAATTCGAGTGATTTCCAGTGTTGATTCTTCACTGAAAATGAGCTTCATATTTGCCTGATTTTCCTGGTATACGTTTTCATTTTCAATACCGGACTGGCTTTGCTGTGGACCCGTGTGGCTGTACACTTTGTCAAGTTGTCCTTCGAAGAGTCCGAACAGCTGGCTTTCAATTTGAGCCACTGTGTTGGAAGTTCTTATGAGCGGTGTGCCATCTGTCAGTTTGAGATCTACAGATATGGCTCGGGTATCAGATTTTGGCATGTATTCACTGCCGATTACAGCTATTAACTGATAACTGCCGATGACAAGCACAAATGCGATGGCAATGAAAGCCAGGCGATAATTAAGTACTTTGTTAAGGAATTTGCGATATCCGTTGAACTGAAGCGATTTGTTCTCTTTTGCCTTTTTTTCATTTTTGAAAATTCTGGAGAAAAGCATCGGGATGACCAGAATGGCTACAACGAGCGAGGATACCAGTGAAAAGGCGACCGTTAGTGCCTGATCTTTAAACAGCTCTCCCGAGGGCCCTTGTAGGTAGACGATGGGTAGAAATACAATGATGGTTGTCAATGTTGATGCGGTAATTGCACCGCTCACCTCACTTGTTCCTTTAATCGCAGCATCAATTACGCTTAGTCCTTCTTCTCTTTTTCGGAAAATACTTTCGACCACTACTATCGCATTGTCCACCAGCATTCCTGCGCCCAACGCCAATCCTCCAAGCGTCATGACATTCAGTGTCAGTCCGTTGAAGTACATCAGGTTGAAGGTGGCTATAATCGATATCGGAATGGCGATGCTGATAATAGCGGTGGTTCCTATTCTTCTCAGAAAAATGAACAGGACGATCATCGCAAACAAAGCCCCGTACAATCCGGATTCTTTCACTTCATCAATGGCACCCTGAATGTACCTTCCCTGATTCTGAATGATGACGAATTCATATCCGGGAACGGTCTTTTTTAAATCCTCCAGTACATTCGTCAGCTCATTGACCGCATTTACGGTGTTGTATTTCGTCTCTTTGTAGATAGAGAGCCCGAGGCTTCTTTGCTGGTTGACGCGAACAATGCTTCCGGCTTCTTTATCCAGGATTTTGACTTCTGCCACCTCTCTGAGAAGTACGGGAATCTGATCGGCAACTGAAGCACCTGTGGACTGCTGTTGGGAAGCCGCTTCTGTGGCAGGCAGCTGTTGTCTGGTGGTGTATCCAACCACAAGGTCTTTGAGGTCGTCGGTCTCGTCAATGATGCCAAGTCCTTTGATGACGTATTTCTTACCCAGCTCTTCGATGAATCCTCCCGAAACGTTGCGATTGTAGTTTTGAATTTTGAGAACCAGATCATTGACAGTCAGTCCGAAGGAGGCGAGTAAACCCGGATCTGTTTCCAGGACCACCTCTTTTTCCTGCTCACCTGCAAGCCGTACTTCTGCAATACCCGGGAGCCGAATGAGCTCATTTCTGAAGTTTGTTTCCGCTACTTTTCTCAGTGCATCAAAATCTTTGTTAACTGGATGATAAATACCCAGAATCATGATAGGAGTGGCATTGGGGTCGAATTGTGAAATCACAAATTCTTCGATTTCTTCATCCAGTGAGAAACTGGAAAGCGCTTTTTGAAGATCGAGGAATGCCTCGTCCATGTCCTTTCCCCAATCGTATCGTACGGTCACTCTGGCGTATCCGGTCTGGCAAATTGAACTTACTTCTGTGGCTCCATTTTGCCTGATGGCTACCGACTCAATGGATTCAACAAACTGCTTTTCCACCTCTGATGGAGGCCGGATTCCCACTTTTAGTTCCACAAATAATGTGGGATTTTTCATGTTGGGGAACAGCTCAATTCCAAGTTTGCTGAAAGAAATGGAGCCGAGAAGTATGATGGCCAGCACGATCATCAATATTGAAATCGGGTAGCTTACCGCCAGTGAAACAATCTTTTTCACGATTAATTGGTTTTACTGATACAATTATTGAATGACACTGACCTTGGACTTATTTCGCAGGGTTTCAAATCCTGAAACCACCAGGCGATCGTTGACTTTCAGTCCGTCAATTACCTCAATGACATTCTGATTTTCCAGTCCCGTCTTGATTGATCTTTCGGTGGCAATGCCATTCTCCACAATGAATACCACTTTCCCGTTTTGTCTGGATATGATGGTCTCTTTCGGAATGACAATGGTATTTTCTCGTTTTTCTGAAAGGATCGCTGCTTTGACAAACATCCCCGGCCTGAGAAGGAGGTCGTTGTTTTGAATTTCAAGCATGCTTTGAAAAGTTCGTGTTTCCGGATCGATAACCGGTGAGATCTGACTGATTTGCCCGGTCAGAGTATCCTTAACCAGATTATAGTTGGTAATTATTACGGTCTGACCCTTTCTGACCTCTACCAGATGTTTTTCGGGCAGCTTAATGTCAAGCAACAACAGGTTGAATTTCATGATTTTGAACAGGTCCTGACCCTGATCGATTTTCACCCCGCTGGTTTGGTAGGGCATCTCCACAATAACACCATCGAATGGCGCTCGTACCGACATTTTGCCCTGTTGAATCTGGGCATTTTCATAGGAATACTTGGCATTCACAAATTCGATCGAAGCATTTTTCAGTTCCGTTAGTGTTACCCCGCCTTTTTCATGCAGGGACTTCTGCTTGTTCAGGTTGTTTTGTGCGAGTTCCAGGTTTAGCTTCTTGCCTTCCAGCTGCAGGTTGTTTTCAAATTCCTGGTCCTGAAGCGTGATCAGCACCTGTCCTTTTTTAACAAAATCCCCGAGGGAGAATGTCTTCCCGGTCGCCGGATTGGTCTGGAGCTGATAGGTGCCTGCCAGTTCTGATTTTTGGGTGCCTTCCTTTGAAGAGTAGACGGTTCCGGTAGTTTCAATGAACCTGGAAATGGATTGCTCTTTCAGGCTTGTAACTGAAACCGGGATTTTGATTTCTGTGTCAATATTGGATTGCTCGCCATCGCATCCTGCCAAAAGGAACAACAGCAATATCGGGAGCAGGTAGTTATAGTACTTCTTCATGTATCTCATGATTTTTTCTTATTAAAATGTTTTTTGTGGGACAACAGGTTGGTTCGTCTCAAAGTCGTAGAGACTTAAAATCTTTAAATTCAATAGTTCGATTTTGTAATTGATCAGAGCACTAGCAAGTGCATTTTTCTGATCTGAAAGTTGATTCTGAAAGAGATTCAAATCCATGCTTGTCAAATCTCCGTTTCGATATCGCTCCAGATTGATGTCATAGGTCAGCTCTGCGTTTCGGACGTTCTGCCTGGAGATTTCGATCTGAGTTTCGAGGTTTTGCAGGTTTCTGTAGACCTTTCGAATGTTAATAACAATGTCATTTTTCTGATTTTCAAGATCAATTTTTGTCATGTCCAGGTTAGCAGTGGATGCGGCCAGTCGGGCTCTCTTTTCTCCCCAGTCCCATAAAGGGATGCTGAATGAAATGGACACTCTTGGGTTATTGGTAGGGGTGCTGTACACATCAGTGAGCTGTTCATTATCTCCAAAAATTCCCAGAGAAAGAGCGACTGATCCCTTGAATTCATTTAACGCATTGGTTCGGATCAGTTCAAATTGTGATCGCTCAATATCAATGGATCTTTGACGCAATTCCATTCGCTGATCGATTCCATTTTGAATGGCCTTGTTGAGATCAACCTGCTGTGTGATAAATTGAACATCAACCTCTACCTGAACATCTTCTTCCAGATTGATTCCCAGAAGCAGCTTGAAATCATCTGCGGAATTATCGAGGGTAACCTGCTGGTTTTGAAGGGTTGACCTTGAGGTGGCAAGGTTCAGTTCTGCCTGATACAATTCTTCTTCTGCAAGCAGATCCGCATCCACTTTGTTTTTGGTGATTTCGTAGCTGACCTGTTGGTTTTCGTACTCATCCTGTGCAATCTCAATACTGTTTTGGCTCTGATAGAAATTGTAGAATGACTGGGTCACATTTCGTTCCAGATTCAGGAGCTGCATGGCATGGTTGAGTGCTGCGTTTTCCAGATTAAGCTCTAATTCAGCCAGTTGCAGTTTGTTTCTGTTGTAGGTGAAAACCGGCTGATCAAACTGGAGGTACAGGTTATTGCTGTACGTTTGGGTTCTTACATCCTGAAACTCACTGAAGTTATCCCGGTAGCCCAGGCGGTTATTTAGCGAAAGTGTTCCATCTGTGACTGTCACTGGCTGGGAGATGGAAAAATTTGCAAAGGAGTTATAGTCTTCACTGGTATTCCAGGTGGAGAATAAATCATTAAAGACCCGACTCCTGCTGAAATCAAATGGCGTTACGTCGAGTGAGAACCTTGATTTAAGGCTGGCTCGCTGTGCATCCAGGCTTTTCCGATTGCTCAGGAGGTTTAGCACAGACTTCTTGATATCAGGACTGCTTGTCTTAGCGATTTCAATCGACTCTTCCAGAGTCAGCACTGTTTGAGCAGCAGCAGATTCCCAAAAAAGGAATGCTGTCAGGGCCAGTGCAAGGAGGAACATCCTTTTGTAGCTGTTTTTTGCTCGTTGATTCATCTTATTTTCGATTACCATTTCATTTTCAATTATTGCCTTACCCATTTAACCGCATCTGCATACACTGTTCGAAGGTCACATTCATCTGTAAGTACTACACTCCCGTCTTCATCGGTGAAATAGTAGGACCCCAGATAATTCCAGCCAGGCTCTGCGTTCGAAAGGTTAAAGCTGATTTCGTCTTTTCCGTCTGCGTGATTGATGATGTACTGATAGGTATAACTCCGTTCTGAACCCCCTCTTCCGGTGTATTGATTTTGGTTTTTACCCATCATGTAGACATATAAATCGTAGAACCCTGTTTCTTTCAGTTCAGGTGTCCATTCTGTGATTTTTTCCCCTTTCCCTGACCGGGTGAAATGTGCAGATCGAATGTGCTGACCATAGAAGTCAGACCCGGTTGTTAGTCGCCATTTCGAATAGGACCTTCTCCAGATGCCATAGTATTTTTTAGTTGAAGGATTTCTTTCATCCAGCCAGGCCCGGAGATACGTATCTTTAATTGGACTGAAAGAGGAGAAGCCCTGATCTTCATTGTCTACGATAATTTCATTCTGGTTGGATTCCGGAAGATTTTTAATGACTCGTTCCCCTTCAAACGGAATGGCTTTTTCTCTCAGGTTAAATTGTCCGGGAGTAATATTAATCACCGATGGAATGTTTTTGGATACGAGTGTATTTATGGAAATTTCCCTGGGTTCTGTGTCGAGAATAAATCCGAATAGTCTCGTCTCACCTGACCTGATCAACGCTGCATATTCAGGCTGATCTGTTGCAACCTCCTCGTCTCGCTGCCTGAAAAATCCGTCATCACGTGATGAGTTCTCATCATTAAATTTCACCTTAATCACTCCATCATTGGTGCCGGTATTGGTTGCCAGAAACTTTACCTGGTAGCGCTTTCTGTCACCATCCAGCAGTTCATATTGTTCCAGATCCTGAATTTCAAAAGAGGGTTGATCGGTATCTGAATAAACCTGCTGAATAATCGGGTCTATGTCAAGTTCGAATCTGTTCAAAATTCCATTTCGAAAATCTTCATAAGATGTAAGCTGATGCTGATTCTCGTTGATCCAGGCGTACAGGAATTCCTTCAATTCCTTTTCTCCAATTAATTGTTCCAGGTATGAAAACAGGTATTCACCCTTGAGAGTTACGGACTTCTGAATTTTTGCGAAATCTGTTTCCTGCGTGAGTATTTCCATTAATGGAGCGTCTCGCATCAACTCATTGCACTCTTCGGTAAAGGAGATTCCATTGACATTTCTGGAAAAATCTGTTTCAGGCTGTTCTCCACTATTGAGGTATTCAGATACACTCTTATTTAGCAATGCCCATTCTTTACTGACAATTCCTGAGTTGTAGGAATAGAGGTTGGGGAAAATAGAATAATTCGGTTCATCAACGTTTCTTCCATCAAAGAACCAGCCGTCAGTCAGCTGTCTGGTGAAGACTTTCTTTATCAGATTGTTAAAGACATTGGCTTGTTTTTGCCGGTCGTCCAACACCTGATTTTCGCGCCTGGCCTGTCGATCCATGCTTTGGAATTGCCTGCCAAAATCAAAATCTCTCAGGCTTCCTCCTTTTTCCGGCCATAAAACCATTTCAGGCTGAACAAAAGCCTGTTGATCTTCATAGATCTTATTGTAAGCACTGAATTGTATGGGAACCTCCACGAACTGGAGTCGTCTGAACGGGTACTTCAATTGCTGATCGTGCTCATAGCTGTTTACCAGATCTCTCACCAGGATACTAAGCGTGTCCTCCAATTGATCGAAGTGCACTGAGAAATAGTCATTTTCCGGATAGTAATACAATTCGTATGACACACTGTCCACTGTCAGCGTTTTTCTTTCATAAGTTCCGATAACCAGGGAAAGTTGGGGTAATGGAAACTCCGTGGAGAACTGGTGGTATTCTCCGATCTTTTCGCTGCTGCCCTGTGACAGGGGAATTTGCGGATCACTGGTTTTTACTTTCAGATTGAAATTGACAAATGAGCGTCGTTCTTTTACAGGGGACAGGCGGCTATAACCGGCACGATTGTCCGGGTACCATAAAATGTCTTTGGTGAACAATGCATAGTCCGGTTGCAGGAATGCGTAGCGTTTTTCAATCGCGTACAAAAAGTCACCATCTATTTCTTCATAGCGGTCCTGCTCAACTTCAAGATGAGCAGTTTCTTCGATGATTTCCCCTTCATAACTAATGTTGATACGGGCATTCCCATCTGCTTCAATGGGTTTGGCAGGCAGGATGGAAATAATATGAAGTTCTCTGGTGAAATCAACATTTCCGTCATCCATGGTAAGATTCGTAACCTGCAATCCGGGATTTAATGTAAAGAAAATCGTGTCCAGTGACTGGTCCGTATCGTTAATGACAACCATTTCAGACACTCCGCTGATTTGCTCACCTTTATGTTCAATGGTAAGATCATTGGATACAATGTTGATATTTGGAGTTTCAGCCCACCTGCCATTCAATTCGACCATATCTGCTCTTAAATTCAGGGAGCTGATTTGAGTAGCTCGTATGCTATACATGATATATGCAGCTGTTCCGGTTAATATCAGCGTAAGCAGTCCGGTGGTTAGCTGATTTCTTCTGTGATTGGAAAGCCTCTCAAGAGTTGAAGCCGATCCGAATAAAAATGCCACACCTGTCAGGAAATAAAATGTCCGGTGAAATATGATGTAGTTGATGTTGCTAAATCCGGTAATATCAGAAGCCATCAGATTGAGTCTGAAGGCCATGTAATCGAGCAGACTATCGTATTTCCCGAAAAAGTAGATGAGAATGACACCTGAAAATCCGAGAAGTAAAATAATGCTGACAGGCTGGTTTTTAAGAAGGGTAACCAATAGAAAAGATAGTCCCGTAATGAATACGATGGTGGGTAAGCTCATTAGCAGTGGATACACCACATACGCCAGCGGGTTGAACTGCAATATCGGATTGGTTAAATTGTAGATCAATCCCATTGTCAGAATCACCACATTGAGGAGGAGGAACAATTTGAAGAGGGCAAGCGCTTTACCCAGCACATAATCGGCATTTGAGATCGCCCTGGCAAAGAAAACTTCATTGGTATCAATTTTTTTATTCTTCTTAACCAGACCGGATGCCAGAAAGATGACGGCTGCTGCCTGTGGAATGGCCAGCATGATCATGTTGGTATATGGAATACCCCAGCTACTGGCCATTGGGAACCATCTGGACTCGCCTATGGGAGAAAAAATGGCCATATCGAAAATAAAGAGGAAAAAGAGAATCCCTGCCGAAAAAATCCGGAAGAACCAGTTTCTCCACAGCACTTTGGATTCGTACTTTGCTATAGTTCGTATGTTGCCAAATGAAATCATACCAGAGAAACTCCTAATTTGTTTTCCATAAAAAAGACATAGGCATGTTCCAGGTTTGGCGAAATGTTAAATGCTTCAGGATGCGGCTTTTCCATGGAAATAAGCTGTGTTTCCCATTTACCTTCAGTAGGTATGGTCGACACCACCGGGAATCTGTTCTTGAGATCTGTAAAATCTTCATCTTCTACCGTGACCTGCCAGACGTGCGTTCTTACTTCTTCAATCATTCCTTCCGGAGCCCCATTAAAGACCACCTCACCCTTGTTTAGCATGGCCATATTATTGCAGGTACTGCTGATGTCACCTACAATGTGAGTGGACAGAATAATTGTTACGTCTTTCTGACTGAGGTCGGAGAGTATATTCCTGAATCGGATACGTTCCTCGGGATCCAGTCCGGTGGTTGGTTCGTCAATTACAAGTAGTCTTGGATTACCAATGAGTGCCTGGGCAATTCCCAGTCGCCTTTTCATTCCACCCGACAATTTGTTGGCCAAACGCTCTCTGACTTCCAGTAACCCAACCTGATCCAGCATTTCATCTACCTTCACAATTCGCTCTTTCTTTCTGAGATCAGTAGCAAGCATTGCTGCATAATCCAGAAATTCCCAGGTCTTCAGTTTATTGAAAAAGGTGAAGTCCTGAGGGAGATACCCAATCCAGGGACGAATTTTTTTACGATGCTGGTTGATATCCAGCCCGTCCATGCGGATACTTCCATTGGTTGCTTTTTGAAGCGTAACCAAAATTCGCATGAGGCTTGACTTACCTGCACCATTAGGACCAAGTAACCCGAACATACCGCTTCCAATCTCAAGGTTAATGTCCTTGATGGCCGCATGACCGTTTGGGTAGATCTTGGAAAGTTCTTTGATTTCAATGTTCATTGGGCAGGTATTGTCAGGTTGATTTCGGGCACTACGGTATAAGAGCTAAATGGCTTTTGTTTTGTTACAATTTGATTGAAAAACGTTTCTGTTTTTTTAATCAAAAAGACGTATTGAGCTGCTGTTATCCTTCTTGAATGTGATTTCACTAATACTGCCGATCATCAGGTCTGAGTCATTCGCCATGAAACCATCCAGAAGACCTATTCTGGATCGAATGGTTGCGCTTGAATTATTCATGTTGAGTGTGACTGAATCAATTTCCCCGGAGTATAAGTCAAATCGGGCATCTTCTCCGACCTGAAGCATGAGACGCTGAAGGCGCACATCATCTTCAAAGACAATCCTCCCGCCGGTTTGCATTATGGCTATAGCGGACACATCCAGTTTTGACATGTAAACCCTTGCGTTGTTGGAACTCAATCCAATTGACCCATTGTCCGGTACGTATATAGTCAATGAAATGCGGACATCTTCCCCGACTTCAAGTTGCGTGAGTGTCAGTGTATCTCCATTGAGTTCATACTTAAGCCCGGAGAGCACATCTCCGTCTTTGCTTCGCATTTCAATTCTTGGATTGTATGAAGACTCAATGTTGATTCTTTTACCTAAATCATTCAGGTTGATGAATCGCACATTTGCAAGAGGTACCGACTCAACTTTTGCGTTATTCCCGGTGAGCCTTCTGTCATCTCCTCTTAACCTCACTTCAGCAAATGCCATGAGCATGTAGATCATAGCTCCTCCAAAAAAACCAATGAGTAGTTTATTGCTCAGCTTCATGATTTCGTGTTTTTGATTTCCAGATGATTCTTAAGTTCCTGTGAGGTAATTCCCAGCATTGATGCGTGATGCAGGAATTCAGGAAGAATTTTATTAAAGAACTCCTGTTTCTTGCTTTCAAGAATGATTTTCTGCGCTTCGGAGTTTACAAAATATCCGATTCCTCTTTTGTTTTCAATGATATTCATGGATTGTAATTCACTATAGGTTCTCATAATTGTGTTGGGATTGACACCCATTTCAGCGGCCAGTTCTCGTACCGAAGGTATTTTCTTACCTGACTCAAATTCTCCGTTTATTACCTTATCAGTAATGCTGTCAGCGATTTGCAGGAATATGCTTTTTCCATTTTGAAACTCCATCTCAGACCTCCTTTTCTTTTATTTTAAGATATGCTGTAGCCAGCATGACCGTATTTGTGATAATCGCGAGAAATGCCGTAAATCGAATAGCCGACTCATCTTCATCGGGCAATAACCACAGGGAATTATTGACATTGTAATTACTTAGCCCTAAGGGTTCTAAAACAATGTAAATGATGATCCCAAAGACAGCCATGATAATCGCTACAGAAAACAGCGTCTTAATTAAGGGTTGCTTTGAAAAGATGGCTCCACCGGTGAAAGGCAGGACAAAAGTCAGGAGGGAAGCAAAAACAATAAGAAAAGGCAGCCAGAATATTTCATCAATGGGAGAAATATCCATTTCATAAAAACTGGAAAACCAGATGGGATCGAAATCCGCTTTGCCGATCATTTCAAAAACAAACCCCTGCAAATTGAAAGTCAGCCAGAAGAAAAAAGGAAGCATGACCAATGCCAGCCCAATTCTGCTTATGAATTCGAAGAGGAATTTTTCTAATGACGAGGCTGGCATGGTCAGATAGCTGATGGTACCTTCTTTCGTCCTGAATGGGGAAAAAGAGTATCCCGTATAAAGGATTCCGAATATGGCGCCAAATGTTAGCAGCAATTGAAGAAAGGCATTGAGCTCGTGAGGTTCACCATCAATTCCAAGCTGACCTAAGCTTAGAATGATGAACACTACTCCGCAGTATCCGACAATTGCATAGAGCAGAAACTTTCCGTTGTGAATCTGGTATTGCCTGAAAAGCAACAGGAATCGTTTCCAGTTAAAGGTGTTATTAATTGACATAATCCTTGAGTTTTTGACTGCCCTGGGTTACAGCGTTGAACAATAATTCGATATCTACCGAAGAGCTTCCGTTGACCTGTGGAGTGATGACCTTATATCCTCCCGGAACCATTTCGCTATACAGTACATCATCACCATCTCCGGTTGAGCTGGTTGCAAAATTGAGTTTTGAAGAAATATCCAGCATGTCTTTTTGCATGATGAATTGTCCATTCTCCAGCATGAGTATCCGATCAATCAGATTCTCAACATCTTTGACCTGATGTGTGGAAATAATAACCAGCTGATCTTCGTCCAGTGACCCTGCCATTATTTTTCTAAAAATTGCTTTCGATGGAATATCCAGCCCGTTCGTTGGTTCGTCCAGTACCAGCAATCGACATCTGGTAGCCAGAGCGAAAGAGATCAGAAACTTCTTTTTTTGCCCGTATGAAAGCTTTTGAAGGCTCTTTGTTTCAGGTAATTCAAAATCGACAATCAGTTTTTCAAGCAATTCCTTATCAAATCGGGGATAAAACCCTGAATTGGCTTTAATATATCCGTCAATTGAAATGCCGGGAAGATGAAATTCCTCTGACACGAAATAAAGATCCTGAAGAAAGGATGGTTGCCGCTTTCCCGGCTCATGATCGTTGATCTTAAGTCGACCATTGGTCGGAAAAAGCAATCCGATCATGATTTTTAGCAAAGTCGTTTTTCCGGCTCCATTTTTTCCAAGCAGCCCGGCAATGCTCCCTGCCTGGAGTTCGCAATCCAGGTTTTGGAACAGTGCTTTCTGATTTTTGCTGTAAGTGAAATTCAGATTATTAATATCAATCATTACTATTGATTTAGTGTACTATCATACTAATACAGTACAACATTAAATCAATATTTCTTTAAAAGCAAAATCACGATTGAATTTTTTCAAAAAACTGCTGACAACTGCAAAGAATATGTGGTTGAATTTTTTTGAGCATAAAAAAAGGCAGCTCCTTGAGCCGCCCAAAGCAATAGGCTCCCGATAACTCGGGACTAATGCCGCCTTAGTTTGTCTTTACTATTCTTTTTTGAAAGTTGACCTCTTTACCTACAAGTTCGAGCAGATATACCCCCTGATCCAGTGATCTAAGATCTAGTTTTCCATTGCTGAAAAGATCCTTTGAAATTAATTTTCCCTGAAGATCAAATAACCGGACAGACACTTCAGTTGTGCTTTCAATCTTTATGAAACTGGTGAATGGGTTAGGATATACTTTAACTTCTGCGGGATCACCTATTGCAAGTGCTTCCTCATCGGTCACCTCAAAAGAGGTGGAAGCTGTTGCCGAATGGTAATTTTCATTCCCCTCCTGACTTACAGTTACAGTCACTGTTCCTTCAACCCCGTCCAGAGTCACTGTATTGCCGGATACAGTAGCAGGTCCGGAGATTTCGTAGACCAATTCCAGTTCGGTATCAACGGTTGCTGAAATGTCGAAGGAGTTGTCTGTTATCAGTTTATCAGGAATGGATTCAAGTGTAATGACCTGATCTGCTTTCGCGACAGTGAATGTCTGACTCATCTGATCTGCTGAATGGTAATTTTCATTCCCCTCCTGATTGGCTGCAATCGTGACTTCACCTGCCCCGTTGATTGTTGCTGTTGTTCCGGAAATTGATACGGGACCATTTACTACTGTAAATTGTACATCCAGCCCTGAAGACGCAGAAGCCGAAAGTTCAAAGGAAGCATCACCAAAAGCTTTGTCCGTAATCTCTTCGAAGGTAAGGGTTTGATCTGCTTTGTTGATCTCAAATGACCTTGTCACTTCACCGGCAGCATTATAGGTTTCGTCTCCCGACTGGTTTGCTGCAATGATCGCTGTTCCGGTTCCGGTAATTGAAACCTCATTTCCATCGACAGTAACAGGCCCTGAAATAACACTGAGTACGACATCCAGTCCGGAAGAGGCGGTAGCCATCACTTCGAAGGGAGAGTCGCCAAAAGTTTTATCAGCAATTGCTTCGAATGTGATGGTCTGATTGGTTTTGCCAGGATCCAGTACACTGAACGTGGTAACAGCTGATGCTTCAAGGTAATTTTCATTGCCTGCCTGACGGACCGTCACAGTCACATTGCCAGTAGTTCCAGTTAGTGAAATAGATGAACCACTTATTGTAGCAGGACCACTGACTTCATAGGTAAGAGAGAGCCCGGTGTTCACAGAAGCACTGACCTCAAATGGATTATCAGTTATCTGCTTGTCAGCTATCGGATCGATGGTAATGACCTGGCCCGCCTTATTGATGGTGAACGATTTGGTCACTTCGATTGCCGGATTATAGGTATCATCCCCGCTTTGGTTTGCAGCGATTACAGCTTCTCCTGCACCTGTTATGGTTACGGTATTTTCAGTAATTTGTATTGGTCCGCTTTCAACAGAAAACTGAATATCCAAACCTGAAGAAGATGCAGCATGAATGGTAAATGACACATCACCGAAGGTTTTGTCTGAAATGGATTCAAATGTGATGGTCTGATCTACTGCTTCAACCACATCATTGATGGTAATGGTAAAACTCTTTTCGAAAGATCCTCCATTATTGTCCGTTGATTTGATTCTTACCGAGTAAGCTGATTTTGATTCAAAATCAAAGACTTCCGCATTCTTCAACTCATTGCCATCCAGTGTGAATGAAGTATTGTCCGAATCTCCTTCACCCGAAACGAAAGAATAAGCATGCGTATCGGATTCATCATCATCACTCGAACTCAGACTTCCAATCAAAGTTCCTATTGCGGCATTTTCATGAATACTGTTCCCTGAAAGCGTGATATCCGTAGGGTTATTGTTACCCGGATCTTCTTCAACATCATTTATCGTGATGGTAAATTGTTTTTCGAAGAAGTTATTGTAATTGTCAGTTACCCTGAGCCTGATGGAGTAACTGTTTTTGGTTTCAAAGTCAAACACTTCATTGGTCCTTAACTGAAAGACATTCAGCTGGAATGAATCATTGTCATCATCTCCCTCTCCGGAAGCAAATGAAATGACATGGGTATCTGACTCATTGGGATCTGTAACACTAAAGGCTCCAATGTATGTATTAACCGGTTCGTTTTCGTCCACCGATTGTAAAGTCATTGAAAGATCGGTTGGATCGTCATTTTCGATGGTAGTAAATGTCCATGCTTCAGTGCCGGTAATGTCTACCCGATTTCCCGCAGGGTCCTCAATGGCGTCCAGTACATTAATGTAAATCTCCGTTTCATAGGGGAGGTCAATGGGAATCGTATAGCTCACCTCATTTTCCTCAAATACAGCTCCTGCCGGGAAATACCAGTTGGGGCCAATTTGCTCTCCAGTGCTTTTATTGAACATTCTGTATTGACCAGCACCTGTAGATGCTACTTCTTCATTAAACGTCATCACAAGGGTAGGATCAAGTTGAATCCCTGTACTGTTGTCAGCAGGACTCAATGCAATCAGGATTGGTGGTGTCGCATCGTGCGTGGTAAAGTTCCAGTCAGTATCATTAGAGATTCCGCCGAATTCATTTCCTGCACTATCCTGGAATGTACCGTCTTCGATATTGATGTAGAAATCTGTTTTTTCAGGCAGGTTGACGATATCAATAGTTACCGTCGCTCCAGATATCTGCACAATTGAGTTGCCAACCGGGATATTCTGATAGATAGTTCCATTATCCGCTCTTCTTAATTGGATTGCTTTTCCTCCAGGACCTTTTACAACTGGTTCATCAAAAACAATGATAAGGTCTTCTGTAATTCCTGTCTCCGTTTCATCATCTTCCGGGCTCAGAGAAACAACGGAAGGGGCAGTTACATCCGGTTGCTCTTCAGTTGTAAATGTCCAGGTAGTGTTATCAGTTATACCAGGAAACGAAGAATTGGAAAGATCAGCAAGCACACCTGCATCAATATTGATGTAATATTCCTGATCGTATTCAAAATTCAGGTGATCGATGAACAATACGTTTCCGCTAATGTTGTCTGCGGTGAGAGGTATCAATTCAAAAAGGCTTGCTCCTGATCTTCTGATAGCCACCTGTTTGGTGGTGCCGTTTATTCCTAATTGGATGTCCTGATTAAATGTGATGGACAATTGCTGATCAATTGCTACATCCACTGAATTATCGGCCGGATTAAGCCCGGTAATTTCTACGGGTCCGATTTCAGTTGTGAACGTCCATTCAGTGGCAGCAGCACTGTTATTATTTCCATCGAGCACTGCACCATACCAGAAGTAAACAATGTACTCTGTATCAAAAGCAAAGTCATTAGTCGGATCGATGGTAATGGTGTTTCCAGATATCAACACTCTTGACATATCTGTAAATGCTTCTACCAAAGGGCCTGAAGTTTCTAAAATACGTATTTGATTACTCCCGGAAACATTACCCATGATCTCCTCATCAAAAGTGAGAGAGATGTCACTATCTACAGAGATTCCTGTCTCACCATCATCAGGACTGGTTGAAACCAAAGAAGGGGCTGTATTGTCAGGAGTTGAAAAATTCCAGACTGATTTATCAGTGATTCCCATAAAGAAATTGTCGAACCCATCATCATCTTTAACCGCATCGTTACCAATCAAAATATAATAGCCTGTACCATCTTCCAGGTCATTGGTCGGATCAATGGTGATATCATTTAGTCCAATGGTCAACCGGTCAAAGTTTTCAGTGGATGAATAGGTTTCCACAACCTCATCGTCTTCATTGTAAAGAGTGATGCTCCCGGTTCCCAGCTCAATGTTTTCATTGAAATCGATAATCAGACTGGTACTCAGCGCAACGTTATCATTGTCATCTGTTGGGAATAGAGTGGTGACTGTAGGGGCAGTTTCGTCTGCAGTTGTGAAGTTCCAGGTGTCTTTGTGAGAGGTGGTAAAGGTCTGGTTAAAGTCATCTCTGAAAACACCGGAAGCGATATCGATGTAGTAATGTTGTCCTTCTTCTAAATCACCACCAGTGCCATCAAAACTGATATTGGTTTCAATTCCTTCAAATCCAACATCCGATGAGGGCATGATGATAGTACGCTGAATGCTACCGGTTTCATAATTTCTTAACCGAATAGTTCCACTTCCGGAAGCATTCAAAGCATTATTTGTGAGTAATCCGAAGAGCTGATCCACAGGAACATCCGTTGCTCCATTGTCCGGGTCAAAATCAGTGATCTGTATGGGGCCATACGTAGTAAATCGCCAGTCGTTTTCATCTGAAACAGCAGCAATACCATTCCCATCCGCATCGTAAATGATTGGATCAGAACCGCTCATGTTATCAATTAGGATGTAGTAGGTGGTTTCCTGCGCGAGATTGTAATGGTTGGGAATATCCAGTGTTACAGTCAGATTATCCTCACTGATTGAAATAACAGAGGGATCTCCAATGTCATAGAAAAGTTCGTCCCCGCTTTCATCATCTTTCCATAGCGAGATTTTATCATTGGTATTACCTAAAAAAACCGGTTCGTCAAAGGTCATGGCAAATTCAATATCATTTCCGCTGGTAAGAACCTGACCTTCTCCATTAGCTGGTGAAAGGCTGACCAGGTCGGGCCCATTCCCGTCATTTGCCCTGGTTGAAAAGGTCCATGTGGTATCATCATCAATATCTTCCCCGGGATTCCCGGTATCCAGCGCATCCACAAACAAACCTTCTCCGAGTGTCACATAATAGTTTTCTTCCGGATCAAGTGCATAGGTTAATGTAAACGTCGCAGTAGCACCGTCAATGGAGATATTAGGGTTGTTTTTATTAAAGAAAGCTACCTGTGAGGCATCAGACTTATAGATTCGTAAAGCAGGTACAGAAGAAATGGAATTTAAGGCAATATCCCGGTCATAGGTCAGCTCAAATACAACTCCGGCAGAGGCAACTTCAGTGGTGGGTGTGAAGGAGACAATCTGAGGCCGTGTATCTTCAACTGTAAATCTCCAGGAAGTATTATCCTGAATTCCTGCCCAGTCATCAGGAGTCAAATCACTTCTCAAATAGCCGTCTGAAACATTAATATATAATTCGTCTCCCATTGGAAAATCCTGGATGAAATCGAACGTAATACTCGGCCCGTCAATGGTCATATATGTCCCGTTGAAATTATTCAGTTGTGCTACCAAACCATCGTCGCTGGCGTCAAATACCTGGATATTTCCTGCTCCAATATCCGCATCATGAGTAAAGGTCAGAGTAACCTGTGAATTGGAAGATCCATCTGTTGCTCCGTTTGAAGGACTTAGTGAAACAAGTTCAAACGGCCCGACTTCAGTAGTAAAACTCCAGTCACCAACGTTGTTTCCCGCATATGGATTACCCAGAATATCTGTGACACAGGTTCCGCATATGGTGATATACAGTTCAGTATTGTATGGTATCCCTGTCAGACCGTAGACGTAAACATCACTGGATTCAAATTCAATGTCTTCACTATCTATAGAAATGGACTGAACCAGTGTGCCATCAGAAACTTGTCTAATCTCAATATTTCCTGTTCCCGCTATAACATCTTCGTCAAATCCGAAAGAGAGGCCATCTTCTTCTATATCTCCTATTGATACATCTGTATCATCATCATCCGGATATACATAATCAAGAACCGGTGGCACTGATTCATCGTCCATGGTCGTGAATGTCCAGGTTGTCTCATTGAGAATTCCGGCAAAGTCATTTCCTGCCAAATCTTCCACTACACCGGCAGTTAACCTCACATTGTAGGTTGTTTCGGGCTGCAAGCTTGAGAAGGTGGTTGACATAGAGCTGATTGAGGAGCTACTATTGAACGTGACGTCAGCCCCGTTTATGTCGTTACTTTCTATCAACGTTGTTCCTTCATACAGATCAAATGTCCCCGTTAGTTTTATGGTTGGTTCATCAAAAATGATACTGAAACTTTCATTAACCAGAACACCAGTTGCCCCATTGGATGGACTAAGCTGGTTTATGCCAGGGGACTGTGTATCTATGGTGAAGAAGTTCCATGTTTCATTATCGATGAAACCATTAAATCCATTCCCGGTAAGATCTTCAATAATATCAGCAGAGATTTCAATGTGGTAAACAGCATTCTCATTTAAAGGCGTTACATCCAATGCCCCGTCATGATTGAAATCCATGGTCAGTGTTCCGTTAGAAACTGTCATTCCTGGTGAGTTGGGAAGCATGCTTGTAATGGTAAAATCTCCGGCATCCCGGAGTACAACTCCCTTGGTAGCTGTGAGATCAAGCTGTATATCCTCATCAAAGGTGACTTCAAACACCCAGTTATCCAGTGCAATTTCCCTCGCATCATCTGCGGGTGAAAAAGACAGAACAACAGGGTCGATATTGTCAGATACTTCAGTTGTAAAATTCCAGTTTCCTTTCGTGTGCCCTGCATATCCGTTCCCACTTAGGTCCTGAAACGAGTCATCCGGAATGTGAATGTAGTATTGAGTTGTTCCGGTCAGTCGGAATCCATCTAAACCGCCCAGCGCATTAAAATCTATTGTGGCAACTGATCCATTGATGGTCACCATCTGAGATAGATTCGCGCCTGCATAAGTAGCATCAGTATCATAGATTTTCAGCAGGATTGGATCTGTTCCAATCTGGATATCTTCATCGAATGTAACTTCATATACCCATTGAGTAACGGACACGTCCGTGGCATCATCAACCGGACTGAGTGATAATATGGATGGGGCAGTAACGTCTTGAGCTTCACTAATGGATGCATAAAGCATACAGAAAAAGAAAACGACAAGCTCAAAGACAAGGAGTCTGCGCTTTAATCTTCGGTGAGCATAATCGTTTGAGTAAAATGTTTTCATGGCTTTGCGATTTTTTAATTCACACCTTAGTAGCCCTAATTGGAAATGGTTAACAGCTCATGAAAATTTTTTTTCGAAGTGTTGTTAACTATTTTGGTTCGACAAACACTAAGTGGTGAGTACGGAAACCGAACATGAGCTGATCGCAAGACTCAGTGACGGAGATGAGAAGACTTTTAAAAAGCTGTATAATCTTCATCATAAGTCCTGCATGCAATGGATGAAAAATCATTTTGATGCAGATACCCCCAAATTGGAGGATGTGTATCAGGATTCGATGATTGCTCTGTATGAAGCGGCCAGAGATCGAAAACTTGATTCGCTATCCTGCTCATTGAAGACATATTTATTTGCTATCTGTAGAAATCAAATGCTGAGGCAATTCAAGCTCCAGAAGCGACAGGATGAAAAGGTGGATGAAGTTGCTGTTTATCAAAGAGAGTGGCTGGAGCCGGATGAGGACAACATGGAGAAAGTAGAGCAGGTGAAGGTGGCAATTCTTAGAACTGATGAGCCATGCAAATCGATACTGACGTTGTTTTACTATGAAGGAATGAACATCGATCAAATTGCAGAAGCATTGGGTTATCCCAATAAGAATGTGGTTAAGGTGCAGAAATCCAGATGTCTTGGTTATTTAAAAGAAAAAATATGGAAGACGAGGAGTTAATAAGAAAATACATCCGTAACGAGTGTTCGAAGGAGGAATCTGATCAGGTTGAGTCCTGGCTTTCTTCTGATCCGTCATTTAAGCAACTGCTCGATCAGGAGCGAATTGTAACACTGGGAGTCGGGCTTGCAGAAAGGGAGAGACTTAAGCGGTCATTGAAAGAAGAGAAGAGTTCAAAGAGAATCTACTGGTATGCAGCTGCAGCGATTATCCCGCTTCTGATTTTAGGGTATCTGAATAATATCGCTACTTCTGACTATTCAGGTCTTTTTAGTCAAAACTACGAAACCTATGGTGTTTATGAATTTGGTAATGAAAGGGGATCGGAGGATTCACTGACAAGGGAAAATGAAGCTTTTGTTCACTACAAAAATGGAGATTTTCAACAGGCCCTTGATTTATTAGAGAAGCTGAATAATCAAAATCCAGGAGATGGTTATCAATTTTATCAGTCGATCTGCCTGGTAGAATTAAACCGGGATGAAGAGGCTCTGGAAGGTCTGAGACAAATCAGGAATGAAGAATCGGATTATTACACGCTTTCCCAATGGTATAGTGGATTAATTCTTATCAAAATGGAAAGGATCGAAGAAGCCAGGAAATCTCTGCTGATTGTTAAAGAAGCCGGGGGAGGACCTGGTAAAAAGGCTGCTCAACTGCTGGAAGAACTATAGAACCTTTTCCTTCCTGCAATGGCAACAATTACCAACAAAGGGATAGCAAAAAGCCACCAGCTGGTATTCCCGGATTCAAATTCCAGCGCTTCGGGGTTTCCGGAGAAGACAAACCCCGCCCAGTAGTAGGGATGAGCTTTCACTGGATCAGCATTTTCCAGATAGGTCAATTTGGCGTTTCTTAAGGCTGCATCTTTTCTCATTCCATCTTTCAGATTTTGATAGAAATAAGTCATTAACTCGGCCGTGGATTCATCATTAACCGGCCATAAACTCATTACGATATTTGGACATCCGGCATAGGTAAATGCCTTTCCAAGACTTTGAATTCCTTCCCCCTTTTGCAGTTTCCCAATTCCTGTATTACATGCGCTGAGGGTTACCAGCTGTGCATTAAAGTTTTGGTTGTACAACTCATAGGCATAAATTGAACTTTCACGATCATAAGAAAGGAACAATTCGGAGCTGCCGGGAGAGCTGTGGCTGACCTCAGCGTGTGTTGCAAAATGAATGATGTCAGAGTCACGGATCTGATCAAGAATACCTGATTTTGACTTATCATTTAATTTGGACCCGCCAATTATCTCGTTGATTTTGTCAATTTCATCAACAGAACTGTACAACAATTCAAGTTGACTCCCTCTGGCTAAATTCTCACTATCCGTTTCAACAGTTTCAATTGATGGAGCAAACAGGCTGGCGGTACGAACAACTTTTTTATCCTTCTTACTTAACATCATTGCTCCGGATTGTAGATATCCAATGGTGTATTTCTCAATGAATGACTCTCCGGATGAATCGGTGATCAGGTCAAAAGGAAGTGCAAAAAGTTCATTGTTAGGAATAATGGTGATTTTCTGACCTTTCAGAACCGCTTCGACAGAGTCAAGGTTTAAGACCCTGTAAAGCTCAGAAGATTTCGCGGACAGATCTTCTCTGTCATTTAATGCAGTGAGGAACTGTTCAATTTTCAATGGGAGTTGGTCTGTAATGCTTCTCCACACTCCAACTTTATCCTTCGTCACCAATAAGCTGATGATACTGGATTCAGGTCTAATATAATTGGATTCGCTCGTGATGTACATAATGAGAGACTCATCAGGTAAGAGGTTTTTTTGTATCTGATCAATGGTTAGTTCCCGGGTATTCATTCGTTCAGAATAGTATTTTGGATACCTGATGCGAATTTCTTCCAGCAGACTGTCTCTTTCGTTCTTTTTGATGACCAGTAGTTCTTTGTCACCATCCGGATTGTTTTCGAGACGGGCAATGGACAAATCGATTTCTTTTTTTCTATTTAGAATCTCTGAAGGGATATTAAGCTGATCCATTTTAAGCGCGAGAGAAAATGCCGGAAATGAGATGGATGCTTTATTTTTTTCAGAGGAATAGAGCAGCAGATCAGCATATTTGACCTCATTGGTTTCTTTGAACAGATAATAGAAGAGGTCTGATGCTATGACATAAAACTCAATAGTCAGATTGAGGAATGATTGCTGGTCCGCCGCATATTCCAGATTTTTCCAGATGAATTGAAGCAGTGAATCAGCCGTTTTATAATCAGTATGAGCTTTCCTGAGGTATTCTGTATCTCTCGTTGTTTTGAACTGCTCTATTAGGCTTGAGAGGTTGTTTTTTGCTGCAGTTGCGTAGTAGTAAAAAGCAAGGTTGGCTTCTGGTTGTAAATCAATCAGGGAAAAATACATTTCCTCCGCCTGCCTGTATGTCTCGGTACTTTTTTGCCACTGCTGATTGAAATTGTAGGCTTTTGACATCAGACTGAGCGACCTGAGCCCGTCTTCCTTTTGATTGTCAGAAGACATCAGTTTTGCCGAAATGGACTTAAACATTGGGATTGCTATGTCCGGACTTCCAAAATCTGTAAGTGCACTTGCATAATTGATTTGAGAACTGATTGTGCCGGGATCATCAGGTCCAAGGGATGAAAGCTTTAGATCCAGTGCCTTTTTTGTGAATTCAAGCGTTTTATCGGCATCAGAAAACCAATAGATCCTTCCGAGATTATTATAAATAGAGGCAATCTGATCAGTGTTTAGAAATTCCTTTCCAAGTTCCATTTCTTCCAGTGCATATTTGGCAGCAAGCTCGTATTCCTGAAGACCATATAGAACGATGGATAAGTTCCTGCAAGATCGGATGGTTAGTTGAAGTCCGGTTTCCTTATTATTTTTCCCAATTTGGTACAGTGCACTGGCAAAAGTGGAAGCCTTTTCCAGTTGATTCAGTCCATGGTAATAGTAAAATGCCGTATTGTAGAGCCGGGCCCATTCTCCATGATTCGCTGGATAAACTTCTCCATAGACCTCCAGTGCTTTATTCAATGCCGGTTCTGCCTTACCGAATTTCCTTATTGAAATTAAAATCAGAGCATAATTAGCATAAGCTTTGGCTGTTTTTTCATGATACGTACCGTATGACGACTCCCACGTTTGAAGTGCTTTATGATAGTAATCGGATCCTTTTTCCTTCTCCCTGAGCGCATTATCGTGAAGCCAGCCAAGACCAAAATATATTTCGCCAACGCCGGAACCTGATTCTCCCATTTTTTCTTTGGCCAGGGCCAAATCAGCATTCAGGCTGTCCAGTGCCTTTTGCGTATTTCTTTCAAGAAAAACCGGCGCAAGATTAATATAGTACCTGCATTCAAAATATCGTGTCCAGTCCTCTTTTTCTCTAAATACCTCTGAAGCCTTCCTGAGATAAAAGGTGCCACTGTCAAATTTGAAGGCCTTAAAAAGTCGTTCACCTTTAATCTGATCATTAATGCCTGTGGAATCAGATTCTGACTGATTCTGACTTTGTATTGGTGTTGAAAACAGGAAAACAGCAAAAAAAGTGAGGCAGGTGTATATCTTCATGGCGTGGCAGTTAATTTAAAATTACCCATTAGGATATCAGTTTACAAACCCGACCTAAAAGAGCCGGCCTGCCAGATTGCTAAAAAGCCCTTCTTTTTGAAGGGAGGCTATGATTACACTTTCGCCAAATCCCAGATTCCGGTTGCGACAGTTTCCTGCACGTACTCTGAAAAATCCTTTGGCTTTCTGCCCAATACTTTTTCAATATCATTTGTCACCTCAGCATTGCGTTCGTCTCCCAAAACCTCAGAAAAAAGATAATTAACAAGCCAGATGTAGTCAGCAGATACTTCATACTCTTCCATCATTTTGGAATAAGCAGGCAATGATATGGGTGTAAAATCAATACTCCTGTTTGTAGCCATGGATATTTCTTTGACTACTTCCGGAAAGGTCAAGGTACGAGGGCCGGTCAGCTGATAAATCATTCCATTGTGTTCCTCATTCATAAGGGCTGCTACCACGACATCCGCAATATCATCCGTATCGACATACGGAACATTAGCTTCTGCCTGAGGTAATGCTACGTATCCGGCCTGTATGGGGTTGAGCAGAAAGCTTTCACTAAAATTCTGATTGAACCAGCTGGCCCGCACAATTGTATAATCGATACCGGAGTTAATGATCAGCTGCTCGCACAGCTCAGCTTCTCTTTCTCCTTTTCCGGAAAGTAGTACCAATTTTTTGATACCGCTTTTGACCGCTATTCGGGTCAGCCCCTCAATGGCTTGCAATGCTCCCGGTACAGCCAGGTCCGGTTGAAAGGTGATGTAGACCATATACATGCCTTCCAGTGCTTCAGACCAGCCGGATGAATCCTCCCAGTCGAATGCAGGAGTTTCACTCCGCGATCCAATCCGAACTTCCTGATCAAGTTTGGTCAGACGTTCAGCCACTTTGCGACCTGTCTTTCCTTTTCCTCCGAGTACTAAAATTTTGTTTTTCATAATTTCTATTGTTTAATTGTTTGTTTTTTGTTGATGTTTTAAGGCGTTTCTACCAGGGCTAAGTCGTTCTTCTCAAGAAAGGAAGCAAGCAGAGCGAGCAGGAATGCCAGCACCGAAAACACGGTTCGAACGGTGTGCCATCGGTTCCATTTTCCCTCAAAATAAATTCTGGTTTCTTTGGACATTTCCTGATTCATCTCGCTCAAATTCAATACATCCAATGCCTCATTTAGCGGGACATTTCCAAAAACAGTCACACCGAATGTTCCAATCAGATAGCTCAGCATAGCAGCTGTCATTAGAAGAAAAACAGGTGTGATCCCAATCCTGTACTGTAGATAGCTGCCGATGATAAGTCCAATGAGACTGCCGAAGAAGATCAGGTAGAACCGTACATTCAGGATCTCACGATTGATAGACTGCATCACTTCCAGATAGCTCTGATCGGAAATTCGTTTTGTTCCGGTGATGACAGAGACTTCCCAGGCATAGAAGAGTCCGGCGGATAAGCCAGTCAGGAGAATAGCAATGAACAGGGTCGTGCTTTTGATAGTTAGTTCCATAATTTGAGATAGTTGTTGATTACAATAATTGTGTTCTGAGCCACTTTTTCAGGATGATATATTCCTGCTCAGTCAGGTGGATCTTGTTGCCTTTTGGCATTCTTTTTTTGACGAAAACCTGTTTTTGAATTTTAGGTGCCAATGCACTCATGTTATCGAGTGTAAAGACCTTCCCCGGATTCTTCTTGACGTGACAGATGTTGCACTTTGTCTGTAAAATTTTCAAAGCATCTCTTTTTAGATCAGTTGCTTCTATCTGTGCAGTTGCACTATGAAAAGCTTTTTCTGGCTGATTTTTAAATGAAAAAAGGAGGAATACGCACACAGCTATTCCTATAATGGTACTGGCGCTTTGTTTTGAATGTCTCATATCTTTTGAATGGATGATGAGACAAAACTGCTGAGTATGTCAGAGGGTCATTTGTCTGAAAAGGATGAAGATTTGTTCGAAAGGATTTTTGTGCCTGATTGACCTCAGGATCTTATTTCGCTGGGTCTGAACCCGTACTTTTTGGTAAACGCATTGGAGAAAGAACTCAGACTGTCATAGCCGACATGCCAGGCGGCCTGCTGGATGCTCATATCCTGATTTCTTAACAGATCGTGTGCCATATTCAGGCGTTCGTTTTGCAGGTATTTGAAAACCGGGACCCCAAAGAGTTCTTTGAAGTTCTTTTTGAGCTTATTGCTGTTCAGTCCGATTTGTTTTGAAAGCTCATTCAGAGAGGGTGGATTATCAATATTACTCAAGAGAATTTCCTTTGCTTCGTATAGCTTTTCCCTGTCCGCTTCTTTCACCACCTCTTCCTTCATGCCGGCAAGCTCGCCAAAGAAATGAGACAATAATGCAGTCATCTGACTTCTGAAGAACATCATTTTGGTCTTGCCTTCATACCGGGTATTGAACATTTTTTCTACCGAATGTTGCATGTCAGGAGTCATGTGGAAATGAGGGCCCTCCACATAGCTGTCCTGAGGATTGACCAATTGATCCAGCATTTCCATAAATATTTCTCCTTCCTGATTAGGAAGTTTTTGAAGATTTTTTATTGCTGTCACAATAACTATACACTGTAAAGGCTTGTCCGGCGCTACAGTGTGAATGAACTCTGTCTGGTCATCGGCATAGAATGAAAGTGCAATCCCTTTTGTATGAGTAAAACTCCTTTTTTTGGAACCGTATTTGACATCAAGTTCCACATCTCCGGAACCATAGAAAGCGACACCAATGACAGGTTCATCAAATGCACAGGTATCTATTGTTGCCGTGTCAGCCACTGCTTCTTCCACCAATACCGTGAAATCATTTATGTCCAGAATGTCTCGATTCATAGGGTATAATTCAATGCATTAAGATATGAAAATTGTATCACCTTCGCTATTTCATCCGTATTTATGACGTATCATTGTTTGAATGACAGCAACAAATATGCACCATGAAAATAGTCGTACCTACTGACTTCTCCATTACCTCATTCAACGCCCTTTCACTTGCAAAAAGCATTGCAAAAAAATCCGATGGTGAGGTTATTCTTATCCATGTCATTGAAGCACCATCGGTCTCCTTTTCTTCGATGGGCGAAATCCTTAATGACGGGCTGGAAGGTGTTTTTATGGCCGAACTGGTAAAGAAAACGGACGATGAACTGCAAACATTGAAGAAGGCCCATGATGATGTGCCAATCAAAATTGTCCGAAAGATTGGGAATCCATACAAAGAAATAAAAGACGTTGTGCTTTGGGAAAAAGCTTCATTGATAATAATGGGGGAGAGAGGGCTTGGAAATCACGATGACCATTTTATCGGTTCTTTGACGGACAAGTTCGTTCGATCTTCAAGAGTTCCTGTTTTGACAGTCAATCAGAGCATTGGAGAAAACCCGATCAGCAATATTGTCTATGCAACAGATCTTAGTGAGGAGCACCCGGAGTTGATATATCTACTTAAAAGATTTCAGGAGGTGTTCGATGCAAAACTCCATGTTGTGAAAATCAATACACGGAATAAATATGCCAACGATGTGGATACCATGGTTGACCTCAGAATGCTGGTGGATAAATACGACATTGAAAACTACTCCCTGGAGATCTATAATCATGAGGACGAAGAGTATGGTATTATCTACTATTCAGACTCAGTTGATGCTGACCTTATCGCTCTTGGGGTTCATCGGAAAACCGGAATTAGAAGGTTAATCCATGGTGGCGATCTTGCTGAAGATGTTGCGGGTCATACGAACCGACCCGTATTGACGTATCACTTTGATGGCCGTCGCATCACCGGCAGCTAGCCAAGGTGAACGATGGATTTTTGAATAGCGAGATTATTGGGGACGTAAACATCAAATCCATCTTCTCTCTTTATGCGGATAGAAAAAAGCGATAGCCCGATCACTTCACCCTCAGCAGAATTGTCTCCGTCAACTACCCGAACTTTTGACCCGATTCTAAACGGAAAGAAAAAGAAAAGAATGACTGAGGCCGTGATGTTGCTCACAATTGACCAGGTTGCAAAAAGACCTACACCAACGATTGTTAAAAAGGAGGCGACATATAACGAGAGTCCTTTCAGTGAAACTTCCCAGACAATCCCTACAAAGACAATGATAACCAGGCCAACTCCTGCTCCAATTGCTTTCTTGATATAGGTGGCTCTTGCTTCTTCGAAATTGTTATTCAGCGCACGTCTGAGTACAATACCCACGAAAATTCTTCGAATGACCAAATAGATAAGGAATAGAACGAAGGTCGCACTAATCTGAAAGACAGGAAAAACCTCTTTCCACTCATTGAAGGTGTCCATAATCAGCATTTATTTGATTGGCAAGTTAAATTTAGATATGGACTTAATAGGTGAATTTTCAACTAACTTTCGTTGAAAGGGGATCATTCAAATGGCAGAACCATGAGGTCAATCATACGTCTATTTTATTGTATTTTAGTCTGAGCACTTCTTGTTGCCTGTCAATCAGATTCTAGTGAGGATAATTCGAGTACTAGGGAACAAATTGAAGCTCACACTCAAGAATAGTAAATCCTTTTGGAGTAACGGTAATTACCTGATCGTTCAAGCTGATTGATTGGAGCCTTTCTGTTTTTTTCATGCAAAAATTGAAATTGAAGAAAAACAATTTTTAATACAGCTTGTTATCTTTTTCCAGAAAGGTCCAAAGTGGTTTGTTTGCACAAAAAAAAGTATGTCTAAGTAATTTACTTAGTTGTTTTTTGGGGTATTACCAGTCCGTTAAAAGGTTCGAAATTGAACAACTTACCGATAAGCTATGGATCTTGTATAACCATCAATTTTTAATTATTGAGTATGTAACAGGATCAAAATCTTATCAGTCAATCCATCACCGGGATTTGCAACAATCATCTGTATTTCAAGCCTTAGTTAACCAACCAACCAGCCCTTTTTAAGTATGAAGAATGAAGAGAGTAAGAAGATCATTGACCTTTGGAAAGAGAGTATGGTATCTGCCATGCCTGCAGAAACTCCAAATCTGAAAGTCGTTGATCAACTGGCCACCTATTTTAGTTCCGGTTCTTTTTTTTATTACATATTCGACTTCTCCCAATTTCAAATGAAATATGTTCATTCTACCATAATGGATCAATTGGGGATACCGCCGGAAGAATTCGGTGCAGATAAATTTTTGGAGCTTGTACACCCTGATGATCTTCCGATCTTGAGGAAGAAGGAAGAATGCTCACTTTATTTCCTGCAGGAATATCTTAAACCAGAGGACATTACCAGATATAAAGTCAGCTATACCATGAGAATGAGGAGGAGTGATGGAAGCTACTATTTGAATCTTCATCAGTCTACTACACTGAATCTGTCTGAAGAAGATAAAATTGCGCATGTAGTGGGAACAGAGACAAACATTGAACATCTTTCTCAACAACCAGACAGTACCATTTCATTTATTGATCTTCTGGGCACGAGTTCTTACCTCAATCTTGATATTAACAATTTCAGGATAGAGAAAAATCTTAGTCAAAAAACTGCCCTTTCATCAAAGGAGCTTGATGTACTTCGGATGATTTCATTTGGATACGATAATCGTGGAATTGCGAATTCCCTAAACATTTCGCCCAATACGGTCAGAACCCATCGACAGAATATCATTAAAAAAGAGACTGGAAGGAATATGGTAGAAGTGATTTCAGATCATATTAGAAGAGGCATCATTTAAAACCCACTTGTTTATTATCAGTTGATAAATACGCATTTTGTAGTATTGATCTCTCCTGAATTATCCGTCATTTTTGGTAACCTAAAAATTTACCTGAAAATCAAACTTCTTTTTTACAAAAAAAAATCAACCAATGAAACACCGTTACCAAAAAAATTACCTTGTAGCAATCGCCTTATTTTGTTCCGTTTCTTTCTCATTTGCTCAAAATGGAATTTCGTTCCAGGGCGCGCTTTACGAAAATGGGGAAGCAGTAAATGGGGCAGTGGATATAACTTTTTCAATCTTATCTCCGGCATGGACCGAGACACACCAAAGTGTGCAGGTTGTTCAGGGGCTATATTCGGTTACTTTAGGACTGGACAATGCCTTTCCGAATGATCTTTTTCTGACAGGCGCGCCGGAATTGAAAATTTCAATAGGAGGGACAGAAATCGCGACTGTAGACCTCCATGCACCCTATATAAGCAAAGGGATTATTGCTCAAAACATGCCTGACTCAATCAATGGAGTATTTGACGCGGATGCATCAGAGCATAATACGATTATTTTCACAGTAAGTGGTACCGGAACCGGTGCTAATGCGGCAATCGAAGCGGTAGCCCAAACAACTGATCGGAATACCGCTGTAGAAGGCTTTTCTCAGTCTGAAGGTGCAAATACTAAAAGACAGACAGGTGTTTATGGACAGGCGACAGGCGATGGTAGTGGGGATCACAGAGGTATTGTAGGTGTTGCGATTGGCGGAGGAAAATACAATAAAGGATTGTACGGATATGCTGAAGGACAGGGGAATGGAGATGTTGGCCAGGGATTTGGAGAAGGTAGTATCAACTTTGGTGTTGAGGGTAATGCAACTGGAAATGCGTTTAATAATACAGGGCTTGAAGGATCAAATTTCGGCGAGAGTGGTGTTTGGAATTTTGGTGTACATGGGATATCCAATGCGGGAACTGACGCTTCTGAAAATCACGGTGTAGCAGGAAAGGCATTCGGGCCGGGCATAAACTATGGAGTTCATGGCATGGCCAGTGGAGGCGTTGAAAATTGGGCCGGATACTTTGAGGGAGATGTGAACGTGAATGGAAATTTAATGCTCAACGGCTCACCATTGGCAGCCAGCGGAGAAGATGCGATTGTTAATAATCCTAACGGTGACTTAAGGGCTGAATTAAGTTATTTTGATACCAATGATGCAGGTTCAGTGGTTCTCTATGGTGCGAATGATTCTACCAAAGTGATAGTAGGAACTTCAAATGGAGGCTACACTGGTGGAATGTGGTTGTATGACTCATTAAGAAATGTGGGAGCTCAACTTAGAGTTAGCCCAGACGGCAGAGGAAACCTGTACACCTACAACCCAAATCATAAGAATGTAGGGTGGTATGGCGGACTGGGAAATGATGGATTTGCCCAGATACTTAGTTATGATGATACTGAAACATACAGAGGAGGTGCGCTAATCGGTTCATTTGCGGATGGAATCTATCCCGAATTTTTTCTCGAAGGAAGTGCTCAGGAAAACTTTGGACTTGCAAGACTTAGAACTGTTGAAGTGAACGGTGAAGAGGCCGGTGCTTTTGAACTAAATCGTTCAAATGGGGGCGGAAGTTTTAGCGTAAATATTGTAAGTGATCCTAATCAGAATGACCCAACCGGTTTTTCTTCTGAACTATTCATGAATGGTACCAACACTCCAAACATTCAGATGGGAGGACAGCCATGGGAAAATAATGATCTGGCCAATCTTCAATTATTTGGTCAAACGACGGATGGCAATGGCTGGTATTTTACCAATGCCCGACTGGGAGTTAGTTCAGACGGGACAGATGACTGGGGAGACTTTACCTTGGCAAAATCGAATATAGCTGGAGAGACTTCTCAGGACATGATCTCCATGTCAGCTTCTGATGGTCATATTTCAGCTACAGGTGATATCTCTGGAAACACACTAACCTCTAGCAATGGAACCGTACAAACTTCTGATGCACGTTTTAAGAAAAATGTAAAATCCATTGAAAATGCACTTTCAAAGACCAGCCAATTGAATGGCTATACCTATAACTGGAACAAACTGGCTAAGAAGCAGAAAGGAATAACAAGTGATAAAGAACAGGTTGGAGTGCTTGCTCAAGAACTTGAAGAGGTATTCCCGCAGTTGGTTAAAACTGATGAGGATGGATACAAAGCAGTAAACTATGCGGCTCTGACAGCTGTACTGATAGAGGCTGTAAAGGAACTTTCAGCAGAAGTAAATAGTCTGAAAGCAGAAAACACAAAATTGAAATCAGAATTCAGCAGGGTAGCTTCTCTTGAAGCCAAGATTAACCTTATTGAAAAACTCCTGACAGTAAAGAACAAATCGGATGAGTTAGAAACAGCTTCTAAGTAAGTGATTGTTGATTGTTAACCTTAAACAACGAAAACATGAAAACAATTATTTATAAAATACCGGTGCTTTGTCTGGTGCTGCTGTTATTCCTCGCGATCCCGGGTACAGCCGTGAGTCAGGAAACGACACAGTTGAGAAGCACAACTTCGGTTGGAGCAGGGTGGTCGGCAGGTGGAAGCTACAATGCTTTTGGGATTGCAGGTCAATATGCTGTTAAAACCACGTTTGATGATGGCAGTGGATACACGGGAAGCATTGGATTCCTTTTTACTCCGCCACCTGCATCTGTTGAGAATTTACCACCGGTGGCGATATCCCCATCCGTAGCAACTTTCTACGAACAGGGTACAACAATCGAGCTGGATGGATTTGATCCTGAGCTTCAGCCCATTGAATTTGAAGTGATAACCGGGCCACAATTTGGATCACTTGTCAGTCTGGATCCTGAAATCAATCGGGAGTTTGTTTTTGAACCCTCAAGCAACCTTGAACCTGATGTTGTCTATCGGGATACAGTAGAATTTCGGGTCCTGGAAAAGAATTCAGCACTGGAATCAGGTGTAGGAACGTTCGCTTTTCGATTCTCAGTGGAAGACCAGCCACATGAAATTGAATCGTTCACAGTAAATGGCAATGCTTTTACACTTGCCTTTGAAGACGGCCTGTTTAACGATGTGTATGGTGTCGATCTGAACTACTATGATCTGACTGATCCAACAAACCCGGAAATAGTGAATTTCTTAAACGGTTCTGTTGAAAAATCACAGTTAACAATAGATGGATCATTGGGATCATACACATTTGATGTGGATGAAGTGGCGCATGACTATTTGCTTACTGCTGATCAGGTTTTAGTAACAGTACTTGTCTCTACAGAAAATGGATATTCTTCTTTCGAATCTTACATTATTGATAATACAAATGGAAGAGTAGGATCAAGCGAAGACGGTAAATTCTTCATCATTGGAAGCGAGCAATCGGTTCCTGAAAATAAAACGGTGCTGCTTAAGATGATTGCTGTTGATTTCACAGATGTCGATGTATCTGCTTCAACATTTGAGTGGCTTTCAGCTCCGTTGAAGGGGTCTGTTGGAAATGTCACTGTATCGCAACAATCTGATAAGCTCATGGTATGGGAAGCAGAGTATACTTCAACAGAAGATGTGGGAGGAACGGATTCTTTCGAATTTCAGGTGTTTAGTCCACTGAGGAATGAATTCCTGTCCGCCTTAGTGAACGTTGAAATAAGGGATGTAAATGATCTTCCAAAACTGGAAGCTGTAGCAAATCAGCAAATGAATGAAGACGGGACGCTTGACGTGAACCTGATTTATTCAGATCCCGACAATGAATTGAACGTCTTTGCGACTTCCAGCGAATCTGATCTTACAACAGATGTTGTAAATGGTGTGCTCCAATTGACCGGACAAAACGATTTCTCGGGACAGGCTAAGATTAATGTGTGGGTAGAAGAGATTGGTACGGCAGAAGAGTATCTAAGATTGAAAACATTCACTGTCAGCGTAGTTCCTGTCAACGACCCTCCGGTTATTCAGCAGGTAAGCAATCTTTCCGCAGAAGAAGACAATACGATCAATGTTGCTCTGAGTGCCACGGACCCTGATACAGATTTCCAGATTTTTCAATACAGTGCAACGCTGGATGATCCTTCACTCGCCTTTGTTGAAATAGATGGCAGTCTGTTAAAAATCATTCCTTATGAAAATAAATATGGAACAGTGAATGTTTCAGTTACCGCTAATGATGGATCAGGAGCTCCGAATGCGGTTTCAAACGTCATGAGTTTCACGGCAGAATTCACACCGGTAAATGATCCTCCATCCATAGACAAGCAACTTGGATCACAGGTTCTTGTTCAGGATTTTCCGGGGTACACTATCGATCTGAGTGCTCATTTCTCTGACCCTGAAACGGATGCCTCGTCATTAATCTACTCTGTGGCAAACAATACTTCGGTGCAGCTGGCATTTAATAATTCAACTGCAACAGTAACCCTGGCTGGTGGATTTTCAGGAGTTGAAGATATTGATATTATTGCCTCAGATGGTGATGAATCAGCAATCATGACGGTAACATTTGTAGTCAACAGCTCAAGTCCGGACGTGATTGTATCTAACACGGTAGGTACCATTAATCTGAATGAAGATTTTGGAGCCTATACATTAGATGTGAGTAGCGTTTTCGAAGATATAAATGACTCAGGTGCAGCTTTCGAATATGATTTAGTGGGAGTTGGCTTCCTGACCAGTTCTATTGATGATGCTGCCAATGAGATAACCTTCTTTAGTAAGACCAATTATAGCGGTACGGAATCAGTAGTTTTGATCGGTACGTCTGGCGGAATCTCAACATTTACCACGTTTGATATTGTAACACAGGCTGTAAATGATGCTCCTGTATTGCAGATGGTATATGATCAGTCTGTAAAGGAGGATGCTACATTAAATAACCTGCTCATTTCGGTCGTTGATGTGGATACAGATTTTGGAGACTTATCTCTATCAATCACTTCTGATGACCAGACGATTGTAGCAGATGGTAATATCACAATATCAACGTTAAATGGATTTTATGTGGCAGATGTTCAGCCGGAGGACAATGCAAATGGTCTGGTGACACTCACCATGACTGCATCAGATGGATCTTTGGATGATACCGGGACATTCCGGCTGGAAGTTGTGGCGGTGAATGACTTGCCGGAAAACATAGCTTCAATTTCGGATGCAGATGAAGATGTTTTGAAAACGATTGATGTCTCAACATTGTATCAGGATCTGGACGGAGATCAGCTCACATTTGAAGTGGAAAACCTCCCGTCATGGTTAACACAGTCGGGGAACATTGTTTCAGGAACACCAACCAATGATGAGGTGGGTATCAGTCAGATGACCGTAACCGCTTTTGATGCCGGAGGTGAGACGCGCAATACTTTCTCTTTCAATGTGAATAATACGAACGATGCACCAATCCTTAAGCAATCTGTTGGAGCAACGACCACATTTTCCGGACAGGAATTCAGCTATTCAGTCCCTGAAGGAAACTTTGAGGATGTTGATGAGGGTGATATATTGACTTTTACGATTGAAGATGCACCTGCATGGGCTTCAGTTTCCGGCAGTACCCTTACGGGGACACCAGCAGATTCTGATGCCGGAACGTACATGATCACATTTCGTGCAACAGATGTGGATGGTGAATCTGTGACGGACGTATTGAGTGTAACCGTTGAAGTTCCTGTCTATGAGGCAATTGTAGTTCTTAGCGCTGACGAAGTTTGTTCGGGCAGCACCTCAGTGGTCATGGCTTCAGGAGCATTTGAGTACAACTGGTATGATGAAAATGATAATTTGTTGCAATTGGGAGGAAGTACCTATGAATCTCAGCCTGAAGCTAGTATTAAGCTTTTTGTAGAAGGAGTTGACGGACAGGGGAATGTTACAGCGCAAAGATTTGAAATTGAGGTGGTGGTTAATCCAACACCTGATGTGACGATCACAGGTGAAGAAACATTCAGTGTATTACAAGAATCCGGAACAACGTATCAGTGGTATTTCAATGGTGAGGAAATCGTGGGAGCAACGAACGCTTCTTATACACCTGAAGAAGAGGGTGAGTATTATGTGATTGCTCTCAATTCCTTCGGGTGTGAGGCAACTTCCTCATCTGTAACATTTACTCCGGCACTGGGTGTTGATGATTTCAGCATACAAATTGATCTGTATCCAATCCCTTCAAGTGAATGGTTGAATATCACCTCGGATGAGGATTTATCAAGGTATGAATTCAGGGTAATCGGTCTTGAAGGAAAAGATCAGCTGGTAATATCCACCATCACTGGCGATGAAGCCAGACTTGATATCCGAAGTTTGAAATCAGGAGTTTACTTTCTGCAACTCATTCGTGATGATGAAGTCAGTTATAGAAAGTTTGTGAAAAAATAACATATAGCCCCTTTTCATGATAGCAGCTGTCAGGCGAAAGCCGGGCAGCTGTTTTTTTATAAATCCACACCACCTCATTGTGAATTATTGCATCTTAGCTGCCGATAATGATGAATAAATGGAATTCAGATCATTCCTGAGAAATATGATGCCTCGTAATGGGAAGACCAGAAACACCAAAATTGGTCTGGCACTCGGTGGGGGCGGAGCAAGAGGTTTTGCACATTTGGGTGTCATCCAGGCACTGAAAGAAAAGAATATTGAACCTGATATTATTGCAGGAACGAGCGCAGGTTCGATGGTGGGAGCGTTCATTGCATCAGGGAAAGAACCCGGAGAAGTTCTGGATCTGCTTAAGGATAAGGACCTTTTTGGCTATTCGAAAATACAATGGCCAAAGGAAGGCTTATTCAGTCTGGATGGGCTTGGTAAGATCCTGAAGAAAGAAATTGAAGGTAAAAATATAGAGGATCAGAAAACTCCACTGATTATCACTGTCTCAAATTTGAACAAGGGCAAAACTGAATACCTGAGAACGGGAAATCTTGTCAATGCTGTGCTGGCTTCTTCAAGCATTCCTTTTGTGTTTAAGCCTGTTGAGATAGACGGAAACAAATATGCGGATGGAGGAATTATGGACAACCTGCCGGTAAAACCCTTAATGGAAGAATGCGATAAAGTGATTGCAATAAGTATCAGTCCAATTAAGGAAACCAACGACCTTGATAACCTCATTAAGATAGCTTCTCGCACCTTTCAGCTCAGTGTAAATGCTCAGAACAATGAACTTCAAAAAAAATGTACCCTTTTCATAGAACCAGAAGGCATCAGGACTTTTGACTTATTTGATGTAAAACAAGCAGATGAGCTTTTTCAGCTGGGTTATGATTATGTAAAAGGAATAAGCAATGTGGATCTTAAGAAATTAAACTGACGGTTTTACGAACTTAATCGGAATCATGAATACCTCGGTCTATATCTTTTCGCTCCGCATTAATGAGTAAAAACATGATAGACAAAGAAGCCCTGACCAATTTGTAATTCATCCAGTTGAGCATATTGCTGAACCATCCAGGCTCGTATTGATTGATTCTTACCACCTTTTTTTCATCATTAATTAGTTGATTAAGTTCGACTTTAATTTGATCGACAAACGTTTTATTTTTTACAAAAGCGTTCATTTCCAGGCTGTTGTATCTGCTCAATCCGTTAATGTTATAGGATCCTATTGAACATATCTGATGGTCAAATACCATCACTTTTGAATGAAGGACAGAAGGCTTCCATTCATAAATAGTGATATGACTCCTTTGAAGTCTTGGATACAGGTAGTGGATTGCTCGCCTCATGAATGGAATGTCCCAGTTGGCTGAATTAATCAGTTTAATTTTCACTCCTCTTTTGGACGCCTCTGACAACAGTCTTATGAAACGTCGGCCCGGTAAAAAATAGCTAATCATTATGGTAATTTCCTTCCGGCTGCTCTCCACCAATGAGTTAAGTTCCCTGCTTATTGCAGGAGTCTGATACAGCCAGTCATTAATGAGAATTTTGCACGCCTGATTTTCAAAAGAATAACCGCTATAAACTCTTTTGCTTAATTTCCTATTGTACAAATGCCAATAATAGTCCGTAAGGTTATTTGCTATCACTTCATCTTTCATAAGAACCGCATAGTCCAACCATGCGGTGCTTTTATAGCCATTATAGTTGTTTGAAATATTGATTCCCCCAATCAAAATTTTCGAATAATCTACAACAACTGCTTTCATGTGCATACGTCTTCCGGCTGAATAAATATGCCCTGTGAGATAAGGTGAAAATTTCCGGAAGCGGATTCCGCTTTCATAAAATGCTTCGATCAGTTCATCGGATAGTTCTTTGGATCCAAAAGCATCGACCAGAAGATTTACTTCTACCTTTCTTTCAGCTGCCGCTATAAGTTCTTGCGCGATTTTACGACCAGTCTCATCTTCAATGAAAGTATAGACTAATAAATGAATGGAATCTTCCGCATTGGAAATCAGACTTTCCAACAGGTCAAAATATTCTTTTCCGCTATGAACCAGTTTAAATTCGTCAGACATTCTGTGATTCTGTAATGCTTAGAGATTAAGGTAGAAACCCACATTAATAGTGTTTCGGAATTGCAACGCAGGCCCAACTGTACCATCATCACGCTGGATATCTACATCTTCATCATAGATCAATGTAACGGAAAAACTGGAGGAAATCAGCTCATTTACTTTCATTTTGATGGAAGACCTGATGTTGACATCAATCGTTCCGAAATTTTGATAACCGGAGAAAAAGTCAGCGGAAATACGGAATCGGGTATTTTCCATAAGTTGTTGTTCAAAATTCCCGTTAATGCTTGCTCCGCCTTCAAATCTGAAGTGCTCTCCAACTCCAACACCAAAAGCACCTGCATTCGATAGTGAATCATCCCGGACAATTGTGAGTTTGCCTGTAAATGGTGCGATCGTCAGGGTGTATTTATCTTTCTTTTTGGCTGTAAACCCGGTGCTTGAACTGAGGTATCCGGGAGCTAAGAATCTGGAAACGAGACGTTTAGTTGGCGTGTCTGTTGTGTCCGTGTATTCATATCCATTGGTTAATTGTGTCCAGAATTCCAGAGAAGAAGAAAGGTAGGAGTGTTGACCAAGTTTACGTCCATAGATAGAGGTAAAGTTGAGCTGGTCATCTGTTTTTCTGAACTCTTTTATGTCCCCTGTTCTGGTAACTCCATAGACTATGCTTATATCATTATCCCAGATCATTCGAGGGTCTGAGTAGTCCAGTGAATATTCCAGATCGCTGGTCAGCGAAAGTGCATCCTGCCCTCCGCCGGCCCAATTGGAAAGTCCTACATTAGAGAAGTTAAAATGAAGCACTCCTTTTGGACTCCATACGTTTAGAGAATCTGCATTTGCAAATGCGGAATCAATTTGAGCGATGGTTAATATGGGAAGAATGGTTGGCAGGAAGAAAAAAAGAATACGCATATGTTGAATTTTGATATGGAAGTAGTGCAAGTGAAAGGCCAAAAATATCTGTGGTATTCCAATTTGGAAAAGGAACACAGCATAATTACCATCCAGGATACAATTCCGGCAGTTTGATCCGAACAGATGATTTAGGACAAAATCTATTAGATTGTTTAATAATGAATTTTCATAAATTGAGAGGATGAAACAATTTGAAATCAGGCCGGACAAAATAATCCTTACCGGGCTCAAAACGCTTACAGACTTTTCTTTGAATTTGCTTGAGATAAAAACTGGAGCAAAAGAAAGAGGGGAAATTGCATTTGTCGGTAAGAAGAAAATTGAAAATGTTCAGACCCAGCTTTACCAATACAATGAAAAGGAGCTGGAAACGGCAGAAGAACTTGAAAATTTTGATTTTTTCAAAGACCTCAAAAAAAACAGAACCTATTGGCTCAACTTTCATGGATTACATGAGGTTGAACTTATTCAACAACTGGCTGAAATAATTTCACTGGACAGAATTACTGTTCGACAGATGCTGGATACAACCCTTCGTCCGAAGGTTGAGGAATACGATCATTACCTCTTTTTTAGTATCAAGTCCATCCTTAAAAGAGATAATAATGAGCTGGATATTGAGCATTTGTCCTTTGTGCTGGGTAAAAATCATGTGGTTTCTTTTCAGGAGAAGCTGGGGGATCATTTTGATCATATACGAAAGAAGATTGTAGAGAAACTGGGATTGTTAAGGAAGAAGAAAGCGGATTTCCTGCTCTATCAGTTGTTGGATGCCATTTTGGACAATTACTTTGAAACGATTGAATCGGTGAATGATGAGATACACGGCATTGAAAAAGAGGTGCTGACTAATCCGACTCAAAACTCCCTTGTAAAATTGGAAAAATTGAAGCAGGAAGCTGAAATGATTAAAAAATCCCTAAATCCATTTAAGGAAGCGCTCAGAGTATTGCAGAACCGTAAGACTTCCTTTATAGCCGAAGAGAGTACCAGGTATTTCTTTGATCTGACCAATAGTTGCCTGAGTGCTATTGAAGAAGTTGAATCGACCTCAAAATCACTGGAAGGGTTAACGAACATTTACTTCTCCTCACTTAGTCAGAAAATGAATGAGACGATGAAAGTTCTGACAACCGTTGCAACCATTTTCATTCCACTCACATTCATTGCCGGGGTTTACGGTATGAACTTTGAGAACATGCCCGAGCTTAGTTATCGATATGGCTACTTCGTTACATGGGGAGTGATGGGGCTTGTTTTTATCGCTATGCTGATTTATTTCAAAAGGAAAAAGTGGTTATAGAAAGTCATTTAACCATAGATTAAATTGTTACCTTTATATTCATACCCTGTAAAAAAATTGAATGATGAAAAAGATCAAAATAATTCTAATGGCAGGTTTAATTGCCATTGTTATACTATTCATACCTTCTGAATCTAATGCCCAAATCTTGCCTACAAAGCTTACAGTGACCGTTATTGATGGATTGGGAAATGTAGTTGAGGGTGCTGAAGTAAAACTGTATAAAACAGAGGAAGATTACAGGGGTAGTTCCAACCCGGTGTTTACAGGCACATCAGATGGCAAGGGGAGAGTGAAATTTAAGGAAGTGGAATCCATTGCTTATTTCATGGAAGTAACAAAGGGGGACATGAACAACAACGGTGAAGGTGTGATGACAAGCAAGCTGGAGGCAAAGAAAACCAATAAGGTAAATGTTGTAATTGAATGAAATGACTTTTCAATACACTTTGAATCGAATATTAACAATTCTGCTAATTTTAGGCATGATGGCCTGTGAAGAGCAGCTTAAAATACCCGTTAAAGTTTCTAAGAACTTCTGGTATAAATATGAAAATGCAACAGCAACAGAATGGGAACTTAAGGACGATTTTTACATTGTATCATTCAACCTGAACAATTTCCCAAAATCAGCGGCTTTCAAAACAGATGGAGAATGGATAAGGACGGTTTCATATTTGAAGCCCAAACGATCAATGGTGTGTGTTCATGATTTTGTAAAGGAAAATTATGCAGGAGCGTCTATCATCGAAACAATTTTTATGGAAACCCCGGCTTCTGAAAGGTATTATGTTACCATTGGACGATCCTCCACAGATGGGGCAGATTCCACAGATGCAGCAGGTAATAATGAAAAAGTTTCAGGGGATAATCTCGTTTTAGAATTTGATTCTGATTGTGGGTTTATAAAGGTGAAATGAAAAAAAATCTACGCGATATTTTTCTGTCATGCATTCTGACAATGGCTGTAACAGACTATATCTGGATTGAATTTTTAGACAATGTTTGGGTTGTCGCAGAGATCTCACCCGAGGATGAGAAGGTAGAAAAGATCAAGGAGGTAGAAAAGAAGGAAAGCAGATTTGATCATCAACCCGAAAGATTGTATCCTGAATCAGGACTGAGCATTGGACTTTTCTCAAATTACCAAAAAACAGGAAACTCATTTAAAGCCAGCCTGAAGGGAAATACTCCTAAGCTTTATATCCTTAATAGTCAGATCAGAATTCCTTCCTGACCATCCGTTTGTTAATAGTTCCGGTCTCATTCTCAGACTTTTTAAGTCCTGTATTGAGCCATTCTGAATTCACTATATAAGTGAGCTGTGTGCCTTTACAGTTTACCATTTCATCAGAGTAAAAAATTAAAATCATGAAAACAAGATATCTTTTCTACATACTGGGGACAGTATTAGTTTTTTTCACCCTCTTCCTTTTCAATAAAGATAATGTAGTCGATCAACATCCGTCATTGAGCGTTGAAGCAGAGCGACCTGACATTTATTTGAGAAACGCTGCTCACTATGCTTTTGAGCATGATTATGACAGAAGCCTGTATCACCTTGATAAAGCGATCGAAGCGATACGAAAAATTGAATCAGATGTAGACCTTCAAAGCGTGGAGCTACTTGATGGAGCAATCTCGAGACTGCAGAATGTCAGAGAAAAATTCATTGCCGATTCGACCATGACCGGCGACATGTACAGTGAATTTGAGTTTTCTCTTAATGCACTTGCACATGCTGAACTAAGAGTTTCTGAAATGTATGCAGAAACCAATCATCGTGAGTTTGCAACGATGGCATTGAAACATGCCAGACTGCATTTGAAAAACGCCATTTGGTTTGGTGATGAAAGTTTCCAACAGGTTGAAAACAATGTATTTCTTGAAATTGATTCTCTAATTCAAAATGATGCCCTTTCGCCGGTTGAGTTAACATCAAAGATTGACAGAATAATCATTGAGCTGGATAAATTATTAGAAAATTGAAAGCAAACCTGCCTGAATAAATTTCGGGCAGGTTATCAGCCAGGGTATAGAGTTCTTTAGTGGTCCAAATAATAATTGCGATTAAGTTTAATAATTTTGATCCGAATCAAAACTTATTCTTTTTCCTCAGGTCCTGATGACTTTTTATCATTTTTCCCAGACGTTTGTCTTTCCTTTTTTTCTCGGTTGCTGTTGATTCATAATGCGCACGTTCTCTTTGAAGCTTTAGGAAGTTTCCATAAGTGTCATGGTCCAATTCCCCGTTCTCAAGCGCATCAAGAACTGCACAATCAGATTCATTAGTATGTGTGCAGTCCGAATAATGGCAGTCTCCAGCCAATTCTCCGATAGATTCAAAGGTGGACTCAAGCCCGGATTCCCCATCTGCAATACCCACCTCACGCATTCCCGGATTATCAATTATCAGGGCTCTGGAAGGAAGAACAACAAGTTCTCTGTGTGTGGTCGTATGACGTCCTTTTCCAACACTTGAGCTGATGGTTGAGGTTTTCATGGCTTCAGTATCTGATAAGGCATTGGTAATGGTTGATTTTCCCGCACCAGAAGAACCCAAAAGGCAATAAGTAAGACCAGGTTTTATATGTTGACTCAATTGATCATAGCCTCCGTTAAGTTCACTGCTTACTTCGACGATGGTGATATCACCAACCCGGTCAGTTATTTCTGATAGCAATTGCTTTCTTTCTTCCGGCGAAATAAGATCAATTTTATTGAGAAGAATGATTGGTTTAATATTAGAATTGTTGCTAATCACCAGATAGCGCTCCAGGCGATTCAGGTTGAAGTCTCTGTCCACAGCCTGAACGATCAATGCAACATCCACATTTGTTGCTATAAGCTGCACGTCAGATACGTTTCCTGCAGCCTTCCTTTTGATCACTGATTGACGTGGATAAATGGAATGAATTAACCCTTTTCCATCATCAGACGGAATGACGGTTACCCAGTCTCCAACTGCCGGAAGATCTTCTTTGTTTTCAGCTGTAAACCGAAGGTTTCCGGTGATCTCACAATCCATCTCTCCCGCTTCTGTCATCACCACAAGACGATCACGGTGTTCGGCTACAACACGACCTGTTTCAAAGGAATCCAGATCCTGTTCATTCCTGAAATTTTCAAAATAATCGTTATACCCTAGTTCCTTAAGATTCATTATTCACAATTTAAAAATTATTCGACCGACGATCGACTTTTAAGTATGATTATTAAGTTCCCCATCCAGTTTTTCAGTACGGCTGCTGAAACTTTTATATCTTGGTTTTTAACAATTCATGTGGTTCAGGATATCATCAGATTAATGCAATGAAAAAAATTACACTTATACTCGGACTGTTAGTTTCTGTATTTCCTTCCGAAGGACAGGAAAAAGTCAGTATCGTTACGATCATTGACGATCTCACTGTAAAATGGGATCAGGCTGCTCTTGAATTGAAAATCTATCAGGGGATCCAAAATTTTTGTGCTGAAAAGACATACAGAGGAAAAACAATAGAATTATTGGATAACATTCATCATTGGGATACTTCACTTTATTTCATTGTTCGGAATAAGTATGCACTGAACGAGGATGAGGAAGCGGAAGCTACATTAAAGGATATAGAGGTCCTTGAAACAGAATATTCGACACAGAATTTTAAAAAATTCATTCAGGATGAATGTGCCAGAATAAAGGAGATTGAAGATGGATTTAGTAGCGAAACCCCAAGAGAGTATGAGAGGAATGTTAAAAGATTCGAAAAGGAGTTAATCAAATATGTCAATAGCATCACCAGTCGGATAGACATTATTGACGAGCACATCCATCATCTGAAACTGGATTGAGGAGATCGATTTCGCATGTATGTAGCAGCTCTGTCTACTTAACTTTCTTAGTAATCAACTCACAGTTGGAATGGAATTCTAAAACGATTTGCGTAGCAGTTTCTTCATTCTCCAAGATGGAATCATTAAGATTTGTCTCATCAGCTGAATTTGATTCCTCCTTACGGTGTTTCTGAATGACATTAAGTAATAAGATGTATTTCTCAGACGCTGGTGTCTCGACAAAAACCACCTCGTCAACCTTCGTTTCCAGGTAATTTTCATCAACAAAATCCTGCAGGCACGCAATTGGTTTTTCCGGAGGGTGATTAGAGATCGTTTTAACCCATTCACCATCAGTCTTAAAAGTTGCAGATCTGGAAAGTCCCTGCAGGTCATAGGAAACCGTGTAAGTATCATTTTCTGTGGACCATTCAATGGATCTTGCATCTTCATATTTTGCCCAAAATGCACTGGACACTTCTAGTGGTATCTCAAGATGCTGCTCACATCCAAATATTCCTGAAACAAGCAGAGCAAGCAATATGCTGTTTACTGCCTGCCCAAATGGGTTGTGATGATTTGACCTGCATTTTATTTTTATCATTTCAGGAATCATTTATCATGAGGTTGTCTTGTGTTTGTTCAGGCTGGCCTGGTATACTTTCATCACAGCACCAACGGTCAAACCCTGATAGAGTATTGAACAGACCACTACCACATAGGTTAAGGTCATAATGACTTCCTTTCCTTCGAAATTGGATAGAGATAATGTGAACGCAACCGGGAGCCCCCCTCGAATGGCTCCCCACGTTAATACAGAAATGGTTTGTTTATCGAACGAATGTCTGGACAACATCAATTTGATGGGAATGAAAACACTTACCCATCGGGCAAAAATGACAACTGTCACTCCAAAAAAACCTGCGGCATAATAATCCAGCCGAAATGGAATCACCAGCATCTCAAAACCAATCAGAACAAATAACATGGCAGCCAGACTTTCTTCTAAAAGTTGCCAAAACTTATATACGAAAGCGCCCACAGCACTTTCCCCGGTACTCGCATCTCTGCCGTAGTTTCCAATTATAAGGCCTGTAATCATTGCCACCATCATGGAAGAAACAGAAAGAGAATCTCCGAGATAGGAACCCGCCATCACCAGCGCCAGTGTAACTAAAACTTCAGCTTCGACCACATCATTATCAATGTACTGCAGCAATTTGTACCCCAGCCATCCAAACAAAACCCCAACTAAAAAACCACCCAGAATATCCCGAATAAGGATCATTAAAATGCTTCCGGTCGTTGCGGAAGCATCCATTGATAGCCCCTGATGGATATTAAAAAGTGTAAAAGCCAGAATAATGGCAATGCCGCCATTGAGAAATGATTCCCCGGCAATTTTCCTTTCCAGCTCCTGAGAAAGTTTGAACCGCTTTATTGTTTTTGTGGCAGCAATGGGGTCAGTTGAAGAAATAAGTGCACCAAAGATCAGGCAGTCGACAAATTGCAGGTCAATACTTAACAGTCCTAAAACAACATACATGAGTCCTCCGATGACCAATGTAGAAATCAATACACCAAACAGTGCCAGGAACAGGACCGGAAAAAGCTGATTTTCCAATTTTTTAAAGTCAACATTGAGTGCACCGGCGAATAGCATAACACTAAGAACAAAGCGATACATGACTTCAGAAAAGTCAAATTCTTTAATATGTTCGGCCAGGTGATATTCAGGAAATATGAAACCTGCAGTCAATACCAATACAGACAGAATCAGAGCAAGGAACATCAGCCCAATTGAAGAAGGTAATTTGAGGAAGAAGGTATTCACGAAAATGAATAGTCCTGAACAAAATATAAGAAGGGCAATTATGTCAAATATTTGCATGTTAACGTTCTTTTAAAAAGTTATTGGAGTACAATATCTTCGAAATTTACGTGAAATCATCTCCACTTCTTTACGTACATAGTGCACCTCAAATCCATCGTGTCTAAACACTTTTAAAATTTCACTTCCCCGGTCTCAACTGAATACATGCCACCCACTATTCCGATATCACCTTCGCTGATCATTTCACTAAGAACGGGGCTGTTTGCCAGGATCTGCTCTTTTACAAGCTCAACATTTTTCTCAGCCACTTTCTGAACAAACTGAGTTTCATCAAGGGTCTCACCTGAACCTTTTACTTCTCTTATTGCCGGATTTATTTTGTTCAACAAACCGGTGAGATTTCCTAACTGAACAGAGGCGCATGCACCTTTAACTGCACCGCAACTACTGTGTCCCAGGACAACAACAAGTTTAGAACCTGCAACTTTGCAGGCAAATTCCATACTTCCTAAAATATCATCATTGATCACATTACCTGCTACCCTGATACTAAAAACGTCTCCCAGTCCCTGATCAAATATTAGCTCGACGGGTGCTCGTGAATCAATGCAGCTCAATATCACTGCAAATGGATATTGACCTTCGCTTGTTTCATTTACCTGCTGAAGGAGGTTTCTGTTGGCTTTCAGATTTTGCATAAACCTGCCATTTCCTTCCTTCAGGATTTCGAGTGCCAGATCTGGCGTTAATTTGTCTTGTGTTTCTTTTGTGTGTGTTCTCATTTCTCGTATTAATTTTTAAGGCTGTGTTTGCTTTATAAGCTGTTAAATTTCTTTTCGGAGGTAAAGTCAGAATTGGGACTTGCTGCAAGGGCATATTCAAGTGAATTGATACACAGAAATGTGGTCCTTGTAATTTCTCTCAAATCCTTTATAAGTCTCATCTGTTTTTATTTTTCGGTTAGGATATTGGTGTCCGGGAAGAGCTCAATATGTTTCAATTCTATATTCCTCTCCTCAATACTTTCCCGGAAATCTTTTAGAATCTCCATCACATCAAAATGGATGTATGAAGTTTGACTGGCATCAATAATCACCCTGGAATCATCCGGAATGCTATCGAGTGTCTTAAGCATTTTTGCTTTATTGAAAAAACTAAGTTCCTGAGCCAGTTCAATATGGATGGTTTCTTTTCCATCATCAATGATGGTTTTCCTCTTGTAGGAAGACTTGTAGTTGTTTTGAAGAATAAATAAAACTGCTACGCATAATCCCAGACCTAACCCTGTTAGTAAATCGGTGAAGATGATCCCTAAAATGGTTACAATAAATGGTATAAACTGTTCCTTTCCCTGCGCATAGATTAATCTGAAAGTAGACGGTTTGGCCAGCTTGTATCCCACCAAAAAAAGTATGGCGGCCAGAGTGGCCAGCGGAATCATATTCAATATTTTGGGAATGAGAATGATGCTTGTTAGTAAGAATAAGCCGTGAGTAATAGCAGATACTTTTGTTCTGGCTCCTGATTGGATATTGGCAGAGCTTCGAACAATTACCTGAGTGACCGGTAAACCACCTATCAAGCCAGAAATCATATTTCCGGTACCCTGTGCAATTAATTCCCGATTGGTAGGTGTGCTGCGATGGTGTTTGTCCAACTTATCAGAAGCTTCGACACAAAGCAGGGTTTCTAAACTTGCCACAACTGCTATAACCAGTGCTGTAATGTATATCTGAGAATTACCAAGTGCTGATATGTCAGGGTAGGTGAAGTTGCCGATAAATCCCTTAAATCCATCTGGAATTGGAATGATAACCATCTGATCTGGTCTTAGGCTGAGAGGTCCGGAATCTCCAAAAAGAACATTCAACCCAATTCCGGTCATTACTGCCAGAAGTGGCCCGGGTATTAACCGAAGGATTTTGTGGTTTTTGAAGTATTTTGTTTCCCACATTAACAAGATCACGAGTGAAACAGTGGTGATGATTATTGCACCAGGACTCATGAATTCAAACATGTGCCAGATTTCAGTAAGTGTATTCTCCCCGTCCTGCTGGATAAAGCTAAAATCACCTTCAGCATCCCTGTCGTCTCCAATAGCATGGGGTAGCTGTTTTAAAAATATGATAATCCCAATACCAGACAACATACCCATGATGATAGAAGTAGGAAAATAGTAGGCGATTACTCCACCTTTAAGAATTCCCATTATAATCTGGAAAAAACCAGCCAAAACAACAGCCACAAGGAAGAGCTCAAAGCTCCCCAACTCTGCTATTGAATTTAAAACGACGACTGCTAATCCTGCTGCCGGGCCACTAACTCCTGTGTGTGAACCACTGATAGTGCCTACAACAATGCCCCCGACTATACCTGCTATGATACCTGAAAACAGTGGTGCCCCTGACGCAAGTGCAATACCAAGACAAAGTGGTAATGCAACCAGAAAGACAACAAGACTTGCAGGAAGATCATGATGAAGATTCTTCATGACCCAATTTTTATTGGATGTAATCATTTGATAAAAAAATTATGTTTGAAAAGTAGTGCCACTATTTTCAGTTTATTATAAACAGTTGAAATTGGTTCGATTAAGAAGTGGAGGGGCCTGAGAGAATTGGTTCAGGCTTAAGCCTGTTCGGGAGGTGGTGTTGTAACTTTACCGTGTGTATTAATTCGATAATGAATGTTCTCTCCGATTATGGCAAGTATATTTTGAGATTGCAGGCTGGTTCCGGGAAGCCCGTTGATTAATTCGTCTGTATCAGTTTGCTCTGTTTCCTTTTCTGTTTCTTTCTCAGTCTCTGTTTCGGAATTCTCAGTAAGTTCAAGATTATCAGGACTGTTTTGATCCATCAATGTAAGGATTGTATTGGCAAACAAAGTCGTCATAAGCAGGATGATGAAGAAAATGCGAAATGCATTCAAAAGCTGACGTATCCCGGATCTAATCATTATCACCTGCGTTATTTATAGCTCTAAAAACCAGCTCCCGGTAAAATTCAATGGTAGAATCTTCACCTTCAATAGTGTCAGTAAGTCGCGGTAGATGGGCTGCAAAATATCGTTGAATATGAGCGCCTTCCACTACGGTTGATACCAGCATATGGGGGTATCTGTAGGCCGGGTCAATTTCCAGAATGATATCACTAACGCGACTTACCAGTTGCTTATATTCTAAAAAGAGACCATCCTTGTTTTCCTTATCAACACCCTTGATTAAATACCCTTTTGCCGACTCAGATATGACAATCTGATTTAGCTTCACTTCATTGATGTGAGAAAAGTAATGATCCTCTTCGATTTGCTCAGTTAGTATACGAATGGCTATATCAAGCCGTTCTTTTGGTGAAGCTATGTTAGCCAAAGCAAAAACCATTTTGTATTCAAGCCATCCCCAATACCACGAAATAAGATAAAGAAGTAATTTATGCTTGCTTTCAAAGTATCTGTAAACAGTAGCCTCGGTTGAGTGGATCTCTTTAGCCAGCTTCCTGAAAGTAAAACTTTCGAATCCCAGATCAAAAATGAGATCAATGCTGCCCGCAATTATTTTGATTCCCAGCTCACTTGATTCGGGGTTCTTCAGGTAAATTTTCTCATTTACCTTAATACTTACATTTGATAGTAACTCCAGCATTATGCTAATAATACTCACCAAGTTAATAGTATTGCTATCGTATTGCAAATTTTATTTGATACTCACTTATTGATCCTTTGTACAGTTTGACAAAATGAACAAAATCTTTATTGGATTTGAATCGAGTAATTAGGAATGGAGGGATTATTCTGCTGATGTATGGCTTGCTTTTTTACCTGACCTGTCTCTGTCTTTTCACATGACTTTCAATAGCTTTGAGTTAAATGACAAAGTTGTGTTTTACCACTTTCACAAAGTTCATTTTGCTGGCTATTGTTTCAGCAGGATATTGTCAGGCTCAACAGGCTGACAGTCTGATTGTCGGTTTACCAACTGAGATGTCTGGTAATGATAAGGTCGATACACTGAACAAGATTGGGTTTAATCTGATTTTTACCAATCCCACCGAAGCTCGAACAATTTTTAATGAAGCAATCATAGTGGCTGAGTCTGTCAATTATGATCATGGCAAAGCTCAGGCACTAAAGAACAAAGCCATCTCCTATGACATTCAGGGTAATTCCAATCAGGCAATTGTTTATTATCAGGAATCACTGGGCTTGTTGGAAGCACTTCAGGATACATTGGGAATTTCGAGACTCAAAAACAACCTTGGTATTGCCTACAAGAACCTGGAAGACCTTGAGACTGCACGCAAGTTTTATGGGGAGTCCATTGTTCTGAAAGAACTGCTTGGAGATATTAAAGGAGTGGCCTACGGACTAAACAATATTGGTGAACTGTATCAGAAGGAAGGAGCTTTTGAAGAGGCACTGGAGTATTTCACCCGAGCAAATTTTATTGTAGATTCTCTTGATGATAACAGAGGACGATCTATAACCCTTTCAAACCTTGCCATTTCGTACCTTGAGATGAAGAACTACGACCTTGCCATTTCCTACCTGCGACGTTCTATGGAGTTGGATGAAGCATCCGAAGATCTGTACAGTCTGTCTTATTCATACATTTTGTTGGGCCGGGCGTATCTCAATACGTCAAGAGTATCTGAAGGATTAGATGTTATTAGAAAAGCAGAGAAGATTGCGATGGATATCAGCGCATTAAAAGTGTACTATGACAGCCAGGTGGTAAAAGCACAGCTGATTCGAAAATCTGGACTGGTGTCACAATTACCGGACTTATATGAAGAAATATTGATACTTAATGACAGCCTTGCCAGACTCAACCTTGTTGCGGAAACAGCCAAAATGAGGGCCATCTACGAAAGCCGTGAAAAAGAATTGATTATAGAGGACCTCCAGAAGGAATCTGTTCTCAATCTTAAACTTATTGAGGCTCAGGGGCGAATCTTCAGAGTATCTGTTATCGCGGTTTTCTTGCTGGGAGTTCTGCTCATCATTGTCTTTGTCCTTTACAAAAAGGTTAGAGGTAAAAAACGCGAGCTTGAGGTTAAGATTATTGAAAGGAATGCGGCCAAAGAAGAAGCGGAGCATGCCAGCAAAGCAAAATCTCAGTTTTTGGCGCAAATGAGCCATGAAATACGGACTCCTTTAAATGCCATTATTGGTTATACCGACCAAATCATCGAAACAAATCTGGATGACAGTCAGAGAAAACACCTGGAGATCGTCAACCAGTCAGCACTGGGATTGCTGGGAATTATCAATGGAATACTCGACTTGTCCAAATTGGAGGCCGGCAAGCTCGAACTGATCATCGAGCACACAGATCTTATAGAACTTTGTGAACATGTGGTGCAAATGACCAGCTACAAGGCAGGTCAAAAAAACATCGAGTTAAAATTAACTGCTCTGGATAGTAAGTACCGGTATGTTTTAGCTGATGATATCAGACTAAGGCAGGTGCTGGTGAACCTTTTGGCAAACGCTGTGAAGTTCACAGAGGAAGGTGAAATTGAATTGAAGGCAGAGGCATTGGGAGAAACTGAAGATGGAAAAGTCCGGTTTAGATTTTCAGTAAGTGATACCGGTATTGGGATACAACCCCAGAATGTGGAAAAGATATTCCAGGCCTTTTCGCAGGAGGATTCTTCCATCACAAGAAAGTATGGAGGTACAGGGTTAGGGTTATCTATTTCAAATATTTTGCTTTCCCTTATGAAAAGTGAACTACAAGTAGCAAGCACGCCGGGTAAGGGGAGCACATTTTCTTTTGAGGTGGCTTTTCAGTTGTCTAACAAGACTACAAAAAGAATTGATTCAAAATCTGGAGGTGAGGGAAATTCATCCGTTCAAAAAATAGTTTCGAAGAATGATAAGCTGAAAGTATTGATTGCTGAAGATAATTCCAATAATATGGTGCTTGCGAAAATGATGTTAAAGAAAGTATTGCCTAATGCGAAAATCATAGAAGCAGAGAATGGGCAGGATGCTGTAAACATATTTGTTAAAGAAAAGCCGGATGTTATTTTAATGGATATTCAGATGCCTGAAATGGATGGTTATGCAGCATCAAGGGAGATCAGAAAAATTGAGACCGACATCAGAACACCAATAATTGCATTAACGGCCGGCTCCATGCGGGCGGATAAAGAAAAGTGCTATGATGCCGGAATGGACGATTTCGTCAGTAAGCCAATAATCAATGACGCACTTACAATTACACTTAGCAGGTGGATTAAGGATTAGATTAATCAAAATGTAGACGTGTTAAAAAAGGCTGACGAACAAAAAGTAACTTCCAGGTTGGTCAGAAAATTAAGATTGGTGAAATAGAAGGTGTTATTCTTAAGATCGATATTATGCCTTTATATTATCCTTAGGTCGTTTCTTTTTTGTTAGAGACGCCTCAACGTATTCCACAATTTTCCCGGCAATATCAACCCCTGTCGCTCCTTCAATTCCTTCCAGACCGGGTGAAGAGTTTACTTCCAGGACCAGTGCTCCCCTTTTAGATTGTAGCATGTCAACACCTGCTATTGCAAGTCCCATACTTTTTGCGGCACTCAGTGCTGTAGCTTTTTCTGCTTTGCTAAGCTTAATAATGTTTGCATTGCCACCCCGATGGAGGTTGGATCTGAATTCGCCCTCCTTACCCTGCCTTTTCATCGCACCGACTACTTCCCCATTCACAATGAATGCTCTAATATCAGCACCCCCTGCCTCTTTAATAAATTCCTGCAAAATCACTCGGGTTTTAAGACTGTCAAAAGCTTCGATAACAGATATTGCAGCTTTGTCTGTTTCAGCCAGGACTACCCCAAGCCCCTGCGTTCCTTCAAGCAATTTGATCACAACAGGTGCATGTCCAATATGTTTGAGAACTTTTTTTTCACCTTTACTATAATTTGTAAAAGCAGTCTTTGGCAACCTGACTCCTGATCTTGATAAAATCTGAAGACTTCTTAATTTGTCCCTGGATCTGGTGATGGCTAATGAACTAACAGCACTAAACACTTTCCTCATCTCAAATTGTCTTACAACTGCTGTTCCGTAAAAAGTGACAGATGCTCCAATTCTTGGAATGATTGCATCGATATCTGTTATATTTTCACCTTTGTAGAAAATAGAAGGGCCGGTTTCGTCCATGATAATATCACACTTTAAATGATCAATTACCCGACTGGTGTGACCTTTTTGTTCAATGGCTTCCACCAGCCTTCGTGTTGAGTAAAGTTTTGGATTTCGGGATAATACTGCAATTTTCATTTGTTCATTATTTTTCTACCTAAATGGAAGGTCTATGCTTCGTACATCCACGAGAAAGCCCTTTTTTTAAATTTCCTTCTTATCAAAAAAGGGATACACCATTCCCTTTTTTTGTTGCAAAACCGAGATTTCTGCAAATCAATATGATCTTTTCACCCGATCCTAATCATCGGTACATTATTAGACCCTGGAAAATGAAGGGGTCACAATTTAGAAAATGAAGTTCGACAAATGTGACGGCTCTCTGTTTTGGCAGTCTCAAGTAGATATGGCCCTGTCTGCCTGCCAGCTGGGAATCTCGATGGCCTCACTCGCGTTGGGCTGGATCGGTGAACCGGCAATTGCTCATTCCGCTTCAGGACCATAGCATGTAACTTGCATGTAATTTTTTGAAATTGTAGCTCATAATTCACCTTAACTTAACCTGATTGCCATGGAAGAATTTAATGCATATACACTGATTATTTCAGCCTCCATTATAATTCTTACCTCTTTCTTATTCGTCGCAATAGCAAAACGAACCAATATTCCTTCTGTGCTTTTGCTTATAGGTCTTGGCATTGGTATTCAATACGGCCTTGTTTACTTAGGTATTGAAAGCCCGGACTTTTTCCCCATTCTGGAAGTGCTTGGCATCCTGGGACTGATAATGATTGTTCTGGAGGCGGCATTGGATTTAAAGCTTAAAAGAGATAAGATTGGAACGATTATTCAATCTCTGTTCATAGCGGCACTGGGACTTGGATCTTCCATGTATGCAGCAGCGATGATCCTCAGCTACATGATTCCTGATTTGACGGTGGCTCAGACCTTTCTCTATGCTACACCGCTCTCGATTTTGTCCAGTGCCATTATAATTCCCAGCGTTGAAAATCTGTCGGAAGATAAACGGGAGTTTCACATTTATGAAAGCACATTTTCAGACATTATAGGGATCATGCTCTTTTATTTTCTGATTCAATATTTTGAAAACGAAATTGCCATAGCTGAAGGTCTGCCGGCAGGAAATCCAATTGGAGCATTTACATTAAATCTCATCATCACGATAGTGATCGCAATCGCTGTGAGTTATTTGTTGTTGATCATATTTCAGAAAATCAGAGAAGATGCCAAGTTGTTTGTCCTGATCTCAGTACTGATGCTGCTTTACACGGTGGCTAAAACTTTTCATCTCTCACCACTAATCATCATCCTTGTTTTTGGGTTAGTTGTAAGTAACTCCAAACTCTTTTTTGTTGGACCATTTAAGCGATTTCTTCAGTCTCGAAAATTTAAGGAGATGGAACATGGTCTCCATTTGCTTACAGGGGAGACAGCATTTATCGTTAGAACCTTCTTTTTTGTCATTTTCGGAGCAAGCATTTTGATCTCCAGCTTATACAACATTGAGGTACTAAAAATTAGTTTATCACTTGTAGGATCAATTTTTATTATTCGATTCATCCTTCTTAGAATTTTTATTGGAAGGGATTTTTCTCCACAGGTTTGGATTGCCCCCAGGGGATTGATTACCGTTTTGCTGTTTTATGCAATCCCGGTTTCCTTTCAATCTGAACTTTTCGATCCTGGAATATTATTGTTCATTATCCTTTCAACCGGAATTTTAATGACGTTCGGGCTGATCCTCCATAGTATTACAAAAGAAGAAGAAGAGGAGGAGGAAGAGCTGGTTAAGCTTCCAGGCACCGCATTTACACCATCCATTGATCCTTCAAAAAGCTGGATTGGCCGATTGGTGATGCGTCTGGAGTATTTCTATAAAACCAGGATATTGTTTCCATTCATACGCCATCCCGCCTATCAAAGGTTTGTGAAACGACGAAGAGCTTTTTTCATGAAGTCGGCAAAAGCATTGGGGATTAAACCCATTTTTGCCAAAGAAAGTACGTACCTGAAGCAACGATTGCAGACGGTCGTTCGAATCATTAGAAATCCGGATGGAGTGAGCCTGAAGGATAATCGCGACTACAAGGCACTTAAAAAATATGTGTATAAAGTAATAGAATTAGTCATTTAGATATTATTACAAAATCAATTTGGTTCTAGGTACAGGCTGGTGACTCATCATCTTATTGACAAGCGTGTGAAAAATGGTGTCTCTGAATAAATGCCTGTTTAACCTAAAGCAGAACTCATCCAGATATCCTTGTAAGTAGTGGTCATTAATACGATGAAATATCCCTCTGATCCATCCTTTGAGTTGTTGAATGAAACGATGGATCGATTGGAAGTTTTCATTTGGATCACTTCTGGATTGTGTAATATCCCATTTCTGTTTCAGAGGGGTATAGGATCGCCATAAATCAGTATCAACCTTTGCTTTATTGGTGATATGCTTATCAAAAATTTTCATGAGCTCTTTGGTAGAAAAGTTATCAATCTTCATTCCATAGGCTCGCTTTATGCCGCCTCTATTGTCCTTTTCTACTAACACAGAGGCTTTTTTCTTGCCTTTTGCTCCTCTACCTCGCTTACCACTCTGTTTGCCTCCAATCAATATCTCATCCACTTCACAAATCCCCTCCAATGGATGAGTTCCACTACTCGACATGGCTGCACGTACTTTGGTCATAAACAACCAGGCTGTCTTTTGATTGATCCCAAGCTTTCGTGCCATAACCGGAGATGAACAACTCTTGGTTGTGGTAGCCATTTCAAAGAGAATCAAAAAGGCTTTACGCAAAGGGAATTTCACCTTATGAAACAATGTGTTAGCAGTAATTGAATTGATATGTCTACAGCTTTTACATACCCGGACATAGGCATTATCTTTCTTCACCCAATAGTGAGTATGGGCGCATTTATCACATTCAAATCCATCTTTCCACTTCATTTCCATTAAATAATTTTTGCACTTTTCCTCGTTCGAGAACCTTTCCATAAACTCGATAAGGTTCGTTCCTTTGAATTGTTCCATGATTACTAATATTTTTAATCAATTTACTAAAATTATTAGTAATATCTAAATGACTAATTCTATAAAGTAATTTTTGAAGCAAATACGCTTGAGGGGATTTTGTTTGACATATTTATTTTCATTCTCATCGTTCTGTCCGTGGCTGTTGTGATGATCCAGAGTGTCGGAGGATTACCTCCTGTCTGGTCCAGAATCCTATTCATTTTCGAACTGGTTATCACAATCATTTTCAGCCTCGAATACATGTTGCGCGTCTGGACCACCAGAGATTCTAAAAAATACATCTTCAGTACTTTTGGAATCGTCGATTTTCTGGCCATTATGCCACTTTTTCTTGAACTGATCTTTGTGAATATATCCTCGCTTGGGGTGATTCGGCTATTAAGACTTCTTAGAATTTTCAGAGTGCTCAAACTGGTGAGGTTCCTGGGGGAAGCCAACTCACTCGCACAGGGAGTCAAAGCCAATGCAGGCAAGATTTCAGTTTTCTTATTTTTTGTGCTTATTGTCTGCACAATAATGGGAGCCGTCATGTTTGTAATAGAAGGTCCGGAAAACGGATTTACAAGTATTCCCAGAGGAGTGTATTGGGCGGTAGTTACCCTGACAACAGTTGGATATGGAGACATTTCACCTCACACACCAGTCGGTCAGTTGATATCCATGATTATTATGATTCTGGGTTATGGTGTAATTGCCGTACCTACCGGACTGGTGGCAGCTGGTGTTGTCCATGCCGTGAAGGAAAGCAAAAAAGAAGAAATGAAGTGTCCTAAATGCAAGTCTGTCGATAACCTGGAGGATTCCAACTATTGTCGCGTTTGCGGGACTGATTTGGAGCGGGCAGAAATCTCTGAAAACAAAAAGGTGCCGTAAAAGCAATATCTCAAACTAATTCAGCTTAGTGAGAAATACGGCTTTTAGGCACTCATAATTCTGTATAGTTTAAACCTGCATCGGACTTGCTTTTAATTCCCCGGAAGCGGGCTTAGTCTTCTCATTTTTCAATCCAAACAGGGGTCGGATAAAACTGATTCTTCGAATAACGAATTCATAAGTTGACAGGCAACAAACCAGTGTAAAAACGTTAAGTAAAACAAACTTGCCCATTACAGGTATATCCATTGTAAACAGGTACTTTGATCCCAGATACAGAAATACCATATGAATAATGTAAACGGGATAGGCAGCCTGACTCAGGTAGCTGAGCGCTTTACCAGGTTTATTTAGATGCTTATAACCAAACCCAAAGACGGAGAAGATCCAGAGATTGGATTCAACAGCCATGAGATAATCAGGAGTACGAAGGTCGAATTCCAACAATCGGACCAGATAGAGGCTAAAAGCAAGACTCAATAATATCCACCTCCATTGCGTAACGGTATGCCAAAATCCCATTCCGCTGTAGACACAACAAAACCCGGTCAAAAAAGCGATCATTCCCAACAGAAATCCATGTAAGCTTAATGCATACATCTCGAAAATTTCCGGTTTTAGGATTTCTGCTTCCAAAACGAATGGAATCATGATAACAAGTAAACCAAATGGATTTCGAAGAGTTCGTTCAAGAAATTGTTGAACCTTACCATCAGGGTTTTTCTTGAGATAGAAGAAGAGGGGTGAAAGGGCAACAACATAGATGAAAATATTACCCAGAAACCATAAATGGGCCGGATTGAAGATATACTGAATTTCCTGGAGGTAGTATTGCTGCCAGATCACTATATGAAGTGGCACGATAACCACCATTCCAAATACAAATGGAAGTAGTATTCGCTTTGCGCGTTCCAGTATTAGTTGTTTCCAGTCTCTTCTTTGAATCGCGAAACAAACACCCATCCCCGAAACGAAAAACAGCAAGGGAATTCTCCAGATATTGAGCATGGACATGGGAATCCAGATGGATTCAAGTGAATCATTATTCTGGATAAATCCAATGAATACCCCCCAGGGCTGAAAGCCTATGGCAATGTGGTAGATCAGCAATAATCCGATAGCGATGACTCTCAGCCAGTCTATATCATATCTTCTGTTCGACTCCATTGTTTCAATTAATCAGCTGCATTTATCATCTCCGCTATTGCAGGGCGTGTTGCCTCTATGTATTGATAGTCCAGCTTCAGACCAAGCGGGCCCAGGTCCCTTCCTATTTGATCGTAGAAAACTTTCACATCAGCAAATGGAGCCGAGATCGATTCCAGCGCCGTGGATCCATAGTTATTCTTTATGGTTACATCCGCACCGCTTGTCAATAGCATTTTTGCAATTTCTTTTCTACAGAAAAAAGCCGCAGAATGCAGAGGGGTAGAACCATCTCCACTTCTCACGTTGATATCTGCTCCTCCTTCAATCAAAAGCTTTGCAACTTCCGGCTTTCCAAAAACGGCAGCAATACTGAGAGGTGCCGATCCATACGCATCTTTTTGATTCAAATCTGTTTTAGCTTTAATGTGTCCTTTAATAGCGTCTGTATCTCCCATAAATGCCGCTTCGTGAATGGTCATTTTGGGAGGAGTTGTCGCAGACTCGGATTCGGCCTTTTGGCCATTTGAATCACATGATACGCACGCGAATAGTGCAATTAACAGGATAATTGAATATCCTTTTCCGGTTGTTTTCATTCTTAAATTTTTCATTGTCTTGTGTTTAATTATTTGACAGGACAAAGGTCTTATCAACCATCAGGGTGTGGTTATCAACCCTGAAACAAGTTTTAGCAATCATGCATCTTCTCTTACAATTATGACTCAGGACTATAAACTATGATGCAACCCTCCTTTTTCCGCATTGTTGATGGGGATAAAATTGACGATCATTGTAATGGTTCATTTAAAAGAATATGGCGGATTTTCTTCATCCTGATAATGAGTTCCTTCGTAAAGTCATCACGATAATCGAGGAGAACCTTTCCGATGAACACTTCGAAGTACCTGACTTATCCGAACGGATGAGTATGAGTCGGTCGAATCTGCTGAGAAAAGTAAAAAAACTGTCAGGGTTTTCGGTAAGCGTTTTTATCAGGAAGGTTCGGCTTCATCACGCCAGAGAATTGCTGGCTGAAGGTTCGCTGACCGCTTCAGAGGTTTCCTATAAAACAGGATTCAGCAGTACTTCCTATTTTACAAAATGCTTTCGTGAGGAATTTGGATTTACCCCCGGTGAAGGAAAGAAGCTGGGTTTATTGGCAGCACCTGTGAAAGAAGAAGGTGAAAAAAGTTATTTTTCCAAACTGCCTGCCTGGGCCATTGGAGGATTTGCCATTTTAACAGCCGCAATCTTATTTATTCTGCTTGTCAGAGAAATTCCACCTCAACATTCTCTGGATAAATCAATTGCTGTACTTCCATTTAAAAATGACAGCAATGACACAACAAATGTGTACATCATTAACGGGCTGATGGAAGCGATCCTCAATAACCTTCAGAAAATTGAGGACCTTGAAGTGACCAGCAGGACTACCGTTGAAAAATACCGTGGAGTTAATAAGACCATACCCGAATTGTTCAGAGAACTGGAGGTAAACTACTTTGTTGAAGGAAGCGGACAGAAAACAGGTAACCGTATTTTACTGACAATCCAGTTAATTGACGCCAGGAATGATAAGCATATATGGTCTCAGCAATTCGAACGTGAAACGGAGGATATCTTCAAACTACAGATGGAAGTGGCACAACGTATTGCTGCAGAAATTGAAGCAATTATTACTCCGGAGGAGCAACGTCGAATTGAGAAAATCCCGACTGATAACCTTGTAGCATACGATTATTACCTCAAAGGACTGGATCTGACCAAAGAAGAAACCACAGCAGGTTTGACGGAGGCAATCAACTATTTTAAGAGGGCTATTACTGAGGATGGCACTTTTGCCCAGCCCTATGCCTACATGGCTATTTGTTACTATTATTTGGACATTTTCCAGGCCAATAAACAATACGGACTGGAGATCAACACCAACGCAGACAAGGCATTATTAATTGATGCGGAGTTGCCGGAAAGCCTGATTGCCAAAGCATTGTTTTATATGCAGGACGGACAATATCAGCTCGCAATAGAGTTTTTTGAAAAAGTACTGCAATACAGCCCGAATTCTGGTTGGGTGCACAACTTTCTGACGGATATTTATACCAACTATATCCCCGATACCAGAAAGTACCTGACACATGCTCTTAGAGGAATTCGTGTAGCTGTATCTGATCAGGATTCGACAGCCGCAAGTTTCACGTATCTCCATCTGAGTAATGCGCTGGCTCAGACGGGTTTCATTGAGGAGTCAGAAAAATACGTGCAAAAATCACTGGACTACAATCCGAATAACCTGTTCTCTGAATATCTCTACAGTTATATACGACTGGCACAGCATAGTGACCCGGAACAGACAAAGAGAGAGCTCATGGCTACACTGGAGAAAGACACCACACGGCTGGATATCATTCAGGAAATAGCCAAGCTGTATTATTCAACGGGAGACTATGAGGAATCATGGGAGCATTACAGTAAGTATCTGGCAATAAAAGAATTGTATGATCTGGATATTTATCCGGGGGAAGATGTGAAAATAGCCTTTGTGTTAAACCAATTGGGAAGGGAAGAGGAAGCCGTTTCTTACCTTGAGGCCTTTAAGGAATTTGCAGATCAGGACCCATCCATCTACAGGGAGTTAAATCTTTGTGCGTATTACGCAGTAATGGGGGATATTGAAAAAGGAATTAAACACCTGAAGGCATTCACCAGTCAGAAGGACTTTATTTACTGGATTGTCCTGATGATGGAAGAGGATCCGATAATAAGCAGACTTTCTTCCCATCCTGATTATAAAGAGACAATAAATACCATTAATGAAAATTTCCGGGCCAGGCACAGAGAAACCAGAAAAATGCTGGAAGAGGAGGGGGTGATTTTGAGTGGGAAAAGACGACAGTGGTGATTCTTTGGATGTTACCAACCAGTTCGTTTGAAATACGAGATTGATTGGAAAATTCGTTTACACTCTTCAATTTAATCCAAATGTCTGAAGGAGTTCAAAATGCATTAATTGCCATATCATTGCTAACGTTATATTCTTTTTTTTTAAAGTATGTAGCTACAGGCGATATCTATCGCCATATTAATCTGGCCTTTAATTTTCATTTCAGGCATGTAATCAATCGTCATTTTATCATCCGGAAAATCAAACCTGAGCATAAATCTGTTCTGGAGAGAACATTCTACTATTACCATACACTGAATGATAAAAACAAGGAGTTATTCCAGAAGCGTGTTCAAAAATTCATTGATAAGAAGAAGTTTATTCCGGCAGGAGATCACAATGAAGTGACACCCGCTATGAAGTCACTTATTGCCGCATCCGCAGTTCAGATAACTTTTGGGCTTCCGGGCGTTTATTTAAAAAATTTTGAAGAAATACATGTCTATCCCGATTTCTATTTTTCAGAAGGAATGCAGCAGTTCAATGCTGGAGAGGTGCATAAGTCCGGAAAGATATTTCTTAGCTGGAAAGATTTTGTAGAGGGGTACACTGATCCGACAAATGCCAGAAATCTGGGGTTGCATGAAATGGCCCATGCGCTCAGGCTGGAAAACATGATTCAGAATGAGGAGTATTTTTATTTCAAATGGGATGACATTCAATTGTTCAATGATCACACAGTTATTGAATCAGACAAAATATTGAAGGGGGAACAATCGCTCTTCAGACCGTATGCTGCGTCAAATTATCATGAATTTTTTGCTGTGCTTATTGAGGTATTTTTTGAACAGCCGAAGGCATTGCTGGCGTATAACCATGAACTCTTTCATGTAACAAAAAGGCTGTTAAAGCAAAATCCGATAGATCCTAATAAAAGGATCAGGTAGGGTAATAAAGAATGCCGTTTGGGAGCGAATAATGAAACCCTGATCAAAAAAAAGCAAGATCTGACTATTTACCATTGACGGGGAATGCTCAATTTCATAACTTAAACAAGTTGATCATGCCACATTTCAAAAATCTTAACATCTCATGGCTCTTAGGACTCTTTGCACTGTTCGTCAGCTGTGGGGGAGGAGAAAATGGAGCAATAATTCCTGTTGAGATCACTGCTAAATCAGTCAGCGTTAACGATTTTCAGAATAATGGAAATTCGTCCGACATTCGGGTATCATTCACAAAACCTGCTGATCTAAGCTTTGTCAGCACATTCAGAATCCTGATTGCCAAAGCAGCTTCTGCCGACAATCTGGATGTCGATGTGGCAAATGCTGTTCCGGATGATGCCTATTATGAAATACAGTCTAATGCTTCTTCCGGAAATATTGCACTGCCTGCAAATCTTAACGATACCGATGGTGATGCGATTATAGAGGCGGAAAACTATCGTGCCTACATACTTTCAAAAGGAATTGATGCGGATGATGCATTATCAACGGGTTCTTCCAATTTTCAACTGGCACAAATCAATCTGGTAACGACGCTCGTACCCACTGTTGCCGGAGGAAGTGGTGGAATGGCAATTGATACGGAGGGAAATATCTACATGGCTGATTTTGGACAAACACTTGGCGGACCTCCGGGAGATAAATTTTTAAGATAACCCCTGAAGGAAGTGTCTCGATTTTTGCCACAGGATTTGTAGGTGCCTCAGGAAATGATTTTGATTCTCACGGAAACCACCAGAATGATAAGTATCAACAATTAACAAGAGATATTTCATTCCAAAACACAGATTATAGCTGTAGCTTGACTTCAACTATTATAAAATCAGAAAGATGGAAAAAGAACTCACATTAAAGGAAAAAGGAAAAAAGAAGCTGGCAGAATGGAAGCAATTTGCTGAAGAACTGAATGTCCAGCTGCACCTTGGGGTTGCGGATACAAAGGAAGAATTTGAAGTCCAGAAGAAGAATCTCTTAAAGGTGCTTAATGCCTTTTCGGAAAGACTAGAAGATGCTCGTGACATCAGTAAAAAAAGTGTGCTGAAAGTTAAAACTTCGTTGCAGGATCTTCGGGTGCAGGCCGCTCTGGGCAAAGCAGAAACAGAAGAGCAATTGAAGGAACAACAAAAAAAGCTTGCTCACGGGATTCATGATCTGAAGCATAAAATTTCAAGTGCATATGAGTCAACAAAGGAAGGCGCTGAACACTTTTTCGAAGAGGTAAGTGACCAGTTGGAAGATTATCATACACGATTTGACCTGCTAAGACTGCAAGTCCACCTTGGGAAAGAAGAAGCAAAGGAAGAATGGGAAGAAAGAAAGCATACCCTCACCCATAAGCTGGCAGTAATCAAGGCGCGGCTTCATGGTGCGGAAGAAAATGCGGAAGAAAAGTGGAATGATTTCTCTACGGAGATAAAAAGTGCCTGGAGACATTTTAAGAGAGCGTTTAAAAATCCTGATTGAAAGGGGAAGCATATGACCATACCAACGATACTTGAAGAATTATCCACCTCCGAAAAGCCGGTTGCCAAAGTGCTCCACAAATCCGATAGCAGCAGGACTGTTTGCATTGGTTTTAACAAGGGAATGCAACTAAAGGAGCACAAAACTACCAAACCGACAACTCTCCTTGTATTGAATGGCTCAATTGAATACACAGAAGGAGAAGAGGTGTACAATCTGTCAAAATATGATCAATATGAGATACCTCCAAACGTAGTTCATGCTGTGAACGCTTTAGAGGATAGCCTGATTATGCTGATGCATGGATAGCTAACTTTTTTCATGGAAAAGAAGGAAGAATCATATTGTTTTCGATGTGGAGAAACGGAGCAGGGCAGTCTGGAAAATCTGTATGGTTACACGGTCTGCAAGGCATGTCAGGGTGATTTGAAATTGTATCAGGATATCACAATCAAGATGCATATTTCAGCTTTTAAAAAAGCCAGACTGATCAATCCGAAAAAGCTATCCTACAAAGAAGAGGTTGATTACCGTCTGGTTGAAATGGAAAAAGACTATATCAGAAAGCGGATCAGACTTCTTCATATTCAGGATCGGTTGAAGAAGCTTAGCTAATCTTTATCTTTTACACCCGCTTAAACACTCTCGCATCTGCATAAAAAGTGGCAAACGGAATCAAAGAAGCGAGAAGAATGAGAAAGGAGACCTTTATGTTCCATTTGAATATATAGATGTTTTGAAAGCACAGGCCAATGTAGAGGATGAATAATAGCCCGTGAACTGCACCTACAATAAAGTTGGGCTCCGTAATAGCCATGCCATATTTCAATGGCATAGTGATCGCAAAAAGCAGGTAACTGATTCCTTCTGCAATTGCAATTATTCGTAACCTCCCGATAGGTGTGCTCCAGTTCATAAGGGCTTCTTTCCCGCAAAAATAGAAGTCAATTGCGGGAAAAGGAATGGACCCCAGAGTTATTATTCAGGTCTGGAAGGATAATCCTTAGTTGCAAGTCTTGATGGAGAAAGGTTATATAGCTCCTTCACCTGATTGTAGTCTGAATAATCGATGGATGTCCTGCCGCTAAACAGACCAGGCACCACAACCACTCTTGCAATCCAGTTATCAGTCAGATCAGCACCCAGTCCGTCCAGGTCCACTGTCCCGTCTAAGAAAACATTTGCATCAAATTTTGTAAAGTCAAAGTTGTATTCCAGCATACCATCCTGAAAGTAGAGCGTTTGAGGCAGGGAGCGCCAGATTTCTGTACCGTCCTGAATATCCCATAAAAAGTAGAGCAGCATAACATCCGAGTCAAGCATGGTGAAACTATTGGGGAGTTCAAGCATTACGCTGTAGTCGGGAGCGGTGAAACTCAATTCATATTCAAACACGTAGGATTCTTCACCATTCAGTCCATCAAGGCCATCATAACCTGGAGGACCCGGAGGGCCTTCATGACAACCAACAGACACCATTCCGATTATTATAAAGAGGATATATAGCTTTTTCATTTTGATATCATTTAGTGAAACATTTGACCTGCTTCTTTATACCTAAGTCAAAATGATGCCAAAAATGAGAAGAGGATTGACTATACGACCCTTAAAAAGGGTAAATAATGTATTCTTGTAATTGAGGGAGGACTTTTTTGTGAATTAATAAAATTCAAAAAATCCTACCTGCAATCTTCGCAATGAGTCCATACAATCAATACATTCATAATTCGGAGGAGAAAGCGAGATGGGGCTGTCTGAAGCTGCTCGGCTATATAATTGTAACCATTGCAGCTATTATTATTATGATATTTATTTGGAATGCTGTTTTCTGATGCAAATAGTTCTGTCGACCAATAGACCCATTTAACCAAAGACTTCCTCAGTGTAATCGAGTAAATATTTTTTGCTAACCATTTGCCCGTATCATTGTTCAATAGATAGTGAGTATCTATTTTCCATAGCTGGTAATCAATTGAAGGTGTCCCAAAAGGACATCTTCTTTTTTGTGGAGTCAGTTTCCTTATTTAATAGCGATAACTGCACTCGATGGTCCGATTAATTTCATGCCTGAGATTTGATTAAAATAGATTTCCCGTGCCGAACCACATGCTCAGCGAGTGAACAATAAATAGAACAGGAAGGGTGACTTGCTTATTTTTGAACCGCTTATAATTTAAAACCACTACATCTCATGCAGTCAAAAATAAGATTCAAATCTTCAGAGAAGGGTATGTTATTAATGCTCTTCTTCCTGTTTGTTTTTTGTGCTGGCAATGCACAGGAACAGAATTTTACACAGTCATTTGAGGAGAGAAAGGCTTTGTTCAGCTATGAGAACACTGACTTTGATGTCAGGGAAACGGGCAGTGAAAAGCGAGGCACTGTGACAATACGGGATATTACTTTCACTGCCAGACCGGGCAATGATCCGGTCAGGGCCTACCTGGTTATTCCTGAAGGATCCGGGCCATTTGCCGGGATTCTGTGGGGGCATTGGCTTGGTCATCATACATCAGACCGGGATCAGTATCTGGACGAAGCTGTTGAACTGGCGTCCAAAGGAGTGGTATCCCTCCTTATCAATACAATGTGGTCAAAGCCGGGATGGTATGAAAATCGTGTTCTGGAAGAAGATTATGAAAACTCAATCAGACAGGTCGTAGAATTTAACAGGGCAATGGATTTGTTAATCGCTCAGCAAAATGTGGATAAGGAACGTATCGCTTATATTGGACATGACTACTCCGGCATGTATGGTTCCATTGCTGCAGGTGTCAATCCACGCGCCAGGACCTATGTTTTTGTTGCTGTGACCTCTAGTCTTTACGATTGGGCCTTTTTTGCGAATCAGCCAAAATCCAAGCCGGAGTACGTCAGGCAAAATGCAGTATTCGAGTTGACCGATTATGTCAGCCGGATCAAGGGTAGTGTCTTTTGCCAGTTTTCGAGCAAAGATCCTTACATCTCCATTACGGATGGAAATGTTTTTTACAATGCGATAAATTCAGAGGTCAAAGAGAAAAAGAGGTATGACGCGGAGCATTTTATGAAGGGTGAGGATATTGTTTTAGATCGCAAAGCCTGGTTGATCAGAGAACTGGAATTGAAAAAATAGAGAGAAGTTTCACTGATTTGAAACCGAAATAATATGCTGTAATTCCTCTACTCGCGATTGTTTTCGTGTAAGCTCCTTTCTCTCTTTATCAAGTGGCCCGCCTTTCAAATCTTCAAGCTGAAGAGAAAGTTTGTATAACATATCTTCCAGTGCTTCCAGAAGTATTGATTTGTTATCAGGATTCAGTTCAATCATGTATAATGCGTTTAATGGGACGATTTAAAAGTTGCATCTGTGCAGTACACTAAGTTAAAAAAATAACCATTGAATTAGCTGGTCTTTCTGTAGCTCCAAACCGCTAATCCATTCATTACCAGCGCATAGACCAATGTTTTGATAAGTTGGGGATAAATATCCTGCAGGTTTGATCCTTTAAGCATGACCATTCGCATTACTTCAACAAAATATTTTATGGGGTTTATTTCCGTAATCAGCTGAGCCCAGCGAGGCATACTTTCGATTGGTGTAAAAAGTCCACTCATGAGAATGAATATGACCATAAAAAACCAGGAAATAAACATGGCCTGTTGTTGGGTGTCTGTATAATTCGAAATGAACAGGCCAATGCCAAGAATTACTAAAATGTAGATGGAGGTATAGAAATACATCAAACCCAAATTTCCGACAATTGGCACATCGAAAATAAGCTTTGCAATAATCAGCCCGACGGAAAGCAAAACCAATCCTATCACCCAAAAAGGAAAAAGTTTCCCAATAATAAACTGGTTCTTTCTTATAGGTGTCACGTTGATTTGTTCCAGTGTGCCAATTTCTTTTTCACGGACTATGTTCATACCGGACAGGAACAGTGTGATCATGGTAACAAGCATAACCAGTATGCCTGGAACCATAAATGTTTTATAGTTCAGCGTTTCGTTATACCAGAACAGGGGAATGGCAGCAATATCTATGGCCCTGTTTGAAACCTGGCTTTGCTGCATCAACTCCACGCTGATGGCTCTGTTGAAGCTCTGTACGATTTGATTGATGTACACGCTTTCCACTCCGGCTGCCGCTCCGTCAATTGCATTGATCGTGATCCCCAATTGGGTGTATTTGTCTTTCAAAAGGTCTCGATCAAAGTGTGCCGGGATTTCTAAAATAACATCAACTTCTCCTCTGAGCATAGCCGATTCGGCCAGAGATGCGGATGGAAATTCTGAAATAACATTGAAATAATCGGATACCCTGAACTTTTCAATCAGCTCTCGTGAGGATGAGGAATGGTCCTGATCGATGTAGGAGAATTTGATGTTCTTAACCTCAAATGTTGCCGCGTTTGATAAGATGATCAACTGGATCAATGGCATAATGAAGATGATGGGAAGCATCGCTTTATTTCTAAAGATTTGCCGGAACTCCTTTTGTATGATATAGCCGATCCTTTTCATTACTCCAGTCTGATCTTATATTTTCTCACGCTAACGACAATGAAAAACACAGCCATACTAAAAATGATCAGCGTTTCCTGCCATAAATAGGAGATGCCGACTCCTTTGAGCATGATACCTTTCAAAATATCAATGAACCATTTTGCAGGGATGATATTACTAATGACCTGCAAGATGCCAGGCATGCTGGAAATCGGAAAAATGAAACCTGACAGGAGAATAGTAGGAAGCATGAGTCCCATCAGTGAGACCATCATTGCTGTTTGCTGAGTAGCTGAAACGGTTGAAATCAAAATGCCCAGCGATAATGAGGTAATGATGAATAAAATACTTTCCGCTCCTAATAAAATTAAGCTGCCCTGAATAGGCATTTCGAAAACAAAAATGCTCAGGAGAATAATGACGATTGCATTAATCAGTGAAAGGAAAATGTAGGGTACTACTTTTCCAATGATGACAAGGAAAGGCTTAAGCGGGGAGACCAACAAGATTTCCATCGTACCAAGTTCCTTTTCCCGGGTGATGGAAATAGAGGTCATCATGGCAGAAACCAGCATCAGGATGATGGTCATAACACCCGGAACAAACATGAATACCCCTTTGAGCTCCGGGTTGTAAACCATCCGCACCTGCGGGATGATCTGATACGCGATTTTAATATCGCGATTCAGTTCCTGTTGATAGTTGCGTAAAATGGAGCTGGTATAGTTGCTGATTGTATTTGCTGTATTCGGATCTGTTGCGTCGGTAATGATCTGAATAGTTGCCCTCTGGTCTTTGATCAGATTGCTGCTGAAATCCTTCTCAAAATTTAAAACGGCCTTAATCTTTCCTTTTCTAAAGACCGTTTCAATATCAGCTTCACGCTCAATGAAAGCCTTTATACTGAAGTACCTGGAAGCGGATATTTTGTTGATGATTTTCTCAGTGGTCGCGTCCCTGGAATGATCAAGGACGGCAATATCTACATTGTTAATTTCATTAGTTATGGCAAAGCCAAATAGCAAAATCTGAGCGACCGGCATTCCAAAAAGAATGAAAAGTGATCGTCTATCCCTGAAAATATGATAGAACTCTTTCTTTATGAATCCTCTGAAGCGTTTCATCCCCTTGCCAGTTTTAGAAACACGTCATTCATGCTATTTACCTCAAATTGTTCTTTGAGCTTTTTAGGCGTATCCAATGCCTCAATTTTACCATTCACCATAATCGAGACACGATCACAATACTCTGCCTCATCCATGTAATGAGTGGTTACAAAAACTGTGGTTCCGTTATTCGCAGTTTTGTAGATCATCTCCCAAAACTGGCGCCTTGTAATCGGGTCAACCCCTCCGGTGGGTTCATCCAGGAATACAATCTTTGGATTGTGCAGCAGAGCAACCGAGAAAGAGATCTTTTGTTTCCAGCCCAATGGCAATGACCCAACCAGTTGATCCACCACTTCCTGCAACTCCAGTTCCGCAATCATTTGAGTGGTCTTTTCTTTGATTTGAACCCTCGTCAAACCATAGATGCCACCAAAGAACGTGATGTTTTCCTTTACTGTAAGATCGTCATACAATGCAAACTTCTGACTCATGTATCCGATGTTTGCCTTGACCTTTTCTGCTTTGGAAAACACATCAAATCCTGCCACCCTGGCTCTGCCTGAAGTGGGGTTGGAAATACCAATGAGCATTTTCATAGCTGTGGTTTTACCTGCTCCGTTGGCACCTAAAAAGCCAAAAATCTCTCCTCTTTTCACATGGAAAGTGATGGCATCTACCGCACGGAAATCACCAAACATTTTGGTTAAGTCTTCGACCTCTATGACAAGCTGGCTATCCATCTATCTGGCTAATTCCATAAAAGTATCTTCAATGGTCGGCTGAGTTGTTTCAATTGTGATATCCTCTAAGCCCCGAGTCTTCAAATACTCCTGCAATTCGCCTGTGTCACAATCAGTTCGTTGATCCGTGTAGTGGACAAATTCTCCAAAAGGGTAGACACTGTAAGAATGTGCATAGTCCCTTAAACTCTGAATAAGTTGATACATATTATCTGCTCGAACATTGTACAAAATCTTCGGATAATGATTCACCATTTCTTCGGGTGTATCTACTTCCAGTATTTTTCCGTCCTGGATTAATGCAATACGATCACACAATGCAGCTTCATCCATGTACGGGGTAGAGACCAGGATAGTGATTCCCTTTTTTTGCAGCCGCTTCAACATCTCCCAAAATTCCCTGCGGGATACCGGGTCCACACCCGTTGTGGGTTCATCTAAAAACAACACTTTGGGCTTGTGAATGAGGGAACAGCAAAGCGCCAGTTTTTGCTTCATTCCACCGGAGAGCTTGCCCGCCCTGCGATTTTTGAAGGGTTCAATTTGAACATAAATCTCACTGATTAAATCATGGTTTTCTTCGATCGTGGTTCCAAAAATGGTGGCGAAAAAGGTGAGATTTTCTTCAATGGTTAAATCCTGATAGAGTGAGAACCTACCGGGCATGTAGCCAACATTGTTACGAATGGTTTTGTAGTCGTTTATCACATCAAAACCTGCCACGGTCGCCTGACCCTGGTCTGCGATTAATAGCGTTGTTAATATTCTGAACAAGGTGGTTTTCCCGGCACCATCAGGTCCGATCAGGCCAAAAAGTTCTCCTTCATTTACCTCAAAGGAGATATCCTCCACTGCGCTTAGATCTCCGTAGGATTTTGAAATATGTGAAAGTGTGATACTCATTGTTTTTGAAGCCACATTTCACCCGGCATTCCGATTTTAAGACTACCATCGTTTGCCACGCTGACCTTTACTGCATACACCAGTGCCACGCGTTCTTCTTTGGTCTGGATGATTTTTGGTGTGAATTCCGCTTCGGATGCAATCCAGGTGATGGTGCCGGGGTACGATTTCATGTCCGCATCTGAATCGATCTTCACGCTGACTTCCTGTCCGATTTTAATATTCGGGAGCTGTGTTTCACTTACAAAAACGCGCAGTTGCATGGAACTCAAATCTGCACATTTGTAAAGCGGTTTGCCAAAGGCTGTGACCTCATTGGGTTCCGCATATTTTGCCAGAACTGTTCCTTTAATAGGATTAATGATTTTACTTTTTTCAATTTGATCCTCGACCTGCCTGATTTGGACATCAATGTTTTTAAGCTCATTTACAACGGGTGCATTTTGAATTTCAACACTTTTTATTTGTTGTTTAAGGACAGCTATTTCGCCGGTGATGTCATCCAGTTGTTTCTGGGTTCCGGCATTGTCCTTCATCAGATTCTCAATCCTTTTCTTATTTTTTTCAGCCGTTTCCAATCGGGCATTCAACACATCAATCTGAGATAAGACTCCTCTTGATTTTGAAGCAATTACTTCTTTTGAAATGGCCAGCTGTTCACGTTTCAGAGCGAAGGTCAGCGTGTCGATGTAGCCAACCAGTGTCTTTGCTTCCAGCTCCTGACCTTCTTCCAGGTCAAAGCGTATGAGTTTCCCATTGCTTTCTGCTGAAATGGTGATTTCGACCGCTTCAAAATTGCCATACCCGTCGGCCCTGTCATTGTCTTGCTGACAGGAGAACAGAGTTAGAGTGGCTAAGCTTAAAATTGCAATAAAGTGTTTCTGTCTCATTTCTATTGTCCTTTGGTCGTGTTATAATTCGCTTTCACTAATTCCAGTTGTATTCGGTGCATGCTCAATGTATTTTCGTCTTCAAACAAATTGGTCAATTCAGTGACAAATGCCGAGGAGGTGATGACTCCATTTCGTAATTGCGATTCAGCAGATTTTAAAACCTCTTTTCGTAGCTGGATTGATAATGAATCTGAAGTAATAAATGCTGTTAACTTCTCCATTTCCGATTGTTGCTGATTGAGTTCGATTCTTGTGGCCAGTTCAAAGAGTTCAGATTCATTATCAACCAGTTCTTTATTGACGAGGAGGGAGGCGCGTTTCTTTTGATTCGCCTGCCAGTCAAAAACATTCCAGTTGAGTTTGAGGCCAAGGGTGTAAAAAGTTTGAAAGGAATTATCCAGCATATTCAGTCCCGGGTTCCCATATCCGCCGGTAGCAAACCCCAAAAGTTTCGGGGAATTCTGCTTAGACAAAACCAGGTTTGACGATTCAATTTGTTCCTTTTTTAGTTCGAACAATGCCAGTTCCGGGCGGGCAATTTGAGCGGGCATGTTAATTTCTATCTGCGGGTTTTGGAGTGGCATGGAAGGGTCGAGACTTATGCCAACAAGTGAGGTAAGGGTTTGAAACAAGCTGGTCTCATTGTGCGCCAGTTCAATTGTCCGACTTTCTATTTTCAATAATTCAGCCTCCAGCACTTTGTCTGATGCTGGCAAAATCGTCCCATTCCTGATTCCTGATCGCACTTCTTTTAATTGCACCACAAGCAGCTCTTTTTTGGCGGCAAGCAATTCCCGATTTTCACGAACGAGCAAAATGGAGAAGTACAACTGATTTACCTGTTTCTTCAACTGATACAGATTGACCTCCACCTGTTTTTGTTGTGTTTTCAGAGCAGCAGCCTGGGCTTTCATTGAAGCATCAATGGAGCCGCCGGCATAGATCAACTGATTGGCAGAAAGTGTGGTGCGGTATTGGTCATTATTGAGCGGTTCAATAGGAGCAAATGGAACCTGGGTTACATCTGAAAGGTAAACGGCCTGTGCTTCCAGCTCCAGTTTTGGTAATTTTCCGGTTTGGAGAACCTCAAGGTCTATTTCGTTTTGCTTTTGGAACAGTCCATCCTGTTGAGTCAATGGGTGATTAGTATTTAACAACCGGTAGCATTCTTCGAGGGTTAAGGGTTGCTGACCATTGGTTAAAATGGGTAACAGTAGCATTGCATGGAGTAGTATTCGCTTCATGGCTTCACTTTTATAGATTGGATGATGAAGTCAGCAACTTCTGTTTTTCTGTCTTCCATCAATTGTTTGAATGACTTATCATCAATATTGACAAAGGCTTTGATCAGGGGTGTAGCAATAAAAGGGAAGATGTTTAGCGCCATGATATTGATAAAAAGCTGTTCAGCGCTGATCGGTTTTATTGTCCCGTTTTCCACTTCACTTTCCACCTGTTTTTTGAATTTGTCCAAATTGGGAAATCCAGTCACATTTCGCAGGTTTAGAATGAATTCAGGATTTCTGTTCACTTCATGAATAATGAATTTGGGCAGGTAAGGGTGCTTATTCATGAATGTGAGGTAGTTATGAGTGAAGTGTCTGATCTTGTCCTCTATAGTGGAGTCATCGTTCAGGATGCCATTCAGTTGAGGGGCCATCAGGGAAAAAGCATTTTTAAAAACGGCCTCAAAGAGCATTTGCTTACTTCGATAATAATAATGAAGCAGTGCTTTATTGATTCCGGCCTCATCTGCGATTTCCTGCATCCGTGAGCCATCCATTCCCTTGCGTTGAAACACATTTTTGGCAGCTTCCAATATCTGACCTTCCGTTGTTTCTTTTTCTGATTTCGACATTTTTAACTATATGGTTTAACCAAATGGTTAACAAATATACATAGGATTTAGTTTCGGATAATTATAGAAAACATTTCTACATCAATTAACTTATTCTTATGAACAAACCGACAGGCAGGGTGCTGGTAATGGGGGATATTCACGGAAACCTCCGTGCGTTTGATCAGTGCATTGAGAAATGTGAGTTCAATGTCGAAATGGATACGCTGATCCAGCTTGGAGATGTTTCAGACAGACTCCCGGATACGGCTTTGGTTATAGAGAAGTTGCTGTCTTTCAAAAACCTGACAGCCATCCGCGGAAATCACGACCATTGGGTGAATAAGTGGCTTTCTGAAGGGGTGGAGGATTCAACATGGCTGGCCAATGGAGGACAGGATACGATAGACTCCTATAAAAAGGAAGCTGATAAAATTGATCTGGATGCCCACAAAACATTCTTCAGTGAAAAGCAAACCAATTTCCATGTCGATGATCACAACAGAATTTTTGTCCATGGTGGATTTACACAGTCCGGGGGCCCAGACTATGACATGATTGAAGACCTGTGTTTGTGGGACAGGAGTTTATGGGATGACGCAATTCAGGGCAGGAAGCTGGATCAAAAATCTCATGTCTTATCCGGATTTCATGAAATATTCATTGGACATACGCCAACGATCTACCTGTTCGAAGAGGAGCCTGTGAATATTTTCAATGTCTGGAATCTCGATACGGGTGCAGGGCATCCGACAGGAAGACTTACGATCATGGATGTCTCTACCAAAGAGTTTTGGCAGTCTGATTTGACGGAGGATCTGTATTAAATGTTAAAAGACATTTGAATTATCGGGCCATAGTTTACAGATGGTTATTGATGGTGTAGGTTTTCAGTTTAAATGTATTGGCAATCCGGATTGGACATAATAAGGATGTTAAGGTAGCAGTCGCTCCTAAGGGGCGACTACTACTTATATTTCGTTTGAGGCAGGACTCCTATCTAGTGGTCTTCCTCCTCCTCATCTTCAGATTGTTTTGGTGTACTCTGATTGTTCTCATCAGTTGAGCTGGTTTTTGTTGCTCTAATCTCAGAATGACGAATTTGTCCTCCAAGATTTCCAACTTTTGCAAAGACTCCAAATGTGATCAGTGAAACAACTAACGTGCTAAGCGTGAGCGTTTTAGAAAATGATATTTTTTTAACAATTGCATATAAACTAAGGAGAGAAAGTGCCCCCAATAATCCCATTAGCCATATGGCTTTTTCTGCGAGTTCCTCATGCTCTTCAATCATGTTTTCGGAAACCCCGGAAAGGTGTTCAACTGATTCTTCTGCTTCTTCACCCGTAAGAAAAACAGGAATGGTTAAAATTGACATGATTATAAACGTAACTAATGCGACTTTTTTTATCGAATCATTTTTTGAAAAATGACCATATGTTAATATTCCGATTCCTATGATTGTTCCTATGATTGGGAAGTGTGTTAATAATAAATGAATATGCGTTGCATCCATGATTTTTACTTTTAAAAATTTAACTAATTAGCTTGAAATTCTACGGGTAAGAATCATGCTTTGGGTGGGCCTCTTAATCTATTTGACGATGCATTTAAGTAGTCAAACGATATTTGAGACCGGGTTTTGAAATGTAGTCTTTCGTTTGATAAGACGGCTGCCTGTAACTCAGGATTTGCTTCTGCTTGTGACTGGAAACAATCAAGATCTTTGTCAGTGTCAGTCTGCTGATCTGAGGAAATGTAATTAGTTAAGTTGTCACTTGAGCCTTGCTGAAAAGCTAAACCTAAATAATCAATAATGTCATTTGCATTCTTATGAGACATATAGTGCTCGACATTGGTCATTTCCCCATGGTGCAGATGAGGGATGAAGGAATGGAGCAGGATGATTCCTGTCGCATGAAAAAGCAATATGTTTCTGAAGAGAAGCATTAAGTAAGATTAACCAATCTTCTATCGGTTCGTAATGATTTTTGTCATCGAAATTGCATGAATATTTGCATTTAAAGTCAATGACTACTTTCTACAGATACTATTGATGGGGTCAGTCTAACGGATTTTCGAACTCTTTCAAAACCTGCCGAATTTTACTACCTTTTATTTCAATAATTGCAAGCATGGAAAAGCACCGGATTTATACTATGAGTTTCGCAGGTGTCTACCCCCACTATATCACGAAGGCGGAGAAAAAGGGGCGTACGAAAACGGAAGTAGATGAAATCATTCACTGGCTGACCGGATATAACCAGAAGGAATTAGAAACACTGCTGGAAAACAAAACGAACTTTGAAGCCTTCTTTGAAGAAGCACCCCGACTGAACCCCTCACGTACCCTGATAAAAGGTGTGGTTTGCGGAATTCGGGTGGAAGAAGTAGAGGAACCACTCATGCGAGAAGTCCGCTATCTGGACAAGCTGATCGATGAACTGGCGAGAGGTAAGTCGATGGAGAAGATATTGCGGAAGGAATGAGTATTTAGGTGCGAAAGTCAGATATAGTTTACAAAACAAACCTCCCTGATTTGTTCAATCTTTGTCTGTGATAATGATAGAAGCAAAGCAGGATTTGATAAACAAGCTATTACTGTTTACCGATGGAAGTGTGGATCCACAATTAAAAATTGGATACGGAGCTTACCTGGCTGTTAAAGAAAATGAGCTATCAACAGATTCAGCAGGAGCTCGGGTAAAAGTGAAAAAATTTGAAGATACCTCTTCAGCGAGACTGGAGCTACAGACACTAATTTGGGCATTGGCCGATCTTAAAGCTGCCGGCAGCAAAGTAGTTATTTATACAGATTCTCAAAACATTATTGAATTGCCTCAAAGGCGGTATCGTCTGGAACAAAATGATTACCGTTCTGCCAAAAACAAACTCCTTAATAATCATGAGCTGTATCGGGAGTTTTATGAAAGAATGGATCAATTGGAATACGAATTGATAAAAGTAAAAGGACATCTCCCATTAGGACAAAAAGACGATATTGACAGACTGTTTATGCATGTTGACAGAGCCTCAAGAAAAGCATTAAAAGAAGGGAATAAACATGGATAGATATTTTGATTAGACAACTACAGGCTCATTTTCTATAATTCCATATATGGCGTAATCCTTAGCTTTTTCCAGTGCCCATCCGGCGTTTCCGTAATCGAAGTGCCAATACTCTTTGAGGTCTACTACAAAATCTTCCTGTTCAAATAGCCCGATTAGTAAGGCTCTGTTTTCTTTTGCTTCGTTTGATATTTCCGGATGATGGGGATAGCACTTTTTATTGAGGTCAATTTTCAGCCCGTCGTTTGTGCCGAAATCCATCACCTGGTCTGTCTTCAGATCGAATATTAAAGCATCCACTGCTCCACCCGTGGTATGTGTGGATTCTTTTGGAGGAGCAATGAAATAGGAAACAATCTTGTGAATTTCATCCATTTCCATTTCCGGATACTTTTTTCTTTGAGAGTCCACACAATTTTCCCATAACATACGCTGATGATCAAAAGATCGCCAGACGGAGCGTATAATCAGTTGTTTATCTGAAGCATCCAAAACCCTGCTGATTCTTCCAATTTTCTCGAATATTGGCTCCCTCACCAGGTATCGATAGTCCTTTTTTATAGAGGGCTCATAAATCAGATTAAATCCGGCATCTCTCAGACTCCTCATCGGGGAGTTATCTTCCCTGATCTCAACCGTTGGAAAAAGCCGCTTGTGATTCAGATCTTTCTTCTCTACCATTTTGCAATATTCGTCTGTGATCACTTGTGCGGACATATTTTTTAACTATTGTGTTAGAGTTCATTGCAGAGAGCAGGGCTCCATAATTTAGACCAAATCTTACCATTTCACCTGTTTTCAGACTTGTTTCTCTTGTGTTGAGAATGAGATGATCACTGCCTGATCCAATTATTGTCATATTGGCAGGATGAGTAAGACCTTCTGTTCGAACATCCTGTTTTCCAATTGCAAGAATAGCTCGTTGTATTGGACCGGAATCTTCAAATAAAGGTTTATTTCCGAAAGCATCCAGGCCGGCATCTCCATAAGGGGCAGAGGGTTTAAGCCCTGACTCAATGACTTCTGCTGAAAGAGAAAACGCATCAGTAAATAGTTCGGGAATTGGCGTTCTTTCCAAAGGCTCACACCCTAAGAAAATCGATTCCCCCAGTCGCAGATTGTTGATTCTTCCTAAATCTTCAGAAGAATTAAACCAGTTGTAGTTGGCTGAATTTCCTCCGGAAACTAATGAAAGGGTCAGATTGAATCTTTTCTCCAGATTAATGGCAAGTGATGATAACAATTTCATCTTTCGTTCATCCGGCCTGATTCCTCCGAAACATGCCAGGTTTGTTCCTATCCCAATCAGCTCAATCCCCTTTAACCTTATAATGTTTCTTACCATCAGGTTGAGATCAATTGGCATAATACCTTCTCTCAAATCTCCCAACTCTACCATCAGTATGATTTTGTGAGTTATCGTGTTTTTTACAGCCATCTTTGACAGCTGTCGAATGACCGATAGATCTGAGTTCAGACTTACATCGGCATATTTTACGACCGATTCAGCCTCACTTAATAGTGTTCTGAGCAGAAGGAATCTGGCCTTTATACCGTCATCCTGCATTCTCTTTAAATTGATAATTCTGGAATCTGCAAGAAATGCGACCCCACTGTTAACAATGATACCCGCTAGTCTGGAATCACCACATACTGCTTTGGTAACACCAATAATATTGATCCCCCTTGAACTGTAAAGATCTTTTAGTGTTTTGGCATTGTGAGCAATCTTGTCCAGATCAATGGTTAATTCTGGGGTTGCCATGCGACCTGATTCTGTTTTACAAGCTGCGGAAATACTTTGAATAATTTTCTAATCAGCTTGTAGCACCCATGCTTAAGTACATCAGTAGTGGGTAGCATGTATTTATCCTGATACTCCAAAACCGTTTGATCTACTTGTTCATCCGTCATGTCTTCATGATTGATTGTAATCGCAATGACCCTTGATTTTGAGAATGCTTCTATCAGTTTGATCTCGCTTTCGAGTGTAGGCATGGGAATGGCGGGATAATCGCAATGATTCTCCCTTTTTGGAGGATGTTGTATAATAATCGCTTTTGGCAAAGCCCCTCTGATGATTGCGCTTGAAGAGGTAAAGGCCGGATGACTGAGAGCGCCCTGTCCTTCCACAACAATTATGTCAGGATTTTCCTTTGCCACTGCTTCCAGTATGGCATTTTCAACTTCACCGGTCGAAAAGCCGGAACTTAATACATCGATGGCAATGCCGTATTTGGATCCTTGAAGAATCCCTGTTTGACCGGTAGAAATGAATACAGCGTTTAATCCTTCCTGCTTCAATGCTTCAACCAGCTTTACGGCAGTGGTTCTTTTACCAACCGCACAATCAGTACCAAATACTGATATTACAGGAGTTTTAATTTCGTGTATCCGTCCTGAAAAAATGTGAAGATCCTTTCGGGCAGGTGGTTTTCTAATGTCATCAATAGTGACACCATACCTGTTTGCTGTTTCGAGAAATTCCTTGTCATCATTAAAGAATTCAGGAAGTCCATTCACGATGTTCATACCAATTTTCATGGCCCTGATGATCACTCTCCTTTGATCGGTATTAAGAAATGATTCGAGAGGGGCAATGCCGTAAATGAAGTATTCCGGAATTTTGTCTAATGATTCGATGGCATCATCAATACTTCCAAAGACGGGTATTCCATTCTTGATTCCATCCAGATACTCTCCTGCATCAAGTCCCGATTTCAAACTGTCTACAACACCGACAATGTTGTATTTTTCTGAGTGTCTGACAAGACCATTTGCAACTTTACCGTCGATTTTGCCAAGCTCATTTTCACTATATACCAGAGCGGTTACTTTCATATCTTATTATTTTAGATTGTCAAAACGGCACTGCATCTTTTGCCTAAAAAAGGAAGGATCAGGAGATGGCTACACTTAGAAAGGTGAAATTATTTCCCGCTCATAAAGAGTATACTCTTTTTGTGAAAAATCTTTGGGATCACGACAATAGTAAATTTTGTCAGCGTATCTTCTGACCTCCAGTTTCACAGAAGGATTTGATACGAGATGAACAGTATCACCTTTCTTGTAGATATTTTTTGCTTCTATTCTGGCCATGGCTTAAAATCGTTTGTTTTGAATTCTGACAGGCACCACATCGAATGATCTTATCAGCTTGGGGCCGATAAGCTGATGCTTTATGAAGTGAATGAGAAGGGAAATAAGGAAGAATACTTTTTTTGTATTAAGCATAGAGGAATTTTCACAGGAAATTATCGACTCTGCAAAGGTCTCATTGTAGTTCCCGAATGCGTTACATTTCAGTATGTTTGGGTTACATAAATCACACATCCAGGGGTTATGTTTTTACTGTGATTACATATCGCTCGCTTTCTTTTGCTTTCTTTTGGCAGCTTTTGCAGCTCTTTTTTCTTTTAGATTTCTTTCCGGAGCCTTCTTTCCGTCCTTCTTTTTACCCTCTTTTTCTTTTGACATAATTACTTTTTTAGTATTGGAAAATTCGAAATGAAAAGAAGGACAAGAATGAGTTACTTGTCCTCCTATATACTTAACCTAATCTGAAGATGAATTTTGTGAAAAACTCTTAACAAAGATGCCCACTCTTCAATACGGAGTGTTACATCATGACGAGAGATTCTTGCATAAATCACATATTTTCAGCTTAATGCAATGATTCTTTTCCTGACCTGAATCTGTTATTTTTTTTAATGCAGGTATGTTTGAGCCTGATTATTCCTGTTAGAATTTTTGAAGTTCTGCAAAAACTATTTCTAACTCTTCTCTGCTTTTTTTGAGTTTGACGGCCAGCTTATCAAGCATATTTTCCCTTTGACTCTCTTCAAAATTAAAATCATCATCGCTGAGAATGGAGTACCTCATTTTCAGCATTATCTTTATTTCTCTCCAACTTCTGAGAATATTCATGTTGTTCCTTTAATCAAAACAATTCGTCGGCAGACACTTTAATCAAACCACCTCTCTTTCAAAAAGAGCCAGTTCCTTTCGTTTGGGTTCATCAGGAAACCCACAGTAATAGATTCTGTGAATATATCTCCTCACCACAAGTTTAACATCCGGATTTGCTTTGGAATATACGGTATCGTTTGCCGCGTATCTGTTTTCTTTCTCTTCTCTCATTTGGCTTTCAAAGTTTTACAAGGTACATCTTCATATCCGCTTTTGTTGACAGCAGACAACATTTTGAACCGCACATTGGCCCTCACTTTATTGATGGAATGTGCGGGATAATCATACCCTGCCCCGCTTCCGATTGGGTTGATTTTTCATTTATAATTACTTCCGCAACTCCGTCAATTAACCGTACAAGGCTGTCGAAAGGGGATTTTTGCAGCCAGTATTTCACCTGTATCAAAGGATGTAATGGTTACAGTGCCTGTCTTTTTCCGCATAATAGACTTAATTACAACTGAGTCGGGTATGTAGTCAACCATGCGATGAGGCATTGAATGTTCAAATTCGACATTTTCCATTTGATGGGTTTATGATTTATGATCGGCCGGATCATCTCCTGCGTGCTTGTTTAAATTATTGTTTTGATAACATCAGCGATGCTATAACTATTGCTATTTCCTTTAGGTCCATAGCGGGGGTTATTTGCCGTATGTAAAATTGTCCTGGTTCTCCTTGTAGTGTGTTACACCAAAATGTAGCAGTATTACACATATCCCACATTTGCCACTCATGACAAAATTGATCCACTTTTATCCATTTAGTTTATACATGATAAGAAAGGAAATCATTTTGTTTATGGGATTGCCCGTTGTAATTAGAAAATCCTGCAGGCAAAACAGCTGCCATTGGGTTAAACAACCATGAGTTTGTAGTATGTGAATTTTATCCTGACAATTCGGTTTAACTGAGTGAGGCCCAACTGGAATATGGGTATCTGGAGAGCTTATATTCACGAATCATTATCGACCCAAAAAATTCAATAGCTGAAAAAGCTTCAGGGGTGGGGTATTTACTTTATAGATCTTCGAGGTTCGACTTACGTTTGTTTTTTAATTGTTTGTAAAAGGTGGGGGTCAATCCTGTGATTTTTTTGAATTGATTGGATAAATGAGCTACACTGCTGTAGTGCATTTTATAGGAAATTTCTGTGAGATTCAACTCGTCATAAATGAGCATTTCCTTCACCTTCTCTATCTTATGAATAATAATAAATTGCTGTATGGTGATGCCTTTAACCTCAGAAAAGGTATTTGCAAGGTAGGTGTAATCGTACCCAAGCTTTTCACTGATGTAATCTGAATAGTTGACTCTCGGCAGCTCGTCGGAATAATGAATCATTTCGGTAATGATATTTTTAATCTTTTCAATCAGAATGCTCTTTTTGTCATCCAGCAATTCTAATCCCGATTTCAGTAAATTTTCTTTTAGCTGTTTTCGCTGACCAGATGTGATATCCTGCAAAATTTCGATCATACCTAAATCAACAACCACATAGTGTAATCCAAGTTTTTTCAGCTCCTCCTTCACCATCATCTTGCAACGTAAACTGACCATATATTTTATATACAACTTCATTTATCATCATTAACCTATAGCACACGGATTCAGGTACTTCAGGTATTGCCCCGTGGTTTGATTCTATTTGGGTGTCAGTAAAGATACTTATTAAAGCGTTGGAATCGTATGATTGAATTCGGGCCCGAATGTGGTTTAAGATGTCAAAAAAAATTGCATATCAAGACCCACTGGCAGGTATAAGAAAAATTGCTCATCATCACCTGAAAGCGAATTTTTTTGATATTTCATACTATATCAACCTGCAACCTGCCTAATCCACCAGCCTGACTGCATCCTGATCAAACTCGGATTGTCTGTGCTCCTTACCATCAAACCAGTGGCAGACAATCGTGTCAAAGCTCTGATAATTTCCATGCCATGCATACCCATTGACCGTCATTTCCGGACCGCCTGATTTTAACATGACCAGGTCTCCTTTTTTAAATTTTCTTTCTATTCTTTCCATCTTATAAAATAATTAACTGAATTGTATTTGTAAAGCAATGTGGTCAATGCATGTATGAAACTCAATGACATCACTCAGTGCGTGGTATGAGTTTTTTTGAAAAAGGAAACCAGGTCATGTTGCTTCATTGTTCAAACTCTGAAAACTATATTTAGCCCATGAATAAATTTCTCAAAACGTTTACGATTTCAGGCAGGAGTAGAAATGCCGGAGTTCTGGTACTGATTGCGATTGTTTTTTTTGTACCAAAAAGGGTCCATGCACAGGTGGATGAAAATGAGTTAGGCGCATGGTACATGTACTTCTTTAATACCACTTTTAATGACGGCCCCTGGGGCGTTCAGGGAGATATCCAATACAGAAACTGGAATGCCGGAGGAGACCTTGAGCAATTATTGATCCGGGGAGGAATTACCTATACACCTGAAAATGCAAATATCAAATTGACCCTTGGGTACGGAAATGTGACCACCGGAACGCCCGGATCTTCAGGATCAACAACCGGAGAGAGCCGAATCTACCAGGAAGCATTGTTTTCAGTGCGGTTTGGTAATCGCATCCACACCACTCACCGCTTTCGATATGAGCAGCGATTTGTGGAAGAGCAGGATTTTCGAACACGCTACCGATACAACTTGTTCCTGAATGTACCCCTGAACAGTACGGAAATAGAAACAGGTACGGTATATCTGGCCCTGTATAATGAACTCTTCATGAACGGACAGCAGAATATTGGTGATGGCAGAACCGTGGAGGTTTTCGATCGCAACCGATTTTATGCAGCCCTTGGATATGTCATCAAAAAGGGGGTACGGGTACAGGGAGGCATGATGCGACAGTCTACCGAAAACTGGAACAAGAACCAGTTGCAGTTCAGTTTACATCATACCTTTTGAGGAATTACTTCTTAAGTGAACCTTAAAAAAGTTGCTATTCTGAGAAAAAAATTGCGCAAGTAAATACTTGCATATATATTTGCAAGCAAACACTTGCGCTTTCATGGAACAACGCAGAGACATATTTCAAGCCATCGCTGATCCCACACGCCGTGAGATTCTCTCCACGCTGATTGATGAGCCGAAGAACCTGAACACGCTGGCGGAGCAATTTTCAATCTCAAGGCAGGGTGTTTCATTGCACGTGAAGGTGTTAGAGGAGTGTGACATGATCGCCGTTTCTAAAAAAGGAAGAGAGCGATACTGCCACATCAAACCCGAAAAACTATTGGAGATCATTGAATGGCTTGAACCATTCAAACAACTCTGGAGGGATCGATTTGATCAACTGGATGACCTTTTAAAAAAAATAGAATAAATACGATTGACATGGACAAAACCACATTTACAGAAGACCTGGAAAATAACAGATTAATTGCAGTGCGGACATTTAAAGCACCCGTGGAAAAAGTTTGGCAGGCATGGAGCAATGCAGATATTTTGTGCCAATGGTGGGCACCCCTGCCTTATATCTGCAAAATAGATTCGATGGACTTTAAAGAAGGAGGTTTCTGGATCTATAACATGATAGGCCCGGAAGGTGATATCCACAGAGGCCGAATGGATTACCTGAAAATAACAGAATTTGAGAAGCTCCAGGCAGAAGACTATTTCTGTGATGAAAACGGAGAGAAAGCCGGGGATATTCCTCCTATGCAATTAGAAGTAATTTTTGAGGAGGAGGGTGGGACTACAAGGGTTACTTCCACTACCACATTCGCCTCGCCGGAAGCATTCAAGCAAATGGCTGAAATGGGAGCAGCCGAAGGTTGGGAGCTTGCATGTAATCAACTGGAGGAATTATTGGAAACACTACGATGATAAGATTTTTAGTTGTTCTTTTAATTTCCTTTTACTCGATGCAAATGAGTGCCCAAAGCCGGCAATCATATACCAGTAGCACGATTAGCTTGCCTGTTTCTAATCTGGAAAGATCGATACAATGGTACAAACAGGTGCTGGGTGATGTCGAATATTTCTCGCCGGCAGATGGCGTTATTGAGTTTATGCTGAATGAAAAGACCTGGCTTCAGCTGTTTGAAGAAGCAGCACCTTCCAACTCAATTTTGAGATTGGAAGTGGGAGACATTCAATCTCAACATGATCGATTGAAAAAACTAAGGTTAGCACCTGCTTCTATTGAATTGGTGCCAAACGTTATTTCATTTTTTGATTTTAAGGATCCCGACGGGAATCAACTGAGCTTTTACAAGCTTGAGTTACCGTAGCAAAGTGATGTCTCATCAGACAGACCTTGTATCTGTCACAGCCTCATTTACTCCAAAGTGGTGAGAATGAGTGGTGAGCGACGGTTTGGAGAAGTAGATTAAATAGAAACAGCCGGGCTTTGCCAGACTGTTTTCTGTTTCCGTGGCTTTATATCAATAAGAAGCGACCAGCTGATCATCAGGGTTGCCCATCTGGTTTTCCTTCACTAGTGCGAGCTCAATGTCGTTAAGTTAAGGATTTTATAACGTTATTTGCTATATTTATGTAAGTAATAAGAAGCAAGAATTAGGAGCTCTTTTTTTGGAAGGGCTTTTTAAAAACACACAAAATTTAATCCATGACGAAGGGTTCATCA
>JAVKDB010000023.1:0-155116 GCA_040222475.1 Cyclobacteriaceae bacterium | reverse complement strand
TCCCAAAAGCTGGACTACATACACATGAATCCGATCGAATCAATGATTGTGGAAGAGCCGGAAGATTACCTTATGAGCTCGTCAATGGATTATGCTGGTAAGAAGGGGCTGGTAAATATTGAATTTGTGCGTTGAAAACGCTTGGTTTTAAGAATCCTCGTTGCAAACGAGGACTAGATAGGATCAAATTAGGGTACTGGCAGAGTTGTAAAACACCTTACCCATAAAATCCAAAACGCAAAACTCAAATAAAACTCAATAGCGAAATTCGAATCATATCAAGCCTGGTAATTGATATTTCATATTTGAAATTTGTTTGATTTTTGGGATTTGCTGTTTACTATCAGCTTGTCACTTTACCTCTTTTCTTCACTCATTTTTCTTATTGAACGGAGTACTCGGATTGATAATTGTGTCTTAGCGGAGGGGTAAACTAACCTTTTGTATAGTTGAAATTCCGAAACTCAAAATCCAAATACGATCACATCAAACCGGATGATTTCAATTGATATTCAGTATTTGTCATTTATTTGATTTTTCGGGATTTGCTGTTTACTTTCAACCTGCGGGCTTGTGTGCCACTTATACCTTGCAACTCACCACTACCTCGCACAATTCACACACCTCAGACTTTCCGGCATGAGCAGGATTCTCCCAACCGGGATGGGTTGTTTACATCGTATGCAGATTCCGAATTCTTTGGTTCCGACTTTGGAAAGGGCCTGATTAAGTTTGATGAGTTTTTCCTCTGCTTTACGGAGTGCCGACTCATTGATCGTCTTATTGTTGATAGCATCCATTCGGGAAATTCGCCCAATGGCGCTATCCAGCGATACGGGCTGTGAGAGATCCTTGTATTCGGTGATAAGTCCCTCTGTCTTCGAGATTTCCTCTTTTATTTGCTCTTTTAGTTCCTGAATGGTCATGAGTTTGGTTACTGGTTAAATGGTTGATTAGTTAGTGATTAGATCGATTTTAGCTGGCAATCAGTTGATCTGATCAACAGCCAGTTGATTTTACTATTCTACCAATTCACTGGCTCACAATTCAACCAATCATAAATAATAAGGGAAATGCAAACTTGTCCCTTATGGCTTGCTACTTACTGCTATTTAAATAATCCTCTCTGACCGGGCAAAAAACATCCATTAGTTTGCAATCGGTAATGGCCATGCCGGAATGGGGAACATTGGATGGAATGACTGCAATTTCGCCGGCCTGTAGTTGTTTCGTTTCTCCATCGACTGTTAATTCATAAGTGCCTTCTAACACACTGGCTACCTGCTCATGATGATGGGAATGCGCGGGTAAAGGACTTCCTGCTTTGACATCCCAATAGGCGAAAGTCATGCTGTCTGTATGGACGAAACGAACGGTATAACCGGGCAGAATTTCCTTCTGCCCGATTGTATCAATTTTTATAAAACTCATTCAATTTTTACTTTCCTGGAATTACTGCAGTGTCCAGAGATTCCTTGTTTTTCACGTAGGTCTCCAACCACTGATCCTGCTCCCAAAGTAAATGCATGATGCTTTCTTTTGCACGATAGCCATGACTTTCCTTAGGAAGCATTACCAGTCGTGCAGTTGCACCCAGTCCCTTCAATGCATTGAAGTATCGCTCACTCTGCATCGGATAGGTGCCTGAATTATTATCCGCCTCACCGTGGATAAGCAGGATTGGAGATTTCATTTTATCTGCATGCATGAACGGCGACATGGTGTAGTATGTCTCCGGAGAATCCCAGTAGGAACGTTCTTCACTCTGGAATCCAAAAGGAGTCAACGTTCTGTTGTAGGCTCCACTTCTTGCAATGCCTGCCGCGAACAGGTTGGAATGAGATAATAAGTTGGCAACCATAAATGCACCATACGAGTGTCCGCCAACACCCACACGGTTTCGGTCAATGTATCCCATTTCATCCACTGCATCGATTGCAGCTTTCGCATTTGCAACCAGTTGTTCCCTGAATGTATCATTGGGTTCCTCGTCACCTTCTCCAACAATTGGAAAAGCAGCGTTATCCAGCACCACATAATCTCTGGTGACCCAGTAGATCGGAGATCCATAGTATGGATAGATGAACTGATTTGGATTGGCGGTGCTCTGTCCGGCGCTCTGCTTGTCTTTGTATTCCCGTGGATACGCCCATAAAATCATCGGTTTTTTCTCCTTTTTAACCTTATCATATCCTATCGGCAAATACAGGGTACCATTCAGATCCAGTCCGTCATCACGCTTATAATTGATCACTTCTTTTTCAACACCCTGAAGGCTTTTGAATGGGTTTTCGAAGAAGGTAATAGGAGTCAAATCTTCATCTTTATAAATATTTCGCTTGTAATAGTTAGGATACTCAGATGCAGATTCAATTCTGACCAGAATATCACCTTTGTTCATATCCAGTGCGGTATAGAGGTTTTCCAGTTTATCGGTATAAGTGGACTCGTAAACCCGTTCTTTTTTCAGTGTACTCAGGTTCACTTTATCTACGAATGGAAACTGTCCTTTTTCAGAAAATCCGTCTCCCATCATGAAAGCATTGCCATCCTGTACGTCAAGTACATCACGGTTATATTTGTTTTTGCTGGTTACAAAATCTCCCGGATCACTGTATCGATCCTGGTAGTTTCTGTCTGCTAACACCTTCACCTCTTTCTTGCTGTTGGATGGATCAAACAAATACATCTTGGTATTTCGGGTGTTCCACCAATAGTCATAAGCAACAGCGGTTGTTTCATTACCCCACTGGATTCCCGAGAACCTGCCAATCGTTTTGAACATGGATTTTCCTTCGCCTTCGAACGGTGCGCTTAATTGAAAAACCTCATCTCTGTATTCAACTTCATTTGCCGGGTCACCACCGTCCAATGCCTCCGCCCAAACAAGAGTGGCGGGCTGGTCTGCTCTCCACTGCATAGACCTTCGACCTTCTCTTGTTGACATAAATCCTTTCGGCATGACCTCAGTTAATGGCACTTCTATCATTGTTTTTACTTCTTTTCCATCCTTATCATACACGATGAATGAGGTTGGGAATCTGGAGTAGGTAACAATGTACGAAAATGGTCGCTTCACCTGACTGACCATTACATAATTGCCATCAGGAGAGAATGAAACTCCGGTATACATAGCTGTGGGGAGCCAGTCGGATGCTTCTCCGGTAAGACTTACCTTCTTTATTTGAGACAAAGCCAGCTGCTCGAAATTTTGCTCATCATTCGGATTTTTTAGTAAATCCTGATACGTTCGGTTTTGCGCTTTTGCTCCCGAGCTTACCGAAACAGTAGGTCCCTCAGGAACAGCTTCTGCAGTATTGATGAGCCCGGTTCTTTCAGGGGGCAGCATTTTTACAAGCAACGATTTACTGTCGCCAAACCACGAAACAGGGCTTCCCATGTTGGCGTTGACTGTTGCTTCTGTTAGTTTCTTTGCTTTGGCTTTTGCAATGTCAAGTACCCAGGTTTCTACACCTGATGTTGTGGTATGAGTGAAGCTCATCATTTTTTCATTCGGTGACCAGCGGAAGTTGGCGAGACGTGCATCTGCCGGTAAACCTTCTACTTTTTTAACATCCTTTGAATAAGCCTGTTTCAACTCAATGTTATTATAGTAATTCGTTCGACTCCCGATATTTGTTTTTGGATTGATTCGTAATCCGCCAAGCCGGAGTTCCTGCTCTGACAATTCAGCAATGGTTTTGAAAGCATTTCTGTAAAGCAGAATGACATTTTCTCCCTTACTGTCAATTCGTACAGAAGGAGCAAGTGGAGCATCTACCAGATCCTTAATGACCTTTGGTGGCTCCTGATAGGTAAGCGCTCCCTGCGCGTTTATGTTGAAATAAACGAACAGCGTAAGCATGAGTGAGATTAATTTTTTCATTTGGGGTTTCCTTTTTAGTAAGAAAATCAAGTTAAAGAAATTCCTAAACGAAAGAATAGTAAAATTGAACTAACTGGCAATTTGAAGGATAAGCGTACAATATCTAATTCGATCTTTTCGCCGAAGAAGTACTACAGGTTAAGCCAATAGGTCATTTTCAGCACCAGTGCTCGATTTTTCTTCTGGAGGCCCATGTCGGAGTAATTGTCCGTCCCATAGTTGTCGGTATACACTATGAACAGGTCTGATACCGGAGCGAACCTCCACTGGAATCGTGAATTGACGTTGAGATTATCGATCTGATTGTTATACTGAATAAAGTTGGTGAAGAAGACAGATTTTGTAAGGGTAAGATCAATCCTGGGCCCAATCAGCCAGAGATCCGCATTGTTGTAAGGTTGTGGCATTCTCAATCGGTTGTAATTGATATTCACTCGAAGGGCCAGAATGGGCTGAAATCTATAGTTAATACTTGTTCCAATGCTAATGCGATCACCGTTGAAGTATTCTCCAAGATATCCTCGAATACTGTAGTTAAACGGTTGCCTGGAATCGGAAGAGTAATTGAAATTGAAACTGTTGTATGTATAGCCGCTCCATTGGGGAAGTTCTTCGCCACCAGTCTGTGTCGGATCAAAGTCTCCACTGAAAAGCCACGTATAATTTTGTTCGATCGATGCAGACAACCTTCCGGTGTTGGCAAGGCCCGAGCTAAAATTCAAAGCATATTTATGATCGGTTTTATCTCCGGAATTCCAGAAGAATTCAACCTCTCCTTTTAATTCAATGGAATTGAAAGGACCGCTTTTTGGAAAGAAATTCCTTCCGAAATCCGGGTTGATTCGAAACATTCCAGGACGGGGAACATACCCGGATTCACTGTTATGATTTTCTCCTACATATACATGGGCCCAGCTCCATATCCATGTTCGGGACTGGTATTGAATCCAACCGGTATGTGATCCGTTTTTATCATCTGTCAGATCATCAAATGAATGATGATAATTGACTTTGCCATTCCACTTTCCATTGCTCGATGCGATGTTGTAATCGAATCCCAATAGTCTGTTTGCTCCTTTATAAGGTGTCGTGTCATTTTCAGCGTAATTCTCAAATGTCTGTTTGTTCACTGCAATGATGCCGATATTGGATCTGCCAAAAATCTTTCGTTGCAGTGCCCCAACAGTGTAATTAATACTGGGAAGATTAATGCTCTTATCTTCCGCGGCTTGCATATTCAAAAAGCCCATCCGCCAGTTATTGTCAAGTTTTCCGCTCAAACGGGCTCCACCATAAATCTTATTTTGCACATTCTGTCCGGTTGATTCATCTCTTGCCAGACCGATTCTCCGGGAGAAAAAGGGTCGGGCATAAAAGGGATGTCCAAAGCTTTCAAACAAATCAGCGTTTTCAAGAAAAAACTGTCGGCGTTCCGGAAAAAATAATTCAAAACGATTGAGGTCTGTCACCTGCTCGTCCAACTCCACCTGTGAGAAATCAGGGTTAATCGTTAAATCCAGATTAAGCGAAGGAGTAACGGCGATTTTGGCATCACCTCCGTACTCAAGGGTACGAACTGCCCCCGTTTCCGTTTCTGATTCGAAATCCCGGGTCGATCCAACGGAAACATAAGGGATTAAGGAGATATTGGGACCGGATTTTTCCAGAGGTTCATTCCAGACAAGTTCCTTCATAAATGCAAGCGAGAGTATGGGAAAATTTCTTGGAATTTTGCTCCATGTTGAACGCTCACCAGTTTCTGTATCAATCCGATAGAAATTAATGTTCCATTTATCACTCCCCGGCTTGAAGCGCAGTGTTTTGAAGGGGATAGCTGCCTCAGCGATCCAGTACCCGTCATACTGTTTTGCATCTGCCAGCCACTTGTTATCCCATGAAAGAGACAAATCATCACCACGTGTTCCTCCATTACTGATCAAACCTTCGCGTTGTACGCCGTATGGGTTGATCCCAAACTGAAAGGCATTGGTGTTATCCTGAAATGGATCAATTTCTATGGTTATTCCATCAAAATTCCCACGGTAGTCTCTTCTCAATGAAGGTACCGCATATTTACGATCCTGGGTGAGGTTCATCATTTTAGCACCCACATACACATACTGATCATCATAAGTCATGCGGATTTCTACAGGGGATTCGGCTCCCACCGAATCACTGGGAAAATACTGATAGAAGTTTGTAGCCAGCTGTGCAAGATCCCAGTCGGATTCATCCAGCTTTCCATCGATTGATATTGTTCCCTGAGCTTTTTTAATATGATAAGCATCATCCTGAGCCTGGATAAAAAGTGGTAACAGACTGGCCAGAAGTAAAAATCCCTTCATGATGCGAAGATAAAGTTGACATCATTTCCTGTTTGTAAAATCCGGTAGACATTTGATAGACGGTTAATGAATCATTGAGGGCTCTATTCGAAGGCTATCAGCGAAATATCTTTGTTTTGCCAAAAATCAATGGTTTTGAGTTTAGAAAGGAGGATATCTCTAACCATAAATTCGGTCTCATGGTTGATGTAATGCTCATCAACGTTTTCGAACAGGTTTTGATCAATGGATGCACCTTTGTTCCAGCTCAGGTAAAATTTCTTTGAACCACCAGTTCCGACAATCAGCTTCCCTGGACTTGTCTCACCGGATTATTAGAGATCACGCTGGTCAGTCTTTTTGATAATTGGCGCTTTCTGGACAAAAGGTGGACGTATGGTAAGCAGGGGTGGAAAACGGATCCTGTCAATGCATCCAACCGGGATAGGGAGAAATCTCTCTGAGCGTCTGTTCTAATTGGTTTTCGAGAGGACTAAAAGGGGGTATTTTCTGGAATTTTGCATCGAACTCACCCTAAAAAGAAGAATAGCCTTTTCTTTGAATTTCGTCATAAATCTTCAGACAAATCCATGCATCTGTGGCCGCATATCGTTGTTGACCGGGTGTAAGCGTTTCAATTTCCCAGTTGGAAGTCTGCTGACCTTTTGAGATGCGATGTTCCAAAAAAATGGCTGACAGTTTTTTAACTCCTATGTGCCTGATTCCAATGTCACGTGCAATTGAATTCAGGTCTATGAATCCGGCAGGCTGGAATTCTCTAAGCTTTTCCAGCTCTTTTATGTCATCATCAATGCTTATTCCTAATTTGATGATTTCCTCATCTGCCATGATCTCGAAAAGGTCTCTTGGATAACCAATTTTATTTAAGCGGAAAAGCCAGGCATCTTCCATGGAAGACAGTTGAACCATGGCAGTCGGATTATAATCTCCTTTTCTAAAGGTGGGTTTTTTCTCTGTGTCAAACCCAAGGATTTCAACTCCCTGAAGTGCATCAATCGCTTCCTCGTATCGATCTTCTGAATCAACAATGTTGATCTCTCCTTCAAAAGCAAGAAGGGGTAATCTTCTAATATCATCATTGGTAATATTTTCTATAAAATGGTTATTCATCCCTGCTGGTCAGTTTTCTGATTTTATAACCTGTATATCCGACAACCATTGTCATGATCGGACTAATGATATTGAAGAAGCAGTAGGGAAGGTATGTCAGGGTACCAACACCTAAAACGGTGGCATGATAGGCACCGCATGTATTCCAGGGAATCAGGACTGATGTAACGGTACCTGAATCTTCTAATGACCGACTCAGGTTTTCCGGTGCAAGTCCTTTTTCCCTGTAAATGTCTGCATACATTCTGCCGGGAACAACGATTGCAAGGTATTGATCTGACGCTGTGAAATTAAAAAACACACAGGTGCCGACTGTTGAAGAAATCAATGATCCGGTTGAGTTGACAAGAGTCAGAATAGATTTTGCGATTCTTTTTAACATCCCTGAGCTTTCCATTACACCACCGAAAATCATGGCAGAAAGGATGAGCCATATAGTGCTGAGCATTCCCTTCATTCCAGAAGCACTTAATAATCCTGCTTCATCAAGGCTATCAACACCGATGGTGAAGGAGATATCACCAAACATGGTCTGCATAATGCCCAGAAATGAATTATTGAATCCATCACTAAGGTATTTGAATAGTGCACCGTCATGACTTGCCGTGGCTGCTACCTCAGCGACCAGATCAGGCTGAAAAATCAGGCCAAAAAGTGCCCCCATCAGCGTTCCGATTAAAAGCGCAGGAAGGGCCGGCATTTTTTTGACAATTAGAATTACCACTACAATCGGGACGATGAACAACCAGCCGGAAATGTAGAATTTGTTACTTATGGCACTGAGAATTGCTTCTTTTTCTGCAATGACTCCATCCGCTGAACTTGTAAATCCAATAACAAGAAAGATAATGAGTGCCAGCACTATCGATGGAACGGTCGTAATCGTCATGTACCGAATGTGTGTGAACAGGTCCGTTCCCGCCATCGCAGGAGCAAGGTTTGTGGTATCTGAGAGAGGAGACATTTTATCTCCGAAATAAGCTCCGGAAAGAATTGCACCTGCCACAAGACCCTCATGGATTTCCAACGCTCTTCCAATTCCTATTAGTGCGATTCCAACAGTTGCAGCAGTTGTCCATGAACTACCCGTTGCGACAGAAACGATCGCACAGACAATACAGGCAGCAAACAGGAATATTGTCGGATTTAATATTTGAAGACCATAGTAAATCATGGCCGGGACCACTCCACTTAACATCCATGTTCCGGCAAGCGCTCCGATCATCAGAAGGATCAGCATAGAAGCCATGGCAGAACTTATGCTTTTTACAATTCCGATTTGAATTTCATCCCATCGATAGCCAATACGTATTGCAACAAGCGAGGCTATTGCGGCTGACAGGATCAGCACAATCTGGTTGGATCCACTCAGTGCTTCACTGCCAAAAATTCCGACATTGATAATTAGGAGAAGGATGAGAAAGATAATGGGGATAAAAGACTCAAGAAGGGTCGGCTCTCGCTGTGTTGTCATATTGGTTTTTTTGCTACCTGCCAAAATAGGACTTTTTGACTTAGCATGACAAAAATCACAGGCAGAAACACAAAAAGAGTAGTGTAAGCGATAATCTTTTCTTGTAACGGGTAATGAAATGACAACATAAAACACAATAAAAAATATTGAATTCCCCATATTATTTTGTACTTTTTCAGTAACTATCTCATCAGGGATAGTTACATGTTTGTTCTCACCACAATGCCACCACTATGAAGGAATTTACCACCGTCATCCTTTGGGTCACATCCGTCCTGTTTCTCCCGTTTATATCAATTGCTCAGGATAATGCCCTTTTATTCGATGGAACGGATGATTACCTCTCATTTGTCAGCAATCATCCATATGGAGGAGATGTCACGTTTGAAGCATGGATTTATCCAACAACATCAGATGGGGTATTGACTTTAATTGACTGGACTGATGGCGGTGATAATGTCACCAGGTTTCAAATCAACAACGGAATTCTTCAGCTCTTAACTGACGATGGGGTTAACGGTGGATTTCTCAATGGTACGGGTGCCATTGTGGCAAACACCTGGCAGCACGTGGCATTTACCCGAACAGGAGGAGATTTTGATTTTTATATCAATGGGGTCAGAGAAAATGTAGGGACACCAACAGGTGAGTCAGGTCTGGCATCTATTGTTACCATAGGATCAATTTCGGGAAGTTTTAATTTCTATCCGGGTTTGATGGATGAGTTGAGAATTTGGAGTACGGCCCTTGATGAGACAACCATTCAAAATCAAATGCGGACTGGACTTACTGGCAGTGAGACCGACCTGGAAGCCTACTATGTTTTCAATGAAACAACAGGAACAAGCTTGCCTGACCTGACCGCAAATGGTTACGATGGTACACTGGTCAATTTCCCTGCTTCCACAGATCCTAACTGGCAGCCTTCCGATGTATTGACAGAAACATTCACTGTCACTAATGTAAATGATGATTTCGCCGGCTCTCTCCGACAAACAATAACTGGTGCAAATGCTTCTTTGGCCGATAATGTGCGCATCGAATTCAATTTTGTCGGAGCTTCAAGCATCTCTCTGGTTACACAGCTTCCTGATATCACACGATCTATGACGATAGATGGAACCACCTATCCGGTTTACAATTTTGGAACGGAAACGATGATAACCCTTGACCTATCCGGTGTAACGAATGGTGACGGTTTCAATATTGCTTCACCTAATGTTACTATTCAGGGAATGAGGATTCATGATGCAGACTTTGGAATCATTGTAAATGGGGAAGCTTATGACAATATCCTGATCGAGGATAACATCATCAATCAAAATCTGGTAACTGCAATCAATATAATTAATGGGGACAATGTCACCATTCAGGGGAATCACATTGGGGTGGCAGGAGACGGGCTGAGTAATCAGGCAACCTCTGGTGGTGCAATCGCGGTTTCGGGAAGTGATAACCTTGTAATTGGTGGAGACAGAACCAATGGAGACGGGAACCATATAGCAGGATCCGCATTTAGCAGCTATTTGGTAAATATCCAGTCCAGTGATGGGGTTACCGTAGAGGGTAATCTGATTGGAGCGTCAACCGCAGGAGTAGACATTACCACTAGTCGCGGAATCAGAACCAATGGAGCTGATAATATTACGATCGGAAATTTAGACGCTAATAGAAGAAATTTCATTGCAGGTGTTGATGATGACGCTGCTATTTCGATCTCCAACGCCGATCAGGTAAATATTATTAATAATTATGTCGGGATAGGACTTTTAGACACGCATACGATTGGAAACGATGGAGTCGCAGTTGAGGGAATAGCTGTGAACGGAACTACAAATTTCGCGATTGATGGAAATGTTGTTAGTGGCTCTGGTGATGATGGAATCCAGATTGGAGGGACCTCTAACACCGGTACAATTACAAATAACCTGATCGGTGTTCGGCCTGATGGCACGACCGCTTTTGGAAATGCCACCTACGGTATTGCAATCGTATCAGGAGGTGTGTCAGGGCTTACAATAGGAGGTAGTGGAAATGAAAACGTTGTGGCTTACAACTCACTAAGCGGCATCAGGACCGGCCAGACTTCTTTTGGAACTATTGATATAGAAGAAAATGCCATTTTTTGCAACACGGTGAGTGGTATTGATGTGTCAGGAACTCCGGTAGTGCCAGCTCCTGTTATTACTTCTATTTCCAGTACTGAAATTTCAGGAACATCATCGGTAGAGGATAACGCAGATATTTTAATCTATCAATCAGTTGATGGTTGCAACGATGATCAGGGGAATACCTTTCTTGTAAGAGAAGCTGAAGCTGTGTCCGGAGGATTGTGGACTGTTTCAGGATCATTCAGTTTAAACTCAACGTATACCGCCGTAGTAGTGGACGATGAAGCAGATGTAGATGCCATATTCGGATCTTCAGAGTTTTCAGCACCGGTTTCAACGGAAAGCTTCACAGTAACCAATGTGGGTGATGCGGGGGCAGGATCTTTAAGGCAGGCGATGATAGATGCCAATGCTTCTGTTGCTGATCAGGTTACAATCACATTTGGTATTATAAGTGGAGGAGGCCCATGGACCATACCATTGGCATCAGCACTTCCAGTGATTACCAGATCCATGATTATTGATGCCAGCACTCAGCCGACCTGGAATATGGATGCCGGCCTGATGGTTGAAATTGACGGGACATCAGCCGGGAATGTTTCTGCATTTGTCGTGCAATCGGCTAACGTTGAAATCTATGGTTTCCATATTGCTAACATGCAGGGAAATAATGGCTCTACGGGAGCAGGTGTGTACATCAGTGGAGAGACCTACGATAATTTTGTGATTGGCGGGCCTGGAAGAGGAAATGTCATTGGCGGAGGCCGATTTGGAATATCAATTACAAGTGCAGATGGAGGTGTCATTCAGGGAAATAGAATTGGAATCGATATGGTCGGAACAACTGCTGATGGGAACGGGTTTAATGGAATTTCCTTAACTGGATCTGATGGCACCTTAATCGGTGGAGATTCTGGTAATGGTGAAGGAAACGTGATCTCCAGCAATGGACTGTTAACATCAAACGATTATGGTATTGAAGCCGCTTCATCGGATAACCTTGACATTTTTGGTAACCTCATCGGAACAGACAAAGACGGAAATAATGACCTGGGTAATCTGCGTGGGATCAACATTTCTTCTGGTTGTGATTTCGCAGAAATAGGAGGAGCAGGAAATCTTCGAAATGTTATTTCCGGAAATAATAATACTGCAGGGATCATTATTCAAAGTGGTACGAATCATGTCATTGACAACAATATCATTGGTTTGAACAGCGCAGGAACTGTCTCTGTCGGGAATGGAGGAGACGGCATTCGTCTCACTGTTGATGGGGCAGGAATGATTTTTAGAAATAATATCATTTCAGCCAACTCTGAAGATGGTATTGATCTGACAGGTGTACAAAGTGCAGTTTTGATTGAAGATAACTTTATTGGGACAAACGCGACAGGCGTCACCGGGGCAGGACATGGTAATGGGCAACATGGGATTCAAATACAAAGCAGCAATGGCCTGGACAATACCAGTCAGAGAATAGTTATACGGAACAATGTAATATCAGGAAATGGTACAAATATTACCGATAATGGAATCAATTTCTCCATTAACAATTTCAATGTTTTAATTCAGGATAACCTCATTGGAGTAGAAGCAAACGGAACTACCGCATTGGGAAATTTAGGTCAGGGGATCGAGCTAAGCAGTGGCACAACAGCAGTTACGATTGGGGGATCCGGGAATGAAAATACCATAGCAAATAGTGGTGGTGCGGGGATTCAGTTTATAAGTGTCAGTAATTCTCAAACTAATGTGATTGATATCAATTCAATCCACTGTAATACGGATGGAGGCATTATCTACTCAATAGCTCCTGATGTTGATCGCCCGGTCATCAAAGCACTAAGTTCAACAGCAATTTCAGGAACATCTACCGCACCCATGAATTCAGTCGTTCAGGTTTTTGAATCGACGGATGGGTGTTTGGATAATCAGGGAGTCAATTATCTGGGATCAACCACCGTGCAGGCAGACGGGACATGGACCTATTCAGCTGCTCTTAATACTTCACTATCACACTCTGCCTATGTTCTTGAGGATGGGACAGGTTATATTTCTGAATTTTCCGCTGTTACTCTTTATGAGATCACAACCACAGCTGATGCGGGTGCTGGTTCTTTCCGACAAGCAGTGACAGATGCGAATGGTTCCATAAATAAGGTGATCATTGACTTTAGCCTGCCTCAGGCTAACGACACGATCAATCTCACCAGCGGTCCTTTACCAGTATTGGATGGAAACATAACGATTGACGGAACCACTCAAACGGGCTGGGATTTCAGTACCGGGATGATACCCACAATCAAGAATAATTGTTCATGTGCCAGTGGGATCGAGACAGGTGGAGGTACCATTGAAATTTATGGATTGAGGATTATGGAATTTAGTTCCGATGGTATTTATAGTCCTATCCTGACCGGATCACTAACAGTGGGAGCTGCCGGCCGTGGCAATATCATTATTAATAATGGAAGACATGGTGTGAATAGATATTCTGCGACAGATTTCATTGCACAGGGGAATTATGTTGGAGTTGAATATAGCGGCTTAGGGGCGGGAAACAACAATCGTGGAATTCAAATTGATGGCTCAGGTGTTGGTGCCATTATTGGCGGATCTGGTGGCGGAGAGGGAAATGTCATATCAGGTAATGGTAGTCACGGAATCTATTTTAATAACTCAGATAATAATGAGATTACAGGTAATTACATTGGCACGGATCATCTGGGTACCACCGCACGAGCCAACGGTGAGGATGGACTTTTCGTCGGGTCATTATCAGACACACACATAATCAGAGATAATATATTTAGTGGAAATACAGGTGAAGGAATCTATTTCCAGGGGGCAGATAATATGATTGTCCAGTCAAACAAAATTGGAGTAGATGTAAACGGTGACCCCATGGGAAACGGTAACAGCGGGATCTACTTTTTTGGAACTGCAGACAGTAACATTATTGGAGGCCTTGTTTCTCAGGCCAATGAAATCGGATCGAACGGGAGCTATGGAATCCTCCAGGATGATGCAGCAACTAATGCCAACTTCTATTCGGTTAACTCAATTCATGATAATACGCTTGGAGGCATATCTCATGTTGCCGGAGTAAATAGCTCAATAGTTCCTCCAATCATAACAGCAGCATCAACAACAGATGTTTCAGGAACCGGAGTTATTGGTGAGCGCATACATCTATACCTGTCTGATGGAAGTGGCCAGGGAGAGGTTCTTCTTGATTCCGTCGATGTGGACGGTGCAGGTGACTGGAATATTTCAGGTTTGTCCATCTCCCTTACTGATGAGTTGGTAGCCACCACTACAGATTTGACCAATGGTACGTCTGAATTTTCAACACCTTTTCTGGCACTTGAAGAATTTTTTACCACCAGCACTGCAGATTCAGGTCCAGGTTCTTTAAGACAGGCAATTCTTGATGCCAACGCATCTGCTGCAAACAGTGTTACGATTGACTTCAACATCGGTACCTCGGCTCCATGGGTGATCCAGCCGCTGAGTCAATTGCCCACCATTGACAATATTGGAAGTGCTTCCATCATTATTGATGCCACGACGCAACCAGGATGGGCCTTTGGAGATACTACCACCATGGTCCACATTGAAGGTTCACTGGCCGGCGGGAGTTCGTATGGACTTATTGTCCAGGAATCCAATGTTGAAATATATGGCTTAGTCATTGATGGATTTTTTCATGGAATCAGAATCAACACCGGAGCTGATGGATTGGTAATAGGATCTCCTGGTAAAGGAAACGTAATCAAAGGACTCACGGGGTGGGGCGTAATATCTGGAGGTGTTGCTGATAATATAACGATTCAATCAAATTATATAGGTACAAGCATTGACGGACTTTCACCAGATCCTAATCTCGGTAGTGGAATTGGTGTTGAGGGGGATAACATTTTGATTGGCGGAAATTCTGAAGCAGGAGAAGGAAACGTCATTTCTAATAATGGAACTAGTGGCAATGAATATGGAATATATACTGGAACAGGGGACAACATTGAAATTTACGGTAACCTGATCGGGACGGATAAAAACGGAGAAAATGATTTCGGGAACCTTCGTGGGATCTGGGTTCTTAATGGTGCAAGTAATGTCACTATAGGTGGGCAAGGCACTGGGGAAGGAAATGTAATCTCAGGGACCTTCAGTACATACAGCGTTCGTCTGCAGTCAGCTGATAACATCATCATAGATAGCAATATCATTGGATTAAATTCAGCCGGAACCACTGCCATTCCAAATACCGGAAATGGAATCGATGTGGAAGCTACTACAGGATCTGGAACAATAATCCGCAACAATACCATTTCATCAAGTACGATAGATGGAATTGTTGTATCTGATCATACTTCAGACCTCATAATTGAGAATAATTACATCGGTACCAATGCTGCGGGGACCGTTGGAGGCGGTGGACTTGGCAACCTGGGGATCGGAATCAGGTTGGACAATGCCTCGGGAATAAATTCCGGTCAGCCGATACAAATCATTGATAATGTGATTTCCGGAAATGGGAACGCCAATTCAGATCATGGGATCTACCTGGACGGAACTTCTTCCGATCTGGTCATACAGGGAAACAAGATTGGAGTGGAAACAAACGGGACCACTGCTTTGGGTAATACAGGCTCCGGGATCAATATTCGTGACGGAGTTTCTGATGTTTTAATTGGAGGAACAATTATAGCAGAACGGAACATCATTGCTAATAATCAGGGAGCATCTGCTTCAACAGGCTATGGTATCTACTTTGATGATGTAACTCCGGATGGAGTTTTTGCTTCAACTATTGACATTCAACAAAACGTGTTCTCTTGCAACGTCAACCTTGGAATTGGCTATGAAAATAATCAGGGCCCGGTTGAAGCTCCACTGATTACATCGATTTCAACTACCGATATTGGTGGAGTATCCACGGCAGCCAACGGATCAACAGTGTATGTCTATGAATCAACGGATGGATGTAACAACAATCAGGGGGTTACTTTCCTGGGCGAGGCAACCGTATCTGCCGGAAGCTGGAACCTGTCCGGCTCTTTTACTTTACCCGGCATATTTTCCGCCTTTGTGAATTCATCAACAGAAGGAATCTCGCCGTTTGGTTCTGGTTTCCTCGTCACCAGCAATGCAGACAATGGTGCCGGAACATTACGAGAAGCCATGACCAACGCAAATATGGCACCCACACCGGCAACAATCACTTTTGACCTTTCTGTAACGATACCTGCCGATCGTATTATTTCACTCGCTACTCAGCTGCCGACCATTTCAACTCCGATGATCATTGATGGGTCCACACAAAACGATTTCAATTTCAGTGCCGGAGACATCATAACCATAGATGGAACCGCACTTGGTGGATCCGGAACAGGTCTGATCCTGGCATCTGTGTCCGAAATCTATGGGCTGAGAGTAGCCAACTTTCCGGATGATGGAATTTTTGTTCAGACTTCTGACTGTGTGATTGGAGGTGTCGGAAAAGGGAATGTTGTAGTAAATAACGACAATGGAGTTGGCCTGTTTCTAAACAGTACTGAGGATATCGTGATTTCATACAATCACATTGGAGTTGAAGCAGACGGGACTACTGCCAATGGTAATGGAGGAAATGGGATTTCCATGCCAAATTCTCACGATAATTCGCAGATTCTGAATAATGTTATTTCCGGTAATGGACAAAGAGGAATTAACACCAATACGGGCTCGAACTATACCATTGCCTTTAACAAGATTGGAACGGACATCTCCGGTGACCTTGCCCGCCCAAATGGCCAGGCTGGAATCCAGGTTGGTGGTGGAGCGAGCTTTATGATCAATAATAATAGCATTTCCGGAAATACGGATGCGGGGATTCTTTTCATCAATGGGGATGCTCACCAGATTGAAAGCAACCTGATCGGGGTTCAGTCGGACGGAGTTACAAGTCTTGCTAACGCTGACGGTCTTGTTTTTAGCATAAATGCGACGAATATGATAATTGGCGGGTCTGGTGTAGAAAACATAATTGCTCGCAATAGCGCGAGTGCGATCACCTTTTCCGGTTCCGGAGTATTAAACAACCATGTGCTGGAGAACAGCATGTTTTGTAATGGATCGGGAATTGTCCTTGCCAATGGCGCACATGGAAATATACTTCCTCCAGAATTCACCACATTTACCAATTCTCTCATCGATGGGACAACTGAACCCAACGCAGAGGTATATTTGTATGTCGGAGATGCGACCTGCACCACCGATCAGGGTGAAGCATTTGTAGCGAAGACAACCGCAGATGGCAGTGGAAACTGGTCCTTTGTGAGTCCTTCCGTTTCTACAGGAGATAAAATCTCAGTTACCGCTTATAATGATCCGGGAGACGGCTCCCAGGGATCCACATCCTTTTCTTCAGTTACCCTAAACAATGCCTTAGACTTTGATGGGGTAGATGATGTAGTCATTATCCCAAACTCAGCTTCAATTAACTTTGGTGATGTTGATTTCAGCGTAGAATTCTGGATTTCTACTACAGCTAGTAGTGATGGAAGAATAATCACAAAACATGAATGTGCGGTAGGTCCCGGTTGGTTTGTCACAAATACGTTAACGGGGATTGTTAACTTTTATGTCAATGGCTCTACCTTGAGTTCAACATCAATCATCAATGATGGCCAATGGCATCATGTTGCTGTCACATTTCAGGGGAGTTCGAACACGCAAACGATCTATATAGATGGAGCTTTCGATGCTTCAAAAGTAGGTAACAATGGAGTTGCAAGTACTGAGCCTCTTGGTATCGGTGCTTGGGCAAATTCATTTTGTGGAGTCGGAACTGAACCAATTGATGCTGAAATAGATGAAGTGCGTATTTGGAGTACAGAACGAAATTTAACGCAGATTCAAAATAACCTTTATACTGAACTTGCTGGGAATGAGGCAGGACTAGCCGCCTATTACAATTTCAATCAGGGAGCTCCGGAAGGTAGCAATGGAAGCGAAACCACTTTGATTGATCTCACGGCCAATGGAAATGACGGAACGCTTACCAACATGGCTCTGACTGGAAGCACCTCAAACTGGATCACCTCTGAATTTGAAACTCCGCTTACTCCAACAGACCTGTTTACTACCGAAGTGTCCGCATCTCAGATCGATCTTTCATGGACTGATAATGCTCTGAATGAAACAAGCTACACCATCGAGCGATCTGATGGCAATATTTCCTCTTTTGCTTTTTTGGGTACTGCTGCGGCTGATGCCACAACATATAGCGACAATTCTGTAAGTGCTGATAATGGCTATTTCTATCGAGTCATTGCAAATGGAGTTTATGATTCCAATCCTTCCAATCCGAAATTTGGAGGCACCTACACACAACCAGCTAACGCACTCGAATTTGACGGGGTGGATGATCAGGTTAATTTGGGAGACGTTACCTATATGGACGGGCTTTCTGACATCACCATTGAGGCCTGGTTCAATACCGATGTGAGTCCATACTTTACAGCGTCAAATGAGCATTACTCCATTATTGCCAAAGGAGATATGTCTTTCGCGGGAAATAATGCTGTTGGAATTTATTTCCGATCCACGGATGGAGGAGGAGATCTTTTCGCAAGAGTTGGAACTGGTTCAGGTACTCAAACAGCCAGTTATTCCTCGCCAAATATTAATGAAAACGAATGGTACCATGTAGCAATGAGTTGGTCTTCTGGTGGTAATGTGGACCTGTTTATAAACGGGCTTCTCGTAAGCTCATCAAGTTCTACACTGAGTGGAACGATCAATGATATCGCAGAGTCATTGTATCTGGGAAGCAGCGATAGTGGATTCGAACAGCAATTTGATGGAATGATTGATGAAGTTAGAATCTGGGACGAAGTGCGAACTCCTTCTGAAATTCTTTCAAACATGACAACTTCAATGATTGGCAATGAAGCCAATCTGGTTGGATACTACAGGTTTGACCAGGATGAGACCACAGATATAGTATTGCCTGACAGAAGTATCAACAACAACAATGGAGTCTGGACAGATTCAGGAGGAGGAGTTACAACACCTCAATGGGTTACTTCAGGAGCATTGGACTCGTCCGTCCTTCCTAATAATGCCCTTGATTTTGATGGCATTAATGATGTGGTTGTGATTCCTGAAGATCCCTCGATCGATTTTGGTGATGATGATTTTAGTGCAGAGTTTTGGATTTCTTCCAGTGCAGCTGGTGGACCTACGATAATTGGAAAACATACATGCGGATTTGCTAATGGATGGTATGTTCAGATGTCTTCGGGATTGTTAAATTTTTACGTCAATGCCTCCTCTGTGGCATCTACAATTCCAATTAATGACGGTAATTGGCACCATGTAGCGGTGACTTTCAGTGCCGCCACTAACACAAAAAGTATCTACATAGATGGGATATTAAATGCATCTGTAGCAGGGGGTAATAATGGATCTGCTAACAATGCAGCACTCAGTATCGGTGCCTGGTCTGAAGCCGCTTGTGGTGGACCAGGTTCTGGTTCAATTAACGCAGAAATCGATGAGGTCCGCATTTGGAATACAACGAGAACGCTAACCAACATTCAGAATAATCTCTATTCAGAATTGATTGGAAATGAAGCAGGACTTGTTGCCTACTACAACTTTGATCAGGGTGTTCCCGAAGGCAGCAATGCTTCTGAAACTACGCTTGTTGATTTAACATCAAATGGAAATGATGGTACACTTCCTAATCATGCGCTGATGGGAACAAGTTCTAATTGGATATTGTCAGGTTATGAAATACCGTTTTCTCCAACTGACCTGTTTACTACAGAAGTTTCTGCAACTCAAATTGACCTGACATGGACAGATAACGCATTCAATGAAGGGAGCTATACAATCGAGCGTTCCGTCGGAAACAATTCCTCATTCACCACTTTAAATGTTGCTGCAGCTGACGCAACAAGTTACAGTGACAACACTGTAACAGCAGACAATGGTTATTTCTATCGTGTAATTGCCAATGGATCAGAAGGCAATTCAGATCCTTCGAATGAAAAATTTGGGAGTACAATTACTGCTCCAGGTAATGCATTGGATTTCGATGTATCCTATGTTTCGATTGGGCAAAATCCCCTGGGAGCTGGTTACACAGGAAATTTCACTGTTGAAGCATGGGTGAATCCACGGGATTTGGCTTCCCACGAGGGAACGTATGGTGCTGGTATTATTAGGAACCATAACAATGAGTCAATTGGTGATTTCTATATTTCAGTTTTACCAGATGGCCGTGTGGCCACCTCATACTGGAGTTCCGCTGGTGATGATCCGGATGGTTTTGAAATATCGACAACTGCCATTCCTGAAGATACATGGTCTCATATTGCGATGACCTATGGCGGTGCAAATACGACTTTGTACATTAATGGGGTGGTGGAACCCACTTCCTCCACTAATACGACCACAGGTTGGGATACCGGCTTTGATATTGGCCGATCCTGGGGAGGAGCGGCGTATCACTTTATCGGCGCAATAGATGAAATCAAAATCTGGAGTATAGAGAGAAGCCCTTCGGAAATCCAGGGATCAATGCTCTCTACGCTCACCGGTGCTGAAAACGATCTGGCCGCATACTACCGATTTGATCAGGGCATTGCCAACGGCGATAACCAGACCCCTTCAGTCGAAACTTTACCCGATAGAAGCACAAATGGAAACGATGGAGGTTTGAACGGGTTTAATTTAATAGGCACAACGGCAAATTGGGTTCCTTCAGGTGCTCCTGTCAGGAAAAACAATGCACTCGATTTCGATGGAACAAAAGATTTTGTCTTTCTACCAACTGCAATTGGTTTAACTAATGAAGTGGCTTCAACTGTGGAAGCCTGGATTAGGATAGATGGGGATCCTGCAGATTTCCAAACCATTTACTCGGAGGAGACTTCAGGCGGTGCGACCTATTACATTCTTAGAACAGTGAGTAATGTGGTTCAATTTGGGATCTATGATGGTTCTGTGTGGTCCTTCTCAACAGGCACAACACAACTGGTTGCAGGGCGATGGTACCATGTTGCCGCTACCTATCAGGATGGTGTTGGCACAAAGGTTTATTTAGACGGAAATCTTGAAGATGAAAATGCTGAAGATGGACGAAATCCTCTTGGAGGTGCAGGAGGCAGAAAGCTTGGGCACCAAGGGGTGGTAAACGAGTATTTTGATGGTGCCATTGACGAAGTGAGACTATGGAATAAAGCAAAAGACATCAATGAGATTCGAAATGAAAGCTTGATCGATTTAGTTGGCAATGAAGGTAACCTGCTTGCATACTATAATTTTGATCAGGGGATTCCGACGGCCAACAACTCAGGACTTACAACACTAATTGATGGTACAGCAAATGGATATGACGGGACATTGACAAGTTTCACCCTTGATGGAAACAATTCCAACTGGGCATTCTCAGGATCACTGGATGCTACCCCAAATGAACCGATCAACCTCACAACTACAGAGATTTCGAGTATAAGCATTCAATTAGACTGGACGGACAGATCTTTTAATGAAACTGACTTTATTATTGAACGGTCAGATGGAGACAATACCAATTTTGTACCGATAGGTACATCTGAAGCGGATGCTCCAGACTACATCGATAATTCTGTCACTCCGGGGAATGGATACTTCTATCGAGTGAGTGCGGTCAACGCAACCGGGGAATCGGGTCCTTCCAACGAAAAATTTGCCAGTACACTTACACCACCGGGGAATGCCCTGGATTTTGATGGAGTGGATGATTATGTAGCGATACTTGACAATAGCGACGTGGACTTTGGAGCTGGTGAATTCACATTCGAGCTCTGGTTTAAGCCGAATACGTTAGCAGATGGAAATCGAATGTTGATTGGAAAGGACTTACCAGGTCAACGACAATTCGGTTTGCAATATGATCGCAACTTCACCGGCAACAATAAGAATCTTTCCATCATATTCTATCGGGATGATGATTCTTTTTCAGGACTGGATTCTGATGCAAATGCGATCATAGATACAGATTGGCATCATATTGCGGCAGTACGAAGGGTGGATGATTTTGAAATTTATGTGGATGGTGTACTTATCAAATCAGGAGTAAATATCCTCGGTTCTGTGGGAGGTGCAATGGCTACTTCGACCTCACCAATCTTTATTGGAGCGTCCAATGATATGACAGGGTTTGTTGATGGACAAATTGATGAAGTAAGACTTTGGAATACCGCACGTTCCCAGGTAGATATCCAATCGAACATGTTAAACACTTTGGCTGGCAATGAATCAGGCCTGGTCGCTTACTATCGATTCGATCAGGATGAAGGAACGGATTTGGTTGTTCCGGACAGGAGTTTAAATAATGCTGATGGAGCCTGGAATGGGAATGGTTCAGGAACAACCACCCCTCAATGGCCTGTTTCCGAAGCATTTAATCCAAATGAGCCTTCTGATTTAGTTACCAGTGAAATCGCCGATACGCAAATTGATCTAACCTGGACGGATAATTCAACCAACGAAACGGGTTTCACCATTGAACGCTCTGACGGGAACAATTCCTCATTCTCCACATTGAATTCGGTGGCGGCAAATGTCACTTCTTACAGCGACAATTCGGTAACAGCAGGAAATGGCTATTTCTACCGTGTGATTGCCAATGGATCATCCGGGGACTCGAATCCTTCGAATGAAAAATTTGGAAGTACGATAACCGAGCCGGGAAATTCGCTGGATTTTGACGGAGAGGATGACTATGTGGATCTTGGCGATCCTGATTTTAGCGGATATGGCGCCTTCTCAGTTGAAGCATGGATTAAGCCAGCGTATATTCCGGAAGGTCCATCAGATGAAACGGTGACACTGATCGGAAAAGGTTCAACCGGGGGTGTGGGAACGACCACTTTTGCTTTGGTTTTGGAAGGAAGCGCCGGTGGAGGAGAGTTGTTTGCATTGGTAGATAATGGCAGCTCTTTGGAGGTCGCCCGATTTGATGGAGGAAGCGGGTTTGACTTTGTTGCAGATGAATGGCGCCATGTAGCCATGACCTGGGTTAGTGGAGGTCCGATAACGTTGTATATCGACGGAGGTCAGCGGGCATTTAGTGGAAATTTGTCTGGCACGTTGAATGTGGTGGGAGATAACCTGCTGTTGGGAACCAGCACGGATATCAATGAAATTGGATTTGAAGGAGAAATGGATGAAGTGAGGATCTGGAGCGACCTTAGAACGGGAATAGAAATTACCACCTATGTCAATAGCACAATGAACGGTGATGAAGCCAACCTGATTGCCTACTATCGGTTTGATCAGGATGAAACCACCGACTTGTTGCTGCCGGACAGAAGTACAAACAGCTTCAACGGAACCTGGACGGATGGTGGCGGAGGTATAACCACACCTCAGTGGGTGGTTTCAGACGCTTTATCTGCTGATCTGGCAGCCCCTGGTCCTGTCACTCAGAATATTACCGTATCATTGGATGCTGGCGGGAATGTAACCATCACACCTGATCAGATTAACAATGGAAGTACGGATGATCAGACTGCCCCCGGTGACCTGATCTTAAATCTGGATATTACGGATTTCGACTGTACAGATATCGGAGATAATACGGTGACATTGACTGTTGAGGATTTGACAGGGAAAAGCAGGAATGCCACGGCCACTGTAACCGTTGTTGATGACATGGCTCCAACAGTTATCATTCAGAACATCAATGTGAACCTTGATGCGACCGGCAATGCGACAATAGTAGCCGGTGATGTGGACAATGGAAGTTCAGACAATTGCTCAGTCAACCCTGGTCTGGATGTGACCACTTTTGATTGCACGGATATTGGCGCAAATACAGTCACGCTGACAGTCACTGATGATGAAGGCAACAGTGCGAATGCAACCGCTATGGTAACAGTTGTGGATAATACTAATCCGACCGTAGTGACACAGGATATTACCGTTTCCCTTGATGCCACCGGCAATGCGACCATAGTAGCCGGTGATGTGGACAATGGAAGTTCAGACAATTGCTCAGTGAACCTCGGTCTTGATGTAACCACTTTTGATTGCACGGATGTAGGAGCAAATACAGTGACACTGACAGTCACCGATGATGAGGGCAACAGCGCGAATGCAACTGCCACGGTTACAGTTGTCGATAATACTAATCCGACGGTAGTAACACAGGATATTACCGTTTCCCTTGATGCGACAGGTAATGCGACCATAGTAGCCGGTGATGTGAACAATGGAAGTTCAGACAATTGCTCAGTGAACCTTGGTCTGGATGTGACCACTTTCGATTGCACGGATGTAGGCGCAAATACAGTCACGCTGACAGTCACCGATGATGAAGGCAACAGTGCGAATGCAACCGCTACGGTAACAGTTGTCGATAATACGAATCCGACGGCAGTGACACAGGATATTAGCATCTCCCTTGATGCCACCGGCAATGCGACAATAGTAGCCGGTGATGTGGACAATGGAAGCTCAGATAATTGTTCGACTAATCTGAGTCTGGATGTGACAACTTTTGATTGTACGGATATTGGTGCAAATACAGTAACACTTACAGCAACTGATGACGAAGGCAACAGTACGAATGCCATCGCTACAGTAACGATCGTTGATGATATACCTCCAGCAGTAGTCACTCAGGATATCACGGTACTTTTAGTCGCCGGAGTTGCAACAATCTCGGCGACCGATATCGATGATGGAAGTAGTGATAATTGTACGTTCTCATTAGGTCTTGATGTCACGGATTTCACAACAGCTGACCTGGGTGCAAACACCGTCACTCTGACTGCTACTGACGGATCAGGTAATTCGGCGAATGCTACAGCCACTGTGACAGTGGAGGGGGGCAATCAGCCACCGGATATTTTCTATACTTTTTACCTGTTGGAAAACAGCCCGGCCGGAGAACTGATTGGAACTGTCGTTGCGACTGATCCTGAAAATGATCCATTGACGTATACCATTCTTTCCGGGAATACCGATGATGCCTTCGCAATAGGCAGCAGCTCGGGAGATATCACCATTAATTTATCAGAAGCACTTGATTTTGAGGTCACACAGCTCTTTAACCTGATTGTTCAGGCGGATGATGGAAATGGGGGGATTTCGATGGTAGGAATTACCATCAATCTAATTGACATTGATGAAGATGCGCTGGGCATTAATGATCTTGAAAGCAAAATCAGTGTTTATCCAAATCCGGCGACAGACCGTTTGCTGATTGAAATTGAAGGTGTGTTCTCAGAGGATTTCGAGATTCAATTGTTCACTGTGAGTGGTAGTCAGGTACTTAAAGAATCTGATATTCGAAGAAATAGGGATGATCGACTGGAGCTTGATCTTCAGGATGTCAGTCCCGGTATTTACCTTCTGAAAATAACAAATCAGAATGAGGTTGCGATTAAGAATGTGTTGGTAAGATGAATAAATCAATGCGATTTTAGATGATGATAATGACTCAGTTTTATAGTATGTTTTCAATTTTTTTTGGTACTTTAACATGATTTTTCATGTCTCACTTCACCAACATCACCACATTGTGAAAATACCTCACGTTCTCACCACACTAAAGAAGCGTTTACTCAAATCATTCAGAATCAAATTCTTACCTGGCATCAGCCTCATGCTGTTTAGCCAGCTTGCTTTTGCCCAGACGAGTATAACGAATGATATCACGGTCAATACCACCTGGGATTTGGTAAATAGTCCGTACAGCATTGATGCGGCTGTCAATGTGGCTACAGGGGTTACATTAACTATTGATCCTGGTGTGACAGTAACATTTGCCAGCAATGGAACAGATCTTACTATAGACGGAACACTGATTGCTGATGGAGGACCAGGAACTGATACAATTCGTTTTCAGAATAGTTTGGCAAGTGTTTTTCTCAGCTCTTCCAGTGTAAGTTCAATAATCGACCATGCGCGGTTTGAAACAATGGGCGTTTTTAACGTAGCAGCTCTGAATATTTCTTCAAATGGAGTTGCAGTTACAAATTCGAAGTTTGTTGATAATGAAGTGGGTATTACTGTTTTAGCCGGAGCAACCCCAATTATTCAGGATTGTGAAATGATCTCTTCCAATGACTATGGTATTCGGGTGGATGATGGCTCACCAACTATCAGCGGAACACTCATTGATGGCGACAATGTCACCAATTCAGCCGGTATCTGGATTCAGTCGGGCACTCCTTCAATCACAAATTGCACATTTCAAAATACTCTTGGTGTAGGCGCAGTATGGATTGATAATAGTGTATCAGTTCCCACTTTGGATAACAACACATTCACAGGTAATGTCAGGGATCTTACCACACACCCGATGTTACTGGATGATACCTATTACGATAACAACGGACTAACCGTCATTCATGTCGATCCACGAAATGTAACTGCGAATACGACCTGGCATCAACCCCAGGGAGGAGAGAGCTGGGTTTACGAAATGGTCTTCGGAGATATTACAGTAGAGGCCGGAAACACGTTAACGATTGAACCGGGTGTTGAAATAGTTTATACCAGCAATGGTCAGGATCTTTTTGTGGACGGTATTCTCGATGCTTCCGGCACTGTTTCTGATTCGATCAGAATAAGAGATGGTTTTGCCACCATTGAGTTGAGAGCAGGTAGCGGACCTTCTGTGGTCGATTACCTGCGGATGGATGGTATGGGTGCTTTTAATGTAGCCGGACTGGTTGTAAGTTCTTCCGATGCAACAATTACCAATTCAAAATTTGTTGACTGTGAAGTGGGAGTCACGGTATTATCCGGAACTTCACCAACCATTCAGGATTGCGAGTTTTTTTCAAGCTCAGATTATGGTATTCGAGTGGACAATGGGTCACCTGCGATAACCAATGTGCTAATAGATGGTGATAATGAGATTCCAGTTGGTGGAATCTGGATTCAACAGGGGACGCCTTCTATTACCAACAGTACTATTCAGAATACCGGGAACAGTGGAGGTATTTGGGTTAACACCACGGATATTCCTACTATTGATAACAACACTTTCTCAGGAAATACTAGAGATATTCTTGCCCATCCGATGGTATTGGATGACACAAACTTTGACAATAATGGGATAAGTACTGTCTACATTGATAACGCCAACATCACGGGCAATACCACCTGGCACCAACCGGTACTTCCTGAGAGCTGGAATTATGTGGTGACCAGTGCGCTAACTGTAGATAATGGTGCAACGCTTACCATTGAGCCTGGAGTTGATATTCAGTTTACTTCAAATGGTCATGACCTTACAATTAATGGGACACTTAATGCCACAGGTACTGCTGTTGATTCTATCCGACTAACTGGTGGATTTGCTACTGTCTTGTTAACCTCCTCAAGTACCGGTTCTGTTCTTGATTATGTTAAAATGGAGCAAATGGGAGCGTTTAATGTCGCCGGACTTCTGATTTCATCCGACGCAACCATTGATCATTCTAAATTTAGTTTGTCAGAGGTAGGGATTACTGTAAATAACAATGTTTCCGCGGTTATTCAGAACTCTGAATTCTACGATTTTAGTGATTACGGTATTCAGATTGATAACGGATCGTCTGTGATTTCCAATGTTATAGTTGATGGGAATGGTGGTGGTTCCGGGGGAATATGGATTCAGGATGGTACACCGTCCATTACCGGTAGCACGCTTCAAAACACCAATGGGTTTGGGATTTTGATTGACGCTGCAGTTGTACCAACAATTGACGGGAACAGCTTTTCGGGGAATGTTCAGGATTTAATTGCTCATCCGGAAATTTTGGATGATGAAAACTTTGACAACAATGGATTGAGTCTGGTCCATATTGACAATAAAGCAGTGACAACCAATACCACCTGGCAAAAGGCACAAGCTCCTGAAAGCTGGGTCTATGGAACGACAGGCGCTTTCTCTGTCGATCCTGGTATCAACCTGACAATTGAACCCGGAGTGGAAATTCAGTTTGGTGCAAATTCACATGATCTTACCGTTAATGGCACATTGGTGGCTCAGGGAACAGTTGGTGATCCGATCTATTTCAACTCCGGGGGTGCTTCTGTTTTTCTATCTTCTTCCAGTACCGGATCAATTTTTGATTATGTAAGAATGGAACAAATGGGTGTGTTTAATGTTGCAGCATTGGCCATTTCATCGGACGCAACCATCTCCAACTCCTTCTTTGATCAGAATGAAGTTGGTATTTCAGTGGATAATGCGGCATCACCAACAATTGTCAGCACCGTGATCAAAAACTCAACGGATTACGGAATGCTGGTAACGGATGGATCGCCCTCAGTAAGTGCTTCAGCGATTTATGATAACCCTACAGGAATAAATAATACCGGAGGAGGAATCGTAAATGCACTGAGTAATTGGTGGGGAGATATTACAGGACCAACTCATGCCTCTAATCCATCAGGACTAGGGGATGTGATTAGCGACAATGTAACGTATGTGCCATTTCTCACAGAGAACTTATTGGAACCACAGCCTCCATCAGATTTACAAACTACAGAAGTCTCTGCTACTCAGATTGATTTGAGTTGGAGTGACAATTCCTCTAATGAATCCGGATTTTTGATTGAAAGGTCTGATGGAAACAATTCAAGCTTTACTCCAATCGTTGCGGTAGGACCTGATGTTACCTCCTGGACTGAAACAACGGTAAGTGCGGATAATGGATATTTTTATCGATTACAGGCCTTTACCGGCATTGCTTTTTCTGATTACTCGAATGAGAAGTTTGGAAGTACTCTTACGCCTCCGGGTAACGGATTGCAATTTGACGGAGTAGACGATGAAGTGAATTTTTCAGACCCACTTCTGACAACCTATTCCGATTTTACCATAGAATTCTGGGTAAAAATTCCCGTTACAAATTCAGGACAGGTTAATTACTTCGAGCAGAGTGATCCTGCAGGAGGAAGTACGCCTCAGATTGTGATTGCCGCGACCTTCAACAACACCATGTATATGTTTTTGAGAGAAACAAACAACGGAACAACAGCACTTGTTCAGGGGAGTACACAGATTAATGACGATACCTGGCATCACCTGGCTTATGCCAGGGAAGGAACAGAGTTACGCGTATATGTGGATGGAGTTCTGGATGGTACCGCTGCTGCTTTTGCAGGTGATATAGTGTTTCCGGCTTCAGCGACGAGTAAGCTGGAAGGAGACGCTACCCTGGATGAATTTAGATTATGGAATACTGCGTTGGATGAATCGGCTATTCTCACCTCTTCACTAAATGTTCAGGCGGGCAATGAAGCGAACCTGATCAGCTACTACCGTTTTGATCAGGATGAAATAACCGATCTCACACTTCCGGACAGAAGTGTATCTCATAACCATGGAACCTGGTCAGGTTCAGGAGGCGTGTCAACACCTCAGTGGGTAACTTCAAATGTTCCAATCCCACGACCTGTGGTTTCGATCTTCCAGGGTACTGACAATACAGGGGCAGAAATATCCAATTTGCAGGCGATTCCGGTCAATTTTGGACATACACCACAGTCAGTGATTAAATCTCTTGAATTTGCGATCGAAAACACCGGCTCAGAAGATCTGATTATATCAGACATTGTAACAACAGGAGATTTCACGGTTTCAACCGCTACTTCATTCACAGTAGCAACAGGCACAACTGAGAATTTCACATTAGACATGCTTGCCCTGACACCAGGCATTGCAAACGGAACGGTAACCATCCAGAGCAATGATCCGGATTTTATTTTTCCGGTAACAGGAACAAAAGGCATCCTTCTGCCAAAAGCCTACTGGACCGATGAAACCGGAACCTCGAATGATGAAATAGATCGGGTTGATTTATCAGGAGCTAACGGTCAGAATGGCTATTATTCAGGATTTTCAGTCGATATAAAGGGAATTGCGATTGATACGGAGAACAATATGGTTTTCTGGACCAATACGGATGGCCAGATAAGATGTGGCAGAATAGGAGATTCCGGGTTTACAGCCACGAATACCGTGCTCGATGAATCCGGAGGGTCGGCAGTGGAATTTATGGGTGTTGATGTGGATGGTGCTTCAGGAAAGGTCTACTGGTGTGATGCAACCAATGGACAGATCAGAAAGATCAGTTTTGACGGTTCAAATCCTGAGGTTCTGATAACCGTCGGGACTCCACGTGACATTGAACTGGATTTAATAAATGAAAAAATGTATTATTCAGCCGGAACGGAAATTTTTCAGGCAAATTTGGACGGAAGCGGAGTTGTCTCTCTATATGATGGAGGAAGCTGGTCGCAATATGGGGTGGCGCTTGATGTGGCAGCAAACAGAATTTTCTGGATTGAAGACGATGAGGGCATTTACAATACGTTCAGAGCAGATTTGGATGGCAGTAATATTTCAGTGATTGGTTCAGGAGGAACTCCTTTTGATATTGAGACTGACCCGTCAAATCAACGAATTTACCTGACCGACCCGTCCACACCTGAAATTTTCAGCCTGGATTATGACGGGGCAAATTTCTCCAGCCTACAATCAGGAGGTACGATTACCAATCCGCAGTATCTGGCCCTTGACACTCGAACAATGTCACCTCTGAATGTAGTTTCAGTTGACCCTCCGGGAAACGGTGTGTCAATAAGTGCCGATACGGATATCGTAATCACATTTGATGGAGATGTAGATCCATTCACAGTTAATAACTCAGCAATTGTGGTTATTGGGGATCAGTCTGGATTAATAAACGGCTCATTGACTGGGGGCGGGACCAATACGATCACGTTTAACCCTGCTACTAATTTCAAGGCAGGAGAGAAGATTCAGGTAAGTGTTACAGATCTGGTGAAAGGAACTGGAGGCGGATCGATTGTTAGTGATCATTATTCAGATTTCATTGTTGCAGCAAACCTGTCACCAAACATTCCGCCCTTATTGCAGGAAGCCACAATCTACAGTGATGGCACAAATACTGGAGTTGACAGATTGGTTGCCGTGGATATGGACATGGATGGTGACATGGATTTAGCAGCCATATATGATGGGGTAGATACTGGAATCGCATGGTATGAGAACGATGGTACACAGCAGTTCACAAGGAATGTGGTGGCTACTCCTGTAATTTCTGATTCTCAATCTGTACTAGCAGCGGACCTTGATTCTGATGGTGATATTGATTTGATGGGAGCATTCAATGGGGCATTGTTTGGATACATAAATGATGGTTCATTTGGTTTCACCGAAAATTTTATTGCTCAGATAGGAGTTGGTCATGGAATAAATGATATGCGGATAGCTGATATGGATGGAGATGGTGATCTTGATATAGTAGCCATGTGGCTTTCAAATCCTAATAACCTGCACAGGATTGTATGGTATGAAAAGATTGATGCCAGTCTTTATTCTCTCCATACGATGGAAGCTGATATTAACCTGCCAATCGGGGTTGAGGTTGCCGACGTTGATCAGGACGGAGATATAGATATATTGGCGGGGGGGGCATCCGGAGAGGTAGCCTGGTATGAGAACGACGGAGAACAGGGTTTCACCTCACATACCTTCGCATCCTCCCTTACCTCACAATATGGTGGATTTACGATTGGAGATTTTGATGGTGACGGCCTTCCCGATATGGCAATGTCAACAACAACTCAAACCTCCTGGTTTGTTAATGATGGAACCGGAAATTTCACAGAGAATGTGATTTCTGCTTCGATTGGTGGAAATGATCTGCACTCAGCGGATTTAGATGGAGATGGAGATATGGATTTAATTGGAGGAGCTAATGCAAGCATTAGATTCTTCGAAAACGATGGGGCCGGGAATTTTACGATAAGGACAACCTCTACTTCAACAAACGTGCAGGACGTGTTTATCACGGATTTGGACTCAGACGGAGACCTTGATGTGATTGCAGGTGGCCAGTCTTCACGGGTGGCATGGTTTGAAAACGCCGGAGTATTTGCTCCGGAGATCGAAGTGTTTGTTGGTGCGGATAACTCGGGAGCAGCCATTACTCATGCTCAGGTAACCGCAGTAGATATTGGATCTGCGGCCGAACCCAATGATATTATTCAGACTTTTGCGATTGAAAATACAGGTACTTCTGTTCTCACGATTTCATCTATTACGTCTACTGCTACGGAGTATACAATATCCGGTGCACCTGCCTCTGTTGGAATTGGCGGAACCGAAACATTCACGATCACTCTGGATGGCACTGCTCCCGGGACGTTTGGAAGCACGATTGCCATCAACAACGATGACAGTGATGAGAATCCATTTACCTTTCCGATAACAGGAGAGATAACAAGCTCGAACCTCCCTCCGGATATCATTTACATTTTCCATGTCGAAGAAAATAGTCCGACCGGCCTGTTGATTGGAACCGTTGTGGCAACAGATCCTGAAATGGATCCGGTTACTTATTCAATACTTTCCGGGAATACAAACGGAGCATTTGCCATCGGGAGCAGTTCAGGAGACATCACAATTGCTGATGAATTGGCGTTGGATTACGAGATTACTCCTGTGTTTAATCTGATCGTTCAGGCCGATGATGGAAACGACGGGATTTCTACGGTAGGAATAACCATTAATTTGATTGACATTGACGAGGATGCACTGGGGATTAGTGATCTGGAAAGCAAAATCAATGTTTATCCTAACCCTGTCAGGGATCGACTAAGCATAGAATTAGATAAGTCTTTGTCAGGAGGTTTCGAAATCAGTTTATTCTCCGTTAGCGGGAGTCGTGTATTGATTAAATCCATGATACGAAAGATTGGAAACGATAAAATAGAAATGGACCTTCAGGGAATTAAACCAGGTATTTATCTCCTTAAGATAAAGAATGAAAAAGATGTTGTAACGAAAAACATATTGGTACGATGATCAAGAAAAGAAAAATACTCAGTGGGATAATTCTAATATTTCTCACCTTGTTAAGCTTCCAGATGAAGGCCCAGACACCTCCGGATATTTCGCTTATTTTCTATCTGGATGAACACAGCAAGAATGGAACACTGGTTGGAACGGTTTCTGCGACTGATCCTGATGGCGATGTGCTTACCTATACCATAACCTCCGGGAATGATGATAATGCCTTTTCATTGAACAGTTCAACAGGAGACATCACGGTAGCTGATGAAACCCAACTGGATTATGAGACTATTACATTTTATACATTGATGGTGAATGCTGATGATGGAAATGGCGGAACAACCACGGCAGAAATTACCATTAATCTGGTGAATATTCTGGGACTGGAGTCAGCAGACGGAATTAAGGCTTATCCTAATCCGGTTACAGATATCCTGTTTATTAATATGAAAGGGATCGGGTCGAATCATGTTGCATTGACAGTGTATTCGATTGGAGGTCAGCTCGTTCCGGTCAATTCTGTTTACAGAACAGATTCTATCATTGAAATTGATTGTAAAAAATTACCTTCAGGTATTTACATTCTGAAAATGACAGGTGATGATCAAACCAGTTATCAGCGAAGAATTTATGTGAATTAAATTCTATGAAGCCAGCTTCAAATAGTGATCTGTTTCTGCAGTGTTCACCTTTGCCTTCATGGCGTTCAGAATGTTATATAGTCCGAAAAAGGTCCGATTGAAGTAGATGAAGTGTCTTGAACCCCTTGCCTGAAGCCTGCTCATCTGAGGATCTTTAGAGATTAATTCACCCATCTGATAGATTTCGGTAAAGTACGCATCATTGCCAAAATCGAACTTCGAATCATTAAAAGGTCGTGATAACAGGCGGATCAAATTCGTAAACATTTCAGTCACAACCTGAGCATCTTTAGGTGAATCAGATGATCGAATAATTTCAAGCTCCTTAAAAAGCTGACTCACTCTTTCAGAATTATCCAGTGTTTCAGTTCTCGCAAGCTCAAAATAAGCCTTATAGAATTCAGACGGAATTTTTTTGATACAGCCAAAGTCAATAACTCCAAGGTTATTGAATTCATTGATGATGAAGTTGCCAGGGTGAGGATCCGCATGCATCATACGCATTTCGTGCATCTGGAACATATAAAAATTCCACAATGTCTGTCCAAGTTTATCGCGATTTTGCTGTGTCTGATCTCGCTTCATCCATTCACCAATCGGTTCCCCGTTGAGCCAGCTCATGGTTAAGATCTGATTGGAACTATATTCCGGATAGTAGCTCGGAAAGAACACATTGGGTAGTTTTTCGCATTTCGAAGCAAAGTCCATAGACTGCTTTAGTTCCAGTGCATAGTCTGCTTCCTCCAATAGCTTTTCTTCAACCTCTTTCATATAAGGTTCTACTTCACTGCCTTTTACTTTCATCAGTTTCAGTGCAAAAGGTTTTGCAAGTTTGAGGTCACTTTTGATACTGTTTCCAACACCAGGGTATTGAATCTTTACCGCCAGTTGCATTCCGTCTTTCTCAGCTTTATGCACCTGCCCCATTGATGCTGCATTGCTGGCGCTCTTCGTGAAGGAGTCAAAAATCTCATCCGGGGACTTCCCAAGATTTTCCCGAAAGGTTTTTTTGACAAGCGGGTAGGATAGAGGAGGTGCACTGTATTGTGCCATGGCAAATTTGTCTGAATAAGCTTTTGGGAGGACATTTTGATCCATGCTTAGCAACTGGGCCATTTTAAGTGCACTGCCTTTTAATTCGCTAAGTGAATTGTAGATGTCACGCGCATTGTCTTCATCCAGGTGTTCCTGGTCAACCTTCCCGTTAATCGCAGCAGCTGCGTAATGTTTTACATAGTTTGTGCCAACTTTTGCACCAGTGCTAATGAATTTTCCGGCACGCCTTACCTTGCTAATGGGAATTTTATCCAGTTCCTTGCTCATGATGTGGCGGCCTTTGAAAAACCGATCTTTTGAAGAAAAAATTTACCGAGATCAATTACGGAATCCAACGCAGGAAGCTGACCAAGATCAAATAGAGTGCGCGTTGATTTCTCAATAAATGCATCTGTATCTTCCGCACCGGGAGAATCATCTTTGATCCAAAAATGGATGGTAGCAAGACTGTGTTTCCATAAAACTTTTCGGTATCCGGATTTAACCAGATCATGGCCTTTCTCCGGAATGAAACGAGGAGGACTCGCCCATTCGATATCGGCATCATCTATCACTCTGGCAGTTTTCAGAATAAACAGTGGAAGCATGGAGGAAGCTTTGTGGAGTAGACGATACTGGATGTATGATCGATCCTCTTTTATAACTTCCAGAAGTGTGAACAGGAAAGATAAATGCTTCTCGCGTTCATTCATTTCGACGAAATCAGCATCTTTTTGCAACACAGTTAATGTCTTTCCATAATAGTCTTCCCAGATGGAAGCTTCAACTTTTGCCAGCGAACCATAATGTTCAAAGAATGATGCTTCTGTGATCTTGAGATAGTTCGTTAGAATTCGAACAGTTTGAGGGATTTTCGCCTCATTCAAAAGGTAATCCTGAAACCCTTTTTGAATGCTTTCTCTGGTGACTGATTTCTGCGCCATGCGTTTGTTTCGTTTTCCAGATTAAAGAACAGCAAACGAGGGTAGATGGTTTTAGAAAACAGAGATTATTTGAAAAGATTTCGGTACGCTTATCTCCATTTGAATGCAGGATGATGTCAGTAAACCTGAGTCAGTCGGCCAGCTAGTCTGTTTAACTCTATTTCTGCCACTTTTGCATTGTAAAGTGCTTCGATGTACCGAATCTGAGCCGTAATCGAATTAGTCTGTGCTTCTCGTAATTCAAGGGCATCAGATGATCCGAGTTTGAATCTTTCCAGTGCAATTTCTGAATTCTCTCTGGCAACTTCCAGGCTTTGCTGCTCAAGTCGGGCCAGTTCTATGTTATTGGAATAGGAAGTATAAGTAGTAAGAATAGAAGTTTCGATCTGTTTCTCCGCCTGCTCCATCATTATCTTCCCGGATTGAAGCATGACCTGCGAATTTTGATATTGTCTTCGAAGGTTAAACCCGTCAAACAGATTCAGGCTTAGTGACAGACCGTACCTGAAATCATACGTCTGATTAAGGGCCACAAACCCTGCTTCACTTTCAAGGTTGGTGTACCCATACCCGACATTCAAATCAAGCTCAGGCCATTTTGACCGATTGATTTCTTCCATTTGATTTTTTAATACACGCTGGTTACTCACCTGGGCCAGGATGAGTGGATTCTGGGTGCCTGCTGAAGTAATCAGGTCATCCACCACAAGACTGGAATCGATTTCGAACGAATAACTGACATCAAAATCGTACGGGTCGACACCCATCTGAAATAGCAGCTGTAATTTGATTCCTGCAAGAAGTTCTTTTTGTCTTAGGAGAAGAAACTGATCAGAATTGTAATCTACCTGCGCCTGCAACAGCGCCATTTTAGACTCTTTTCCCAGATCATACTTTTCCTTAACTATGCGCAGACGTTCTACAGAAAATTCAATATTGGATTCCAGTAAATCAAGCCTTGCATCTTCAAAAGCTATTTGATAAAAATTTATCATCAATTGAGCGATTGAGTTATCGACCTCAACTTTTAACTCGTGACTGATTTGTGTTGCCTGATTTTCGAGTCTGTCAAGTGATGCAAACATTTTGGTGCCATCAAAAAGGGTCCAGTTAAGGTTTAAGGAACTTCCCAGATTTTTTCGTACTGCTCCGGTTCTTGATTGAGTATCCCCCGAGGAAAATTCCTGTTCGGTATTCTGACTACTCCTGTCATAGTTGGAGGAAGCACTTATAAAAGGGAGAAATCCTGCATTTCCGAGGGTGACATTGTTTTTTGAGATCAGTGACTCATTTTTTGCAATGCGAATGGAATAATTTTTTTCCAGAGTTGTTGTAAGCGCATCCTGAAGGGTAAGAACGGCAGCACTGTCCTGAGCTGTTATAGGGAACAGTGCAATGAAGGTTAAAATGAAAGCTGACAGTTTTACCATTACACTCTTGACATCCTTTTTTCGGTACCGGTGAGGTATACGTACATGGCCGGAATAACAAACAAGGTAAGAAAGGTGGCCAACAACAATCCTCCAATAACTGCCACACCCATTGAAACCCTGCTTTCAGATCCTGCTCCCAGCGCTAATGCAATTGGAAGAATGCCAAGAACAGTGGAAAGGGAAGTCATAAGGATAGGACGGAAACGGGCCTTTGCGGCACCGACGATGGCTTCTTGAATTGACATCCCTTTGGCCTTTCTCTGGTTAGCAAATTCAACAATCAGGATTCCATTTTTAGTGACAAGCCCGATAAGCATGATCATCCCGATTTGAGAAAAAATATTAATGGTCTCATTAAAATACCAGAGTGAGAACAAGGCGCCGAAAAGGGCAAGAGGCACCGTAAACATGATGATGATAGGATCTCTGAAGCTTTCAAATTGTGCTGACAAAACCAGATAGATCAATGCCAGAGCAAGCCCGAATGCCAAATAGAGATTACCTGAACTTTCTCTGAATTCCTTGGATTGTCCCGATAGAGAGGTCTGATAAGTATCGTCCAGCACCTCTTCTCTGATACGATCCATTTCAATTAAACCGTCATTAAGGGAATAACCTTCAACGAGATCTGCATCGAAAGTTGCTGCAGCGAATCGATTGTATCGGTACAACTGTGGGGGAGTTGAGTTTTCCCGGATACTAATCAGGTTATCGAGCTGGGTTAGCTGATTTTCCTGTGTTCTGATATAAATGGATTTTAAATCGACAGGTTCATTTCGATTTTCTTTTTCTACCTGTCCGATCACCTGATATTGTTTTCCATTCATGACAAAGAATCCAAATCTGTTGCCACTAAGTGCGAGCTGAAGGGTCCGTGCTATGTCCCGGACGGAGACATTGAGATTATTGGCTTTTTCTCGATCTATGTTTACCTCGATTTCCGGTTTAGTGAATTTAAGATCCACATCTACGTAGCTGAAAACGGGACTTTTTTGAGCGGCCTCCAGGAATTGCGGAATGGCTTTCTTAATATGTTCAAGATTTCGACCCTGAACAACGTAGCTTATTGGAAGTCCTCCACGTCTGCCTCCGATTGTTTGTGGTTCTGAAGTAAATGCCCTCGCTTTGGTGTTTTTGGAAATAATTGGCTTAACAAGACTTACTATTTCTTTTTGAGAGCGTTCGCGATTTTCAGAGTCAGTTAGCGTAACACTGATACTTGCATTATTTACTGCACTGCTGGCCCCAAATCCTGGCGAGGTAATTGTAACGATTGATTCCGCCTCAGGTACATTTTCATTGATAACTTCTGAAATTTCATTTGCATACCTGTCCATGTATTCGAATGTAGCTCCTTCAGGTCCTGTAGCACTCACCCGGAATGAACCGCGATCTTCCATAGGAGCCAGTTCCTGTGGAATGATGGTCATAAAATAGAAAATAAGCACTGAGGCTGTTAATGCTGCAACCCCTGCCAGCCATTTATTCGCCATAAAAGTGTCCAGCGCATTATTGTACTTTTGATTTAACCAGATAAAAAATGGTTCCGTCTTACGGTAGAACCAGGTCTGCCTTTCACGCTTCTTTAGCATTCGGGTTGCCAGCATCGGGCACAAAGTCAGGGCGACAAATGAAGAAATAATGACAGCCCCTGCCACAGTAATGCCAAACTCTCTGAAAAGACGACCTGTCAATCCCTGAAGGAAAATAATGGGAAAAAACACTGCCGTAAGTGCGACAGTGGTTGAGATTACAGCGAAGAAAATCTCCTGTGTTCCTTTTTTTCCTGCTTCATGAGGTTCATCACCGGCTTCAATTTTGGAATAGATATTTTCAAGAACAACAATTGCATCATCAACTACAAGACCAATTGCCAGCACAATGCCCAGCAGCGTAAGTACATTGATTGAAAAATCCAGCATGTACATAATAAAAAAGGATCCAATAAGGGAAATAGGAACTGTAATAACCGGAATAAATGTGGTCCGCCAGTCTCTTAGAAAAAAGAAAATGATCAGTACCACCAGACCAAATGCAATAAAAATAGTTTGTTGGACTTCTGCTATAGAGTCACGGATGTATTGTGTATTGTCGAAAGCAATGGAAGTATCCACATCATCCGGGATGTTACTTTTCATTGCATTCAATCTTTCATAAAATGCATCTGCTATTTCAAGATTGTTGGATCCGGGTTGAGGTACGATTGCAGTGATAACCATGGGAATTCCATTGGTTCTCAAAGCTGTCCGTTCATTTTCAGGAGCAAATTCAGCCCGTCCAATATCTGAAAATCTAATGACTCCATTTTCATCATCTTTTATAATCAGGTCATTGAACTCCCTCGGGGATGAAAGACGGCCAACAGTTCGTATGGTTAGTTCCATATCCGCACCTTCGATGCGGCCCGATGGCAGCTCCACGTTCTGGCTGTTAACTGCTTCATAGACATCCAGAGGTGTTAATTGATATGCGGCAAGACGATTGGGATCCATCCATAACCGTATGGAGTATTTTTTTGACCCCCATACTCTGACCTCAGAAACTCCCGATATGGTTTGAAAAGTCTCTTTGAAGATGGTTTCTCCAATTTCGGTAAGCTCCAGCAGGTTACGCTGGGGACTGTAAATTCTCAAAGCGATGATTGGTCGTGAATCGGCATCTGCTTTCCGGACTCTTGGCGGGTCCGCATCGGGAGGGATACGATTGATGGCTTGCGACACCCGGTCCCTGACATCATTGGCAGCTGACTCCAGATCCTGCTCCAGTCCAAATTCAACAGTAATGGTTGATCTCCCGTCATTGCTTACGCTTGTCAGACTTTTGATTCCATCAATTCCGTTAATGGATTCTTCAAGTGGCTCAGTAATCTGAGTCTCGATTACGTCTGCACTGGCACCCACATAAGAAGTGGAAACCGTAATGATTGGGGGGTCAATGGAAGGATATTCCCGAACTCCTAAAAAATTAAACCCGATCAGACCGAATAATGTAATAACGATTGACATGACCAGCGCTAAAACTGGACGATCAATGCTGATATTTGCAAGACTTGCCACTATTGTTGAATATTTACTTCCATACCCTGTCTGATCTGAAGAAGGCCGGTTGTGATAATGAAATCTCCAGGTTCAAGCCCTGCCAGTATTTGAACTTTTTCATCTGTGCGAATTCCTGTCTCTACGATTCGTGTATCAACCTTTCCATCAGCATAGACAAATACTTTTGTTGTGCTTAGCTCCGGAATGAGAGCGATATTGGGTACCATAATGGAATTCTCAATGCGATCCAGAATTAAATTGATTTTGGCAAATTGCCCAGGAAGCAGTTTATTCTCTTTATTAGCCGAAACAGCTCTCAGTTTTATGCTGCGGGATTGAGGATCTATTTGTGGCTCCAGTGCGTAAATTTCTCCCTTAAATGATTCACTATAACCATCGATGATGAATTGAATTTCATCCCCTGTATTAATGTCTTTTAAATATTTTCCCGGAACCGAAAAGTCTATTTTGACCTGATCTATGCTGTAGATTTTAGCAATCAAATTACCAGGGTTGATGTAGCTTCCTGTTGAAACTTCACGTAATCCAATTTTTCCGTTGAAAGGGGCATATAGTTTATACTTGGCTTTACGAGCTTCCAGCAGTTTAATTTCAGAAAGGGAAGTATTAAGAGTTGTTAGAGCTATTTCGTATTCCTCGCGACTGATTGCTTCTTTTTCGAGCAATTTTCTTTGCCGAAACTCATTATCTTCATGGAGCTTTTTAGTAAACTTCAGTTTTTCAAGTTCAGCTTCAAGCTCATCATCATTCAGCGTTACCAGCAACTGGCCTTTTTTCACTTTCTCGCCCTCCCGAAACAGGATTTCATCAATTTTTGCAGAGACTTCAGAATTGAGTTCCACGGATTCATCTGCGATAATGGTACCGGTAACATGCACGCTATAATCGATCGTTTCGTAAACTATCTTCTCTGCCTCAACGGTAAGTGTAGATGAGGAAGAGGACACTCCGGCAGGGGCAGATTCCTTTGCAGATAAGTCAAGCTTAGGGTATGCAATAATGAATGCAATACCAAGAAGCAAAACCACATAGAGCATACGTTTCAATCCTGGCTTCATAATCAATGTGATAGTATTGTAAAACTAGCGCTTGATTCTCTTTCATTCCTGCATTTTTGATAAATGGTCTTAAGAATTAATGCCTGGTCATTTCAGGCTGAAATTCAAAATTCCTTCAGAATTCATTTAATCCTTTCCGGAAATCAGGAAGTAGAAAAATCCGATTGCAAGAAGAAAATGCAAAGAGGAAAACATCCATCCCAGGTTGTTCATAACACCAGAATATGCAGCAATGAAAGTTGAAACAGAATCAATGCCGTGAAAAAGGAAATTTCCGGTCAGAATTGCCCTGATTCCAATGGAAGTATGATTCTCGTTGCGTATCAAAAAACAGATCAGCCCAAGATTCATTAATGCGCTTCCAAAGACTCTGGCCATTAGCACTCCATCAGGATCCAATTCAATGCCAAATATTGGAAATAACAAAGCAGGGAAGAGCAGCATCCCAAAGCCAAACGGGACGAATAGAATACCATTATATGCAAGAAAATTTTTAAGAGACATGGTTTGTATTGTTTTAGTTAATATTTGACCGGTCGGTTATTTTATGAAGCATTTATTATTTAAGGATGTATTCCATCAGATATTTTTTGAAGATGACCAGGGGCTGTTCAGACTTTAAAAGTTTTGCCTTCAATCGAGCCCCGCGCCATGAAAAGTCAACAAATTCCTGTAATTCTTTTAAATCATAATCAGAAGAAATTAGTCCCTTCTTCATCAGTTTTGCAAGCAGGGAATTTATGGTTCTGGTTGATCTTTCAAGAGCATTGACAACTGAATGACGGAACCCTTCATCTTCATTTGTTGACGCATGACTCATGATGCTCATGTAACATTCTCTGGCATAATTGATCTTAACAATAGCATTAATTCGAGCATCTATTAGTTTGCTAATTGTCAAAAGATTATCCTGTTTATCAGGAAGTTGTTCTTCGAAGGCATTTACAAACTGATCCATGGCTTCCAGAGCAAATTTTTCTTTACTCTCGAAATAGTGGTAAAAGGATCCCTTGGGTAAACCTGCAGCAGCAGTTATGTTCTTGATACTGCTAAGATCATATCCGTGAGTCAAAATTTGATTTTGTCCTGTTTCAATTAAGTGTTCTCGCTTATTGAGTCCGCCCATACTTTAAATGTAATCAAAATATATGACCGGTCGGTTATATATTTATAAGAACGTTTTAAAGTGAGGCCTGATTCTGCTTTTTACATTTCTTAATGAGCTTTATGCCCCAGTCGTAATGGCTGGAAGTCGCAGATATCAAATAAGCTCCAAGAGAAGTCGTACCGGTCCAGCGGTATTTTTTTTTGGTGAATAATTCTTCATTGCTATGACTATTGATGATTTTCCAGACCCTTAACCACGACTGATTAAAAAGGTCAAGCACCTCACTCAAATCTGTTTTACTATATTTTTCCTGAATCTCCCTGTTAAGTTCGGGGAGTGTTTTCCATGTATAACCTTTGGCAGGTATGTCTGGTTTTCTCCCTTCAGCATCATCCGTATACCATTTCAAAAACATTAGATGCCAGTGATGGAGATGCGCGATAACATCCCTGATGTTTCTGTTAAGGTACTCTTTTGGGAACTCAGAATTTACCGTATCAGGTGAGAATGATTTTACGAGATTGATAAGTTGGTCGTAATTACGCTGACTCAGATCGAGTAATTCCTTTTTTGAAGTGGGCCGTGGCATCTTTAACTCATTTGATAAAATACATTGCTGAAATAATCATAAGAGCAGCCAGGCCAGGGATAACCCATATCCAGGCCCGCCTGCTTTCAACTTCCCCGATTCCATCTTCTGATTCTGTCGGATGAGGATTCATTTTTTTCTCAAGCGTTGAACCTGTTAGTAATCCTAAAGCAAGACCAATTGGAATTCCATAGGCGATGTTTCCGAGTATTAATCCCAGCGGGACTCCCAATGCAATACCAAGACTGATAAAATATCCTTTCTTGTATGATTTTTCCTCGTTTTCCATGGCCTGATAATTTAGTACTGTTCAAGGAAGTATTTGATAATGTCTGTTGTCGTAATGATTCCGACAAGCTTGTCATTTTCCACCACTGGTAACGCATGAAATTCTTTTTGTGCAAAAACTTCCGCAGCTTCTTTCAGGGTTTGCTCCGGAGACACTGTCTGTGGACTGTGTTTCATTACCTGATTAATAGACAGCATATCAAAAATGGCTTCATCACCACCTGTCTGATCGCTACCGAATGTGTTTCCAAAGCTAATCCTGAGGATATCGGTCTGACTCAGAATACCGATCAGTTTATCGCCTGAAACCACAGGAATGTGACGAATATGATTCTTTGTGAAAAGCTGATTCGCTTCTCTAAGAGAATTTCCGACGTTTACAGTCAGCACATCAGTTGTCATTACGTTAGCTACTTTTTCTCTTTTTTTCATAATTGAGTTGTGTTTAGGTTTAGTCACTTGTTTTTCCTGATCTATGGAATCTTTTAGCGATTTCAGGATCTGGTAATAATGAAATTTTTGCTTCGTCTTTCCCCTCATAATTCAGATGATTGAGAACATAGCGAATGGTCTCAAGCCTTGCACGTTTCTTATTGTTAGCCTCGATGACAATCCATGGACTGTATGAGGTGTGGGTTCGTGCAAACATCTCTTTTTTGTATTTCGTGTAGTCGTTCCAGTGCTCTTGCGCTTTTTCATCGATGGGGCTTAGTTTCCACTGTTTTAGTGGGTCACCAATTCTGGAATCAAACCTCCTTTTTTGCTCTTTTTTTGAAATAGAGAGCCAGAATTTGATAATTTCAACACCATCTTCATATAGCATATGTTCAAATTCAGGAACCTGTAGCAGGAAGGTTCGGTACTGATCATTGGAGCAAAACCCCATCACGGGCTCTACAACGGCTCGATTGTACCAGCTACGGTCATAGAATGTAATCTCACCAGGGTTGGGCAAGGTGTTTACATACCGTTGAAAATACCATTGGCCCTGTTCTATTTCAGTCGGTTTGTTAAGTGCGACGACACGCATGGCCCTGGGGTTCAGGTGCTCAATGAATCGGCGTATGTTCCCGCCTTTGCCGGCAGCATCCCTTCCTTCAAAGATGATGGCTACCCGGCGACCGTTCAGGTGGATATCACGTTGCAATTTGACAAGCTCGACCTGAAGTTGTTCCAACTCACTCTCGTAATTAAGGTTGAACAAGACATGTTCAAGGTCAAACTCTTTTTGCTTTAGGAGTTTTCGGATTCCGCCGGTAGTATTGATTTGTCTTAAATCTTTGGCGGTTAGTTTAACTGGACTTTTAAGCTGCCCATTGTCAGGTACTGTTGTTGGGGTAGTTGTATTATCTGTACTCATAATCTGTATGAGCAAGGTATGATTGCGTGTTACCGGCAGGAAGGAGTTAGGTCAGTAGGTGTCTTGATTTATGTCAATTTGCGTAGTTAGATGGTCATTCTCATTTCGATCATATGTTTTTTGAAGCCTGCTTTCTCGTAGGCTCTGACAGCCGAATGATTGTCATTGTAAACGTCCAGTCTTATTTCGTGAAGCCCATTCGATTTTGCCCAGGAAGTAAGGCTGTTGGAAATTAACTGAGCAATGCCTTTTCCCCGAAATTCAGCTTTTACAAACATAAATCCGATATACCCATAATGCTCATGCTTCAAGTAAGGCTTAGCCTTTCTTATTTGAACATATCCGGAACCTGCAATTTCATTGTCAACAACAGCAACGAGTACCTCGGTATCTTCGGATTCAACCAGTGCTTTTAAATCGTAGTAATTAATTTTCTCCGTTCGAAGAGTCGGATCAAAAGGCCTTTCTGCGGCGATGATTCCCTGCTCAAATTCATATAGCGTGTCAAGGTCATCAATAACAGCCTTTCTGATAGTTGTGGAGGTCATAAGATATTGGTTAATGGATTGCTAGGAAATTTCAACGCTGTAAATATTGACTTTGCTGCTTTTCCCTTTAAGGAGAATATCTCCTACCAGTGAACTTGAAAAACCATTGTCGAGCCGTAGATTTTGATTCAATTCTTCCGAAATCAATAAACTTTTTTGATGGGTATTACATTGTTCCTGGATTCTTGCGGCAGTATTGATAGTATCCCCGTGATATGCAATTTCAGTTTTAATTTCTCCTACTTCCGCAATGACAATTTCTCCAATGTTCAGGCCAGCCTTAAATTCAGGAATAAGTCCGTATTTGTCAAGATAATATTTTGAACGACTTATTAGTTTGGATCTGAACTCAAAAAAAGCACGAAGGCAGTTAGAATTAGTAAGCCCCATTTCTTTTTGCCAGGTGAGCACCGCTTCGTCACCCACATACTGATATACTTCAGCATTGAATTTTTCAACGACCCTCAAGTCATGAAAACAATCCTGGATTAATCGACTGTATTTGATGTGTCCCAATTTTTCTGCAATGGCTGTTGAGCTTTTCAGATCAAGGAACATAAATATTCGCTCGTCTTCTTTTGGCTGATAGAATTCACCAATTATCATTCGCCACAAATTCCCGGGTCCTAATTTCTTATCAATTTGTTTGAAAATGTCAGTTAAAATGGCGACCAGAAAAAAGTAAAAGACAAGTAATATCATCTCCTTTGAAAACATGAATTCACCATAGGTAGTCGGGTTAAATTCAAGATTCGTAATTTGGGTGAAAATGAGCAGGGCAAATGTTGCCAATAGAAAAACCAGAAGAAGAAAGGATATTGATCCAATTAGTAAGGCTTTTCCCAGTGAGACGTATTTGTATATTTTCTTTTCGATCAGGTAATCCAGGGTTCCAAACAAAAGACCACTCACAAGTCCGACCAGCAGATGAATCTGGATACGTTTTGGAAAAGTCAATGGTTCGAAATCCTGAACAACTTCCTGCCCGAATTCTCGCATTAATCCCCAAAAAATGAATGCCAGATTCCAGATGATAAAGTGTCTTAAAACATAGCGGAAGTATTTGTTTTTCATAATCAAATCAATGTACGGATCAACTGGCAAACAGGTAATGAAACAGTTATTTTTTCCATTTCGTCATCTTAATTCCACCTCATACTATTTTACCGATAATAACTGAAAAATTCAGATAGCATTGTCCCGATAAAGATATGAAAGCTGGCAGCAAACCAGATTACCTCATTTAGTTTTTCTGTTTACTCAGAAGCTGAATTTTAACGTTTAATTAAGGTCATCCTCTCTCAGGGTGACCTTTTTTTTGTTGAATGGACTGATATTATTTATTGAGATAGTGAAATGTAATGGTTTCTTCTTTTGATAATCCTTTCACCTTTCTGTTTGAAGCTGCGTGAGTCCATTTTGTACGAAAAATTCCTTCTGCCCAATCTGCGAGTACAACAGGATGAATGTAGGATGATCTGCATACAGCAGGAGTATTCCCCAGGTCCGAAGAAACAGTTTGAACGATCTTGCCGGCCACTTTCTTTCGGGCCGTCTGAGTTTCAGGATCTAATTGCCGGGAGAGCCTGAAAGCTGTTTTGGAGGTAGCTGCCCAGGTTCGAAAATCTTTGGCAGTTACTTTGCCAAACTTTGAGGTTATATCATCGAGGTATTCGTTGATATGATGAGATTTAATATCAAAATCTCTTCCATTGTTGTCCTCATATCTAAACAGATCCTGTGTTTTTTTTCTGCCACCTACTGCCCCTGAGGCATCAATTAGCAGAGCCAGATCATCTTCCCATATTCTTCGCTTCCAAAGCTTACCCGACTTGCCGGTAAATTCGAAAATGGCATCCAGTTCTCCTTCTGCATGTTTGGAACGATCAAGTTTCATATGTCCTTCTTTAATGGTTGTTAGCCCATAGGACTTATTCTTCTTTGCATATTCATCATTACCTACCCGGAAATGGTACAGATCAATCAGCTTAACAACAAGGGCGACAACCTTATCTTTTGGCATCCCATTGAGTTGTAAATCTGTTTCCACTTTTTTCCTGATCGAAGGAAGAATCTGGGCGAATGAAGTCATTCCATCAAACTTTTCGGCGGCACGCGCTGCTGTCCAATTTTCATGATAGCGATATTGAAGACGTCCTTTGGCGTCTTTGCCGGTAGCCTGAAGGTTTGCGTTTGCATCATAACATATCCAGACTTCTTCCCATGCAGGAGGCAGGACCAGACTATTGCATCTTTCAATGGTTTTTTCGCGAGTGATCAGGTTACCCTTGTGATCATAGTAATCCCAGGCAATAACTTTCTTCTTGTTTCTTATAATTTTTCTTTGCTTTCGAGAAATGCCTTTTTCATTCATTTTGTGGTGTTTGGTAAGTGATCCTGAACAAGACGAATCTAAATCTATCTTTTTTTCACTAAAAATGGAAGTTGGAGATTCACAACCTTTGTCTAATTTTAACCGATGCTTCACGTAAGAATTATGCATCCAAACGAAATGCCATGGGTTATCATTCCCGGATTGTGAATTGACGTTCTGTCAACCTGCTTCTGAAATTTTTTTCTAACTTTTTAACAACCATTTTGTGAATAATATTATTGTATTAGGTGCCGGCATGGTAGGTAGTGCCATGGCTATTGATCTTTCAAAGATGCATCAGGTAATGCTGGCCGATTTAAGTACCGAAGCACTGAAGCGTGCAAAAAAGAAATGTGGAGAGCTCTCTACTTATGAACTGAATGTTACCGATAAATCGGCACTTCAATCTCTGATCAAAACATACGATCTGGTAATTTGCGCAGTTCCGGGCTTTTTGGGCTATGAAACGTTGAAAGCCATTATCGAAGCTGAGGTCAATGTGATTGATATCTCGTTTTTCCCTGAAAATTCACTGAAACTGGACGCACTGGCGAAGGAAAAAGGAGTGACAGCAATTGTTGACTGTGGAGTGGCTCCAGGGATGGATAACATAATTTTGGGTCGCTACAATGAAATCATGAAGCTGACAGACTTTGAATGTCTGGTTGGCGGATTGCCGAAGGTAAAAAAATGGCCATTTTCATATAAAGCGCCCTTTTCACCCATAGATGTGATTGAAGAATATACCCGCCCGGCCAGGTATGTTGAAAATGGGGTGGAAGTAATCAGAGAACCATTGACTGATTGTGAATACATTGAATTTGAAGGAGTAGGGACACTGGAATCTTTCAATTCAGATGGCTTGAGGTCGATTATTTACACCATGCCTCATATCCCGAACATGAAGGAAAAAACACTTCGGTATCCGGATCATGTGGAATATGTAAGAGTGTTAAAGGAGAGTGGATTCTTTAGCACTGACAAAGTGAATATTGATGGGAATGTGGTTTCTCCGCTTGAATTCACCTCGCGGATCTTATTTAATGAATGGAAACTGGGTGAGGAAGAAGAAGAAATAACTGTTATGCGGATCACATTGCAGGGAGAGAATGAGAAAGGGCAGACTGAGAAAGTGGTCTATAACCTGCACGATGAATACGATCATGATACAAAGACCTCATCAATGGCAAGAACTACCGGGTATACTGCAACGGCTGCTGCCAACCTTTTCCTTGAAGGTCTGTTTGAGGAGAAAGGTGTTTTCCCTCCCGAACTGGTAGGAAAGCACGAAGTGTGTTTCAACTTCTTTTTGAAATACCTGGAGGAGAGAGGCATAATGTACAAGAAGGAATCAACCATTGTGTGAGCAATCAGTCAGGGTAGTTGACACGAAGGACATCAACCCTGATTTTTGCCTGCTTTAAGAAATCAAGCCAGAAAAGTTGCTGTGCAGAAAGATGGTCGTTAGGGGATTTCACTTCGTAAAACTGGTAACCTGTATCATTCCAGATAAACAGATCGGGGAATCCGGCACTGTTTTCCTTCATGTTTTTGGACATTTCAAGAAGAACAGTTTTTATCCCTTTTAGCGGGAGCTTTTGAACGGCTGTTTTGATGGCAGGGAGTAATGATTCATGCCAGGTAACAAACCGATTAGCCATCCCGTCTTTTTCAGCATACATTTTAACTATTTCATTGGCCAGTTTCTTTCTGGATGGCAGTCCGTTTAGCCTTCTCTCCAGCAGATGGGCGCGTGATTCAAAAAATGTATCGTCATTAAGGTCGGAAGGCTGTCGTTGCAGAGGGTGATGAAATGAGCCATGGCTTTCGTCAAAGATTTCGTTCCAGAAAACGAGACCAAAAATTCCTCTCCAAAGATAATTTTCGGCATGGACTCCATTCCAGCCTTCTTTTTCAAAGTACTGGAGCACAGCCTCTTCGACTTTCAGATCAGGATCTTTAGCTATGGATATGGAAGGAGCGTTCTTTAGACGTTCTGTCATACTCCGGTTGATGCGAATTCCGGATCGGTTCAAATAGTCAGTGGCAAAAGTCAGTTCTGTTGCATTTGAAGGAGAATCCATAATTACCTGAGCAATCTCAACTGCTTCAGATTTGCGATCTAATTTTTCAAGTAGTCTGATTTTTCTTTCCCGTGACGGGGGCTTATCTGTATAAGAATAGTGTCTAAGCGCCTCTTCAGGATTTCCCATCTGCTCAAAATGGTATGCAATTTTTAAGAGCAATTTTTCGGCAGACTTTCCCGATCGATGAAATTTCAACCATTCCTCCCATGGCAATTCGCTGATAAATTCTTCCAGCGGAAGTTCTGCTTCCAGTAATTCGTAAATCAGCCGACGCAAATTAGAAATGTGTAAAACTGCGAGGGCTTCTTCACGTGAGGAAAACCATGGGCTGAATTTAGATTCATCCAGTTTCTGGATCTTTACATTGCCAACATCCCGAATGACAAAATCTGTCATTCTGCCACCCCTGTGTCCGAAAAAAAGCAATTTTATAAATTCTACTTCCTCGTTTTTGCATACCTCGGCAATCTCTTCTATCTCATGAAGAAATTGGATGTCAGCTTCATTTAGCTCATGCAGAATATCTTCCTTTTTTTGTGTTTTGTCAAGAAAATCATAGCAGGAAACCAGTTCAGCTTTGGTGAACAGATGAAATTGTCTGGCATCATTGGTTTCATTGATCCGGATGAAAGAATTCAGCAGTAACTCTTCTTTGGCACTGTGGAGGTCTTTTATTTCAGTATATGAAATCTTTTTGATTCTGAAAAAATCACCTCTGCGGTTGGAAAAACGTAAATAAAGACATTTGGCATCTTCTGAGAGGTTTCGAAATGATTGATAAAACAGATACTCAGGTTCATCGAGTATATGATCATACTGTCGTTCAACGAAATCAAGGACATAGTTGAAGTAGTCGAGGTAGTATTTTTCGGGCAATATGACTGGTTCTTTCCTGATAAGCTTTAAATAGTTGGAACAGGATTTGTATCAACTTCAAAAATTGTAATTTTGCAAACAATATCGCTGATATATGAGAGCTTTTTTAATCGTATTTCTTTCCTTTTCTTTCCTGATCGGGTTTTCGCAAAATTTTGTTTCTCCAGGGATCATTGCATTCCATAGTGGTGCTTTTGAACGAACCATTCAGGACATGAATAAAGCGTTTGAAACCAGCCCCGACATGAATAGCGACATGCGGAGTAAGGCTTATTATTACAGGGGAATGTCAAGGCTGAATTTGCTTAAATCAGGAAAGAGCTCTGCAATAATCGGGTCTGATCCATACCATGCAGTTTACAATGATCTGACTCAGGCTGTTGCGCTTGACACCAGATGGAAAGAGTCAGTTGATGCCGAATTGAGTCTTATTTACTCGCAACTTTTCACCAGCGCGAAGCAAAAATATGATCGGGGGGTTAACGCAGAAACAGAGATAGAAGTGAATCGAATTTTTGGCCCTGCGATAACACAATTGGAAGCAGTAAAGAAAATTAGAAATACGTTCGAGGTGAACGAGTTACTTGGTAAATCCCATGAAGCCATTGGAGTCATGTTTGATCAGTTAATTGATGATCAGAATGCACAGGCCAAAGCTCTTTCTGCATATAAGCAGGCTCTTGAGTTTTATGAATATGCACTGGAAATGAATCCTGGTTCAATTGGTTGTATCCGTGCACTGGCCTATATTTCTTACCGCCTGGGTGACAGAGAACGACAAAGCCGATATGCCGATATGGAAGCGAATATTGGAGGATAATCTATTCGCTTTTCAATCTCTCTTTTTGCCGGTGATAAGTTCGTTCACCATATAGCCGGTTGCTGGAGCCATGCTGAGTCCTACCATGCTGTGGCCGGTTGCTATTACAAGATTCTTTATTTTTTCGTTTCTTTCAATGATAGGAATTCCATTGTCTTTCATGGGTCTCCACCCGGCCCACGGAGTAAATGCAAAGCTATCTACATCTATTTCCAGATATTCTCCGGCAGCTTTTTTCAATGCATTGAGTCTGTCTCCATTAAGTTCCAGGTCATAGCCGGAAAACTCCATGGTGCTGCCAATTCTAAATCCATTCTTCCATGGTGTGGCTACTACCTTTTTTTCCACCATATAAAGTGGCCTTTTCATAGGTATGTGTTCACCATTTCTGGTCGTCAGATTATATCCCTTACCGGGAATAACGGCCAGATTGATACCAATCTTTGCAGCCAGTAATGGGGAGGAGGCCCCGGTTGCCAAAATGAATTCATCGGCAATGTATTCACCCTTTTCTGTCATAGCTGCATTAATTTTTCCGTTGCTTAACCTGAAATCACGCACTTTTTCCGGACAGTATTTAACACCATTTATTTCATTGATTCTCCGCAGGTCTTTCAATAATTGAGTCGGGTTTAGCCAACTGTCCATTTCCATGAGCGCACCTCCTGCGAAGGTTCCCTTAAGAAGGGGTTCCTCTTCCGTAACTTCTGTTGCACTTAACATCCTGCTTTGGAGATTGAATTTTTTATGAAGCGCTATTTCTTCGTCATAATGATTCATGGATTTTTTGTTGCGACATACATAAAGTAATCCACCCTTATTCCATTCGGACTCAGTTGGTTCGTCCTCAAAGAATCGTTCGTACAGTGAAAAACTCAATTGTAAAAGTTCATGCCTGGCAGCAGTTGCTTTTTCAATGGCAGAACCAGAACTAAAACGGATGAAGTTTAAGAACCATAAGATGAAACGCCTGTCTAATTGAGGTTTTATTTTGAGGGGAGCATCTTTTTTGCCCAGCCATTTAATTCCCTGAAATACAGCCTGCATGGAATTTAGAGGGACAATATGACTTGGTGTAACCAGACCACAGTTCCCTTCTGAAGCAGGAGTCATATCCGGATTATCATCAATTACCGATACTTGGTTTCCATTCCCTGCAAGGTAATAGGCACAGAACTGACCGATTATGCCACCACCGATTATGACTATTTTGGACATTCTTAACTAAGCTATTGCATTTTAACGGCCAATATAAATACTTGAGGGTATATTATTACATACATGGAGCTGTGATTAGCATATGAAAGGATTGTGTTAGTTGTTGGCTGAAAAGTCAATGCACATTTTCATCATGATTCCATTAGACTTGTCAGTCAGTTTGAGGTCATTCATCGAATTTTTTCTTGAAATCTCACAATTATTATAGATTTTTGTCCTATTAATAATCATCGCCAGCTATAGCCACTTGTTCAGTTCATTGGAATTAGAGATTCACAGGCCATCAGGCGGTGATTCCTGTATTTTCCCGAATTACATGTTGCTATAGTCTAGCGGAATTGCAATTTGAATGAAAAGTACAACCCGACTACTCTTACTTATACTGGCTTTCGTCTCTACAGGAGCTTTTGCTCAAACAACATTTACCTATTCCGGGACTTCACCTGTTACAGTTGATGGAGGGACAGGTACCATAACCATTGATGTACCCGTATCCTCTTTTGGTTTTGGGGCTGTTGTGACCGATATCAATCTAACCATTCACTATGATAAGACAGATGGATCTTGTGCTGCCCCAGGTACGGGAAACTCATTTCACGATGAACATGGATTCGAATTGGAATCACCTAATGGCGGGATAGTTACCATTTTTTCTACAGGAACCTTTGGAGGAGCTGATGACATCTCTCCAGGCGTAACTCAATTATTCGATGATGAAGCAAGCACCACTATACCAGGAGGTATTCCTGCAAATGGAACATACATTCCTGAGGGTTCATTATCATCATTTGATGGAATTGATCCTGAGGGCACATGGATTTTAAGAGCAGATGAAACAGCCGGGGGTGACCCACTTTGTATAATTGGCGCCAGCATCGAAATCACAGTTGAAATACCAACGGATTCCCCAGGAGATGCTTCTGGTCTTGCTCTGTGGCTGAAACCAGACAAGGGTGTATCAACCTCTGGCACGAGTGTGCTTGCATGGACAGATCAGGGAGGGAGCGCAATAACCGGAACACAGGGAGCGGGAGCAAATCAACCAACTCTTACTGCAAATGCAGTAAATGGGTATTCTTCTCTTTCGTTTGACGGAGGTGATTACTTAAATCTTGGAGACGTTCTTGACTTTACTCCTGGAACTGACGAATGGTCCTTCTTTGGGGTTTATAATGTGGGTACTGGCAATACGGGCACTTTGATCGCTCGTGCAGGTAACGGAGCAGCTAATAGACAATGGCAGTATGGTATTACTGGCAATGACTTCTTTCAAATCATTGGAGGTGGCGGTACTCAACAAGGAGCTAATGTTGCTACAAATCAGTGGAACATAAGCTCTAGTATAGCAAGCACAACTGATGTTAATGCATGGTTGAGGGGAACAGTAGATGTCACCGGCGGAACTATTGGAACTGACACCGAAACAGAAGATGTAATAGTAGGAGCAAGAACTGGCGGAGGAGGGTTTCAATTGAATGGCGAGCTTGCAGAACTAATCATAGTTAACAGTGCACTTTCTTCAGCTGCCAGGAGAGATGTTGAATCATATCTGGCAATAAAGTATGGTCTTACTTTGGATATAACTTCACAAGCCTATACAGTTGGTGGATCTTCTATTTTCAATCTAGCAAGCTATGATACAGACATTGCAGGTATAGGCCAAGATGATTCTCAGGGGCTGAATCAGACTTCTTCCATTAGCACCTCAGGTGATGTTGTGACAATGAGCGGAGCAAGTGATTTGGCAGATGGTGAGTTTTTGATTTGGGGTCATGATAATGGATCAACAGCAACAACGACAGGTAATATACCGGGAGGTGTTGTTAATCGACTCACCAGAATATGGAGCATGGAAGAAACCGGTGATGTTGGAACAGTGGACCTCTCTTTTAATTTAACGACATTGGGACTGACTCTTTCCGGTCAGGACTTTGCACTCATTCAGGCTGCGAGCGGTGCAACAATGCCGACAGATCTTGCAACAGGAACAGTTACACTAAACGGAACAATTTCGCAGGATGCCACTGGAGATGATATTGTTACTTTTGATAATATCAGTGTTGGAGATGGCGATTTTTTCACGCTGGCAACCACTGCAGAAACTGCTCCTGGTGATTTAGCAGCAAACTTAACTTTATGGCTTGATGCTGATCGGGCAATAACCACATCGGGTTCAAATGTTACGAACTGGGGAGATCAAAGTGACAGTGGAATAGATGCGGTACAGGCTACTGCTTCTGATCAGCCTTTGTATAAGACTGACGCAATTAACTCACATGCAGTAATTGAACTAGATGGTACAGATGATTACCTGGACCTTGGAGACGTACTTGATTATGTTCCCGGAACAGATGCATTCTCGTTTTTTACAGTTTTTAACACACTTGATAATGGAACAATTCTTTCAAGAGCTAATAATGGAACGGCCGCAAACAGACAATATCAATTTATCACTACTGGTGGAGTTTATAGCCAGATAATTGGCGGGACCCAAAGCACCGGAGCAACTTCAGTTGTTGATGATTCCTGGACCATTGCTTCAACATTAATCAACACAGCGAACCTTGATACTTACCTGGATGGAACACTGGAAATCAATAATGGCGGAGTAGGAACAGCCAGCGAAACAACTAATGTCCTGATAGGAGCAAGGACAGGAGGAAACGGATACATTTATGGTGGAGATATTGCTGAAATCATCATGTTTGATGTGGAGTTAAGCGCTGCACAAAGAAGGGATGTTGAAACATACCTTGCCTTAAAATATGGACTTACTCTAGGCATTTCTGCAGAAAATTATACGATAGGTGGTGCGTCTATTTACAATCATACAACGTACAGCAATGATATTGCAGGAATTATTGTAGATAACTCTCAAAATTTATCACAAACATCATCTAAGAGCACGACTGGGAAAAATATTGAGCTTTCAAACGCTTCCGGACTGGCAGATGGAGAATCCATGATTTGGGGTCATGATGGAGGAACAACAGCACTTACTGCATCAGATATTCCGGGTGGTACAACCAATCGGTTGACGAGAATTTGGAGATTGGATGAAACAGGTGACGTAGGAACAGTTGATATCTCATTTGACCTCACTGCGTTGGGTATTGATGCTTCAACTTCAACACTGAGTCTTCTGGTAGCATCAAGTGTAGCTACAATGCCAATCGGCTTATCTTCAGCATCAGTAAACAGTACTGGTTCTGTTGCGACCATGAATGGTAGTGAAATTTTGACCTTTGCAGGTGTTGACTTTGCAGATGGGGAGTACTTTACGCTTGGTGGTAACCTTAGCAAGCCAAGTCCCGGTGGTGTTGATGCCACTAATATGACCCTATGGCTAAAAGCAGATAAAGGTATTGCTACCAATGGTAGCAATATAACCGGATGGGTGGATCAGAGTGGAAGCGTGAATAGTGCCGAGCAAAGTCTGTCTTCAGATCAGCCAACTCTAAATACCGATGCACTTAATGGAAATCCTGGTGTCCTGTTTGATGGATCCAACACAATGACTGGTCCTGGAGGCTTCAATTCCTTCGAGTCATTTATTGTTATTGATCCTAATGAAATTTATAATAATACAAATGCAGTAGGACGAATTATTGGATTTGAGCAGGGGGATTTCACAAGTATTGCACTCGGACCGACTACTGCTCTTCAGGATGACGAAATAATAACTTATGCGCTGGATGGTGGAGGCTACCGGGGTATGCAGGTAAGTACAACTTCTAATTTTGGAGATCCAAGTATTATCAACCCCAGACACAATGCAGGAGCTACTTCTCAGGAAATCTACAGAAATGGTACGCAGATCATTGATACAGAACTTAATACGGGTAGTTGGAATACACGAACAGATCAGGCATATCAACTTGGAGAATCCTTCAATGCAGCTGTGTCAGCACCTTTCAATGGTACGATGACAGAAGTGATCAGTTTTAGCACGACACTTTCACAAGCTGATCGAAGAGATGTTGCCACTTACCTTGCAATTAAATATGGACTTACGCTTGACATATCAAGTTTGAGCTATACGGTAGGAGGAGCCTCGATTTATAATTACACGGCTTACCCGAATGATATTGCCGGTATTGGAATGAATGAAATAACTCAGGGTCTCAATCAGACAACCTCGATGAGCGTAAATGATGGAGGGATCGTTGAAGTTTCTTCAGCGGCAGACTTAGATAATGGAGAATACCTGGTTTGGGGGAATGACGGTGGAGCAAATACATTTACAACAAGTGATGTGCCTTCAGGTGCGACTGAACGATTAAATAAAATCTGGAGACTGACAGAAACAGGGGATGTAGGAACGGTGACAATTGCATTTGATGTAACATCATTAGGAATTGATATCAATAACACTACACTGAATCTGATACAGGCAGCAAACACTGCCACTATGCCAACGGATTTAGCTACATCTACATTGATTACAGGTGGTGTTGTTTCTAATGTAGGGGGAAGAGATATAGTTACTTTCTCAGCTGTTGATTTTAGTGACGGAGAGTATTTTACACTGGCTGGTGATGTTCAGACAGTGGCACCAGGAGGTGTCGGTGTGGCGGATGGTCTGACTTTGTGGCTGAGAGGTGATGATGGTGTTACTTCAAGCAGCAACCTTGTTTCAGACTGGTCTGATAAGAGTGGGAACACGAATAATGCTTTCCAGGGAAATGTATCGAGTCAACCAACACTTGTTTCAGGAAGCCTCAATTCACATGATGTAATCAATTTCAGTGATGATAACCTGGGTGGTATTTCAGGCTTCAATACGCAGGACTATTTTATTGTTGCAGCTCCTGATATTGCCGCGTCAAACCTGACGAATTATGGATATTTAGTGTCTTACACCAACGTTGAAGGCAATGGGCTTGTGTTTGGAACAGTTACTGGCAATTTGACGAATGAGGTTGCTACACATATCATTACCGATGGGGCTGCCAATGAGTACGCTTCTGGTCAGCTTAGTACATCTGTAACCTATGGCACACCTACCTTGTTCAATTCAAGAAACAATGCAGGAGCAACCGGACAGGAATTTTATGTTGATGGAGCAAGCACCACCGTTACTGAAGCTAACGCAGGAAATTTCGCAAACTATACGGACGCAACGTTTACTATTGGCCAAAATGCTGATCAGGACAATGACTTTGATGGTTCGATCGCTGAAATTATAAGCTTTAATACTCGCCTTTCGGATGCAGATCGAAGAGATGTAGCTACCTACCTGGCAATAAGGTATGGTTTGACTCTTGATATCTCTACAACCGGGTACACTGAAGGCGGAGTTGCCATATACAATCAGACCACTTATTCCAATGATATAGCCGGGATCGGTCAGAATCTTGATAATGCACTTCAACAGACTACATCTGGTAGTGTTAATACAGGAGCAATCATTAGCATGACAGGAGCATCAGATCTTGATAACGGTGAATATATAATATGGGGAAATGATGGTACGGACAAGACAACAGTACAGGGTACAGAATTACCAGGTGCATATGATGAAAGACTTTCAACAGAGTGGGTTGCCGAAACAACCGGCTCACCAGGGACCGTAACTGTACGAGTTTACATTGCAGATATTACAAACTATGCTACAAGAGGACAGACGGCAGGTTTGTATACCTTGTTTCTGAATGGAACATCAGATTTTTCTACTGTTTCGACAGCTATAACGGCATCCAGTAGTAGTGGAGATACTCTTGTATTTGAAAATGTGCCTTTAGCAGGAACTACTTTCTTTACAGTTGCTGTTCCTTCAGTACTTACACCTGGTGGAACAGGAAACACTCTTTGGTTAAAAGCAGATGCCGGAGTAACAACTTCCGGTAGTGAGGTAACAGCCTGGGCAGATCAAAGTGGAAATGGAAACGATGCTTCGCCGGTAACAACAGGCCCAACACTTGTAAGTAGCCAGTTTAATACCAATCCTGCCTTTGATTTCACATCCGAATCATTGACTGGAGCTGCAGGATTTAATACACAGGATTATTTTATTGTGTTGGATCCTGACAACAGTTTGACAAGTGCAAGCGATGATGAAATGCCTCTGGGCTTTGATACCGGCTCCTCTGCCGGACTTGCTTTTGGAGCACATGATGGTGGATTGTTCAATGAGGTCATTACGCACTCCACCAGTGGTGGATACGCACGTGGTGAAGAAAGCCTGGTAACGACCTATGGAGATTTAATTATTGTTAATGCACGAAATAATGCAGTAGCTACCGACCAGGATATTATTGTAAACGGCACAACACTAACGTTAAATGTGATTGGTTCGTTTACAAATTTCTCCGGTAATTATAGTGTGGGTGACAATATTAACCGAGATGATGCCTTTGATGGAAAAATAGCTGAAATTTTAAGTTTTAGTTCAAGACAGAGTGCGGCGGATCGAAGAGATATTGAAACTTACCTTGCTGTTAAGTATGGGATTACACTTGATATTTCCGGAGAAAACTATACGGTTGGAGGGAGCAGCATTTATGGCCTCACTTCATATTCAAATGATATTGCAGGAATTGGAAACGATACCGGATTTGGTCTGGGACAGACCATCGGAACAAGTAATAATTCTGACGCAATTATCACATTGAGTTCACCTTCTGCTTTGACTGATGGTGATTTCATTATCTGGGGAAATGATAACGGAGTTACTACTTCTACAACATCTGGTGTTCCAACTGGTACGGGAATTACAGATCGGATGACAAGGGTATGGGGAGTAACTGAAACGAATGATCCGGGAACAGTTACTGTTTCATTTGATCTCACCGGGCTTGGCTATGGAGCCAGTACAATTGATGACTTCACTCTTATTGTTGATACGAATAATGACTTTACTGATGGAATTCTGGCTACTTACGGAGCAGCTTCATTTGCTTCAGATGTAGTGTCTTTCACAGGTGTGGATTTTACAACTGCAACCAATTTTGGATTAGGTACCGCTGTTAATCTTACACTTGATACTGATACAGATGGAATTCCGGATTACTTTGAAACAGCATATGGAACTGATCCGACAGATGGTAACAGTCCTGTCAACCCGGGATCACCAAGTGTAGATGCAAGTACAACAAATGGAATTTTGGGGGATGGAATAAGTGATGCATTGGAAAGCATTCTTGTAACCAATGGAACCACTGCACCAGTGACTGTATTTACAGATACAGATGGTGATGGTATTCCAGATCATATTGAAGTAGATAACGGGTCAGGCCCTTTCTCAGCGAATTCTCCGACCACAAATGGAAGCGTTGATACTGATAATGATGGAATACCTGATGGACTTGAAGCATTAATCACGAGTGAAGGAGGTTCTGCCACACCTGCTCTGGATACAGACACAGATAGCGATGGCATTCCTGATTATTATGAAGTGATCAACGGTTCGGATCCTAATGATGTAAATAACCCAACAGCAAGTGGTGGATCAGACAGTGATGCAGATAATATTTCAGATGCTCTTGAAGCAATTCTGGTATCCGGAGGTGCCACTGCACCAATTGAAGTAGATACTGATACAGATGGAGATGGTATTCCTGATTACATCGAAGCACGAACATTTTCAGACCCGTTTAATACGGTAAGTCCAGGTGTTTCTGGTACACCAACAGTGAGATCGCTGCAAGCTGATTATGTTGCTTCGGGCATGAATTGTACAGATGTAAACGGATATCAATGGATTGATTTCACCGACAACCTTGGTAATCTTGTATTTTCTCTTAATCCGGTTGGAAACAATTTGGGTAGTACATGTTGGGGTACAAGAATACTTAATGGTACCGCCTCGGTGAGAGATGATGGTAGTGACTGGATACTAAACCGAAACTGGTACATTACACCGACCACACAGCCGAGCTCAACAGTTTATGTCCGATTCTATTCACTGGATACGGAAAACACAGATCTTCATACGGAGCTGGGAAATGATGGACAAAGCCCTGGAACGCTTTCAAACTTCAATGCAGACAGCATTAAGATCACAAAAATCCCAGGTGTTAGCAGTCTCGATCCATATGTAGCAGGAAGTTCCAGAACATTACATAATCCGGTTGTGGCTGATTATTCTACGAATGGAAAGTCTTATACTATTGCCATTAGTTCATTCTCTGAATTTGTTCCTCATTTCAGCCCAGGTACTCCTGATGAGGTGCTCCCGGTTGAGTTGGTTGATTTCAGAGCTGAAATAATAAATCAGGCCGTCGCTGTAAAATGGTCAACCATAACTGAGTTGAACAACGATCATTTCATTGTTGAAAGATCAGTCGATGGAGAATTATTCGAATCACTGGGCAGGGTAGAAGGAGCAGGAACTACCAATGAGAAAATTGATTACACGCTTAACGATAATAAACCATTAGCAGGGCTGACCTATTATCGGTTAAAGCAGGTGGACTATGATGGGACAACTACTTTTTCTGAAATCATACAAATTGATTATCAGGGTGGTCTTGATGGAGTAAGTGTTACCCTTTATCCAAACCCTGCAAAAGATTTAGCCAATATCAGAATTGATTCCGAAATTGGAGACGTAAAAATCACAATTATAGATCAGTTGGGAAGAGATGTTACCGCTGGTGTCAAAAGAGAAGGAAGTCTGTTTCAACTGAGAACCAGCCATCTTGAAAATGGCTTATACTTCATCAATGTAAATATGGGAAGTAAGGTTCAGAGATATCGACTACAAATTTTAAGGTAAATAAGGGAAGAATAAATTTAAAGAGGGGTGCCAAAAACACCCCTTTTTTAGCTTAATCCTTAAAGAATCCTCAGCTTGGCGAAGCTCAGGAGGAGTGTCTTTTCCCCGGCCTTTTCAAAATCAACCTTTGCTTTTACATTCGCTCCCTGTTTATCAATTTCGGATACTACTCCAAAACCGAATTTTGGGTGCTCTACCTTCATTCCGGTTTCCAGATTTGATGTGTCACTTGGTTCAAAATCAGGACCTGGCTGATGATTGATGATCTGATTGGCAAATTTCTTCTTAGATGCTTCCTTCTTCAGGTTGTTCACAAAGTTCTTTGTGACATAATTGATTCCGGGAGAAACAGGATCGCTTGCTGAGAACTTGCGATTCACTTTGATAAAAGAAGGGTCAACTTCTTCCAGAAATCTGCTTGGCTCGCAACTTTTCAGGTTTCCAAAACGATACCGATTGAGAGCGTAGCTGAAGGAAAGTTTTTGCTTGGCCCGGGTGATAGCTACATAGAATAGTCGTCGTTCTTCTTCCAGGTCGGCACGACTGCTCAGCATCATTTGTGAAGGAAAAAGATCCTCCTCCAGTCCAACGACGTAAACATGTCCGAATTCCAGTCCCTTGGAACTGTGAATGGTCATTAAGGTGACAGCATCATCTGACTTTCCACTTCTGTCTTCGTCGGTCAAAAGCGCCACATCCTGAAGGAAGGCGCCCAGGCTTTTGTCCTCCCTGTCGGAGCTTTCTGTGAATTCCTTGATTGCATTAAGCAATTCCTGCGTATTCTCATATCGACTCATCCCTTCGATGGTCTTGTCCTCATAGAGCTCCTTAAGCAGCCCCGAAGTTTTTGCTATCTGAGAAGCCGTATCATACGCATCCTTCTTATCATTGGTCAGCCGAAATGACTTAATCAGGGTCGCGAAATTTTCGACCTGAGTACCGCCTCTGTTTCCGACATAGGATGCTGCTTTCTCCATGATCTCCCATAGGGATTTCTGATGCTCGGCCGCCGCAACTACCATTTTATCTATGGTCCCGGGACCTACACCACGCTTTGGAAGATTGATGATTCTTCGCATGGCCTGCTCATCATTGGGATTAACCACATATCTGAAGTAAGCCAGCAGGTCTTTTATTTCCCGACGCTGGTAAAATGAAAGTCCGCCAACAATTCGGTATTTAATGTTGTTTCTTCTCAAGGCTTCTTCCATCGCCCTCGACTGACTGTTGGTCCGATAAAGAATCGCAAAATCTTTATTGGGAACATGGTGCTGCATCTTGGTTTCGAAAATGGAAGAAGCAATAAGCTTCCCTTCTTCATTATCAGAAGTTGCCTTGATTAACTCGATGAGCTCCCCGTCTGAATTTTCAGTCCAGACGCTCTTCTTCAATTGTGCCGTGTTCTTATTGATTACTGAATTTGCCGCATTCACAATCGTTTTTGTGGAACGATAGTTTTGCTCCAGACGGATCATTTTGAGATCCGGATAATCTTTTTCAAAATTCAAAATATTTTGAATGTCGGCTCCACGGAATGCATAAATACTTTGAGCATCATCACCAACTACACAGATGTTTTGACGGACAGCAGCCAACCTCTTTGCAATCATGTATTGTGAAATATTGGTATCCTGAAACTCATCAATCATTACGTGATGAAAGCGTTGTTGATATTTGTTGAGTACATCGGGATTTTCCTGAAAGAGAATATTGGTATTGAAGAGCAGGTCATCAAAGTCCATCGCATCAGCCGCGAAACATCTTTCAGAATATGTTCGGTAAATACGGCCCATCTCGGGTCGCATGTTCTGCTTGTCATCCTCCGCATAAATGGGATTATTCAGATACTCCCTCCAGGAAACAAGCCTGTTTTTGGCTCCTGATATCCGATTGTAAACAAGATTGGGCTTGTACAGCTTGTCGTCAAGGTTGAATTCTTTTACGATCAGCTTAATCAATGATTTGGAATCATCAGTATCGTAGATGGTGAAATTTGATGGGTAACCAAGTCTGTCAGCTTCCGACCTGAGAATTCTTGCAAAAACTGAGTGAAACGTTCCCATCCATAAATTGCGAGCGTCATTTCCCACCAGTTCCTCGATGCGATGCTGCATTTCTTTTGCTGCCTTGTTAGTGAAAGTGAGAGATAAAATATTGAAAGGATCAACGTTGTGCTCTTTCATCAGGTGTGCAATTCGGTAGGTTAAGACACGGGTTTTTCCGGATCCTGCTCCCGCAATGATCATGCAGGGGCCTTCTACGTTAATTACACCTTCCTTTTGTGGGGGATTAAGTTCTGAAAGGTAATTGTCTTTGGCGTCAATCGGCATTGAGCAAAACTAAATTGTTGAACACTAACAACTTCGTAATGAAATGAAAAGTGCAAAATATTTCTTCACAAAGGATTATGTCTGTTGATGATTTGTAGACCCGACTGAGCATTACTTTGTTAATCGGACCAGTAATTTTTCATTTCATCAATCAATATGAAAAGTTATGAGTCAATCAATGGTTACTGATATTCGATTTTCCTGGGGATTTATGCTTGAGGATGGCGGAAGCAAAATGATGCAATTCTATGAAATTCTTTTCGACAGAGTGCCGGAAGCAAGAGCTCTTTTTTCTGACATTCCGGCGCAGGCTCAGAAATTATCCAAAACGGTAGGTTATGTAGTGTCTAACATAGACAATATTGAAAGTATAAAACCTGCTATTGAAGATCTTGGAAGAATTCATCAAAGACTCAATATAGAAAGAAGCTATTATCCACATGTTCGCGAAGCATTGATTGAAACAGTGAAAATCACGATGGGTGACGAATACAGAGAACATATCGGACAGTCCTGGAGAACAGCTTTGAATGTCCTGTCTGAGATTATGATTAATGCTCCGAAGGAAAAAAAATCACCGGGATTAATGGGGAAAATTTTCGGGTCAAAATCATAATCCTATTCACGGACTTCCACTACAACAGGGCTCTGCTGGTACAGGCTGTCAAAAGTCAGCTGTGTTATTTTTCCGGTTCGATAGTGCATACTAAAGATGTCATAGTCAGGTTGTTCATCTGTTCCCGTTTCTGCATCAAACGTGATTATTTCCCCATTCGAAGACCAGGAATGCCAACCAACTCGCAGGGAGTCAGGAGTAAGTTTTTTTAATCCGCTTCCATCCGGGTTAATCTGGAATAGATAAGATCCACCTTGTTGCACGGAATGAAAAGTGATGATGTTTTGATTGGGCTCCCAAAAAGGAGGGCCGGCATGATAATTCCACCATTCAGCTGTTGTATCGTTCTCAGGGTAATAGGTCAATTGGCGAAGGCCGGTCCCATCAGTGTTTACAACATATAGCTCATCCTGATAACCAATGTTTGCTTTGAAACGCTTTTGGGCACCTCGAAAAACAATCTGGGTTCCGTCAGGTGAAAATTCAGGATCAGTAAAATAAGCTAACCCGGTATAAATCTTTTGAACAAGCTCACCATTCCTGTTAAGAATGTAAAAGGCACTGTCGTTTTCAACTTTTGGAGTAACTATAATTTCTTCACCATTTTTTCTGGTACTATGCCAGCTGTCTTTCAAAAGGAATCCACCGATTCGTTTAGGATCCCGGCCAAAAGCATCTGATGAATAGAGCAAATAGCATCGGTCACAAGTGTCCTTGTCAGAGATAAACAAGAGGTCCTGACCGGAAGATTTGTATGTCCATTCAACACCATCCAGATTCGTAATATTCACAGGATCGCTTCCGTCCATATTCATGCTGAAAACATCATAGTTGTCTCCTTCAGGATCAATCCAGACATTATAGGCAATTCGGTACTTCCTGTCGCTGTTTTCTTCCTGTGACACTGTCTGGCAACCACTAAGGATTACCAGGATAGCAATACAGTTCTTTATGTTCATCTCCATGCACCAATTATAAATCCAATCAGCGTAAAGTAAACCACGATGTAGCCTCCATTTATTAAAATGTATCGAATGGATTTTTGTTCGTATAGTGCAATAATGGCAAAAATCAATGCTGCCCATCCGAATCCGGCAAGAAAACCAGCAGTGGTTCCCCATACCCAGTCTGTTTTTGAATCTCCCAGAAAAGCGGCCATATTATAGCAAATAATCAGAGAGAGTACAGTAGAAATGGTGTACAACTTACCGGGATTTGATTTCGCAATATCCTCATCCGATAATTTGTTTTCAGCTTTCCATGCTTTGTAAAAAAGTGCAGGTGAGTACCATATGGCACCAACCAGGAGGTTTGACAGGGCAGCAACCAAAACAGCCCAATGATTAATGTATAAGTCTTCCATCTTTTTTAATTCAAAAGTAGGACCATCAATATGATTCGTCTTGGAAAAATTTTACCTCTTCGGCTGACGGATATAGTTGATGGGATTATCGAATTCAAGAGAATTTGGTGGAGTTTCTTCAGAAGAATAGTTGGCGTAATAACTGAAAGTGTTTTCTCCGGTCTTCACAACTGCCGAACGATATGATTTGGTCGAGCCGGCGGGAAATATTTTTGCCACATGAAGCAAAGTGTCGTTGGAAAGAAAAGCTTCTCCAACATGTGTTTCAGCACCTGAACCCCGGAGGTGATATTTAAGGTTTTCACCTTCGGCAAAATACATCCCTTCATATGTTCTGAATAGCTGATTATCCCTCCCGTACAAGAGATTTTCTGCATACAGGTATTTTCCCCTTAGCGAGAGTTTGTACGTGATAACAGATTTGAAAGAAGAATCAGCGGGATATCCTACCCATGTTCCTTCGATAAAGGCAGGCAAAACTGTTTGCGCCTCGAGTATAAATGATAGTGATAGTAGCAAAACGGTAACAACACTTTTTATTTTGGATGAAGATCGATTCATAGTCGTTTTTTAGTCTGACAAAATAGAACAGTGAGCCGTCATTGTATTGGAAAAAATTTACTTCACAGAAATGTAGTTCATGAGAGGGCCTTTTTCAAGTAAGTATTGCTTAGGATTCATTCCTGAGAATGCCCTGAAATCATTGATGAAATGAGCCTGATCAAAGTATCCGCAATCCAGTGAAAGACTCGTCCAGTTGATCATTTGGTCTGATTCAAGCTCGTAAATTATTTTTTGAAATCGTTGTATTCGTTGAAAAGCTTTAGGTGTAAGCCCTACATGTTTTTTGAACAGGTGAATAAAATGTTTCTGGCTGTAGCCCATTTTTTCGGTGATCTGTTTGATAGTGTGAGTAGATGGGTTTTCCTTAATCAAATGGACCGAGTGCGTGATGATATCAGGAATCTCCAGTCTTAACAGGTGATTCGTCAGGAATTTTTCTACAATGCTAAATTTTAAATCAGGGTCACCACATTCAATCACCTTTTCCCTCAACTCATTTACCTTGTTTCCAAACAGCAGATCTGTATCAACAACTGAGTCGGTAAGTTCACAGGCGGGCATTCGTGCAAAGTGAAATGCAGATCCATAATGAAAACGAATAACCATCATGGATGAATCGTTTCCACCGGCATCACGTGTAAGAAGCTTTTGTCGTGCACCCGAAAGCCATGAGTTGGTGCAGGTTTGAGTCACTTGCAGCGTCTCATTATCAAAGATATGTTTGGGTGTCTCGGTAAGGTCAATGACCAGATCATGGTAACCATCAGGCAGCATTTTTTCTGCCTTGTAGTCTCCATCGTAATGCTCGAAAAAAACGATGGATTCAACAAAGTGACTCAGGAACCCTGATGGCTTATGGAAATGGAAATCCATTAATCATTTGGGAATAATTTTCTTGGAATCGTCATAAGCTCTACCTGACGCCCGTCAATGTATTGTGTGGATTCTCCATCGAAAAAGGCATCTTCTTCCAGCATGATTCGAATCTCTTTTTCCCACTCATTAATATAAACACCTGCGTTTAATTCAATAGAGTGAGCTGTGTTTTTATAAAGTGGATAGTCACCTTTTCCGGGAACACCTCCCTGTTGATCCCATAAGCCGATTGTTGGTCCTGCTCCGTGACCATGATAGCCAATGGGATGAGTGTAAATAACCCCCTTTAACCCTTCAGCCTTACACTGATCAAGTGTCGCTTTAAGAATTTCGTTCCCTGATCGGCCTTCTTTGAAATTTGAGGTCAGTATATCCTGAACCCGGTTCCCTTTTTTGAAAGCATCCTTCAGAAATTGAGGTGGCTGTGTTTGTCCCTTTTTCAGGACATATGCATGCTGTTGGGTGTCTGTGTTTAGTCTGAGATACGTGATGCCAAAATCTACATGCAATAAATCACCGGGGATAATGATTTGTTTATCGGGCCGTTCAGAAAATGCCCGAAGGTGCTCAAATGACTCAGGGTCCCTTCTTTGAATTGATACAGAGGGGTGGAACCAGGCTGTAAATCCGAGCTCCCTGATTCGGTCCCGATACCACCAGACCACATCATCAGTGGTTGTGATGCCTGGTTGGATTACTTTTTCAGAAAATCCTTCAGCGATAATCTGATGTGCCATTCTGACGATGTTTTGGTAGACAACCATCTCGCTATTGGTTCTTGTCTCCAGCCACCCGATGGCCACATTTTCTGCTCCGATAACACGTGAATGATATTTTTTCGGAAGCACATTCATCAACTGATCAAAGTGGGTAGATGATAGTCCGTCTGCCAATGCAAAAGTTTCAGATTTATTGATGCCAATTTTTTGTGGATCCTTGTCGGCAATCATTTCTGCAAGTGCTTTCCACTGGTCCGGATCCTCCTCTTTATTCCAGGCAGTCTTAAAAAGATTACCGGTATTGTATCGACTTATACCAAATGTTTCCAGTGCTTTCCCCTGTCCTGGATCATATGCAACCAGTATCGTTGTTCTTCTTGCGGATTGCCAGGTAGCTGGTAGTAAGGTTTTGATAACCGGATCTTCATTGTATTCTCTGGCAATTACAATCCACATATCAATCTCTGATCGTCTCATGATCTCGGGAAGAACAGTCTTTACTCTTTCTTCCAGCCATTGATCAACAACTTCAGCACGCTCCTGCATACTTAATACTTTTGGAAAATAAGGATTTTGTGCAAAAAGGCTGAATGTGCCTATTAAAAACACGAGGCTGGGTATTTTCTTCATAATTCTTATTGATCAGCTAATAAATATAGTTCGATTCGATTTTATTGATTGGTCCATATTGTCATTTGTTCGTTTATTTTGTGTTCAACCATGAGGATTTTAACCATCTTATTGCTGGGTATTGGATTAACCCTAAACGCATTTTCACAGGAAATTGACAGCCTGGAGGAACAGCTGAGTAAATACCGGTCGGAGGATTCAGAAAAGGTTCAAATGCTAAATCAGCTGGGTTACGAATATTGGATTGTTAATCCCATACAATCAATAATTTATGGCCAGAAGGCTAAGGTTTTGGCAGAGATACTTAATGATAAGAAGGGGTTGGCCTATGCCAACCGGGTGATAGGTGTTGCTCATTGGGCGAAAGGAAGCTACGATGACGGACTCAGCTATCTTAGTGACGGGCTTGAAATATATCGTTCTCTGCGAGATACTCTTGGAGAAGCAAATTGCATGATGAATATTGGGCTGATCTATAGTGATCGGTTTGATTATAATCGCGCACTGGAATTTTATTTTGACGCCCTAAAGTTATTTGAAGCAGTAGGAGCAGAGGGAAGATCGGGAACTACCTACACCAAAATTGCCACCATATTTATTGAGCAGAAGAAATTTGATGCATCTGAGGACTTTTTGAAAAGAGCACTCGAAATACATCAAAACCAAAACTTTCAATATGGAGTAATGGAAGTTTTTAATCGATTGGGTGTGTTGCATGCTGCAGTCGGAGAATATGAAGGTGCAGTTACTTACTTTGAAAAATCATTGGAGATTAGCAATGAGATAAATGACATTGAAGGAAAAATCAAGACACTTCTTGATCTGGCTAAAATTCAACTGACCCGTAACAGGTTAGTAACCGCTGAGAATTATCTGTTGGAAAGCCTTCCCTTTGCCCGAGAAATAGGATCGCATAAATGGTTGAACGAAATTTATCACAACCTCCAGATAATTAACCGGAGAAACGGCGATTTAAACAAAGCCATCTACTACTATGATCAATATATCCTGGAACGTGACAGTATTTTCAATGAAGAGACCATCAATAATATTTCGCGACTTGAAGCACAGCTTGCCACCATCGAACAGCAAAGACAGTTAAATGCACGAGAGCAACAGATTGTGATCCTTCAGCAGCAGTCTGAACTTCAAAGAATCCGAATACTTATTTTGATCATTGCAATTTTCATGGTAATTGCAATCGCAATTGTGCTCATCAAAGTCAGACAAACACGAGCGAAAAGGCGTGAAGAAACGGCAAGGCAACTCGCGGAAACGGCTCAGCAGGAGATCGAACATAAAAACAGGGAACTATCATCCTATACCGTCAATTTCATTCAGAAGAACAGACTGTTTGAGGAGTTAATTGAATCTATACAGGAGATAAAGAAAAGGTCTTCTGATCAGGTACGAAAAGACTTGATTGGCATAGAAAAAACAGTAAAGAAACATATCCAGGTGGATAATGACTGGAAAGATTTCAAGCTAAGATTTGAAAACGTTCATCAGGGCTTCTTTGATCGGCTCCATGAAAAATTCCCATCATTAACCAACAATGATCTGAGACTGAGCGTGCTGGTTAAAATGAATTTTTCCATAAAGGAAATTGGTGAGATGTTTGGAATATCACCAGAAAGTGTCAAAACGGCCCGTTACCGACTGAAGAAAAAGTTGAATCTGCCTTCAGAGCAAAACCTGAATGAATTTCTCAATGAAATTTCATAAGATGTTTACTTAATGTACACGCAGACCTGAGGATTGGTCAACCTTATGTCTATCGAACTCTAATGCTTATCAAGACCGGCCTTTCAAATTTTGCAGTGTCACAAAACACACAAAATAAAAATGAAAGAGTTAGCAGATTCCCGGGCGAAACGAATGATTGTTCTGGCAGGAGTCGTCATCGCCCTAACAGCAATTGTTTCCTGTAGCAGGCAACAGCAAAAATTTCAGGCACCACTATTTAATAATCTTGGGAACTATCATGTGGAAACCTCAACTAAGTCGAAAGATGCCAACAGGTTTTTCGTTCAGGGTCTTCTTTTGACCTACAACTTTAACCATGGGGAGGCTGCTAGGTCATTCCGTGAGGCAATAAGACTGGACAGTACATTCGCAATGGCTTATTGGGGACTATCCTATACCTTGGGGCCAAACTACAACGCAGCTATGGAGTCTGCGGTAAGAGAGGAGGTATTCTGGGCTGTTGAAAAAGCAGTACAGAATACAGCCTTTCTTCCATGGGAAATTGCGTTGATAGATGCAATGAAGGTTAAATATGTTCCGGGAAAGGATGAACCTCAACTTGAAGCTCATTCAGCTTCTTTAAGAAATTCAGCCAAAACCCTAAAAGAGGATGCCAATATTCAGGCATTCTTTGCAGAAGCGCTATTGTTAGAGCATCCCTGGGATTTATATGAATATAAAGGAGGTCCATTAAAGGAATGGACTCCTGAAATTTTGATGACACTTAAGCGCGCACTTGACATTGATCCTGATCATCCACTGGCAAACCACCTTTTTATTCATGCGACTGAAGCTTCTCCTGAGCCGGAAGCAGCACTTGCTGTCGCTAAAAGATTGAAAGATATAGCACCCGGTGCGGGACATCTTGTTCATATGCCATCTCATACTTATATAAATACCGGAGATTATCACTTAGGTACAGAAGTGAATCTGCTGGCTGTTACAGCAGACAGCAGTTATGCAGCTCAATGCAAAGCACAGGGTTCGTTTCCTTTATATTATTATCATAACTATCATTTTCTGGCAGCTTGTGCAGCCCTTGAAGGGCGGGGTAGTCTGGCGATTGAGGCATCATTCAGAATGGTACAGACCATAGATAAGTCATTGCTCTCAACTCCTGGTTTTGAAACCACTCAACATTTTATGACCATTCCTTATAATGTACTGGTGAAGTTTGAGCAGTGGGAAAAGATTCTCACACTAAAAGCTCCGGACTCAGGTTACCCGTACCTCACGGGCATGTGGGCATTTGCAAGAGGAATGGCATTTGCCAATCTTGGACAAACCAAAAATGCAAATGATGAGCTTGCCAGGCTTGTCGAAGTTCAACAGTCTGGAGAATTGGAAGAAATACTAATCTTTGGAATCAACTCCGTCCAGGAAGTAGCGGATATCGCAACGAATGTACTGGCGGCCGAGATTGCTCATAAAGAGGGGAACCTGGATGCTGCCGAACAACTCTTGTTGGATGCAGTAGTAATCGAAGACGGGCTTTCGTTCAATGAACCACCTGACTGGTTCTTTTCTGTCAGACACTGGCTTGGAAATCTTTACATGAGTCAAAATGAATTCAGTAAAGCAGAAGAGGTTTATCGCAGGGACCTGAGCATTTTTCCTAAAAATGGATTCGCACTCAATGGCCTGTATCAAAGCTTAAAAGCACAGAACAAGTCTGAGGAAGCAGATAAATACCTGGAAATGTTTGAAGATGCATGGAAATATGCTGACTCTGAATTGAAATATTCAAGAATTGACCAGGCAAAAAGGCAGAACCTGGCTATCAATGTAAAGCCTGACAGTCCTGCTGATTTGATCTTTCTGGCAGGAAACTTTTGTGGAATCAGATAAAAAAAGGCAGTATCAGGATAGGTGTATACCGATTGTATACACTGATAATCATTGTAGAAAATGATTCTGTTACATTTTTGTCTCATAAGACAATGACAAAGTATTCCACACATAAAATATTTAAGAATCCATAGAGTGGCTATGGTTAATTAGTGGTGACTGGCCATCCTTCGGGATGGCCTTTCTTTTTTTAATACACATTCACAACAGTCTGTTTTTTTCTTCCCGGTTCAGCATGATTGATTTGTAAGAAAAGGATTTAGTAATTCCTTTTAATACCTTTGCGGTTTAATTGAAAATACTAAAAATGAACTATTTAAATAACCTTACTGAGGCGATTGGAAATACCCCGTTACTTAAATTGAACAGCGTAAACAAAGGGATTCCTGGTACTATTCTGGTTAAAGTCGAATATTTCAATCCCGGTAATTCCATCAAAGATCGAATTGCATTGAAGATGATCGAAGATGCCGAGAGAGAGGGTCTTCTAAAGCCGGGAGGAACCATTATCGAAGGTACTTCAGGAAACACCGGAATGGGACTCGCTCTTGTTGCAATAGCAAAAGGTTATAAGTGCATTTTTACGCTGGCTGATAAGCAAAGTCAGGAGAAAATTGATATTCTCCGTGCAGTTGGCGCTGAGGTGATCGTTTGTCCGACCAACGTAGAGTCTGATGATCCCCGCTCATATTATTCAGTTGCTAAGAAGTTGAATAAAGAGATTCCAAATTCATTCTACCCAAACCAATACGACAATAAGTCGAATGCCATTTCTCACTATGAAACAACCGGGCCTGAAATCTGGAAAGATACGGATGGAAAAATCACACATTATGCAGCAGGTATGGGCACAGGAGGAACCATCAGTGGAACTTCTAAATTCCTGAAAGAGCAGAACCCTGATATCATCACCGTGGGACTTGATTCTTATGGTTCAGTTTTCAAAAAGTACAAAGAGACCGGAATTTTTGATGAAAAAGAGATCTATCCGTACCTGACAGAAGGCATAGGTGAAGATATCCTGCCGGAGAACGTGAATTTCGATCTGGTTGATTATATCGTTAAGGTTACTGATAAGGACGCGGCAATAATGACCAGGAAGCTGGCACGAGAAGAAGGACTATTTATTGGATGGTCATGTGGCTCAGCAGTGTTTGGTGCGCTCGAGTATGCAAAAGAAAACCTGAAGGAAGACGATGTAATGGTGATTATACTTCCTGATCATGGCACTCGCTATTTAGGTAAAGTCTACAATGACAACTGGATGAAGGATCATGGATTTTTAGAAGAAAGAAAGTTTGCGACTGCAAAAGACATTATTCTCCACAGAAACGGAACATCTGAACTTGTGACCATTGATCAGGCGAAAACTGTTGGAGAAGCCATTCTTTCCATGAATAAAAGCGGAATTGATCAGGCTCCGGTTATCAACGGGAATGAGTTTGTCGGAAGTTTATCTGACAGCAAAATTCTTGGAAGTCTGCTGGAAAATCCTGAACTCAGAGACCAGCCGGTTTCTGAAATCATGGATACTTCATTTCAGTTCGTTTCTCCGCATGAAACGGTTGATGTTATGTCATCGATGATTAGCAAAGACAAAAAAGCATTGCTTATCCGGGATGAATCAAACAAAGTGCACATCATTACTCAAAGCGATTTGCTCGTTGCGATGACGGAGTAACAGGAAGCATTACCTGCCTATCTCTTCGCACAATGGACACATGCATCCGCTTCTGAAAAGGTTTTCCTCGCTTCTGCGACAGCACTTTCGCTGCTGGAAAACCAGCCAAGGCTTCTTCTGTGATCCGGAGAGGGCAGGTGTTTGCACATGGAATTTTCATCATGCACCTGATTTGACTTAGCAGTCGTACTTACTATAAAATTTGGCATAGTGGTGAGTATCTGGTTGAAAATGTAAAATTGCAACCGATTTCTGCCAAAGTCCATACCGCATTTTGGGTAATTTTCACCCCAAAAGTGGGTAGGTGAGAGTGAAACGGAATGGATAAAGACTTATGCCATCTGACCCTGATTCATGTAAATCTGGCATTTTTCCTTGGTGCCGATATACAGGATGCTGAATCCTTTTTTTACCATCCAGCTTCCTGAATCTGATTTTTGAATTCTGAGTCTGTTTTTGTCCTGCGAAAAGAATTTGAATAATTTGTTCATAGCTGATATTGTTAATGGTTAATAACAATACAATGATAATTCCATATAATTATATTTTATATTGATATTATCCTACTATTTTATCTATGCAATTTACCTGGACTGCACTGTGGAAAACCATTAGTTTACCTACATTTGGACAAAATAAATTTCTAACTCTTTGCTTGCTCCCGGTACTTGATGTGCCGGGAATTTTTTTGCAATAATGAAATCAAATCAGCCAATCGGGATTTTTGATAGCGGTATCGGTGGGTTAACAGTTGCGAAAGCTGTTAAAAATTTGCTTCCCAATGAGCAGCTCATCTATTTTGGAGACACGGCACACCTTCCATATGGAGATAAGTCTGTTGCTGCTATTCAGGCCTATTCTGTCAGGATCACAGAAATGCTGTTGCGCAGGAAGTGTAAAGTGATTTTGATTGCCTGCAATTCTGCCTCATCAGCTGCTTTTGAACTGGTAACTGAATATGTTGGAAAAAAGGCGCATGTACTTGATGTGATCAACCCGACAATCGATTTTATCAGGGAGCGCCATCTAAATAGCAGGATCGGACTCATTGGAACAAAACAGACCGTTTCTTCACTTGTTTATGAGAAGATGATCAGGGAACTGCAGCAGAATAATGTTTTTAATGCAGTGGCAACCCCGTTACTTGTTCCAATGATAGAGGAGGGATTTAGTGGTAATCATGTGAGTGAAGAGATTATCAAAACCTATTTGAGCGATGATTCAATTTCTGAAATTGATGCTTTGATCCTGGGCTGTACGCACTATCCGATCATCAAATCTGAAATCAGTCAATATTATTCGAATGAATCCAGAAAAGTGGAAGTGATTGATTCAGCAGAGAAGGTTGCCGGGGCACTTAAAGGATACCTGGAATTCAATCAGTTGATTGCAGAAAGTGCTGCAGAGAAAGATGAATTTCTCGTATCTGATTTTACTGAATCCTTTGAGAAAACGACGAAAATCTTTTTCGGCAAAGAAGTGCATCTGGAAAAAATTCCAATATGGGACGAAATGAATTAACTTGATAAAATGAAAAACTGTATTCTACTCACCCTTTTAATAACATCGTGTACCGTATCTCAGAAAACAAATGCAATCAATCCGTTTAGTGGAGACCAGGTTGGCTGTGGAAATTTCATTGTATACAAATTATCAGAAGATGGAACACAATACATTTCTGTTGCACTAAATGCCGGTAGTATTGAACTCGAAAGAAGCCAGACTTACAATATTCAAAACAGCAATGACCTGCTGGAAGTTACGTGGAGGCAATTTGAAGGTGATGTAAGCAGCTCACTTTGCAACGATCTAAGGACAAAACGACCGGAGGAAAGTATTAACTTAGTCTCCGGATCCGGAACCGTAAACGTCCGATTAAGTGAAGAGGAACTTGAGAAAGCCAGGAAAGGCGAAGCTTACAAAGCAACACTTACATTAAGGAAGATTGTTTTTGAGGGGTTGACGGTGGATTACTTACAAATTGAAAACATAACAGTAGGATGGCTACCAGGATAATAACTTTTTCAGTACTGCTTTTTACACTCATAACTTTTGGTTTTTCACAGGAACTGACCTGCGGCACCCTGCCTACACAAAAGGATGTTGAAGGATTAAAGTCTCTCAAAATTGACCCTGCTGTTCGTGGACGGATGGCGGATGGGGATCCAATATTCATTGCAATCACTGCCCATATACTCAGAAGGTCTGACGGAACCGGGGGTCTGACTGAAGAGGAGCTTACCAGTGCTATTGAGGATGTCAACCAGATCTATACGCTGACCAATATGACCTTTTTCCTCCTGGGAGATATTAATTACATTGATGATGATGCATACTTTGATTTTGACGCCTCCGATGAAGGTGTATTGACAAGTGCCCATGACGTTCCAAATACAATCAACGTATACTTTTTCAATACGGCCGTTTCAGATGGATCATCTCTGTGCGGGTATGCTTATTTTCCGACTTCCGGCATTGATCACCTGGTAATGGTCAATAACTGTACAACAAATGGGAGTACATTCCCCCATGAGTTAGGACACTATTTCTCCCTTTACCATACACATGGTAAGACAAACACGGGTACAACAGATGAGCTGGTGGACGGCTCAAATTGCACAACAGCCGGTGACGATTTATGTGATACAGCGGCCGACCCCAACCTTTCCGGTAAAGTTTCCGGCGCTTGTGTATACACTGGAACTGATGTTGATGCGAATGGAGATACCTACGATCCGAATCCTAAAAACCTGATGTCATATTCTCAGAAACATTGTCGGGATGAGTTTTCTCAGGGTCAGGCAGACAGAATTGCTACTGCGTATCAACAGTTCAAGACATACCTTTTAAGCAGTAATTACACAGCTCTTTTTGATGTAACAGATAAAGAAATTTGCGAAGGTGAGGAGATTGCGTTTACCAACAAATCTGTAGGAGCGACAAGCTATGAGTGGATCTTTGAAGGAGGCACACCCGCTGTTTCTACTGACTCAGATCCAATTGTGACCTACCATACACCCGGTGAATATGATGTAACATTGACGATTACCGTAGCTGATGGAGAAACTGACACCAAAGTGCTTACTGATTACATTTTTGTTAAAGGGGAGGTTGTCTCTGCTATTACTCAAAAGGACGGGAGTTTTGAAGAGCCTGCAACAGAAGAGTTGATCATAAACGGAGATGGTGGTATTACTTTTACTACAACCACAGAAGTTGCAAGTGATGGAAATCAATCCATGTTTATGGATTTTCTTAATTACTCAGCTTCAGGCCAGGAGGATTACCTGGTTCTTAGTGCATTAAACTCTTCAGTGGAGAAAACTTTCGTTCTGACGTTTGATTATGCCTATGCACCATATGACGATACCTATTTTGATGGGCTGGCCGTTGTTCAGCGTGACCCTTGTGGAGAATGGGTGACTGTCTGGGAAAAGTTTGGTTCTGAGTTGCAGACAAGACCAGCTCAGGTAAAACCTTTTAATCCACTCCCTGAGGACTGGAAAACAGAAACCTTAACAATCAATATCCCTTTAGATCAGGATGTAACAGAGGTAGCATTTAAGGCGATCAATGGATATGGAAATAATCTCTACATTGATAATTACGATATTGGCTCAACAGGTTTTTCTTTTTCAATAACTGATGTGGTAATCACCGATGCTTCCTGTCCGGATACCCCTGACGGAGAGGTTTCTGTTCAGACTTCACGAGTCGGAAATTTCCAATACAGTACAGATGGTGCCACTTACGGAACCGAGAGTGTGATGACAGGGCTGCTTCCAGGAACATATGAGGTATACACGAAAAATGAAATAGATGAAGTGAAATCTGAATCTATTGTGGTAGGGTACGCCAATGATTATCCGATGCTGCCTGAAATAATTTTGAGTGACGGAGAACTTACAATTATTGAAGAAGCCGGAACAACCATTCAATGGTCTTACGAAGGAAATTTACTGGATGGTGAAAATTCTACTATTCTCGCCGCAACTGAGTCAGGCAGCTATACGGTTGATGTTACTATAGGCAGCTGTACAGTTACATCAGAACCATTTGTTATTCTGGCTGTCCACGAAATAGAGTCATCACTTGAACTTTACCCAAACCCAGCGACACATAAACTGAACATCAATCTCCCATTGAAACTGAGAGGAGAGGTTAAATTAATCACCATAAGGGAGCTTACGGGTAAAGTCATCAAAGCTGTGACTTATCAGGGAACCATGGATGTAAGTCAACTAAATTCAGGTATGTATCTGCTTGAGTTGAGTGGAGAGGATTTTGTTGTTAGCAGACGTTTTTTGAAAAGATAAAGAGGCGTAACTTCGAGTGTGCTAACATTCGTTTTCTACCTTTTCTTCCTGTTAATATTTGTGGTTTTTGCAGTCTATGCAGAACGGAAAACTGCTGCGTTCATTCAGAACCGTCTCGGTCCTATGGAAGTTGGTCCAAAAGGAATACTACAAACCATCGCGGATCTCTTGAAAATGTTGCAAAAAGAGGACATAAGAGCCGGTGCTGTTGATCTGGGCCCATTCCTAATTGCTCCTTTCATTGTATTTACAGCAGTTTTTGCAGGGTTTTCGGTTCTTCCGCTTAATCAGGAGCTTTCAGGCTCTGATGCGTCAGGTGGCCTGTTTCTCTTGATTGCCATCATATCGCTGGACGTAATAGGTATTCTCATTGCCGGCTGGGCTTCTAACAACAAATACAGCCTCTTCGGAGCAATGCGATCAGTCGCACAAATTATCTCCTATGAAATACCACTTGGGCTTGCCATACTGTGCGTGGTTATAATCACCGGAACACTTGATCTTCAGGAAACAAGTCTGCTGCAAACCGGGAATGGCATCATCCGGTGGAACATTGTCCAGCACCCGGTTCTGATTATTCCGTTTCTGATCTTTTTTGTTGCAGGCCTGGCCGAATCAAACCGTACACCATTTGATTTGCCTGAATCTGAATCTGAATTGATAGGAGGATATCACACCGAATATTCAGGGTTCAGATGGGGGATCTTTATGCTTTCGGAATACGGAATGATGCTGCTCCTTTCGATGCTTGGAACAATACTGTTTTTTGGAGGCTGGAATTCTCCGCTCCCCAATATTGTAGGAGTAGAATTATTTGAAATGACCTCAGGTCCGGTTTGGGGAAGTTTTTGGCTCCTTTCCAAAGCACTTTTATTAATTTTTATTCAAATGTGGGTCAGATGGACACTGCCAAGATTAAGAGTGGACCAATTGATGAGTCTTTCATGGAAGTACCTGACCCCTTTGTCATTATTGATGTTGTTTATTTGTGGAATGTGGAAATTCTGGTTGATTAGTTGAGCTACTTTGGAAACATATCGCATGCTGTAAGAACGACACGGAAGGGTCTTGCTTTGACGATCAGGTACTTTTTTAGCGCCAGAAAGAAACGCAAAAAGGAATGGGTAGGTGAAAACAATTACTTTGAGAAAGCGGAAGGCACGTTTACCGTTCAGTATCCTAAAGAGGAAATTCCGGTTCCTGATCATGGTCGCTACAAACTGCACAATGAAATTGATGACTGCATCGTCTGTGATAAATGTGCAAAGATCTGTCCGGTTGATTGTATCGAAATAGAACCTGTTCGAGCAAAAGAAGTCTTTGGAAAAACATCTGACGGGACATCTTTAAGAATTCATGCAGCTAAGTTTGATATCGACATGTCAAAATGCTGCTTTTGCGGACTTTGTACAGTGGTGTGTCCGACCGAGTGTCTGACCATGACAAATGAATACGACTACAGTACGCATGATATTCTTGATCATAATTTTTCTTTCAGCAAAATGACAGAAAAGGAGATAGATGAAAAGAAAAAAGAATTTGAGGAGTATCAGTCTCAAAAAGTGGTTTCAGCTCCACCTAAATCAGATGCTGTAAAGTCAGTTGCAAAAATGCCCGTGATTAAAAAGCCGGGAGCAAAACCAGTGTTCAAACCAAGACCCATACCTAAGAAGAAGTGATACTGATTGTACAAATCGCCTTATTTATTATGACACTTTTGGGTGTGGGAATCATTGTTCTGTCAAAAAATGTGGTTCATGCCGCCTATGCGCTGGCTCTGGTACTGGTTAGTCTGGCTGGTATTTATGTTATGTTAAATTCTGAATTGCTGGCTGTTGTTCAAATTCTCCTCTATGCGGGAGGTGTGGTAATCCTGCTGGTATTTGGAGTAATGCTTACCAACAGACTAAGGAATGGGAAATTGTTAACTCATTCGGGAAATACATTTGTTGCGGCACTGATTTCTGTTTCTGTTTTTGCTTCCCTGTTATATCTGATAGATAAGATTCCTTTAATGAGTTTGGGCAATTCTGAAGCAGGAAATCAAATAGGACAGCTTGGTGTGTCATTTCTCACAGATCATCTCGTGGCGTTTGAACTGATTGCTTTCATTTTGCTGGTAGCTCTGGTTGGTGCCTCTTACCTTGCTAAAATGTCATCAGATGAGTGAGATTGGTCTACATATGTACCTCTGTCTTGCGGCACTGCTTTTCAGCTCTGGGCTTTTTGTTGTGCTGTCGAAGAGGAATGCAGTATTTGTGTTAATTGGGATAGAATTGATGTTAAATGGAGCCAACCTGGTACTCGCATCATTTTCACAGATTGATTTGAATGGACAAATTTTTGCCATTTTTTCGGTTGTTCTGACTGTTTGTGAAGTGGCAATTGCTCTCGCGATTTTGTTAAATGTTTATAAAAAATATGCAACGTCTGACCTTGACGACCTGCAGGAAATTGGAAACGGATGAGTATAGAGCTGCTGATATTGCTTGTTCTGTTTTCACCACTTATCGGTGGTCTGATCGAAGCTTTTGTCAGGAAAGGATCCGGACTCATCCCTTCTGTTTTTATTGGTCTATCTTTTGCCATTTCATTGATTCTGTTGTTTGTAACAGATTCACCTGAATTCATCAGGTGGGAATGGTTAAACTCATTCCTGATAGGTATTCAACTTGACAAGACGGCCACCATTTTATTATTACTGGTAAGCTTCATTTCATTGCTTGTTCATGTTTTTTCAATGGTGTATATGAAAGAAGATCCGGGAGTGAACAGGTATTTTCTCAAACTGGGTTTTTTCACTTTTTCCATGTTTGGCCTGATTCTGTCAGATCACATGCTCCTTCTTTTCGTATTCTGGGAATTGGTTGGACTGGCTTCCTATTTACTTATCGGGTTTTGGTATAGAAAAGAAGGAGTACCGTCAGCGGCGAGAATGGCTTTCATGGTTAACCGGGTGGCAGATATAGCACTGTTTGCCGGTATCTTATTGCTGAGTGCACAGGTTGATTCTATTTTCTTATCGGAGTTGTCCGGACAATGGTTCTTACTTCCATCCTTATTGATTGCAATTGGCGCGTTTGGGAAGTCTGCCCAATTTCCGTTTTCAGGGTGGCTGACAAAAGCCATGGCAGGTCCGACTCCTGTGTCGGCACTGATTCATGCAGCTACAATGGTTGCAGCGGGAGTATATCTTTTGTACAGAGTAAGCCCTTTTCTGCATGAAAGTGTGATGACTATGATTGCGATTATTGGAGCTGTCACTGCTTTGTATGGCGGGATTTCGGCTATGACTCAAAATGACCTCAAGAAAGCACTAGCTTATTCAACCATTTCTCAATTGGGCTATATGGTATTGGGAATAGGTGTCGGGTCTGCCGGAGCTTCCATGTTTCATTTATGGACGCATGCTTTTTTTAAGGCAGGTCTTTTTCTGGCGGCAGGCTCAATTATTCATTACTTTCATCAGCTTTCAGAGAATGGGGGACAGGCCATTGATTCGCAGGATATGAGAAGAATGGGAGGACTAAAGGACAAGCTGCCTGTTACTTTCTGGTCATTTAGTATTTGTGGACTTGCTTTGGCAGGCATCCCGTTCTTTTCAGGCTTTATTTCCAAGGAAGGAATCATTTTATCTTCACTGGTGTGGGCTGGTCAAAAAGGAACACTCGCATACCTGATTCCGGATATTGCTCTGTTAACGGCATTATTGACATCATTCTATATCGGAAGAATGTTTTTCCTGATTTTTTTGGGAGAACCAAGGCGTACAATCAAGCAATCGCAGATTGTCTATTCAGAGGCGGCTGCTATTCGAATACCTCTTTTCTTGCTTGCAGCAGGCTCATTATGGGTTTTCTATAATTGGAATCCTATGGCGCATGTTTCGTGGGTGAACACCTATTTTGATCTGGGAAGTGTGCCTGAAGGAAATTTTTTCAGTGCTTTCATTACACTGGTGGCAATTTTTCTTGCGGCTGGAGGTATAGTTTTAGCTTACTTCCTTTTTAAACCTGGTGCCAGGACATTGAGAACATATACGACCGATACACGCTCAGTTTCGATTCTGGGCAGAAATGTTTTCAATGGGTTTTACCTGACACAGTCTTATCAGGGCCTGGGATTGGCAACCTATATATTCTCTAAGAAGTTGGCCTGGGCGGATAAAAAAATAATCGACGGCTTCATTCATTTTTTTGCAGTTGGAACTGTGGTTTTAGCAAAGGTCGTTGACCTTATTGATAAATTGATTGTGGATGGACTGGTCAATCTGTCAGCCCGGATTGCATCATTCTTTGGAAGACGATTTTCCGGAGTTCATTCAAGAGAAGCACAATGGCAATTGATCTGGCTGTTTATCGGTTTTGTTTTGATTTTAACCTGGATACTGTTTTTTTAGCCTGCGGATGGAAAATATACTTTCATACATCTTTCTTTTCCCACTCCTGATAGCGGCAGTAATGCTTTTCATCCGTTCTGATTCCACAGGAATTTTTAAAAGACTGGCTTTAGCTGCAACAAGTGTTCAATTGGTTCTTTCTCTTTTCTTGTTTTTTCAGTTTGACAAATCGACAGTTATAAGCAACTGGGCAGATGCCTTCCAGTTTGTTGAAAAAATAGACTGGATCAATATGAAACTTGGTTCGGTTGGAGTGTTAAATATTGACTACTTCATAGGAGTCGACGGAATAAGCATGCCATTGATTGCACTATCATCTCTTGTACTTTTAATAGGAGTGATCGCTTCCTGGAACCTCACGGAGAAAACAAAAGGCTATTTTATTCTATACCTCATTTTGAGTTCAAGCATCATAGGGTGTTTCATTGCACTGGATTTCTTCTTGTTTTACCTGTGTTTTGAATTCATGCTTCTCCCTATGTTTTTCCTTATCGGAATATGGGGAGGTAAACGTCGATCCTATGCATCAATAAAGTTCTTCTTGTATACGCTGGTCGGTTCGTTATTCATTCTGGTTGTAATGATCGGTTTGTATTTGAGCGTGGTGGAGGATGGCGCGAATACATTTAGTCTGATTGGAATGATGAATGGTTCATATTCCTCTGATTCCTTTCTGGATCCTGCTTCAGGAAAAACAATTTTTGGATACTCAGCAAGGGCTGTTGCCTTTATCTTTCTGCTGATTGGTTTTGGCATAAAACTGCCAATGGTACCTGTTCACACCTGGCTGCCTGATGCACATGTTGAGGCACCTACAGCGATCTCAGTTGTTTTGGCCGGCCTCTTGTTAAAAGTTGGAGCGTTTGGATTCTTTAGAATTCTTTATGGAGTATTTCCCGACATGGCTGTCGAATATGCCGGGACTATCGCAATTATCGGAGTACTTTCAATTCTTTATGGGGGGTTAAATGCACTGGCTCAAAATGATCTTAAGCGAATGGTCGCCTACTCCTCTGTATCCCATATGGGTTTCGTACTTGTGGGGCTGGCTTCAATGACATCAGAGGGAGCCGCCGGATCATTATTTCATATGGTATCGCATGGGCTGATCTCCCCCGCCTTATTCATCATTGCAGGAGTAATTTATGATCGGACCTCCAATCGGCAGATGGAAAATTTTAGCGGGCTTGCAGGTAAAATGCCTGTTTACACTTTTTTCACGGCTCTTTTCTTTTTTGCAGGATTGGGCCTGCCCGGACTTTCCGGATTTGTTGGTGAACTGATGGTATTACTGGGCGTGTTTAAGACCACATCGCTTCCAATTTGGATCGGGCTCCTGGCAACAAGTGGCATTGCAGTCTCTGCTGCATACTTTCTCTGGACAATCCAGCGAATGTTTTTTGGAAAATATTTTGTTAGGGAGAAAGAATGGGAGAGTAGGATGATAGATTTAGATCTGAGAGAAAAACTGATGCTTGTTCCGCTGGGTTTACTTGTATTAATTCTTGGCATATACCCAAGACTCATTCTGGATGTTTCAGAGTCAACCATCAATTTTTTCACTCAGCATATCGCTAACTCCATTCCATGAACCTCGAGGATCAGTTGACTGAAATTATCAACAATCTTCAATTTTTGAAGGTTGAATCAACACTGATGCTGGGTGCGATCCTGTTGCTGGTTGGAGGCATGATAACAAAATCAGGAATCCTGATTAAATCAGTGTATGCCGGTGTTATTCTGCTGGCCTTTTATTTCAACTGGCAGGGTTTAGCTGTTGGTTCCACTTTATCCGAAAGTCTGTTTCTTACAAGTACTTCTCAGCACTTCACGGCAATCTTTCTGCTTTCCTCTCTGATCATCCTCCTGTACAAAAGAGCGGATGAACATGCTACAGAATTCTATTTTCTTATACTCAGCCTGATTGTTGGCAGTCTCTTCATAATGAAAGCGAATAGCTTTCTGGTGACCTACCTTGCTGTAGAGCTGACCTCTTTTGGGGCATACATCCTGACCAATTTTTCATTCAAAAAGAAAGCACATGAAGCTGGAATTAAGTACCTGCTTTTTGGTGCCTTAAGCTCAGCAATTATGCTTTTTGGTTTTGGTTTGATTTATGGAATCAGTGGAAGTTTCTATCTCTCGGAGCTGGGATCTTTTGATTTGGAATTAGTCGGAAATGCAGGAATCCTCATGATGCTGTTTGGATTATTCTTCAAAGCTTCAATTGTTCCTTTGCATGTTTGGGTTCCGGCTACCTATCAAGAGGCTCCTAATGATGCTACCGCCATATTGTCGATTGTTCCAAAGCTTGGGGCACTGGTTTTAATTCAAAGAATATACAGTATTGTTCAAAGCGAATGGATATTGAATCTCTGTTTAATCCTTGGGATGCTCACGATTCTCTCAGGAGTCCTGTCTGCGTTGAGGCAATCAGGTGCAAGAAGAATGATCAGTTTTGGCGCAATTGCTCATTCTGGTTTTTTGTTTCCCTTTGCCCTGATACTGTCGGAAACATCAATTCAGGCTTTTTGGTGGTATGCGGTGGCGTATGCCATAATGAATGTAGCTGTTTTCTATTTCCTTGAAGAATTTGAGTCGAGGGGATTGGATAGACTGGAAGACTTTAGTGGTTTGGGTGACAACAATCCAATCATGTTTGTTTCAGTGACTGTACTCCTGATTTCCCTGATAGGGCTGCCTCCTGTTGCAGGATTCACAGCTAAGTTTTTCCTCTTTACAACTCTCTGGGAACAATATCAGTCAGACGGTCAGCTGATCTTTATAGCCTGTCTGGTTGTCGCAGTTTTTGCGACTGTGATTTCACTGTTTTTTTATCTGAGAATTCCTTATTACCTGTTTTTGGTAAAAGAGCAGACATCCCGGTCGATTGAATTTTCTTTCTGGACGAAATTTATCGCAACTCTTTTTTCTATTGTCTTGTTATTGTTGTTCTTTGTACCTCAGATACTAACGGTAATGCAACAATTACTTAAAAGCACCCCATGAGTGACGCGATCAAACACGAATGTGGAATTGCGCATCTCCGATTAAGGAAACCCCTCCAATATTATATTGATAAATACGGCTCGCCTGCTTATGCAGCCAAAAAAATGTACCTGCTTATGCAAAAACAGCATAACAGAGGACAGGATGGAGTAGGTATTGCAAGTATAAAAATTGACCTCCCGCCAGGAAACAGATATATAAGCCGATACCGTACAATCAATAATCAGCCCATAGAGGAGATTTTCAGGAAAATCAGTAAGAAGTATGAGAAGGCGAAGAAGGACAAGAGTGGAAGCTTTAAAGATGCGGAATGGCTAAAAGTGAATTATGCCTTTACAGGAGAATCATGGCTTGGTCACCTTCGGTATGGCACGCATGGAAAAAACAGTGTTGAAAACTGCCATCCTTTTCTGAGACAGAATAACTGGAGAAGCAGGAACCTTGTAATGGCCGGAAATTTCAACATGACAAACGTTGAAGAGCTTTTTGATAAACTGGTGGAGTTGGGACAGTTTCCCAAAGCTAAAATGGATACAGTCACTGTGATGGAGAAGATTGGACATTTTCTTGATGAGGAAAATCAACGAATATTTGATAAATACGGCGATTCTCTATCCAATGAGCAGATCACAGAAAAAATAGAAGATGAAATAGACCTTCAACGAGTATTAGAAAGATCCTGCAGAGATTTTGATGGAGGATATACAATGGCTGGTATTATCGGGTTTGGTGCTTCTTTTGTAGCCAGAGACCCTGCCGGTATTCGTCCGGCATACTACTATCACGATGACGAAATTATCGTTGTTACTTCAGAAAAGCCTGCCATCAAAACAGCTTTTGGTTGCGAGTACGATGAAATTAGAGAAATCCAGCCAGGTCATGCACTCATTATCGATAAGCATGGAAATTTTGAAGAGAAGCAATTCATTAAGCCACTTGAAAGGAAGTCATGCAGTTTTGAACGAATCTATTTTTCAAGGGGGACAGATCCTGATATTTACAATGAGAGAAGAAAGCTTGGGGAATTGTTGGTTCCTGAAGTACTGAGATCAATCAATTCAGACCTTAAAAACACCGTTTTCTCATACATACCTAATACAGCAGAAACTTCTTTTCTTGGAATGATGCGAGGAGTTGAAAACTTTTTGACAGCAAAAAGGAAGGAAGTAATTATTGATGGAAAACCAACTGCAGATTCCATTGAAGACATGTTGAGCTTTCAGCCAAGAGTAGAAAAACTGGTGCTTAAAGATGCAAAGCTCAGGACGTTTATCACCGATGACGATCATAGAGACGAGTTGGTTTCGCACGTATACGACACCACTTACGAAGTAATTAAAAAAGAGACAGACACGCTTGTTGTCATTGATGACAGTATTGTTAGAGGTACTACACTTGAGAAGAGTATCCTCACACTTCTCGATCGTTTAGAACCGAAGAAAATTGTAATTGTCTCTTCAGCTCCTCAAATACGATTCCCGGACTGTTACGGAATTGATATGAGCAAGATGAAGGAATTTTTGGCATTCAGAGCAGTTTTAGCGCTGCTTAAGGAGCATGATAAGGAGGAATTACTTGATGAAGTATTTGACAAGTGCCTGGCAAGTCAAACATCTGCTTCTCCAAAAAACCACGTAAAGGAACTGTATGATCCGTTTACCTATGATCAGGTTTCAAAGAAAATTTCAGAGATTGTTATGCCCAAAGGAATGAAAGCAGAGGTAGAGGTGGTGTATCAGACCGTTGAAAATCTGCATAAAGCCTGTCCAAACCATCTGGGAGACTGGTATTTTACAGGAGACTATCCAACTCAAGGAGGAAACAGAGTGGTTAACCGGGCATTTATCAATTACATGAAAGGCGTTGAAGTAAGGGCTTATTAGATTAGTTGAGCTTCACCGGCTCTTTTCCTAACCCTTTGGCACTCCATCGTTCTCCGTATACGGATTCATAGATAATTTCTACCTGAACACTATCGTTGTGAGAAAGCCATGAGCTAAGAATTCCTGCATTTAATGTATCGTTTGAAACACTAATCAGATTAACCCGCTCACCAGCAGGAATAAGTCTGCCTCTTTGAATATTTGAATAAGAATAGTTTTTAAGAGAATCTTTAGGTTTGATTACATAGAAGGCAAAATGGTCAGGGTCGCCATAATATATGGTGTCGTTGTAATGGACTTTCACTTCCTTAATAAATGCCGGACCAATGCCATTGTTCATAAGGACATATGAGTAAGAATGTCCCTGATTACTGTTCCACATTTCCAGATAGGGGAGAACCGAAGCGTATTGCTGCTTTCGTATCAGGTTGGTCTGATACACAATGGTGAATAAAGTTCCCATACTGGCAATGATGGCAACTATGCTAAGCCATCTGTCGGAAGACCATTTTTTCATTCCGGAAAAATAGCAAAAATTGAAGGTTAATCTCTAAGCAGCCTGTTCAACTGGATGATTGAAAGTACATGGATGAACCTAATATTTTATATACAACTTTTAATCAATTATTATTTTGGGAAGGTCTCGATCAATAAAATTCAAACAGAAAAACTCTCGCCACACCCGCAGGTTCGGGAGGCGTTCGGATTGACAAACTGGAACCCTTTCCCATTCAGCCCATCGGAAAAATCAAGGGTGGTGCCGAGGAGGTACAACAGGCTTTTTTTGTCCACCAGGATCTTTACACCTTTGTCTTCAAAGACCTCATCGGATTCTTCGACCTTTGGATCAAATGAAAGGTCATACATCAAACCAGAGCACCCACCTCCTTTGACTGAAACACGGATATTATTTTGCTCTGTCGATTTTCCTTCTGCAGATAGCAGAGAATTAATTTCTTGTTTGGCTTTGTCAGTTACTAAAATCATCAGGCAACAGGGTTTAGTACAATGCTAAAAAGTGTGAGATTGTTCATGTCTCGACCGTAGTACAATTTATCCATGGCATCATACATGTTTTTGGCTCGGAAATAGGAAGTTTGCAGCTCATGCATGCCTTTCATCATCCATTGAATGGTAAAAGAACTTTCCTTGTCTTTGTGGGTTCGAACATAATCCAGCATTTTATGAAGGACATCAGCTTTGTCAAAACCTGTTATGGTCTTGAAAAGGAAAGATTGATTATGTCTTGGATTAATGGTTATCAAATCCAGTTTCGTTTTACCGTCAGTTGAAGAATATTCAAACATGAGTTCATCCGTCCTCAGGCCGAGAAAGTTCATGATCTCGTTTTGAATTTTTGCCGACTCAACATGTATGTCCGTTCTTATTTCCATTTCTCACTTTATAGTGCAACAACTTTTTCAGTGCAGCTAAAGTTCCGCATTTTTGCAAAGTTATAAAGAGAAAGACACAATGTGGAAAAACGTTGAGCATATCGGGATAGCAGTCAGGGATCTGTCAGCAGTGAATGAAGTGTATGAAAAGCTGTTTGGACAGCCTCCTTACAAAATGGAATCGGTTGAATCAGAACAGGTAGACACTTCTTTTTTTAAAGTCGGAGAAACAAAAATCGAATTTCTTTCAGCAACTGGTGAGCAGAGCTCGATTGCTAAGTTTATAGAAAAGAGGGGTGAAGGCATCCACCATATCGCTTTTGAAGTAGAAGATATTCATGCGGAGTTGGAAAGACTTCAAAAAGAAGGATTTCAATTCACCAGACCGGAAGTGTTTAAAGGTGCTGATAACAAACTCGTGTGCTTTGTACATCCAAAATCAGCTAATGGAGTATTGGTTGAATTGTGTCAGGAAATATAGTAGTTAAGAGTTAACGGGTCAAATCTTTGAATTAAATGTGTCATCCGGGCGCAGTATTGGATTTCCTATAGAGAACAAAGAATTATGAGCGAAGAGAAAAGAACTGAAATAGGTGAACTTGGGGAATTTGGTCTTATTGAAAGGCTTGCAGATAATTTTGAGTCATCCAATCCAAAAACTGTTAAGGGAATAGGAGACGATGCGGCAGTTATTGATACAGGGGATCACTACACTCTGGTGACGACTGATATGCTTTTGGAAGGGCCACATTTTGATCTTTCTTATGTCCCATTGCAGCATTTGGGTTACAAATCAATAGCGGTAAATGCTTCTGATATTGCGGCAATGAACGGAATTCCAACCCAGGCGACCGTAAGCTTAGGCCTTAGCAATCGGTTTTCTGTTGAAGCGGTTGAATTATTATATGAAGGAATCAGAGCAGCATGCACAGAATATAAGATTGACCTGATTGGAGGGGATACAACTTCATCAGGAGCCGGGCTGGTAATCTCAGTTACCATGATTGGTCAAGTGGCAAAGGAAAAAGTGGTTTACAGAAGTCAGGCTATGGAGGGAGATATTGTGTGTGTAACCGGAGACCTGGGGGCTGCTTATGTCGGACTCCAGGTGATGGAACGTGAGAAACAGGAATATTTGGCAAACCCTGACATGCAGCCGAAACTTGATGATTATGAGTATGTCGTTGGCAGACAGCTGAGACCAAAAGCAAGAGTGGATGTTATCCATGAATTTGCTGAATTAGGAATTGTACCAACGTCGATGATTGATGTTTCGGATGGATTGACCTCCGATATTTTTCATATCTGCAAACAATCGGGATTAGGTGTCGCCATCTATGAGGATAAGTTACCTATAGATAAACAGGCATATGAAACTGCAGCTGAATTTAGTATAGACCCAAATGCATGTGCATTAAATGGTGGTGAAGATTACGAGCTTCTATTTACAATTGGTCAGGATGATTTTGAGAAAATCAAAAACCATGAGGACATACATACCATTGGGTATATGCAGGCGAAGGATAAGGGTAAAACGTTTGTTACCCGTAATAACAACGTGGTGGAATTAACAGCACAGGGCTGGAAGCATTTCTAAATATTAGTGCTTCTTAGCCATCATTAATTGCATATCCATGAAATGAAGACAATCATTCTTTTGGCCTAAATAAATGATCGTGGTATTTCTTAATACCTGCCATTCACCTTCTGATTTACTGAAACGCATTTTCAATCCGGTTTTATGGGTGCGACCAAATAAATTCTTAAATAGATTCATCTTTTTTTTCTTCAATATCTATCATAAAAAAGACAGATTTGGAAAAATTCGATGGGGGACTCTATTGAATAGTTGGAGGTTTACTAACTGTCGATATTGCAATATAGCCATTGGCTACATTTAGCTCAGTTGCATCGAATTCTGAATAAATCTTTCACAGAGTTGTTTTGTACCCACGTATAGCAACTGCTTCTCCCGGTAAACCTGCCATTGCGTTTCTGCTTTGTTGTATCGCAACGTGAATTCTGATTTTTTACCTAATATTTTGCTAAAAAGACTCATGGTTAAGTGTGGTTAATGGCTTATAATAATTCTGTGAATTTATATAACTAAAATCATAATAGTAGGATTATTTGGTAAAAAAATTGCAAAAAAAAGCCATTCCGAAAAAACGGAATGGCTTGAAATAATTTTCCTAAAACTTAGTCACCGGTAACCAGGGTTACTTCCAGCTTGAATTCATTGCTGATTGCCTTGTCTCCAAGATTGTCGAAGAACGTATCTGAGCCATATCTCACATCAAATTTTGATCTGTCCACTGATATGGAAGCTACCGCTTCGTACCCGCCATCTTTCTCATTGAGTGTGGTTGAGAATGAAATAGACTCTGTCTTCCCTTTGATTGTGATGTCTCCTGTAACGTCATATGCTCCTTCACCGGCAGACTTTACTTTGGTGATAACAAACTCGGCAGTTGGATAGGTTTCAACTCCAAAGAAGTCATCAGATTTTAGGTGCCCTTCCAGTTTACCTTTCATATTTCCTGACAAGTCAGTGTCAGTAAGAGTTGTCATGTCTACAACAAATGAACCCCCTTTAAGTTTTCCACCTGTGATATCCAGAGACCCGCTTTTAAGTGCAATGGTTCCTGTGTGACTGTTTCCAACAATTTTGGACCCTGTCCACTTAATAACACTGGCCTCAGTATTTACTTTGACTTCTTTAGCTTCACCGCTAAATAGTACTGCGAAAATGATAAATGCTTTAATCATGATTGTTTATAATTTGTATGTACCTACATATAATGGTGTAAAGAAAACGAATACTATTGAGAATGGTTCACTTTTTTTGCAAAAATTTGCAATATGATTGAATTAGGAAGCACGTTGATATCAGATGATGTAATTGAGGAAGCGTTTGTCTGTGATTTGAATAAATGCAAAGGGGCCTGTTGTGTGGAAGGGGATCTGGGTGCTCCTGTTTTAAAAGAAGAACTTCGGCTTCTGGATGAGGTCATTGATCTTGTAAAACCTTATTTATCTAAGGAAGCTGTTGTAATCTTAGATAAAGAGGGAGGGTATATCCTGGATGAGGATGGAGAATATTCAACATCGACCATTGATAATAAAGAATGTGCTTTTGCTTTTTATGATGAAAGGAATATCCTAAAATGTTCCATTGAGCAGGCACATAAAGAGGGTAAAACGGACTTCAGGAAACCCATTTCTTGTCACCTCTACCCGATACGAGTTTCAAAACTTCCTGAATTTGAAGCACTCAACTATGATCGATGGAAAATTTGCTCACCGGCGTGTGATTTGGGTCAGGAACTTAAGGTGCCTGTCTATAAATTTCTCAAAGAGGCTTTAATAAGAAAATATGGGGAAGCCTGGTACAATGAGTTAGAGAAAAAAGCTATAGATCACTTAGATCAAACGTCTCCATAAATTTGGTTGTGAATTTTCCTGACTTGAATTTCTCATCATCCATGAGTTTTAAGTGGAATGGGATAGTTGTTTTAATTCCTTCTATCACAGTTTCTCCGAGCGCCCGTTTCATTTTAATAATTGCTTCCTCTCTTGTTTGTGCTGTAACAATCAATTTAGCAATCATTGAATCATAATATGGTGGAATGGTATAGCCTGCGTAAACATGACTGTCAATACGAATTCCGTGTCCTCCAGGGAGATGTAGATTCGTGATCTTACCGGGACTTGGCCTGAAATCATTCGATGGATCTTCAGCGTTAATCCTGCACTCAATTGAATGCAATTGTGGATAATAATTCCTACCCGAAATCACCTCGCCGGCAGCTACTTTAATTTGCTCTTTGATCAGATCGTAATCTGTTACTTCTTCCGTAATAGGATGCTCTACCTGAATACGAGTGTTCATTTCCATGAAATAAAAATCTCCGTGCTTGTCCACAAGAAATTCGACCGTACCTGCACCTTCATATTTAATGGCTTCAGCACCTTTTACGGCAGCCTGACCCATTTTTTCCCTTAGTTCCTGTGTAAGGACTGGTGAGGGTGTCTCTTCAAGAAGCTTTTGATGTCTTCTCTGAATTGAGCAGTCTCTTTCTGATAAGTGACAGGCTTTTCCATTCTTGTCGCCTACAATCTGAATTTCAACATGCCTTGGCTCTTCCACGAATTTTTCCATGTAAAGACCATCATTTCCAAATGCGGCACCTGCTTCCTGTCTTGCATCATCCCAGGCTTTCTGAAAATCATCTTCGCTCTTAACAAAGCGCATTCCCTTTCCGCCACCTCCTGCAGTTGCTTTTAGCATCACAGGATATCCCATTTTTTTGGCAATGTCCTTCCCTTCTTTTACCGATTCCAGAAGTCCTTTGGATCCCGGAATGGTAGGAACTCCTGCTTTTTCCATGGTTGCTTTGGCGGTAGCCTTGTCACCCATGCTATTAATCATTTGCTCACTGGCGCCAATGAATTTGATTTTATATTCCTCACATACTTTTGAAAACTCTGCGTTCTCTGCAAGAAATCCATATCCCGGATGAATAGCATCTGCGTTTGTTACTTCAGCTGCGGAAATAATTCGGGGAATGTTGAGATAAGATTCTTTACTTGGAGGAGGCCCGATACAAACCGCTTCGTCAGCAAATCTTACATGCAGACTCTCAGCGTCAGCGGTGGAATAAACCGCCACTGTCTTGATTCCCATTTCTTTGCAGGTACGAATAATTCGTAGTGCTATTTCGCCTCTATTGGCAATTAAAATCTTACTAAACATCAAATGAGGGGTTTAAGATGGGTCGACAAGGAATAGTGGCTGATCGTATTCAACTGGCTGTGAATTGTCAATAAGCACTTTTACAATTTTTCCTGAAACCTCTGATTCTATTTCATTAAACAGTTTCATTGCCTCAATAATGCATACGGGATCTCCTGGTTTTACTGTGCTTCCAACCTCAACAAAAGCCGGAGATTCCGGATTTGCTGAGCGGTAAAACGTTCCGATCATTGGAGATTTGATTTCAATAAGGTTCGAATCTGCTGATCCACTCTCCGTGGAAGGTGGTGCAGGAGCTGCTGCCACAGGAGCAGGGGCAGCCTGAACAGCTGCCGGAGCTGAAGCAACTACACGTTGTTCAGCGGACCTTTTAATGCTCACCTTAAAATCCTCGGTTTCGATGTTGACTTCCTCAAGACCTGAATCAGAAAGGAAGTTTATAAGTTCTTGAATTTCTTTAGCCTTCATAGGTTAATTGTTGATAAAAGATATCTCTTATGAACTAAGGTATTATAAAAAAAATTATGGTTGACTTTAGATGTGGAAAATTGATTCTGATTTAAAATTATTTGACTCGTTCGACATATGAACCATCAACTGTACTAATCTTTACTACTTCGTCCTGTTCAATGAATAGAGGAACCTGAATGGTTGCTCCTGTTTCTGTTTCTGCATTTTTTGTTGCGTTAGTAGCTGTGTTGCCTTTGACCCCTGGTTCGGCATAAACAATTTTCATGGTTACATGCTGTGGAAGTTCACATCCAAGCACCTTTTCTTCTTCTGCGTGAAACAGAATGTCTACTTCCTGTCCGTCTTTCAGAAACTTTGGTGCATTAATCAATGATTCCTCGATTGCTATTTGCTCATAGGTATTGGTATCCATAAAATGGTATCCGATATCATCCTTGTATAAGAATTGATAGGGACGTCTCTCGACACGTGCTGTGGTAATCTTGTGCCCGGCTGAAAAAGTATTGTCAATTACTTTTCCGGTAGTAATACTTTTCAGTTTCGTCCTTACAAAAGCAGGACCCTTTCCTGGTTTTACATGTTGGAATTCAACCACACTAAACAGGTCATGATTAAATTCAATAACCAGCCCATTCTTAATATCAGAAGTAGTAGCCATGATTTTTTAAAGTTTGTTATTTAGGATCGTATGCCCATTTTATCCAAATGGCGCCCCATGTAAATCCTCCTCCGAATGCCGCCAGAATCAGATTGTCCCCTTTCTTTAGTTTGTGCTCATAGTCGTGAAGACATAATGGAATGGTTCCGCTGGTGGTATTTCCGTACTTGTGAATGTTCAGCATCACCTTTTCATCGCTAACATCCATTCTTCGTGCTGTGGCATCAATAATTCGCTTATTAGCCTGGTGTGGAACCAGATAGGCAATATCATCACCTGACAGATTATTTCTTTCCATTACCTGAGCCGCAACATCTGCCATGTTTTTCACTGCAAATTTGAACACCATTGAGCCCTCCTGATAAGCGAAGTGCTCCCTGTTTTTGACTGTTTCTTCCGTTGCAGGACGTCTGCTTCCTCCGGCTTTCATGTGAAGGTAAGGCTCACCAGACCCGTCAGACTTTAAGATAGAATCCATGATACCGACCCCTTCTTCAGTTGGTTCCAGCATTATTGCACCACCTCCATCTCCGAATATGATGCAGGTAGCCCGATCTGTATAATCAACGATTGAAGACATTTTGTCAGCACCAATGACTACTACCTTTTTATATTTTCCGGTTTCAATAAACTGTGAACCCGTGGTAAGTGCATAAATGAAACCTGAACAGGCGGCCTGAAGGTCATACCCGAAGGCGTTCACAGCTCCGACCTTGTTGGCGATGATATTTGCTGTTGCTGGAAATACCATATCCGGGGTTGTGGTTGCGCAGATAATCAAATCGATTTCTTCCGGCTTGGTATTAGTCTTTTTAAGAAGTCCTTCAAGGGCCTTCACACCGATAACAGAAGTACCCTGATTTTCTCCTTTCAGAATATGTCGCTCCTTAATTCCGGTTCTGCTGGTAATCCATTCGTCGTTGGTATCAACCATTGATTCAAGATCCTTATTTGTGAGGATATCCTCAGGGACATACCCGTGAACTCCGGTAATTGCAGCCTGTATTCGTGACATTTAGCTTAGCTTAAGCTAACACTTCTTTCTCCATTACAACTTTTCCCTTGTAATAGAGTTTCCCCTCATGCCAGAATGCTCTGTGAGGCAGGTGCGGCTCGCCGGTCGTCGGGCAAATTACATAGCTTTTGGGAGTTGCTTTGTAATGTGTTCTTCTCTTATCCCGTCTGGTTTTGGAAATTTTCCGTTTTGGATGCGCCATCTTCTTTCTTTCTTATTTATCAGTTTTTCTTTTTAAGGAAGAAAACCTTCCTATTTTTTTAGTTTCTTTAGTGCCTCCCATCTCGGGTCGGTCCTTTCCGTTGATTCGTTCTCCTCTTTTGAAGAATAAATCAACTCATCTGAGTCTTCGTCGTTTTCGAATCGAGGATGAAGTTTTTTCATCGGAACCTCAAGCGAGATGTACTCATATAAAAAATTACTAATGTTGATTTCCTGTGTGTTTTTTGGCACCACAAATACGTTTTCACTCAGCTCTTTCTCTTCATCACCATATTTGTAAATAATTTCCTGTCTGAAGCTAATTGGATAATCAAACGTATCCAGACTTCTGTCACAGGTTAACTCAATGAATCCTGTAACCTTCAAAGTAAGGTCCAGCATTGAGTCAGATTTCACTAAATCAACATTACAGGTGCCATTGCCCCTGATTATCAGGCTGTTTTCAAACTCTGAGAAAAACGATTCGTCGTACTCAAAACTAAACTGATGAGCATCATTGCTAAGGCCAAAAATCTCGATTTTATAACGCCTTGAATTTTTCATTTCTGCTCACCTCCCGATAAAGAACCGCAAATTTAGATAGAATAACCAGACTATGAAAGATTTATGAAGTTTCCTTTAAGCTTCTGTGTCGAATTCATTTTCCCTTCGTTGGCGTATGATGTCATTCGCAAGATAAAGGGCATTCCGGAAGGAGACCGGGTCTGCTTCGTTTTTCCCTGCAATTGCAAAGGCGGTTCCATGATCCGGTGATGTTCTGATAAAGGATAATCCGGCTGTGTAATTCACACCTGAATCGAATGCGAGGGTTTTAAAAGGAATTAATCCCTGATCATGGTACATGGCAAGAACACCATCAAAATTTTTCTGGCTCGCCATGCCAAAGAATCCATCAGAAGGAAACGGCCCGAAAACAAGGTGGTGCTCATTTTTAAACTGGTTGATAACCGGTTCGATGATTTTTTGTTCTTCGTCACCCAACAAACCATTTTCACCGGCATGTGGATTGATTCCAAGTAAAGCTACTCTGGGTTTTTTAATTCCAAAATCCTTTTGAAGCGACTTAATCATAATCTTCAGCTTGGAGGTAATTCTTTCCTGGGTAATTGAAGAACTGACCTTTTTGAGGGGAATGTGACCGGTTACTACCCCAACTCTTAAATCTTCATGACATAAAAGCATCAGGCTGTCTTTTGCCTCATCCTGCTGAGTAAGGAACTCGGTATGACCCGGAAATTTGAACGAGTCGCTTTGAACAAGCTCTTTACTTAATGGTGCTGTGGTGATAGCGTGAATCTTCCCTGATTTCAAATCATCTGTCGCTTTTTCCAGCGCTATTCGTGCGTATTTCCCCCCGGTCTCGTTGGCCTTCCCTGGATTAATTTCAATTTCCTCATCCCAGACATTAAGCACATTGACTTTTTTATGATGCACTTTTTCGACGGTTTGAATCTGAAAATAGTCGAATTCTTCTTTATCAAGTACTTTTCTGTAAAACGAAATAACCCTGGCCGACCCATAGATCACCGGGATAAAATGGTTTACAATCCTAGAATCTTCAAGGGCTTTAATGATAACTTCAGGTCCAATGCCATTGATGTCACCTATGGTGATTCCGATAAGGGGCTTTTTCTTTTGGGTCGAGTCGCTCATTGATTACTTTAACAACATTGAATATAATAACCTGAGATAAGTTGGCAAGTGTAAAACCAAAAAAACATTTAGGACAGCATTTTTTAAAAGATGAAAATATTGCCCTGAAAATTGTGAAGGCTTTGTCAGTCAGGGAGGGAAAAGTTATTGAAGTCGGACCCGGGACCGGGGTATTAACCAAATATCTGATTGATGGAAGTATAAAGGATTTCCAGGCAATGGATGTCGATGCAGAATCAGTAGACTATTTAAAAAAGATCTACCCGGAACATTCTGAAAAGTTTTTATTAAAAGATTTTCTTAAAGCTGATATTGATGAGACTTATTCAGTTATAGGAAATTTTCCATACAACATTTCATCTCAGCTTTTTTTTAAATTTTGGGACGATCGCAGCAGGGTAAATGAGGTGGTCTGTATGATTCAAAAGGAGGTGGCAGATCGGATTTGTGCAGGTGAGGGTTCAAAAACATATGGCATTCTAAGTGTTCTTCTTCAGGCTTTTTTCTCCATTGAGTATTTATTCACCGTCCCCCCGGAAGTATTTCATCCACCCCCTCGGGTGAATTCGGCAGTGATTCGGCTAAAGAGGAACGAAATCATACAACTTAGCTGTGATGAGGACCACTTTAAGAGAGTTGTTAAAGCAGGCTTTGGGAAGAGGAGAAAAACCTTGCGCAATGCCTTGAAAGACATAAATTTGTCCGACTCGGTTATAGGTCTGGAAGTCCTGAATGCAAGAGCTGAGCAACTGTCTGTTTCCGAGTTTATTTCACTTACCACAAAAATCACCTCCGGATGGAAGCAGTGAATACGTTTGAGTTATCGGTAGAATTCAGAGAACGTTTTAAGCAGGCTTTGGAGAATCGCGAAGCAACCTTCATTACTACAAGTCTTGCGGGTGTTAACGCGGTGGATATTTCAGCGCTTCTGGATGAATTTGATGCAGAGGAGTGCAAATATGTTTTTGATCTGTTATCACCAGAGATCAATGCGGAAATTCTTGAAGAACTTGAGCAGGATGTAAGAGAACAGTTCATAAAGCAATTTTCCGCGAAAGAGCTGGCCTTATTCGTAGAGTTCATGGATTCAGATGACGGGACAGACTTGCTATATGATATGCCTGTATCTGATCGGAATGAGGTCATTCGGCAGATTGATGATGAAGAGAAGGCTTCCAATCTGATGGAACTGCTTGAGTATGATGAAGATGTGGCAGGTGGTTTGATGGCCAAGGAGCTGATAAAAGCCAACAATAACTGGAATATTTTGCAATGCATTGAAGAGATCAGAAAGCAGGCCGAGAATGTGGAGAAAATCTATTCCGTTTATGTAATTAATGATAGGGGTGACCTGATCGGAAAGGTGGGATTAAAGAAATTGATTCTTGCAAATGACAAAGCTAAAGTTGCGGATATATATGATGAGGAATTGGTGTCGGTCGAAACATCAACCAGCGAAGAAGAGGTTGCAAGCATTATGCAAAAGTATGATCTGGAAGCAGTTCCCGTTGTGAATGCTCGTGGCAAACTGGTTGGAAGAATCACCATTGATGATGTAATTGATGTGATTACCGAAAATGCGGAAGAGGAGCGTCAATTGATGACCGGAGTGAGTTCCGATGTAGAGGAAGATGATTCAGTCTGGAGAATTTCAAAAGCACGATTGCCCTGGTTGATTATTGGAATGGCAGGTGGACTGGTTGGAGCCCAATTCATGGGATTCTTCAGGGAAGAGATTGTGATCGTCCCGGCATTGGCGTTTTTCATTCCACTAATTACCGCTTCTGGCGGGAATGTTGGGATTCAGTCGTCTTCGATTGTGGTTCAGAGCCTGGCCAATCCCAATGTTTTTGCGGATAGCATGTTAAGACGTCTGATTAAGGTTTTTTTCGTTGCGGCAGTTAATGGAGTCATTCTCGCATTGATGGTATTTGGGGCAGTGATGCTTTTTTCGCGAGATCAGTCTCTGGCTGGAACAGTTGCCATTGCGCTTTTTTCTGTGGTTTTACTTGCGTCCTTCATGGGAACGGTTACTCCTCTTGTGCTCAATAAAATTGGAGTAAATCCTGCCCTGGCTTCCGGTCCTTTTATTACCACAACGAACGATTTACTCGGATTGGCTGTCTACTTCTCAGTAGCACATCTACTTTACAATTTATGAATCAGAATAGTCGGATTCTTATTGCTGATAAAATGCATGAAAGCATTATGCCTCTATTGAAGGAGGCAGGCTTTACTCCTGAGTATGCCCCGGATATTACCAGGGAAAAGATTTTATCGTCCATTTCTGATTACTCAGGTCTTATCATCAGAAGTAAAACAGTAGTTGACAAAGAACTTATTGATAAAGGAGAGAGACTGAAGTTTGTAGCAAGAGCCGGGGCTGGTCTGGACCAGCTGGATAGCGCTTATCTGGAAGAAAAAGGCATTAAGGTGATAAATGCTCCTGAAGGGAACAGAGATGCTGTAGGAGAACATGCATTGGGTATGTTACTCAATTTATTGAACAACATTTCAAAAGCGAACCAGGAAGTAAAAAGCGGAATATGGGATCGGGAAGGTAATCGAGGGTATGAATTGAACGGGAAAGTTGTGGGTATCTACGGTTATGGAAACGCCGGTAAATCGTTTGCTAAAAAGCTAAGCGGGCTGGAATGTAGTGTGCTTGCCTATGATAAATACAAAAATGGCTTTTCGGAAAATACGGTCACTGAAGTTGACCTGAATGAATTTAGAAGGCGTGTGGAAATTTTAAGCATCCACATTCCACTGACCGGTGAAACACAGTTTTTGTTCTCAAAAGCAGAACTGGATTTATATCCAAAACTCAAAATCATTCTGAACACAGCCCGAGGAGAAGTGTTGAAACTGGCAGACGTTTTGGAAATGATAAGAGATAAAAGGTTGATCAGATTGGGACTTGATGTTTTGGAGAAAGAAACCATTGCCTCTCTTGCAGGACCAGATAAAGAGATTTTAGAAGAGTTAGCAAAATCTGATCATGTTATATTCACTCCGCATGTTGCCGGCTGGACAGTTGAATCTTATCAGAAAATCAGTCAGGTTCTCGCCGAGAAAATTCTGGCCTTAGATTTACTCCAATAGCCAGTTAATCGCTTCTTCTCTATCATCGAACTTTTTGATCGTTAAGCCAGGCATCAGAAGGCTTATTGAAGATGTAAGCATATTGCTGAAAATCCCTCCCATGGAAGATTCTGCATTAATAATTGCAAGTTTTTCAACCTTTTTTGCAAGACGTTTTGCTCTCGTTTTGAGCATCTCTTTTATCCAGACTCTTGCTGCGGTATCAAATTCTTTTAATTCAAATCGGTCAACACATAATTTCGTGAATCCCTGATGTTCGACCGAATCACCTCCCAGTGTTAGCAATTTTGCAGCTGTTGCCAGATCAACGTTTCCAGACCATTTTACTTTGGATATATTATTGATTTTATCCAGTTCAAATGTGCTGCCTTTGATGTTTTCCTGAACGATGAAGTTGGCAATCTTTATTTGCTCAACATCTTTAAGTACAGTTTGGTGGTGTAAACCGGAACTTGTATCCTGATTTCCAGGATGCTGATGAAAAGGGTGTGTCATGGGTAATACTAAAATGTTTTCGCTTAAGAGAATGCAAGGTATATCTTATCAATTGATAATATTTTCATTTACGTCAGATGGATGAAATTCTACGATCTTTAGTACAAAAGCTTCGGTAAGAGTTATTGATAATCCGCTAAAATTTTGATTTCAGACCATTATTTGGTTTATATTTGCATTACATAAAAAATCAACAAGAGCAACGGCTTCAGATCAGAGGCCGTTCTTTTTTGTTTAAAGGGGAGAGTACAATGGCTGTTAACTATTATACAAAAGAAGGATTGCAGAAGCTCAAGGACGAGCTTCATGAATTAAAAACAAAAGGACGTAAGGATATGTCCAGGCAGATTGCAGAGGCACGTGATAAAGGAGATTTGAGTGAGAATGCAGAATACGATGCTGCCAAGGAAGCTCAGGGCCTTATGGAGCTGAAAATTTCCAAACTTGAGACAGTTGTGGGAAATGCCAGGGAGATTGACGAGTCTTCTATTGATACCTCTCAGGTTTCTATTTTGTCTTCTGTTAAAATAAGGAATAATTCCAATGGAATGGAGATCACCTATCAACTGGTTGCCGAGGAGGAAGCAGATTTGAAGTCTGGAAAAATATCTGTTCAGTCGCCTATAGGCAAGGGTCTTTTGGGTAAGAAAAAAGGTGAAAAAGCGAAAATCAAAGTGCCTGCCGGAGAGATGGAATTTGAAATCCTTGACATCTCCATTTAATGGCCAGCATTTTTACACGTATCATCAATCGGGAAATACCTGCGCACATTATTGCCGAGGATGATAACTACCTGGCTTTTCTTGATATCAATCCACTTTCTGAGGGGCACACCCTTGTGATACCAAAACTTGAAGTGGACTATCTGTTTGATCTTGATGATGAGACTTTAGCCGGACTGAATCTTTTTGCTAAGAAAGTTGCCCTTGCAATAGATACTGTTACTGATTGTGAGAGAGTTGGTGTTTCCGTTATTGGTCTGGAGGTTCCGCACGCTCATATTCATTTAATTCCAATCAATTCGGTAGATGATATGAACTTCAGCAGAATGAAGCTATCCCCAACGGCTGATGAGCTCGCTGATACTGCAAAAAAGATCCGTGCAGCAATAAGCTGATTATTTAATCCGCTTAGGATTCTCTGAAATAAAGGACTTCCAGCTGGATGAGCCGGATTTTCCATTAGTTCCGACTTTAAATGAAAAATGATGACAGACGGCAACAGCCAGGGCATCAGTAGCATCTAAAAGTTTGGGGTTTTCTTCAAATTTCAAAAGGTTTTTGAGCATAGCCGCGACCTGTTCCTTGCTTGAATTTCCATTACCGGTTACTGATTGCTTGATTTTTCTTGGAGCGTATTCATTGATGGGAATTTCCTTATGTAAGGCTGCTGCCATTGCAACACCCTGTGCCCGACCAAGCTTTAGCATAGCCTGAACGTCTTTCCCAAAAAATGGTGATTCAAGTGCAACCTCATCCGGAATGTACTCTTCTATAATGCTCGAAACTCTTTGGAAAATCTTTTGAAGCTTCACTTCATGATTCTTGTATTTAGATAAGTGGATAACTCCAAACTGGATAATTTCCATTTGCTGTCCAATACACTTAATAAGTCCGTAACCCATTACATTCGTGCCAGGATCAATACCCAGAATGATTTTCTCTTTTTTGATCACGAATGCAAGTTAAGAATATCACCTCAATAGATGCTGGTAAAACCAGGAAGCAGATACTTACATGGATCAGGCTTGGGATAACACTTGTCTGTCTTACTTTCATGTATTATCAGCTTCAGGAGAGAAATCTTTTTGAAGGGAAGATCAATCTTCCGGACTGGTTTTATCCGGCCCTCTTTCTTCAGGTGCCATTGATGATTCTTAACTGGTACCTTGAGATTTTTCGATGGAAAATATCATTAGAACCCTTTGAGTCAATAAGATTCAATGACGCAGCTGCTGATGTGCTGGGCGGACTGGCAATGAACTGGATCGGACCATTTACTACTGGAGATTTTCTTATCCGGCTTGCGTCAAAAAAAGATAAATACAAGGCCACCTCTGCCATTCTCCTCAATCGGAGCATCATGCTTATCCTGACTTTATTGGTCGGGCTATACGGAATAGTAATTTATATGGAGTATTCAATAAGTCTGACTGTTGTTTCCATCGCTGTTCTGGCGGTTATTTCCCTGCTCTTTATGCTGAAAAAGATTCTCGTAAAATTCGTCAGTTACTTTTATGAATTGAAGCGAAGATTACTTTTTAAAATAATAGCCGTTTCACTGGTCAGGTATGTTGTTTTTCTCATACAATTTTTTGTTCTGTTTAAAATCGTCCTCCCGGAATTGAGCGCTACATTAATCATTGCAGGAGTTGGCTGGATTTTTTTTATACGGACAGCTGTACCAACATTATTTGGAGGGCTGGGTCTGCGGGAAGTTTCCGCTTTTTTCTTTTTTGAAAACCTGGTTCCTGATATTCAACTGGTCATTTATCCGGTATTCATTTTATGGATAATCAATACTGTGCTGCCTTCAATTATAGGAGTTGTCCTTATCTGGAATTTAAGAATTAAAATTGCCTGATGATTTTTCTGACTGGTGTTTTTACCATTGTACATGTCTTTTTTTATTTGATTCTGGCCTGGAAATGGCGAAAAATCCCATTTATCACGGCAAATAAAAGGGGGCAATATTTTTCAGTCATTATCCCCGCAAGAAATGAAGTCGAAAACATAAGGAATATCCTTGCCGACATGGTGAATCAGAGTTATTCTAAAGATCAATTCGAAGTAATAGTGGTGGATGATTTTTCTGATGATGGCACTAAAGAGGCTGTGGAGGAATTCACAAAAACATCGGATCTGGATTTGAAAATCATACGCCTTTCAGATGAAATGCTCAAAGGGAAAAAGTATGCTTTAACGAAAGGAGTGGAAGTAGCCGGAAATGATTTAATCCTTACGACCGATGCAGATTGCCGAATCAATAGTGAATGGATTCAGTCGTTTGATTATGCCTTTTCGGAACATGTGCAAATTGTGGCCGGTCCGGTTGAACTTGAAGGAAAGGGTGTCTTTGCAAGCATGCAAAGGGCAGAGTTTGCAGGAATGATGGCGTTTGGGGGAGTCACGCTTTCTTCAAACAATCCAAGTATGTGCAGTGGTGCAAACCTGGGATTCAGAAAACAGGCATTTGTGCAGGTAGGAGGCTATGAGGGAAATCTTCAAATTCCTTCCGGAGATGACGAATTTCTGCTTTATGATATTATGAAAGCATTTCCTGAGTCAGGAAGGTTTCTAAAATCAAAAGGGGCATTGGTAAAAACACAGGCACATTCTTCATTTGGAAAATTTGTTAATCAACGGCTAAGGTGGGTAAGTAAATGGAGATATAATAAAAATATCAAACTGAGATATACAGCGGTACTTTTCTTCGCCGATTACCTGTTTTTTGTGGCGGGAATTATAGCTGCTGTTTATGGAAATGTATCAACAGGTGTAATCAGTTTAATTTTCGGAATGAGATTTGCTTCAAACTATCTGCTCATAAAATTATCAGGCAGTTTGTTGAATAACACTAACCTTTTCTGGCCCTTATTCGCGCTTCAAATATTTTATCCTTTTCACGTCCTTTTCATGGGGGTGGTCTCTATCTTTGGGAGGTACACCTGGAAAGGAAGAAAGTATTGATGGAAGATGATGAATTTGATGTATTGGATGAACTGTACTTTGTAATTTCTTACAGTGAACTTCAAGATCGTCTGGACCTGGGAGAGGAGAGGTTAAGAGAGGTTTTGATCCGACTTTATGAAAAGGGGTGGGTACGTATATATGAGAGCATGGAAGTGGAGGCAGAAGAGGCAGATTTGAATAATAAATTTAAATTTTATTTCTATCTGGCCTCCAAGAAAGGGCTTATGGCCCACAACAGGCAATGAATACTTTGGACTTAAAAGATTTACAACTCAATGCGCTGCTGGAGGTAACTCAGGCTATCAACAGTAATTTACCTGAGGAAGATCTGCTAAGAATTTACAAATTCACTCTCCTTGCTGATCTCAAAATACAGCGGCTCGCACTCTTTACCGAGCAGAAGGGCAGTTGGGTTTGCAGGGTGCATTTTGGAACGGTCAAATCTTGTGAAGATGTGATCCTCGATCCAAAATATATCAGCCTGAAAAAAGAGGAAAAAATTGAGCCAAATTCAGAGTTTGAAGAACAGTTTGAACTGGTGTTTCCCGTGTATCATAAGGATAAATTACTCGCGATTGTTTTCACATCAACAGGAGATGATCTGGCGTTTGAGAATAGATTTTTGAATGCACTCACCAACATTATGCTGGTTGCTATTGAAAATAAAAAACTGGCAAGAAAGCAACTTGAGCAGGAGACCTACCAAAAAGAACTGGAGATTGCCAAAAAAGTACAAAACTTTCTTTTTCCCAAACAACTTCCAAGAATTGAGCGACTTCAGGTAGAAGCATTTTACCTTCCGCATCAGGACGTTGGCGGTGATTACTATGACTACATTCCGATTACTGAAGACAAATTTCTGATTTGTATTGCAGATGTATCGGGTAAAGGAGTTCCTGCTGCTCTCCTGATGTCTAACTTTCAGGCTTCTCTTAGAACACTGGTGAGACATTCGTTTGATCTGGAAGAGATTGTGAATGAACTCAACCTGACAACTTATATCAGTGGAAACGCAGAAAATTTCATTACATTCTTTGCTGCCATCTATGATTTCAATACAAAGGAACTTGAATACATTAATTGCGGGCACAATGAAATTGTATTGTCAGTTAATGATAAAATTCAACTTCTGAACGAAGGAACAACCATTCTTGGAATGTTCAGTCCGTTACCATTTATAAAAACAGAGACTATTGAAAACCTGACGGATTTTTTCCTCTTTGCCTATACAGACGGACTTACCGAAACCTTTAATGAAGAGGATGAAGCGTTCGAGTTTGAGAACCTTAAAGCACTTATTGAAAATCAGCTTGGGAGTTTACATGGTCTGCATAACAAAATACTTGATGAACTTATTGATTTCAAGGGTAATCGTAATTTTCATGACGATATAACCATGCTTTCTTGTCGGGTTCAAAATGGATGATTCGGTTTTATAAGACTCCTGCACTCATAAGAAAATTCTATCCTTCTTTAACATGGAGGAGGATATCGCAGGATGAGATTTTCCTTACATTCGATGATGGTCCTCATCCTGAAATTACTTCATGGGTGTTGGACGAACTAAAAAGACACAACGCAAAAGCAACCTTTTTTTGTCTGGGAAATAACTTAAGGGCGCACAAAGATGTAGCTGAACGATTGATCTTTGAAGGTCATCTTATTGCCAATCATAGTGATAATCATTTAAAGGGGACAGGAACGAAAGATAGGGAGTATGTTCAAAGTCTGTTGGACTGTGAAGAAGAAATAGCGCAGATACAGAAGCATTCGAAAAGGCTCTTTCGCCCACCATATGGTCGAATAAAGAAAAGCCAGATCAAATACATCAACAAGGCATATGAAATAATTATGTGGAGTCACCTTTCGTGGGATTTTGACGAAAAATTAGCTGTTGAAAAATCCATACGCATACTAAAAAATGCTTCACCCGGCAGTATTATTGTATTTCATGACAATGAAAAGTCAACGCAAAATTTGAAAAAGCTTTTACCGCAACTCCTTGATCATTGGTCATCTTTGAATTTGAAGTTCAGCACACTCTAAATGTTAATAGATACACACGCCCATATTTATCTCGAAGAATTCGAAAATGACATAGATGAGGTAATTCAAAGAGCGCGCCATTCAGGTGTTGAGAAGATTCTCCTGCCTAACATTGATAGTCAAACCATTGAACAAATGCTCAGTCTGGAAAATAAGTATTCAGGTACATGCTATTCCATGATTGGTCTTCATCCCTGTTCAGTGAAACAGGACTTCATGGAAGAACTGAACAAAGTTGAGCACTGGCTATCAAAGAGGAAGTTTCTGGCTATAGGAGAAATAGGAACAGATTTATATTGGGATAAGACATTTTGGGAAGAACAAAAAGAAGCCTTTATCACTCAATGTGAATGGGCGATTCAATATAATTTACCTGTAGCTGTTCACTGTCGTAATTCTATTGATGAAACCATAGAATTGGTTGATGCTTTTTCGGAAAAAGGACTCAGGGGTGTTTTTCACTGCTTTACAGGGACTTTGGACCAGGCTGAAAAAATCACCGATATGGGATTTTTCCTTGGAATCGGAGGAGTTGTAACCTTTAAAAATGGAGGTATTGACAAAATCTTACACAGCATTGACAGAGAAAGAATAATTTTAGAAACAGATAGCCCGTACCTGTCTCCCGCTCCCGAGAGAGGGAAAAGGAATGAGCCATCAAAGGTTGCACTTGTTGTAAAGAAGGTGGCCGAGTGCCTCGATTTGACAGATGAGCAGGTGACCGATCTTACAACCAAAAATGCGAACGATCTTTTTTTTAAGTGAATTATAAAATTATAAATATCAACGAAAGCGGATCCAGAGGAATCCTGATCATTTATACCGGAGGAACATTTGGGATGATTATGGATGAATCCGGATCTCTGATTCCATTCAATTTTGGAAAAGTTGTTGACAAAATTCCCGAATTGAAATCTCTTGATATTCGATTGACCGTCATATCATTTCCCGTACCCATTGATTCTTCCAATATTAATCTGGGTGACTGGAAAAGCCTTTCATATATCATTGAGGAAAATTACCATCAATATGATGGTTTTGTGATTCTGCATGGAACCGATACCATGGCCTACACCGCCTCGATGTTGAGCTTTATGTTGGAAGGGCTCAATAAGCCGGTCATACTCACAGGAGCCCAAATGCCAATCGGATCGGTACGGTCAGATGCAAGAGAAAATTTGATAACTGCCCTTGAAATTGCCTCCGCTGAAGAAAATGGACACCCGATTGTAAGTGAAGTTTGCATCTATTTCAACTTTGTACTTCTTAGAGGTAATCGGTCTCAAAAAATAAGAAGTAGTCAGTTTGCGGCTTTTGAATCAGAAAACTTTCCTTACCTGGCAGAAGCCGGGATTTCCATAAAGTATAATTTCAATGCATTAATGCCTTTTAAGAAAGATGCGAAACTCCATGTAAGGAGTGACATTGACCCAAATGTGTCAATTTTAAAAATATTCCCGGGAATTTCAGAAGCAGCTGTTAGGGGTACGATTTTTGCTAAAAATCTGAAGGGATTGATTTTGGAGACTTTCGGATCTGGAAATACCATGAAATCTGAATGGTTTCTGGGTTGCCTGACGGAAGCGGTAGAATCAGGCCTGGTGATATTAAATGTGAGTCAGTGTATTGGAGGGGAAGTCATGCAGGGTAAATATGAGACAAGTAAAAGACTGGTTGAAATAGGGGTTTTGAGTGGTGGAGATATTACTACTGAAGCTGCAGTTGCTAAAATGATGATATTACTGGGGTGTGAAGAAGATAAAGATGTTTTACGAGAAAGGCTCACAGCCCCTCTGAATGGTGAAATGGACTGAATTATTGAGAGTAAGCCTGAATATATACGGTTGTATTAATTCAAAACTTGCATAAAGGTAATTTTCATCATTTATTTGTAGCCCGTCGAAAAAGGCGATTGACTAGAGAGGTGGCCGAGCGGCTGAAGGCGCACGCTTGGAAAGCGTGTATACTCTTTACGGGGTATCGAGGGTTCGAATCCCTTCCTCTCTGCAAATGTTGGAAAGCGGAGTTTTAGATTTTGGAAAGAATTATAGAACTTGAATATTAAACTTGAATATTAAACTTAAACCGAAGACTTAACTTATTAGACTGAATTATGAAAAAGTTATTGACGCTCTTAATGTTGGCAGGTGTGTTCACTTTAACATCAATGAATACATATGCACAGGATTTTTCAGATTCTGATTCAACAGAATTTGCCACTGATTCAACTGCCGTTGATGAAGCCGTAGAAGAAGCACCTGCAGAGGCAGCAGTAGAAGAAGTATACGCTGAAGAAGAAGCTTCTCCTGGTTTCCATCAGGTTGTTAAAGAACAATTCATTGATGGAGGACCAACATTTATGGGTATCGTACTCGCCTGTTTGATTCTTGGACTTGCAATCGCAATTGAAAGAATCATTCATTTGAATATGGCATCTACAAATACAAGTAAATTATTAACTGAAGTTGAAGACGCACTAAGTTCAGGAGGCCCTGAAGCTGCAAAAGAGGTTTGCAGAAATACAAGAGGTCCTGTTGCTTCAATTTTTACTCAGGGTCTGATGAGAATGTCGGAGGGAATCGAAATGGTTGAAAAATCAATTATTGCTTACGGATCTGTAGAAATGGGAAGACTGGAAAGAGGAATGATCTGGATATCTCTATTTATCTCACTTGCACCAATGCTTGGTTTCATGGGAACAGTAATTGGTATGATTGACGCTTTTGATGCAATCGCAGAAGCTGGAGACGTATCTCCCGCATTGGTTGCTGACGGTATTAAAGTAGCACTTTTGACCACAGTTGGTGGTTTGATTGTGGCTGTAATTCTTCAATTATTTTACAACTACCTTGTATCTAAAGTTGACTCAATTGTGAATAGCATGGAAGATGCGTCTATTTCACTTGTTGACCTTCTTGTTAAGCACAACTTGTCTAAGTAATCCTTAAACCAGAATAACTATGATTGATGTAGGATTATTTTTATCATATATACTAATCGGTGTTTGTGCCCTTACGGCAATCGGAATGCCATTGGTAAAGGCTTTCGGTGACCCCCAATCTCTTAAGAAGATGGCGATGGGGGTAGGGGCCGTAGTGGTTGTATTTGTGGTTTCTTACCTTATTGCTGATGGAACTGCTTATGAAGAAGCTTCATCCGGCACATCTAAAATGGTAGGAGCAGGATTGATAACTATGTATATTCTTGCCATTCTTGCGATTGGCGGAATCGTATTTACAGAAATTCAAAAAATGTTTGAATAATGGCCAGAAATAAAGACAGGGGAACCCCGGAGGTAAGCTCCGGATCTATGGCAGATATTGCATTTCTTTTGCTCATTTTCTTCCTGGTAACTACCACGATTGCAAATGACAAAGGGATTGCTATTCAGCTTCCCCCAAAACCGGATCCAAATGATCCGCCACCTGAAATCAAATTTCAGCAAAGGAATATTTTTAAGATTCTGGCAAACTCGAAAGATCAGTTGCTGGTGGAGGATGAACCGTACAGGAAACCAATTTCCAGCCTTAAAGAAGAGGTAAAGGATTTTGTTTTGAATTTCGGAAACCCGAGCGATGAAGGTGTTGATATTTACAATTCGCTCCCTTCTTCTATGAAAGCTAAAGTCGGAAGGAATCCCAATTCTTCAGATGATCCTAAAAAAGCAGTAGTGTCTTTTAAGGCAAATCGAGGAACGAGCTATGAGTTGTACATTGAAGTACTTGATGCAGTCAACGCGGCGTATAATGAAATTTATGGTGAACGTGTTGGTATTTCAGGGCAGGAATTTTTGAATCTGGATCAGAAAGATCCGACTCAAAAGAGAATTTATCAAAGTGCCAGAGAGGGTATTCCTCGGGCTATTTCAATTGCTGAACCGGATAAATAAGGAATATGTCAAAGTTTAAGAAGAAATCTAAATCAGGACAGGAAATCCCAACAGCGGCATTACCGGATATCATTTTCATGCTTCTCTTCTTTTTTATGGTGACTACCGTAATGAGAGATCAGGAAATTTTGGTAAAGCAAATATTGCCTAAGGCTGAACAACTCACCAAGATTGAGAAGAAATCTTTAGTGAGCCATATCTTTATTGGAGAGCCTAAGAATACAGGTCTTTTTGGTTCTGAACCCAAAATTCAGACCAATGACGTGTTTGTTGAGCCAACTGATATCGTTCAATTTGTCAATCAGGAGAAAGATAAACTGGATGAAAATCAAAGAGATAGAATCAGGATGGCAATGAATGTGGATGTAGATGTGAAAATGGGTATTGTATCAGACGTTGAACAACAATTAAGAGATGCAAACGCACTCTTGATATTGTATAAATCATTAAAGTCCGCTGATAACTAGGACAAAAATTGTTAAGAGCGAAACCCTGTTGATTTCTGTCAGCAGGGTTTTTTATTGTTTATCAAACTCCCTTTTCTTCTCCTTAAGCCATTCTTCATACGATTCCTCAGCTTCTTTGAGCGCTTTTTCAAGTTCATTTTTTGTAGCTCGCTTTAAATTCTTTGCTTCTTTTATAACCTTCTCCCTTTCTTTTGATAAATCCCTGATTGCCTGATCAATTTCTTCTTTCGCCTCATCTGAAGCCTCCCGAGCAATCTCTTTTAATTCCTCAATTTGATCTATTAATTCTTCTTTTTGTGTTTCGAGTTTTTCTAAAACATTCTCTCTCTTTTTCTCATCTCCATCAGATGAATCACAACCCAAAAGAAGTAGAACAGAAATAACGGGAATTAATAGTTTCATGCTGATGCTTTTTTGGGGTTAAAATATGGTTTCCAGTCTTCTCTAAGAGCTCCATTAGCCATTTTCATGAATGATATATATGAAGGTTTAACAGGCATATTCTTAAGCTTCATGCCGACTTTTTCAGGCATTGAATCTCCCTTTCTTGCATTGCACTTTTGACATGCAGTAACAAGGTTGGTCCAGGAGGTTTTACCTCCTCTGGATCGTGGAATCAGGTGATCGAGAGTAAGGTTTTGTCGGGTGCCACAATACTGACATTTGTGTCCATCCCTTTTGAATATGTTGTGTCGTGTCAGGACTACTCCTTTGTAGGGAATGTGAATATATCTGTTGATTTTAATAACTGAAGGAAAAGGGTAGGAACTGGACACAGTTCTTAATTTCCTTTCTTTTAAACTGTTTAGTAACTCTGCTTTGTCAAGAAAGACAAGTAGAAATGCTCGTTGAATGGAACAAATGGTTAATGGGGTGTAATCATGATTGAGGACCAGGACAGAATTCATTATATCTTCAATTTTTTAAGTTCGCGATCCTGATCCTTCTTTTTTATGCTGTCCCGTTTGTCAAATATTTTCTTGCCTCTTGCCAGCGCAATTTCCAGCTTCGCATATCCTCTTCCATTAATAAATATTCGGAGGGGAACGATTGTCAGCCCCTTTTCCTCAGTCTTTGCCTTGAGTTTTTCGATCTCCTTTTTCTTCAAAAGAAGCTTTCGATCCCTGGCCATTTCATGAGAACCAAAACTTGCCTGAGTGTACGGAGATATATTCATCCCTTTGACAAATGCTTCACCATCTTTCAGAAAGCAGTACGCCTCCTGAACACTTGCCTTGCCTTCCCGGATCGATTTAATCTCAGTCCCTTTCAGGATAATGCCCGCTTCGAACTTTTCTATAAACTCGTATTCGAAACCGGCTTTTCTGTTTTTGATCTGAATGTTATTCGAAAACCGCTGCTTGTCCTTACTCATAAGAGATAAAAATAGCGCTAAAAAGGCATTCTGGGGAGCGGACTGTCTGAGAACTCTCCAAATTGTTTCATCTCATAAAGCAAATGACCTGAAATTGAGATCATTCCAGCATTGTCGGTGCAATATTGAAAATCTGGTATGAACACGGTCCAATCGTTTAATTCTGCTTCTTGATGTAGTTTTTTTCGAAGTTCGGAATTAGCTGAAACTCCACCTGCAACGGCTATTTGACTAATTCCTTCCCTGTCAGCAGCAGCTCTGAGTTTCTCGAAAAGCATTTCAATAAGCGTTGCCTGAATACTGGCAGCCAGATCATTGATATTTTCTTCGATGAATTTTGCATTAAGCCTGGATTCTTTTTTTAAAAAATAAAGTATAGATGTTTTTATACCACTAAATGAGTAATCCAGACTATCCATTTCAGTTTTACTAAAAACAAATTTATTTGGATCACCCCCCTTTGATAGTTCATCAATCAATGGACCACCGGGGTAGGGTAGTCCGAGCAGTTTGGCTGATTTATCAAAAGCTTCACCAACAGCATCATCTCTGGTCTGTCCAAGAATTTCCATTTTTAAAGGGTCTTCAACTCGTAAGATTTGCGTGTGTCCACCACTGACAGTGAGGCAAATAAATGGATACTCAGGAATTGGCGCTTCAATAAAATGAGCCATAACATGTGCCTTCATATGGTGTACCGGAATAACAGGGATATTCAGGGATTTTGCCATTGATTTAGCAAAACTTGAACCAATTAGTAATGCGCCCAACAGCCCGGGACCCCTTGTATAGGCAATTGCATCGATATCTTTCTTGCTAATTCCGGCGTTCTTAATTACATGATCAACAATTGGCACAATATTTCTTTGATGTTCGCGTGATGCAAGTTCAGGAACAACTCCTCCATACTGTTGATGAATTGCTTGGGTAGCAATTTCATTATTGATTACTTTGCCATTTACACATATAGAGGCTGAAGTTTCATCACATGATGTCTCTATTCCAAGGATTACTGCCACAATAAGGTCAACTTTTTGAAAAACCGGGAAAACATACTGCGAATTAGCAAATTAGTTTTGAAAACCATCTTAAGATTGGCTTTCTATTTTTTGATTTTCCTTTTTGGTTTCATTTCGCTGCTTCAAATAACACCCGTTCAGACTTACATAACAAAGCAGTTTCTTACCGTTTTTTCGGAACGTACTGATCATGTAGTATCGGTAAGTTCGGTCAAAATAACATGGCTTGACAGAGCTACACTTACTGATTTTCTTATCCTTGACAGGAAGAAGGATACTTTAGCTTATGCCAATAAAATAACTTTTAACTACCGGATTAGTGACCTGATTGATCAAAACCTCCTTAATGTGGAGGATATTTCATCAAATCAGGTAAAGTTACGATTGATCAGGCATGATACAGCTTCCATGTTGAATATTGCGGAATTCGTTAATTCGCTAAAGAAAGAAAGCCCCAAAGATCCTAAGCCTGTCAGAGTTGGAGAAGTATTACTGGATAACCTGGATTTTACTTTGGACGACAGGACCAAAACCAGGTTAGAGGGAAAGATAGATCTGGCTCATTTTAAAATGCAGTTTTCAGAATTTCAGTTAGCTGATTTTGAAGTAAATATGGATTCAATAGAGATGCAAATCATCAACCTGGTTGGAAAGGATTCAAAATCCGGGTTTGACCTTGTGGAATTTCAGGCTGATCTCAAGCTGAATAATCAGTCATTGAACCTCACCAAATTGGAGTTGAGAACCCCGACGAGTCATATATCTGACAGCATAAAGTTCTACTATAATGGCCTCAAGAATCTTGGACATTTTGTTGACAGTGTCTCTTTTGGACTTTACCTGTCTAATAGTGTTTTTTCTGTAGAGGATTTAACGCGATTTATTGGCACCAATAACCTCCAGTCACCGATCAAGTTTGATGGAGTTATCTGGGGAAGAGTGGGTGATTTTAACATGGAAGATTCGCGAATAGGATTTGGGAAGGAATCATATATCGAAGGCGGGATTAGCTGCTTTGGACTTCCGAACCTTAAGAGCACTTTCGCCTTGGCAGACATTACAGATTCACATCTTATTCCGGATGATATTGAACCATACGTGGGGGAGATTTCGAATAATGTGTCCCAGTTGGGAAAACTGGATTTTACAGGAAGTTTTGCCGGGTTTCTTAACGATTTTGTGGCTCGTGGTGATTTTATCACCGAAAAGGGGTCTATTCATTCTGACATAAACCTTAAGATTCCGGATGATCCGAATGATATGAAGTATAGCGGAAATCTGGAATTGAGAAAAGTTGATCTCGGGGCATTTTTGAATAGCAGGGACCTGCTTCAGGAAGTAAGTCTTAAAGGAGAAATTAATGGTGAGGGGATCACGAAAGAAAATGCAAACTTCGATTTGAATGCCATTATCTACAATTCGGGTTTCAATGGTTATGAATATGACACCATCAGAGCAAATGGGTCGTTTGCTTCAAAATTGTTCAAGGGTAATTTCTCTGTGGATGATCCGAACTGTCGGATAAATGGTTTTGCTGACCTGGATTTTAATCGGACATCAGAAATCCTGAAAGTAAATTTGAAGCTTGAATCAGCAGATTTGAATAAGCTTAATCTCCTTGCTGATTCCATTGTAACCGGAGGAATAGTAAGCGTTGATATTGTTAATCTAAATCTGGATCAGTTTACGGGAAGAGCCTCTATTGATTCTGCTTTTGTTAGAGCAAATAATCGTCGGGTAGAATTGGACTCAGTTAAATTCACCGCAACGCTGGTTGATGGGAAAAGAAAGTTTGACCTGAATTTCCCAGGGGTTGTGGCACAGCTTGAAGGGAAATTCAAAATTTCAGATGCCATAAAAGATCTGACAGCACTTGCATCAGATTATGCTTCAAAAATAAAATTGGATGACGATACACTGAGAAATATTGGTAATGAATCTGATTATGAAATGGAGTTTTTTGCACAAATTGATGATTTGTCCAGATATCTTGATTCATTAAGAATTCCAATTGAGGTACCAGATGGGTCATTTATTGAAGCGACATTTAGAGAGAGTAAGAATACAAATCTTTTTGTTTACGCTCAGGCAGACTATGTGAAGTTCGGGAAGAGCATTATTTTCAATCCGGTTCTTGAAGCTAATAGTTCAAGGCAAAATGAATCGGGAGGAATACTCACCAACTTTATATTAGAGTCTGACTTACAGGAGTTTTCAGGGGTGCCAAACACAAGCAACCTGCTTATAGAAGGCGTATGGTTCGACAATAACATTGAGCTGACGACCTCAATCAGGCAGGATGAGACAAACAGTAATTTTAGGCTTGAAACTGCAGCTAAGCTTACCAGAGATTCTATTTTAGTTCAGATGAATCCATCTGAGATTATAGCCTTCGGAGAGAAGTGGAGCTTTAATCAATCAAATCTGATTACTGTATATCCGGATTATATCCGGATTCAGGATTTCGCAATGTCTGATGAGACAGAGTCTATAGCATTAGAAGGAATTTATTCGCCAGAAGGTGAAACACGGCTTGGCCTGAGGGCTAACAAGCTTAAACTTGATAAGGCTAACCTCTTTTCTGATTTGAATATTGATGGACTGCTGGATGTTGAGCTTAATGTTTTCAGAGAGAATGCCCGGGAGTCGTATCGATTTGATGGTGGGTTTTTGGCAGATAATTTCACACTTAATGATTTTTTGTTTGGAGATATTCGGGGAACCGCAAGGTGGAATCCACGTTTGAAGAATGTTTATTCTAAGATTGAAGTGGAGCGTGAAAATTTTAAATCAATCAGCCTGTCTGGTAATTACTTTCCATTAAAGGAAAAGGAGCAACTTGAACTTGACCTGATATTTGAAGAGGCGGATTTGAAAATGCTGGAACCTCTCTTAAAAGAAGAAGTATCTGATTTATCTGGCAAGGCAAAAGGAAACCTGGTTATAACTGGTAATCTGACAAAGCCTGTTATTATTGGCAGTTGTGAAGTGTCAGAAGGAAAAGTCAGAGTGAAATACCTAAATACTTTTTACACCTTTGGCGGGAATGTTATGTTCGAACCTGATTTATTGCGATTTGGTGAGTTCTTTCTCACAGATCGAAAAAATGCTTTGGCCAAAGTATCGGGAGCTATTTCTCATACATCATTTCAAAACATTCAAACCAATGTAACACTTGATGCTGAAAATTTTGAATTCTTAAATACCACGATAATTGACAATAGTCTGTATTATGGCTCAGCTAATTGTTCAGGATCGGTAAAGTTTATCGGACCGTTAACTGATCTTTTGATTAAAGCAACGGTTAAAACCGAAAAGGGAACACGATTCTACGTCCCTATATCAGAGGGAGGAGAGTTGACCCAACAAGAATATATTGCCTTTGTCGACTTTAATGATAGCACGAAAGTTGAGGAAAAAAGCAAATATTCATTCAAAGGACTTACTCTTGACTTTGATGTTGAAGTCACACCAGATGCATACTGCGAACTTATTTTTGATATTAAGACCGGTGATATCATAAGAGGTCGGGGAAGAGGCAACATCAAACTCACTCTTGAAACCGATGGAGAGCTTCAAATGTTTGGTCCGCTGGAGATTGCAGATGGTGCTTATAATTTCACTGTTCCGGGTTTTATTAACAAAGAATTCACTGTTTCTCCCGGCAGTCAGATCACATGGTTCGGTGATCCATATAATGCAATCATCGATCTAAATGCAGTGTACCTGCAACGGGCTTCATTCGAACCGCTCAAAACTGATGAGAACGATGGAGGCGGAGAGTTTGATGATGTGATTGGTATGAATGTCATCCTTAATCTCAGTGGAGGTACCCTCGCTCCTGAAATAGGATTTGACCTGCAGATTGCGGACAAAATAGATGAAACATCCAGAAGGTTGGGTAAACTGTCTCAAATTGTGAATAATGAACAGGAGTTAAAGAGACAGGTGATCAGCTTACTGTTTTTCAGACGGTTTTCACCTCTTTCCAGTTTTACACTTGGTGGAGGGGGTAATGTTGGGAACAGTGTTAGTGAGTTTTTCTCAAATCAGGTGAGCTACCTGGTAAGTCAGCTGGATGAAAATCTCGAAGTTGAGGTGGATCTTGCAAGTCTCGATAGTGATGCTTTTAACACTTTTCAGCTTAGGCTGGCGTATACATTTTTGGACGGAAGACTAAAAGTCACCAGAGGAGGTAATTTCCAAAATGAACAGGGGACCGATGATAAATTGCTGGACGATCTTGTGGGTGACTGGTCAGTTGAGTACTCATTAACAAAAGATGGACGCCTGAGAGCGAAGGTTTTCAGATCGGCTAATCAGCAGCTTTCAACCGATCTTGGATTTCAAAACTATGAAACAGGCATAAGCCTGAGATTTGTCCATTCCTTTAACGAACTTAAGGATATACTTACCACTAAAAGGCGGGAGGCACTTCGCCAAAGAAAACCTGATGAGAATAATTCTAATTTGGACGGCAGGATAGGTACGATTTACTGAATCAGCCTGAATTATTTTTTTGGTTAGCAAATCCCTAAATTACTTGGAAACTTCAGACACATGGATTTTAAGAAATTTAGCAGGGAATATGCTGAGGAAATTGGCGGGCAATACCAGGATTATGATGACACACGAGCCGTGATAGTTCTTCCTTTGAAGGACAATCGCTTTCAGACTGTAACAGGTCATATTGTTTATAACCAGTTATACAACAGGGAAGTAGTGCAACTTAAAACCAAAGTTTGCAGACTTGATGAGTTAATTCCTTATGAAGAGTTATTAACTGAAAGTTCTGATATGCCATATTCCAAATTTGTTATTGAAGGCGAATTCTTAAAAGTAGAAGCGACTTCTTTTTTGGTTAACTTAAATGAGAATATGATCAAAGAAATGTTCAGTGAGGTAGCCAATATTGCGGATGATTGGGAATTTAGAATTACCGGAAAAGATATTCATTGATATTTTTGCAATGCAAGCCGACTCATCGTTCTGGTTTTACAATCAGGAAGGAAAGTCCGGACAGCAAAGAGTATCGTACTTCCGAAAGGAAGCGTCCTGATGTTTATTCAGAAGGATAGAGAAAGTGCCACAGAAATTTAAACTACCATTTCTGATTTATCAGAAAGGAAAAGGTGAAAAGGTGAGGTAAGAGCTCACCGTTCAGTCAGTGATGACTGAAGCGCGGTAAACCTTACGAGCTGAAAGACCAAATAGGTTCTGCGTTAGAAAGTTACTCGCTTGAGCAGAATTGGGTAGGTCGTTTGATCCCGATGTAATAGTCAGGACCAGATAAATGATGGGATAGAACAGAATCCGGCTTACTGGCTTGCTTTTTGTAACCTTTATAAGAAAATAGATATATGCCAAAGATCCTTGTAGTTGATGATGAGAAAAGCATCAGAGATGCACTGTGTGATATCTTAACAGAAGAGAAGTACGATGTGATTTCTGCTGAAGATGGCGTGGATGGTTTTGCGAAGCTTACTTCTGAGAAGATAGATCTCGTTTTGTGTGACATTAAAATGCCACGTATGGATGGAATGGAATTGCTGGGAAAGGTTTCTGAGGAAGGTATTGATACACCATTCATTATGATCTCAGCTCACGGAACGATTGATACGGCAGTTGACGCCACAAAAAAAGGAGCGTTTGATTTCATCCAAAAACCACCAGATTTAAATCGCATCCTTTTGACTGTCAGGAATGCACTTGATAACTCAAGCCTGGCCAAAGAGACAAAGGTTCTGAGAAAAAAAGTGAGTAAGGGAAATGAAATAGTTGGCGAGTCTTCTGCTATTAATGAGATTAAAGAAACTATTGAAAAAGTAGCTCCAACTGAAGCAAGGGTATTGATCACAGGGGAAAATGGCACAGGTAAGGAACTTGTGGCGAAATGGCTACATGAAAAGAGTGAAAGGTCTAAATCCCCGCTTGTGGAAGTTAATTGTGCAGCTATTCCTTCCGAGTTAATAGAAAGTGAGTTGTTTGGGCATGAAAAAGGCTCTTTTACCTCAGCAGTTAAGCAACGGATAGGAAAATTTGAGCAGGCAGGATCTGGTACCCTCTTTCTAGACGAAATAGGAGATATGAGCTTGTCTGCACAGGCCAAAGTATTAAGGGCACTTCAGGACAAAAAAATCACCAGAGTGGGAGGAGATAAGCCGATTTCTGTGGATGTGCGTGTTCTTGCCGCAACGAATAAGGATCTGAAGAAGGAAATTGAAGAGGGAAATTTCAGGGAGGATTTGTACCACAGATTAAGTGTGATGATTATTCAGGTTCCTGCATTACGAGAGCGGAAGGATGATATACCTCTTTTGATTGACCATTTTCTTGATCAGGTAGCACAGGAGTACGGGGCACAGAAAAAAGCAATTGAGGATGCTGCTGTAAAGCAACTTCAAAACAACCAGTGGACAGGAAATATCCGGGAGTTAAGGAATGTTATCGAGAGACTGGTGATTATGTCAAATGACAAAATCACAATTGATGATGTGAAAAAATATGTAGAAGTTTAGGCGTTCGCTTCAGGAGCAGCCTTTTCTTGCTTCACATCTTCTTGAGCATACGTAGGACAAGTTCTCTGTGTGCATGCAGCACTAAGTCCAAGAATAACTACGGCAATGATGGTAATTTTCAACTTCATAAGCGGTTTTTATTTATCCGTTTGGATTATTCATACGATTAATCCATTTCAAAAATATAGGAATTAATCAACTATACAACAGGAATTGGTCCGAAATATTTCATATATTTCTTTGAATCAGCAAATTACATCCACGAACGTCCGAATTATCAAAACGACCAAGTACTTCAAATGCGCTTTTAGATGTTCTTCCCACATCTTTTGTTTCAATAAATGAGCAGGAATCCAGGTTTGCAAGGTCAATAACATTAATACCACCTGTATGATTATCTTTCAAATAGCAAAAAGGATCATTAATATCCCGGATAAGGACTCGTGCCCATTTCGGGAATTCAAATGCGCCATTTTTGCCATAAGCCTGACTCATAAGTTCAGTCATTCCATATTCAGAGTATACTGATTCTACTTCGAATGCGTCTCTGAGTCTCTTGTGAAGGTCTTCACGAGTTAATTCTTTTCTCCTTCCTTTCATTCCGCCAGTTTCCATGATCAGGATGTTTTCAAGAGGTTGCGGGTGATTTTCAGCTAAATCGAGAAGTGCGTAAGAAACACCAATAAGTAGCTTTTTTGTTTCTTTTTTGTTCAGTTGGTTGAGTAGTTCCTCTCCACTTTCAAGGAAATAACCGGATTCAGATTTACTGCTCTGAATGAAAAAATCTACCATCTCAATCAAAGACGAATTTCCCCGCTGTTGATATGAGGGCAAAAGAGCTAATAGTTGAAAGCCTGATAATGATCCGATCGAGTGCTCGAAAGTGTATTTTGAGAGCCTTTTGTAAAATGCCAAATCTTTCACAAAATGGACACTTCTGCCCGTTTTAGTGGTGCCGCTGCTTTTGAATGCTTTTGTCTCTTTCCATTTTCCGGACCTGACTTCATGCGTTTTGAAGAATTCAATAGGGAGAAAGGGAATCTGATGGAGACTTTTTACGTTATTAGGGTTTTTCCCGAGGAAATTGCAATAATTAGTATAAGGTGGACACTCATGAAATTGATAGTTGAACACTTCAAGGCAGCGGGATTCAAAATTTTCCGGATTAATTCCGGTGATATTTTCTTTAAAAGTGTCTGTAAATCCCATGAGCCTTATTTTGTAAGGGGTTCTTATTTTACCTTTGTCTAATTCATATGAAGCAAGTTGCTAAATTATTATTCTCAGTCATTATTGTTCTCACAATGAGTTCATGTTTTGATACCGTAGAATTCCCTGCTACACCTGAGATCACTTTTGAATCACTCAACTACAAAGATACCGAGGGAGTTGACTCGCTAATTCTCAGCTTCAGGTTCCAGGATGGAGATGGAAACATTGGGTTAAATAATGATTTTGCTGATTTATTCAAGCCCTTTCAGGTCTATAGTGTTATAATAGATGATCTGGATAGTCTCGTTACAATAAGTGGGGATGGTTACACCCTTCCATTTTATGCAGCTCCGGTCATCGTTGATCCTGAAATTGGAACTCCTTTTTTTCCATCAGAAAAAGAACTTTTTTCTGAGACGGATATGCGTCCTTCTTATAACTGTGAAGATTATGAGATTTTTGGAGTGGATACATTCTATGTTGCAAGAAATGAATTTCATTACAACTTCCATGTGGAGTTTCAGGAAAGGAGAAATGGTAACTATGAAAAGATTGACTTCAGGACGATATTCAACAGCGACGATTGCACCCTTGGAAACTTTAATGGCAGAATCCCTCTCTTTGATCCTAGTGGTAAAGAAGGGGTGATTAGCTACGCTATGCTGTCACAGGCTTTCAGACTTGCTTTTCAGGACGATACCATCAGAATGGAATTTTACATTTATGATAAAAGCCTCAATAAAAGCAATGTTGAAGTCACGCCTGACTTTGTTTTGCGCGATCTTTTTTAATAGATGCTTCTAAATAGATCAGGAGCAGTTTCAGCCATCATTCCATAAACCTTTTCCACGACATCTTCCACATTTGGTTTTGAGAAGTAATCCCCATCACTCCCATAAGCGGATCTGTGATCCTTACCCGTTATAGTGAGAGGTTTCGAATCCAGATGGTAATACCCGGCATCACGTTCCAGAACCTGTTGAAGAATAAACGCAGACGCTCCTCCTTCAACATCCTCATCAACAACAACAAGCCGATTCGTTTTTTGCAGGGATTCCAAAATAACTTGTGTTCGATCAAATGGTATCAGAGTTTGTGCGTCAATTACTTCGGCACTGATTCCCTCTTCTGCCAGTTGATTGGCAGCTTCGGCTACAATTCGACAGGTAGATCCATAGGTGACGATAGTTACATCTGACCCTTCACGTAAAATTTCCGGGATACCAAGTGCAAGTTGGAATTCCTTAAGATTTTCAGGAATTCGTTCTTTTAATCGATATCCATTAAGGGATTCGATGACGATTGCCGGATCGTCAGATTGCAGCAGTGTGTTATAAAAACCGGCAGCCTGAGTCATGTTTCTGGGAGTCAGTACATAAATTCCACGCAGCGAATTCAGAATCATCCCCATAGGCGAGCCAGAGTGCCAGACACCTTCCAGGCGATGACCTCTTGTGCGAATAATTAATGGCGCCTTTTGACCACCAAAGGTTCGATACTGTAAGGTTGCCAGATCATCGGAGAGTGTTTGAAGTGCATACAGCAGATAATCAAGGTACTGAATTTCGGTGATCGGTCTGAGTCCCCTTATGGCAGCCCCTATTCCCTGACCTATTATGGTGGTTTCTCTAATTCCTGTATCGGTGACTCTTTGTTCACCAAATTTTTCCTGCAGTCCTGCAAAACCCTGATTTACATCACCAATTTTCCCTACATCTTCTCCAATGGCAAAAATTCGAGGATCTGAGGATAGCAGGTGATCGAAACAGGTATTGAGGACTTCACGTCCGTCAACCAGTTTGCTTTCCTCTGAATAAGTTGCTTCAATTGTTTCAATATTTAAAGCAGAATCAGCTGATTCACTATAAAGAAGCGAGCTGTATTGTTTTTCGAATTGGTCTCTTTTATCCTTAATCCAGTTTTGCAAATTCTTTCTTTCACCGCTCTCTTCTCCTTTGACAATTCTCAGCGCTTTTCTGGATGCCCTCATAACATCTGTTTTTTCAGGATTAAGGGCTCTTTGCAACTCTACAGCGACTGCCACCAGTTGATCTTTCTTAGAGGAAGAATTTGCCAGTTTTGTCATTAAGTCAATCGCTTCATTTTGATCTTTTTTTATTTCATCAATGAAACTTTTCCATGCAGCTTCTTTTGCCTTCTTTGCTTCAGTTTTAGCATTTTTTTCGATTTCATCCAGCTGAGTCTTATCTGCAATTTTTTCAGATTCAATCCACTCTCTCATTTTCACAATGCAATCATGATTTTTTTCCCACTCCAGTCTTTCAGCAGATTTGTATCGTTCATGAGACCCGGAGGTGGAATGCCCCTGAGGCTGAGTAATTTCTGTTACATGTATCAGGCATGGAATATGCTCTTTTCTCGAGAGTTCTGCTGCTTTTCTGTAGGTGTCCAGCAGCTCAGGATAATTCCACCCTCTAACAGTGAAAATCTCAAATCCAGGTTTATCAGCGGTTCTTTGAAATCCTGATAGTGCTTCAGAAATGCTTTCTTTGATCGTATGATATTTCTGTGGGACAGATATACCGTATCCATCATCCCATACAGACATTACCATTGGAACCTGAAGTACTCCGGCGGCATTCATTGTTTCCCAAAAGTGCCCTTCTGAAGTAGATGCATTTCCGATAGTCCCAAATGCCAGTTCATTCCCATTAATGGAAAAATCTTCCAGGTCCTTCAAATCCTTATTTCCTCTGTATAGTTTAGATGCATATGCCAGCCCAAGCAATCTTGGCATCTGACCTGCCGTCGGAGAAATATCTGCACTCGAGTTTTTCCTGTCAGTTTGTGTCAGCCATTCACCTTTTTCATTTAGATATCTTGTGGCAAAATGACCATTCATCATTCTGCCTGCAGATGCAGGCTCGGCATCTGCATCTGTGTGAGCATAAAGTTGTGCGAAAAATTGTTGTGTAGTAAGCTGACCAATTGCCATCATGAACGTCTGATCCCTGTAATAGCCTGATCTCCAGTCCCCGTTTTTGAAATATTTAGCCATAGCTATCTGAGGAACTTCTTTTCCATCACCAAAAATTCCAAACTTGGCTTTCCCCATAAAGACCTCTTTCCTTCCCATCAAACTGGCCTCTCGACTCTCAACAGCCAATTGATAATCATTTAGAACCTCAGACTTATTGATCTGCACCTCAGACTTATTAACAGATGATTTCTTGTTTCTTACTTCACTCATACTTCAGGAATTATTATTCTTTTTGTAGAAACGCACTTCCAAATATAAGAAATTTTGATCGATTTTTGGTTGAGACGCTCAGTAGATAACTGAGGTAAGTTGTAAGAATAATTTGTTTTAACAAATATTATTTTGAATTATGAAATATTTGGAAATAATATTCTAAATATGCGACATTGGTGCATTTCATATTTCGTATTTTAAGTGCACTGTTTTCGTGTAAAATCTAAGAGTATATTTGTCTCCTCAAAACGTAGAAAATCATGATAATAGGTGTCCCTAAGGAAATCAAAAACAATGAAAATCGTGTAGCTCTTACACCTTCAGGTGTAGTGGAATTATCCAAAAGAGGACATGACGTATATGTTCAATCCACAGCAGGATTAGGTAGTGGATTTAGTGACGAGGATTATGTGTCCGCCGGTGCCCAAATTCTTCCGACAATTGAGGATACTTATGAAAAGGCAGAAATGATCATTAAGGTTAAGGAGCCGATTGAGCCAGAGTACAAACTTTGCAAAAAGGATCAGTTGATCTTCACGTATTTCCATTTCGCTTCATATGAACCGTTAACGAAAGCAATGATTGATAGTGGAGCGGTTTGTCTGGCTTACGAGACAGTGGAAAAACCAGACAGGTCATTGCCATTGCTTGTGCCAATGTCAGAGGTGGCTGGCAGGATGTCGATTCAGGAAGGGGCAAAATATCTGGAAAAACCTTTAAAAGGACGCGGAATTCTTCTTGGAGGAGTACCCGGAGTAAGACCTGCGAAAGTGATGATTCTGGGTGGGGGAGTAGTTGGAACGAATGCGGCTAAAATGGCTGCCGGCATGGGTGCTGATGTAACAATCATGGATCTGAGCCTCCCGCGATTAAGATATCTGGATGATGTTATGCCTGCAAACGTGAATACCTACATGAGCAGCGAATATAATATCAGAGAGATGATTGGCTCACATGACCTTATCATTGGTGCTGTCCTGATTCCCGGAGCTAAAGCTCCACATCTGATCACGCGAGATATGCTAAAGGAAATGAGACCGGGGACAGTATTGGTTGATGTTGCGGTAGATCAGGGGGGTTGTATTGAAACCTGCAAGCCGACAACTCATGAAGATCCAATATTCATTATTGATGATGTGGTCCATTATTGTGTGGCTAATATGCCAGGGGCTGTACCATATACTTCAACACTGGCCCTGACGAACGCAACATTACCCTACGCCATTGATTTAGCAAATAAGGGATGGAAAAATGCTTGTAAGGATAATAATGAGCTAAAGCTTGGACTTAATGTGATAAACGGAGAAGTGGTTTACAAGGGAGTGTCCGATGCTTTTGGACTCCCATACACAGACGTTAAGAAGTTTCTATAACATCATTTTTCACAATAAATAGAAGAGACTGTCTAAAAAGTCCAATTTAAGCGGCTTTTGGGACAGCCTCCTTTTGTTGTAGTTACAGCTAACCGATTATTCATAGTGAAGAGCATCCGTTGGATTGATTTTTTCAATTTGAATCACTTTAATACCCACAATACTTAGTATTAGGAGAAGAGTAAAAGCGGCGACACCAACGAATGTTAAAAAATTCATTGAAATCTGATAGCTGAAATTTTGTAGCCATACCTGCATGATATACCATGTTATGGGTATCCCAATAAAATTACCAATCAGCAAAAGTTTTATGTAATTTCCAGACAGCAGGGATACTGTTCCTTTAATCCTGATTCCCAAGACCTTTCTAATAGCAATTTCTTTTGTTCTTTCTTTGATAGTAAAGCTAAGTAGCGCGTATACACCAAGCAAGGCAAGTGTTATTGCTATAACAGTCAATATTCCAACAAGCTGACTTGTCTGCCTTTCAATTTTATATAGGTTTTCAAATTGAGCTTCAGCAAATGCATATTCAAATGCTGCGCCGGGTATGACCTCTGCATACTTCGTCTCCAGATCTGCCAAAAGGCCAGAAGGGTCATTTGAACTGAACTTTATTGAAACCTGACTGTAGTTTTCCCGATCTGAGATAACCAAAACAACCGGTTCAACCTCAATATGTAATGACTTGTAGTTGAAGTCCCTCGCAACACCGGCAATTGGAGCGTTTCCATTTTTTCCGAAAGGAGAAATGACCTTACCCAGTCCGCTTACCCAGTTGGCTTCTTTAAGAGCAGCCTGGTTAATAATGTATGTGGATTGTCCATCAGCAGTAGCCACTATTTCATCCAGGTTTCCCTCAATGAGTTCAATGCCGAAAGTCTCTATGAAATTTTTATCAACTATTATCAGGTTCCAGCTGATGTCTTCTGTTTGTCCTTCCCAGATCACCCTTTGATGCCAATTGGTACTTCCGGGGGTAAACCTTGAAGCCGATACACTTTGGACACCAGCCAGTTTTTTTAGTTCAGGAACCAGTCGATCCACGCTGCTTTGAGACTTCTGATCAAACAATTGCAGAGTTATAATTCCCTCATGGTCAAGTCCAATATCCTTGTTTTTGAGAAAATTCAGTTGCTGATAAATGAATATGGAAGTAAGAATCAAAATGCAGGATACGGAGAACTGGATGACCATGAGTGACTCCTTGAATCTCTTTCCTTTGTTTCCAATCTTTATTGCTCCCTTTACCGCATTTACAGGATTAAAAGAGAGGATATACAATGCAATATACATACCGGAGAACAGGGCTATAATGAGGATTAAAAAGGCTAATCCTGTAATTAATCCAATGTCATTGAAATTGATTTGCATTCCAGATAGAAGGATCGCGTTAATAGAGGGTAGTGATATATCAACCAATAACAAAGCAAATAATGAAGCAAAAAGAGATGTGATGATGCTTTCTGAAACAAACTGTGAAACCAGCTGTGATCTCGAAGCACCCAGCACCTTTCTTACTCCAACTTCTTTGATCCGTCTTGTTGAGGCGGCAACATTTAGGTTGACAAAATTGATGAATGAAATAAGAAGTATTGCGACGGCAATTGAACTGTAAATGACCAGATAACGCGGGTTATATGCGGCTTTTATGTTTCCTCTGTTCTCCTGAAAATGGATGTCTTTTAATGATTGAAGTGCCAGATTTTCGAATTTGAATTCCTGATTGTCTCCAAATACTGCTGTAATCTCCTTCATCTTACGTTCGGCCTCCAGTGGATTTGCCTGATCTTCGAGCACCACATAAGCGTAATAATTAAACTGGCCCCAGTTTCCGGTCAGGCTTGTTCCTGGTTTGACCTGCTCGAGGTTTTCAAAAGGGATAATGAAATCAAGGTCGAAATGACTATTACTTCTGAGGTTCCTGTAAACACCAATCACTCTGAATTTCATTCTTCCGTCAACAGTTATGGTTTTTCCAATGGGTTCACCATGTTTGAAATACTTATCAGCGACCCGTTCAGATATGTAAACTATGTCTCTGGCTCCTTCAGAATCCGAGGTGCCATTCATGATCTCTATATCAAATATTGTAAAGAGAGCTGGATCAGCGAGGTATACATTTTCTTCATTAAATACCTCCTTTTCATATTCAACAGCTACTTTCTGATTGTAACTGAAAGGGGTAAGGCGGGCAAACGATTTCACCTCCGGAATCTCTGCCTTTAATTTTGGAGGGATCGGTGTTGAAACTTTAACCCAACCTTCGCCGGCCCCCACATCACCGGTTACAACACGGAAGATATTAGCTTCATTGGAATGAAAACGATCATAACTGAGCTCATAGTTGATGTGGAGATAGGCAACAATGCAGGCTGCAATTCCAATGCATAGTGCGATGATGTTCAAAAAAAAAGTATTGCGATTCTTTAAAAGAGATCTAAGGGAAGTCAGGAAGATATTTTTAAGCATGATGTCGGGTTTTACTTTTAGAGAGACAAGTGCGTCATTTTAAAAGTTGCAGATTAGACGAAGAAATTAGTTTGTGGTTATTCAGTAACCGAAACCAAAACGACCGAATAACAACGGTTGTCGAAGCACTATTTTTTTAAAATGCGGGTAGAAAATTGCTCACTCCTTGTGGAAAGGGAAAGTATGTAATATCCTTTTTGAATTGACTCAATGTTGATTGATTGCTTTCCTGAATTTGATAAGGAGCCTTCCTTCACCACTTTGCCGGAAAGATCATGCAACTGATAGCCTGCAGACCCGGAGAGTTCAATATGTATGACATTGGTTGCAGGGACTGGATAAACCAGCCAATCCTGAGGCAATTCCTCCGTTGCAGTCACCACAAACAGGTTTTGAGTCTCCGAAACATCTCCACATGAATTGGTAGCTGTCAGAGTTACTTCATAGTTGCTGATGTCTCCATAATTATGAGAAGGATTCTCCTCGTTCGAGGTGTTTCCATCGCCAAAGTCCCAAAGATAAGAATCTGCATTGGTTGATTTGTTCGTAAAGTTTACTGTATTCCCGAAGAATATTCCGTCAAACCCCACGCCTGGTAACGAATTGGAAAAAGTAATTTTCGCAGGAAAAGACAGGTGAGTTGACCCATCCTGTGTTGTAATCTTTGTCCTGATAGTCCGGTCACTGACACTTTCGATAAGTGTGAGTTCAAGATCCTGAGTTTGAGCTCCGGACAAATCATCATTGTCTATGAGATCAACAAAACGATCATCTTCCTGTATCTGCCACTGATAAGTCAAATCTGAATCTGATGTTTCTACAGAAAAATTCTGAATGGATCCTTCACAGGCAGATACACTCTCCGGGTGTGTTGTTATGACTTCTGAAAGATCCAGGCTTAAAATGAAAAGCCCATTGTTAATATCCGATACTGCGATGTTTCCACTTTCAAAATACGGGTAATTGCTCCATGTTCCATTAAAATTAATTGCATTACCTGCTGGCTCTGTATCAAAAAATGCTACCTCTCTGAGTATTCCTTCGCTCACTCTCTCGCTGCTCAATACTCTCAGCCCGCTAGAATAATTAGATTCAAAAATCAAATTCCCTTTTGTGTAAAGGTTATGATCAATCGAAACCTCCTCATTATAGAATTCACCCAAAAGCACAGGGCGATCAAGATCTTCCACATTCCATATGAGTGTCCTTGGATGGCTGAAGTGACCTTCCAGTTCATCCAGTTCATCATTCATTAGAAAATATCTTTGATCCTCTGTCAGCCATCCCTGATGAGCATACTCTACCTGTCCATACGAAGTTCTGCTAATCATACTCATGTCACTTTTATCATTTACATCAACGATTGTAAAGCTGTCTTCATTGGAATTGAAACAGATCTCTCTTCCGGTATAATCTGTATCCGGCCCGGTGTAAATAATACATTGAGCATCATGGGTGTACCCGTCTTCATCAAAACATGCGATGTATTCAGGATTCTTTGGGTCTTTTATGTCAAGGATATGAAGGCCCCCACCCCCACAGGTTGAAGCCCCGGATGAAACGCCAACTATATATGCGAATTCAGTTTCTTCATTTATGACAATATTATGAGAGGAACCTATTCCTTCGTACAAGAAATCATGTTCGAATGACTGGAAAGTGGAACCATCATGCCCGCGCAGATTAGTCAGATCAAATACCTGCATCCCATGATTGCTGTTTCCATCACTAATTATAAAAACATGGTCATTAAATACCTTTAAATCTCTCCAGGATGATTCTCCGTGAAGTGGAGCATCTCCATGAGTATGTGTTTCACCCAGTTTACCGATAACAATCGGTGAAACAGGAGAAGTGATGTCGACAAATGTCACTCCTTCTGTAAGACCAACCAGCACATATTCTTTTCCAGTTTGTGAATCAGTCCATCCCCAAATATCATTCAGGTTGTGTGCATCAAGTTCACTTAGCGTAACATGAGATTGAAGAGTAATCTGATTACAGGGAAAAGATCCGGCCATTCCATTTTTACAGGGAGTTTGTCCAATAAGGTGACCGGTGATAAATGTGAGGGATAAGATGAATCCTAATTTCATACTGATATGTACAAGTTCATTAATGCTTCCCCTAAGGTAGGGATAAAGAGTTTTTAAGCGTGTAAAAATGCCGACAAGTAGTCGATTTACAGAACCACTTACCTGTGCTAATCAACCACTCCCTTTAAAACAGCCCTGAGCGATGTTTCAGTCTCGTACTTTCGGGTAGTCAAAATCAAACAAAAAAAATTATGAAAAGACTAATCGTATTATTTGGATTGCTGATAGCTGTCTATGTTGTCAGTGCACAGAAATATTCGTTCAAAGCAGAGGTGTCCGGCAGTGGAAATCCCATCCTTATGATTCCCGGACTCAGTTCTTCGGGAGATGTATGGAATGGAACCGTCAAAGAACTTTCGGAAAATTTTGAATGTCATGTAGTGACACTTCCCGGGTTTGCAGGCCAGCCGGCGATTGAAAATGACAACTATCTGACATCTGTAGGAGATGAGCTGATTCAATACCTTGAAAAAGAGAAATTGAAGAATGTGGTTATTATGGGACATAGTCTGGGTGGATTTCTTACGCTTTATATCGGTACTAATGCCCCAAAGCTTGTCTCAAAACTGGTAGTTGTAGATGGTCTTCCTTTTTTAGGTGCCATGCAAAACCCTGCTGCCACTCCTGAAACAACTAAAGGGATGGCTGAAATGATGAAAAAGAACATTGAACTTCAGACGACAGAGCAATATGAGGCCATGCAACCTACTATGCTTAAGACAATGATAACTGCTGATGAGCATATTGAGCTCGCAATGGAATGGGGCAGGCAAAGTGATAAAGCAACGATCGCAAAGGCCATGTATGAGATGTATCAAATGGATTTGAGAGAAAAAATAGCATCTATTAGTTCACCAACACTTGTCTTGGGAGCCTGGGCAGGTTATAAGGATTATGGTGTAACCAAAGAGATGACAATGAATTCATTCAGGCATCAATACCGAAACCTTAAAGATGTTCAGATCGCACTAAGCGAGGAGGGCAGGCACTTTCTTATGTGGGATGATCCTCAATTTTTCTATTCACAGATAAGAACATTTTTGCAATGAAAAAAGCTAAACATTTTTTCACAATAGGAATTACAGGGCTCAGTGTGAGCCTTGTACTCTTCTTTGTTATGAAATTTTTCGGAATTAACTACAACATTATTCCATACACTATTCCATGGGTTGTTTTCCTTATCATTGGGATCTCAATTAAATTGAAGTATGTCTGGAAGTAAATGGTATTGGATATTTCAGGTTGTTGGGTGGACCATGTATGGTATCCTGGGTATCGTTCTTGCAGGTATTTTTTATGAAGTAAACTTCGAAATCGCACTATTTCAGCTGTTTGGTGCAGTCGCCATGTTTATTTCCACTCATTTATTCAGATGGTGGATAAAAAAGAGGAATTGGCTTCAGTTGAAAATATCCAGACTTATTCTAAGAGTTCTGCCAACAGTTTTACTATTGGCAGTTGTGACAAATTCCATAGTCACTGGATATGGACTTCTTTTCACAGGTGTGATACCCTGGGAAGAATTCTCCTTTCCGATTTTCCTTGTTTATGCATTTCAGGCATTCGTATATCTTTTGCTGTGGATGGGAATTTACCTGGCCATTTTTTACTTCCGAAACTATAAGCGGGAAGAGATTGAAAAGTGGAAATTACAATCGGCAGTGAAGGATGCAGAGCTTATTGCATTGAAAGCACAGATCAACCCTCACTTCCTGTTTAATGCGCTCAATAATATTCGTGCACTTATCCTTGAAGACCACATGAAGGCCAGAGATATGGTATCTCATCTTTCAGAATTATTGCGGTATTCAATTCAATTTAACAGCAATGAAAAAGTGACTGTTTGGGAAGAACTCGATATTGTTGAAAAATACCTTGAACTCGAAACCATTCACTATGAAAACAGGCTTCAATTTGCAATTGAAGCCGATAAGAAATTAACCAGTTATAAAATTCCGCCAATGATCATTCAACTCATGGCTGAAAATGCAGTGAAACATGGCATTTCTCAGGAAAAGGGAGGAGGAGAAATCAACGTGGCGGTTAGCTCCAGAGAAAATGAACTCATTCTTGAGGTAAGTAATACCGGAAAACTTAAAGAAAAAGGAAGCGAGGGGGGGATTGGTTTAAGAAACGCCATGGAGCGTATTCGCATTTTGTTTGAAAGGGAACCTGACCTGGAGCTGTTTCAGGATGGAAATATGGTAAAATCAGTACTAAAACTTCCAATGGTAAAATGAAAACTTTAATCATAGATGATACCAGGCTGGCAAGGCAGGAGCTTCAGTTCCTGTTGAAAAACCGGAAGGATATTGAAGTGCTTGGGGAAGCTGAAAATGTGGATGAAGCTCTTGAGAAGATATCAGAATTGAAGCCTGACCTACTTTTTTTGGATATTCAGATGCCGGGGAAAGACGGTTTTGAGCTGTTGGAGTCACTCGATGAAGTTCCGAACGTGATCTTCACTACTGCTTATAGCGAATTTGCCATGAAGGCATTTGAATACAATGCACTTGACTACCTGAAAAAACCGATAACAGAAGACAGGCTGGAAAAGGCATTGGAGAGACTCGAGGTAAAAATTCAGGAAGAAACAATTCCAGGTCAGAAAAAACTATCTGAAGAGAGTCAGGTTTTTGTGAAGGATGGGGAAAGGTGCTGGTTCGTGAATCTTAAGGATGTTCGAGTCTTCGAAATCTGGGATAACTATACCAGAATCTATTTTAAGGATCAAAAACCCATGATTCCCAAAACCCTTCAATACATGGAATCCAGACTCGACCCGGAAGTGTTCTTTAGAGCCAATCGTCAACAGATCATTAACCTCAAATGGATAGATAAGATTGAGCCCTGGTTCAGTGGTACCATTCGATTATATCTTAAAGATGGATCTGAGGTAGAGGTTTCACGAAGGCAGACCTCCAGATTCAAGGAGTTGATGAGTTTTTAGCCCTGTGATGAAATGTAGTGAATCCGTCTACTCTTTAAGGATTGCTTTCAGTCGCTCAAGTGCTTTCCTGTTGCCTTCTATATTAATGTTTTCGATGATGTTCTTTTTTTCCCGGGTAGTAAGGTGCCAGCTGAGTGAAGCACGTTCAACCTCAGATTTACCCTGCGTGTTGTAGTATGAATCATAGGCTACTTCCACAACATCCAGTTCGCCCGAGAACCAGTCTCCTGCATTCTCTATCCTGACGTCATTATTTATATCCTGCATCGTGATCAGATTGTTATACACACTCGCAATCGGATAAGTTAGCCTGTCCATTACCGAAGGTATGGGACGGTCTTCAATCGGAGAATTTGATTTAGTGTCGCGAATCACCAGGAGAACAACCCCATCAGTATTTTCGGCTATCCAGTCTTTAAAAACATAGATGAATCGCAGTGCATCGGATACACCAAAATTATCAGAGATTCCTGCATCCATGATCTCAATCCGTGGAGAGCTCGGCAGACTTATTGAAGGAGTGATGTATGGAAATGAAGCGGACATACGAAGTGCCGAGAGAAAACTCAGTTCTCCGGGTGACTGATCTCTGAAAAGGATCTGAAAATCAGCACCCCTGACTTTTGGAAATCCATCATTCAGTATCTCAGTGGAAACCCCCATGTAGCTCACAGGTTGTGAAGAAATGTAAAGTTTTCTGCCATCATTTGCGATGGTAGGTGACATAATAAGAGTAGGGATCTCAGCACTGGATTCGGCATCTTTGTAATCCTCTATGTTCATGGAAAGAACACCTTCGAGGTTGTTATTCAGGTTTTTCTCAAACGTGTATCCACGATCGACAGAATAGGTTCTTCCGCTATGTTCGTAAGTCTGAAGCTTTATAAAAAGGTCGTTGACCAGAAGGCTGAAAATAACAGGGTTGAGGTTGTCCTTACCAATGTTTTCCAACATTTGAGGACCCATTTTTGCTAATTCATTTCTTCGGAACATCTCTCGATAGTAAGCCGCACCAATCACTCCTCCGGAGGCTCCGGTAATGAGAAAACTTTGATCCATTAATGAGCCTTGTAGAATACTGTCAATTTTCAGCAGTGAATTTACGGTCCACAATGCGGCACGCTGACCACCTCCGCTGACACAGGTGAAAACCATTTTTCGTTTTCTGGAATCAGGCCACTTTTTTTTCCAGTTTTCCAGAGTTTCCAGCATGTGTAGCTTGTCATGAATGTACTGTTCCCTGGAGTGAATAGTTTGGAGTTCTTCTACAGTGTAACTGATTTTTCCTGAATCGTAATCAAGTCCGGCTGCTTCATTTATCCCCTTCCCCAGTCCACTCTTAACAACCAGATTGACAAGGATGAAAATACCAAGAGCAAATGCCAGGCCCCATCCTTTGAACCAGAAAGAAATCGCTCCGACAAGCATGACGGCTATCGAGAATATAATTAAAGCACTGGCTGCTGCGGGTATTTGTAACAGCGGATAGTCTATGAATAAGCCGAGTAATAGAATAATGCCAATGAAGATTAGTTCGACCAGAACAGAATTAAAGTGATTTTGGTCAAACACTTTCAATATTGCTTCTCTGTTACTAAAATTGGCAATTTCAGCGGTAGATCTGACTCGTAATTTGAAATCAAGATAAGAGCTGACTTTATAAGCGTCCTGCTTGTTCTCCTGGATTTTGTCCATCATCCTTTGACGACTCAGAATATTTTTTCTGAGTTGTCTGTCAACTGTACTGGCAACAAATTTGAATATGTCTTTATTGGTAAACCTGAAGTAGAGAAACATCAGAAATATCAGTACGTTGATTCCTGATATAAGTCCGAGAACGTAAAGCAGAATATCTATTTTGGAGGCAAATTCATTTCTGAATTGAAACCCAATCATTGTGACGAGATAAGTCACAAGAATCAGAAGCGGTATAATGCTGTTGTTAAGCGAAAATTTAGTGAAGGGCCGGGAGAGAACGGCAATGAATCTAAACCTGTGACCATCCAGAATATAGCAGGTGATGTGATAAGCAATAATCAGATTTCCAAATGCCATACCAACCCAAAAAAAACTCCAGAAACCAACTTCACCCTGATACTCAGGATCCAGAAAGAGGTATTGAATGCCATAGACCTTCCCCAGTCCGCCAGTAAATGCCGCCAGAATTATTCCCCATACCGCAAGAAGGGCAAGATTCTTTCTAAAATGAAGAAAGGTTAGTTGCGTGGGCAATGAATAAATGACGGCTTCAAAAAATTTGCGCATAATTGACTAAACGTTCCTCTGATCTCTTTATTTACCTAATTTGCCTTTCAATGGGAAAACAACCTGACAGCAATTATATCTTATCCGGTGATGGTCTCAAACTAAATTATGTCATCAGGCATGAAGAAGACCCCCAGGCTGTTGTCTGTATCCTTCATGGTCATGGTGAACATAAGGGAAGGTACGAGCATGTTATGAAGTATTTAAATGGCAAAAGTATTAGCTGCATGGCTTTTGACCTTAGGGGCCATGGTCTTTCAGAGGGAAAGAGAGGACACATTTCTTCAATGGACCAGGTGCTGAATGACGTGGAAGAATCTTTGAAATTTGTCCGCCTCAATTATCTTGAAATTCCCATTTTTTTGTTTGGACATAGTTTCGGCGGTTGTGTCACACTCAATTATGTTTTAAAAAAGCCAATACTTGAATTGACTGGATTTATTGCCTCTTCCCCATGGCTCGCACTGGCATTTGAACCTCCGACCTGGAAGGTGAAAATGGGAAACGCACTTTCCGGTATTTTGCCTCGATTAACACTTAAAAGTGAACTGGATACGGGCGCACTGAGTAAAGATCCTCAGGTTCAAAAGGCCTACGAAGAGGATAACCTTGTGCATAACAAAGTATCATCCAGATTTTTTGCCGAAACTTTAAACGCAGGTTCTTATGCCATTCAACATGCTGACAATGTGCAGCTTAACGGGCTTATTTATCATGGTAACTCTGATCAAATCATTGATTTCTCTGCAACAAAGCAATTTGTGGCTAATGCCGGCTCTTTAGTTGAATTCCATGAATTGGATGGAGTATTTCATGAACCTCACAATGACATTGAGCAGAATATGGTATTCGAACTTATTTCTGACTGGATCCTGAAAAGCGTTAAATGATGCTTTTTGCGACAGATTTTAAGAATTAGTTGCCATGACAACTTTTTTATTTATCTTGAATGCCTTAAACGGTATTTTCCCGTGAATCCTTAAGAATCAGCAAGTGACCCTCTTTTCGAGGGTCTTACTTTTAGCCAATGGCCTGATCAAGATCTGCAATCAGGTCCTCAATATCTTCGATACCTACACTGAGTCTTATCAAAGAATCTACCAGACCTCCCACAATTCGTTTTTCCTTTGGAATACTCGCATGGGTCATCCCTGCCGGATGTCCAACAAGAGATTCTACTCCACCCAAAGATTCAGCAAGGCTGAATAGTTTAAATCCACTTAATGTAGCCTCCGCCTTTTCAAGGGTATCCTCTTTCAAAACAAACGACATCATCCCCCCGAATCCGTGCATTTGCTTTTTAGCAATATCATGGTTTGGATGATCTTCGAATCCAGGCCAGTATACCTTATCAACCTTTGGATGATTTCTAAGATGGTTGGCAATTTTCTCTCCGTTTTCACAGTGTCGTTGCATCCTCACGTGTAACGTCTTGATGCCCCTGATTACAAGGAAACAATCCTGTGGACCCGGGACTGCCCCGCTCGAATTCTGGATAAAACCAAATTTTTCATCCAATTCAGAGCTATTTGTACCAAGAAAACCCATGATTACGTCTGAATGACCTGCTATGTACTTAGTTACTGAATGCATCACTACATCAGCACCCAGATCAAGTGGATTTTGGAGATACGGAGAAGCGAAGGTGTTATCAACCACAACTGTCGCACCTGACTTGTGTGCAATATCTGCCACTGCTTTGATATCAACAATGTTTAGCATGGGGTTTGTAGGTGTTTCTACCCACACAAGTTTGGTCTTGTCTGTCATTGCAGCCTCGACGTTAGAGGTATCTCTCATGTCCACAAAGGTGAATTTGATACCAAACTCTTCATAAATCTGTGTAAACAATCGGAAGCTTCCACCATACAGATCTCCGGTGCTCACTACCTCATCACCAGGTCTCAATGTCTTTATTACAGTCTCGGTAGCACTCATCCCGGAGGCAAAGCACCTTCCGAATTTTGCGTTTTCCAGCGAAGCAAGATTTTTCTCTAATACACTTCTTGTGGGATTCTGGGTTCTGGCATATTCAAAACCTTTATGTACACCCGGACCATCCTGCACATAGGTAGACGTCTGGAAAATAGGAGTCATGATGGCTCCTGTAGAGGGATCAGGCTCAATACCTGCGTGTAGCGCTTTAGTTCCGAATTTCATTTTTTGGGTCTTTTTTAGGTTGTAAAAGGGCGAAATTAAGAATTAAGTTCATCTGGTTCGTAGACTTATTCCCTGAATTTATCGATGCAATTAGTTGCACTTGTCGATTCACTCCCTAAAGAATAGTATTATTTCAATACTATTGCTCTTCAATCAGACAAATACAATTAAGCTATTTGGATTAATTAAATACTCTTGTCATGAAAAGATTAGGCACCACACTATTCTTGACCATAGCCACCCTATTGACTTATGGTCAATTTTATTCGGGCTACTATGTAAGCGCACCTCAGGTTCATTCGTTCGACCATTTCAAAATAAAGCAGGAGAAAGATGACTCAAGAGTTGAGGGAGACCTTGAAATACATGCCTATTGCAATAAGAAAACGGAGCTCTGGAAAATGAATGCCAGTTTTGTTGAAGACGAATTGAAAAGAGCGAAACTGATCAAAGAATATAATAATGGGAAGGATATCATTTCCGTACATTTTTTAAAATTTCTCTGGGATGGCAATGAATGGGAATATTTCCTGCTTGGATATATAGGAGAAGATAAGCACAGACACTTCGTGATTGTAGAAGAAATTTTCAATGATGAAACAGAAAGCGAACTTCTCGAATTCAATAAGTTCGACTGGGTAAAGGCTCATCACATCACGCACACGGCCGCTAATTAAGTCGGTTGTTTTGGCAAAACAATATTTGCTTCAGGAAAGTATCCGACTCTGATCTGGAATCCCCTCCGGTCAAACCCTGCCAATACAGCATTGGCTAAATCCGGCCATACAGCTTTGGTTTTCTTGTTGAGATACTGATTTTCCATTACCGACAGGATCCCTACAATTTCCTCTTTTTCGTACAATTTTTGATCTTCAAAAGTCTTCCAGACGAGGTTGAATATTTCGCCCATTATTCCCTGGTTTCTATGACCATCCTTTATAAAGGTCCTTGAAAGGTGAAAATGATTCTGAAGGGGAGGGTAAAAATATTTTGCATGTGTGGAGACACCCACCAGATGATCACCACTTCTGCATATTGCAACCAGGTCACCAGCGCGTTTTCTTGCACTTTCCTCATCTTTAATGGCACCCTGCTCCAGCCAGAAATCAACCACTTCATCCTCCAGATTTTTTGACACATTTTGCCAGACAAAATTGATGCTCAGTTTTTCATCCATGACTAATATTAAGCATATCTGAATAAAACGTTCATTTACATTCTCTGAAAAGATTTTAAATTCACTTCTTATTGAAAGTTAGAATATGGAAAGTACTGAAAGTGAAAGCACACAGGAAATTGAAAAAGAGAACCCTTTCAATTATCAGCATACAAAATCATTTGCTCAGATTCTGCATGGGCTAAAGAGCAGTCTCGTGCTAAGCACTTACCAGACAGGAAAAGTGGTCATGTTTAGTCCAAAGAGTGATTCCAAAATGATCCAACTCCCACGAAACTTCCAAAAACCAATGGGTGTTGCGTCGCATGAGAAGCACTTGGCGATTGCGTGCCTCAATGAAATTGTTCTCACCCATCGCTCCAACAATGCAGGTAAATCATACCCGAACAAACCGGATGTATATGACGCACTGTATTTGCCAAGATCTTCATGGTATACCGGCTCAGTGGATACCCATGATATCAGCTATGGCAAAGGAGGGCTTTGGGCGGTGATCACCCAGTTTTCCTGTATTGCTCAACTCGACCCCCGGTTCAGCTTTGCTCCGAAATGGAAACCTAATTTTATTTCAGAGCTGCGCCCTGGGGACAGGTGTCATTTAAATGGAATGACCTTAAAAGACGGTGTACCTAAATATGTGACTGCCCTTGGAAAATCAGATGAGCCTGGCGGATGGAGAGAGAATAAGTTGAAGGGTGGTATTCTCATGGATGTTGATACCAATGAAATATTATTAGAAGGACTGGCCATGCCGCATAGTCCGAGGTTGGTTGGGGATGATATTTTCTATCTGCAATCTGCGGATGGAGAACTTTGGAAATACCATGTGCCGTCTAAATCGAATGAAAAAATCTGTGATGTACCCGGATTTGCAAGAGGTATGTCCTTTTATCAAAACTATCTTTTCATCGGGCTGTCCAAAATAAGAGAAGACAGCAAGGATTTTGGGAAAATGCCGATCGCTTCAAAAAATCCTATCGCGGGGGTGGCAATCGTCAACCTCAGGACCAGACAGGTGGAGGCGTTGTTGGAATACAAAAATGTAGTGAAAGAGTTGTATGATGTTCACATACTTCCAGGTGTGGTCAGACCTAATATTTTAAATACATTAGGAGATATGCATTCACGAGCGATCATTACGCCGGAGAAAATATTCTGGCAGGAACCTCCTAAAGAAAAAGAGATAGCTCCTGCTTATGCCAATCTGAAAGAAACCAAAGAATAAGTGTGACTTATGGCCAGGGTCAGTCTTACAACTTATTATAAAACGGCACTGGATCTTCATAAGTCCGGCAAGCTTAAAGAAGCCAGGAAACTTTACGAGGAGATTCTCAAAATAAATGAAAATCACCATGATAGTATTGCAATGCTTGGGCGAACATATTATCAGGAACAGAAGTTTGAAGAAGCAATCACCTGGTTCGAAAAGGGCCTGAAGAGAAGACCTGATGATCCAAATCCTGCACTCAATATTTGTATGTCTCTCATCAAGCTTGGTCGCTATGAGGAAGCGGAAAAAGAATTGGATTTATTGAGAAAAAAGCATCCGAACAATGCTTCCGTTCTCTTTCATCAGGCTAGGAATTTAAAGGAACTGGGACACCTGGAAGAAGCACAGACAGTCTATGAAAAGCTTGCAGAAATTCATCCGGATCACCTGCATGGACTGAACAACCTCGCGAACCTGTATCAACTGAAAGGAAATGATGAAAAAGCGATTCACTGTTATGACCAGTTGATTGCTAAAGATCCGACTTTTGCCATGGCCTGGTGTAACAAGGCAGGGCTGTTTCAAAAAATGAATCGAACAGACGAAGCAGAGAACTTATACAAAAAAGCACTCGCAATCGATTCGAAGAATTCACTTGCCATTTTTAACCTGGGCATTCTGGCCGGATTTAAACTGGATTTCCAAAAAGCACTTGAACTCATAAAAAAATCAGTTGAGATTGAACCGGCAAATATTAGATATCAATGCGGGCTGGCTGATACGCTTTATTCTGCCGGAAGAAAACCGGAAGCTGTCAGGCTGTTGACCAGCCTGATAAATTCTGGTGTATCGATTGAGGATCCATATTTGAAGCTGGCCAAAATATTGTTGGACGGGGATCAGTTTAAAGAAGCATCTCAGGCTCTTCAACTTCTGTTGAAACAAAATCCATATTCAGCAGAGGCACATTATTTACTGGGAGCGATGCTTGAGTTTACATCCGGTTATGAAAAAGCTGAAGAACACCTCCTGAAGGCCGGATCGCATCCTGATTTTCAGATCAGATCAGCGATGACGTTGTTATTGCTCTATTCCAAAATTGTCCGGGTGGATAAGTACCATGATGCCCTGGAAAAAACTAAAACACTCTTAAGGAAATATGTAGAGAGTGAATCGGTCAGGGAGGAGGTTGCAGTGTATAACCTCGCCTACTATCCATTTGAACAGGGGCTGAAAAAAGAGGTCAGTAAATTATTTTCCTCAATGCTTAGTGACAGAATTGCTCCGTTGAGAAAAAGACTCAGCTTTTCGTATAAATCCGGCCCTAAATTGAAAATCGGGTACCTGTCACCCTACTTTAAATTGCATCCAAGCGCTCACATGATTCATGACACGTTGAAATACCATGACCGTAATGATTTTGAAATTGTTGCGTATGGACTGAACAGAGAAAGAGATGAAATCACAGCAAAAATTGAGCAGGTCGTTGATCAATATGTTGACCTGAGTAAACTAAACATAGAACAGGCAGCATCAAAGATTAATGAGGATGGAGTGAACATACTGGTCAGCCTGGCAGGTTACAATCATGGGATGAAAAATGAAATTCCAGCGTTGCGTCCGGCTCCTGTTCAGGTCGTTTGTATGGACTATCATGAAAGCATGCAATCTGATTTTTACGATTACATGTTTAAAGATGAGGTGGTTCTTACACCTGAACTCAGACCCTGGCATAATGAGTCGATTGCTTTTTTACCCGGATGCCATTTTCTCCATTCAGAACTGATCCCGTCCGAAAAGGAAATTACCAGAAAAACCTATGGTCTGCCAGAGTCCGGCTTTGTGTTCGGGTGTTTGAATCATCCACGAAAATTTAACCCTGAATTGCTAAGGTCCTGGTTTAAAATTCTGAATAAAACTCCCGACTCAGTCTTATGGCTCTATGGAATGGATAAGTCAATTATTCATGAAAACATCCACAAACTGGCCAGGGAAGAAGGTATCGATCCTGCCAGAATCATTTTTTGTGGCAGAGAACATTACAGTGATCATTATAATCGAATGAGGCTGATAGATCTGTTCCTTGATACTACCATTTATAATGGTCATACAACCTGTCTGGAAGCACTGTGGCAATCCGTGCCGGTTCTGACAGTTTTGGGTGATACAGTCAGCTCTCGGATGTGTGCTTCCTTCCTGTCAGCTGCGGGCCTTAAGCAACTCATATGCGAAGATTTGAATGAGTACGAGGAAAAGGCTGTGCTATACGGAACAGACAGGGAGGCGATAACACAATTATCTGAAGAGATGCACAAGGCACGAAAGTCAGCAAAATTGTTTGATGTGCGTGCTCAGGTTCATAACCTCGAAAAAGCATACAAAACAATGTGGGCCAAATATCAGAATAATGAACAACCTTCTGATTTTCACATAAACTGATGGAAGTCAATGCCTACATAGAAGGTGTGACCCGTGCGTCACAGTTGTTAAGAGAAAATAAGACGGATGAAGCCAAAGCCCTTTCCAGGGAACTGGTAAATGCAAGACCGGAAAGATACGGAGCGTATGTAATTCTCGCTCAGGCCCAACTGGTTTCAAACGAAGGCTCGGAAGCAGAAGAAACGTTGAAAAGCGGACTCGAAATGACAGATGCCCCGCAACTCAGTTTGAATCTTGCAATTGTCAGGAGCAGGCTGGGGAAATTTGAAGAAGCGGTTGCTGATTTTCGCAAACTGGATTTAGATGATACAGGGAATGAGCAGGCGTTTTTCAATTTTGCCAGATCACTGATTGGAATAGAAAAAATAGCAGATGGTATTGAGCAATATAAAAAGTGCCTTACGATCAATCCGGTTCATAAAGGCGCTTTGAACAACCTTGCCAACCTCTACCAGAAAAATGAGCACTACAATGAAGCCATAAAGTTGTATATCACACTTACAGAGAATTTTCCGCATGAGGCGATGGGTTTCAGCAACCTCGGTGGTTTGTATGAAAAATTGAATAAGCCGAAGGAGTCGGTCAATTGTTATAAAAAAGCACTGGCAATTAACCCTAAACTGTCAATCGCGTGGTACAATCTGGGGCATTTGTACGCCACAAGATTTAACGATCATCAGCGTGCGCTTGAAATCTTTGAAACCGGGTTGAAGAAAGGTGAGGGACCATTCAGGAATGCAATACGGTTTCACCAGATTTTATCCCGGCAACATATTATCAACTGGTCCGAATATGAAAAGGACACCCGTGATCTTCATGAGATTATACTGAAGTACATTGATGATCCACATCCTCTGTTTGAAGTTGTTCCATATAACCTTAGCTATTCAAAAGTACAACCCGATCTTTTCAGGAAGGTAGCCGGGAAATATGCATCGCGTATCATCGGAAAAAACAAAAGCAAATTTCCTCAACTAAAATACGATCATTCATTGAGTGAAGGAAAGATCAGAATAGGGTATTATTCTCCCAATTTCAAAATCCATCCAGGGGGCATTTTGATTCATAAGCTTTTGGATCTTCACAATTCTTCTACATTTGAAATACATGTATTTTCACTAACTCATGCAGATGATTTTGTCAATGATGAAGTTCAACGTACAGCAGATTACTACCACAATGTTTCTGATCTTTCCTCAGAGGAGATTGCCAATCTGATCAACAGAACCGGGATAGATATACTGGTGGCACTTGCCGGATATAATGCTTCAATGAAAATGGATGTATTGGCATTGAGGCCTGCACCTATTCAAATGTTGATCATTGGATCTCATGAAACGACGGGTGCGCCATTCATCGATTATGTCTTTTCGGATGAATACATGATGGACAAATCTCTGCGAGAGAATTTTTCTGAAAACGTAATTACACTCCCATGCTCATTGCTCCTTAATTCAGCGTTACCACTGGATACTTCTATCTCTACCAAAAAAATGGATCACAATTTACCCGAAGAAGCTTTTGTTTTCGCTGCTTTTAACCATCCTAAAAAACTGGATCCTGGTACTTTTAACTGTTGGCTGGAAATTCTGAAAGCGGTACCCGATTCAGTACTGTGGTTATATGATGGAGGAAGTGGAGAGGTTAGAAAATCTGTGCGCTCCTATGCTGAGAAAAAAGCGGGAGTTTCAGAACGAATTGTATTTGCTGCTCCCATGGAAATCCACAAACACTGGGAACGGTTTAAGCATGCAGATCTGTTTCTGGATAATTTCATCTACAATGCACATGTAACAGCTATTGAAGCCCTAAGACAAGGTAAACCGATCATTACACTCCGAGGAAATAATCACAACAGCAGACTCTGTTCAAGTATGCTGCACTATGCCGGATTAGAGGAATTAATCAGCGACTCAGAAAGTCAATTCATTAAAACAGCGATAAGTCTGGCGGAAAACAGGGAGCGACTGAAAGAAATTAGTAAAAAACTAGCTTCAGATTCACTGTGCCTGCTTTTTGATTCAAAAATCCAGATAAAATACCTGGAGAAAGCCTATAGAATGGCCTTTTCATCAGCTAAGAAAGATGGACAATTCAAAGATTTAATTGTAGGATCCTTATTAAAATTTGATTCGATTGACTAACTTCGGGCAACTATTTTCAGCTTCAGAATCCATTTGCCACTATGAAGACTTACCACAATCACATTTTTTCATCCACCCGTTCAAAGTATTTAAAGTTTAAATCCAGGTTAGAAAAGAACATTTCTAATGGAGCGTTTGATTCTTTCTCACGAAAGAAAAAGAACAACCTGATCTCCAGGGTTAATAAATTCAGGACACGCCTTGAGAACTTTGGAATCTCAGTAAGAGGTACTGCTGTGGCCGGATCAATGGTCTCTGCTGCAGCACTACCCAACCTGGCAAGTGCGCAGATCGATCCGAATTTTTACCTGGCAAATGCCTCCTCCGTACAGGTTACCGGAGCAAATGATGTAGTCGCGGCTAATATCGACGCAGATGATGACCTGGAAATAATTTTTGCCACCACAACAGGTGCAGTGATTGCCGACTTTGATGGAAAGGACGGGTATACCACGAAAGCACCATCTGCAATGACCAGTGCTCGTGATGCAATTTTCGTTGGAGATATCGATGGAGACACAGACATAGACCTGATCTTCGCTGATGCAGGCGATGGAACCTATTTCTATAGAGCCCTGAATGATGGGAATGGAAATTTCACGGTCGATTACATTGACGCATTGAACTCCTTTTCAGACATTGACCTTGTTGACTGGGATTCTGATGGAGATTTGGATATTGTTGCTTCGAGCTTTGGAAATGGATTTGAAGTGCTGGAAAATGATGGAGCAGGAGGGTTTACGAATCTTGGTTCATTTACATTAAATGAGGACGGAGTTCGGGATATCGAATTTGCTGATCTTGACAATGACGGTGACATGGACCTGCTTCATGTGGCTTACATGAATACTGTTCCCTACACCGGAAGTGTGTATGCACTTGAAAACACAACAGATGGACCGGGCACCCCGACTTTCGATGTATCCAGTCCGGTAATCATCCATCAAAATAGTTATAATCGTTTCAAAGGGATCGTCACCCTTGATTTTGACGGAGATGGGGATTTAGACCTCTTTTTCCACCAGCAATTCACCCCATACGGGCATGCTCGTAGAAATAATCTTATCGGAGGAAGTCCATTCTCTTTTTCGAATGTGAACCTGTCATACACCGGCTCCTCCGGTTCCATTCAGGATGCGGCTGTTGCTGATTTTGATAACGATGGTGATGACGATCTGATACTTGCGGCATCCAGCTTTAATCGACTGTTTATTTTCGATGGAGTGGATTACCTCAATGGAGATGGAGGAAACCTTTCCACGGAAATTGGTGATGTTTCTGATTACTTCAATAAAGTTTTTGTTGCTGATCTGAGTGGTGATGATAATATTGATCTTGTAGGGGTAACAGGTGCATCGTCGGCTCCAATATATGTAGACAATTCCGCACCAACGATAGGCGGATTCACCGGATCAATCATTATTGATGAAAATACACCGATTGGATCTACGATAGGTTTTTTCACCTTTACTGATATTCAGGATGATCCGATTAGCTTTAATCTTGTCGGGCCGGATGCAGCTTTTTTTAGCATCGATGCAGGAACGGGTGAACTTACAACCAATGCAGAATTGGATTGGGAGACCAAAGGAAGTGATCTCCTCTTTCAGATAGAATTATCAGACGGGAATAAGACCAGAATCGATGAAGGAACCCTTAAGATCAATAACCTTGCAGAATTGGGCCAGCGGACCTTCAGCGATCAGCCATTAAAGTTATTTGGGAAGCGGGAAATGACCGTTTTTGAGCCGGGTGACCATGATATGGATGGCGATACGGACCTGTTTGTTTCATCCTACCTGAGCACCAGATACAACAGCCTTTTAGAGCAGACTGCCGGGAGCTTTGCTGACGAACCAATTGATGCACTGACCACTTACCAAAGCAGTGCCAAATTCATAAGAGCTAATGGAGACCTTAATCTTCTTGTTCATGATGAAACAAATGATGAGCTGAGATTACATGACAATGGAGAAGGAGGCTTCTCAGGCTACTCAACCCTTCAGTCAGGACTCACTTCAGTTAAAAACATAATCACCGGAGATTTTGATGGAGATTCTCAACTGGAGATAGCTGTTCATGCCGAAACTTCAACAATCAATGAAGTAGTAATTCTGTTTGAAGATCAGGGAAGCGGGTTTGTGCAGACCCAGTATTTTCTGATGCATGAGAGTAGTGGTGGTGGTCTTCTGGATGGTCTTGGAAGTTTTTCAAAAATCGCAATAGCAGATTTTGATGGAGATGGTTTTGATGACATGCTGGCTGTAACTGTCAATGGAGATGATGTTGTTTTCTCCGGAGGATTTGACCTGGGTGGGGGAGACTATGGATTTGAATCAACGTATTCAACGGTCATTACTCAGGCCGATGGCGGTGAAACAGAGGTGCAGGTTGGTGACATAGATGGAGACGGCTCTGATGATATTGCAATTATCAGATGGGAGGACAATGTGAATTATGCGCTTCAATTGGACATTCACCTGAACGACGGAAACGGAGTTTTCACACTGGACCAGACTATGGACCTTGGCGGAGAATATGCGGCCGATTTTCAATTGGTTGATATTGATGGAAATGGTTCCAATGACTTTGTTGTTTCACTTCTTCGTACGGAAGACATTGGCGGTGAACTGGAATTAACATTTGATTTGGAAACCTTTGTGAATGACGGGACCGGCTCATTCAATTTGTTTCAGTCTTTTGAGGAAGTAGGAGGAGAAGATTTCAAAATGATGGATGTTGACGGGGACGATGACCTGGACATTGTCATGCGGTATGGATTCACCGGAGGAGAAGAGGTGGAGAATCAACTCAAAGTTTATAAAAATACCAATGTAAGTCCTACGGCAATAAATCTGTCTTCGACAACACTGGATGAGCATTTGAGTCTGGATACGGAAATAGCCACTCTTTCAGTTGATGATCTGAACCCGGGTGATACTCATGTTTATTCACTTGCTACCGGAGATGGTACAAACGACTTACACAATAGCTTTTTCAGCCTGAATGGAAACAGCCTGCGTGTAGTAAAAGATGTTCGATTTGAGAATACTCCTCAGTTAAATATTTATTTATCGGTTTACGATGGACATCAGGTGTACCATCAGGCAATCGTTCTGGATGTAAATGATGTGAATCTGGCTCCAACCGGAATCAATTTGTCATCCACATCATTTGACGAAGGAACAGTTCCGGGGACTGAAATCGCCACGATTACAGCAATTGATCCAAACGTGGGGGATATGCATTATTTCGAATTTGCCACAGGCGATGGAACGAATGATGCTGACAATGACCTTTTTCTCATTGATGGTGATCGACTGATTATCACGGATGAGTCAAGTTTTGAAGCAAAACCTTCCTATAATATTTATTTGTCTGTATTTGACATAGATAACTCTTTTGAGCAGGCTTTTGTAATTAATGTCAATGACATCAATCAGGCTCCAACCGGAATTTCCTTATCAGCGACTTCTTTTGATGAAGGTACAGCCACAGGCAGCTCAATTGCTACATTGAGTGCGATAGATGCCAATGTAGGTGATAATCATGTATTTGAACTCACAACCGGTGATGGTACCAATGATGCTGATAACGCGTCCTTTATAATTGATGGCGATCAACTGGTCATTGTTAATCAATCCAATTTTGAAACGAAACCATCTTACACTATCCATCTCACTGTATCGGATGATGAAGGCAGCTTTAGTCAGGCTTTTGTAATTAATGTCAATGACATCAACCAGGCTCCAACCGGAATATCCCTGTCAGCAACTTCCTTTGATGAGGGGACAGCCACAGGCAGCTCAATTGCTACACTAAGTGCGATAGATGCCAATGTGGGTGATAATCATGTATTTGAACTCACAACAGGTGACGGTATCAACGATGCAGATAATTCATCGTTTCTCATTGATGGTGATCAACTGGTCATTGTTAATGAATCCAATTTTGAAACGAAACCATCTTACAATATCCACCTTACCGTATCAGATGCTGAAGGTACTTTTAGTCAGGCTTTTGTAGTTAGTGTAAATGACATTAATCAGGCCCCAACGGGTATAACGCTCTCCGCCATTTCTTTTGATGAAGGCACAACACCCGGATCATCAATAGCCACACTAAGTGCAATAGATGCCAATGTTGGTGATAGTCATGTGTTTGAGCTGACAACAGGTGACGGTACCAATGATGCAGATAATTCATCGTTTCTCATTGATGGTGATCAACTGGTCATTGTTAATGAATCCAATTTTGAAACGAAACCATCTTACAATATCCATATCACTGTATCGGATGATGAAGGCAGTTTTAATGAGGCATTTCTGATTGGTGTCAATGATATCAACCAGGCCCCAACGGCAATTACTCTTTCCAATTCAATGTTGGATGAAGGAACAGTGCCCGGAACAACAATAGCCTCTGTCTCCGTGACCGATCCGAATGCCGGAGATTCTCACGCAATTGCACTGGCTCCTGGTGATGGTACCAATGATGCAAACAATGACTTATTTATAATTAATGGAAATAATCTTATTCTGATTGGTGAAGTTGATTTTGATCAGCATCAGACATTGAATATTAATATATCTGCTAATGATGGGAGTGAGTCATTAGAAGAATCCTTTGAGCTTACTGTAAATGATGTTTTGGGTTTGCAGGATGAGATAAACAATGTATTGGGAATCTATCCAAACCCCGGTCATGACTTTATACAAATCAATTTGGACAATTCATTTATTGGCGAATTGACGGTCAGAATTACTGATCTTTCGGGAAAGATTATACATGCCTTTGAAGGCGAAAAAGAAAATAATCTATGGACTGATCAATTTGATATGACAGGAGCTGAAGCGGGCATCTATCTGGTAGAAATCACATTGCCAGAGCGAAAATTTGTTCAGCGTTGGATAAAAAAGTAAGACTTTGAGCGGTTGCTTTTAATAGTCTGTGGTGTTTAGTTGAATTGTTCACTATTTGTTCACCAGATTTTGGTGGAGTGATTGAATAAGTATCGGCGTTTTCAGTAACTTTATTGGTTACTAATTATTACAAAAAACTGATCCGCCAAGATGAGAAACCACCAAAATCAGCTGTTTTCTGGTACAAAATCTAAATATTTCAAGTTCAAATCCCGTTTAGAAAAGAATATTTCAAGCGGAAGGTTTGATTCTCTTTCAAGAAGAAAGAAAAACAGCCTTATTCGCAAGATTGAAAAATTCAGGTTAAGACTTGAAAATTTGAGTTTTTCGAGGAGTGCCGCAGTAGCAGGTTCACTTGCTGCCGGGATGGCACTACCCAATTTGGCCAGTGCCCAGAATCCGGATTATCGAAGAGGGTCCAATGCATTGCCGCTCCCTTTGGACGCAAGAAATGTTGCTATTGCAAATATTGATGGTGATTCAGATCTCGAGATTATTGTTTCAACAGTAAGTGGCGGGTACATTATCAATGGAAATGATACGGACGGTTTCACAGCGACAAATCCTGCGGAGTTAGTTGAAATGACAGGTGAGTTTGAAGTGGGTGATGTGGATGGTGACGGCAACCTGGATTTGGTATATCACGATGGAATACGTTTTGAAGCAGCAATAAATGACGGGACAGGGAATTTTGGCGCCCCAACTCAGCTCTACATGATGAGTAGTCCATACACTGATTTCAAGCTGGCAGATTTTGATTCGGATGGCGATCAGGATATTCTATTTGTAGAAAATACACGCGGTATCAATCATTCTCTGAATAATGGAAGTGGTACATTTTCAGCGTTCTCATATATGGGCCTGGGAAGCCAACCATTGCAAAGCATTGAGTTAGCTGACCTGGATGGCGATGGAGACATGGATCTGGTTGCTGCGACTTATGGAAATGGTAGCACTAATTATGCCGGAAGACTTCCGGTTTTTGAGAATTCAGCAGGAGCTGGTAACATACCCGTTCTGGGAGATGGTTACAGTGCAGTTTTTAATTATTATTTGGGATATACAGTTCAGGCAGATAACATAGAAATTCTGGATTTTGATAATGATGGGGACCTTGATATATTTTTCAATCAGGCCGGGACCAACACCCTGTATTTCGCTGAGAATAACTATGTAGGAAGTTCCATTGGAATGTACTTTAGTACCCTGGGAATACCCACAGTCGGGAATAGTGTTAATACTGTAACTTCTTTTGATTTTGAAAATGACGGGAACGAAGATTTACTGATCACAAATGGAGGAGAGACTTCATTGTTTGAATCTGATGGTGTTGGGTTTATTAAGAAAAATTTAAATGGAACGTATGGGAACATGTCACAAAATTTCAGTGACATAGTTGCCGGAGATATAGATGTTGATGGATTTCCCGACATAATTGGAGTAAATACAGCGACAAACTATGTTTATTCAGACAGAGCAGGTGCTCAGGGCATAGCAATTACTTATAAAGAGTTTTCTGAACGTACTGCACCTGCATCCCAAAAAATTGGTGACCTGATTATTACAGATGTAGATGGAAATATCATGGGTGGTGAGACAATTGGTTTCACAACAGGAGATGGGAGTAATGATGCGGATAACGGGAGCTTCTCAATAGTTGGTTCTGAGATTTTTGTCGGAGCATCAGATTTAGATCATGAGACTCAGGCTTTGTTCAATATCCTGATTAATGTATCCGGAGGAGGATTAAGCAGGGACATTCCATTGGTACTCAGGCTTGAAGATACACCTGAAACAGGGGCGGGAACTTTTGAATCCCTTGCTGCGGTGAATAATGCAAGAATGCAGAATGCCATACTCGCAGACCTTGATGGTGATGGAGATAATGAACTGCTATATAAATCAAGTGGAGGTTATTCCAATATTCTTCTGGAAGATGATTTGACTGATAATTCAGGAATCGTGGTTGCGGATGCAGGAATGTTCATTGTAGCAGATTTTGACAATGACGGAGACCTGGATATTATAGGAGGTGAGGGGTATGACCTTGAAGTTTACTATAATGATGGAGCCGGAAATTTCAGCTTTGGGTTCAGGGAAACCCTGAATGGATATATCTATGATATTGCAATAGCTGACTTTGACCAGGATGGAGACAATGATGTGGCTGTGGCTACCTACAACGGAGGTCAGGCTTATAGAAATAATGGAGATCAAACAATCATATATTTTTCAAGTATAGCGATTCTGTCTACCTACACACATCGGGTGGAAGTTGGTGACTTTGACAATGATGGATTGACCGATATAGTGTTTGGGTCCTATGATGACAATTATATTTTTCAGAATGCGGGTGGAGGCTCATTTAGTCAGATTTCTTCCTACTATTTCTATAATACCAGAAAATCAGAAGTGGCAGATTTTGATGGTGATGGCGATTTAGATTTACTAATTCTTGACTATGATGACATCAATCTTCTTAGAGGAGATGGTACCGGGAGTTTCACAGAATACAACACCGGGGTTGCTAATGTCAATAATAATACGGACCTGGTGGTTGGTGACATGGATGCCGACAATGATCTGGATGTTGCGTTTATTGTAGATAACCAATATGGTGGTGAAGAAGTCAGGGTTTATTTGAACGATGGTTCCAACTACTTCTCACCAGGTCAGGACTTCCCGGTTGAAGAAGCGGATGAATATGGTTTTTTTAGAGGATTGGTTTTAGGAGATGTCGATGGAGATGATGATCTGGATCTGATTGTTTCAGGAGGCGAGTATCGTCAGGTACTTGTTAATGATAATATAGCTCCATACATCACCGGATTTACAGGCAGAGTAATTGTAGATGAAAATACGTTATCAGGAACTCCGCTTGGACAATTGATAGTAACCGATCCAAATGGTGATGCAGTTTCTAATATTGCTTTTTCATCGGGAACGAACGATAATGATTTCTTTTTGATGGATGGTTTAGGGAATCTTACCCTGAATGCAGACCTTGACTGGGAGCAGATGGGAAGTTCCCTGCTTATGGAAATCCTGGTGGAAGATGATCAGGGAAATTCGAGAATTGAACAGGGAAAACTCAAAGTCAGAAATTTGCCGGAAGATGGTAATGGAACGTTTGATACCAAAGGAATTCCACTTTTTGGCTCTCAGGACGCATACGCTTTTGAACCTGGGGATTACGACATGGATGGGGATCAGGATTTATTTAAATCCACCTATAATGAGGGTAGGGATTTGATGGATACCGGCTTTCCTGCCAGTATTTTCCAACAAAATGCAGGGAGTTTCTCAGACGAGCCTGTACAATCAATTTCCTACACAAAGTACAACATGATCTTCCTCGATTCTGACAATGACGGTGATCTGGACATTTTGGCATATGGTTATGATCTCATCAGAACCTCCAACAATGATGGGGAGTTTAGCAATAACAATTCAATCATTTCGAGCGGCATAGACGAGGTGCCAAATATGATCGCCGGAGATTTTGACAGAGATGGTCTGTTGGAAGTTGCCGTTCAGTTTATCGACTTCAGTCCAAAATATGAAACAAGAGTAGAGATTTTTGAAATCCAGGAAGGTGGTGAATTCACACCCGATCAGGCCTTTCAAATGAATTATAACAGCGGTGGAATTCTGGATGCGATTGGTACTGCTACTGATATCGCCGTTGCTGATTTTAACGGGAACGGATATGATGATTTGCTGGTCGCAACAGAGGATGGAGATGACGTACTGTTTGCGGGTAGTGCATCGGGATTTTCGTATAGTTACACTTCCGTAATCACAGAGGCTGATAACGGATTTAATAAAATTGAAGCCGGGGATTTTGATGGAAACGGCTCTCCAGATATAGCCATATTAAGATTTGGGCCGTCAAATAATGATTTATTTCTTGATGTTCATCTCAACGATGGAGCCGGAAATTTAAGTCTGAATCAAACGATTCCACTTGGAGGAGAGTATTCAGGAGATATTAAATTGGGAGATGTTGACGGGGACGGGTCGCTGGATATCGTAACGGCCAGTTACAGCTTCGGTAACTACCATACTGACATTGATATTCATATAAATGATGGAGCAGGAACATTTACTTTAGGACAGAACATCTATAACGTTGGAGGTGAAGAATTCAAACTCATGGATGTTGACGGTGATGATGATTTGGATGTGGTGGTAAGAACAGACTCCAACTACAAAGGTGGAGCCAGAAAACTCATAGCGTATAAAAATATAAATGTTTCTCCTACAGCCATCAACCTGTCAGTTGCTTCATTTGATGAACACCTTGCTCCGGACACTGAGGTTGCAACCCTGTCGGTAGATGATTTAAATGTGGGAGATACACACGTGATTTCACTCGTAACCGGTGATGGTTCAAATGATCTTCATAACAGCTTTTTCTCAATCAATGGAAATAGCTTGAGGATTACCAAGGACGTTCGTTTTGAGACACATCCGAGCCTTAATTTCTACCTGTCGGTATATGACGGGTATCAAACATTTGAACAGGCAATGGTCTTGACGGTGAATGATGTTAATGTTGCTCCAACCGGAATTAATTTATCAATGAATTCATTTGATGAAGGTACTCCTCCGGGAACTCAGGTCTCCACACTTTCTGCCATTGATGCAAATACCGGAGATACTCATACATTTGATTTTGCGACTGGAGATGGGACAAATGATGCAGATAATGGATCATTTATTATAAATGGTGATCGACTCATCATTACAGACGAAACCGTATTTGAAGCTAAGTCAGTCTACAATATTTACGTGTCGGCCACTGATATTGACAACAGTGTGGAGCAGGCACTGGTGCTTACCATTAATGATGTGGACCAGATTCCAACCGGAATTTTACTTTCATCCACCTCATTTGACGAGGGGTTGGCCCCAGGAAGTGAGATTGCAACAATCTCAGCCATAGATCCAAATATTGGAGACAATCATTTCTTTGAGTTTGCTTCCGGAGATGGTTCGAATGATGCAGACAATGGATCATTTATCATTAACGGTGATAAACTCGTTATCACAACTGAAACTCAATTTGAGTTAAAATCAATATATAATATTTACCTGACAGCCATTGATGATGATGGAAGTGTGGAACAGGCATTTGTTCTGAATGTAAATGACATCAATCAGGCACCAACAGGTATTCAACTGTCATCTTCAACATTTGATGAAGGAACCGCGCCGGGAACAACTATTGCAACACTTACTGCAATTGATGCAAATGTTGGAGACAATCATACTTTCTCCCTTGCTTCAGGTGATGGATCCAACGATGCAGACAATGCATCCTTCAGTGTGGTTGGGAATCAACTTAAGGTAACCGTGAACTCCAGCTTTGAGACTCAGTCGTCTTATAATGTGTATTTGTCTGTTGCTGATGATCAGGGAAGTTTTGAACAGGCATTTGTTCTGACTGTAAATGACATCAATCAGGCACCAACGGGTATTATGTTGTCCTCTTCTGCATTTGATGAAGGAACAGTACCTGGAACAGTCATTGCCACGCTTACTGCAGTTGATGCAAACGTTGGAGACACTCATACCTTCTCTTTTGCCTCAGGTGATGGATCGAATGACGCAGACAATGAGTCATTCGCAATTGTCGGGAATCAACTTAAAGTAACTGTGAATTCCAGCTTTGAGACTCAGCCTTCTTACAATGTGTACTTATCGGTTGAGGATGGCGAAGGAAGCTTTGAGCAGGCGTTTGTGCTGACTGTAAATGACATCAATCAGGCAC
>JAVKDB010000022.1:0-421379 GCA_040222475.1 Cyclobacteriaceae bacterium | reverse complement strand
GTTAGGAACACTAATTAAAAAAGGGCGCTTAGCTCAGTTGGTTCAGAGCATCCCGATTAACATCGGGAGGGTCGGATTTTCTAAGTTAGGAACACTAATTAAAAAAGGGCGCTTAGCTCAGTTGGTTCAGAGCATCTGGTTTACACCCAGAGGGTCGGGGGTTCGAATCCCTCAGCGCCCACCACTAAAGACAGTCACGCATGGCTGTCTTTTTTTGTTTATGAGTTGTCTGGTCTACATTCTTTATTCTTCTAAGATTGACAAATATTATGTTGGTCACTCGTGCGATGAAATGTCAGTCAGGCTGAAAAAGCACAATTCGAATCACAAAGGGTTTACTGGTAAAGCCAACGACTGGAAAGTAGTTTATACGGAATCATATCTATCGAAGACAGAAGCTTATGCCCGCGAAAGAGTGATCAAAAGCTGGAAGAGTCGCAAGAAAATTGAACTGCTTATAAAAGCTTAATTCGGTGGTTCAGAGCATCCCGATTTCATCGGGAGGGTCGGGGACGGTTCGCCGCTGCGATTCTAATCCCTCAGCGCCCACTACGAAAGACGGTCACGAATGGCTGTCTTTTTTGTTTATTATTCGACCTTCTTGATTAAGTAGTATAATCGGCCGTACAATGAGAAGCATGAGAACCGTAAACAGAGGATGAATTGAAAAGAATACTTTTTGAAAAAGGAAAACAATTTATTCCACGGCAAATACCCTAAAATGGGTATTGACTTTATGTGAAAAATAAGAGTTCTTTGATTAGTTATAATTTTAAAAATGTATGTATGAAGATCTTAAAGTTTACTCCCTATTTCCTTATTTCCATCCTACTTTTATCATGTAGTGATGAAAATGAAACTGCTCCCACCAACCTTCCGGAGATACTATCCATAGGAACCAGTCAGGAACTCAAAGATCTGAAAAATGACTTAGATAAGTCTATCTCTGAAGGTAGAATGTCTGATGCTTCTCAGGACCTGTTTGAAACAGCAGACTGGACATCAGTTCTTAAAGTTGTTGATGAGAATTATGATTATACTGCCTATGGGTTAAACATTCCTAATTCGACAGAATCAAAGAACCTTGTTGTCTTTTCTAAAAATGAAATTTTATACGCTTATGAATCAAGCATAGAGTTTAATAGTCGTGGAAGTTTTTTAGCTCTTCGTCCAATATTAGATCATGGTAATTCTAACGGAAGACAGAAAATGCCAGGTGGTGCTGTATGTACACTTGATGGGGTAGCCTGGATTTATCCGGAGACTGAATTAGAAATCGGCAGTGATGGATCTGTCACTGTCATATCCAGTCAGGCCATACCAATTTATATATATGAATGCTCGGGAGGAGGAACGGCTGGTTCACCAACTGGTGGGGATAGCCCATTCGGCGGTAATCCCGGAGGAACAAGCCCTGCCGTTCCATTAATTCCTGAAAGTGCTTGTTCAATGGATCTTGCTTATCAAATCAATTCAGAGGGTGAGTGTGTCCAAAGAAATCCCTTTAAGGTATGTGCCAGTAGCTTGGATTTCCAGCTAACTGGTGAAGGATTCACAGCTGAAATAACCTCATTGGGAGCTTTAGTAGTTCATGATTTGACGCTTCAATCCGTTAATGTTGAGCTTGGGGTGGTCTGTGTGACATTACCTGCGAATAGGTTTTCCAATCGTTATGATGCGGCCGCTGGTTTTGCTGCAATAATGAATTATACTCGCGATCTCCTTGACTCCAAAGCCGATGCGGGTGAGCTTGCAATGAATGCGGTATCAATTAGAAATGAGATGATTTCTATTATCAATAGTGAATTAAATAATTTTTTACCCGGTTCTACTTTCTCGACCGGACCTTGTAGCGGGAACATTCCTACATCTGTTGCAACTTATGATATCGACTGTTGAAATGAGCCGATCATTATGTTTCAATTTATTCATGCTAAAAAGTATTCTTATGTTTGCTCAGACTGAGGAATCCGTTATTGTAACGGACTCATTTAACGATCTGTCTAAACAACTCTCAGCCTTAGATCACAAATCTGAGCAGTTGCGAAAACTTACAATCATTATCTCTGATAATTATGGATGGCATACCTTCATCACCAAAGACGGCAAGATTGATCCGGATTATAGTAGAATCAGTCTTAAGCGACCTATGGCATCCCTGCCTGAAGAAATTGGAAAATTTAAGAATTTAGAGTACCTGGATATATCCAATCTTGGGCTTGAGCGATTAGATGAAATAAAGGGATTGTCGAAGTTAAAGAGCCTAAATGTTGGATTTAATTCCCTTAACATTGAGGGAGAAACTGAATTACTTACTGCATTTAGTGAACTTGAAAGACTTATTCTCATCGGATGTGAAGTTCCTGCTGGTGTTGTGGAGAGACTCAGAACTTCTAGGAAGGAACTTCGAATTCTATATGAAATAGAAGAGATATATAGTCCTTTCTACAAAACCTTAATGGAGGAGAAAAAAAAGCATATTAAACCAAACGAGACCCTGACAAACTTGTTGAAAGAGATAGGCAGGTATTACCCTTTAGGAATGCCAGCTCTTAATGAAACATTCGAAGGTTATCAGAAAATAAAAGATATCGTAGTAAATCGAACCGAAGAAGTCAACCAGGGTAAACATGGACCATGGAAGATACTGGCTGACAAAGTGAAAGCCAGATTAAACACTGAGGAAGTTCATGCTATTTATGGGAGTCAGCTTCCTTTGGACCAATTGATTATTGATCTGGATGACGATATCGTTGATCAAATTAGAAAGCGAAGAACAATTTTTATTTCGAGATCCTTACTGTGCCAATATTATACGATTTACTTCAGAACAGATTTCTTTTTCGAAGAGTATAAGTTGCTTGGAAGACCAGTTTATAAATTGATTATTTACGGCGAAGAAACAGGGAATGACAGTGAGAAGGACATTATGATGAGTCTCAAACAATTGGTTCAGGAGGATTTTCCTGATTACACCTTTGTGAGGCATGGTCTGTTGTTCAAACAGAAAATTTCCGGAGGTCTTCCTTACGGAGAATCATTTGAGTATATAAAACCCGAATATCCTATATATTCTTTTCTATTCGGTAACTCTCCAGCTTCAGAAACGACAATTCTTGATTGAAAGAAAAAGTATTTCATACTTGAACGTGTAAATACGTTTGTGATCATTAATGGCCCTATGTGATGGGTAGTATCTTTTAGATATCGACCAGATCAAGCTGTCTGAACAACGTCCTTTATCCTGCCATACCTTGGAGTCTCAAATGGTTAGCCTTTTATCTGATCTCCTTAAAGTCCAAACCTGCTTAACACATTCTTTCTGTATGAGATACCAATAGGGATGATCCGATCGCCAATCCTGAGTTGATGTGATTCTACTTTATCAACTTTATTCACAGCTACAATGAAAGAACGATGAGTCTGAATGAAATTATCGTTCAGATTCTTCATGGCATCCTTCATTGTTGTAAGAGACATTATTTTATCTGTTGCAGTAAAATATTTAACATAATTACTATCTGACTCAAGGAACAACAGCTCCGAAAGTCTGATGCGATGAATGGCTGTCCCGCTTTTGATGGACACAATCTCGTCTTCATTGATCTCTCCACCGGTTGATAGGGGTTTTGGGATAGCCTTCTCAGCTTTATTAACAGCTTTCATAAACCTGCTGAAAGGGATCGGTTTAACCAGGTAGTCAAGCGCATCAACATGATAACTTTTGACTGCAAAATCACTATAGGCAGTGGTGAAAATCACCTGCGGCTTTTTTGACAATGATTCAAGGAGTTCGAACCCGTTCAATCCTTTCATATTCACGTCCAGAAATAGCAAATCAACCACATTAGTTTCAAGAAATTGACTTGCTTCAACAGGATCTGTGAAAGTGGCCACAAGGTCCAGTGCATCAATTTTTCCCACATACATGGAAATGACATCTAAAGCTTTGGCTTCATCATCTATGGCAACACATTTCATGGCATATGAATGGTTAGGGATACATCGAAATTATTATTTTGTTCACTTATCTTCAGCTCATGTGATTCCGGATAAAGAAGGTCAAGCCTTTTCTTAACATTTTCAATCCCTATTCCGCTGGAGGGAATTGATTCGCTTTGTTCCACCACCTTGTTGGAAATAGTGAATTCGAAAACCCCTTTCCGGGCAGTCATGTTCATCACGATTGTATTCATGCCATTGGTTCCAACTCCGTACTTAAAGGCATTTTCAAGAAAGGAAATGAGCAACATAGGCGCCAGGGTAACGGATCCATCATGTTGATGGTTGAATTGAACATGAACATGATTTTCAAACCGCAGATGCTCCATGTAGATATAGTCTTCAAGGTATTGAATTTCCTCTTCAATGGAGACTTGTTCCCGACTGGATTTATCAAATACATACCTCATCATTTCTGAAAGCTTGCTGATGCCTTCGGCGGTTTTTTCGTCCCCATTTTTCAGAGACATGGAGAAAAGGTTGTTGAGCGAGTTAAACAGAAAGTGTGGATTAATCTGGCTCTTGAGAATATCAAGTTCGGTTCGAAGCTGCCATTCATTGATGTTTCTTTTAAGCTCTTCATTGGCAAACCAATCCTTTGAAAACCTGTAAGCAAAAGATACTATTATCACCAGTAAGTGCACTACGATTACCAGCGTCACAATTTCACCCCAGAGATAATTGTCAAGCTCCTGGCCCTGAGATTTCAGGAACAGCGAGTCACAAAATATTTCAACTCCCGAAATCACTGCAAACAACAGGAGTAGCAGTAGTGCAAATTCCGGAATGGCTTTTTTCCTCAGAATTTCAGGAATCAGGTAAAAGGCAATGGTATAGAAAAGCAGGAGGTTAAGTACAGTGCCGACGATTGAAGGCCATAACAGTGAAAGGTTCCCTGAGCTAAAAACACCAATGGTAAGATCAAACTGAGGATAGTTTAACAGTGCGAGCGTTGCGATAACTATCAGCACATGAACAGACCATTCAACAAGACTGATTGACTTCATACTTTTCAAAGATAAGTTGAGAAATGTGCTTGAGAAGCTCAGCTGATCAATGAACCAAAATACTTGACGAAAGCAGTGTCATTCTGTGTGAATGAAGTTTGGAAGCTCCAGGACATCATTGGTCAAGTATCAAATAAGCTTCGTGTATTGGATTTTATGGTCGTTTCCCGAGACTCTACTATTGATAAAATTTTTAGAACAATGAAAAAAATCTCAATACTAACACTGGCCCTGATATTTACAATTGGGCTGAAAGGACAGACTCTTACCGATATAAGAACTGATTTTGCAGAACGGATTAAGAAAACCATGAAAAAGAATGATGTTGTTGGAGCAGCGGTAGCTGTTGTAAGCAGTGATTCCGTATTATGGATTGACAGTTTTGGATATGCGGACAAAGAAACGCAGGCAAAGGTGACAGCTAACACGTTGTTTGGACTTGGTTCTGTTACTAAAGTATTTACTTCAATAGCAGTGCTGCAACTTCAGGATCGAAATGTTTTAGACATTGACGATCCGCTTAATTCACATTTGAAGTCGTTCAAAATAAAAGGGGGTCATTCAGATCAGGTGACACCCCGAAATGTTCTGATCCATCATTCAGGACTTCCATCTGATATTTTCAAAGGGATGTTCACCTCTAAGCCGGAGAACTATAAAGAAGTGGTGAACTATATAGGAGATGAATACATGGCTGGGGTTCCTGGCGAAATCCGAGCCTATTCCAATTCAGGCTATTCACTGCTTGGTAATATGATTTATGAAGCCACCGGGACGGAGTATGATGAGTATGTCAGAGAGTCAATATTAAAAGTGCTGAAAATGGATAATAGCGAGTTCAATGCCCTGGAATCAGCCTCCAGAACGTATAACAGGAAGGGTGATCATAAAGAGGATCTGCCTCTTCGGGATATCCCGGCAGGTGGTTTGTTTAGCACAGCAAATGACATGGCAAAATTTGCCTCTGCTTATCTTTCGCGCTCAGGTCAAATGCTTTCTTTGAAATCTTATGAAGAGATGATGACTGTCCAAAATGGAAATGTGCCGTTGGATTTTGGTGGTCGATATGGGCTGGGATGGAGTATGACAACAAGGCCCCATGTTGGAGATATTTTTTATCACACAGGTACTACGCTTTACTTCAATGCAGCGATTGCTCTGGCTCCTGAGGCTGATCTGGGAGTTGTGATCTTAACCAATTCTGAAAGAGGTGGCAGAGTATACCGGGAAGTTCATTCAATATTGGAAGAAGTGGCAAAATCATATGGAAAACCTGAACAACCTTCTAAGAATGTGACGGATCTGGGCAATAAGAAAAGGGTTGAAGTTGAAGGCGGATCATTGGATCAGTATAGTGGAATCTACGCAACACCTGGCGCCTATCTCAATGTTTTCACCAAAGGGAAAAAGCTGATGTTGAGAATACAAGGTATCAAAGCGGAGTTGATACCGGTTGGTGGAAACACCTTTATTCCCAAACCCATACTTCTGGGAGTGATTCCAATAAAGCTCAACGAAAATCGGATGTACTTCGAAAGCATAGCCGGACATCAGGTTATGACACAAATCGAGTTGAATGGCACGAAAGAACTGGTCGCAGAGAAGGTAGAATTACCGGTAATTTCAGAAGAGTGGAAAAAACGTCTTGGAAATTATCAAAGAACCGATCTAATGGATGGTGAACTTTCCTTTTTTATCGATTTTCAATTGAAGGAGAAAGACGGGCTGTTGATTTTCAGTTTAAAACAATCAACGAACGGTCAGACACTTGAAATGGTTCTAGACATTATTGATGAAAATCGTGGGAAGATTTCCGGGCTTGGGAGATATGCAGGTCAGAGTCTGCAGGTGGAGAATGATCAGTTGAAGATTTTTGGTTTTTCACTAAAAAAGTCAGAAGGTGAATAGCTTAAAAGCACTCAACAGGAAAGGGTGGCAGTTCGTAGTGCTTACGATCATGCTGTCTTGTATTCCTTACTTTTTTATCATTTCGGAAAAGTCTCTGGAATCGAACTGGCCTCTTCTTCTCATGTGGATGCCGGGAATTGCCGGGTTGATAATGCGAGTCTGGAATAAGGAGGGGCTGTTCAGTGGACTGAGTTGGAATCCTCTCAAATCTTTGAAATGGATTCTGCTTGCCGCAGCAGTTCCTTTTGCGATCGACGTTCTAAGCGTATTGTTAACACTTCTATTTGGAGGAGCAGTGTTTGAAGAAACCTTTTTAACAATAGAAAAAGGAATGGTTCAAATACGCGGAGTTGCAATGATTTTTGGAGCCGCCGAGCAGCCATGGTACGTATTTATTCCAAATTTCCTGTTGTCCTACTTTGTCGGAGTATTGTTCTATAGTTTGCTATTCGCGTTTGGTGAAGAGCTTGGATGGCGAGGGTATCTGCAGAAACACTGGGCACCCAAAAACGATCTTTATGCCTTTTTAATTGTTGGAATTATCTGGGGGCTATGGCACTTGCCAGGGATACTACTTGGGCATAACTTTCCTGAATATCCTGTCTTTGGAGGGCTTATTCTGATGCCTGTTACGACCATCGCTTTCTCCGTTTGCTTTGGAATTTTGTTCAATAGAAAATTCGCAATATGGGTACCTGCCGTTTTTCATGGTGCAGTGAATATAAGTGCAGAGGTATCTAACAAGGCCTTTGTGGAAGGCTCAGTAAACAACTACATAAATGATGCGCTATGGATTAGTCTTTGGTTGCTTACAGGGGCTCTCTTTTGGCTAAAGTTTAGGAAAAAGTAAAAAACGATGTTATCAACATTGGTTGGGGTATTTGATGGGTTTGTCCTGGACGAGACCAGAAGGCTTATGAGGTTGGTTTTTTGTAATCATTCGACCCAACTTTCTGTTTAAGAAAAAACTAGTCCTAAATGAGAATACTTACAATACTACTTATTATCATTTTGTCAGCTTGTGGTTCCCGAGAAGAACCAAAAGGTGCCGCATTTGAAGCGGAAGGTGTCGCGATTGGCGGATATGATCCTGTTGCCTATTTTGAACAGTCAGAAGCCAAAGAAGGCGATGCAGGTACCACATCAGAATATGGCGGATTAACGTATCAGTTTGCAAGTGCGGAGAACAAGAATTTGTTTGATGAAAATCCTGAAAAATACATTCCGGCTTATGGTGGATGGTGTGCATACGCAGTTGCGGAATCTTCAACGAAAATGGAACCGGATCCGACCATGTGGCAAGTCCAGGATGGTAAATTACTTCTGTTTTATGATGACTGGATGACGTCTCTGACCGGGAGTTTAAAGGAAGAATGGAACACAGATAAGGACGGCTATCTGATTAAAGCCGAGAATAACTGGGAGATTCTTGTCAGTGAGTGATTAAGTTCTTTTAAGAATTTGGAGCCATGCAATTGCATGGCTTTTTTTATGTTAAGTTTTCTTCATATTGTTAGTAAAAGGGATCACTGATAAGCATACTATCTAAATTGGCACCTGGAATTTGTTAACCAAATGGCCAAAAAAACAATAAGCACAAAAATCCTGTATAGGCGACTTGACAAGCTATTCAGTGCAAGTCCGGTCATTAGTCTTAAGGAGAAAAACAAGTGGGTGATCTACTCTGATTTGCACATGGGAGATGGCGGATCCAATGATGATTTCCGTAGAAATGCCACACTTTTCCAGGCTTCTCTGAATGATTACTATCAGCCTTTGGGCTACAATCTCATGCTGAACGGGGACACTGAAGAATTGCAGCGATTCGATGTAAGAAAAATTTATAAGCACTGGAATCTCGTCTACAGATTGTTCGATGAATTCCACAAGGATGGCCGACTGTATAAGACAATAGGAAATCACGATTTACAATTGGGCCTTCTGAAAGATCTGCCATTTGATTATATCCACCTTGATGGGTTAAAGCTGGAATTCGAGGGGGATCATTTATTTATTTTTCATGGCCATCAGGCCAGTAAGAAATATCAGGAACATAATGAGCTTATAGGATTTACACTTAAATACTTCGCCAATCCTTTGAGAATTAAGAGCTACTCCGTTTCCCACAGTAGTCGTAAGCAATATAAAATTGAAAAGAGGGTCTACGAGTATTCCGCTTTCAACAAAATTGTATCCATAATTGGACATACCCACAGACCGCTTTTTGAATCGTTACATAAGGTTGAAAGACTAAAGTCTAGAATTGAATCCCTTTGCAGAGATCTTTCAAATGCCAGAAATGGAAATTCGAAAGAAATTGAAGCAAGTATTAAAGCACACAAAAAGGAGCTAAAGCAGTATCAACGGGAGAAAAAAGAGCATAATTATCAGGATTACCTGTACAGCACCCTGTTGCATATTCCATGCCTGTTTAACTCTGGTTGCGTGGTTGGGAAAAGAGGCATCACATGCCTCGAAATTGAAGATGATAAAATAAGGCTGGTGCACTGGTTTGATAAAGCAATTAGTAAAAAATACCTGATGGACAATGATTATGAGTCCGAAAGAATTGGCAACACAGATTTCTACCGTATGGTACTCAATGAAGAATCGCTTCATTATATTTTTACAAGAATTAACCTGTTGGCTTAATGAGATTATTTCTGATTTTACTGGTTGTCTGTTCATGTTCATCTACCATCCGAGACATAGACATTCAGGGTCACAGAGGAGCTCGCGGGGTTTTACCGGAGAATACCATCCCCGGCTTCATCAAAGCAATTGATTTGGGAGTAAACACCCTTGAACTTGATCTTGGTATAACCGGAGATCAACAAATCCTGGTCAGTCATGATCCGTATCTCTCATACGAGATTTGTGCGGATACAACCGGACAGAGAGTTCCTTCAGATACACTTTTCAATATTTATCAAATGACCTATGAAGAGGTGAGTAAGTATGATTGTGGCAGTGTGGTCCATCCGCGTTTTGAAGACCAAAAAAAAATGAAGGTGTCTAAGCCGTTGTTAAAGGATGTTCTGGAAACAGTTGAACATTATCTCAGTGAGAATGAACTGCCCAGGGTTAACTACAACATTGAATTGAAGACAAGAATTGAATACGACGATGTATACCATCCGGTTCCGGGAGTTTTTTCAGAAATGGTTTTTGGGGAGATTGACAAATTTCAGCTTTGGGATCGGGTCACCATTCAATCCTTTGATTTCCGGACCCTGAAATACTTTCATGAGAAGTATCCGAAAGTCAGGCTTGCCTTATTGATCGAAAATCGAGTGCCGTGGAACATGAACATAGATTCATTGGGTTTCACTCCGGACGTCTATTCATGTAATTATCAATTACTTTCGCGGAAGATTATTGGTGAAATTCAAAAAGCGGGGATGTTAGTGATACCCTGGACTGTCAATGAAACAAAGGAAATGACCGAACTGATCGAATGGGGAGTTGATGGAATTATCACTGATTACCCTGACAGGGCTGTAGCAATAAAAAGATAAACAGATGAGTAAGACCTACGATGTATGTGCCATTGGCAATGCACTTATTGATTATGAAATTGAAGTGAACGATGACTTCTTTTCAACGAATGGAGTGGAAAAGGGAGTAATGACCCTGGTAGATGAGAGCAAACAGAATGAACTGGTGGATTTGGTTCAGGGGAACATTAAGAAAAAACAGGGTGGAGGTTCGGCAGCTAATACAGTTTTTGGAATGAGTCAGCTCGGGGGTAAAGGATTTTATACGTGCAAAGTGGCCGGAGATGATGATGGGGAGCTTTTCATGAGTGATCTTCGGAAAAATGGAATTGCCACAAACCTTAACGGCGACCAATTGCCTGTTGGAATAACCGGCAAGTGTCTGGTAATGGTTTCTCCTGATGCTGAGCGTACGATGAATACCTTTTTGGGGATTACCTCTGATCTTTCAGTGAACGAAATCGACAAGGGAGCGATCAAAGAATCAGAGTACCTGTTTATGGAAGGATTTTTGGTTTCCTCTGAAACCGGACTGGTTGCCATGAAAGAAGCTAAAAAAATTGCAGAGACTAATAATGTCAAAGTCAGTCTGACTTTTTCAGATCCTTCGATGGTTAAATATTTCAGAGATCAAATGATTGATGTTGTGGGCGATGGAGTGGATTTGCTTTTCTGTAATGTAGAAGAGGCACAACTTTTCACAGGACTTGAGGATTTGGAAGAAGTCAAAGCTGCTCTTGAGAAAATTGCCAGACAGTTTGTGATCACATTTAGCGAGAAGGGATCACTTGCTTTTGACGGAACAGGTTATTCAATGATTGAGCCATTTCCTGTTGATGCGGTGGACAGCACGGGTGCCGGAGATATGTTTGCCGGGGCTTTTCTCTACGGGATTAACAAAGGACATTCCTTTGCAGAAGCTGGTCGTCTGGCAAGTCTGGCAAGTTCAATAGTTGTCGGGAAATATGGCCCCAGACTTAATGAGGAGCAGATAAGTAAAATAAAAGAACGTTTGTCGATGTAGACAGTGACGTCTGAATTCTGACAGAATTCAATCAAAATAAATATTTCAATAAAATTTGCACGGAGGATAGGTATTTTTCTATCTTTGCACTCCGTTTTTCACGACGACTAAAATAAAGACATGAAAAGGACATTTCAACCTTCAGTAACCAAAAAGAAGAACAAGCACGGATTCAGGAAGAGAATGGAGAGCGCGAATGGTCAAAGCGTTTTGGCAAGAAGGAGAGCGAAGGGTAGAAAGAGACTTACCATTTCTGACGAACTGCACAAGAAATAAGTAAATTTAGGCCTATGGGCCAGTCAAAATACAGTTTTCCCAAACGGGAAAAACTCACAGGCAAAAAGAGAATAGAGGGACTTTTCAAAACAGGTTCCTCTTTTTATTTAGAGTCCTTTCGGGTTCGCTACCAGGAAGCTGATGAAGAATCATGTCATCAAATCCTGATTTCAGTTCCAAAAAAATCGTTTAAAAAGGCAGTTGATCGAAACCTGATCAAAAGAAGAATACGTGAAGCTTACCGTTTGAACAAGGAACTGATCAATAGAAACGAGCGGAAAAAGTTCTTTTACATCGCTTTCATTTATCTTTCAAAGAACATTTTGACCTTTCATGAGATTCAGGATCAACTAATTAGGTGTCTTGAACGTTTGGATAATCACAAGTGAATTAAATTATTAAGATGCGCAAGAAATTAATCATCCTTCCATTATCAATTATCCTGTTGATTGCAGTTGCCGCCAGGTTTGCTGATACGGATCGCTACTTTGAGATTTTTAAGAATCTTGACATTTTCGCGACCCTTTTCAAGGAAGTGAATACCCATTATGTAGATGAGGTAAATCCAGGAACATTGATCAAAAAGGGAATTGATGAGATGTTAGAATCCCTTGATCCATATACCAATTACATTGCTGCAGATGATATAGAAACCTATCGGATGATGACCACCGGAGAATATTCCGGCATTGGCGCTGTTGTCGAGAAAAAGAACGGGGTGAATGTGGTGATCATGCCTTATGAAGGTTTTGCTGCGCATGAAGCGGGACTGAAGGCCGGAGATGAAATTCATAAAATTGGCGGGGTATCACTTGAAGGAAAAACGTCAGATGAAATCAGTTACCTGTTGAAGGGTCAATCAAAGTCAGACATTGTGCTGACCATCAAAAGATATGGGCGTGACGATATGTTTGAGGTAACATTGAAGCGTGAAAAAATAGCAGTTGAAAGTGTACCATATGCAGGAATGGTAACAGATGATATTGGTTATGTTCGGTTAACCAACTTCACGCAAAATGTAGGAAGACAGGTGGGAGTTAAAACACTTGATTTACTGGAATTAGGAGCAAAGGGAATCATTCTTGATTTACGTGGAAACCCAGGAGGACTGCTTCATGAAGCAGTTAACGTCTCGAATGTGTTCATTGAAAAAGGAAAGAAAATCGTGGTTCAAAAAGGAAAGGTCAGAGCAAATGACTGGACATATAATACACTAAATGAACCTGTGGACACAAATATCCCGCTGGTGGTTTTGACAGATAATGGGAGTGCATCAGCTTCAGAAATTGTTTCAGGTGTGGTTCAGGATTATGATCGCGGTGTGCTTGTTGGAAGAAAAACATTTGGTAAAGGGCTGGTTCAGGTTGAGCGACCTCTTTCATATGATGCTGTGGTCAAAATCACAACGGCCAAGTATTATACACCTACAGGAAGGTGTATTCAGGCCATCGACTATAGCAACAGAAATCCGGATGGAAGTGTAGGTAAGATCCCAGATTCGCTGAAAAATGAATTCAGAACGGCAAATGGAAGGCTGGTTTATGATGGTGGCGGAATTGATCCTGATGTGGAAGTAGAAACGTTTGATTTTGCTCCAATTACCTTTAGCCTTCTGAGAGAGGATCATATTTTTTACTACGCGACAGAGTATTACTACAATAATCAGGGAAGAGGAACCGAGGACCCAAGAAAACTACGACTTTCAGATGCTGAGTATGATAAATTCGTTAAGTGGCTTGCTGACAAAAATTTCGATTACACCACCAATCTGGAAAAGGGGGTTGACAAGTTGATCAAGACTGCCATGGAGGAGAAAACATATGGAGCACTTAAAAGTGAGTTTGACGATCTGAAAAAAGCTTCAAGACATAACAGAAACAAGGATCTGATCACGTTTAAAGATGAAATTCTTATGCTGCTTGAACAGGAAATTGCAGGTCGCTATTTCCTTCAGACCGGGCTTGTGGAATCAACATTTGACAAAGATCCTGATGTCCTTGAAGCCGTGAAAGTACTCCGTGATAAGGAGAGATATGCCAACATTTTAAACCGAAACTAACATTGGCCTTAATTCTTAGTATTGAGACTTCTACCGATGTTTGCTCTGTAGCGCTTCATAATGACGGAGTTCTGATTGGCAATCAGGTTCATAATATTGAAAAATCACATTCTTCTTTATTGCCAGGCATTGCCGAAGATGTTTTAAGGGAATCCAAACTGAAATTCGAAGACCTTGAAGCGGTAGCAGTTTCTGCTGGTCCAGGCTCCTACACCGGACTGAGAATAGGTGTCACCAATGCAAAAGGATTCTGCTATGCTATGTCCATTCCGCTCATAGCAATCGGAACGCTTGACTTGATGATTCAGGCAGTCCATAATAAATTCAACGGTAAGCATTACCTCTGTCCAATGCTGGACGCCAGAAGGATGGAGGTTTATACCAAACTGGTGGATCAAGATCTTAATGAAGTGCTACCGCTTCACCCTGAAATTCTGGAAGAAACCACTTTTGCAGATTACCAGCAGCAATCGGTTTATGTTTTTGGAAATGGTATGCCAAAATTTAGAGAGATTGCCAATCAGGATAATCTCATTTTCATCGATGATATATTTCCGGATGCTGCGAATATGGGAGGTCTGGCTTTTGAAAAATTCCAATCTGATAAATTTGAAGATATGGCATACTTTGAGCCTGATTATTTAAAGGAATGGCGAACTACTAAGCCAAAGAAGCAGTTACTTTAATCCGATGGATGAGATAATCAATAAAGTAGCAATAAGTCCCCTTGTATCAATAGACCTGGATGAATTCATCCACAAAGGAGCATTCGTTTTTTTTGATTTAAAAAACGTGCTATTTGAGGGGTTAATCCTTCGGGAGAAGGATTTCAGGGCCTTCATAAAAGAAAATGACTGGAGTGCTTATCATGATAAAAATGTAGGCCTTATTTGCACTGCAGATGCAATTGTTCCCATATGGGCATATATGTTGCTTGCTTCCAGCCTGAAAGATGAAGCCAATGTTGTTGTTTTTGGTAATGAAAATGAAGTTGAAAAAGCATTAATTGATCAGGCCATTGAGAAATGCATGGACAACCATGAATTTGAAAATGCCAAAGTGGTTATTAAAGGGTGTGGGAATGTGAAGAACAAAGAATTCGCCTATACACAATTAACCAACCAGCTTCTTCCAAAAGTATCCAGCCTGATGTACGGAGAGCCTTGCAGTACTGTGCCGGTTTTCAAGAAAAGAAAGTAATCGTTAAAGCTCGCAGAAACCCTGCTGGTTTTTCATTATATCATTAAGGCCCTTTTTATATTCGTAAAAAAAACCAACTGTGGATTTAGAAAAACTTAAGTATCCTGTTGACAGGTACAAAGCTCCTGCTGAAATTACCAAAGAGCAAATCGAGGAATGGATTACTATTCTGGAAGGGGTTCCTGCTAAACTGCGCGATTTGGTTGAGAACCTTTCCTATGACAGCCTCGATTGGATTTACAGACCAAAAGGCTGGACAATTAAGCAGGTCGTTCATCATCTCGCAGACAGCCACATGAATAGCTTCATTCGATTCAAGCTAATCATGACCGAAGAAACTCCGACAGTCAGGCCGTATGAGCAGACTGCATGGGCTGAAATGCCGGACGCCAACGATCCACATGTCGGATCATCACTGTCAATCCTGGATGGGATTCATGAGCGATTAACAATCCTTCTTAAAGATCTTATTTCTGATGACTGGAATCGCACATTCATTCATCCGGAGTACGAAGGTGAATTGAAATTAAGCTGGCTTATTGGATTGTATGCATGGCATTCAAGACATCACCTCGCTCACATTCAGCAAGCCATTGAAAAGGAAGGTGACTTTACCTGGGAAGAGGAATAGTGTGATACTTGTGATTTTTTAAGTTTACAAGGGACGAAAATTCAAAACCCAAAATGTAAATAAATAGCAAGACTGAAATACGAATCATCAAACTCTTTAAATCTGGAAGTAATCCTAAATTCCTTTCAACACTTTGTCATTTGAGGTTTATTTGATTTTTGGGATTTGTTATTTACACACAGAGCAGGCCATTGAAAAAGAGGGTGATTTATTCAACTCGATTTTACAATGATTGAAGAAAGGATCTTCTTTATTTCAACGGACTCTTTATGCAGGATCTCCAATTCCGTTTGGAACTGCTTTTCATTTGTTTCTAATAAAAGTCGAAAGGAAAAATGCACTTTCTTTCGCTTCTTTTCTTGAAATTTTCGCTCGCATCAGGAAATCTTTCTTTACTTAGTGCTTCGTTCGCTTCGATATAATTTGCCCCAACGGATGCTGATGATCGGATCAATTGTTTCATATCCTCAACATTGGATGGTGTTTTTGGGAGTTTCATAGATAATCCTCTAATACTCTTTGCAAATTGAAAGGTTCTTTCTTCAAGATCGTAAATGGCCATAATTTCCCTTTTGGATTTGAGATTCATCATTTCCATAAAGTGTGACTATTCTATGTGGTGGTTGTGACTTTTTGAGTTTTTTGAGGACAAAAATTCAAAACCCAAAGTACAAATAAAAAACAAAACCAAAATACGAATTATAGCAAACCTGTTTGGTTCCAATTGCTATTTCGTATTTGTCATTTATTTGATTTTTGTAGTTTGTTATTTGAGTGATAGAACTTAATTGAACATAATTCCTGATCAATTCAAACAAAAAAAAGCCCTGATCCATTATTGACCAGAGCTTTTCATTCCTTATCAGCGTTTAATCCTTCTTCTTACCTGTTCCCTTTTTTCCGGAACCGGCAATTGAACTTCTCATATCAGTATCTGCTTCAATATTCTGGAATTTGTAGTAATCCATGATTCCAAGATTACCACTTCTAAAAGCTTCAGCGATTGCTTTAGGAACCTCAGCCTCGGCCAAAATTACTTTCGCCCGAGCTTCCTGTGCTTTTGCGAGCATTTCCTGCTCTTCTGCAACAGCCATCGCTCTTCGCTCTTCGGCTTTTGCCTCAGCTACTTTTAAATCTGCAGAAGCCTGATCTGTTTGAAGTTTTGCACCAATGTTGGCTCCAACATCAACATCAGCGATATCAATGGAAAGGATTTCAAAAGCAGTACCTGCGTCCAGACCTCTTTGAAGAACCAGTTTCGAGATTTTATCAGGATTCTCCAGTACTTCTTTATGAGAAGCTGCCGAACCAACTGAGGTCACAATACCTTCACCAACTCTGGCTAAAATCGTTTCTTCACCAGCTCCACCGACGAGTTGCTTTATATTGGCACGAATCGTAACTCGTGCTTTGGCAACAAGCTGAATACCATCAGCAGCAACTGCAGCCACAGAAGGTGTATTGATTACTTTCGGGTTTACAGAAACCTGAACGGCCTCAAAAACATCTCGACCCGCAAGGTCAATGGCTGTTGCCTGCTTGAACGTCAGATCAATGTTAGCTTTATCAGCTGATATCAATGCTCTGATCACGAGTGGGACGTTACCTCCAGCGAGGTAGTGAGCTTCAAGCTCTTGCGTTTTTAATTGTCTTCGCTCTGAGCTCCCCTCATCGTCTACCGTTGTAAGGCCGGCTTTGGTTGCTGTAATCAAAGAATTAACCACGATGGATGGTGGTACTTTTCTTATTCGCATAAATACTAATTCTAATAAACCAACTCTGACACCAGAGAAGATTGCCGTGATCCACAGGTTCACCGGAACGAAGTAGAGAAAGATAAAAAAGAGGATAATTCCTCCGAAAATGAACAGGATAATCATATAGTCCATGTGAGATTGTAGTTAACTACTTTTTACAGGTTGTACAAAAATTTTCTTTGATTCGATTCTTAATATTTCAATTTCAACATTTTCGTTGACATAACCACCATTTGATCTTACTTCTACTTCCTGATTATCGAAAAGCGCCTTTCCTACAGGTTTAAGTGAAGAGATTGATTGTCCGATATCACCAACTTTCAGGTTTAAATTAAGTCCTTCGTTAAATTTCCCCGTGGTTGAATTCTTGAGAGAAAAACGTTCCCATGATTTTCCCTTGAAAGCAACGATCAAAGCAGCGACATTCAAAAGTGCTGCACCTATCAGAATAATAGTGCCTGTTGATGTTCCGAAATAGTCAAAGCTCAGATAGATGCCATATGCGCTAAAGAGGAATCCGAGAATGCCTACAATTGTAGTGCCTGGTACAAAAACTATTTCAGCTATGAGTAGAAAAAGACCAAATAACACCAATCCTATGACAGTAATCCAATCCAATTTTCGTTCGTTTTGATTTTATTAAAAATTCAAATTAATAGGCTTTAGCAAAAAGCACTCTCCCTGAAGAGGGTGCTCCTGTAAAGATACATGTTCCTTCCTCTTTTTTCTGATCAAAAGGGATGCACCTGATAGTAGCCCTGGTTTCATTCTTGATTTTTTCTTCTGTCTCTTCTGTTCCGTCCCAATGCGCATAAACAAAACCCTTTTCAACCAGTTCCTTAAACTCTTCCCACGTGTTCGCCTCTGCGGTATTTTCCTCACGAAATAAGCTGGCACGGTTGTAAATATTCGTCTGAATATCCTCCATAAGCCAGGTAATATGTTCAACCGCGGAATCCAATGGATGAAACGATTTCTCCTTCGTATCCCTTCTGGCAATTTCAACCGTTCCTTTTTCCAGATCTCTGGGGCCGATAGCGACTCTTACCGGAACTCCCTGAAGTTCGTATTCAGCAAATTTCCAACCCGGTTTGTAGGTGTCCCTGTTATCGAATTTCACGGAAATTCCCTTGGTTTTTAATCCAGCAGCCATTTTCAATGCAACTTCACTGATCTTCTTCAGTTCTTCATCAGTACGGAAGATTGGAACAATGACCACCTGAATTGGGGCTAGTTTTGGAGGAAGTACCAATCCGTCATCATCTGAGTGAGCCATAATAAGGGCGCCCATTAGTCGGGTACTCACACCCCAGGATGTGCCCCAGACATATTCTTCTTTCCCTTCTTTAGTCGCAAACTTCACATCAAAAGCTTTGGCGAAATTCTGTCCCAGAAAGTGGGAAGTTCCGGACTGTAATGCTTTTCCATCCTGCATGATAGCTTCAATACAGTACGTATCGACAGCTCCGGCAAATCGCTCGGCTGGCGTCTTTACTCCTTTAATAACGGGCATTGCCATGAAATTTTCAGCAAAATCAGCATACACATCAAGCATTTGAAGTGTTTCATCAACGGCTTCCTGTTTGGTAGCATGTGCGGTATGTCCTTCCTGCCATAGGAATTCTGTGGTGCGAAGAAAGAGACGTGTTCGCAATTCCCACCTGACAACATTTGCCCACTGATTGATCAGCAAAGGGAGATCACGATAAGACTGAATCCAGTTTTTATAAGAATCCCAAATGACTGTCTCTGAGGTAGGTCTTACAATAAGTTCTTCTTCAAGTTTTGCATCAGGATCCACTACTACTCCCTTCCCATCTTCACTGGTCTTTAGTCTGTAATGGGTGACCACCGCACATTCTTTGGCAAATCCTTCTACATGATCTGCTTCACGGCTTAAGAATGATTTAGGAATAAAAAGAGGGAAATAAGCATTGGAATGTCCGGTATCCTTGAACATCTGATCGAGAGCCTGCTGCATTTTTTCCCAAATAGCAAATCCATACGGTTTGATTACCATGCAGCCTCTTACAGGTGAATTTTCTGCTAATCCTGCTTTTTTGATGAGTTCGTTATACCATAAAGAATAATCTTCTGATCGAGATGGAATTGCTTTAGCCATTTTTTTGGTATAGTGTTTGCTTAATTTTTGTTAAATTCTAAAAAGACAGCAAATATAGGTTCAGCAATGCAACTGATTGTCTTTAAAGATGGTTTAATAATTAAAACCCAGGTATTATGAAAGCTTCAATAAGACTTCTTCTTTTATCAGTTTTTACACTTTCATTTCTAATGGCAGGAGCACAGGAATATGACGACCTCTATTTCTCAAAGAAGGATCGAAAGAAAGTGAAGTCTCCTGAGGCTAAAGAGAAAAAGGAGTACCAGGAATATTCAACAGAATTTAATAACGTCGATAAGGCTGATGGGACCAATACTTCCTTCTTAGGGAGACAATACCAGCTCAATAATCAGGATGAAGCAACTCTTGTGAGTCAGGAATCCATTGATAAGTACAAAAGATCATCTATTGATGAGTACACAGAAGATGAGCAGGTGATGGAAGAAGGCTTTACAGATAACCCAAATTATTCTACACCTGATCCTTATCAGGAACCAGTTGTTGTAAATAACTATTACTACGGATCACGATTTTGGGGACCGGATCCATTAAGAGCCAGGTACAGGTATGGCTTTAACAACAGCATGTGGATGGTCTCATTTGGAAACCCGTGGTACGACCCGTTTTTTGATCCGTTTTATGGCAGTGCTTTCAGTTTCAATATGAACATTGGTTGGGGCTGGGGCTGGAATCGATACGGTCGTTGGGGAGGATTTTATGATCCGTTCTGGTGTCCTCCTTTCTGGGGAAATTCCTATGCCAGAGGTTATTGGAATGGTTTTTACAGAGGTAACTATGGGCCGGTAGTCTATAACGACGGTCGACAAAGAGGAAGAATTGTTGAGAGAGGCGTAAGGAATTCAAGGGGTGGAACGGTATCCTCTTCGGGAAGAGGTACAGGCGTGAGAAACGCGTCACTTGCAAGTGAGAAAGTAGACTCAAGAGACTTTTCAAGAAAACAGGCAACTTATCTGAACAGATCAAGAGCTGCCCGCTTAAACGAAAGCAATGCGACTCGAATAAATAGCAGATCCGTGAATAGCAACTCTTCTTCACGATCAGGAGTAAGCTCCTCTACGAGTAGAAGCGGGTCTAATTCGTCATATAGTAATCCTTCCTCCGGAAGAAGAGCAACGAGAATTTCTGATTCCTATAACTCGGCAGGATCTACTCGCAATAACTGGAACTCAACCAGCACCTCAAGAACGAGAAGCGGTGGGGCAGTCAGGTCATCCAGCCCTTCGAGAAGCAGTGGATCGGTTAGATCATCAAGTCCATCAAGGAGCTCTTCCGGGAGGAGTTCATCATCTGGCAGGTCTTCATCCGGCAGATCCAGCTCAGGTCGTTCGAGAGGTAACTAAAAAGACTTAAAAGGAAAACCGAAATGAAAAAGCTAATCATACTGGGTTTTATTTTCCATTCAGTTATAAGCCATGCGCAACAGGGTCCGTTTGGATACTATCAGGATGCACTCATTTTCAGTCAGACAAATACTGCATATGGCAGCACAGCCAGGATTCAGGGAATAGGTGGAGCTCAGATATCTCTTGGCGGAGATTTAAGCTCGATTGCTTCTAACCCGGCAGGATTGGGCTTTTTTAACAGAGGTGTTTTCACCATTACGCCATCACTCGACTTCATTTCATCAGATTCAGAATTCAGAATTCCAAATCAGGGGTTCAATGGCTCCTCTGAAGAATCGTTTAAAAATAATTTCAACTTCTCAAATATTGGGACAGTCATCAATTTCACAAAAGGTGATTATACCAATGATAAATTTAAAGGCGGATCTTTGGGTATTTCCCTGAGTCGGATGAACAGCTTTCATCTTGATAGAAGATACGAGGGAGCAAATGACTATAATTCTATCATCGATTCGTTTCTTGAAGGCGCTGGTCAGACGGGAACAGGAGATCTTGGAGGACTTGAAGCCGGTGCTTTCGATCAATATCTGATCAACCCGGTTTACGATATTAATGATAATTTGACCGGATACGATTCATTTGTTTTGGGATTCCCTTTGCAGTCTGAATCAATCAAAGAGACAGGTTCTCACTACCAGCTAAATATTGCCTGGGGTGGAAATTATGACGACCGATTATACTTTGGCGGAGGTATGGGAGTCCAAATTTTGAATTATAAACAACGAAGGAATTTCGAGGAATTTGATTTTGTTGAGTTCGACGATCAGGGAAATGGCACGCCTGATGAATTTTTGAATACCCTGTCTGTTGTGGATGAATTGAGTGTCAGAGGAGCAGGTATCAATTTCAATTTTGGGACGATTCTCAGACCCGTTGAATTCATAACAGTAGGACTGAATTATACATCTCCAACTTTCATGTCGTTCGATGAAGAGAGTTTCTTCGACGTTGCTGCTGATTGGAAAAGCGGGACATCTGTCACGGAAACAGATGATGATGGAAATGATGTAACGACCGATTTAAGTACCATAGACCCTTATCGGAGTAATCTGTTCGTGTCTGAATACAGTTTAAGAACCCCATCTAAACTCGCTCTTGGGACCACCTTTTTTGTTGGAAACAATGGGTTTTTAACCGGAGATGTTGAATTGACTGATTATTCGACTGCCAGTATTAAATCAACCGATTTTTCAGAATCTGCCGATAACGATCTGATTGAAGATCTTTATACTTCAACGGTGAACATTCGAGTGGGTGGTGAATATCGTCTGGATAACTTCCGGTTAAGAGCGGGCTATGCAGTTTTCCCAAGTCCATACAGAGACTCGGATTTGCAGGAAAGAACAAACGTAACGTTTGGATTTGGTTATCGAACTGCTGACTACTTTCTGGATTTTGCCGTGACAAAGAGTGAAAGAAAGTCGCTTTATACACCCTACGACATAGCTTTCGATCAGCCGATTGTCTTTACAGATATTAAGAACACTTCAGTTGCGATAACTTTCGGTTTGACTTTCTGATCAGATCTCAGTTATTTGATTCTTATGTTGAATTGTTCTGTGAGCCTTTTTATACCAGACTTCCCTTAGCTTATGTAATTCTTCAATTGAATGGATTTTCATCAAAGGACGTGAGGAATCGTTTTCCAGTCTCTTCCTTATTTCAGCAACGGGTGTATTGATATAGACGGTCACTCCGCTTTCATTCATTAATTGCATGTTGTTGAAGAAGCATGGAGTTCCGCCTCCGGTTGCCAGAACGAAGTTTTCTTTGTCGTAAATAATTTCCTTTAGGCAATTGCTTTCGATTAGCCGGAACTTATCTTCACCATCATCTGAAAAGATTTCGGGAATGGATTTTCCGATTGCACGTTCAATTTCTTCATCAAGATCAATGAAAGAAAGCTCCCTTTTTTTTGCAAGTTTTTTACCAAGGGTGGTTTTGCCGGATCCTGGAAGTCCGATAAGAAAAAACCTGTGAGTGCTCACTCAATATTTGTTAACAATTTCAACTACCTCATCAGCAAGAGGGGTATCATTATAATGCCATTTACCAAGCACAGTTCCGTCTTTCACTAGCCAGATACCCGGATTGGAACGAACAATCGTTTTGAGTACAGTTGCATCCGCATAAAAGTACGGAGCTCCAATTTGATTTTCATGCCTGAATTTTTCAAAAATTTCATAGCCTGAAGAAGTCAATATCCATGTTTCAAAGCTTTGATTTTGATACGTGAGATTTCTTAATCGATCTACTTTCTTCAATGATGTTTTCTCGGCATCATGAATAATGATCACAAGTTTTGTTCCTGTTAACAGCTCATCTGTGAACTCTCCGTCATCGTTCCATACACTCAGATCAGTGATCTTTGGCTGAGCTTCCGGGTTTAATATTTTGGAGCTGATGTAGGTATAACCAGGTTCATTTGGATAGTTCTCAAACCTGAATTTCTCACCATCCTTTTCAACCAGATATTCATATTTGAGTGGTTCTGAGGCTTTCATCAGGCTGGGAATGTGTCCGCCAACTTTATAAGCCCTAAAATCGATGAAAGGAAGGTGCAGAATAGAGTAAATAGCAATGATTGTCATAACCAGTGCTGTTCCTCCAACTTTTAACTCCCGAAAAAGTGGAGAAAACCACTCCTTGTAATCTCCTTTTTTCAAAAAGATCACAACTATCAGAATCAACAGAATGATGTCCTTATAAAAAGACTGCCATGGGGTTAGTTTTATGGCATCACCAAAACATCCACAATCAGTTACCTTATTGAAATAAGCAGAATAGAAGGTCAGAAAGGTGAAGAATACGATCATGGATAGTAAAACCCATGCTGTTATTTTCATTCGATAACCTATGATGAGTGCTACACCAAGTACAACTTCCAACACACTCAGAAAAACACTTAGAAAAAGGGCTGCCGGAACAAACCATTCAAAAAATGGAGCAATATCGTATGCAAATACTTCGAAGTATTCTTCGAGTTTTATTGCAGTACCAACAGGATCATTGACTTTTATAAGCCCGGAAAAAATGAAAAGGGCGCCAACGGCGTAGCGGGCAAATTCTTTTATGATATTCATTCTTCATTTAGTTTAATCAGGCAAAAAACAGAGTAGTTAATCATATCCTGATAATTAGCTTCAATACCTTCGGAGATCAGTGTCTTACCTGCATTATCTTCTATTTGCTTAACCCGCATCAGTTTCATCAAAATGATATCGGTAATGGAACTGACACGCATCTCTCTCCATGCCTCTCCGTAATCATGGTTTTTGTTTTTCAATAATTCAAGAGTATCCTGAGCAGCTTCATCATATTTCGGTTCAAGTACTGAAAAGGGAATTTCCATCTCCTCTGTCTCGTTTAACTGCATTTGAATAAGAGCGATGATACAGTAATTAATAATCCCTTTGAATTCATTGCTGATATCTTCACCAACTTTTTGCTTGCCTTTTTCCTGAATGGATCGAATTCTTTGTGCTTTAATAAGAATCTGATCTGTTATGGAAGGCAATCTTAATATTCGCCAGGCCGTGCCGTAATCTTTGGTTTTTTTGGCAAAAATGTCTTTGCAGTCAGAAATGATGGTCTGATATTGTTGCTCGGTCTCAATATTCATAGTTGACAGTTCATAGTTGACAGTTCTCAGTAGTTATTTTTGTTAAAGTGCATTCTGCAATTGACTGAAACTGTTGACTAAATCACAAAACTAACCCATTGGGCACCAATCACACCATCAAAATAAGAGGAGAAATTATCGATTTGTCGACCCCAAAAGTTATGGGGATTATCAATGTTACTCCAGACTCGTTTTATGAGGAGAGCAGAAAGATGAAGTCAGAAGAACTGTTTAAGTCAGCTGAAAGAATGCTTGAAGAAGGGGTTGATTTTTTAGATGTTGGCGGCTACTCTTCACGACCCGGTGCTGATGAAATCAGTATTGAGGAAGAACTTGATCGTGTCTGCAATGCAGTAAGAATAATAGTGGAGAGATTTCCTGAGGCAATTGTTTCAACAGATACCTTCAGGTCTCAGGTTGCACGTGAAGCCATAAGGACAGGAGCCACAATTATCAATGATATCTCGGGAGGTCATCTTGATGATGAAATGTTTTCGACGGTAGCAGAGTTGAATGTTCCATACATCGCCATGCATATGCGGGGAACTCCACAAAACATGATGGAACTCACTGATTACACTGATTTGATCAGGGAAATAACATTTTATTTTTCTGGTATTATTAATCAGTGTAATCAATTGGGTATTCACGACCTTATTCTGGATCCCGGTTTCGGATTTTCCAAAACACGGGAACAAAACTTTCATTTACTAAGGCACCTGGAGCATTTTCAAATACTTGATAAACCAATTTTGGCAGGTCTTTCAAGAAAGTCGATGATCTATCGATCACTTAATTTGACCGCTAATGAAGCCTTAAACGGCACAACTACGTTAAATACTTTAGCTTTGTTTAAGGGTGCATGTATACTGCGTGTACATGATGTAAAGGAGGCTGTGGAGGTTGTGAAATTAGTGAACCAATTATCTTGATTTTAGGATTTCAAATAGGGTTTTTAGACATAAACCTGAAGGACGTATTGGACATTCTTCTGGTCACAATCCTATTATCGCAGGTGTATAAGTTGATGCGGGGGAGTGTGGCGATTAAGGTGTTTGTCGGGTTCCTTTTTCTCTACCTGATCTACCTGGTTGTTAATGCCCTTGAAATGGAATTGTTGAGTACCATTCTGGGCCAATTCATGGGTGTTGGAGTATTGGCAGCTATTATTCTGTTTCAGCAGGAAATCAGGAAATTTTTGTTGATGGTGGGAAGAACCGGATTTTCCGAAGATGGCAACTGGCTTAAGAACGTTCGCTTTTGGGCACAAAATGGGAAAACACGGCGAGCTAACATTACTCCGATTACAGAAGCAGTGAAATCACTGGCTGGTTCAGGAACCGGCGCACTCATCGTAATATCTGTTGATTCTCCGCTAAAATTCTATGCTGAATCCGGAGATGCCCTGGACTCATTGCTTTCCAAACGACTCCTTCTGGCAATTTTTAATAAATACAGTCCATTGCATGATGGAGCAGTGATTGTTTATAAGGATCGAATTGTAGCTGCACGATGTATTTTGCCTGTAACGGAACGAGATGATATTCCGGCTCAATATGGATTACGTCACCGTGCCGGACTTGGAATGTCTGAAAGTACAGAGACTTTTATCATCGCTGTTTCCGAAGAGACAGGTCAGATAGCCACCATGCAAAATGGGGTAGTCTCGCACAATATCTCGTCACAGGAGCTGCGTAAGCAAATTAACAAGTATCTGCATGAGCCTAAGGAGGCAAAGAAGAAAGAGGAGGAGAAAGCTGAGGATGTTACTGAGGAGGTAGCATAGATTATGCTAAATAATTGAGGATTTATTAACTTCAATTATGCATCGCCACTTGTTTTTACTATTGCCACTACTATTCTCCCTAATGGTACAGGGTCAAAATCAGTCGCTACTTGATTCTCTTTTAATTGAAGTAGAAGAAGCTGGTAACGACAGCCTAAAATTGGAGTTTCATTATGAGCTCTGTTACCAATGGGCGGAATACAGTTTCGATTCTTCCATGTTTCATGCAAAAAAGATGGAGGCAATTGCAAATGAGAATAGTGATCCCAGATTCATATACAAAGCACTTTCAGCTAAAGGACTGGCTCACGATTATCAATATTCATTTGATAGTGCCATCTTTTATTATGAAGCGGCAAAGAGTCTCGCTCGCGAAAATGAGTACCGGAAAGAGGAGGCTATTTCAACCTTCAATATTGGTGTGGTACATTATTATTCAGGAGAGATGGAGCGTGCCATTGATAATTACCTGGAAGCAGAAAAGGTCTATCTGGATATCAATGATCAGCGAAACCTGGGAATACTTTATAATAATCTGGGGATCATTTACAGAAGCACAAAAAAATACGAACTGGCGAAAGAAACTTACCAGAAGTCGCTGGTCATTAAGAGGAAAAGGGATGATATAGCAGGGATTATGAACACCCTGTCTAATCTTAGTTCGGTTAATCAATATCTTAAGGATTTTGAAAGTGCCAGAATTGCCTCAGAAGAGGTGATAGAATTAGCCAAAACAAATCAAAATCGAGGCGCATACCTGGCTGAGCTTATCAATCTTGGCAAAATCCATCTTGCTACTGAAAAACCGGACCTGGCTCTTACGTTGTATGAAGAGGCAGGGAGTTTGCTAAGTGAAGAAAGCCCTTACACTTTCAAGATTCATATTTTTCAGCAGTTAAGCAGCTTCTATGTGGATAGAAAGGAGCTAAACAAAGCAAAAAATTACCTTGATCGGGTGGAAGAACTGTTGACTGAGGAACATCTGGAAGTTGCAATGAATCACTATTTGACCTCCGTGGATTATTACAGAATGAAAAATGATTCGAAAAGCGCCCTGGAAGCACTCCAGAAGGCCTTTGAGATCAGAGAAAGTCTTTTTGATAATGAAGTATTGGAAAAAACCACGGAATTGGAACAACTCTACAAGAAGGATAAAAGAGAAAACGAGATATCCAGGTTAAATTCTGAAAATGAAATACAGTCATTAAATCTGGCAAGGCAGGAACAGGAGCGAAATGGGCTCATCATTTTATCAATCTTGGTAATTGGAGTAGCAGTGTTATTCTATGTGCTCTTCAGACAAAAAAGAAAGTCGCTTGCTGAGCGTGAAACATTACTAAAGGAGATTCACCATCGTGTCAAGAATAATCTCCAAATCATTTCAAGCCTGCTCAATTTGCAGGCAGGCAGCCTGGAAGATGAAGCGGCAGCAGATGCTGTAAAGGAGGGACAATACCGGGTAAGGTCAATGGCACTGATCCATGAAAAATTGTATAAAGAGAGCGACCTGCGAGGGGTTGATGTACTGGATTATTTGCAAAATTTGCTTGGAGAGCTATTCGCAGCATTTGGAGTAGATCGTGATAGAATAGGATTCAATGTCAACACCAATGGAATAAAAATGGACATTGATACAGTGATTCCTTTGGGACTCATAATCACCGAATTAATTACAAACAGTCTGAAGTATGCATTTGACAAATCGAGCGATGGCCTGATTGAAATTAAAATGGAAGAATCGGATGGCAGGTTAAATGTTATTGTAGCTGATAATGGGAGCGGGACAACAAAGCAGAGGCTGGAATCTTCCAATTCTTTTGGATGGAAAATGATCAAATCCCTTTCAAGAAAACTCAAAGCTGATATTGATATCACAAACAATAACGGAACTATGGTTCAATTGAACTTGACGCGTTATAAATTAGTCGTATGAGCAGACATTCCATTCTTATTGTAGAGGATGAGCCACTAATTGCGGATGACATTGCCATGATTCTGGAGAAGAACCAGTATATCATATCAGGGATCGTGGATTGCGGAGAGGACGCCATTGATGCTATAAAAGCTGAAAAGCCTGATCTGGCTCTATTAGATATCAATATTGAAGGTGAAATGGATGGTGTTCAACTGGCACATCATATTAACATGGAGTTTCAGATTCCTTTTGTTTTTCTCACTTCTTACTATGATAGGAATACCATCCAGCGAGTAAAAGCAACGAATCCGGCGGGCTACATTGTTAAACCCTACTCTGAAGCTGATTTGGTTGTGAACCTTGAACTGGCAGTGCTTAAAACTCCTAATATTCAGAAAAATCCTCCTGCTGACAAATTCTTTATACGGGATCACAACGAATTGAATTCGATTGATCCTGATCACATCCTGTACGTTGAAAGCGACGATAACTACGCCAATATTTTCACTGATAAAAAGAAGCATGTGGTCAGTCACACACTGAAAAGTGTAGAGCAGCAGCTCTCAGGTCTTCAGTTTGTGCGTACGCATAAATCTTACCTGGTCAATTTCAAAAAAGTCACCAGCATTCATGAAGGCTATGTCTTTATTGAAGAAATCAAAATTCCAATAGGAAGAACCTACAAGGATCAACTCCTTAAAAACCTCGCTATACTATAATTAACGTTGACTTAACCCATTTGGTCGTTCACTAGAACGTCTTTTATATAAGCATATATATAAGGCAGATTAATGGTCTAATTAAACCTTAGCTGCCATGAAAAAATCACTACCAATACTATTTGCCACTTGTTTCATTCAATTGGCATTTTCCCAAATTTCAATTACCGGAGTAAATCCATCAGCCAATAGCACTTCTCTTGCTGTAGATGGTAATATCCAGGTAACATTTGATGCCGCTATTGACGGCACAACGCTTGCCGAAAATATTTTCTTGCGTGGCGAGCAAACCGGTCTGCTTCCTTTTACCACAAGTGGTGCGGGGAGTGCAGTTATTACGATTGATCCAACAATTGATTTCCTTGCCGGGGAAAACATTTTCCTGACGGTTACAACAGGAATACAAAGCGTTGGAGCCGCAGCTCTTGGAGCAGATCAAAGCTTTCAGTTTAAAACAGTGACTACCACAGCTTACAATGATCCGCCTACTCTCCGAAAATCTGTTATACATACCCCCTCAGTTGGCCCACAGGATGTTTTTGCAATTGATATGGATAGCGACGGAGATATGGATATGATTTCTGTTTCAGGTTTTAGAACATATTGGTATGAGAACGATGGCTCAGAAAATTTCACAAGCCATCAAATAGGAACTTTTAGTGGTTACTCTGTTTATCCTGCTGATGTAGATGGAGATTCAGACATGGATATCATTATCGGACATTTCTCACTGGATAATGTTATCTGGCTTGAAAATGATGGTTCTGAAAATTTCACAGAGAACGAGTTGACTACAGCAGCAGATGGATTGCGTACGGTTTCAGCTTCTGATGTTAACGGAGATGGACATTTGGACATAATTTCTCTATCTACAAATGACAGAAAAATAAGATATTTTGAAAATGATGGTTCAGAGACATTTTCAGAGAATGAAATTTATACGTTTAGCACAACTCCTTCATTCGGACTTCAGGCAATAGATATTGATCTGGATGGTGATATTGATATTCTTGCTGCTTCCGAATTCGGAGATGAAATTATCTGGCTGGAAAATGACGGGTCGGAAGTCTTTACTGAAAATTCCGTTTCAACAGAAGTAAATAATCCTGTGTGGGTGTCTGCAATTGATTTAGATGAAGATGGAGATGTGGATGTCCTGGGAACAGACAAAGATGATGAGGTAGCGTGGTTTGAAAACAATGGCTCTCAAACATTTACTAAACATGTAATTGCAAGTGGAATAACTGATGCTGTCCGTGTAATAAGTGATGACCTTGATGGGGATGCTGACCTGGATATTATTGTAATATCTCAGGATGATGAACTTCTCTGGTACAAGAATGATGGAAGTGAAAATTTTTCAGAGGCTCTAATCACCACTGAGATAGATTATCCTACAAGTGTGCGTACAGCTGATATCAATGGTGATGGCAGACTGGATTTGATCACGGCATCATTTGATGATAAAAATGTTACCTGGTATGAGAATAAGCTAAACGAGTCTCCACAATTGGACAATATGATTCCGGATCAATCTGCACTGGCTTACGTTCCCTTTTCCTATACAATTCCTTCAGACATATTTAGCGACCCTGATGGTACAGAATTTCTCAATTATAGTGCATCGCTTTCCGACGATTCAGCTTTGCCTTCGTGGCTCACTTTCAATAGTGATCTGGTGTCCTTTAGCGGAACTGCTTCAAATGGAGATGCGGGTACCATTTCAGTTAAAGTAATAGTCGATGATCCGAACGGAGCTACTGCTTCCGACATTTTCGACATTAGCATCACTGTCCCGTCACTGATGACCATCACTGCCGCCAGCCCTTCTGCTTTTGAGAATTATGTAAGTCAGAGTTCAAATATTGAGTTCACATTCAGTGAATCCATAGAGAGCGCTACCCTAAATTCGACCAATGCCATAATTCGAGGAAATCAGAGCGGTCTTATAGCAGGAGTATGGAGTGGTGGCGGAACCTCAGTTATTACCTTTAACCCTACCACTGATTTTAAAGCCGGAGAAACTATTTGGGTTACCCTGACTACTGGCCTGGAGAGTACTGGTGGTAGTATTCTGGAAGGAGCAAAAAGCTATCAGTTTAATGTGTTCACTGCCGTGGCTCCAACCTCTCCTGCTCTTATTGTAAAAGAATCCTCATTAAGTACCTCAGCTCAGGGAGCAACAGAGCTTGTTGCTACAGACCTTGATAGCGATGGAGATCTTGATGCAGTGGTGGCATCAGGTTCAAGCCTGAGACTGGACTGGTACGAAAATGACGGCAGCCAATCATTCACAAGAATTCAGGTCACCGGTCTTTCCCGACCAACAGCTGTATACACTGTTGATCTGGATGAAGATGGGGACATGGACATACTATCGGGAACCGAATCTTCAGCGGAAGTAGTCTGGATGGAGAACGATGGTTCAGAGAGCTTCACAAAACATGTTATAACAGATAATGCTGCAGATGTTCGCAGTGTCAGAGCAGCTGATCTTGATGGAGACGGAGATTTGGATGTTATTTCAGCATCCCAGGATGATGATAAAATTGCCTGGTATAAAAATGATGGAAGTCAGAACTTCACCGCACTGACTATCACCACAAGTGTCGACCTGGTTCAATCTGTTTATACGGCAGATGTTGATGGTGACATGGATATCGATATCATATCTGCTTCATTTCAGGACGATAAAATTGCCTGGTACAAGAATGATGGTGCCGGGAATTTTACCGAGACAACCATTGCTACGGATGCGGATGGTGGACAATCTGTTTTTGCTCTGGACCTTGATGATGATGGAGATGTGGATATTCTTTCAGCTGAAAAAAATGCTGACCGGATTCGATGGTTTGAAAATGACGGGTCTGAGAGTTTCACTCCACATGAGCTTGCTACAGGAATTGATGGCGCACGCTCAGTTCATGCCGGCGATTTGGATGGTGACGGTGATATGGACATTTCAGTTGGAGCAGAAAATGGTAATGAAATAATTTGGCTGGAAAATGACGGGTCCGAGTCATTTACCAAAAGACTGGTCGCTACGAATACTGTAGCCGTTACCTCAGTTGTTATGGCAGATATTGATGGAGATGACGATCTGGATTTATTTTCAACTTTTGCAAATACGGTGGAATGGTACATCAATAAAGCAAACACGGCACCAACTGTTGAAAACGCCATTGATGACCAGAGTGCAATTGCAAATGTTCCCTTCTCATTCACAGTACCCCAAAACACATTTGAAGATCCGGATGGAGTCGAATTTTTAACTTATACTTCAACACTATCGGATGATTCTGCCCTGCCTGACTGGTTGGATTTTGACGAAGAGAGCCATCAATTTACCGGAACTGCAGACCCTGAGGATGTTGGAACCATTATGGTAAAAGTGACTGTAACAGATCCGGCCGGTGCTTCAGTTTCTGATGAATTTGACATTGAAGTTTCACAACCACCATTGATGGTTGTCACTGATTTTTCGCCTGCTACCAATTCCAACGGAGCAGCAGCTAATGCCAACATTCAATTAGTTTTTGATAAGACAATTGATGCAGGGACTTTAACGTCTTCTACCATTATTGTACACGGTAATTTATCCGGAGTGATTGAGGGTGCCTATAGCGGAGGTGGAACTTCTGTGATCACGTTTGACCCAACTACAGACTTCCAGCCAAATGAGCTGGTGCATGTCACCGTAACCAGTGAACTGAATGGAGAAGATGGTTCGGTCTTAGCCACTACCAATACATTCAGTTTTTTAACAGCGAGTGGAGCTGGTTCAGCCATTTTTGCAAGGCAGCCTGTAGTTTCATCATCAGCCAGTGCAGTTTTAGCAACAAGTGCCATTGATCTGGATGAAGATGGGGATACCGATATTCTGGCAGCACTACAGGGAGGTGGAATTAGCTGGTATGTTAATGACGGTTCGCAAGGTTTCACAGAGACTGTGGTTTCCGGATCGACTACCGGTATTTCAGATGTGTTTCCGGTGGACCTTGATCTTGATGGAGATTTTGACCTGGTGGCCTCAATCAAATTTGACGGTGAAATAGCCTGGTTTGAGAACGATGGATCTGAAAGTTTCACAGAACACCTTGTAGCAGACAATATCAATGGAGCTGAGGATGTATATGTCATTGATATGGATGGAGATGGAGATTTGGATATTGCTTCTGCGTCAAGTTCAGATGCCTCAATCAGATGGTATGAAAACAATGGATTGCAAAGCTTTACTACACATTTTGTGGGAACCGAAAGTCTTGCCCCATCGGTTTTTGCCGCTGATGTTGATTCAGATGGTGATGTAGACCTTTTGACAGCAAGAGGACTTGGATGGTATGAGAATGACGGACTTCAAAATTTCACAAAGCATGATATAACGACAGATGCAGATAATGAGACTTCTGTATTTGCCATTGACCTGGATGGAGATAATGACCTGGATGTAATCAGCTCCTCTTCTGAAGACGACAAGATTGCCTGGTACGAAAATGATGGTAGTGAGCTCTTTACCCAGCACACCATCACTACCGGCGTAGATGGAGCAAAATTTGTAAATGCAGCTGACCTTGATGGTGATGGAGATATAGATGTATTTGCCGTAGCGGAAAATGGGAATGCTGTTTATTGGCTTGAAAACGATGGAAGTCAATCATTTACGGAAAAACTTATTGCCAGTGACATTAACAGACCATTCCATGTTATTGCCGCGGATATAGATGGCGATCTTGATCTGGATTTGATAACAGGCTCATTCGAAGATGACGAAATAATCTGGTTTGAAAATCGTCCAAATATTGCGCCGGTACTTGATAATGCCATTGCTGATCAAAGTGCCAACGAAGATGAGGCTTTCTCCTTTGAAGTTCCATCAGATGCATTTTCGGATGCTGATGGCGATGAACTAAGCTATTCTGCAGTTCAATCCGACGATTCGGCATTACCAGTATGGTTAACATTTGATGAAAATATAAGGGAGTTCAGCGGGACACCGATTGTGGATGATGTGGGAACAATAACTGTTAAAGTAACTGCGGATGATGGATTGGGAGGCACCGCCTCTGACGAGTTTGATCTTGAAGTATTGAATACAAATGATGCTCCGGTGCTGGATCAGCCAATACCAGATCGAACAGCGGTAGCATTGAATGAGTTTACTTTCACGTTTGATGAGAATACGTTCTCAGACGAAGATGGAGATGACTTGTCATATTCAGCTGAATTAAGTGATGGATCCTCACTTCCTGCCTGGTTAACTTTTACAGGATCAACAAGAACATTTGATGGGACTCCTGTCAACGATGATGTGGAAACGCTAATGATTAAAGTGATTGCGGATGATGGGAATGGGGGCAGTATAGACGATGAATTCGAGCTGGATGTGGTTTTCACCAACGAGCCACCGGTTGTTGACAATCCCATTGCCGACCAGACTGCTTCGGAAGATACTCCGTTTGAGTTGATATTTGATGCGAACACCTTCTCTGATCCAAATGGGGATCCCATTACTTTGTCTGCTTCTTTGTCTGACAACAGCTCACTTCCTTCCTGGTTATCCTTTGATCCGACCGATCGAAAGTTTAGTGGTACACCACTCCAGGAAAATGTTGGCACAATTACCATTAAGGTCACTGCCACTGATCCGGGAGATGCTGCGGGGAGCGATGAATTTGATTTAGAAGTTCAATCGATCAATGACATTCCTGTATTGCTCATGGGAATTACAGATCAAAATGCCAGCGCTGGAAATGCATTTTCCTTTCAGATTGATGCAGGAACCTTTGGCGATGAAGATGGTGACGTTTTGATATATACTGCATTGCTTGATGATGGATCTCCACTTCCGGACTGGCTGAATTTTGAAGCATCTACAATCACTTTTTCGGGAACACCTTCAATGGGTGATGCAGGAACAATATCTGTTGAGCTTTTTGCTACCGATCCGGATAATGAGTCTGTAAGTGATGTATTCGATATAACTGTAGTAGTTGGAAATAGTGGACCGATTGTGCAAAACCCTATTGATGATCAGAATACCTCGGTTGAAGAGTCATTCTCATTCACTTTTCCGGAAAATACTTTTACTGATCCGGATGGGGATGCACTTGATTATACATCCTTTTTGGAAGGTGGCGCAGATCTTCCAGACTGGTTGATATTTGACGAGGTTTCTCGTAACTATAGCGGTACACCAGCAGCGGCTGACGAAGGAACGTACTCAATTGTCCTTCGAGCTGAAGATGGTTTTGGAGGATTTGTTGAAGATCAATTTCAATTGACAGTATCAGATGATCGACAGGAGCAGACAATTACCTTTGGTGAACTTGATGAAAGAACTTTTGGAGATGAGTCATTTGACCTGACAGCAGTAGCATCATCAGGGCTTTCACTTAGCTACATCAGCTCAGATGAATCAGTTGCCTCGGTATCAGGAAATACTGTGACGATAATGGGTGCTGGCACAACTATCATTACTGCTTCACAGGATGGAAATGATAATTACTTCTCTGCTGAGGATGTCTCTCAAACACTAATAGTTAATAAGGCAGGCCAGGTTATTTCATTCAACTCACCGGGCACAAAAACATTTGGTGACACTGAATTTGAATTGGTTGCTTCTGCTACATCAGATCTGGATGTTGTTTTTTCGAGCAGTAATTCATCGGTAGCTACCATTTCAGGAAGTACAGTCACAATAGTTGGAGCAGGGACCACTTCTATTACTGCTTTTCAGGGCGGAGATGCAGACTACAATTCCGCGCCGAGTGTGTCTCGTACATTAATAGTTTTGAAAGCAGACCAGACAATTTCATTTAGCGAATTAGCAGATATTGGAATTGATGAGGTAATTATTTTGGATGCGAGTTCTTCGAGTGGATTAGCTGTTACATTTGCTATTGAAGGACCTGCCGTATTGAATGGAAATGAATTGACAACTTCTGGAGAGGGGACTGTTTCTGTAACCGCTTCACAAATTGGTAATGCCAATTACAATTCTGCGGCTGATGTTGTTCAGAGTTTTGAAGCCACAAACAAATCCACTCAAACAATCACTTTCAATGCGATCGAAGCAAAGACCTTCGGAGATTCGCCTTTTAGTCTGTCAGCCACAGCATCATCAGGTCTGGATGTATCGTATTCGAGTTCTGATGAATCAGTTGCTACAGTCTCAGGAAATGAAGTTACCATAACCGGGGCAGGAGTCACAACCATTACTGTTTCACAGATTGGAGATGATGAATTCAGTGCCGCAGCTGATGTTAGTCAGACACTTTTGATAAATAAGGCCAATCAGACCATCACATTTGAGTCCCTTGAAGAAATGACCTTTGGTGATCAGCAATTCAGCCTATCAGCCACCACTACATCAGGACTTCCCGTTTCATATTCCATCCTTGACGAATCAGTAGCCACAATTTCTGGTTCAGAGGTAACGATCACAGGAGCAGGAGCAACCATGATAATAGCTTCTCAGGCCGGGAATGAGAATTTTGAAGCGGCTGAGAGCCTGGAACAACAACTCATTGTCAATAAAGCAGATCAGACAATTTCAATACTACTAATTGAAGATCGAGAAATCACGGATGATCCTTTTGATGTGGTCGCAACTGTTGATTCCGGGTTGCCACTTTCCTATACTGTTACAGGCCCGGCTTCAATCGAAGGAGTTACAATTACACTTGATGGATCCGCTGGTACCGTAAATGTGATGGTTAGTCAGGAGGGAGATAATAATTACAACCCGACTGAATCTTCGACAAGTTTTGAGGTGATTGAAATGGCACTTGGATTTGAAGATGAAATAAGTATAAAAATCTACCCTAACCCGGTCAGCAATTTTCTGATTATTCAAAGTAAAAAAAGTCCGGATGTGAAGATCTACACAATTGGAGGCGAATTGATAATGCAGAAGGAAGACGCAACCAAACCTATCAGCTTACAACATCTGAAAGCAGGTATGTATCTGATTGAAATTCTCGTTGACGGGACATCTTCAATATCCAGGTTTTACAAGTCAAACTAAGGCAGCTACTTTCCCAGGCTATGGGAAGGAAGTCAGGCGGCTCCCAGGGAGCCGCTTTTTTATATCACATCAAGTTCTTTTCCAACCTCAGTGAATGCAGTAATCGCCTTGTCCAGGTGATGTTGTTCATGTACCGCAGAAATCTGTACCCGGATCCTGGCCTGACCTTTAGGAACAACCGGGAAGTAGAAACCGATCACATAGATTCCTTTTTCAAGAAGTGCGGATGCCATTTTTTGTGAAAGCACCGCATCATAAAGCATGATCGGGACAATTGGATGTACCCCGGGTTTAATATCGAAACCAGCTTCAGTCATCTTCTCTCTGAAATACTTAGTGTTGCTTTCCAGTTTATCTCGCAGCTCCGTAGTTTCACTCAGCATATCAATAACTGCTATGGATGCACCCACAATCGAAGGCGCAACTGTGTTGGAGAACAAATATGGCCTTGAGCGCTGACGAAGGATTTCGATGATTTCTTTTTTGCCGGAAGTGAATCCGCCTGATGCCCCACCCAATGCTTTTCCGAGTGTTCCGGTAATGATGTCAACCCGGTCCATGCAATTTCTGAATTCATGAACGCCCCTTCCGGTCTTTCCCATAAACCCGGTTGAGTGACATTCATCGGTCATAACCACCGCATCGTACTTGTCGGCCAGGTCGCAGATTTTGTCAAGCTGAGCGATGTTTCCGTCCATTGAAAACACCCCGTCTGTGACTATGATTTTGCATTTGGCACCACTCGCTTCTTTGAGTTTCTCTTCCAGATCAGCCATGTCATTATTGTTGTACCTGAATCGCTGTGCCTTACATAGTCGTACGCCATCGATAATGGAAGCATGGTTCAGCGCATCGGAGATGATCGCATCCTCAGGCCCGAAAAGAGGCTCGAAAACCCCGCCATTTGCATCGAAAGCAGCCGCGTAAAGAATGGTGTCCTCTGTACCGAGGAATTCAGAAATCTTTCGTTCCAGTTCCTTGTGAATATCCTGGGTGCCACAGATAAATCGAACAGATGACATGCCATACCCATGTGTATCAATCGCTTTTTTAGCAGCTTCAATGACTTTGGGATGTGAGGACAACCCGAGATAATTGTTTGCGCAAAAGTTGACCACTTCAGAGCCATCTTCCAATCGAATGTCCGCTTCCTGAGGCGAAGCAATCACTCGTTCTTTCTTGTACAATCCTGCCTCATGAATACCGGCAATTTCTTTTTCTAATTTGGCTTTTAAGGATGTATACATATCAGCTCAATTTGGGTTTAGGTTTAATTTTTGGCTTAACGACGTTTCTGACCAGAGCCGCTTTTTCTACTGCTTCTTCGACCAGTAAATAATTTCTTCTGAATTTGTTAATCAGAAAAAGCTTTTGTTGTGTGAAACTATTAGGGTGTACCTGAGAAAAAAGTGCTTTGAGTTCCTCAAAACGATCCTTCTCAGCCGTGCTGAATTTTTTTGGATCAATCTTTTTTGTCATCAGATACTCTTCGAATTCCACGATGCAAATCTAATTGAAGTCAGAATTCCCCAGACTATTTAATTTTGGCCTTCGAATTACATTACCCCATGGACAAAATTCTTATAGTAGGTGCCAGCGGTCAGCTGGGGACGGAATTAACATTGAAACTTAGAGAAATAAAAGGGAAGGATAATGTCATTGCTTCCGACCTGAGAAATCCGGCAAATGCTATACAGGATGGTCCATTCGAGCAATTGAATATTCTTGACGGAGACAGTTTCCGCTCCATTGTCAAAAAACATCAAATCACTCAGGTGTATCACCTGGCTGCAGTACTATCGGCAAAGGGAGAACAAGATCCAATGTTTGCCTGGAAACTGAATATGGAAAGCCTTTTGACAGTTTTAGAAGAAGGGAAACATCAACTGAAAAGGATTTACTGGCCAAGTTCCATAGCGGTTTTTGGGCCGGGAACACCTCGAGAAAATACTCCTCAGGATACAATCATGGATCCGAATACGGTTTATGGGATCAGCAAGCTGGCAGGAGAGAGATGGTGTGAGTATTACTTCAATAAATATGGTGTAGATGTAAGAAGTCTCCGATATCCGGGACTTATAGGATATAAGGCACTTCCAGGTGGTGGCACTACAGATTATGCAGTTGATATTTTCCACAAAGCGATCGCCGGTACCGATTTTGAATGTTTTCTTGAAGAAGATACCATGCTTCCCATGATGTATATGGATGATGCAGTGAAAGCCACTATCGATTTAATGGAAACTCCGGCAGAAAATGTCAAAGTCAGGAGTTCTTACAACCTGGCAGCAATGAGTTTCACCCCTGCTCAAATTGCAAAAGAGATTCAAAAACATTACCCTGATTTCAGTATAAAATACAATCCTGATTTCCGGCAAAAAATTGCTGATAGCTGGCCATCAAGTATTAATGATGCTGCTGCACGAGCTGATTGGGGATGGAATCATGCCTTTGAAATTAGCGAGCTTGTCGAAGTGATGCTAAAAAATCTTAAAAGCGAAATGGTTTTTGATTGATCCATTTTTCCCTTTTCTTTCCATAAGATTTTAACCGACCAACCATGGAAAATTACGACAATCTGCTCCTGGAACTTCAGGAGGGTATTTTGACTATTACGATCAATAGAGAGAGTAAAATGAATGCCCTGAATCAGGCCACCATGCATGAAATAAAGGATGCATTTCAATATGTCTATGATAATCCCAAAGATGTGCGAGGAGTCATTCTCACTGGTGCCGGCGAAAAAGCGTTCGTTGCAGGTGCAGACATAAGTGAATTTGCCGGCGTAAATGAGATGAATGCACGCAAGTTTTCAGAAGAAGGTCAGGAGATTTTTCAGTCAATAGAAAATTGCCATACTCCGGTAATTGCGGTTGTAAATGGTTTCGCACTTGGAGGGGGGTGTGAGCTGGCTATGTCTGCTCATATGCGTGTGGCTGTAAGTTCTGCAAGGTTTGGACAGCCGGAAGTCAACCTGGGATTAATTCCAGGATACGGCGGGACACAGCGGCTCACCCAGTTAATTGGTAAAGGAAGGGCTTTCGAATACCTGATGAATGCCGAAATGATCCTTGCAGACAAAGCGCTTGAATTTGGTCTGGTCAACTACGTTGAGGAAAACGTCGGTGCAGCAATGGACAAGGCAAAAGAAATTCTGAAGAAAATAATTACCAAGGCACCGTTAGCCATAGGTCTCGTAATCGATTCGGTAAATGCACATTTTGAAACAGGCCCCAACGGATATCAGACGGAAGCCAATTCCTTTGCACATTGCTTTGCCACAGAGGACTTTAAAGAAGGTGTTGATGCCTTTCTGAACAAAAGACCTGCGAATTTCAAAGGAGAATAAATTGTCGCTACTTAGAAAGCTGGCAGGACAGACGGCAGTTTATGGCCTGAGCAGTGTGCTGGGCAGAATGCTGAATTATCTGTTGGTTCCACTCTACACCACAGTATTTATTCCTGGAGAATATGGGATTGTTACCGAGCTCTATGCGTATGTGGCATTTTTCAATATTCTTTATATCTATGGTCTGGAGACAGCATATTTTAGGTTTTCGTCTCAGGACTCAGGTTATAACTATTTTAATCTTGCCTTCAGCAGTATACTTATATCCTCAATAATTCTTTCAGGAATCGGTTATTGGTTTTCAGATGAGATTGCCATACTGCTTCAATATGAAGGAAGAGGAAACCTGATTAGATGGCTGATGGCCATTTTGGCCATTGACGCCATTGTGGCCATCCCATTTGCTTACCTGAGGCAGTCAGGAAAAGCGACAAAATTTGCAGTTTTTAAGCTGTCTAATATTACAGTCAACATTGGACTGAATTTGTTTTTTCTGGTCTTTTGTCCATGGTTTCTGAATGATCGACCGGATCATTTTCTACAGCTTATTTATAATCCTGATTTAGGTGTTGGCTATGTTTTTTTATCCAATCTCATTGCCAATGGGATGTACCTTCTGTTTTTCATTCCACTTTGGCTGAAAGCCAGGCTTACTTTCAGCCTGTTGGAGTGGAAAAAAATGATGAACTATGCCTGGCCTGTCCTTTTAATTGGATTTGCCGGTGTAACGAATGAAATGCTTAGCAGAGCCATTTTGAAATACAGGCTTCCGGAAGGCTTTTACGAAGGCTACTCAAACCTGGAAATAGTCGGAATTTTTGGAGCCTGTTACAAGCTGTCAATATTTATGATTCTTGCCGTACAGGCATTCCGATATGCGTTCGAGCCCTTCTTCTTTGCGAAGGCTTCTGATAAAAACTCGCCGGAATTATTTGCTAAAATCATGACATGGTTCGTGATTTTCACTTCATTCAGCTGGCTGTTCATTTCTGTCTTACTCCCCTATATAGCGCCGATTTTTCTTCGTCAGGAAAGCTACACAGTGGCACTTGATGCGGTTCCATGGCTATTGGGTGGCGGGCTGTTCCTTGGAGTATTTTATAATCTCTCGCTTTGGTACAAACTAACCAATAAGACCATTCTTGGAGCATGGATAAGTATTATTGGAGCGGCAACAACACTTGTCCTCAACTGGATCCTGATTCCGGTTATAGGCTATATGGGAAGTGCGATTGCCACTTTTTTCACCTATTTTCTGATGGTGGTTATTTCATATTTCTGGGGTCGAAAGCACTACCCTGTTCCATACCATATCCGGAAAAATCTCCTGTATATTATTGGAGCAGGATCCGGAATCTTGTTAGACGCACAATTCAATGATTCTGTGATTTTCACTGTTATCGTCGTTTTAATCTTTCTAACTTTGACCTTTCTTTTTGAGAAAGCAAAATTTAAGAATCTCAGAACCAATGGCTGACAGCCAATCGCCAAAATCTGTTAAATGAATTTAATCATCCCAATGGCCGGAAAGGGGAAGCGTCTTCGGCCACACACCCTGTCAATTCCCAAACCACTTATACCAATAGCCGGCAAGCCCATTGTACAACGACTTGTTGAGGATATATCAGCGATATCACCCGAGAAAATTGAAAAGATAGGGTTTGTAATTGGTGATTTTGAAGATGAGGTGAAAGACCAGTTAACGTCAATTGCAAAAGGAGTGGATGCAGAACCTTATTTCTATGTCCAGGAAGCAGCTGAGGGTACTGCTCATGCTATTGCCTGTGCAAATGAGGTGTTGGAAGGAAAAGTAACAGTAGCTTTTGCTGATACACTTTTCAGGGCAAATTTTGAATTGAATCCGGATGATGACGGAGTAATCTGGACCAAACAGGTCGAGGATCCAAGTGCTTTTGGCGTGGTAAAAACTTCCACTGATGGTACGATCACCGACTTTATTGAAAAGCCGAAGGAATTTGTTTCAGATCAGGCGATCATAGGAATTTATTATTTCAGGCAGGGAGAAGCCCTGAGGGATGAGATCAGCTTTCTTATGGATAACAATATTAGGGGAGGAGGAGAGTTTCAACTGACAATGGCTTTGGAAAATCTTAAGGAAAAAGGAACCAGGTTCAAAACCGGCATAGTTAATGATTGGCTTGATTGCGGAAATAAAGAAATCACCGTGGAATCAAATTCAAAATATCTTGGTTTTTTGTCAGGAACCAATCTGATAGATGATTCTGTCATTCTGGAAAATTGTGAAATAATAGAGCCGGTATACATTGGAGAAAATACAATGATAAAAAATTCAAGAATTGGGCCCGGAGTTTCAATTGGAAACAATTGCATTGTAACAAATTCGGTGATTTCAGAGTCATTAATTCAGAACAATACGAATCTGGAAGATGTTAATTTTGCTAACTCAATGATTGGAAACTTCGTTAACTTGAAGGGTGTTCCAAAATCAGTGAGCCTGGGAGATTACAGTGAATGGTAAGAGCGATGCGATCAGTAATTTTACTTTTGATTTTACTCCTTTCATTTTCGGCATTTTCACAACGAAAAAAGTCGAGAAGCGAAGTTGTTGTACCTCAGACTCAGGAGGATTCAGTTCGCTTTGAAGCAGTTATTGTCGAAGCTGAAAAGCAACTTATTCTGGAAAACTATGCGAAAGCACTGGAAAGTTTTACAACGGCACTGGAAATGAATTCAGAGAGCGCTGCTGTTAATTTCAAAATATCAGAGGTACTTGCAAAAAGTAAGGAAGGACAAAAAGCTATCCCATTTAGCATGCGGGCCATTGAGTTGGATCCCGATAATAAGTTTTATCAGTTGTCACTGGCCAGGCTATATCAGAGTGTTGGGTTTTTCATAGATGCCACAAAAACCTATGAAAACCTATTGTTGAAATATCCCGCAGATGAATCCACGCTGTATGAGCTCGCCGAATTGTATCAAAATCTTGGTCGGATTGATGAGATGTTTTTGACCTTTGATAAGATAGAAGAAAATCTTGGAGTCAAAGTTGAAATCGTGAGGGAACGCCAGCGAATTTTAATGAAGAATCGCAACCTGGATGGAGTAATTGCTGAATATGAAAAATTAATCAATGCCTACCCCAATGAAGCAGCCTACAGAATTGAACTCATCGATTTTTTGATTCAAAATAAGAGGACAGAAGAGGCAGCCCGGGAAATTGAAACATATGAAAATGAAGAATCACCTTCTTCCAGAATCTCACTACTCAAAAGCGAGTTGGCGTGGATGGATGGTGATCGTGAAAAAGCCTTTGAGCTATTGGAATCTGTCTTCGAAACAAGTGCCATTGATTTCGAAACGAAATTTCAAATATTGACCAACTATCTGAGTATGACTTCAAGAGATGAAGATCGTGCCAGAATTACCAGGATATCAAAAGCGTTAGCTGATGATCATACCAATGAGTACCGTGCACAGGCATTTGTTGGGGATTTGTTGTATCAAAGCGGGGATAAAGAAATGGCGGTCACCTATTATCTGAAGGCCATTAGGATAAGTCCTGCTAATTTTTCTGTCTGGCAAAACATAATCAATGTTGAAGCAGAACTCAATAATTACGACAGTGTACTCGTACATGCCGAACAGGCACTGGAGTATTTCCCTAACCAGGCAATGCTCTACTACTTTGCCGGAACAGGTCATTTGATAAAAAACGATTACAAAAAATCAATCAGATCATTTGAGCAGGGAAGGAAATACACGGTAGACCCGGATCTTTTAACTGTTTTTTATGGGCAGCTTGGCGATGCATATAATGGCCTGAGTGATCATGAAAAATCAGATCAGTCATATGAGAAGGCGCTCAGGAACCAGCCAGACAATGACCATGTGCTAAATAACTATAGCTATTTCCTTTCCTTAAGAAAAGAGGATTTGGAAAAGGCACTTGAAATGTCCACCCGACTGATCGAATTACATCCTGAGAATCCAACCTATCTTGATACCCATGGATGGGTTTTATATGTAAACGGTAAGTATAAGGAGTCCAGAAAGTTTCTTGAAAAAGCAGTAAGCCTTGATGAAGACGGAACTGTGTTTGAGCATTATGGAGACGTTTTGTTCCAGCTTGGAGACATTGACGGGGCAATTAAACAATGGGAAAAAGCGCGGGACCTGGGGGAAGCTTCAGAGAATATTGACAAAAAGATAGCTGACAGAAAGCTGTATGAATAAGCTCATTTTTTATCTGATTGCAGGCTCACTGATGTTCTCATCATGTAAGCGGAACTCATCTTTGTTTTTAAAAACAAAAGAAAAACTGGAGATTTCAAATCCTAAATTTGAGTATCTGTCGTCAAAAGCGAAGTTTAAATTTGAACATGATGGAAACAGAATCCCTGCAACAGCCAATTTCAGAATAAAAAAGGATAGCATCATTTGGGCTTCCATTACTCCGGGTCTTGGTTTGGAGGTAGCCCGTATTCTGATTACCAGAGAACATGTTTTTGTGATTGATAAGTTGAAAAAACAGTATCATGAATACGGATTCAGAGAATTGTCAGAACAATACGGGTTTGATTTCAGCTTTGATCTCATCCAGTCTGTTATTCTTGGCAACCTTTCCGAGCCATATAGAAATCAGAAAATTGATAAAACCAGCAGCTATTTTTCATTTGAAGTTATAAAAGGGCAGTACCATTTTAACAACTTCATCGGTACGCGTTCGCAAAAACTTGAAAGGGTGGAAGTCTCAGATGATTCCACAAAGAATACAATTTTGGTAAATTACGGTGATTTTATGATGGTGGATCAGGAAATATTCCCGCAGGAAATTTCGGCTGTTATCGATTATGAGTCAGAAGACAAACCAAATACGGAAATCGTTATTTCATACAACAAGCTTGTTATTGAGCAAATTCCGCTCTCTTTCCCATTTAATGTCCCAGGCAGGTATGGCAGGAAGTAAGTTGTTAAAATTGTTTTTCATTTTCACTTTCCTTCTCACCACACAGCTATCCTTCTCTCAGAAAACGAAAAATCAGCTGGAAAATGAGAAAAAGGAAAATCTTCGAAAAATTGCAGAGGCAGAGCGAATCCTTACAGAAACAACTTCTCAAAAAGAAGTTACACTTGGACAGCTTCAGGCACTAAATCAACAGATAAAAGCGAGGCAATCATTTATCAATTCGATTGCCTCCGAAATTAAGGTACTTGATGGTGAGATTTCTGATCTGAGAATCGTGGTAACTGCACTTCAGAATGATTTGGGGAATCTAAAGAAGGAGTACGCAGATCAAATTTATTCATCGTATAAAGCCAACCGGGGAAACAGCAAGCTTATGTTTCTTTTTTCTGCAAGAAACTTTAATCAATTGCTACAACGGATGAAATACCTGGAGCAATACAGTAAGGCCCGAAGGTTACAGGCTGAGCAAATTGTGGAGGTATCTAAAGAATTGAGCACCCAAAGAAGCCAGGTAGAAGTAAAACGTGCCGAACAACAGAGACTACTCAATCAGCAGGTAAGAGAAAGCCGAAAGCTTGCTAATTCAAAGCAAAAGCAATCCGCCTTAGTCGCCCAATTGAGTAAAAAGGAGAAGCAGTTGAGAAGGGATATGGATGAAAGAAAGAAAGCGGTAGATAAGCTGAATACATTGATCGCGAGTATTGTAGAGTCTGAAGTGGAAAAGCCTGTGTCCACAGCTGTTGCGGCCAGTGAAGCAGAATTGACACGACTTTTTGAAGCTAAAAAGAATAAACTTGAATGGCCGGTCACTTCAGGCTTTATTGCTTCAAAGTTTGGCAAACAACCACATCCGGTTTTGAAAAGAATCATAGTTGTTAACAATGGAATAGGAATTCAGACAGAAAAAGACACAAAAGTAAAAGCAGTATTTGATGGGGTGGTAAGAGAGATATGGGCGATTGCCGGAATGAATAATACTGTGCTAATCAAACATGGAGATTATTTCACCGTTTATGCCAGATTAAAGACGATTAATGTGACTAAAGGGCAAATCATAAAGGCTGATGATGTGATCGGAGAAGTGTTCACTGATAAAGATGGTATTTCCGAACTTGAATTTCAGGTATTTAAAGGGAAAATAGTGCTTGATCCCGAAAACTGGTTAAGAATATAAGAATTCTCCCAACAATTCAGCCGCCAAAAACAACAATCCACATTTTTTTTCAATCAACCTGACTGTCTCAGCAAACTGTCAGGCCTTACAGCTTCGTCTAGTTTGGTATTGTTAAAAAAAATGGAATCCCAATGAAAAAGTTATCAATTTTCTTCTCAGTATTATTAATAAGTGCTGTTGCATTTGCACAAAATTTTGAATTACCCAAAACGGGTGCAAAAATCTATCTTTCAAAAGCATCAATCGAGGTTGGAGTGAATGATGAAACAACTCTTGAACTTTGGATCGTGAGATCAAAAAGAGCCAAAAAATCTAAATTCGATGCACCAAAATTTTTAGGATCGAAAGATGTTGAGTTCACGATTACACAAAATCCGGAAAATCCTGATTACTATAAAGTAACCCTAAGAACGAAGGATGTAAAGACAGGTAAGTATTTTTACACCATATCAAGCAGAAGCAGGAGCACTCAAAAGGTGACAGGGACGACAGCTTCTGTAATCGTAGGTGAATCAGAAAAGATAATTGCCGCAGACAATAATTAATTTAAGTGAAGAAATATCCTTATAGACTAATAATCGGCTTTCTTGTTTTTTTCTTCTTCAAAATAACTCAGGTAGAAAATTGGAGGGAGACCTTTATATGGGACCTGGAATCGGCAATTTATCTCGCGTATACCATGATGGCAATTATGGTGGTTTGGGAGGTCGTTTCCAGATCCATTTCTTATTGGAAAAGCAGGTGCTCAATATTAGTCGGATCAGGACTATATAGGATTTCGCTAAAAGCCGCACTGCTGGCGTTGCCTCTTGTATTTCTTTTCTCCTATATCTTCATCTTCTATGTTGATGGAATTTGCTGTGACGGAATAGGTCATCTGATAGTTGACAATGTGTCAAGATTTTGGGTAATGAGTGCTCAGGGATTTGTTATAGCACTTCTTATCATCTCGTATGAAATAATCATTCATTACGTAAGAAATGCCATTCAAAATGCCCGTGAGACCGAGATTATGAAAAAGGAGCTGATTGCGGCACGGTTTGAAGGATTAAAAAATCAGGTCAATCCACACTTTCTTTTCAATAGTTTTAGTGTGCTCACCAGTCTGGTTGAAAAAGATTCAAAAAAAGCCGTTGAGTTCATAGCCAAGCTTTCCGATATGTACAGATACATTCTTGAAACGGATGAAAGAATGATGGTAGACCTGGAAGAAGAATTAGCCTTTCTTGATGACTATGTTTTCCTGTTAGAAATGAGACATAGCGAAGGGCTGATCATCGAAAAAGAGCTGAAGCTGGATGACAGAGTGGTAAAGATTCCTCCAATGTCATTACAAATTCTTGTGGAGAATGCTGTAAAACACAATGCCTTTTCGCCGGAAGACCCCCTGAAAATCACTATTCGAAATGAAGAGGGGAGGTTCATTGTGGTGGAAAATCATAAAAGACCCAAAAACGACCTGGTTCATTCAACAGGGATAGGATTAAAAAACCTGTCCAAACGTTTGATGCTCTCTCTTAAAAAGGGATTGGAAATTGTTGAAGATTCTTACATGTTCAAAGTCAAGTTACCTATAGGTTCCGAACAGTGAAAGTAACAGGACTCATAATCGAAGATGAAAAACTTACCGCTGAGCGACTCGAATCGCTTGTTCATACATATACCGAAGTAGACATTATTGAACGCCTCTACTCAGTAAAATCAGCAGTAAAATGGTTGCAAAAAAATGAGTTGCCACAGATTATTTTTTTGGACATCCAATTAGGTGACGGAACAGGCTTTGATATCCTGAGAGAAATCGACTCCTGGCCACATGTGATTTTCACAACCGCATTTGATCAGTATGCACTTGAAGCGTTCAAGTACAATAGTCTTGACTATCTCTTAAAGCCGGTTAAGCCTGAAGAGTTGAAAAATGCGGTAGAAAAGCTGTACAGAATTAAGAGAAATCCGGACATGTCTGACATGATGGATCAGCTGGATGCACGATTATTCAAAAAGTATAAGAGGAAGTTTCTTGTGAAATCAGGATTAAAATTCAAATCTGTCTCAACCGAACAAATCAGTTGTTTTTACAGCAAAGAGAGTTGCACTTATCTGCGCTCGGACGAGGGACAGTCATGGATTATTGATCATACCCTGGATGAGCTCCAATCGCTGCTTGATCCGCAAAATTTCTTTCGTGTAAACAGACATGTGCTTATTAATGAAGGTAAAATTTCTTCAATAGATTCCTATTTTAATAGCAGACTTTTGGTTGGAATTGATCCGCCATTTGAGGAAGATATCGTGGTGAGCAGAGAGAAAGTTAAGCAGTTTAAATCGTGGCTTGATGAATAAAAAACAACAAAATTGTAATCTATTCACGATTTTGTCCGTTTCTAATTGATATCTTTGATCATCTAAACAGATAAACAATGCAAACAGTACTTTTATGGGGGATGCCCGGTGGAATGGAACTACTGATCATCGCACTCTTTATTTTGGTATTCTTCGGAGCTAAAAAAATTCCTGAAATAGCGCGTGGAATGGGAAAAGGAATAAGGGAATTTAAGGACGCTACCAAAGAAATCAAAAACGAGATTGACGAAGTAGCCAAAGACGACAGCAAAGCCTAATTCCTGGCTTTAGGAGTTGTTAATGCATATTTAAACCCTGAATATTGCGAAAAATCATCTGCCTGTTTTTGATCATTCTTTCAACCTGCCTTTTTGCACAGGAGGATTTACTCGTTGATTTTATCCCGGATAATTCATACGATGAAGTAGCGGATCGGATCAGCTGCCTGGAAGGAGAAGTTCCTTTAAATTTCAACCAGCGGGTGATGGCATTCGTTGATTACTTCTCCGTGAGGAACAGGGCGTATACTCGTGACATCATAAGGAGAAAGGAACTTTTTTTCCCGACTTTTTCTGAAAAACTCAAAGAACACAACCTTCCGGATGAGTTAAAATACCTGTCCATCGTTGAATCCGGGCTTAGACCCAATGCAATTTCAAGCGCAAATGCTGTTGGATTATGGCAATTTATTTCTTCAACAGGCAAAATGTACGGATTGAGCAACGGCTGGTATGTGGATGAGAGAATGGATCCATATGAAGCAACTGATGCAGCCTGCCGACACTTGAAGGACTTATACAGAATGTTTGGGAGTTGGGAGTTGGCCCTCGCAGCTTACAATTGTGGCCCTGGGAATGTTAGAAAAGCAATAAGAAGAAGTGGCTATAAAAAAGAATTCTGGGAGATCTACAGGTACCTCCCGCGCGAAACAAGATCCTACGTTCCGCAATTCGTGGCGATTACCTACCTGTTTAATCACCTTGAAGAACACAACTTTCTAGAAACTCCGGAAGAATTTGCTCCTGAATGGGACACCATAATGATCAGTCAGTATTTTCATTTGGAGACATTCGGCAATCAGCTAAATACCTGTGTCGATGATCTTTTGAAGCTGAACCCCCAGATTAAAAGGGGCGCATTACCGGAAGGAACCAGAAACTTTGCACTTAGAATACCCGCTGATCTAAAGTCAGAAGTCGTGGAAAAAAGAAGTCATCTGTACGATACTGCATCTAAAGTAGGTAAGGCACACCTTCAGTATTTAGCACGAAGCACTCCGGGAAGTACATACGGGAGAGAACGACTTGTTTACAGGGTGCAAAGCGGTGATGTACTGGGAACAATAGCAAGAAAATATCAGGTGCGAGTTTCGGACTTAAGGACGTGGAACCGGATTGATGGAAATCTCATTAGAATAGGTCAAAAATTAAATATTTGGGTGCTTCCAACCTACAACGCAAGCACGAAAAAATTGTATGCAGTAGAACTACCCAGATCAACTGTTGAGGAGAAAACAGAAACTGTCGGTAATCAAAAATTATACTATGTCAGATCGGGTGATTCGCTATGGAGTATTAGCAGAGATAACAATACCACCATTGAAAAATTGAAATCAGCGAATAAGCTGGCTACAAATACGATCAGGCCAGGACAGTCTTTAGTAATTCCCAACTAGTCATTCAGAATTTCCAATTCGGAATAATTTTTGATGCATATTTATCAGATTAACCAGGAAGTAAATGCATAAATACTTATTGCTGCTCACGTTCGCTATTTTCAGCTGCAGTGAAACAAGAAAGAACCTTAAGTCTGAATTCCTGCCCAACGCAAGAGGTGAGGCAGATGAAATTATTCTGGTGATCGATTCTGCTCAATGGGCTGACACACTTGGTCTGGGTAAAGAAGTAAAAAAGACGTTTCTTTCACCGATTCTTGGACTTCCGCAGGATGAGCCGATGTTCAGTGTAAGTAAAGTGAATCCCAAAAAACTCAATTCTACTCTTAAGGCTGCAAAGAATATGGTTTTCATCACGACTCTTGATAGCCGTACTTCCGAAAGCCGTACCATTCAAAATTACTTCACCAGTCAGGCACTTAATCAGATTAAAAGAGATTCAACCCAGTTCATGCGGATAAGAAAAGACGAGTTTGCCAGAGGACAAAACGTAATGTTTCTTTTTGCCGCAACCGAAGAGAAGCTGGCAAAACAAATTCAGTACAATAGGTCACAAATACAGGAATTCTTTGAAGAATCAGCAAGGAAGTCGATTCAGGCAAAACTTTTCAAGAGCCCTAAGAAGGAACTGGCAAAACAACTCAGGGAAGACCTTGGAGTAGAACTGGTTATACCTTTTGGCTGGGAACGAGCTAAGAACCTGAAAAATTTCGTATGGTTTAGAAAGATGGATGCGGAGACAGAACAGAGCCTCTTCATCTATTTTGAGCCTTATAGAGATAGAAACATGTTCAATGATATTGGTTCGTTTCGAGATAAGATTACAAGCACATTTTTAAGAGACAGTGAAAAACCTTCTAAATTCATCCAGCGGCAGGAGATAATAAATGTTTTTACTGAGCGGATAAATTTTAACGGAAACTTTGCCCTGGAAGCCAGGAGTCTCTGGAAAATCAGCGATAACTCAAGAGGAGGACCATTCCTTAGCTATACAATCGTGGATGAAACGAATGGCATGGTCTACTATGTCGAAGGCTATGTGGATTCTCCCGGTACCAAAAAGAAAAATCTGATCAGAGAATTAGAGGCAATACTGGGCACCTTTAAAACTCCTGGCGATTTAGCCAAAAAGATCAGGTAGGTCCTTTTGGCACTGAACATGGTGGACTAATTACAGCTCGTTCATATTAATTTGTAATTGTCATATAGTTGATGACCTTTGAGGCCCAACCCACTTTATTGTATGAGTTCAAAAATTCGAGCTAAAGAAGCATTAGAATATCACGAGAGTAAACCGGCAGGTAAAATCGAAGTTAATTCGACTAAGTCGGTAAGCACTCAACATGACCTTGCGCTTGCTTATTCACCCGGAGTTGCAGAGCCTTGTCTGGCAATAGCAGCCACTCCTGAAGATGTATACAGATATACTGCCAAAGGGAACCTGGTAGGGGTTATTTCTAATGGAACGGCCGTATTAGGTCTTGGAAACATTGGGCCGGAAGCTTCCAAACCGGTAATGGAGGGAAAAGGGGTTTTGTTTAAAAAATTTGCAGGCATTGATGTCTTTGATATCGAAATCAACGAAGAAGATCCCGACAAGTTCATTCAGATAGTAAAAGCACTGGAGCCAACATTCGGAGGGATTAACCTGGAAGATATTAAAGCACCGGAGAGTTTTAAGATAGAGCAAACCCTTCGGGAAGAAATGAACATTCCCATCATGCATGATGACCAGCATGGAACTGCCATAATTTCGAGTTCTGCACTTATCAATGTGCTTGAGGTTATCGGGAAGAAAATCGAAGAGATAAAAATCGTTGTAAGCGGAGCTGGAGCTGCAGCAATAGCATGTACAAATTTGTATGTATCTCTGGGAGCCAAGAAGGAAAACATTCTCATGTCTGATAGTAAGGGTATTATTAGAAAGGACAGAGGGAACCTGGATGATATTAAAGCAAAGTATGCCACAGATCAAAAAATTGACTCACTGGAAGATGCCCTGAAAGGTGCCGATATGTTTCTTGGACTGTCTATCGCCGGGGTTATGACACCCGAAATGTTAATGTCGATGGCAAAGGACCCTATTGTATTTGCACTGGCTAATCCTGATCCTGAAATTCCATACGACGTTGCAATGAAAACCAGAGATGATGTGATCATGGCAACAGGAAGATCAGATCATCCTAACCAGGTGAATAATGTATTGGGCTTCCCCTACATATTCAGAGGTGCACTGGATGTAAGGTCATCAGCAATCAACGAAGAAATGAAACTTGCCGCCGTGAAATCTATAGCTGATCTGGCAAAAGAGCAGGTCCCTGATATGGTGCTCAAAGCGTACGGGCAAAAGAACATGAAGTTTGGGCGAGAATATTTGATTCCTAAACCAATGGATCCAAGGCTGATTACAACCATTTCCCCGGCAGTTGCTAAAGCAGCTATGGAAAGTGGTGTCGCAAGAATTCAAATAAAAGATTGGAAAAAGTATGAGGAAGAGCTCCTGGAAAGAATAGGACTTGATCAAAGACTTGTTTCGAGACTTGTACATCGAGCGAAGCAAAATCCAAAACGAATTGTATTCGCCGAGGCGGACCATGTGAACATTCTAAAGGCAGCTCAAATGACACTTGATGCCGGAATTGGAACACCGGTTCTGATGGGCAGGCGACATATCATTGACCAGTTGATCAAAGAAAATGACCTGGATGCCATTGGCGAGTGCGAAATCATAGATCCTAACGAACATCCGGATAAGCTGGAAGAGTTTGCCACTGAGTACACAAGAATGCGAAGGCGAAAAGGAATGACGATGCATTTGGCCAGAAAGGCAATGACAAGCAGAACCTATTTTGGAATGATGATGGTGGAGAAAGGAGAAGCAGATGTACTTATTTCAGGGCTATCCAATGACTACCCCAAAACCATACTACCAGCACTTCAGATTGTCGGCACAGAACCAGGTGTCGAAAAAGTTGCCGGGATGAATATTGTTAATACCCCAAAAGGTAATTTCTTTTTTTCTGATTGCACGGTAAATGTAAATCCAACAGCGGAGGAACTTGTTGGAATTATTGGAATCACACACAGAGCAGTGAAGTTTTTTGATACGGATCCAAAAATAGCAGCGCTATCTTTTTCCAATTTTGGCTCCACTAAAGGAGATGTTCCGGGCAAGGTGGCAAAGGCAGTAAAACTCGCTAAGGAGAAATGGCCGGATATGATAATAGACGGTGAGATTCAGGCAAACATTGCGCTCAACAGGAACCTGATGGAAGAATTGTATCCATTCAGTGATTTAGTGGGCCACCAGACAAATACGTTGATATTTCCGGACCTTCAATCCGGAAATATTGCCTACAAAACCATGATGGAAATTGGAGGAGCAGAAGTGATTGGTCCAATATTACTCGGCATGAATAAATCTGTTCAGGTATTACAGCTTGGAAGCAGTGTGAGAGAAATCTTCAATATGACTGTCATAGCAGTGGTTGATGCGGGTGTTTCAAGTAAAGATGGATTATAAATTCGAATGCAATTATGTGATTGAATTCAATAGTTTTACCGCATGATCACTTACCTGAAAGGACGACTGGCTCACAAAGATCCCACCCACATAATCATTGATGTTGGCGGAGTAGGCTATGAAATAAAAATAAGTTTGACCACCTATTCGCAGGTAAAGGACAAGGAAGACCTGCTCATTCAAACTTATCTCCATATTAAGGAGGACGCTCATACACTATTCGGGTTCTACGAAGCTTCTGAAAAAAAGCGATTTCTTGATTTACTTTCAATCAATGGAGTTGGACCCAGCACGGCGTTAATGATTCTTTCCTCACTTGACGCAAAAGAATTGCAAACAGCCATTGCTCAGGAAGACATAAAAACCATTCAGTCGGTAAAAGGAATTGGAGGTAAAACCGCTCAAAGAATTGTGCTCGAACTGAAGGATAAGATGAAAAAAGAAGGTCTTTTGGATAAAACAATAGAAATTGCGCCACGCGTTGATAATACCCTGAGATCTGAGGCGTTATCTGCGTTGACTACTTTGGGTATAAACAAGTCTGCAGCGGATAAAACGATCAGTTTGATTTTGAAGGAATATGGTGAGGAGATTAAATTGGAAGAATTGATTAAGCAGGCACTCAAACGGGCATAACCTAATCGTGTAGAGATTCTTTTGAAAGTTCAGGTTTATATACTAACCCTACTATCACTGTTTGTTTTCGATCATCAGTTGAAGGCGAATGCTGTTTTATTTCAACAGGATACTGCCAAAACGGATACGCTTAAACCATACGAACCTTCACGGCAACCCACCTTTCAACCGAGCTATCGGTTTGGTGATCCATTTGCAAACCGTACTTCCAGATCACCCCTCTTTCTAAGAGATCCGTCACAACTGGATATGCAGGTTCAATTTAACCCGGACTCCACAGCAGATGATGCCGGTATTACTTATTCCGTATTTGAAAATATCGGCAACCTTGATTTTCGACCGGCATCAACGATGACCTTTCAGGAATTTAATGCATACAACAACTCGCAACTCAACAAGGAATATTTCAGGGAAAAATCCATCGGACTGGATGGGGAAAGTGCGGTAAGTGGCAGAAGCCTTATTCCCAGACTTTATATCAGTCCCGCCTTCGATCGAATCTTTGGGGGTAGTTATGTTGATATTCAACCGAACGGATTTGTAAATCTTGATTTTGGTGCCAGATTCCAACGCCTTGACAATCCATCAATTCCCAGAAGACAGCAACGAAATGGCGGGTTCAATTTTGATCAGCAGATAAGCATGAATGTCGTTGGTAAAGTGGGAGAGAAACTTGCCATCACTGCTAATTTTGACAACAACAACACATTCGATTTTCAGAACAATCTTAAAGTAGAATATACAGGTTACGAAGAAGATATCATTAAAAAGATTGAAATCGGAAATGTAAGTATGCCGGTTTCAAATTCACTAATGTCAGGTGCACAATCTCTGTTCGGCATAAAAACTGAATTGCAGTTTGGAAAATTATGGGTTACTGCTGTTGCTTCGCAAAAGAGGGGACGAAATGAAACGTTGACCATTGATGGAGGTTTTCAGGGAAGGGAATTTGAAATTCAGGGATCAGACTATGATGAGAACAGGCACTTCTTCCTTGGACATTTCTTCAGAGAAAATTATGAGAGGTGGCTCGCTACAGTTCCACAGATTACCTCCGGCGTAAATGTTAATCAGGTTGAAGTGTATGTCCTGAATTTGAACAACGAAACGCAGACCACACGAAACATTGTAGCCCTGATGGATCTCGGTGAAGGAGCAAATATTTTTAGTAGCAATGTAATCGCCAGGGGAGATCAGCCGGCCGGGAGACCTTCTCAGAATGGTGCCAATAATCTTTTTGAACAATTAAGTGAATACAATGTAGATGTTGTTGATAGCGACCTAAGATCAAAATTTCCAGATTTCGAGAGCTCCAGAGACTATGTGAAGTTCACGACTGCCAGAAAACTGGATCCTTCAGAATATACTGTCAATAATCAGTTAGGGTACATCACTCTGTTGCGAAGGTTACAGAATACAGAGGTTCTGGCAGTTTCCTATCAATACACGTATAATGGCGCAGGTCCGTATCAGGTGGGAGAAATTCAGACCGATTATCAGGGAAGAGGAGATGATGATGTGATATACCTCAAAATGCTTCGACCGGACAGGATTGCTACAGATCTGCCAACCTGGGATTTGATGATGAAGAACATTTACAACCTAAATGCAGCCCAGGTATCTCAGGAAGGATTTCAACTACGAGTGATTTACAGGGACGATGAAACCGGGCAGGACAATCCCTCCCTTCATGAAGGTCTTAAACTGACGAATGGCAGGCCCCTAAAAGATAAACCATTGATTGAGGTTTTCGGTCTTGATGTGTTGAATCAAAGCGGAGACAGACAGCCAGATGCAAATTTTGATTTCATTGAGGGAGTAACAATAGATACACGGAACGGAAACATTATTTTCCCGGTCCTTGAACCATTTGGCAGCCGATTGCTCAGTCAGTTTGATGAAGACAATGAAGGGAGTCTGATTCAAAAATATGTGTACGATGATCTTTATACCGAAACCAAAGCGACAGCTGAAAGGAATGCCACAAAAAACAAATTTGTATTAAGCGGACGCCTGGTTGGAACTTCAGGATGTACTTATCCACTACCTGGAATCAACGTGGCAGAAGGATCCGTTGTGGTTACCGCAGGCGGCCAATTGTTGGCCGAAGGTGTACATTATCGGGTGGATTATAACCTCGGGTCTGTAAGTATAACTGACGATGGAGTGTGTAGCTCTGGCAAGCAAATTAATATTTCCTACGAAAAAGCTGATCTTTTCAATTTCCAGACCCGAACCCTGACTGGGGCAAGGTTTGACTACCGGTTCAATGAAAATTTCAACATTGGCGCAACCATTCTTCACTTAAACGAAAGACCGGGAGGAATCAGTCGTTTCGCAATTGGCAGTGAGCCGACAAGAAACACAAAGTACGGATTTGATATTAATTATCAACAGGAGTCAAGATTTCTTACAAAAATGGTGGATGCGCTTCCAATGATCAGTACAAAAGAGAGATCCAATATTGTGTTTAATGCTGAATTTGCACAGTTGGTGCCAGGTACCAGCAATATTGTAAACGGGGAGGGCACTTCCTATATCGATGACTTTGAAAATGCGGTGACCCCAATCAATATTGGTGGATGGCAATCATGGAAACTGGCAGCTACACCTCGTGTCTTTCCGGAATATGCGTTTAGAAATGATGTCCGGTTCAATGACAGAAAGGCAAAAATTGCATGGTATACGGTCGACCGAAGTATTTTCTATTTTTCAAGAAATACCCGACCGTCCAATATCACAGATGACGATCTCCGAAATCACTACGAACGTCAGGTTCAGACTCAGGAAATTTTCCCGCAAAGGGATCTTGGTCAACTGGTCTTCCCGGAAACAATTTTTGACATAGCCTATTTCCCAGGTGAAAGAGGTCAGTATAATTACAATCCCAATTTTGATTCCAGTCCGCCGGAACAAAACTGGGCAGGTATAACGAGAGCAATTACCAGCGAAACTGACTTTACCAACGCGAATATTCAATACCTTGAGTTTTGGCTTATGGACCCCTTTCTACCAGGTGAAAGGGGTGTAGTTCGGGATGGAATTGTGAATGGAAATGCCGCCGATGATATTAATGGCGGTGAACTGGTTTTTAACCTTGGGGCAATATCAGAGGATATCGCACCTGATAACAAGCATGCTTTTGAAAGTGGCCTGCCTGTTGATGGAACAAGAGAGCCGATTTCAACTTTCGGACAAATTACAACCAGTCAAAACCTGCTTAATTTCTTTGCCAATACTGCCGGAGCACGAGATAATCAGGATGTTGGGCTGGATGGATTGAAAGGAGCTGATGAACAGGAAATTCTAACCTTCAATAACCTGTCAGGCAACTTTGGAGACGATATTTCTGCAGATGATTTCAAGTACATTTTGGATGGATCTTATGACGAAGTGGATGCTAAAATTGTTCAGCGATATAAAAACTGGAATGGTATGGAGAGCAATTCCCCTATCTCAACAAGCGGATCTCAAAATTTTATTCCTGCCTCAACCACCCTGCCGGATAACGAGGATTTTTCCACTGACGGAGTTCAGGATCTGGAGCAGTACTTTGAATATAAAGTACCATTGGTGCCAGGCGAACTCGAAGCAGGAAAAGGGTTTATTGTTGACGCAATTACCTCAGATGATGCGACATGGTATCTGTATCGTATTCCAATAATGGATGTAGGAACCCCAAGAGGAACCGGCACTCCTTCATTTACCGGTATCGAATTTATCAGGATGTACATGACTGGTTTTAGTCAGCCGGTAGTACTTAGAATGGCACAAATGCAATTGGTGGGTAGTCAATGGCTGAAATCCGAGGTGTCATTGCGAGAAGATGGGTTGAATGTAATTCCCAATACTTCCACCTCCGATTTTCAGGTTTCTGTCGTAAGCATTGAAGAAAACAGTACGGCGAACGGAGGTTCCCCCTATGTTCTCCCACCAGGTTTGAGCAGAGATTTCGATAATACACAGACTGTAACAGTCCGAAATAATGAACAGTCACTTCAGGTTTGTATTGAGGATCTTGAGGATAAAGATGCAAGAGCAGTTTATAAAAATTATTTACCTCCGATTGATCTCATTAATTATGGCAGAGTCAAAATGTTTTTTCATGCAGAATCTTACATGGGAGACAATATTCAGGATGATGAATTAAGCGCATTCATCCGGTTTGGGTCGGATGAAGAATCTGACTACTATGAAATAGAAGTTCCTTTGAAGATTACTCCGGAAGGCGTTAGCGCAATTGATCCGGAAATAAGAAGACTGGTCTGGCCTGAGCTAAATGAAATAAATGTAAGTATCAATGAATTGATTGGAATCAAGTCTGAGAGAAACCGGGCCAGGCTGCCGGAGGATGTTCGTTATACAACATCTTCAAATGATGGTCGCTACAAGTTTACCATTCTTCGAAATCCGGACCTTTCAGCTATTAAAACACTAATGATCGGTGTACGAAACCCGGGGAGGAACGCAACCAATCAGTCTACTGATGATGGATTGTCCAAGTCGGTTTGTATCTGGGCCAACGAACTAAGAGTGACTGATTTTGATACCAGAGCAGGCTGGGCAGCAAACGCTAGATTAAGTACACAACTGGCAGATTTAGGTACTGTGTCTGCTTCTACCAGGTATACATCAATCGGTTTTGGAAACATTCAACAAAAAATATCTGAACGAACCAGAGCGGAAACAACACAATACGATGTTTCTGCAAATCTCAATCTGGAAAAATTCATGAAGCCATCTAAAACCGGGCTGATTATTCCAATGTACGTGAGCTATGAAAAAACAACCGTCACCCCTCAGTTTGATCCATTAGATCCTGATGTACCTCTCGAAGCTTCTCTGGAGACTTTTGACTCAGATGCAGAACGAGAAGCTTACAGGCGGATCGTTGAAGATCGAACGACTCGAAGGAGCATTAATTTCACAAACGTGAGAAAGCAAAAGGTAAACAAAGAGTCACCAAGCAGAATTTATGACATTGAAAATTTCGCATTTAGCTATGCTTACAGCGATCAGATAAGAAGCAATTCGAATACACAGAGTTTTGTTAATAAAACAGTTTCCGGAGGACTCAATTACAATTATTCGCCATCATCTTTTAGCATCGAGCCATTTAAGAATACCGAGAAGTTGAGTAGTCCGTATCTCGCATTGATTAAGGACGTAAACCTTTCTCCAATACCTTCTAATTTTTCCTTCTCCGCCAATTTAAGGAGAGACTTCAGGTCAACTCAATACTACAACAGTGATTTAACAATCGAAGGAGTTGATCCTGTATATGAACGACTATTTACGTTTGCCAGGAATTACACGCTAAGATGGGACGTCACAAAAAGTCTTGGGTTGAATTACAATGCAACAGCCAATGCGGTAATCGATGAGCCTGAAGAATTCATCGAAGGAGACATTTCAACGAAAAGTGAAAGAAAGTTCATCTGGAAACAGATAACCAATCTTGGCCGGATGAAAAATTTCAAACAAAGCGTTGCTGCGAACTATAAACTGCCGCTTGATAAGCTGCCATTCACGGACTGGATTTCTACAGATCTCAGGTACTCGGTCGGGTATGGATGGATTGCAGGATCAATCAACCAGCCCGATGGAGTAAACAGTGTTCCTGACTCCCTTTATTTTGGAAACTTCATAAACAATCAAAGAGACCGTGGAATCAATACCAGATTCGATATGTCTAAGCTTTATGACAAGGCGACCTTCCTTAAAGATGTGAATACTCCCAAACCGGAAGGCGAAGGATCTTCAGCAGTTCAGGGATTTTTGCGATTTGTGACTATGCTAAAAACGGTGAACGGATCCTACACAATTAGAGAAAGCACAGAATTGCCCGGCTTCAATGTCAGCCCCTTCCTTCTGGGACTTGATAGCGGATTCAATGCACCGGGGATAGGATTTATACTCGGGAGCCAGGATCCCGGTATTCGAACAAAGGCTGCTGAAAACGGCTGGCTTGTAAGAAATGAAAATTTGAACTCGCCATTCAGGCAGACATTTGGTACAGACATTGATATTCGGGCAGATATTGAGCCCACAAAGGATTTGAAGGTACAATTGAGTTGGAGCAGGGGATTAAATAACAGCTATCAGGAAATATTCAGGTTCGATGGAGGGGGTGGTTTTGAAACTCTGTCTCCTACCAGAACCGGAACATATACTTCGTCATTTATGACAATTAAAACAGCCTTTGAAAAACAGCCCGAAGATAATTTTTCTCAGGCTTTTGCTGATTTCGAAAGAAATCTTGGAATAGTCAGAACCAGACTGGATCAGCTAAATCCGGCAGTTGAAACGTACGACACTCTGGCTCAGGATGTATTGATTCCTGCATTTATTTCAGCCTATACAGGTAAGAGTGCAACCGATGTAGAGTTGACGCCATTCCCAAAAATTCCTTTGCCTAACTGGAGAATGGATTATACCGGACTATCAAAAATTCCGGCCCTGCAGGAAATTTTTGCTTCAATTACTATTTCACATGGATATAATTCCACCTATTCGGTTTCCGGTTTCAATAACCTGATTTATGACGAAAATGTGGTTGGACTTCAGAATGATCTGCTTGACTACCCACTGGCTCAGGTTGACACTGCCGGAAGACTCGTTCCCGTTTACCTGATTAATCAGGTACTGATCTCGGAGCAGTTTGTTCCATTGATCGGAATAAACGTTCGGACCACAGACAATATTTCAGCCCGGATAGAATTTAAGAAAAGCCGAAATCTGGCCCTCAACATGTCCAACGCTCAGGTGACAGAAACCAACAATAATGACGTTACTGTTGATTTTGGGTACACGAAAACCGGATTTAAACTACCATGGAGATTTCAGGGCAGAACGATAACGCTGGAAAATGATCTAACCATCAGAATTTCAGCTTCAGTCAGAGATTCCAGAACTGTTCAGAGAAAAATTGAGGATGAAGATATCATTACCAATGGAAGTCGAACCTTTCAGATGCGGCCAACATTTACATATAAGCTGAGCAATCAGCTGGATCTGAGTATGTATTTCGAGAGAAACGTAACCAATCCTAAAGTCCTCAGTTCATTCAAAAGAGCCACCTCTGCCTTTGGTATCCAGCTGAGATTTGGTTTGGCACAATAGTCAATTATATGAAATTTACCGTTTTCAATTTATCCTGCGAAATGTTCAGTTCAGATCATTCTTAAATATTATTTTTGATGTCAGATAAACCCATATTAAAATGAACATCCCCTCAGACCTTCAATACACAAAAGATCACGAATGGATCAGAATAGAAGGAGACATTGCCACCATTGGTATCACTGATTTTGCTCAGGGAGAATTAGGTGACATTGTTTACGTTGAAATAGAAACGGAAGGAAAAACTCTGGCTGCCGGAGAAGTATTTGGAACAGTAGAAGCGGTTAAGACCGTTTCAGATTTATTCATGCCGGTGAGTGGGGAGGTTATTGAAATTAATTCCGGCCTTGAATCAGCTCCGGAAAGTGTCAATTCAGACCCATATGGTGATGGCTGGATGGTGAAAATCAAAGTTTCTGATGGACTGGATGATCTTCTTTCTGCAGAGGATTATCAGGCTGAAATTGGTGGATAAATACTTCCGGAATGCTTTTTGCTTAAGTTAAGTCAATTGCCGGACAGAAGGTTCGGATTCAGATTGATGTTAAATTTTAAGCATGAAAGCACATGGAATCGAAAAAAAATCCCAAAGCCGACTTATCCGGTAAATCAGCCCTCTTTTTGAACATAGGACTGTGTTGCAGTCTGTTGTTCGTCATATTCGCTTTTGAATGGAAATCGTATGATGATTCAGGAATCATTGATTTTGGAACAATCGATGATGATTTTGAGGATATCCTCGATATTCCTCAGACAGAGCAACCCCCGCCAACCCCACCTCAAATCAAACTTCCGGAACTGATTGAAGTCCCTGATGAGGAAGAAATAGAAGAAGAGCTGGATATTATTCTGGATATTGAGGTTACAACAGAAACTGAAATTGATGATCTTGTTTTTGAAGATGTACCAGGGCCGGAAGTAGCCGATCAAATCTTTGAGATAGTAGAAGAATCAGCCGGCTACCCTGGCGGATTGAAGGAATTCTATAAATACCTGCAAAAGGAATTGAAGTATCCGCGGCAGGCTCAAAGGATGAATGTTGAAGGAAAGGTATTTGTACAGTATGTTGTTGAAAAAGACGGATCACTTACCGATATAAAAGTAGTTCGCGGAGTAGGGTCAGGATGCGATGAAGAGGCCGTTCGTGTGTTGCAAAATTCACCGAAATGGAATCCAGGTAAGCAGAGAGGAGTGCCGGTAAGACAGAAAATGTTTCAGGCCATTTCTTTTAAGTTGAGAAATTAACTGTCAAACAATACGGGAAGTCATTAATTTTTTTGTTAAAAATTAGTAATATGAATGTCCTGATTAGCAATTCTTTTGTGATGGACATATATTTGATGTTCAACTTCCGTAAAAGAAGTATAAAATAGGAAATATGGAACCGAAAAAAAGTCCAAAAGCCGATCTGGCTAAGAAATCAAGTCTTTTTCTTAACATCGGTCTGTGTGCGAGTTTACTCTTCACAATCGTTGCTTTTGAATGGAGGTCATATGACGACTCGGGGTTATTAGATCTTGGAAGTCTGGATGATGATTTTGAAGATATCCTCGAAATCCCTCCAACCGAGCAACCACCTCCCCCACCTCCCAAAATCAAACTTCCGGAAATTATAGAAATCCCTGATGAAGAGGAGATTGAAGAAGAAATTGAGGTAGAGCTTGATGTGGAAGTTACGGAAGAGACTGTCGTTGAAGAGATTGTTTTTGAAGAAGCACCCGAAGAGGAAAATGTAGACGAAATCTTCACAATTGTTGAGGAGTCTGCAGGATTTCCAGGTGGTTTAAGTGCTTTCTACGGATACCTGAAAAAGGAAATGAAGTACCCAAGACAAGCGCAAAGAATGGGCATTGAGGGTAGGGTATTTGTTCAGTTTGTTGTGGAGCGTGACGGATCACTCACCGATATTCATGTAGTGAAAGGAATTGGAGCCGGATGTGATGAAGAAGCGGTAAGAGTATTGAAAAATTCCCCAAAGTGGCAACCTGGAAAACAAAGAGGAAGAGCAGTAAGACAGAAAATGATTCAAAATATTCTGTTTAAGTTCTCGAACTAAGCAATTAGAATAATGAAATGAGAAAGCCTTTCGAAAACGGAAGGCTTTTTTATTGCCAATCACTCGACTCAGCATCCTTTTTTAATGCATTATAGGTCCGTAGGAATTCAGCATATTCCTGATCATTGACCAGCTCTTTGATTCGTGGAAGGACAGCCCCGGCATACCCTGTGAGGTTCAGGCTCAGTGCGGTGACCACATAAGTTTTTAACAAATCAGCCGAATAAGGATTAAGTTCAGTTGCTTCGAGTATAAGATTGTACCCAACCGGGTTGTTTCGTTTGGTGAGTTCCTGAACCACTGCAATCACTATTGTTTCCTCAAAAGCATTTTTTCCGCCAATTTCTATTAGTTCATCATCACTTAAACTTTCTGTATTGATCGAAGAATCAGAATGCTGTTTACGCTCAAACCGGGCACTGTCTTCACGATCCAAAATTTGGTTGGCAAGAGCGGTCAGTCCCGGGTCATTTTTTACTATTCTGAGCAGTTCATCTTTGATTTCTTCACTCCTTCCAAGGTAAGTCATGGCTTCAAGTCGGTTTATTTCGGCGGATACGTTTCCATTGGCAGCCGCGCGCTGAAAAAATTCTTCGGCCAGTTCGTATGCTCCCTGGTCCAGAGCAAGTTTGCCCATGTCACTCAGATAACCTCCTTTTTTGTGTTGATAGGAATTTGACTGTAAATAGTTAAGCATTAGAAAAGCTTTGTTTATATCACCCTTGAGATAGTGGTGAATAGCCATTGCTTTTCGAAGACGATCGTTATAGTTAGCATTTGTAGATTGCTCCAGTTCCATCTCGGAAAGTGTTGCAAGGGAATCATCAGAGAATGTTGGCAGGGCATTTAAGAAAAATGACTGACGGTGAAGAGGAGGAGCGTCTCTCAGACTTAAATAATCAACATTGAAACCTTCATTGCTGTTAAAGGATGTCAGAATATTAGCTTTTACCCCGGTATTGCCGGCCATATATTCATTCAAAAGGTGTGCGGAATCAACAGCCCCGGCTTTGTACAGGGCAGCCCATTTGTTTAAGAGCGGTGCCTGATTCCATGTATTTTCAGAGCTTGCATTATCAAAGTACTCCAGTGCTTTTGACCATTCCTCATTCCTCATTCTCAGGATTCCAAGGTTATTTTTAATCTCTCCGCTGTTGAATTGCTCTACTGCTCTTTCAAGGGTTGCCTGCACTTTAGTCTGATTAATTTCCATATCCAGATTTGCGTAATTAACATAAGCAAAAGGAGATGGGAACCTCGAAGCGGCTTTTTCAAAATGTACGGCGGTCAGATACTTGTTGCCTTTATCTGAATATTTCCAGGCGAGTTGATAATTTGAATGATGGGTGTTGTATCCAAGAAAAGCAGCTTGTCGATAGTATTGATCGGCAAGGTCAGGGTTTCCCTGCGTTTCTTCCAGATTTCCAAGGCTTGAATAATACCCGGAGCGTAAAAGCTCATATGGTTCCTGAGTTGCAAGAAAATAGAATCCAAGAACAACCATAAGTCCGCCCAGCCTGGCCGAGACATAAGGAAAGTTTTGTTCTTTATATGCAATCCTGAAAACTTCGAATCCCTGTACCAGCGGATCAATAAAATTGATGATGATGTACAGAAAGAAGAAAAAACCAAAGCCAATGTGGAAGTAAAGAATGAAATAATGAAAACTCTCATATACTGCATCATTACCTCTGAAAAAAGCCTGACCAAGCATGGAAAAAAGGATGATTCCAAGCCCATAAAAAATCATGGAAAAAGCCTGGCCTGAAATATATGGGCTGAGGTAAACCCTTTTGTAGGTTATTGTAAGGAATGAAACGACTGATGAAATGAAAAGGAAAATGAAAGGATCAAAGAAGGAAAAGGAATTGGTGACAATTCCGGATTTATTCAAGTAGTGAAGAATCAGATTGAGAAGATAAAGACCTCCAATTATCATGAAGTGTACATGATTACTTGTTCCGCCTTTTCCTCGTGTAACAAGAAACAGGATTCCAAAAAGATTTTCCTCTGCCAGAATAAATAGAAAAAGGAGTCCTGCTATTGCAAAAGCGAATAGTGAATGCCCGACAAAATGATCGATGAATACCGGCCATTGACTCACACCAAAGTATGCAATGGCAGTTGTGATTGCAACTATAACAAGAAGACGCATTAGGAAGCTTGTTTTTGGTCGGTACTCATGAAAATAGAAAAGAGGTCCCGCCACCGCAAGGAATGGGATGAATAGCGACAATTTCCCCTGTATACCAAATAACTCGACCTCACCAGGGTTCAATCGGTTGATGAACAGTGTATAAAGTGCAAGGGCAAAAAGAAACGCATACCTTTTTAAAAAGGAGGCACCGGTCAGTGCTATGCAGAGCCCGAGCCAGATGGCAGATATAAACAGTGTATCAACAAGTCTGTTTCTTAGAATGGGGCCACCTGTAAAGCTCTCCGTAAGCAGATACTTTTCACCTGTTACCTGAAAGTCCAGTAATTCGCCTTCTATTTCTATAGCAGGGTAGCTGATCACTTCAGCAGATGTGGTCACTTCCCACCCAATGGAGTTTTTGTAGCCCTGACTATAAAGCCATAGCATGAGCATGAGACATGCAAGGAAAAGCACCTGGACGCTTTTATTAATTTTTTTTTCCGTCATTTTAATTTAGCTGAACTTCTGTGGATACAATCTCCTGGCCATGATGGCTGTTTAACTCTTCCTGAATCACACGATGAACGTCTGCTTTTAGTTTTCTTATTTCTTCATCCGAATCTCCTTTTGCAAGTATAGGCTGATGATAAACCACCCTGCAGGGCACTCTTTTGATTAGAAAAATTCGATCGTCCGGAAGGATCGAATAATTGTCACAAAATGTCACCGGGACAATAGGGACTTTATATTCAGCGGCAAGTCTGAACGCTCCATCCTGGAAGTTAACCATATGAGGAAATTCTTTGAGTCGGATTCCTCCCTCAGGAAAGAAACCAAGGTTAAAGCCATCGTTCAGAGCAGTTCTGGCCTTTAGCAGGCTTTCCCCGCGACTTCTATAGCTTGATCGATTCACTGTGATATGAAGTTTGTTGTACATCAACCCGAACAATGGGATTTTACGCAGTTGACTTTTTCCGACGAATTTGAAGGGTTTTGGGAACAGTCCCATGGCCGGGATATCCAGATAAGAAAAGTGATTGGCACACAGAATGTATTGCTGTTTGGGTTCCGGCCGGAATTTCCATTTTACTCTGACCGGAAGGAAACTCAGTTTGAAGAAGCCCCATGCCCAGAGGTGGTTGAGTCTTAAAGCAATGAAATGAGCTTTCCTGAATGGAATACATAAAATAAGCGGGATAATAAACAGAAAGAAGAATATGGCAATCGAAAGGATCGCCCATAATGAATAAATTCTTCTTAAAAGTTGCATCTCCGATTAGCGGGTAATTTCAGCCACTAAAATAGGTTCATTTTCCAGCTGGCAGAAAAAAAAGCCGACCAATGTAATAATTTCATATTTTCGTGAACTAATATCCAAAACAAAAAACAAAGAGATCACCTTGAGTTTATTAAAAGCAGAAAACATAAGTAAGGCTTACAGCGATCATCAGGCACTGAGTGATGTGTCGCTTGAAATACCTGAAAAAAGCATATTTGGACTTCTGGGTCCGAATGGTGCCGGTAAGACCACTCTCATTCGAATCATCACCATGATCATTGAACAGGATCAGGGGCAGGTCACCCTCAAAGGACAAAGAATGAATACTGAACTGGTAAGAAGAATTGGCTATCTGCCGGAAGAGAGAGGATTGTACAAGAAAATGAAAGTGGGCGAGCAGTTGAAATACCTCGCACAACTAAAGGGGCTGAGTCGACAGGAAGCGACCAAACGAATAAAGAACTGGCTGGAGAAGCTGGAATTGTCAGACTGGTGGAACAAGAGCATTGAAGACCTGTCAAAAGGGATGGCCCAGAAAGTACAGTTTATCGCTACCGTCCTTCATGAACCGGACTTGTTAATTCTGGATGAACCATTCTCGGGGTTTGATCCTGTAAATGCGGACATCATCAAGAATGAGATTCTGGAATTAAGAGACAAGGGATCTACCATTATCTTTTCCACACACCGAATGGAATCAGTAGAAGAACTCTGCGATCATATTGCACTTATTAATAAGTCAAAGAAGATTCTCGACGGAAAAAAGCTGGATATCAAAGAACAATTCCGGGATGGAACCTTTATGATAGAATACACGGGTAAGCTTGAGCCCAATGGCGCTTATGAGCTCATTAATAGTGATACTACAGAGAGGGGCCTTACGCAATCCATTGTGAAAACATCTCTGAAAGATCCAAATGAATTATTAAAGGCTCTGATATCAAAAGTGGAGATTCATTCTTTTGTTGAAAGGGTACCAAGCGTAAACGAAATATTTATTTCACAGGTGAAAGGAGAAAACCATGAATAACATCGGATTAATTATCGGACGGGAATATATGACCCGTGTCAAAAAGAAGTCATTTATCATTATGACCTTCCTGGCACCATTGCTGTTTGTGGGGATATTTGGGCTTATTGGTTATCTCTCAACCAGAGGTGGAGACACAAAAGAAATAGAAGTTTTAGATGAAAGCGGATTGTTTGCCGAACTGTTTGTTTCAGACGATGATGAGGCTTTTATTTACATTGATACACCACTTGATTCTGCCAAGAAACATGTCGAACGAGGTACGGTAGACGGTCTTATTTATATACCAGAAATTGCAGATTTGGACAATCCGGATGGCGTGTCCTTTTACGCACCCGGTAATCCAAGCCTAAATCTTGTCCGGTCGATTGAGCGAAAAATTGAGAATGAAATTGAAAGCATTAAGCTGCTGAGATCGGGACTAACACAGGAAATTCTGGATGGCCTGGAATCGAATGTTTCCATTCACTCCATCAATCTTTCTTCCTCAGGTGAAGAGAAGGACAGTAGCTCAGGTACAGCGACCGGGGTAGGATATTTTGCAGCATTCATGATTTATATGTTCATCTTCATTTATGGTGCACAATGTATGCGTGGAGTGATTGAAGAGAAAACAAGTCGAATTGTTGAGGTAATCATTTCCTCTGTGAGACCTTTCCATTTGATGATGGGTAAGGTAATTGGCATTGCTGCAGTTGGATTCACACAACTGGCAATGTGGATCGTTTTGACTGCCGTTTTGGGCTCGGTCGGCCTCAATATATTCTCAGCACGAATGGAAGCCTCCAGTCAGGTAACAGATGCAATTGAACAAACTTCGGAAGTACAGGCTGAAATTAATAATCCCGTTGAAGATATCATGAAATCTGTTAATTCGATCAATATTCCACTAACATTAGGTGCGTTCATTTTCTATTTCATTGGTGGCTACCTTTTGTATAGTGCGCTGTTTGCGGCTGTTGGTTCGGCTGTGGATAGTGATGCTGATGCGCAACAATTTATGTTTCCGATCACAATTCCACTCATTGCTGCAATTGCTTCTCTGGGGGCGGTATTGTTGGAACCTCACGGCACATTCGCTTTCTGGATGTCGATGATTCCATTTACTTCACCGGTGGTAATGATGATGCGTGTGCCATTTGGTGTGCCTCTTTGGGAACTTGGATTGTCGATGGTGCTGTTGATTGGCGGATTCATTTTCACTATCTGGCTGGCAAGCCGAATCTATCGAATTGGTATTCTAATGCATGGAACGAAAGTGAACTACAAGGTGCTGGCTAAGTGGTTCATGATGAAAAACTAAAAGTAGTTGATTGGTTTAAGTAGTTAATTGGTTAAATAGTACAAACTGTTTTACCAATTAACTATTCAGCTAATCACTATTCTTCTACTTACTTCTTTTAATTCTGGAATAATTAAGGAGAAATCCACAAGGAGCCAATTTATCCCAGGTTCCTCGTTATTTTTATCCAAAGGATTTATTCTTGAAAAAGCAATTCAAAGAAGCAGCAGGTATCAGTTTGTACCCCCTGAGACCCCACTTGAAGTGGATCGTATTGGGAGTTGCAATATTGATTAGTATAGGCTCAATCTTTTATACCAATAGCCTGGTAGAGCAAATAAGAGAGCGTGAGCGGAGGCAGATTGATATCTATGCGAGTTCACTCGAATTTTTGGCAAATGAAAGTGAAACCAATTTTTTTCTGATTTTTGATCAAATTGTACGTGCCAATCATACAATTCCCGTAATTCTTACTGATCAGTCAGGAAATCCCGAAGATTATAAAAACATTGGTAAAGCTGATCGAATTCAGGACCCTGAGGAAAGGAAAGAGTTTCTGCTAAAAGAAATTCTGCAAATGGAAGTTGAGCATCAGCCTATTTCTATTACACTGACAGATGATGAGAATAACATCTACGGTTATAAAAAAATCTATTACAGAAATTCGTTTCTGCTCAACCAGCTGAAGTACTATCCATATATCCAGCTCACGGTTATTGCAATTTTTGGATTGATCACTTTCTTTATAATTAATTACCTGAAGCGCTCAGAGCAGGACAGAGTCTGGGTTGGACTTGCGAAAGAGACCGCTCATCAGTTGGGTACTCCACTATCTTCACTCATGGCATGGTCGGAATACTTTAAGGAATTGTATCCTGATCAAAAGGAGACGTTGCTGGAGTTTGATAAGGATGTGGACCGATTGAAAACCATTACCGATCGCTTTTCAAGTATTGGAAGTGAGCCTCAGCTGGAGCAGCGAAATATTAGCGAAACGGTCGAGGAGATCGTCGGCTACCTTCAAAAAAGACTGCCTTCAAAAGTGAATATCAGTACCGAATCTTTTCCAAACTCTAACATTTTGGGCTGGATCAACACGTCACTTTTTGCATGGGTGATTGAAAACCTGTGTAAAAATGCGGCAGATGCAATGGACGGACATGGTGAAATAACGATTAAGATTTTGCGTGCAAATGAGGGACAAATTGCCATTGATGTGACTGATACAGGAAAGGGTATCCCAAAATCAAAACTCAATGACGTATTTCGTCCGGGTTACACCACAAAGAAAAGAGGATGGGGACTTGGCCTGACATTGGTGAAGCGAATTGTTGAGCAATATCATGGAGGGCGAATATTCGTGAGTGACTCTGAATTGAATGTTGGAACAACGTTTCGGATCTATTTGAAGGCATGAATTCTGTATGTAGATAAATAAGCGACACAAAAATATCAGATGTCAATCTATGGTAGATGGCAACAATTCTCTACTATGAATTCTGTTGCCTTTTTTTGATTGATTAAGTGAAGACCATGAAATATTTGTTTAACACAGGGGTGACTAACACAGATGAATCCTGCCTGATGATAGATCTGATTGGAAGAAGAGTCAGGATAATGGCAAAGACAGAGAATTCTATCCAGCAACATTTCCTTCAAATGGAAGAACTTGACCAGCTTGTGCTGGCTCTGGTAGATCTGAAGATTTTATCAGAAAAGGCAAATGAAGAATTGCTGGTTAAATAATCTTACCCGATTGAATTGATGTATGTTTCCAGATCTTCCTCTTCAGAAAGATTCAATTTCTTTTTCAACCGATATCGGTTCATGATTACACTCCGCTGTTCGATGTTGAGGATGCCGGCAATCTCCCGATTCCCGAGCCCCATTTTTATCAAAGAAGATAACCTTCGATCATTTTGAGACAACTTATGTTCAGCAGTCAGCTTCCCGTTAAAATCACTGTGAGTGTTGGCAAAGTACTCTTCAAATACCTCCCACTCCTTCTCCATTGATTTATTGACCATGATGGTATTTAGTACTTTTTGCAGGTCCCCATTAGAAAGCGCTTTTTGCTTCTTCAGATCTCGTATGCTCTCTTCCACCTCCGTCATATTGTTATTGATGTTGATCATATGAAGCGTCTGCTTCTGAAGCTCATGTTCTCGTTTTCGTATCTCATTTCTTAGTTCCATCCCCTGAATAAACTGCTCTCTTTGCCGGACTCTCGAACGGTAGATCATGATTAGTATGATTGCAACAGCAACAATCAAAATCGCAACAATGGAAATAATGAGAAGAGCCCTGTTCTTTGCATCAATGACTTTTTGTGTTTCAAGGAGGTCTATTTCTTTTTGCTTTTCAATTGTCTCCACCTGAGCATAGAGTTCTGTGAATTTTTTCTGATTGTCCTTATTGAATAATGAATCCTCAAACGATTGATACAGCTTGTAATAATGAAGCGCAGAGTCTGCCACTTTTTTATTTTCGTATGCGGTAGAGATGATTCCACTTAGATGTGCTGAGTATCTTAAATTATTCGTATTCACGGCCGAACCAAAGGCCCTTTTGGCATAGAAAATTGCACTGTCATTTTCCAGGTCTTTTAAGAAAAGCCCTGCCATTACCATATCAAAATCCCCCTTAACAGTGGGAATGCCGGTACTGTCAGAAAGTGCAAGTGCTTCCTCCATGTATTCTTTGGCAATGCTCAGGTTTTCATTGATCAAAACGTATCTCTTCGTGAGATTTTTCAATGCGATGATTGCGGAGTTGTATTGTTTAAATCTTTTAGCTGCTTCATAAGCCTGCTGACCATAATAGACGGCACTGTCCAGTTGTCCAAGATCCTTGTACACATTGGAAAGATTGTTCAGTTTGCTTGTCTGTTGAATCCAGTTATTTTTCTTGTCAATGACAATGCCTTCAAGCAGGTATTCTTTAGCTTTTTCCAGAAATCCCATTCGCTGGTAGCATATTGAAACCCCATTCATGGTAAATGATTTGATTTTATCATCAGGATCAAGAGCGAGGATTTGGTTAAAGTATTCCAATGCACCTGTGAAATCATCCTGAATTCCTCTGCTACGACCCAAGGTTGTCAGAACCTGTGCCAGTTGCTGTTCATCTCCGGATTTTCTGGAAAGTGGGAGTATCTTCTTAAGCAGTTCTTCTCCCTGAGTGAAATTGCGTTTCATAATATGAATACTGGCAATGCCTCGTATAACCTCCGTGTATTTACTTTCAAGAGTATCACCAAAAGCTTTGTTTTTGGCATAAATGGTATCAGCCTGACGAAATAGCCACTCCGCCGTGTCGATCAGGCTCCGATTGTTATAAAAGCGGGCACTCAGTGAAATCGCACGTGCCTTTCCAAAGTCGTATTGATTTTGAATAGATGCTTCGAGAGATTGTTGGAGTATGGCTACAGCAGAGTCATTGTTGTTGTCCAGTAAAAATTCAGCAGCCAAAGCATGCATGGAATCAATCCTGGAATTGGAGAATTCCTGGCTGTAACACAGGTGGCTTAATGCCGCCATAATAAGAAAGATGGTTAATCTGTGCATAGTCCGGTTGAATGGCTAAGCAGGCAATATATTGTCAATTGATAATATATAAAAATTCCTTTGATGAATGATATCTGAATTCGATGAAAGTGGCCGGAAAGAAGAGAAAATGACGAATTTGTTTCCCAATAGGGTGTTTGTGTTATTGATCGTGAAAATGACATTCCGGAGTTAACGAAAAGGCACAGAAAAACAATATGTTTTAATTCTGCAATTAGTTGCTAATTTGAATGACAATTTGGTGCAATTTTCTTAGAATTTTGCTTTAATTTCGCACCAAATTTCAAACAACCCCTTTTTTATAAATCAAAGAAATAATGGCAAACAAAGGAAAAGTTACCCAGGTGATCGGTCCTGTTGTGGACGTAACCTTCAGTGCGGAAGGCGCCAAACTTCCTAATATCATGGATGCACTTAAAGTGGTGAAGCCGGATGGCACTGTGATTGTACTTGAAGTTCAGCAGCACCTGGGAGAGGAAGCTGTACGAACCATCGCGATGGAAAGTACAGATGGTCTCATGAGAGGAACGGAAGTTGAGGATATGGGTGCTCCCATCAAAATGCCAATCGGAGAAGCGATTAGAGGAAGACTTTTCAATGTAGTCGGAGATGCCATTGACGGAATGGAAAATCTTGACAAGTCCAACGGACTGCCAATCCACAGGTCAGCACCTAAATTCGAAGACCTTTCAACTACTACAGAAGTATTGTTCACGGGAATTAAAGTAATTGATCTGATCGAACCATATGCCAAGGGGGGTAAAATTGGATTATTTGGAGGAGCAGGAGTGGGGAAAACCGTACTTATCCAGGAATTGATTAACAACATTGCCAAGGGGCACGGGGGACTTTCAGTATTTGCAGGTGTTGGAGAAAGAACAAGAGAAGGAAATGACCTGCTTAGAGAGATGATCGAGGCAGGCATTATTGATTACGGAGATGAATTCAAAGAATCTATGGAAGCTGGTGGATGGGATCTTTCAAAAGTCGATAGAGAAAAACTAAAAGCTTCGAAAGCAACATTCGTTTTTGGTCAAATGAATGAGCCTCCTGGGGCGAGAGCTCGTGTCGCACTTTCAGGACTGACTGTGGCAGAACACTACAGAGATGGAGATGGAGAAGGAAAAGGAAAGGACATTCTCTTCTTCGTGGATAATATATTCCGATTCACTCAGGCGGGATCAGAAGTATCAGCCCTTCTTGGTCGAATGCCGTCGGCGGTAGGATACCAGCCGACACTGGCGACAGAAATGGGATTGATGCAGGAACGGATTACGTCTACAAAAAGAGGATCAATTACTTCAGTTCAGGCAGTTTATGTGCCGGCAGATGACCTTACGGATCCGGCACCGGCTACTACCTTCTCTCACCTTGATGCAACAACTGTACTTTCAAGAAAGATTGCAGAGCTGGGTATCTATCCTGCGGTGGATCCTTTGGATTCCACTTCAAGAATTCTAAGTGCCGATATTCTTGGTGATGATCACTACAACACTGCGCAAAGAGTAAAAGAGATTCTTCAGCGATACAAAGAACTTCAGGACATTATTGCCATTCTTGGTATGGATGAACTTTCTGATGAAGATAAAGAAGCGGTACACAGAGCAAGGAGGGTACAGAGATTCCTGTCTCAACCTTTCCATGTGGCGGAAGCGTTTACTGGTCTTTCCGGGGTTTTGGTGGATATTAAGGACACAATTAAGGGATTTAATATGATCATGGATGGTGAACTGGATCACCTTCCGGAAGCTGCCTTTAACCTTGTTGGAACCATCGAACAGGCAATCGAGAAGGGAGAAAAATTGATGGCAGAAGCGAACGCTTAAGTCGATAAGATATGTTTTTAGAGATAGTTACACCAGATGAAAAAGTATTTGAAGGAGAAGTGCTAAGTGCTTCATTTCCGGGAAGTGACGGATCTTTTCAAATTTTAAATGGTCATGCTCCTTTGGTTTCAACCCTGGGAAAAGGAGACATCAAGTATCAGCAGGATAAAAAGGAAGAGGTGCACATTATGATTGATGGAGGTGTAGTTGAAGTGATGTTCAACAAAGTGAACGTACTTGTTGAGAAAATTATTGATGAATAATATAGGTTAACACATTAAAAAGGGCCATTCTGTATATTCAGAATGGCCCTTTTTTGATTCAGTCCAATTTTCTCCTTAACATACTTTAACCCCATTTAACAAACCTCTGAGTATTGAATGGGTATAATTGTCTGAGGTTTCTCAGGATTTCTTCAAAATTTCATCAGAAGCCAATAGTAACATTACCTGACTAAACCATAAACAGTATGAAAATCTTCTATACCCTGTTGTTCAGCTTTCTGAGCATAACCGCTTTTTCTCAGGAGAAGGAAGGCGCAGTGACGTATGAATCAGTATTCAAAATTGATGTAAGTCGATTTCCTGAAAATATGAGAAGTATGATTCCCGCTGAAAGAAAATCAAAGTACCAGCTTTTATTCAACCAAAAAGAGGCGATCTACAAGCCGGTGAAAGAGGAGGAAGATATCAATCAGGAAGCAGGCAATGGAGGAGGAGTCAGAATGCGCTTTAGAGGTGGAGGCGGAGAAAATAGCGAATACTATACTGATCTTGAGAAAGGCATTACAATTGATAAACAGGATTTTTTAGACCGGACCTTCCTGATAGATGGTGGAGAAGAAATTGAATGGAAAGTAACCGGAGAAATGCAAATGATCGCAGGTTACCAGTGCATGAAAGCCACATACATGGAACGGGATACCATACTTGTTGCAGCATGGTTTACCCCTCAAATTCCGATTTCACTGGGGCCGGGACAATACGCAGGTTTGCCTGGTCTTGTACTATCAGTTGATTACAATGATGGTCAGAGAACCCTGCTCGCAACAAACATTGACTTAAGGGCACTCACGGAGGAAGAAACTATTTCTCCGCCGGAGAAAGGGAAGAAGGTTTCCAGAGAAGAATTCAATAAAATGCGAAGGGAAAAAATGGAGGAGATGCGTGAAATGAACGGAGGAAGAGGAAGTGGCGGAACATTTATCATCAGAAACTAACGGATAATTTTTGAGCACCATGAAAAAGCTACTGACGGTACTTCTTTTCTTTTTAGTTTCTTTCAGTTATTCACAAAGTATTAAAGGAACCGTAAGAGATTTAGATGGCGAAGCACTTTTCTCAGCGACTGCCATGCTATTAAAAGCGGAAGATTCCGTACTCGCTTCTTTTGCCATGTCTGATGCAGCGGGCAGATTTGAGATAAAAAAGGTACCCAATGGTAACTACATCCTGAGAGTAAATTTTGTTGGATTAAAACCAATGGACAAGCCCCTGAAAATGACCGGTTCAGAAATTGACCTGGGCACGATAGAACTGGAACCTGATGTGCTGGAAGAAGTGGTGGTAGAGGGAGAGGCCATTCCGATTACGATGAAGAAGGACACCATCGAATATAATGCTGCCGCCTTTGGAACAAAACCCAATGCCGTGGTGGAAGACCTGCTTCGTAAACTTCCCGGAGTTGAGGTTGAACGAGATGGAACCATAAAAGCGCAGGGAGAAACGGTGAACAAAGTATTGGTGGATGGAAAAGAATTTTTCGGCAATGATCCTAAGATGGCTACCAAAAATCTCCCGGCCGATGCGGTAAACAAAGTACAGATGTTTGATCAGAAATCTGAGTTTTCCCAATTCTCGGGGGTCGATGATGGGAATGAGTCAAAAACCATCAACCTGACATTGAAGGAGGACCATAAAAAAGGAACATTCGGAACACTCAGCGGAGGATATGGTACGGATGATCGATATACCTTATCTGCTAATGTAAACCAGTTCAGAGAAGACAATCAATTCTCTTTCATTGGCAAGCACAACAACATCAACGAGCAGGGCTTTTCGCTTTCGGATTACATTTCATTTATGGGCGGACTTGGAAATATGGGAGGTGGATCAGGAAGAGTAACGATTGGCGGAGGTGGAGGACTACCAATTGCCAATGGATTAAGTGACGGATTTATCACCACCTCATCCGCGGGACTGAATTTCAACCGGGACTTCAATGAAAAAACAGAGGTCCGGGCAAGCTATATCTATTCCAGAATTGAGAATATTACGAACAAAACAACCGATCGAACCAATTTTGTAAATGATGAAACCTTTGAAACAAGCGAAACATCCAATACTTCCAGTGTGGGAAATAATCATAACCTGAATCTGAATGTTAAGCACAAGATTGATAAGACACAGGATATTCAGGTGAGAAATACAGTTGGTTTTCAAAAGGGAGACGTTTTGAATATTACGAACACCTCGAATTTTTCAGATGCCAATACCAGCAACAGTTTAAGTGACTATCGCTCCGATGGAAATGGAATGAATTTGAATTCAAGCCTGATGTACCGGAAAAAATTTAACAAAGTCGGGAGGACTTTGGTGGCCGAACTAAGCTATAGCAATCAGAGCAATGATTCAGAATATGCATTGAATACAAACATCAATTCAGGGCAGAGCCTGACCAATCAGGAGCAGTTGACAGACAATAATTCTCATACGATCGGGACGGAGATTGCCTATACAGAACCTGTAGGAAGGAGCAAATACCTGGAATTTCGCTATGTACACAATGTGACCAATGGAGATAATGACAAAGACTTTTATGACGTAAGCGGGAGTACAAGGACCTTCAATTCGGCTTTAAGCTCTCTGTATGAAAGAAGATATGATTACAATCGAGCCGGAGTAAGTTTTAATTATGCCAAAGAGGATTTCAGGATTACAACCGGTACCAATTATCAGTTTAGCACACTGGATGGAGATTTACCAGAACAGAGTGCCAGCTTTTCTAATGAATTTAACAGAACACTTCCTTTCGCTCGAATTAATTACGATTTCAATAACAGTGTCGGGCTGAGTTTGAATTATAACACACGTCTGAATGTGCCGTCCATAAATCAATTACAACCTGTAACAGACAATTCAAACCCGTTGAACATCTATCAGGGAAACCCGGAACTGGATGCAGAATACATCCATTCTGCCCGGCTTAATTTCAGATTTTTTGATCAATTCTCATCTACCTCTCTTTTCAGCTTTATCAATGTATCATACACGCTTGACAATATTGTAACCAGCCGAACAGTAGATAGTCAGACATTTGGACAGACTTCAATTCCCGTGAATGCAGATAACTCATTGACGATAACTAATTATACGTCATTCAGCCGCCCGGTTAAGTTTGCAAAATCACGATTCAGAGTAAGCAACAGAATCACAATGAATGAGGGATTTACCATCATCAATGATGTGACTTCTGAAACAAAGAACACAAATAATACCTTCAGCCTGAGTTTTGAAAACCTTAAGAAAAAGGTGATCGACTGGAGTATCGGCTCAAACTTTACCAATGGTAAAACCAGTGGTTCCCAGGAAAGCTCAAATCAGGATTTCACCAATCAGACTTACTTTGTGGAAACCACCCTTTTCTTCCTGAAAAAGTGGTCTGTAAGCAGCATTTTTGATTATCAGGTGTATGAAAGCGCTTCTTTCGCTGACGATCAGGAGATCAAGCTCTGGGAAGCATCGATCCAGAAGAATTTCCTTAAGAATGACAGAGGAGAAATTAAACTATCCGTCTTCGATATTCTGAATCAGAATCAGGGAATCAACCGGACGACCAACTTCAATTACATAGAAGAAGAGCGAATTGCATCCATTGGCACCTATTATATGGTGAGCATGACATACAGACTATCCGCGTTTAATCAGAACAGCGGCTTCCAGTTCAGATCAATAGGGAACAGAAGAAGGTAAGGATGATTTTTGCAAACAGGCATTTAGGACCGGTTGACAGGCTGGTCCTTTTTTTGTTTGCGTGTTCAGGCAACCTTTACCCCAAAATCCACATTTAGCGGTCAAATGTATTTAGTGAATACCAGGGACTTAATTGAAAAGTGTAGAAAAGGTGATCAGAAAGCGCAGAAGCTGCTCTTTGATCAGCTAAGCATTCCGATGATGGGAGTCTGCCTGCGATACCTGAAAACTAAAGAGGATGCAGAAGACATTCTGCTTGAAGGATTTCATAAAATGTTTAGAGGGCTTGAAAAGCTACACTACAAAAGTGAGATTTCCTTTTTTGCCTGGGTAAAAAAGATCATGATCAACGAGTCGCTGATGAAACTTCGAAAAGAAAAGGAAATCAGAATCCTGTCTATTAATGAAGAAATTGATTCAGAGCAGGATCTGACGCCTTTGGATCAAATGGCGGTCGGGGATTTATTAAAGATTATTCAGATGATCCCTGTAGGTTATCGGACGGTTTTTAACCTGTATGAGGTCGAGGGTTATTCACACGGGGAGATAGCTGAGGTGCTACAGATTTCTGAAGGCACCTCAAAGTCTCAGCTTTTCAAAGCAAAAAAATTATTGAGAGAATTATTAGTGACAAAAAACAGTGGATATGGAACCTGAAATATTAACTGACAAATTTGATCAGATCAATGAGGCGGATCTTGGAATCCCATTTGATCAAAACTTGCTGTGGGAGAAGTTGAATGAAAGGATGACTGCTTCGAAACACCGTTCGAGTGGCAGATTATTACTGGTTGCCTGTTTTACCCTTCTGGTATTGCTTATTCCCATTACACTTTTGAAGCAAAATTCAGAGTCATCAATAGCTGAGTCAGATGGTCAGGTAGCCGAAATACAAGAAATTGTTTCGATACCTCAGGTCCAGTCGGTGGATTCTACCAGGCTGGAAGTGAAGAAGAATCAGCCGATTCATCAGGTGGTGAAAAAAGGAATTAATGAAAATATGACAGCCAGTGTGCCAGTGGCAGGGATCAGTCCTGCAATGATGTTTAGAGAGGCTGAAATCGAAAGAGAAAATCTATTCACCCAAAAAGATATTTCAATCATACAGGCTAGCCTCGAGGAGCCAAAGATTGGATTTGAGAAGAGAGGCTTAATTAGAGCTCAGTTGAGTCCTCCTTCCGATGTGTTGAAAGTTGATTATCAAAAATTAAAAATTAAACTGTATGCGAACGATAAGTAGAATAATGCCGGCTCTTTTTATGCTGGCCCTCGGGATCGGTGCGATTGCACAGGAAAAAATTGAGTATCCTGACACTTTACGGATTACTGCGGAAGAAATTGAAATAGTCGTGGCTTTAGAAAGCGTGAGAAAGAGGCCAAAACTGGATGATGATTTGTGGAACTCCATTCTTGGTGCAATGGAATCTTCCATTAACTCTTCTGCCAATGATGCAGGTATAAAAGCAACCTATCAGAATATAATGGTTGGCGAAGAGAAAAAAGCAAGAATTGACATTACACCACTGGATAAGGAATCGGATATATTTCTGATCGGGAGTGAAGGGTTAAATCACATGACAGCCGAAAGAATTGAATTTCTTGTAATTCAGGAAGAAGTAAGTCTGTCGTTTTCTATCAATGAAATGGATCAGCTCGAATCGATGAAGGCCGTCAGTGTTGAAGGAATCTGGAATGAACTGGAATCAAACGCAGAAAAGATCGAAAATAAACGTGCCTTATATTCCGGTGAGGGCAACATTAATTTCGGGGTTCTAAGATTATCGAAGATCAACCAAACCAATCCCAGGGATTTCGTTGAATTGAGTGCAGGAGTAGGTGTCGGATTTTATCGTGATCAGTTCATGCCAAGCATAAGCTATGATGTTTCTTTTGGGTTTAGTGACCGGTATGGAAAGCCCAGTAAGAAATTCGGCCTTTTATATACGCAGCATTATGCCGTATCGCGTGAAACAGAGGGGAGTACTAAATTAGAATTGAACGGATTTCTGTCAGCATATGCAACCCTTATCACAAAAACTGATCAGCAATTCGGCCTTGGTTTTGGCTACCTGATCAATCAGAACGGAGGTTTCTATCATGGAGAGACCTTTATTCTTTCCGTTTACAACAGAAAGTCCTCACGAACAAGCCTAACCCCGGAACTAATATTCACAGATGGGTTTAATCAGGTGTTCCCGGCCCTCCGATTTGGATTGACATTTTGATATCTGTTATTTGTAATTCAACATTCCCCAAATCGAGCATGGAATTGATGAAAGCGACCTTTTCAAAGGAAGAAAGGTCGCTTTCCTGAATTGGTGCCGTTATGATTTTTTTCTGATTTATCAAAAGCTCCCTCTTGGTTCCACAAAGAAGAGGATCTTCAGGAGTAACCCATTCTGTGCCGGTCCAAAAAGCAAGGTTTGCGTATGAGCTGTCCCTGATTAACCCATCAATTGAAATGATAATGTCATCTTCCTCTGTCGAGTCTGTAAGTCTGTTGATCATACTCCTGTCTTCATACTTATAGGAATAATCAAAGAGATCAGACTTAACCAGGGCAAGCGATCTGATGGATCGGGGATAGTATTCGGAGAACTCCACATCTGCCATTTCTTCATCGTAAACAACTCGGACTTTGTATGTTTTGTCCTCCTCTATTTGAGGTAAAACCCTGTCGAGTTGCATCGATTTTCCCTGGAAAAAATTGGCAAATGTTCGATTCACCCTTAACTGATGATTTTCCAGATTAAGATAGCGTCTGTTTTTATAACAAATACTTTCGATGAATTTCATTCGCTTTTTGATCTGGTTCCACCAGATTTGTAAAAATCCTAAGTTTTAACTGAATCGCACCCGATCATGTCTCGAATTATTATCATTCTCGTTTTTTTTACTTTCAGTTTCTCAGTCTCCGGACAAAAGTTTCTTAAGAAACTCAAGCAGGCGGTAGAAGAGCAGTTAGAAGAAAAATCATCGGACCTGGCTGACGACCGAATGAATAAGGCGCGCCTGGAGCAACTGGTCAAGGACACCTCCAACTACAATTACATTTTTTCCCAGGGCAACAGGGCTTCATTTTTTGCTAATCGGGACAGCAAAGAGAATCTTTTGCTCACTCTTTCGAAGAATTATGAAGATGAGGAGGTTGAAAAAGTGGAGTTGGAAACTTATGAAAAGGCTTTTGATTCAAACCGTACCGGGGAGATGTCTATTTACATTAACCCTGATGCCGCGATTCTGAATTTTTTGGAAGCTTTAGGGCTCCTTACTAATGAGTTTGGTGTTTCCAGGACGCTGCTGGACTCAGCATTTGATATTTCAAGTCTGGCAGATATGGATACATTGAGTATGGAGGAGAAGTATGCATTGGGAAAGACCATTGCAAATATCGCCATCGTCATACATGCTGAAGGGAAGTACAACCTTTCTGACGCATTTATTCAGGAGACAACCAACTATTTCAAAGAAGAGATTTACAGCCAATCTATAGCTCTTGCGTCACTATATAATAATCGTGCAGTGATTGCCCAGTCTAAAGGGAAGTACACTGAAGCTGAGGATTTTTTTAACAGGTCGGAAAAAATTATTGCTGATAATAATAAAACCGGCTCTCTTTCACATGCGATTATCACCAGCAACCGGGCATTGCTCTACAACGAAACGGGACAGTATGAAGAAGCGATCAGCTACATTCAGAAAGCCTCCACAATGGCTGCTGGTGAATTACGTGAAAAAGGGAGAGATAACGTCGGATTTAAAATAAATGAGGGACTTATTTACTACAGTAGTGGTGACTATGAGCAGGCAGAAATGATATTCAATGAGGTGCTCGAATTGAAAAGAAAGCGAATGGCAAGGAATCAGACCGATTATGCCAACGTGGAAAATTATCTTGCCAGTGTCCTGATGGAATCCGGAAAAACCACCGAAGTTCCTGATTTGCTGAATGACGCACTGCAAATTTTTGAAAAGAAATATTCAACGAGTCATCCTGCGTACATTAAAACGAAACATAACCTTGGCAGGTACCATATTTATAGCGGAAATTTTGACGAGGCAGCAGCGATTTTGCAGGAAGTAAATCAAAGCTATGAACAGTTTTTCGGAAAGAATCATCCTGACTACCTGAATTCACTGGAAGATATGTCTGTCATTTCATGGAAAAAGGAGGATTTTGAAACTGCAAGCTCACAATTTCGTCAGGTGATTGCCTCAGTACTTGAGCAGGTTGAGAATTTTTTTGGTGCGATGAGCGAGTATGAAAAAAGTCAGTACTGGGCTAAAGTACGTCCTTCGATACTTAAATTCTATGCATACGCTGCTGAACATGGGAAAGCTGATCCGACGCTTTTGACGGAGATGTACAACATCCATCTAAAGACGAAAGGAATATTACTAAGTGCTTCAACAAAGGTTCGTGAGCAGATTTTAAACGGGGATAATGAGGAATTAAAGAAGGTGTATGCAAGCTGGGTTTCAGCCAAAGAGCAATTGATCCTTTATTATACCTATTCAAAACAGCAACTGGCGGAACAAAAAATCGACCTGAATGCTGTGGAAGCAGAAGCCAATAGACTGGAAAAAGAACTGAGCCGGATGTCTGCCGCATTTGCACAATCTAACAAGTTGCCAACCGCAACACTTAAGGATATAAAAGCGAAACTTGGAAGCAGTGATGCCGCGATAGAAACGATTGGTTTTCCGAAATTTGATCGAAGTTTCAGCGATGAAAAAAACTATGCTTTTCTCATAGCAACCTCATCTTCATTACATCCCGATCTTGTGCTATTGGAAAACGGAAGAGAGCTTGACCAGCGATACGCAAAAGCCTATCGCAAAATGGTTGAGATAAAAGCAGAAGACAACATTACGTATGACAAATTCTGGAAGCCTGTGGATGAAAAACTTGCGGGGAAATCAAATGTATATTTATCGCTTGACGGGGTGTACTATCAGGTGAATGTTGGCGCATTGAGACGCGCTGATGACACGTATGTTTCAGATGCGTTCAATCTTCACTTATATTCAAGTACACGGGATCTGCTGAAAGTGAAAAAGAAGACTTCAACAAAGAAAAAAGCAGACTTCTTCGGGTATCCCGATTACGGAATCAAGGGACTTCTGGTCGCCCTTCCAGGCACAAAGGATGAGATAGATGCGGTGAGCCGGATTACTCGAACGAAAGGGTATGCAACATCTGTTTTTATGCAAAAGGAGGCATCAGAGGAAAATTTTAAACAAATTCAGTCTCCTTCACTATTGCATATCGCTACCCATGGCTTTTTTCTTCAGGAGAGTCAGTCAACGGGAGATAAAGTTTTTGGCATTGAAGTGAATCAGGCAAAAGATAATCCATTGCTTCGATCAGGGCTGATGTTGGCGAATGCGGAACAGACGATGGAATCTGCCACGAAGGGTACTGAGGCAAATGCAGTTAACAATGGGGTGCTCACTGCTTATGAGGTAATTACTTTGGACCTGAAGGATACGGATCTGGTTGTGCTCAGTGCCTGTGAGACAGGATTGGGTGAAATAAAGTCAGGTGAAGGAGTTTATGGACTGCAGCGTGCATTCCAGGTGGCCGGAGCTGAATCAGTGATTATGAGCTTATGGAAAGTCAGTGATGAAGCCACCAGACAACTGATGACCACTTTTTATCAGGAATGGATGAACGGAAAATCTAAAGAACAGGCATTCTTTTCAGCACAAAAAGCTCTGAGAAAAAATTTTCCGGAGCCTTATTACTGGGGAGCGTTTGTAATGTTGAATTAAGCCAGTTGAACTTTCAGGTCTTTTGCACTACCCATTTCTTTCAGGTGGGTGAAATGACTTACCAGCGCATCTCCAAATGTGTCGAATTCATTATAAGGCAACCCAAATTCCTTAGCCGTCGCTTTAACCATTTTGGCAAGCTTTGGGTAGTGAACATGGCACACATCCGGGAACAGGTGATGTTCAATCTGAAAATTTAACCCACCGAGAAACCAGGATAAAACTTTGTTATCTGTTCCATAGTTGCAGGTGGTTTTCAACTGGTGAGCAACCCAGCTGGTTTTTACATGCTCTCCTTCAACTTTCACAAATTCAGCAGGTTCAACCACATGGGCTGTTTGAAAGATCATGGCTAAGATATTGCCGCTTATACAATGAGAACCTAATATCATTAATATGGTAATCCAGACAGGTACACCGATCAGCATAATCGGCAGTGCAATGAATACTGCCCAGTAGAATACTTTTCTTAACACAATACCGGCGAACTCTTTTCTAAACTCAGCTCCTTTTTTTATCAGTCCCATTCTCAGGTAATCAAAAGGTTTGATGAAATCCTTCGTGGTGAGCCATTCAAGCAGTGGGACACAATAGAATATTGGCGCGTAAATGTGCTGGTATCTGTGAAACCATTTGTGAGGTTGATGGACTGAATATCGAAACACAACTCGGGGAAGTATATCCTCATCCGCATCTTCAATATTTGTATAAGTGTGATGCAACACATTGTGCTGAATTTGCCAGATTAAACGGTCTGCACCAACAAGAGTGGCCGAAAGCCCGGTCAATGTATTATAGAATTTATTTTTTGAGTAGGATCCGTGAAGTGAATCATGCATGATTGCCGTACCGGTGAATGCTTTACCAATTCCCATAAAAATCCAAAGAGCTGCAAGTATGTACAGGTTGGTAAATCCACCCAGTATTAACAGGAAGTAGGGGATCAAATACATGGATAAGATGACAATGGTCTTTATGACCATTTGTGTATTCGCACTTCGCTGAATTTCATTTTCGCTGAAGTAAGAATTCATGCGAGAACGAAGTGTTGAAGCGAACTCCTTATCGAGTTTGTTTTCAAACTTATATTTAATCATTTCTGGTCGACTCGTTAGTTTTTAACAATTGGCAGTCTGCAAAATTATGGATAAAAGCCTAAATATCAATGAATTCCGATTGTCTTCTCCCAATTTAACAGGGATAAATTCGAGCGTTAGCCTGATTGCCGAATAAGATCATTTGTTCGTTTCAGAGGATTTATCACCTCCTGATTTCAACAGTCGCTCTATTTCTTTACGTACATCTTGTCCACTCAGTAGTCGGTTGTAAACATCACTTGCGATATCATCACCATGAATTTCAGCTATCTGATCATAAAGAGATTTTTTTGACATAGACTATAAAGGTAAATACACCTTATCGATCATTTCTCGATATTCTTTTTCGGCATCACTGAAAGAAGTAATGCCACCCCCACTACAATAATGGAGTTGACCATTCTCCTGCTGAATAAACCGGATCATTACACCTGAATCGAGCGATTCTCCATCAAAATGGCCACAAACGCCGGTATAGCATCCACGATCATAATCCTCAGCTTCCTGAATAATTTTAATGGTCTCAACTTTAGGTGCACCCGATATTGATCCAGCCGGAAGAAGCCTGGTTATAATCGATCCGAGGTTTGACCTCCAGTCTGACGATAATTCTCCCTTCACCTCTGAACTGACCTGTAACAGGTCCTTATCACTGGTTTGAATTTTATCGATGTATCGAAATTTTTCAACGGAGACATTTCCAGCCACCTGACTTAGGTCGTTTCTGATCAGATCGACGATGGTTATATGCTCGGCAGTTTCTTTTTCGTCGTTCAGAATTATGGCCTCCGCCTCAGGTATTGAGGCATCAATGGTGCCTTTCATTGGATAACTGTGGATATGATTTCCTTTGATTTTGATAAATGTCTCAGGTGAAAAAACCACAAATTGATCCGGGACGAGTAATTTGTATCTGGCAGAAGAACGGATAAATATTTCATCCAGACTTAAATTGGTAGTTATAGGCGTACGAAATGTGAGATTGGTCAAAAAGGAATTCCCAATATTTATTTGATGAACAACCTGATCAAAAGCAGCATTGAATTCACCAAATGGGATCGGGCGTTTTCTGAATTGTGGCTCTTTACTGACAACTGACAACTGGTGACTGTTAACTATTTTTGATGAAATGGACAATTTAAAGGAGCCCTCAATTTTGGAAGAAGCTTCCTCAATACACCATTCCTCTCCCAAAAAATCACAGTAGAAGTTGAAGGGGATGTTTTGCTTTCCCAGCTTATTCAGCAGATGGATTGCTTCCTTCTTTTTCAGCATTTCTTCTGAATCCAAATCGCCTGAGCATTTTCTGTTCGTATCTCCAAAAGAATGCAAATTGTCCAAACAGGAATCCGTAGCATAGCAGAATGATATTGTATATGGGAAGGATTAGAAGTATGTAAATAACTGTCATCCACCATTCTCGTTCAGCACCACCACTAATCAGGTCAAGTATTGGTCCCTTTATTAGTAAGACGGTAGATCCTGTGAGCGCAAATACCACAAGAACAATAATCACCTGCCAGAAGCTCGTAAGCTCCCATTTCTCCTGCATTTTCTTAATCCAGCTCATTGATGAATGCCTGAAAATCAGGCCATTTTGGTTTTGAATAAACTTTGATCGGTTCTTTTTTAACCGGATGAATAAATTCCAGCTTGTAGGCGTGTAAGTCAATACTCTTATCCTGATTTCCTTTTGGAAAACCGTATTTGGTATCCCCTTTGATCGGCGTATCATTTGCTTTCATTTGCACACGTATCTGGTGAGGCCTTCCGGTTTTGGGTTCTATTTTTAGAAGAGAAACCCGACTGTGTGTTGCAATCATACTATAGGATAAAATGGCATGTTTAGCCTTACCCTTTTGTTTATCGTATGCTTTGGCTTTGTTTTTTATGGGATCTTTATCTAACCAGTGCTCAAGCGTTTTCTCATACTCATTTGGAGTGCCCAGCACTACAGCCAGATAAGATTTGCTCACTTCATGATCCCGAAACATTTTGTTCATGCGCTCAAGTGCTTTGGATGTCCGTGCAAAAGTTACCAGCCCTGCAACGGGTCTGTCAAGTCGATGACACGGGTGACAAAAAACATTCCCGGTCTTTTTATACTTTTCCCGAATATAACCTGTTGCCCAGTCGGTCAGGGTGTGATCACCTGTTTGGTCGCCCTGTACCAGCCATCCGGTTGGTTTATCCACAATCAGCAGGTGATTGTCTTCATATATGATAGAGGGATCGCTCATTTTGGAAATGCGAAATTAGCTTGTATCCTGTCCAAATTCCTGAAAAATCTGAAAGAATCCGGGAATTACCTGGTTGATAAGAACCCCCTGGCTATTTCGTTGAACGCGGGTTTACCTTTTGGAGTAAAATTATGATTCGCTGTTTTGCCATCATCCCGGGAATGCCATTGCCAGATCATTGCGCCGGCAAACCATTTTTGATTCCAGACTTTTTCAAAAAACGCCTGATAGCAGTAGACCTGCGTTTTGTTAGAAATCGGCTGAAACTGATTTTCTGCATAATTTTCCCATTCCCAGGGATATTGTGCTGCGTCGGGAGTGCTTTTATATCCCAGTTCGGTGAAGATCACCTGCTTATTGAATTTCTCTGCTACAAGCTGAATCTCTTTTAGGTGGGTATTCCAGCCATCCCGAACTTGTTCATATTCAGGGTATTCCTGATCGACAAGTGGAAAATATGCCTGGATGCCGATGTAGTCCAATTCGTTCCAAAACTCAATTTCCCTGTACTCGCGATCCCAATTTGCTCCATAAATCAGCTTCCCGGAATAAACTTTCCGGACTTTTTTGATCAACGACTTCCAATAATCCGGTCTCCTGGTGGTAGATAAGTAAAATTCATTTCCGATGCAGAAAAAGGGGAGGTTAAACTTTTCACTTAATCGGGCATTTGTGAGAATGAATTCTGTATAATTTGTCTCCCATTGTTGCCAGTCCTTTTCACTCTCCATCCAAATATCACCTCTCCATTTTCCATCACTTGGATCATAGATCCAGACATGTGGTTTCACAATTACCTGAATACCACTTTTTTTGCAGAAATCAATTATTTGAGAATAAACAGAATCCCTTCTATGTACCCTGTTTTCAGATAGTTTTGACAGTGGAACATTGTAGTCCTTTTGATCAGCATAAGGAACAAGAATAACGTGTTCAATATTTCCTTCAGTGAGTTTGCGTAGTTCCAGGCTATCCAGGTTTCGTGTGCCAAATACATGCATCCCCCGGACCTTTCCATCTTTTTGATGAGCCTGATTGCTTATTCCGCTAAAGTTGAAAGCATTTTGATCCCACTCATAGTTAAAATCTTCACTGGTCTGATACCAGGTTGAGACCTTCGCGAGAAGGAAAATGATAAATATGGGGGCGATAAATGAATAAGAAAATCGTCTTCCAAACTTTGAAAATCCTCCCCTTCGATAACCCTGAATCCAAAATTTGATCAGAAGAATGAGCAGATAAGGGAGAGAAAGTATTAACCAGAATAATGGCCTGCTGATCAGTTGGATTATAATATTGGGAAGAACATCAAAGAACTCGGATAAAGAAACCTGATTAGCATTAAAAATGAAGAGAATGCCAATGATTATAATGACCAGCGCGAAGGAGATTGTGAGTGATAATAAATAGTTTCGGAGTTTTCTTTTCAGCACTATGATTGGGTGTTCTCAGGAGGCTTTTTACGTTCTGGCTCTTTCATTGTTCCAAAGTATTGGAAATGTAATCAAACCAAATGGAGTAATTAAGGGTCTGAATTGTATTAAATTGCCAAAAATCAACTACAATGAAAACACTACGCCATTCATTACTACTTGTATTATGTTTCATCACAGTTATTACCCTGTCTCATTGTTCAGATGATGGTAATGATGATATGATGGAAGAAGAATTTGTTGATCTGTCGGACCCGAACGCGCTGACAGACGCTCTGGCTGTTACCGGGGCTACTGTGGTCGTCGGAACACCTCCTGCTCCTTCGACTGATCCTGCGGCACCTTCGATTTCAGATCCTGATGATGCTTTTGGGGTTCAGGGTGGAGAATTGCAGCTCGGACTAGACCTGACAAGCGGTGATGCATCAGGTGTTTACCTGCAGATTCCTGGTGCGGATTCTTATTTCGATATTCCTGCTTCTGCATTCACAAGTGGAAGAGGAGTCGGTGACGAACCACAATTTTCACTGGCACTTCCTGACAATATCGAGCCTGGAGAATTTTGTGTAGACCTGTGCGTATATGACGCTGAAAACCGGGTTTCCAACATTGTGAGAGTTTGTATTACTGTTGGGGAATTAGGGGGAGCGAATAGCGAGTTTCTGGTTGGGATCTGGAATGTAACCAAAATTGTAAATGTGTATGATGGGATGACAGAGACAGAGGTTATTGGAGAAGAGCAGGTTGAGACTTACAATGAGTCAATAGTCTGCGCGGACGGTCAGACTTTTGAGGAAGTAGAAATTACGGAAAGTGAAACTACCGATTTTATAATGTTGACATTTTCTGCAAATGGAGCATTAAGATTACAATCTGATGGAGAGACCACTTATCTTGATTATCAGAATTCAACGTGTGAAGATATTCAGTATACTACCGAAACTTACTCAGACGATTGGGACGGGGCCTGGAGCTATGAAGATGGTATTAAAAGACTTGTCTTAATCCTCAACGCAATTGAAGACGGAGAAGAAGATCAGGAAGTGGTGGACTTAACCATCAGTGTAAATGGGAATACCATGACTGCCGTTCAGGATTATGGTGATGGAGAAGTTGATACAATCACTTTGGTGAAACAGTAAAAGCAAAATGAATGATTGAAAGAGCTCTGAGAATATCGGAGCTCTTTTTTTTAGAATTCGCTGATAAAGTGGAATTCAACATCCGGGAAGTTATCCTGAACCATCTGAAGCCATGACTTGGTCTCCGCCATAAATACCAGCTTTCCTTCCTTGTCTCTCGCAATGTGCCTGAATTTATCTTTCACAAAAGCATCCAGCTTTGACTGATCATGACTACTGATCCAACATGCTTTGTAGATATTAACATTTTCAAATTTGGCGCTGGCGCTGTATTCATTGAGCAGTCGGTGTTGGAGTACTTCAAATTGGAGGGCACCTACCGTTCCAACAACTTTTCTTGCTCCCAGTTCAAAAGTAAAAAGCTGAGCGAGCCCTTCGTCCATTAATTGATTCAACCCTTTATCCAGTTGCTTGGATTTCATCGCATCAAGATTGACTACTTCCCGAAACATTTCCGGTGAGAATGACGGAATTCCTTTGTACAATCCTTTCTCTCCTTCACTAAGGGTGTCACCTATTTTCAGGTTTCCGGTATCATACAATCCTACGATATCACCTGGGAATGCCTCTTCAACAGTTTCTTTTTGTTGAGCCATGAAAGCAGTCGCATTGGAAAACCTTATTTGCTTGTCGTTGCGGACATGATAGTAGTTACTTCCACGTTCAAATTTACCGGAGCAGATTCTGACAAAGGCGATTCGGTTTCTGTGCTTTGGATCCATATTAGCATGAATCTTGAAGATAAATCCTGAAAACTTCTTTTCAGAAGGTTTGATTTCACGTTCTTCCGTTTCTCTCGGTCTTGGTGATGGAGCAATCTGGGTAAAACAATCAAGGAGTTCACGAACTCCAAAATTATTTACTGCACTGCCGAAAAAGACAGGAGCAACTTCACCATTTAGATAAGTCTCTGAATTGAATGGGTCATAAACGCCATTCACCAGTTCTATTTCTTCACGAAGTTCTTTGACTGCAGCTTCTGGCAGGTATTTTTCGAGATTGGGGTCATCTACCCCTTTGATTTCAACCACATCATCCACGCGTTTCTGTTTATTAGGCTCGTACAGATTCAGGTTGTTTTCATAAATATTGAACACCCCCCGCAACGATTTTCCCATACCGATCGGCCAGCTCATGGGACGGACTTTGATGCCCAGTTTTTCTTCAATTTCATCAAGCAGCGTAAACGCATCCTGGCCTTCGCGATCCAGCTTGTTGATGAAGCAGATAACCGGGGTATTTCGCATCCGGCATACCTCCATTAATTTCTCAGTTTGTTCCTCAACTCCCTTCACACAATCAATCACCATAATGACACTGTCAACAGCCGTCAGGGTGCGGTAAGTATCTTCAGCAAAATCTTTGTGACCGGGCGTGTCAAGAATGTTGATCTTGAGATCTTTGTATTCGAATCCCATGACGGAAGTTGCAACGGAAATTCCTCTTTGCTTCTCTATGTCCATCCAGTCCGATCGTGTGCCAATATTAATCTTATTGGATTTTACTGCACCAGCAGTCTGGATTGCCCCTCCAAACAACAGCAACTTTTCAGTGAGTGTTGTTTTTCCCGCATCGGGATGAGCAATGATGCCAAATGTTCTTCTTCTTCCTATTTCCTGTTCTAAAGTCATGCCATTGAATTGGGGTTGCAAAAGTAGGAAAGGTTAATTTGTGAATTGTCCTAACTTTGAAATCATGAAAAAACCTTTCCGGTATGTCATTTACCTGATCACCGGTTTTCTGATCTTTCAGATTATAGATTCAGGGGAGACAACAGTTACACATCAGGATGCCAGAGGCTTGTTGATTGGTGCCATAATTGTTGTCTTCATTCTGCTGTTGGTTGTGAGAATCATAAAGCAGCGGTACGATAAGTAGTGGGTATGGATGATGCTCACTGCTATCCGTCATTTCTGTAGATGTCAACTAATTCGAGCATTAAGAGAAATCTTCTTTAAAAAGAATAAAGATCCTTCCTTCGTCAGGATGAATTCTAGCTAAAATTCGTGCGGTCTTCCTGAGCGCAACGAAGGATCTTAGATAATTCGGGGCTCTTCCATCTCAATCCAGATGTGACAGGAGCGGCATCCTGCCTTTGGTGCTGCCATTAAGGGAAACGAAGGCAGATATCGTGGATAGCCTGCCTTGTCATCATACAGGCACGACGATTCCTGGCAATGAAAACTGCCAGTTCTCCACTATCAAACCAATTTTACAGGCATTTTTTCATAGTATTTATTGAAAGCAGCAATGCTGCCTGCCAATCTGTCACATTTTCTCCTTTGGCACATCCATTGATAAATGGAAAGAAGCATAGAATTAACTAAAACATCAATAGATCAAAGAAATGGGTAAAATCATAGGAATCGATTTAGGAACTACCAACTCATGTGTGGCCGTGATGGAGGGAAATGAGCCGGTGGTAATCCAAAATAGTGAGGGAAGGAGAACGACTCCTTCTATCGTGGCTTTTCTCGACGGGGGAAAAGGAGAAAGAAAAGTGGGTGACCCTGCGAAAAGACAGGCGATTACTAACCCACAAAATACAATCAGCTCTGTGAAGAGATTCATGGGTAAGAAATTTTCGGAAGTGAAAGCGGAGATGAAAAATATTTCCTACGAGCTGGAAGCCGGAACTAACGATACTGTAAGAGTAAAGATTGGTGACAGAACATACACGCCTCAGGAACTTTCTGCAATGATCCTTCAGAAAATGAAGTCAACTGCGGAAGATTTTCTGGGTCAGGAAGTGAAAGAAGCAGTGGTTACTGTTCCTGCTTACTTCAATGATGCAGAAAGACAGGCAACCAAAGAAGCAGGTCAGATTGCCGGATTGGATGTGAAGCGAATCATTAACGAGCCGACAGCTGCAGCGCTTGCTTACGGATTGGATAAGAAAAATGCAGACATGAAAATCGCAGTGTATGACCTTGGAGGGGGTACATTCGATATTTCAATTCTTGAATTGGGTGAGGGTGTGTTTGAAGTGAAATCAACCAATGGTGATGTACACCTTGGTGGAGATGATTTCGACGGTGTGATTATCGACTGGCTGGCAGACGAATTTAAAGCAGATGAAGGAATTGATCTGAGAAAAGATCCAATGGCACTTCAGCGCTTGAAAGAAGCCGCTGAGAAGGCGAAAATTGAATTGTCAAGTTCTTCTAATGCCGAAATCAACCTTCCATACATTATGCCCGTGGATGGTGTGCCTAAGCACCTTGTAAGATCATTAAGCAGAGCGAAATTTGAACAACTGGCTGACAGCCTGATCAAAAGATCAATGAAGCCTGTGGAAGCTGCAATGAAAGATGCAGGACTTTCTACCAGTGATATTGACGAGGTAATCCTTGTTGGAGGTTCAACAAGAATTCCAAAGATTCAGGAAGAGGTGGAAAAATTCTTTGGTAAGAAACCTTCTAAAGGAGTAAATCCTGACGAAGTGGTAGCAATTGGAGCAGCCATTCAGGGAGGTGTGTTGACCGGAGAGGTTAAAGATGTTCTTTTGTTGGATGTAACTCCACTTTCTTTAGGGATCGAAACCCTTGGAGGAGTATTTACCAAATTGATTGAGTCGAACACGACCATCCCGACCAAGAAGTCCGAGACATTTTCTACGGCTGCTGACAATCAGCCATCTGTTGAGATTCATGTCCTGCAGGGAGAACGACCAATGGCGAAAGACAATAAGTCGCTGGGCAAATTCCACCTTGATGGAATTCCGCCGGCACCAAGAGGCATTCCTCAGGTAGAAGTAATCTTCGACATTGATGCGAACGGTATTCTTAATGTGTCAGCAAAAGACAAAGGAACCGGCAAAGAGCAGAAAATCAGAATTGAAGCTTCTTCCGGTTTGACTGATGAGGAAATCGAGAAAATGCGACAGGAAGCGGAATCAAATGCTGAAGCAGATAAGGAAGTGAAAGAAAAGGTGGAGAAAGTAAATGCTGCAGATTCGCTGATCTTCCAGACAGAGAAGCAAATGACCGAGTTTGGTGAAAAACTTTCAGAAAGTAACAAATCTGCCATTGAAGGTGCACTAACCAAATTGAAAGAAGCACATGGTAAGCAGGACATTGCTGAGATAGACACTGCGATGGAAGCATTGAACAATGCATGGCAGGCGGCATCTCAGGAAATTTATGCTGCACAGCAGGAAGCACAGGGCGGAGCGCCAGGTGGTGCTGAGGCTGGTGGAGCCGAAGAATCTGCTGCCGGAGGCGATGACGTTTCTGACGTGGAATTCGAAGAGGTAGAAGAGGAGAAAAAGTAAATGGCAATTGGCTTTTAGCCTTTAGCTGTTGGACTCTGATTTTACCCAGGATATAGATTAACCCTTCTCGTGAAAACGGGAAGGGTTTTTTAATGCTCACTCTCTGTAGATTCCTTGTATACCCCTAAGAGATCGATTGTCCTGTAGCCGTCCCTAAATTGATGATTGCCATTTTGCAATGCAATCATTTGTAATCACTGTTTCAACGCCTGATCCATGACTGACACCTGGACATTTTGCCCCATTAAGTATTTTCTCAGATCAACCAGATGATTGCGAGACTGAATATTCGACAATCATTTGCTAAGCTTAATTACAATAAGCAAACGATCCGGTTTTGGTCAACAGCTTACATGGTTTTTTATCTGAGTTTTGGGTATGTGGATTACCTCTCTGCTCCGGTTAGTTATCAGGAATTCTGGATGATCAGGTTATGGACTATTCCGTATTTTCTGCTGGCACTTCTTTCGACTTTTATTGATGTCATCAAGCCCTATCGGTTATTTATCAATGCGGTGATGGTTTTTGCAGCACCCTTTTCTATTATACTGATGATAGCAGTTTCGGATCCTGCAGAATGGTCCATGTACATATATTTTGCAGGTGTTGTACTGGCTATATTCCCGGTTGGGTTTATTCTCATGCATGTGAGATTCACGGTTTTGATTTGCCTGGGAATTGCACTCTCCTATTTTTTTATCACCGGCGTTGGCCTGAATTTTTACAATGGTGATAATTATTTTTTCATTATCACTTTTTGTTTTATTGTCTCTGCTCTGGTTGCCATTATTTTATGCACCTATCTTCTTGAGAGCAATCAAAACAAGGTGCTGAGTCAGAAGCAGGAAGTAGAAGAACTGGTTAAAACGAAAAACCGATTGATTGATATCATCGCCCATGATCTTAAAGGTCCTTGCAGCAGCATTGTTGGTTTTTCCGAGCTTTTTATTAATAACGATCAGTCGTTCGATGTAAAGGATACACGATACTTTATGGAAAACATCAATAATTCTGCTCATAACCTTCAGTCGCTATTAGAAAATTTGCTGGAATGGTCCCGAATGCAGTCAGGAAGTTATCTCTTGAAGCCGGTTGAAATTCCATTAGATAAACTTGTGGCGAGAAATATTGAGATGGTAAGAGGCTCAATGAATCTGAAGCAGATTACACTAAGGCAGTCAAAAATTGTGAGTGGACTGCTTGTTCGGGCGGATAAATATATGATTGACACAGTCTTTCGAAATCTGTTGTCAAATGCAGTGAAATTCACTCCCTCTGGTGGAGAGATCGATATTAGGTACTGGTCTGCCGGATCATTGGCATGCGTGTCGATTACCGATAATGGAGTTGGTATTGATGAGAGTAGAATAAGCGATCTGTTTGAAGTTTCTAATTCGAAATCAACTAAAGGAACGGATAATGAACCAGGGTCAGGGCTTGGACTGGTCATTTGTCACGAATTTATACTCAGAAACAACGGAGACATCTGGCTCAAAAGTATAAAGGGTGAGGGAACCACTTTCACATTTACCCTGCCTCTTCAAAACATCGGATAGTCATTGTAATTACTTATCAACGAATTTTTCCAGTTGTTTTGAGATGGCACGGTATAAGTCCTTCGGATTGAATGGCTTGGTGACTAACCCGTCAAGTCCTGCCTCTTTCAATTTTGCAGATTTTTCAAACATCGCAGAAGCAGTTAAGGCGATAATAGGGAGTTTATACCCCTTCTTTCTTAAGATTCTTGTGGCTTCATAACCGTCCATCTCAGGCATTTGAAGGTCCATGAGCACCAGGTCGTATTCGCCGTTTTCGACCTTTTCAATGGCTACAATTCCATTTTCTGCGAGACCGACATCCATTCCCCATTTATCAAGCAATCGCTTGGCAATCAACACATTCATTTGATTGTCCTCAACAAGTAGCACTTTATATCCTGAAAGGTCGAATGCTTCGTTCTCCTGAAGTTTCTCCAGCACTTTGTTGCCAATTTTTAGCGATAGGGTGAAATAGAATGTAGAGCCCTTTCCCTGTTTGCTGTTTAACTCGATGGAAGATCCCATTAGTTCTACCAGTTGCTTGGTAATGGACAGTCCGAGACCTGTACCTCCATACTTTCTTGTTATGGAAGTATTGGCCTGCTGAAAGGATTTGAATATGCGGTCTTTGAGACCGCTGCTCACACCAATTCCGGTATCCTTTATTTCAAAAAGCACATCGACCATCCCGTTTTCTTTTCTAACCTGTGAAATCTTAAGGCTTACCTCACCCTTCTCGGTAAATTTGATAGCATTACCAATCAAATTGGTCAGGATTTGATTGACTCTGGCTTTATCCAGCCTGACTACTTCAGGAAGATTAGTGTCATAGTTGAAGGCCAACTCAATTCCTTTTTTCGAAGCAATTGGTCTAAATACGTTAAAAATATCCTGACAATAACGTTTCAGAGGCGTATTGGATTCTTCAAATTCCATCTTTCCTGCATCTATTTTACTGTAGTCCAGCACATTGTTGATGAGCGTTAGCAGGTATTCGGAGGCATTTTTCAGGTTGTTAAGTTCCGGGACCTGATCTTTTCTTGGCTTCTCATCCAACAAATGATAGGTGGTTCCGATAACCGTATTAAGTGGTGTTCGAATTTCATGACTCATGACGGAGAGAAAATCCGATTTAACCTGAGTGGCACTTTCAGCTTCTTCTTTAGCTCGTCTCCAGGACGAAGTAAAATGCTTAGAAAGAATTAATGACTGAAAAAGAAAAAAGACAAGCTGTCCCAGCATCGATACCCATAAAATCTCTTCTACCAGATTGAGGTAGGCTGCAGTTTTCATAAAGAATACCACAATGATGCCGAGTGTACTGTATAAGGAGTAGGTGGCGCCCTCTCTCTTACGAATGAGGGCACGTATAAATACATAGGTGCCAAACACCATTGCCGTCATGAGAAGAACCAGGAACGGATCATTAAGTTGGGTAAAAATATAGACAGGTAAAAGAGTTAATAGAGCCCAGAGCAGAGAGAGGAAGACAAACACTTTCACCAAAAATTTCGGTGTGTCTTTGGGGAAAAGATGCTTAAGATAGAGCCCGAAGAAGAAGACTGTTAGATAAAGTGCCGAGTATTCTATCGTCATTCCTATTCGATAGGGCATGTCGATCAGGTCGTGTAATACATAATTTCCCCATCCAATGATTCGATAAGCATAAACCAGACAAAACCATGCAAAATAGAATGACATTTTAACATGTCTTCCATAGAAATAAAGCCCAAAGAAAAAGAAGGCACCCATGACCAGACAGCCTGCCATGAAGATGTCGTACACATCGTTGATAAACTTTTGACGGGATAGATTTTCCAAAGTTCCAATATGAATGGGGGCACCAATTCCTCCTTTGCTGTGAACAAAATTTGAAATATGGATAACCACAACCAGAGTATCTGATTGAATATGACCCATCGAGGCAAGCCTGAATAGTCTTCCTGGTTGTTCAGACTTCTTATCGATACCCGGCTTACCCATGTTAGTGAGTAATTGACCGTTCACATACAGGTCATAAGCACTGAAGAGGTCCGGAATTCTGAGTGCAAGAGGCTCGCTGGTGTTTTTAATAATAGTCAGCCGATAGGAGCCGAATCCTCGTGCCGACAGACCGGATTGATCCCATCGATCCGGGACATTAATGAGTGTGGGTTCAGTTTTTGTAAGCAGGGTATCGGTTGAAATAAATTCAGACGGATAAAACTCCCATGTTCCGTTAAGGGATAATGTTTCAACAGCATTAAAGTCAAACCCGGACAAGTCAATTTGTCCATTATTAATGGACTGTCCATTAAGCACAATTGTCTGTAAAAAGAGAAATAGTATGGTAAAAACCCTGTTGATCATGTTGACAGGACTAAGGTATTCAAATGCTCTGACAGGATCGACAGTGGATAACAAGAATCTGATGCCCAGCTGATTCTATCGATAGGACAATGGTGTAGATTTGCAGGCTATGAAACTGACTATCAAAACGCTCTACGGATTTGAGGATATTCTCGCTGAAGAAGTGAAGAACCTTGGGGGGGAGAACATTGAAAAGATAACGCGCGGAATAAAATGTGAAGGAAATCCTGAGTTTTTGTACAGAGCAAATCTTGCACTAAGAACGGCACTAAAAATACTTGTTCCCATCTATTCATTCAAAGCCAAAAATGAAAAGGAGTTGTATGATCGGATGATGGAATTTGACTGGTCAAATTTTCTGGATGTGGATCAGACATTTGCGATTGATAATGTTGTTTTCTCTGAACTTTTTAAGCACTCCAAATTTGTCGCACTCAAAGCAAAAGACGCAATGGTGGACCAGTACCGGAATAAATACCGGAGGAGACCCTCTATCAGTACAGACAACCCTGATGTGCTGTTCAACCTCCATTGTGCCAATGACTATTTTACCATTTCCCTGGACAGTTCCGGGTCGCCACTCAATCAGCGAGGGTATCGGGAAGACGGGCACCGGGCGCCCATGAATGAAGTGCTTGCTGCAGGAATGCTAAAATTAGCAGGCTGGGATAACAGCAAACCACTTGTTGATCCAATGTGTGGAAGCGGAACCATTCTTGTTGAGGCAGCAATGATAGCCATGAATATGGCACCCAATCTGAAGCGGAAGGAATTTGGTTTCAAGTCCTGGCCCGAGTTTAGCCCAATTCTTTGGAACCGGGTGAAAATTGAGGAGCAGTCAAAGGTGCGAAAACCAACTATTGACTTCACGGGGATTGATTTGGATTCCCGCGCAGTAGGAATGGCAAGAAAATCTCTAAGCAAAATTGGACTGAGAAGAGAAGTTAAAATTCGTGAAATGGACTTTCGTGAATTTAAGCCGCTGGCTGAGGAGGGAATGATTATTACCAATCCTCCTTATGGAGAAAGGATTGAAGCGGATGATAGTGATATCAATGACTTTTACATTTCAATGGGAGATGCATTTAAGCAAAATTTCCAGGGATATGAAGCGTGGGTCATAAGCTCCAACAAACAGGCAATGAAAAAGATTGGTCTGAATTATGCTACAAGATTCACGCTGTTCAATGGACCATTGGAGTGTGATTATTGTAAGTATGAGCTGTATTAATTCACAAATCAAAAGCCCGGAAAATTCTGATTCTTCAAATATCTTTTGTCGTTTCAGATTCGAAAGAACCATGTGTGTTTGAATTCCATCTTTAACTTCCCCATTTGATGCATACTATTTGTAGATAGCTTTCTAATTGCCTGACCATTATCTGAGGTTTTATTTGTCAGAAGTGAATTCAACTTCAGAAAATATGCCGACGGAAAGAATAGAAGGTTACAGTAGCAAGCAGGTAATTTGGTTTGTTGTATCACAAACCCTGCTTTTCCTTTCGTTTTATTTCTTGTTTGCAGTTTTTACCACATGGTATGCTGATTACGTTACACTTCAAGAATGGATTCTGGTCTTTTCTATTCCTGCTCCATACATCGTTTTTGTCGGAAACATTTTAGTGATTGTGTTCGCATTATATCTGTCACTTCATGTAATCATTCGATCTGCGCAAAAACAAAACTATGAGAGGGCAAGAAAATTGATCATTCTTCAACCTTTGCTTTATTTATTGATCTCCGTGTCAACCGGCTTTGCTATTATTCCGACTGGGCTTATTGCCGGAATTGATCCCGTCAAATCATGGACGCTTGGGTTTTATTTTCCGGTCATGAATTTACTTTTTTCAGTCCCATTCCTTGTGAGATATGTGTTTAAACTGGAATCTTTTTGTTCCGACATTTCACTTGGAAAGACCGGTAATTTTATGCTTAGGCACAAATTGAATGCTACCATTATGGTCTCCTCGGTAGCCACTATTGCAAACATTGTCGGTTTTACCTACCTGATGCTTCAATCCGGAGGTATTGAAGGGGTTGGGTTGGATTCATCCGGCTTTATTAAGAAATTATCTGTTATTTCAGCCATTTCAATCGTCATAATAATTCTTCCGAATTTGTGGTTGAGCAAGCGGATTTCAGCTGAAGTTGGCAGATTAAGCAGTTATACAAAAAAGGTATCAGATGGCCAGCTTAAGGAGGAAATGAGGTCCGTTCAGCGGGATGAGATTGGCTTTTTAGTTTTGAATTTTGACAGAATGAAAGCAAAACTTAGTGAGATTCTGACCTCTATTGACCAGGCCACAGATGAATTAAAGACTTCAAGTATGGCTTTCCTCGAGGAAGCAAGAAAAATCTCTGACGGAACAGTAACACAGTCCACCTCTGCGGATCAGATTCTTGCTTCAATAGAGGGGCTTCATAAAAATACGAACCAAATAGTTCAACAGGCTTATCAGGGGAACGAAGAAACGAACAGAGCACAAGTGCATCTGTTAGTGGGGAAGGATCTGATTATACATACGATAGATGCCCTAAAAGGAATCATTGAGCAAAATAAAATTATGGATGAAATTGCCAGACAGACCAATTTACTTTCATTAAATGCCAGCGTGGAGGCTGCTCGTGCCGGTGAAGCAGGTAAGGGTTTTTCTGTTGTTGCAACAGAGGTCAGGAGACTGGCAGAGAGAAGTGCGTCGGAAGCAGGCCGTATTGGAGAAGCTTCTATAAAGAGCCTAAGCTCAGTTGAAAATGCAGAGGATAAATTTCAAAAAATCATCGAGGCGATCACAAAATCAGCAGGACTTTCAGAAGAAATGTCCAATGCAAGTCAACGTCAGCAACAAAGTGTGGGTCAGATAAACGAAGCAATTAAAAGTCTCTCCCTGATTGTACAGGGGAATGCCGATTCTTCAAAAAGATTGGCGACCAGAGCTGATACTCTGAATGAAAAAGCAGATGAGCTTCGTGCTGCTATCAGCTATTTTCACTTCTAAACAGCAGGGTCGTTTTTTTACTAAAATGAGAATCGAATCAATTTTCCATTTCCAACCCGATCTCCAACAATTACAATCAAATTAGAATATTCAGCCTCATCAAACTGAGCAAAAGTTTCGGAACCCAACAACAGGTTGGCTAGTCCGGGAATGGTGTTGGAATGTCCGGAAATTACCACAGTTCCTCCTGCGTGATCTTCATGCAATTTTGCAAGCCATTCTTCTTTTGCATACGGATCATAATCGGTAACCTCCATTGATTTACTATCTGCAAGGGGCTGTAGGGTCTCTCTTGTTCGCTTGAACGGAGTGGAATAGAGTGCTGTAATTTCCTGATTTGCAAGAAGATCCGCCAGATTCGCAGCTCGCACTTTTCCTTCCTCATTGAGTGGCGGATTCCTGGTGCCATCATCTGCTTTTTCAGCATGACGCACAAGAATAAAGGTGGTCTGGTTCTGCGCAAATGTCAGGGTTGCAAATCCCAGAATTAAGAGGAATAAGGAGATCTTTTTCATGCTGGTAAGTTAAGAAGAAAATGAAAACCACCTGACAGGGTACGGCCCTGTCAGGTGGTTAACCTTTTATTTAGGATTCAAAATTGCATCAATTCTTTTCTGAATATCCTGAAGATGAAACCTTGATTTAGCATCGTTCTGTCTGCTTATCCCATTTCGCACGTCACGTTCCAGACGTGAAAGAGTAGCCATGGCAATGGATGGAATATCAGAATTTGCATACTTGTCCTCTTCCAGATTCATTAATTCTCCAAGACGATTGATATGTTCTTTCTGAAGATTCCTGCGATAGGTATCAATGGCACTTCCATTGTACAATTCTCCCCAGATTCCCTGTCTCATATCAGTGAAAAGGGAAGTCATGGTATAAGCATCTGAACCGTTCAGGGCTTCATTTTCAACCATTCGCATCAACATTTCCTCACGAGTCAGTCGGTTAAGAATTCGGACCTGAATGGCACGCATCCGGTCAACCAGTCCATCTTCCTGAATTCTTCCAAGAATATCAGCATCGATTAACCAGGTTGGGGTGGCAAATAATTGCTCATTCAGAAATTTCACAGCGCGTTCCTGCTTGTCTTTGGAAGCATGAGTATAAACAGCTCCATCCTGATCAGCCGTTTTATAATATTCATATACCCCTCCAACATTGGAAACTACATGTCCTGTATATCGGTTGAGCTGTCCCACTACATTGTTATAGAGTTCACTAAGATTGTCATAGTTTTTGCCTTCTTCCGTAGACCACTCCATCAACTTTTCAAGAATTCGCTTGAGGTTCTTAATTCCAAGTTCACTGGCAATCATCGAATCATCACCAATATCTTCTGTCTGTGCTGTTGGATCAACCGGGATTCCTCGTTGCCTTCCATATCTATAAAGCACATTATCTCCTTTTTCCTTGATCCACGCATTCAATACATCTTCCTCGTCTGCAGCTGAATTGACATTTGCAATGGGTTTGTAGCCATATTGGGTTACCCAGTCATCGTATTCACCAATTCTTGGGAAAAAATTTGTTATTCCGTCTTCGGGCTGAGCTACATAATTAAATCTCGCATAATCCATAATTGAAGGAGCGACACCATGTGTATCGGTGAATGCTTTGTCTCGAAGCTGAGCAACAGTATATCCGGGAGATGATCCCATGTTATGCGGGAAACCCAAAGTATGTCCTACTTCATGAGCAGCAACAAATCGAATTAATTCACCCATCAGGTCATCATCAAATTTTACTTTCTGCGCTTCCGGGTTAACCGCTGCAGTCTGAATGAAATACCAGTTTCTTAAAAGATTCATCACATTGTGATACCACAAAATATCACTTTCAAGAATTTCTCCGGTTCTTGGATCATGAACGTGAGGGCCCTGTGCATTTTGGATATCAGTGGCTATATAGCGGATCACAGAATATCGCACATCTTCCGGACTCCATTCGGGATCTTCTTCTTTAGAAGGAGGATCTTTTGCAATGATGGCATTTTTCAATCCTGCTTTTTCAAAAGCCGTTTGCCAGTCTTCAACTCCCTGTTTGATGTATTTTCTCCACTTTTCAGGAGTTGCAGGATCGATGTAGTATACAATCGGTTTTACCGGCTCTACGGCTTCACCTCTGTTGTAGGCATCCCAGTCGCTCGGCTCCAGTCTCCATCGGGTAATGAACCTTCTGGTCGCAGCTTTTTGCTCATCTGAGCTGTAGTCAATCTGACGAAGAGAGAAAAACCCCACACGCTCGTCATGAAATCTTGGGACCATCGGATCTTCCGGAAGGAGAATCATCGATTGATTCATCTCAATGGAAAGGGTGCCTGTTAATTGGTTGTCCGGCAGTTCGTCACCTCTATACGTCAGGATGTGTCGAACCTCTAAATTTTGAGGAAATGATTTTACCGAGGTAATCATCGATCGTGATTTATCGATCCCCTTTACCTTGAATCGAGTTCTTTCTGAGTCTCTCAATGCTCCGATCATCGGGATATCTTCTGTGAAAAATCCATTGATTTTAATTACCCATGCGGAAGAATCTTCCTTCATGGTTTCCAGATCGAAAGAGGCGACAACAGGTTCAAAATTGTTGTTTTTGACAGAAGTATAGATGGGTTCATCTTCATCAGCAACATTGTTGAATGAAACCGATCTCATCAATATTTTACTGCCAAGCTTTTGAAAACGGATCACCTGCTGAGGTCGTGATTTCATTCCGGCTCCACCGAAATTCAGTCCCTTCACGTGTCCGGAAATTCTTGATACAATGAGTATTTCCTTCTCAAGAAGGTCGTTTGGAATTTCAAAAAAGTAGTCGTCACCGACCATATGGGAAGTTATAAGACCTGCATCGGTCTTAGCATCTTCAGTGATTACCTCGGAGTAATCCTTTAATCCATTCTTCTTTTTTGGTGGTGCTTTCTGTTCTGTGTCATCACCTGAATTTTTCTTTTTCTTTTGGGCGTAAGTATTGTTGATACCGATAACAAATACGAATGCCAGTGCTAGTACTACTATTCTCTTCATCGTAATGATAGATTGGTTAAAATGTTGAAACAGCAACTTAACCAATTAGCAGGGCATTCAGTTTTGAATTTATTCGAGCGGTAGCAGGAAGAATGCTTATGGATTGAAATGCCCGGTGGTTTCGAATTAAAAAGATAGTGGCCTAAAAGAAAACCAACATCCCCCTAACCCCTTCAAAGGGGATTCCTCTCTTGAGCGGGGTTAGGGGGTGTTAAGGTCCAGGGTTAATCAGGTTTCGGGAACCTATTTCAATTAATTGAACCCTCTTCGCTCAAGAATAGCTTCAAACTCCGGCTCACGTCCCCTGAAGTTCACATACATTTCCATGGCTTCTCGGGTTCCGCCTTTGGAGAGAATGTGCTCCCGGTAAGCATTGGCTGTTTCCTTATCAAAAAGCCCACGCTCTTTAAATGCTCCAAATGCATCAGCATCCATTACTTCGGAATTCAAATAGCTGTAATAGCCTGAAGAATATCCTACCGGACTTGAGAATGCATGTCGGAAATAGCCGGTCCGATATCTGGGTACGATGGCATCAATCAATCCGATTTTATCCATTGCTGCCTTTTCAAAAGCCCGGATATCTCCCTCGATGGGTTCGGTAATACTATGATAGCTCATGTCCAGATAGGAGGCAGCCATGTATTCAACCGTAGCAAAACCTTGATTGAATTTCCCTGCATTGTTGATTTTCTGTACAAGCTCATTTGGCATTACCTCACCGGTTTCATAGTGAAAGGCGTAAAGCGCCAACATCTCTGGTTCAAATACCCAGTTTTCCATAACCTGGGATGGAAACTCAACAAAATCTCTTGGAGTAGATGTTCCTGATATGGAAGGATAAGTGCACTCGGAGAGCAATCCATGAATGGCATGTCCGAATTCATGGAACAAGGTGCTTGCCTCGTCCTGTGAAAGCAATGAAGGTGTGTCTCCTGCAGGCTGGGTGAAATTACCCACATTGGTTACAATGGGAATAATGTTTTCACCATTCATGTTGCTTTGATTTCGATAGGTGTTCATCCATGCACCTCCACGCTTGCTTTCACGGTAAAACCAGTCAGACAGGTAAACCCCGATTAACTCACCTTTTTCATTCTTTACGGTATAGGTACGAACGTCAGGATGATACTTTGGAATATCGTCCTGCTCTTCGAAAGTCATCCCGAATAACTTGTTGGCAAGGATGAATGTGCCGTTGATGACGTTATCGACTTTGAGGTAGGGACGTATTTCTTCTTCATCAAGATTGTATTCTTTCATCTTGATTTTTTCTGCATAATACCACCAGTCCCATGGGCCGATTTCAATATCCTGACCTTCGTCTTTTGCCATTTGAGCCATCATATCGCGCTCCTGCTTTGCACGCTCCAGAGCGGCAGGCCATACCTTGTCCAATAAATTATAAACCTTATCAGGTGTATTGAGCATATTCTCTCCCAATACATAGTGTGCCCATGTTTTGTATCCCAGCAGGTTTGCTTTCTGAAGCCTGAGGTTTGCTAATTCGCGGGCGATTTCTTTGTTATCGTACTCATTTCCATTATCTCCCTGATTGATGTAGGCTTTCTTGAGTTTCATGCGGAGATCCCTGTTTGAGGAATAGGTAATGAAAGGGATCAGACTTGGCTTATGAGGAGTAAACAGGTACTTCTCGACATAACCTCTGTTAGTTGCGGCTTCCGCAGCGGCGTTCTTTTGATTTTCTGATAATCCGTCCAGCTGATTTTCATCTTCAACCAATAATTCAAAGGTGTTAGTTTCTTGCAGTAGGTTCTCTCCAAATTTCACCGCCAGAGAAGACATTCTTTCATTGATCTCTCTCATTTGAGATTTTTCATCCTCATTGAGGCCGGCACCCGCTCTGATAAAACCCCGGTAGTAGTCACCGAGAAGTTTAGTCTGCTCCACGGTGAGACCCAGTTCATCTTTTTGGTCGTTGAGGGTTTTCACCCGCTGGTAAAAGTCAGCATTGAGGAAAATGTTATCACCATGAGCTGAAAGCAATGGGCTGACTACTCTGGATAAACCTATAATAGAATCATTTGTGTTGGCGGAAGACAAGTTGAAAAAGACGTTGCTCACCTTATTTAACAGGTCACCTGATTGCTCAAATGCTTCGATTGTATTTTCAAAAGTTGGAGGCTCCGGGTTATTGGCAATGGCTTCCACTTCTTCCATTTGTTGGGTCATTCCATCCTCGAATGCCTGCATGTAATGTTCATCTTTTATTTTTTCAAATGGAGGAACACCATATGGCGTGTCGTATTCCTGATAGAATGGATTATCTGATTGCATTGAATTGTCTGTTTGATTGCTGCAGTTGGATAGAAGAATCCCAACAGCCAGCAGAAAGGTGAGTTTTTTCATCTTAGTTTCCGGTTGTTTATAGAGTAAAAATATATGTTTTGAACCGGAAGAAAGTGTTATTTGATATCCGGCAACTTCCATTTGAATCTGACTGCCAGGATCCGGAAGGTTGCGATAAAGGCAATAGTGAATATCACATTGAATGAAGGGTTGATTTCGAAGGTTCTCAGGATCATGTAAAGGATACCCCCACACAGGCAGGTCAATGCGTAGATTTCTTTTCTGAAAATGAGCGGAATTTCATTGCAAATAATATCTCTTATGACTCCTCCAAATACAGCCGATACCATTCCCATCATGATGGCTATTACCGGATGAACACCAAGTGTCAATGCTTTTTGTAAACCGAGTACAGTGAAAACAGCTATTCCAATGGTGTCGAACATGAAAAATGTTCTTCGAAGCTTGCGTACGGTTTTTCCAAATAACAGTGAAATCAATACCCCTGAAGCAATCATAATGAGATAGATCAGATCGTTCATCCAGCCAACAGGAGTGCTTCCAAGCAATACATCCCTCATGGTTCCGCCACCAATAGCGGTGATGAACCCAACGGCTGAAATGCCAAAGAAATCAAGTTTTTTGTCACGCCCTGCAAGCCCGCCACTTATGGCAAATACCATGGTTCCGATGATGTCGATAAAGTAAAGAATAGTCACCTGGCGAAAGTAGTGACTATTCTTCTGATTATTTCAACCTGACAAACCACTTCGCAGATGATTTATTTTGAAGGATTGAAAATGATCTTATGCAGGGAGTTGACAAATAAATTTGAAGACCCTGCTAAGCTTTCCTCAAGGCGGGAGTCCCCCTTTGAAGGGGGATCAAGGGGGATGTTAATTTCATTTTGAACTTTGATATGGATCAATCAGTAGTTGATTTTACCAATCTTATCGTCAGGTGGTATTAACAAAAGATCATAACTGGTTAATTCATGAATGTATTTGTCGTTTGTGACCAGTTCACCGCTCAATACCCTTTGACGAAAAGGCCGCAGGTCAACCATGGTCCATTGATCTTTTTGACCGAGCTCAAGAAACATGGTGACTTCTTTCCATCCGGATTTGCCAATGTTACTTTTTCCGTTTTTGTAGGTGATAAGGTGTCGAATTGAAAAGAAGCCGGTATTTAGCTTCATGCTTTTTTCATGTAAATACTTGCCTACATCATCAACCCGGAAAGGAGAAAGTCCATGGGTGAGGTGAACGCCTCCAAGTTTGACCAAAACTTTGGGTGTTGATTCGGTTTTTTGTGACAGTGTATAAAGGCTGTCAAAATTACTTTTCATGTAGTTGGCTCTGACCTGATTGCTTGGTCGGTTGGTTTCGTATCGACAATAAATGTCCCAGGTTGCCTTCAATCCCTGAATGATTCGTTCGGCTTTTTCATTTCCCTGAAATCGATTGAAGAACTCATCCAGTTTTTGATTTTGCATCATCCAGCAATTTTTTCCGGTTCCGGAAATCTTATTTTTAAAAATGTGCTTTCTGATTAGTGATCTACATTCATTATAAAGAGCCGTAAGTTGAGGATCGGGATTGGGCTCCAATTTGTAAATGTTGTCCAGATGCATTTCATAGGAAAAAGCAAACTCCTGATCAAGTCCCCAGAAGGTATATCCAAGTCGGGCGGCCTTATCAATGAAAAGTGCATCCTCCACTTTGTCTGCAAAAATTAATGGTGTCTTTGAAAATGAATTTTTCCCATAACGACGATTCAGTTCTCTGATCTTTGATCCGGCCTCTCCTGAATTGATTGAAATTTCCTGAAGAACTTCGGCCGAGTTTGGGCCCAATTCTAGTGCGAAGTGGTTGAATCCCTTTTCATTCAAAAGGGCTAAAAATCCGGTTGTGAAATAGCTGAGCTGTTGTGATTGATGAACTTCCGCAATTCCGACAAACTGGTCATCTCCAATTAATTCTGACAGTTGATTCTTCGTCTCCTGATCCATTTCATGATTCTCATTCAATGTGAATCGAATGGCAGCCTGCTCCAGATGATTCACAGAAAGTGTTTCCTGAGCAAGACTGTTTAATATAAGTGCCGACGATAAAAGAAAAAGGGTGAAAGATTTCATATGCTTTTTATTTTGATTTGTGCTAAAGTCAATCAATCTTCAGCCTTATTCAAAGTAAGTCTGTTCGGCTAAATTTAGATGAACAAAAACTCATAAAAGAGAAACAGGTCTATCGCAACATGTCATTCAGTGTCTATCAAATTGTAATCCTTCTTGGTACCATAAATGGAGTAATTCTTTTGTTTTCTCTTTCATCATTGCCTCTTCGCTTTAGAAAGCCTGCCAGATACCTGGGTTTTTTCATTCTTGGATATACGCTGTATTTATTCAATTGGATGATATTTCCTCAGATTGGTTATCAGTTCAATGTTCCGGTTTTCTGGATTCCCACTCTTTACTTTCTCCCTGCGCTGACCATTTATTTTACAAAATCTATTACCGGCAATCCGGATGGTCACAACAGGGCGTATCGAATGTATCTGATTCCGGGAATGCTGGATACGGTATTTCAGTTAGTGAAATGGCTTAAAGCTCTAACGTCAGATCAGGATTATGTTTTCCCATTGGATGATCGTACGGAGTTTTTCATATACGAGGGAATTGGATTGCTCTTTAGCATAATCTGTATAAGGCAGATCTTCGTAATGACCAGAAATTTTACCTACAAAAAGGGGGCAGCCTATGTTTTTTACAGACATGCGTTCTATTTCCTTGTGTTCGTTCTTGTTCGATGGATTATCCTCTATTCCATTGATCTCTTCAAACCTGAATTATTGACGTTTAATCTCCAATTCACTTTCTGGTTGATGGATTTGTCCTTCTTTCTGTTTCTGGGTTATAAAAGTCTGATCACTCCAAATATGTACAGCACTCGCCTTTTACCTCTGGATAAGATAAATAGTAATGAAGGGGAGGAAGCAAAACAGCTTTTGACGCTGTTGAAAGAAGATCAGCTCTATCTGAATCCTGAGCTTGGTCGAAGGGACCTGTCAGAGAAAATGCAAATTTCTGAAATGAGGGTTTCGGGGATTTTGAATGATGAGTTGAATACTACTTTTTATGGTCTGGTGAATCAGATGCGGATAGAGGAGGCGAAGAGACTGATTGCTCAGGGACTTGCAGATCAATTGTCACTCGAAGGAGTGGCTCGTGAATCCGGATTCAAATCGAAAACCACCTTTTATAAGTTCTTTAAGAAGCATACCGGAGTAACTCCTGCAGAATTTTTACAGAGTGCATAAAGAATGGTGGTCACCCCGAACCCGGATAACCACCAGGGATTCAAAAAGCTTTGATAACCACATCCATCAGGTAATGAACCAGGCCAAGCCAGATAATATCTCTGGATCGGTAGGCAGTGTACAGAATGAAAGTTGTCAGCCCGCCGGTCAGAAAGAAGAAGGTCAAAATATGACCAATCGGATCCCCTTCCGCAATTGATCCGGGAACATGCGCGAAAGCAAATAGTATCGATGGAATAGCAATGGCCCACCTGATTCCTATTGCCCATTTAAGTCTGACAAAAAGGAAAGCGAGTGCAATGTTTTCAAAAAAAATGGCGGGGAAATTGGAGAGTGCTTCAATACTTACAGCAGAGGTGAGTATTTCAGGTACCCTGCTTATTTCACTCCTGATTCCTGTAAAGATTAATATTCCTGTGAATGATGCAACCAGTCCAAATACCAGCTTTAGGAATAATCCTTCTTTGGAAATAAAGATGGTTTTCATGCTTTGCTTTCTTAATACCAGGGCAATAATGATTGGAGAAAAGATCAGTACATTATTAAGAGGCCACACAATCAGTTGATTGATGATTGAATTTCCACCAGTTGGTATGAGCCAGCCTGAAGTATATGCCTGACCAATTCCAAGAATGGCAAATGCAGCGACAAGCGAAATACCAAAGTCTGCCCATGGTTTCGATGATGTTTCTATGGACTGAATATTCCATGATTTTCCGAACTTGTTGAGCATGAACCATAGACCACACATGCTCAGGTATGCAGCAGAAAGTGGAATGATAAAAAAGGAATTGGATTGCATTATTTCTTCCATGTTTTAATCGTTTTCGGTTTGTGATAATAATTCTCCGTACGTGATTACCGAGCAGTTTAGCTTTTCCAGGTAGTATTTGATATGACCAACATGAGCACTTCCAACGGTCACGACTACACGGGTTGAATTCGTGGATAAAGCGGCCTCATAAATTCGATCAGCCATAATCTTGTTTCGTCTGTGCCATGATGATTTTACATTTTTTGCTTCTTCTGACTTCTTCAGTTTTGTTGGCAATTCATCAATCAGCGTGGCAAATGAGCTTTGAAATTCATCCCTGTTCACAAATGCCATTAGTTGTCCTGATTTTTGAGCTTTCTTGTATTTTTTTTGGAGACGCATATAGGTTCCTAATGGCTTCCATTTGAATTTGAACAGTAACTTTTTGAGCGCCTTATTCTGATTTTCCAGAAATAGTTGCTCACCGACTCTGTAATCAATGGATTGAAATTTCCGGATACCTACTGTTCTTGCAGCCGGGAATACAATATTGCCGTACTCTGAATTTTGAAGCTTCCTGTGGTATTCAGAAAAAGGACCTGCGGTACCACCGTTTATTAACAGGGAATCCCACAAATACCACGCATTCCAAAAATCGTATTCAGCGAATCGAACAGCACCTTTAATTTGAATAGGAGTTGCAACAGAATCGAAGGCATTTTGGCTGAGCTGATTACTTAGCTCTTCTGCTCTTTTCATATTCTTTGGCCAGATCTCTTTAAGACTCAGTGTGTCATTAATGGGGATGGCTTCAATACAAATTATCTCTGGATTGAAAGCGATAATGTCGTTTTGGATTTTCTCAAAATTTTGAAGGTGTTTGTACTCATCATCAAAATGATGGACAGTTCCGACAATCATAATATCCAATCGTTGTGCCTGGCATAGTATGGAAAGAGCAATTAAGCATGTATAAATAACGGATTTCATTTGAATCATTTTTTATTCAAAACACGTTGATGGGGAGCTTGAGGTATTTGATTCTTGTCTGAAATCCGGTATTTGGGCACTGAAATCCGATTTTTGATGAAGAATCAAAAGAGAGGAGAATGTCTTAAATGCCTAAATTGATGTCTGAAATCTGAAGCGAAGAATGAGGCTTATTATCAATTATGATTTGTTGGGGAAATGGAAGATGGTGTTGGTCACCACGCTGGTCATTGAACTCGTGTATCAGGCAATAATTTACCTGCACCCGGAAAATCTGGAATGGATTAACAGTGAATACTTTTCTTTCTCTAATTTGTTTCAATTCCTGTTCATTGATCAGTTCCTGATTGAGTGCATTACCGTAGCGATCATTTTTCAATTGATACGATTCTATGGCAACAAAATGAAGCTGACCGAACTTCGGCTTAATGTTCGTGAACTGGTCATTTATGAGTTGAAATTTCTGCCGGTCATTTTAGTGGCATTTTTCTTTTTTGCCCCGCTGACGCTTTCTGTAAGATTTCTGTATCATCATTACCCGGACCTCAATTCAGTCACTTACTTTGAAGAGTATTTCTATAGTGTCCGACTTTATATTAACTATCTGACTCCAGTGTTTCTTGTGGGATTTATCATTATCAATGCCAACCTCATTCATCTTTACAATAAGCAATTGGGTCAGACGCAGCAGGATTTGAATGAAGCTAAAAAGCCAAAAATAAAAAGCCGGATTTGGGCATCTGATGAGTGGGGTGAGCTGTTTCTGGATACTGAAAAGATTATCTGGATCGAAAGAGAAAGCAGAAAATCATTTGCTCAAACGGAAGGTGAGCGATATCGTCTGAAGGAAAATATTACAGAGTTGGAGGACAAGCTTGATCCGGATAAATTCATTCGAATCAATAGAAGTACAATTGTGAATCTGGAATACGTTTTAAATTATTCGTTTTGGGAGAATGATAAATACGTACTCAGAATGAGGGATGAAAAAAACACCGAGTTTATCATGTCAAGAGAACGACTGCAGAAGATTAAGCATCTGTTTTTGGAGATGAACCCTGCAGATTGAGGAAGGTCAGGTTTCTTTTGAGCCCCTCAAATTTGGTGCGTTTTACTGCTGATTTCTTAAATACTTTATTGAACACATCTCTGGTCATTTCCTGCCATTCTCTGGAGGATAATTCTTCCCAGCCCTGAGGATTGAATGCGGATTCATTATGTGGTTTTGAGAATCGGTTCCATGGACACACCTCCTGACAGATATCACATCCGAAGGCCCAGTCTTCCGTTTTTCCTTTGAATTCACTGGGAATTTCATCTTTTAACTCAATGGTGAGGTAGGAGATGCAACGACTGCCATCAACCACATAAGGTTGCGGGATGGCATCTGTAGGACAAGCATCCTGACAGGCAGTACAGGTACCACAATAATCTTTCATTGGTCCGTCAGCATCCAGTTCAAGATCTGAGATAATTTCCGCCAGAAAGAAAAAGCTGCCTAATTCTCGATTTAACAACAGTGAATTTTTCCCAATCCAGCCAATCCCGCCCTTAGCTGCCCAAGCCCTTTCATGAACAGGAGCCGAATCTACAAAAACCCGTCCATTCACTTCTCCAATTTCATCTTCTATCCGATCCATAAATACCTTCAACTTGTCTTTGATGACAAAGTGATAGTCCTGACCATACGCATACCTGGCAATTTTTGGCTTTCCGGAATTTCCAGGTTGCTCAGAAGGATAATAATTGTAAACAAGTGAAACAACAGATTTTGCTCCTGGGACGAGCTTTGATGGATCCAGTCGTTTGTCAAAGTGATTTTCCAGATACCCCATCTTTCCCTGATACCCTCGCTTTAGCCATTCTTCAACTTTGGGAGCTTCATTTTTCAGGAACGCTGCTTTTGAAATTCCACAGAAATTGAAGCCCAGCTCTGAAGCGATGCTCTTTATTTTTTGGGTGTTGGTCTTCACTATATTCTTGTCTGTCGAATCATTTTGAAAGTGATAAAAATTCACTCTACGTTTGATATGAAATCCTCGACCAAGATAAGAAATGCTGGTTGTATGAGTAAACAATAATTACCGCTGAATAGTAGGGACCCGAGTAGCTCACCGTAATGGTGGGCTTTTTTTATTGAAGAATTTGAGACCCGAGTACTATCGTGCCACCTGCAATTTTCGCATTTGTATGCCCGTGTGTATGTCCGTGATTGGGATCACATTCTATTGCAAAGTCTTCCGGTTTTTGATGAATATATAGTACCGTATTTTGAATGTCGGTATCAGCATCTTCACCCAGCGTCCAAAGGTCTGTTTGAATGGTGAACGTACCAACTCCGTCAGCATCAATTTCAATATTTCCAATATCCCCGGCAAAGAGCTTTGCCCATAATTCACCTAAACTTCGCTCATTGCAAAATGGAGTGAAAATATTCTGATTCCAATGTCTGTCAGGTTCTTCGAGCGTCCCCATATGAAGGTGCATCGCATGTGAGGTGCCTGGTTCCATGTTGTAGACCGAAACTTCCATTGTTGTCACCCCATCCTGATAAACCAATTCAACATTACCTGTTAATTCACCCGGAGTAAAAATTTTTCCATCGGTTGAGGTGACAGCATAAATATCAGAAGAAGCAAAAGTTTTTGGACCAGAAACTACCGGGTTATCATCACCACAAGAAATCAGAAGAGACAGTGAAAGGAGGAAAATTGTTTGCTTCATAGACTTAATACAATATGTTTTTAAAACACCCTAATGAATGAAGACCATTAAAATAATGTGCCTGACTGTTGAGGTGGTATGATTTTGAGATGCTTATAGGCTAACTCTGTTGCCTCTCTTCCCCGGGATGTTCGTTTTAAATAGCCTTCTTTGATAAGGAACGGTTCATAAACCTCTTCAATTGTTTCTGCTTCTTCGCTACAGGCAGTCGCTATGGTGCCAAGGCCCACCGGGCCGCCTTTGAATTTGTTTATTATCGTTGAAAGAATTCGGTTGTCCATTTCATCCAGACCGTGATCATCAACGTCAAGTGCTTTTAACGCCATTTTTGCAATTTCCATGGTAATCGCACCATCTCCTTTGATTTGTGCAAAATCTCGTGTCCTTCGTAGCAGATTGTTAGCAATTCTCGGGGTTCCCCGACTTCTTCGTGCTATTTCATAGGCTGCCTCTTCATCGATGATTGAATTCAGGATGTCAGCTGATCTTCCGACAATTCCGGTTAAAAGTTTAGCATCATAATATTCCAGTCTGGAGTTAATACCAAAACGCGCCCTCAAAGGAGAAGTAAGAAGCCCTGATCGGGTTGTGGCTCCTATGAGCGTGAATGGATTCAATTCGATTTGGACGGAACGGGCATTGGGTCCTGAATCCAACATGATATCAATCCGATAATCTTCCATTGCTGAATAAAGGTATTCTTCAACGACCGGATTCAACCGGTGAATTTCATCTATAAATAACACATCATGTTCTTCCAGATTTGTCAGTAATCCTGCAAGTTCACCTGCTTTGTCAAGGACAGGCCCGGAGGTTACTTTAATGTTTGCTTCAAGTTCATTGGCGATGATATATGAGAGTGTTGTTTTACCCAGACCTGGAGGGCCATGCAAGAGAACATGGTCTAAAGGCTCAGTCCGCTGCTTTGCTGCTTCAACAAAGATTTTAAGATTATCGACCACTTTTTCCTGCCCGGAGAAATCAGAAAAGGATAACGGACGAAGGGCTTTTTCAATCTCCTTTTCTGTTGAACTTAATCCTTCTTCTCCCGGTTGTAAATAGTCTTCTCTCATTTATATTTCAAATATACTAGAACCTGAATTTGCCAGCGATTGAATATCATTGCAATAATCCTACAATCGATGAGAAAAGCTGATTTCCTTCCACTAATTCTTCTGTTTTTAATGAGCACGAATTGCGCTAAAAAAGAAGAAACAAAGCTTAATCATGTAACAGGACTCACAATGGGTACAATCACCTATAATGTGAAATATCTGAACGGACCGGAGGATCTAAAAGAGGGCATAGATAGCCGGCTTAAAGATTTCAACCAATCACTTTCAACCTATATCTCTGATTCAGAAATTTCTAAACTGAACAGGAATGGTCAACTAACCTATGCTTCAGAATTTTTCTATCCTGTTTTACAAAAGAGCAGAGAAATTTTTCTGGCAACATCAGGAACATTTGATCCAAGTGTTGGACCACTGGTGCAGGCATGGGGTTTTGGACCCAACAAGGAAATTCCCTCTCTGGATCCACAGCAAATTGATTCCCTAAAAGCAATTGTTGGATTTGACAAAGTATCCTTTGATGACAAGGAAGTTTTTGTTCCTGAAAACCACCAACTTGATTTCAGTGCAATTGCCAAAGGTTATGCGGTGGATCTTGTTGCTGAGATCCTGGAAGGAAATAAAATAGAAAACTACCTGGTAGAAATTGGAGGAGAGGTCAGAGCGAAAGGAGTCAATGAAAAAGGAGCATCATGGTCACTTGGTATTGAAGATCCTTTAGCCGGAAATGAGGAAAGAAGGATTCTTGCAGTAGTAAGACTCAAAAACAGGGCTCTTGCCACGTCCGGAAATTACCGTAACTATTATATAAAGGATGGCAGGACCTATGCTCACATCATAGATCCGAGAACAGGCTACAATTCAACGCATAATCTGCTCAGCGCTTCCGTTTTTGCAGAGGATTGTATTTCAGCTGATGCCTATGCTACGGCTTTTATGGTCCTTGGAGCAGATGAAGCATTTGCCATTGTCAATGCTGACCCACGATTAGATGCTATTTTAGTTTACCAGGCGCAAGACGGAAGCCTGAAAAGTCTTGTATCTTCCGGCATAAAGCCCTTTATAGAGATGAATAAAGCAAATTGAGATGATAACAACCATCATCATACTGATTGTTAGTACATTGATCGGAGGATTTGCACTGAATTTCTTTTCAGGTCTGAAAAAAAACCTTCGATTGCCGCTGATTTTTGCAGGTTCATACCTTTTCGCAATCACGATTATTCACATTATCCCGGAGTTGTTCTCCATAAGCCCGGATCCGTCAATCATCGGACTCTATGTGCTGATTGGTTTTTTTATGCAGCAGTTCCTCGAGTATTTTTCTTCAGGAGTTGAACATGGTCATTTTCATTCGGATAAGGCAGTTACTGTCTCCGGCAGGTTCTCTATTGTCATTGCACTTTTTATTCATTCATTACTGGAAGGCTCACTGTTGACTCACGATTCTCCTTTTCATGAAAAACATGAATCCTATTCGTTGTTGCTTGGAATTGTGCTGCATAAGATGCCTGCAGCTTTTGCGCTGATGGTCACGATGCATCAAATGGGAAGGAAAGCGATCTACCTGTTAATTCTCTTTAGTCTTGCTTCTCCCATCGGACTTCTTTTTGCTGATCTGTTTACCTTTTCAGAAGGTAACGTGCTAATTCTTTTTGCCATTGTATGTGGAAGTTTTCTTCACATTTCGACAACCATTTTTGTTGAAGCAAGTCCGGATCATCACTTTGGCCTGAACAAAATACTTATTAGTGTGATGGGTGCTACACTTGCTATTCTCGTTGAATTTTTATTTTGATTCATGAAGGGAGACAAAAAAAAATATTGGAGACGGAATATCAGAATACTGATAGTGCTTTTGCTTATATGGTTTTTAGGATCATTCGGAGCGGCAATTCTGTTTGCGGAGGAGCTTAATAGGATTAGAATCGGAGGGTTTAAACTGGGATTCTGGTTTGCGCAGCAGGGTGCGATATACATCTTTATTCTCTTAATCTTTATTTACGTTCGGTTGATGAATAAGCTTGACAAGGAATTTGATGTTGATGAAAAATAGGGTCAAATGAGTTTAGAGATATGGACCTATAGCATCGTAGGGTTTACTTTCCTTTTATATATCGGGATAGCCATCTGGTCCAGGGCAGGGACAACCAACGAATTTTACATTGCCGGAGGTGGGATTAATCCTATAGTGAATGGGATGGCAACCGCAGCTGACTGGATGTCGGCTGCATCCTTCTTATCCATGGCAGGTCTTATTTCATTCATGGGATATGGAGGTGCCCAGTACCTGATGGGCTGGACAGGCGGTTATGTTTTGTTGGCATTGTTGCTTGCACCTTATTTGAGAAAATTCGGAAAATTCACAGTTCCTGATTTCATTGGTGACAGGTACTATTCTAAGAATGCAAGATTGATTGCATTGATCTGTGCGATCTTCATTTCATTCACTTATGTTGTTGGCCAAATGAAAGGAGTAGGGGTAGCTTTTGCCCGCTTCCTAAATGTGCCATACGATACCGGTGTATTGATAGGGATTGGGATTGTCTTTTTCTATGCCGTTTTGGGGGGTATGAAAGGAATTACGTACACACAGGTAGCACAATTTTGTGTGCTCATTTTTGCCTTTACTGTTCCTGCTATATTCATCTCAATACAAATGACAGGTAACCCAATCCCTCAGCTTGGCTTTGGAGGGACCGTGGAAAATGGCATCTATCTGCTTGATAAACTCGACCAGCTTTCTGTTGATCTTGGCTTCCATGAGTATACAGCTGTAAATCCAGGGAATACCGTAAACCTCTTTTTTATTACTGCAGCTTTGATGCTGGGCACGGCCGGGCTTCCTCATGTTATTGTGCGATTCTTTACCGTTCCAAAAGTGAGGGATGCCAGACTTTCTGCAGGTTACGCACTGCTTTTCATTGCCATATTATATACAACTGCACCTGCAATTGCAGCCTTTGCACGAACGAACCTTCTCAATACTGTTTCGGAGGTATCATATTCTGAAATGCCTCAGTGGTTTAAGAATTGGGAAAATACCGGACTGATTGCTTTTGAGGATAAGAATGGGGATGGAAGGATTCAGTATGTGGCTGATGAAAGCAAAAATGAACTTTCCATCGACAGAGACATTATTGTACTTGCGAATCCGGAGATTGCAAATCTGCCTGCATGGGTCATTGCTTTGGTCGTTGCGGGAGGATTGGCTGCTGCCCTGTCAACTGCCGCAGGATTGTTACTTGTTATTTCCACCTCCATTTCACATGATTTGCTAAAGAAATATGTCGCTCCTGATATCAATGAAAAGGGGGAACTTCGAGCAGCCAGACTGGCTATTGCCATCGCTGTGATTGCCGCCGGGCTTGCGGGGTTAAATCCTCCCGGTTTTGTTGCGCAGGTCGTAGCATTGGCATTTGGTTTAGCTGCCTCATCATTTTTTCCGGCTATTGTTCTTGGCATATTTGATAAACGAATGAATAAAGAAGGAGCCATTTCAGGTATGGTCATAGGGATCTTGTTCACCACAGGTTATATCATTTATTTCAAGCCTCAGCTTGGCGGACCTGGAACACCGGATGGGTATTGGTTTGGAGTCTCTCCTGAAGGAATTGGGACGCTAGGGGCACTCATTAATTTTGTAATAGCCATAACCGTCTCCAGACTCACACCACCTCCACCACCGGAAGTTCAGGAATTGACTGAAAGTCTTCGATATCCGAGAGACTAAATAAGCAGTGAAAGCAGGATTTATTAGATTTAGTTTAATAATACAATCTATATGAGTCATCGAATACGTTCATTGAGCGAATACACCAGAACTTATGATCGAAGCGTTGAAAACCCGGAAGCTTTTTGGGAAGAGGTAGCCCATTCGTTTCAATGGAGAAGGAAGTGGGATAAAGTACTTGAATGGGATTTCAAAGGGCCGGACGTGAAATGGTTTCTGAATGGAAAACTGAATATCACCGAAAATATTCTGGAACGACACCTTGAAAAAAAGGGAGATCAGGTGGCAATCGTCTGGGAACCGAATGACCCGACTGAAAATACACGCTCACTCACATATAAGGAGCTTCATCATAAGGTGTGTCAATTCTCCAATGCGATGAAAGAAAATGGAGTTAGCAAAGGTGATCGGGTAATCATCTATATGCCAATGGTTCCTGAAGCTGCCATTGCCATGTTGGCATGTGCAAGAATTGGCGCTGTTCATTCAGTCGTGTTTGCAGGATTTTCAGCTAATGCCTTAGCAGACAGAATCAATGATTGTGAGGCAAAAGTGGTTTTGACTTCTGATGGCAGTTTCAGAGGAGATAAGATTCTGGATATAAAAAATGTTGTTGATGAAGCGCTGGAAAAAAGTGACTATGTAGAAAAAGTAATTGTATACCAAAGAACTCACACTGAGGTTGAGATGAAAAAAGGCAGAGACATCTGGTGGCATGATGTAATTGATGGAGTGACAGAAGTGAATGAAGCAGAGACCATGGATTCAGAGGATTTGCTTTTCATTCTTTACACTTCAGGTTCTACGGGGAAGCCAAAAGGAGTGGTTCACACCTGCGGTGGGTATATGATATATACGGCCTATTCATTTGAAAACGTATTTCAGTATGATACAGGAGATGTTTATTGGTGTACAGCTGATATTGGGTGGATTACCGGTCATTCATACATTGTTTATGGACCCTTATTGACCGGAGCTACTTCCATGATGTTTGAAGGTGTACCGACATGGCCGGATGCCGGAAGGTTTTGGCATGCCTGTGATAAACATCAGGTCAATCAGTTTTATACAGCCCCAACAGCGATACGAGCGCTTCAGGTACATGGCCTGGAACCCCTTGAGCCTTACAAACTGGATTCTTTGAAGGTGATAGGTTCTGTTGGAGAACCTATCAATGAGGAGGCGTGGCACTGGTATCATGAGCATGTGGGGAAAAGGCACTGTCCGCTGGTTGATACATGGTGGCAGACAGAAACGGGTGGAATCCTTATTTCGGCGTTAGCGGGAATCACCCCAAATAAACCCGCGCATGCCTCCTTGCCATTACCAGGGATTCAACCGATACTGGTGGATAGAGAAGGTAATGAGTTGACCGGGAACAATGTTGAAGGAAGCCTGTGTATAAAATACCCCTGGCCTTCAATATTGAGAACAACTTATGGGGATCATGAGAGGTGTCGTCTCACTTATTTTAGTTCATTTGACAATCTGTATTTCACAGGTGATGCTGCTAAGAGAGATCATGATGGTTATATAAGAATATTGGGAAGAATAGATGATGTGATCAATGTGTCAGGCCATCGAATGGGGACTGCAGAGATAGAAAATGCGATAGACGAACATCCGAAAGTTGTGGAGTCAGCGGTAGTTGGTGTGCCGCATGACATAAAAGGTCAGTGCATTTATGCTTTTGTTATTACCGAAAGTGAGGGGATTGAAGAGGAGATTAAACAAACAGTGAATGAGTTAATTGGACCGATTGCGAGACCTGACCACATTCAAATAGTTCCAGGATTACCGAAAACACGATCAGGGAAGATAATGAGAAGAATACTCAGGAAAATTGGCAGTGGAGAAGCTTCAAATCTGGGAGATATCTCAACCCTGTTGAACTCTGAAATTGTCGAAACCATAACAAAAGGGTATCAGGGGAAATAATATTTAGCGCAATACCGGGAAACTGACAGTGAAAGTGGATCCTTTTTGAGGTTTACTTTTCACAGTAACATCACCTCCCATTGCCTCCACCATATATTTTGTCATGAATAGTCCCATTCCCTGACCACTACAACTATCTGCATGGAATTTGATTCCTGCCTTGAACATTTTCTTCTTGAATCGATCAAGATCGATTCCTTTCCCAAAGTCGGCGATTGAGATTGAAACTCGGCCATTTTTTTGAGAGAATGTGATTTTCACTTTTTTAGTATTCGAATCTGTGCCATGCCTGAGTGCGTTTGAGATTAGGTGATGAAACACCTCATCCAGATATGCAGGGAATGCACTGACCATTAATCTTGATGGAAGACTATTCGATATTTTAAGACTTTTTTCCTCGATAGACTGCTTGTTATGGCGAAGTACCCGGCCAATTGAAGATGAAACATTGCATGGTTTCTTTTCCAGAATTTCATTTTTATTATCAAAATTCAAGAGGTGATTCAGGTTGAAAATACTGGTATTTAACTGATCCACACTAATATCAAGTGATTCCAGGTATTGTTCGTTTTCAGAATCATCCTGAAGCAGAGAATTGATGGCCATCAGATTGGCTACTGATGTTCTTATATTGTGAGAAGTGATCTGTGAAAAATCCTTGAGTCGTTTTTTTTGGATAATACTTGTTTCCAATAGTTGGTGGAGTCTTTTTTGATCCTGGGCTCTTGTTGTGCCATTTATAGACATATTGGCAAACAATTGAATCATTGTAATTTCACTTTCTGAATATTTTTTTGTTGACCTGACAGAATCCAGGCTTACAAAACCGACACAGTTATTTTCAAACATCATGGGAACAGCCAGCACACTTTTCACCTGCTTGGCCTTTAACGCCTCTTGGGCTGGCCCGTTTTCAAGTAAATCAACATCTTCTATTAAAAGATTTTGCCCCTGGTTGTGAAGGCTAACCATATCTGAAATGGCTTCAAGTGGAATTTTCTGAGAAGCACTGATTGTGGATTTAATGCCGTCAGCGCACCACTCGTATGAGGTAGTACATTCATTTTTTTCAAAGTTGTAGCTGTGAATTTGCAAGCGATCAGTTCCGAGGAAAAGCCCAAGCTCTTTTAGAGTAATATTGACTGTTAGATCAATGGAATCAAGTGGCAGGTTAATGTATTTGGAAGAGATACTGATAAGTACCTTTTGCATTTCTGCCTGATACTTCAGGCGTTGCTCTGCTATTTTCTCTTCAGAGATGTCTCTGATCGCTCCATCGAAATAGGTGAGTCCGTCCCTGCCAACGACCATGGTTGAGCTAAACGAACCATGGAATATGGATCCGTCCTTACGTTTGAATTCTACTTCTTTGTTTGTGACAGATCCTTTCTCAATGACTTCTCGGGCCAGTTTTTTTCGCTGATTCTGGTCCTTGTATAATTCGTAAGCATTCTGATTTAGAATCTCAAATTCATTTTGATAACCAAACATTTTCACAAAGGCTTCATTGATGTAAACAAGGCCCTTTCCATGGATACTGCGATAGATTGCTTCAGTTATGTTTTGACTGATGCTGTGAAGAAGAATTTCATCCTCGGATTTTTCCTGTGACATTCCTGGTTCTTTGTCGGGATGCTTTTTGCCATTTATTACAAGAATGGGATTGCTTCTCTTAGACTTTTCGATTGTGTTGACCTGTTTACTATTCATCTTGAGGTTATCAAATCCTTTTTGATAGCCCATAGAGTGGTAAGCCTGGTAGTTAATTATCGGAGTGGTGTGATAATTATCAAAAGATAAACTAAAATTAACCACAAGCATGGCTTAATGAAGAGAAATCGGGTATACAACATGTATACAATTGAGAATAAAAAAACACCACCCGGCTAATCAGGTGGTGTTTTCAGATGAGAATTAACACTTAAAACTCTTAAGAACCGCACATTTCGCAACCATCCGGATCATCAAGTGAGCATTGGATTGCTGCCTGACTGTCCATCTGTTCCTGAGTTACGGTGGCTTGTTGACCCTGGGTCACCACCACTGCTTCCTTTGGCTGTTCTTGTTTTTCTTTTTCTACTGTGAACTTAATAGCATCGGTTGCTGCTTTCGTTCTCAGGTAATACATTCCTGTCTTTAAACCTTTTTTCCATGCATGGAAGTGCATGGATGTCATTTTACCGAAATTGGCATCCTGAAGGTGAATGTTAAGGCTCTGACTCTGGCAGATATAAGCTCCACGGTCAGCTGACATATCGATAATAGCTTTCTGGGAAATTTCCCAAACAGTCTTATATCTTTCTTTTACATCCTCAGGGATTTCCGGAATGTTCTGAATGGAACCATTCTCAGCTTTGATTCGGTTCATCATCTTGTCATCCCAAAGATTTAAAGCGATGAGTTCCTTCATCAGGTGTTTATTGGCAACAATGAATTCACCTGAGAGTACTCTTCTGACATACAGGTTGGAGGTGTACGGTTCAAAACACTCATTATTTCCAAGAATCTGAGAAGTTGAAGCGGTAGGCATTGGAGCAAGGAGCAGGGAATTTCTTACACCGTTCTTTCTTACTTTTTGTTTCAAATCATACCAGTCCCATCTTCCTGAATCAGGCTCAACTCCCCACATATCGAATTGAAAAATTCCTTTTGATACAGGTGATCCTTTGTAGGTTTCATATGGACCGTGCTCTTCAGCAAGTTCCATGGAGGTTTCCATAGCAGCAAAATAGATTGTTTCGAATATTTCCTTATTTAGCTTTTTAGCTTCATCAGATTCGAACGCCATCTTTAGTAAAAGGAAGGTATCTGCAAGACCCTGTACACCAATACCAATTGGTCGATGCCTCAGGTTTGATTTCTCTGCTTCAGGAACCGGATAGTAATTGACATCAATTACCTTATTCAGGTTTCTTGTCGCAACCTTGGTGATCTCATATAGTTTCTGATGATCAAATTTTCCGTCGATCACAAACTTGGAAAGAGCAATGGAGGCAAGGTTACATACAGCAACTTCATCTTTGGAGGTATACTCCATAATCTCGGTGCAGAGATTACTTGAACGAATTGTTCCAAGATTCTTCTGATTGGATTTCTTATTGGCTGCATCCTTATAAAGCATGTAAGGAGTTCCTGTTTCTATCTGAGCTTCCAGAATTTCAAACCAGAGGTCCTGAGCCTTGATGGTACGTCTGGCTTTACCTTCTTTCTCATACTTTTCGTAAAGCAGTTCGAATTCTTCACCATACTTCTCGTAGAGTCCTTTACATTCGTTTGGATCAAAAAGCGACCAGTCTCCATTTTCTTCAACACGCTTCATGAAAAGATCAGGAATCCATAAAGCATAGAAAAGGTCTCTTGCACGCATTTCTTCTTTTCCATGATTTTTTCTTAAATCAAGAAAGTCGAAAATATCAGCATGCCATGGTTCGAGGTAGATAGCAAAACTCCCTTTTCTTTTCCCACCACCCTGGTCAACATATCGGGCAGTCATATCGAAATTTCGAAGCATTGGTACAATACCATTCGAAGTTCCGTTTGTTCCTTTGATATACGAGCCTGTAGCTCTTACATTATGAATGCTAAGCCCAATGCCACCTGCAGATTGTGAAATTTTAGCGCACTGTTTCAGTGTATCGTAAATACCATCAATACTGTCATCCTGCATGGAAAGCAGGAAGCATGATGATAGTTGTGGTTTTGGAGTGCCGGCATTGAATAGTGTTGGAGTCGCATGGGTGAACCACTTTTCAGACATGAGGTTATAAGTCTCGATTGCTGATTCAATCTCTTCTCCATGAATACCAACGGCTACTCTCATGAGCATGTGCTGAGGTCGCTCCACAATCTTACCATCAAGTTTCATGAGGTATGACCGCTCTAATGTTTTGTATCCAAAGAAGTCATAGTTATAATCTCTGTTGTAATCGATGGCATCATCAAGCTTTTTAGCATTTGCTCTTATAATGCCGTAAACTTCTTTTGATAATAGTGCTGCATTTTCTCCTGTTTTGGGATTGATATACTCATACATTCTCTTCATGGTGGTAGAGAATGACGTTTCAGTCACTTTGTGGAGATTGGAAATCGCAATACGTGCAGCGAGTTTGGCAAAATCAGGATGTCTTGTGGTCATGGTTGCTGCAGTCTCTGCAGCCAGGTTGTCCAACTCAATAGTTGAAACCCCGTCGTACAAACCATCTATAACCTTTTTTGCAATATTAACCGGTTCAACAAAGTCAGAATTGAGCCCGTAGCATAGCTTCTCAATTCTTGCGGTGATTTTATCGAATTTGACTGATTCTCTTCTTCCGTCTCTTTTTACAACTAACATAGGCTTTTATGTGATTTTAGGGATTGGTAATTAGTGTTTGGGTTAGAAATCTTCATCAAGGGAAAATTTAGCATCGCCTTCTGCTCCTTCCTTTAATACTCCTGCTTTTTGGTACTCTCCAACTCTTTTTTCAAAGAAATTTGTCTTTCCCTGAAGGGAGATCATCTCCATGAAATCAAACGGATTGGTGGCATTGAATATTTTATCGCATCCCAGTTCTGTAAGCAGCCGGTCAGCTACAAATTCAATGTACTGGCACATGAGATCAGCATTCATACCGATCAGTTTAACAGGGAGAGAGTCTGTCACAAACTCTTTCTCAATGGAAACAGCATCAGCAATTATTTCCTGAATAGTTTCTGTTGGTAGTTTATTCTGGATATGACTATTATATAAAAGGCATGCAAAGTCACAGTGAAGTCCTTCGTCTCTTGAGATCAACTCATTGGAGAAACTAAGTCCTGGCATAAGTCCTCTTTTCTTTAACCAGAAAATTGAACAAAAACTTCCGGAAAAGAAGATGCCTTCAACAGCAGCAAAAGCAATCAATCGTTCAGCAAAAGAACCTTTATCAATCCACCTCAATGCCCAGTCTGCTTTTTTCTTTACACAATCCATCGTCTCAATGCCGTTGAACAGGTAATCTTTTTCCTTTGGATCCTTTACGTAGGTATCTATTAGAAGGGAATAAGTTTCAGAATGGATGTTTTCCATGGCTATCTGAAATCCATAGAAAAATTTGGCTTCTGTGTATTGAACTTCTGCAACAAAATTTTCTGCCAAATTTTCATTTACAATTCCATCACTGGCTGCAAAAAAAGCAAGTACATGTTTGATGAAATGCTTTTCATCATCCGTCATGGTTTGAGACCAGTCTTTAAGATCCTGGCTCAGATCGATTTCTTCTGCTGTCCAGAAACTTGCTTCTGCTTTTTTGTAAAATTTCCAGATATCATCATGTTGAATCGGGAACAAGACGAATCGATCTTTGTTCTCTTTTAAAATTGGCTCTTCAAGTTGTATCTGTGCTTCGCTCATTGCTAACTTTTTCTTCTTTATAAACAACAAAATACCCCTTACGCTCACATTTCTTGTGCGCGTTTTTTAAAACTTTTTACCGTTAAGGGATAAAGCCCCGGAAAGTGGTTTATTTTTTCTGAGCTTGTCTACAAATCTGTTAAAAACAGGCCGAAAATCCAAGCGGTTATTACGGGTCGGAAGCTCTATTTATCAGATGCTAAAATTGACTCATAAATGGTTGCTATTAAAGGATTTATGAATCAAATTTGTAATGATTGCTTGCATGAAAAATGCCTTTAATCGGGGTTTTAACAGGTCAAAAAAAAATCATTTTTTTTTCTTCTTGTGAATATCACAGAGACTTGTTTGAATATTAAATACTAAATCATATCTTTGCACTCCTTTTTTCAAAAGAAGATAAAATGTACGTTATAGTAGACATTGCAGGAAAGCAGTATAAAGCAGAGAAAGACAAGTTTCTCTATACCCCCTTACAGGATGGTAAGGAGGGGTCAAAAGTTGATTTTGATAAGGTATTGCTTGTCGATGATGCCGGGAAAGTGAAGGTGGGTGACCCCACTGTAAAAGGAGCTAAGGTTTCAGGAAAGATTCTTGAGCATGTAAAAGATGACAAAGTGGTTGTCTTTAAGAAAAAAAGAAGAAAAGGCTACAAGGTCAAGAATGGCCACAGGCAGCAATTTTCTAAAATATTAATCGAAGATATAAAAGGATAAAACCTCATGGCACACAAAAAAGGAGCCGGTAGTTCAAATAACGGTAGAGAATCAGAAAGTAAACGACTTGGCGTAAAAATTTACGGAGGTCAAAAAGTTATAGCTGGTAATATCATTGTTCGCCAGAGAGGTACCAAACATCATCCGGGAACCAACGTTGGTCTTGGAAAGGATCATACCATATTCGCATTGACAGATGGTGTTGTTAAATTTCAGAAGGGTTACAAGAACAGATCATTTGTCCATGTTGAACCAGCGGCTGAATAAGGAAAAATTTGAAGCATAAAAAAAAGGGGCTTTTTGCCCCTTTTTTAATGCTTAAATCTCACTCTTTCTGTTACTTGCTCGCAACAGGTTTCTTTCTTGGTCGCCCGGGTAAAACAGTACCAGGCTTGAACCCGTTTGAATACCGTTTCTTCCGTGTTTTCCAAACTTTGAAATTGTTCTTGTTACCTACTTCGAACTGCCACTTCATATGTTCTGACTTTGTCATCCATTGAAGGTTTTCGAAATAGTTATTCCGTGGATTGTTGTCTTTATGAACAATCATTGTCTTATCCTTATCCTTTGTCGGAACGAACGACTTGGCGGTCTCCTTGTGTGGATAAACAGTTCTCCTTTTCTTATTGTCATCAATCAGATCAAGGAAATAACATTTACAAATCTTATTCCATCTTTGGCGCATGAGTTTTCCACGGAGCTTCATGTGGGTTTTACTCCCTTTGTGCCAAACTTTTCTTGTTTTACTTCTGATTTTCCCCCGGTTGGATATTTCGTAGTTAGAAAATCCTTCTATAGGGCCCCACTCTTCTTCTTTTTTCTGGTCTGCCATGTTTTTGATTTTACGGTTAATCTTAAATAACAAGCCAGGTCTTAATGAATTTCGAAATTACACTTTTTTAAATTTAAAACTTGAATTCATTTCAAAATTTATGATAAACGGGTTTACCTACGCTTCATATTTTTTGGAGGCATAGAGAAATCCAAATGATTCACCATCTTCTTTCGTGTGTTTTTCGTGATGCGCGTAATGTGCTTTGATGATTCGTTTCATGTATTTACTCTTTGCCTTAAAAGGAATTTTAATTCTTCTGTGAACGATGATGTCATGAAAGATGACGTAGAAAAGTCCGTAGCAGAAGATGCCTATCCCGATGAACAGCAACCAATTCAGGTTCGGATTACTGTAGCCAAAATAGATGCATAGTATAGACGGAATACTGAACACTACGGCAAACAGGTCATTCATTTCAAGTGCATGAGGATGTACTTTATGATGGGATCGGTGCCAGCTCCAAAGGAATCCATGCATAATGTACTTGTGCGAAAACCACGCCACTCCTTCCATAAAGAAGAATGTGCCAATAACTATTGCAATATTGATAGCGATTGTCATTTTGAAAGTTTGTTTTTAAAGAATTCGTAGTAATTTATATTCATAAGGAGGAGCAAAAGAGAATACATGCTGTCTTCAATTGGAACCGTAAATACTCTAACACCAAAATTCTCTTCATTGTTATACCAGACTACCTGTTCATCTATGAATGAACCAGTCAATACCCCATTAACCAGGAAAAAAGGAATCAGATGATACAGGTAAGCAATCCAAAATTTAGAGAGCCAGTCAGGGTTTCTGATTCCAATGTAAACGAGGAGAATACCTGTGAAGAGGAAGTTCCAAAATGTATAAGCTTTTGAAAAATTGAATAATGAGATGATAATCAATACAACTCCTAAAATCAGAGCAGCCTTATCTGAATATTTGTAGCGTTGGTTTCCTGGAAGGAAATATCCGACACATTCATAAATAAAAACACAACTGAAAGGAATGATAATGAAGAACAGAATTTCCTCAAGCGGCAGACTCCCGATTTTTATTCCTGTTATGTATTTCTCATTGAATCCCCAGTAACCGTTTTGAGTAAAAATTTCATCCCATATAAGAAAAAAAATCCCGGTGAGGATTATGGCAGGGAACAGACTTTTCCATTTCTTGTAGTAGGTGACTCTATTCTCGAAAGACCAGACAAGAGGGAATAGTACTGATCCGCCGAGTAATATGAAATACAACCATTCCATCTAAACAATCAGGTTAAGTTTGTTAAGGAAGTAGCATCGAATAAGTAACAGAATTTTTCTAAAATCAGGAACTCTTATACGCTCGGTTTTTATTTTGACATGCGACAACCTGGTTATTTTTCTGAACAGTGCCGTGTAATAGATGTACGCCAGGTAAACGCCGGCTCTTGCTCCCTTAGGTAAATTCTTGATGCCCACAAGTGATGCCTTGAAATCTGCCTTAATGTCATCCTCAATTATTTTTTTATCAGCTTCTGAGAATTTATTAAAATTGACACCTGGAAAGTAGACTCTGCCTCGTTCATCAAAATCACTTTTAATGTCCCGGAGGAAGTTGACTTTTTGAAAGGCTGAGCCCAGATGCTTCGCCGGGATAAGAAGTTTCTGGTATTCCTCCTCATCTCCCTCACAAAAAACTTTCAGGCACATCAGTCCCACAACTTCAGCACTGCCATAAATATATGTTTTGTAGTCTTTATCCTCGTACGCCTTTTTACCAAGATCCATTTCCATACTATAGAGGAAAGCGTGGATCAGATCATGATCAATGTTGTATTGATTTACTGCCAGTTGAAATGAATGCAGAACAGGATTCAGACTAATCTTTTCTTCAATTGCCTGAAAAGTGTCTTTCTTAAATCTTTCCAGAAGTTCAGTTTTATCATGATCATGGAACGTGTCAACAATTTCATCCGCATACCGGACAAAGCCATAAATGGCATAGACAGGTTGATGATATTTCTTATTGAGAGTCCTTATGCCGAGTGAAAAAGAGGTACTGTAAGCTTTGGTAATAAGCTCACTGCAATCAAGGGCAGTTTGGGAAAAAAGGTCTTTCATTCCGTTTCAAAATTAGAGAAATCTTTGGCGACTTCTTTAGCTACCACTTCACCGGATATCAGCGATGGAGGCACTCCCGGTCCGGGCACAGTCAGTTGACCCGTATGGTACAGGTTTTTCAATTTCTTATTCTTCAATGAAGGTTTTAAAATCGCTGTTTGCCTCAGTGTATTTGCCAGTCCGTATGCATTTCCTTTGAATGAATTGTAGTCAGAAATGAAGTCTCTGTGAGCATAGCTTTTCTTTACCAGAATGCTGTCACGAATACGTTCACCAGTGAATTCCTCCAGCCTGTCCATGATTAGCTGAAAATATTTTTCTCTGATTTCATCAGTGTCTTCAATGCCGGGAGCTACGGGGATCAGGACCACCAGATTTTCTTTCCCTTCAGGGGCAACATTAGAGTCTGTTTTTGAGGTTGCTGATACATAGAGTAAGGGCTTTGACGGCCACTTCGGATCTTCATAGATTTCGTGTGCATGCAATTCAAAATCTTCATCAAAGAAGAGGGTGTGATGTTCAAGATTCGGGAGTTTTTTATCAATACCCAGATAGAATAGTAATGAAGAAGGAGCAAGAGTTCGTGAGTCCCAATATCTTTCAGAGTAATTTCTGAATTCGGGAGCGAGTACTTCCTGATCGACAAACCGATAATCTGCCCCTGCCACTACGACATCTGCTTCAAATTGCCTTTCTGGTGTATTTACAGTTCTAATGACGTTATTTTCATAGTTGAAAGATTTAACTGCCTGATTGTAGTGGATTTCCACTCCAAGTTCTTTTGCCAGTGAAACCATCCCTTTTACAACCGAATACATTCCTCCTTTTGGATACCATGTTCCAAGAACGATATCAGAGTAATTCATTAATGTATAGAGAGCGGGAGTGCTCGTTGCTGTTGCACCAAGAAAAAGAATGGGAAATTCCATCAACTGGATCAGTCTTTCATCTTTGAAGTGTTTTCGAACGTGTTTTGCAATAGAAGTGAACACATCCATTCGGAGTAATCCGAGCAGGAGCCTGAGATCAATGAACTCTGTTAATGATCTGCCTGGCTTATAAACCAGTTTTTTGACGCCAACTTCATACTTGAATTGTGCCTGTTTCAAAAATGATCTGAGTTTTTTACTACTGCCTGTTTCTGTTTTCTCAAAGAGGGCCTCAATTTCATCCATTGAAGTCGGTATGTCCCAGAGGTCATTTTTGAATTTGACCCTGTAAGAAGGATCAAGCCGTTCCAGATCATAGTAATCAGATACTTTCCTTCCAAACTCACCGAAGAATTTTTCGAAAACATCAGGCATCCAGTACCAGGATGGCCCCATGTCCCACGTGAATCCCTTTTCTGAATAAGCACGAGCTCTTCCTCCGGGGCCTTCATTTTTTTCGAGTAATGTAACTGTGTAGCCAAGTTTTGCAAGATGACAGGCACAAGAAAGGCCGGAAAACCCGGCCCCTATTACAACAACTCTACTATGGGTTCTTTTAGTTGGCATAGACTTTCAGAACATCTTTCAGTTCTTTTCTTGCAATATGGATTCTGTTCTTGACAGTTCCAATAGGTATGCTTAATCGCTCTGCTATTTCGTGGTATTTAAATCCTTCAAAATATAGATTGAATGGCGTTTTATAAATATCCTTCAATCTGTCTACAGCTGTATTTACATCGTTTAAGACAAAGGAGCCTGACGCTTTATTTTCAATGCAGGTACTACCTGAATTAATGAAATGGTTGTTTTCAGTGGTATCAATGAAGGTGTTTCTTCTTACCATTCTCTGATAATTGGTTATGAATGTATTTCTCATAATGGTATACATCCATGCTTTAAGATTTGTGCCTTCCTCAAACTTTGTTCTGTTTGAATAAGCCTTAAAAACAGTTTCCTGAAGAAGATCATTTGCATCTTCGTTATCCTTCGTGAGCTTAAGCGCATAAGGTTTTAGTGCGCCTGTTAACGATTCAATACGGTATCCAAATTCAAAAGCTGTCATCTTATTTTTGTTTAATTTTTTAGCTAAAAGGTTAAACGAAAGTAAAACACTTTTGTTTAACAAAAAAATAAAAAGATTAAACAAAATAAATAATTTGTTAAAAATTCACCTTATTCAACACATCTGTCTGAATTTATTTGGAAACTTCGGAATGGCTCAAATCAGCCAGTAAATGAAATAATTGTTGGAAATCGTGAAGGATGTGAACGTTGGATGGAGTGGATAATTTCTGAGTGACTGCCTGGTTTCCGGTTACCAGAACTTTTGGTTTTTTGAACTTCTTTCCTAGTTGATCAATGAATGCCTGAACCTTATTAGATGCTGGTTTTGAAGTAAGTACAGTAAAAAGCAGGTTCGGTTCAACAATGTGAAATGCTTCCTCCAGATCTTTAAGCGGGACTGATTGACCAAGGTAGAAGGTTTTGTAACCCCTTTGTTTTAGGAGGCAGTTTGCAAACAGAAGACTTATTTCGTGTAATTCTCCTTCAGGAAGGAAAAGCATGATAGATTCCGACTTGTCTGGCGAATTTGCTTTGGCAGTTTCAAGAATTAATTTTTGCCTGACAAGGTGAGAGATAAAATGTTCTTGTGCAGGATTGATTGAGCTTGCTATCCACAGGATGCCAATTTTTTTAAAAAAGGGATAAATGATTTCAATCATGGTTTTTTCAAACCCCATTCTATCCTGATTAGCAGTAAGAACAGCGTTAAACATCTCTTCATTCATTTCAAGCATTGCAACCGTTAATGCGCTGATTTGATCTGCGTTACTGTGCTCAGTATCGCCAAACCTTAACACTTCCTGTTGGATTTCCACAGATGTCATATTGACAATTCTGCTAATTTTTATTCCGTGGTTTTTGAGGAGAGAAATGTTTAAGAGGAGTTTTAGATCATTATCATCATAGAAACGGATGTTTGTATCTGTCCTTTGTGGAGAAAACAGATTATGCCTTTGCTCCCAAATCCTTATCGTATGGGCTTTGATTCCGGACAAATGTTCCAGATCTTTGATTGAATAAATACTCATTATTAGAGAGTGTAACTGTCCGGACGGGGAATTGTTTTCAGCATAAATCTATTATTTTTTCGTTAATACCTTTTTACCAACTGAAGCTTAATTACAGATGATTTTATACAATGTTACAGTCAATATCGATTCTGATGTAGAACAGGACTGGATTGACTGGATGAAAGAAACACACATACCCGAAGTGATGGAGACGGGTTTTTTTACCGAACACAGGATAATGAAAATGCTTTCAGAAGCTCAGGATGAAACAGGGAAAACCTATGCCATTCAATACATGGCTGATTCCTTAGATCAACTGGAAACTTACCTGGATACAGTAGCTCCCAAACTTCAAAAAGCATCAATTATCCGATATGGTACAAAGATGGCTGCTTTCAGGACGGTATTAGAGGAGATCTGATTCAACCGGGATCATCAACCATTCTTTCCTGTCTTCGACCAGGACTTCCCTGTAAGCCCTGAAAGAATTCTTTTCATAAAATCTAACAAGTCCCAATTCCTCAACGGCAAGCCAGAAAGCCTGTCCTTTGAGCTTTTTTTTTAACTCTTTAATCCAGAGACTTCCATAATTTCTGCCGCGCTGATCGGGCACAATCCAGAGGAAACCAAAATAGAGCAGACCATAATCAAACAGTTGATTTGCCAGGGCTTCATAAGGTTTTACATCAGGAGGTGCTTTTCTAAACACAATCCCGCCTCCGATAATCCTATTGTGTTGTACAAGGGCGTAAATTCCTGATGTCGATTGATACTCTGGCCAGACAGGCACAAGGTCTTCTTTCCAGTTTTCCGGGAGTATATCAAAGAACCTGTGGGGACGATCCGTTATTTCGGTAAATACAGGCAGCACTATAGCAGGTTCCAGGCCCATAATTTATCATGATCTTCTGCCCATCGATCTCCAATGTCAGTTCTGTAGTACGCATTATTGATAATAATATTGTTAATCCTGCTGTACATCACGCGTTGGGCCTCTCGCATGGTCGTTCCAGTTCCCGAGACGACCAAAGGCATTCCGGAATTTCCTGTTATAAGTAATTCATCATTCACTTTTTTCAGGTGCATCAGATGAACTCCTTCTTTCATATGCTTTTTAACAACCACAACTGCATCCTTTGAAAAAGTATTAAACGTTTTTTTGTCATCATAAGGAAAAGGAGGAACAACCACACAGGCCCCAACCTGAAAACCTTTTCTGACGGAAATCTTAAAACGTTCCCCGCTTGCTATTTTGAAAAGCATCTTTCCCACGGGCTCGAGAATTCCGGCTTTTTGAATAAAAATTTGAGGGAAACCAAACCTTGAGGTAAATTCAAGCGGATAAATTCCGTTTCCGTTTACAATAGAGTTGATGTCAATATGACCGAAATATTTTTCTTTCGCCAGTGTTTTTTCCATCTTTTTTAATGTAGCATCGAAGACAGGATTATCGTCAGTCCAAAACATGCTGGTGCCCATTTCTCCGGTAGAAACACCTAGTTCTTTTGGGAATAGTTTCTTATGTTCGAAGGTGATGTTTATGGGCCTGAGAAATTCTTCTCCATTGAAAAATGCGGCTACAGAAATTTCCACGCCGGAGACCTTCCGTTGAAGCTGAAAATGAGCGATTTCCGCACCCCATGTTTTTTCATAGGCTTTGAGCATTCTTATGATGTCACTTCCATCATCTTCCTTTCCGACAAAAAGCAATTGCTTGTAATCCTGAACCTCTCCGGATGGTTTGAGCACATACCTGTTGGGATTTTTCTCAACAAAATCTATGGCGGACTGAAAGGTTGTGAACTCACGGTAACTGAGTGTTTTCACTTTGTGTTTTTTTAACTCATCCTGACCAAAGGTTCGATCGAATTCGAGCCGGTCAGAATACTCCGTGCCTCCGATAACAAGCTTGCCGGCTTCTCGCAATTCACTTGCGATTTTACCATATCCGGTGTAGTCAAAGATGATCAGGTCAGCCCATTCCTGATGTTTTTCCCATTTTCGGACCTTTGGAACCAGGCCATCGCCAATTTCTTTGCAGGGCCGATACTCTATGAAAAATTTCACATCATTCCCCTCAGTCAGACATGTATGAGCTATGTCGAGTATTTCACCCCATTTGGAAACAAACAGAATTCTGAGCTTCCTGTCCTTTTTTGCATTCATGGAGGTGAATTTACACCATAGTTTGGGTTAAAAATCAATGTTGCAATTCACCCAACCTTCATCAAAATTTGCTGAATACTTTTTATAAAAATTGATAGCGGGTTCATTCCAGTCAAGGACCTGCCACATCATGCCGGTGCATTGAGTTTCCCTTCCGATTTTCATAGTTTCCTCAAAAAGTAATTTACCTGCTCCCGCACCTCTTTTGCTTTCGGTCACAATCAAATCTTCGAGGTATAAACGCTTGCCTTTCCATGTGGAGTAGCGATAATAATAGATGGATGAACCAATAATTCCGGATTCGTCTTCAGCAACGATTAAGCCATAGATCGGGTGGTCCCCAAAGCCGTCTGCTTCCATTAAGGGAACGGTATTCGAAACCTGATCACCTGCATTTTCATATACTGCGAGTTCTCTCACAAGATTCAATACTTCCGGAAGGTCTTTCTTTTCTCCTTTTCTAAGTGTAATCATTTTCGCAAAAGTAAACCCTGCATGAATTTCGGTGACTACCGGGTCATACAGGGTTTTTTAGTTTAGTTGTTATCTCTACATGTCATCTTTTGCCAACTCAGGGATAACCCCCATGTTGTACCAGGCAAATGAGTACCTGTCAGCAGCCTGCTCGATTTGCTTCGAAATAGGGGTGCCGGCACCATGACCAGCATCCGTTTCAATTCTTATCAGAACAGGATTGTCACCAGTGTGATGCTCCTGAAGAGTTGCAGCAAACTTGAACGAGTGAGCGGGGACCACACGGTCATCATGATCTGCAGTTGTTACCATGGTTGCAGGATAAGCAACTCCGGGTTTCAAAGCATGAACAGGTGAGTACTCTCTAAGGTATTGGAACATTTCATCCGAATCTTCGGAAGTGCCATAATCTGAGGCCCACCCGGCACCTGCTGTAAACTTGTGATATCTTAACATATCCATTACGCCAACAGCAGGGAAGGCAACTTTCGCCAGATCGGGGCGTTGTGTCATGGTAGCACCTACAAGAAGTCCTCCGTTTGATCCTCCGGCAATTGCCAGATAATCACTTGATGTGTACTTATTTTCGATCAGCCATTCTCCCGCGGCAATGAAATCATCGAACACGTTTTGTTTCTGCATTTTGGTGCCGGCCTTATGCCATTTTTCTCCATACTCTCCACCTCCACGAATGTTTGGCTGAGCATAGATTCCGCCATTCTCCAGCCACACAATTCGTTGGGTGCTGAACGAAGGTTTAAGACTGATGTTAAATCCACCATAGGCATAGAGGTAGGTTGGATTCTTGCCATCTAACTCAATGCCTTTTTTGTGCACGATAAACATCGGTACTTCTGTCCCGTCTTTGCTCGTGTAAAAAATTTGCTTTGTTTCATATTCATCCGGATTGAAGTCTATGTCCGGTTGAATGTATAGTTCAGACCTGCCTGACGGTATGTCAAACTTATAGGTTGAGGAAGGATAGGTAAATGAGGTGAAGGTGTAATAAATGAAATCTTCAGTCATTCTGCTGCCGAACCCGAAGACAGATCCAATAGCCGGTAATTCGACATTTCTTACCAGTTCACCACTCAGGTCAAACTGTTTTATCTCAGTTTTTGCATCGACCAGATAATTAGCAAAGATGAACCCGCCTCCTGTGCTTGCTCCCAAAACATTTTCAGTTTCAGGGATCAGGTCTTTCCAGGTTGTTGTTGTGGGATTAGTAATCGTAGTTTCAACCACTCGCTGGTTGGGTGCATTGTCATTTGTCTGAATCAATATGCGATCTCCTTCAGTATGAAGAACAAATTCATCAGTCTCCATATTTTCGTCAACCGGAATAATTGATCCACCATTTTTCAGATCCTGAATGAATAAGACATTTCCACTTGTGCTGGATGCAGCACTAATAATCAGGTACCTGTTATCCTCGGTGACATAACCGAATATGTATCTGTATGGCTGCTTTTCACCACCAAACACCAATTGATCGCTACTCTGTGAGGTTCCAAGTTTGTGATAATATAATTTATGATACTGTGTCTTAGCAGACAGTTCACTCCCTTCTTTTGGTTTGTCATAGCTGCTATAATAGAAGCCCTCATTTCCTTTCCAGCTGAGTCCGCTGAATTTTATGTTGTCGAGTGTGTCTTCTACAATTTCCATTGTTTCAGTATTCATCACCATTGCCTTGCGCCAATCCGATCCTCCAATTGAGATCATATAACCACAAAGAGATCCATCATCTGTAAAACTGGTGGTAGTCAGAGAAATGGTGCCGTCATCAGAAAACTTGTTGGGATCCAGGAAGACTTCTTCTGAGCCGCCTTCTTTCCTGCGATAGAAAACACTTTGATTTTGTAATCCATCATTCTTGTAGTAGTAATCATAGTCACCATTTCTGGTTGGGGCATTGACTCGTTCATAATCAAGTAATTCTTTAAGTCGCTCCTTTAGTTTATCACGGTATGAAATATTTTCCAGATAAGCGAAGGTTACTTTGTTTTGAGAAGCAACCCAATCCGCTGTTTCTTCGGATCGATCGTCCTCAAGCCATCGATAAGGGTCTGGTACTTCAGTATTAAAATAAACATCGACAGTGTCGACTTTTTTGGTTTCCGGATAGGTGAGATTAGCTACAGGTCCCTCGGGGCTGGTCTGGCAACTCCAAAGTATAGCTAAAACAAGAATGTAGGTTAATTTTTTCATAGCCATAATTTTTTACGAGCTATGAATTTAGACAAATGACTTTATCTGTCGGTTATGACGAATGGAGATTTACACCAATGGCACCCTGCTTTCGAATAGTATCGAACCCCAGATAAGAATGAAGTACTTCAGGTAATTTAATGTGATCTTCAAACTGATTATTTTCCAGCAAGGCTGCAATGATTCTTGGCAGAGCAAGTGCACTTCCGTTCAATGTATGTGCCAGCTCTTTTTTTCCTTCATTATCCTTTACACGCAGTTTTAGTCGATTGGCCTGGTAGGTCTCAAAATTTGATACGGAACTCACTTCCAGCCATTTTTCCTGTGCTGCGGAAAACACTTCAAAATCATAGGTGAGTGCTGAGGTGAATCCCAGATCACCTGCACAAAGCCTCAATATTCGGTATGGTAAATTCAAAGATTGTATTAAGGTTTCAACATGTGAGACCATTTCATCCAACACCTGATAGGAATTATCAGGACTGACAACCTGAACAATTTCTACTTTATCAAACTGATGAAGTCTGTTTAACCCTCTGACATGAGATCCCCATGATCCGGCTTCTCTTCGAAAGCAGGGAGAATATGCGGTATTCTTGATTGGGAGTTCTATTTCCGGAATAATTGAGTCCCGATACATATTGGTTATTGGAACCTCAGCAGTAGGAATCAGGTACAGGTTGTTGGCTTCTACATGATACATTTGACCCTCTTTGTCAGGTAGTTGTCCTGTCGCATATCCTGAAGCTTCATTGATGACGATTGGTGGTTGAATTTCGTGATAACCTGCCACTGTTGCCACATCAAGAAAATAGTTGACCATTCCCCTGACTAGACGTGCACCCTGACCTTTGTAAAATGGAAAACCTGCTCCGGTGACTTTATTTCCCAGATCGAAATCCACAAGATCATATTCCTCTATTAGTTCCCAGTGTGGTTTTTTATTATGCCCAGGCCTGGGCAAATCCTTATCGTTGAGCTTAACCACTTCATTGTCATCTTCAGAATTTCCTGCCGGGACACTTTCGTGTGGAATATTGGGAACATTATAAAGATGGCTGGTTAATTCCTGCCCGATGAGATTTAGAGATTCAGTCAGTTCTTTACTTTTTTGCCTAAGATTTCCTGCTTCCTTTTTTAACTCTTCCGCCTGCTCTTTTTTTCCTTCCTTAAAAAGCTGTCCGATCTCCTTCGCAAGTTGATTGGACTTTTGGAGGATACCATCGAGTTCCTGTTGAATAGATTTTCTCGACGCATCTTTCGAAAGAATAGCGTTTAGTACGCCGGAAGCGTCTTTAATCCCTCTTTTCAGAAGACCAGCTTCACATCTTTTAAAATCATTTTCTATGGTAGAGACCTGCAGCATTCGGCAATAATTTTTTCAAAACGCAAAGAAAAGAGATTTTCGTGATGATAGGTGATTGAAACCATGAATATTAAAAAAATTGGTGGTATTTGTTAAATATTGGTCAATGGTCTATACTTGCGAAGCAATCCAGGAAGACCCATCCGGGAATTCCAGCTTTAAAAGCTTATATCGAATCAATATTTTACTTCAAAAAGAATTTTAAACACACTTTTATTCACGTATGTACACACTAGATGATCTGAGTGTAATGCTATTGTCAGAACTGCGAGAGATAGCGGAGCAATTAGGAATTAAAAACGCAAAGAAAACTGCAAAACAGGATTTGATCTACAAAATCCTTGATCAGCAGGCCACCATGCCAGATGGTGAAATAAAGAAAATTAAAGAAGGGAAGGGTTCATCAGAGAGTGAACCGGAAAAGGAAAAATCGCCTGAAAGAAATCAGGAAGAAAAATCTGAAAGAAAACCTGAAAGGAAGAGAGACGAGAAATCTGAGAGAAAACCTGAAAGGAAGAAGGAGGAAAAATCTGAACGAAAATCAGAAAAAGAGAAACCGGAAAGGAAAGAAGGAGAGGGAGAAAAGAATGAAGATCAGTCTGATAAGGCTGAACGAGATGCCGCAAGACAGGAGAGAGAAGCAGAGCGACAGGAAAAAAGAAGAAAGAAGGAACGGTATAACGAAGAAATAAAAGAGTTCGACGGGATCATTGAGAATGAAGGTGTACTGGAGATCATGCAGGACGGTTATGGATTCCTTCGATCCAGTGATTACCATTACCTGGCCAGCCCTGATGATATTTATGTGTCTCCATCACAAATCAAATTGTTTGGTCTTAGAACGGGTGATACGGTAAAGGGACAAATCAGGCCTCCAAAAGACGGGGAAAAGTACTTCGCGCTGTTGAAGGTTGAGTGGGTGAATGGAAAGACTACTGAAGAAATACGTGATCGTGTGGCTTTTGAATACCTGACGCCATTATTTCCGGAAGAAAAGCTAAAACTAAGCACCAAGCCTGATAATTATTCAACAAGAATCCTTGACATGTTCGCTCCGATCGGAAAAGGACAAAGAGGAATGATCGTCGCTCAGCCGAAGACAGGTAAAACAGTTCTTTTGAAGAACGTTGCAAACGCAATCGCAGAAAACCATCCGGAATGTTACCTCATGATTCTTCTCATTGATGAACGACCAGAGGAGGTAACCGATATGGCTCGTTCTGTAAAGGCTGAAGTAGTTGCTTCAACTTTTGATGAGCAGGCAGAAAAGCACGTGAAGGTTGCTAACATTGTTCTTGAGAAAGCGAAGCGAATGGTTGAGTGCGGGCATGATGTCGTGATATTACTTGATTCAATCACAAGACTCGCGAGGGCACACAATACGGTCGTTCCTTCTTCCGGAAAAATACTTTCGGGGGGTGTGGACGCCAATGCACTGCATAAACCAAAAAGATTTTTTGGTGCTGCAAGAAATGTAGAAAACGGGGGCTCACTTACCATTATCGCAACAGCTCTTATTGAGACCGGATCGAAAATGGATGAAGTGATCTTTGAAGAATTCAAAGGAACGGGTAACATGGAACTTCAACTGGACAGGAAACTTTCCAACAAACGCGTTTACCCTGCAATTGATGTTCCGGCTTCTGGTACAAGACGTGAAGACCTGCTCATGGACAAAGAAGAATTGAGCAGAGTATGGATTCTTCGCAAATTCATGGCTGATATGAACAGTAACGAAGCAATGGAATTTTTACTTAGCAAAATGAAAGGGACTGTCAATAATGACGAATTCCTTGTTAGCATGAACGGGTAAGCAGTAAAATCAACAAAAAATAAATGTCAGATTCCTTTGGGGGTCTGACATTTTTTTTGGTACTATTCGAATAACAAATTGAATTTAAAGTACTTACTATTAACTACCAGATAAAATGAAAATTAAACACTATTTGCCAATACTGGCATTGATCTTTCTTGCCTCTTGTTCGGAAGATGATAATAAAGATGGGGGTCTGACTGCAGATGAAGCAAAGGATCAGATTAACGCAATTGCAGATAACCTAGGCAATGACGTTGTAACGATGGTTCAGTCGGAAGGCGTTGAAGGCGCACTTGATTTGGTTGATTTACTGGATAATTCAACAGTGTTTGGAAGGATTTCTCCCTATCAGACAGATGCAAATAAGCAATTTTTTACTCAGCAAAGTAGTAAACTGGCACATTACTTCACTAATGGCGTAGCACAATTGTTGGGTGAAGAGCCAGTCGATTTCACTGAAAAGAAAGATATTTATGAGTGGGATCCAACTATTGGTGACTTTGTCCCTCAGCATGCAGAAGTGGATTTTGTAGAAATAAGATTCCCGGTAGAAGAGTCAACTACCAACAATGGAGTTTTCAGGCTGGAAAAATTTGAAGTTGTTGAAATCGATGGAGAAGAGCTTCCAACTGCAATAGAAGCGAATTTGACCATTGATGGAGGAGATCCTGTTATCGACTTAAGCTTCGTTGTAAACTATGATTCAAACGGAAATCCTGAGCTTGCAGACATTTACCTGGCGGTATTGCCATTTGCGCTGGATGTTTCCTTCAATAATACCAATGCTTCTTCCACTTCTCTGGATGCAAGCCTGCTTCTTGAAGGTGAAAATCTGCTGGGGATTGATGTTACTGTTGAATTTGATTCGGACGAAAAACTTGAGCCTGTTTCCATATCAGGAGAAGTTTCTTACAGAAACCTGAGAATTGTAGGAAATGCGAATCTTACATTTGATATTAATGTAGATGATCCAAATGAATTTTTTGATTTAGCACTGTTTATTGGCTTTGACAAAGCTGGTGACATTGTGTTTATAGAAGATGTTGCTCACGTTGAATATGCTGATGGCTCTGTAGAAATTCTGGAAGAGATATTGGCCTCAGTGATAACCGAAATAGAAGAGACATTCACTGAAATTGGTATTGATTAGTAGATTAAAGAATTAGTTTGTTTAGGTTAATAGAATGAGCTGCAATTTGCGGCTCATTCTATTTATACTTATTCTACTTCACAAAGAGCCGGATAACTTTGTTGTTGTCTAATGATTTGACGTAGTAAGTGCCTGAGGCTAAATCATTTATTTCAATATTACCTTCTCCTCTTTGAAGAGTAATTTGTTGAATAAGATTTCCATTGCTGTCAATAATTATAAAATTGTTGGGAACGCTGGGATTAGTCACCTTTAATATTGTGCTACCTGTTGAGGGGTTTGGATAAGCTTGAGACTCTGAAATACTGAAGGAATTATCTAATGCGGAATCTCTCAACAAAGGACCCTCAAGTCGACCACCACTACTTTTTTCATCTATCTTAAATAGATAGCTTTCCTTATTATTAGACTCATTGGTTTCGGTAATACTATTATTTGCATCAGCAACAAAAATTAAATAGTAATGTGCAAAGCCAGAACCTGATGGAATGTCATGTAGTAACTGTAAATCCAACATTACCAGAATTTGAGCTGCCAGAAATATTGCCTCCGTTAATTGCCGGAATTGAGACAGTCTTAGTCAATGTAGCCCCGCTCAAAGAAGACGAAGTATTCCAATAAATTTTCACAGTTGAAGCAGGTGCTAAATCTGGTTTAAGATTGTAAACAACAAATGAGCTTGAAAAGCTACTCTTTTCATCAATTGACTGGACACCTTGTGATGCAATTGCAGGTGAAGCAATAGTCAGGTCTATTTGCTGATTTTGCGGATCACAAGTAGTAGAGGAAAAAAATGTCATACCTGACGAACTGGCTGTATTATCGCTGTTTGTTGTTTCGTAATTATCATTGGATGTATCCACAGTGACTACTGCATTGACATTATACAAAGATGAACCATCACGATCAATGGAGGTACTCATGTATTTTAGTTCCCCTGGTTGCAGGCTTGGAATTGAAATGGTCTTTTGCATAGATCCTACAGTTATAACCCCCTGACAAGCCTTGGAAGCATAATTTCCTGTATTTTTTACTCTATAGAAAACCCCAACCTCACATTCCGAATAATTAGCCGAAACATTTTCAACTAGCATATTGGGTATAATGAAGACAGGATTTTTATATATCCAGTTCGAAGATTGTGATACGATTCCCAGAAAATTCTTTTTAACTGCTCTAATTCGGAATCGTTTTAGTGCAGTTTCAGCATCTCTGAATTCAGTTAGATTGATTGTTAAGTGATTGGATATGGTGCCAGCTTGAGCGCTAAGGTTCTTGAAAGAAGACCATGGAAATCTAGAAATATTTGGTCTGTTTCTGATTTGGAATTCTTCCTCACCTGTGGAATTATCAACAAATGAGAGTACAACTTTGTCATGATAAACAGTTACTTGAAAATCGGCAGGATCATCAATTTGACTTTGGGAGTGAAAATACCCAAAAACTAAAACGGAAATTGTTAAAATTTTTTTCATAGCTAAATAATTTTTTTTACTAAAATTATAAATAACTACTTTAGTTATAAGAAATTATTCACTACATTCCATCCACATAATCCTGCAGGTAGCTGAATCTGTCTGTCAGCTTTCCGTTTTCTGTGATGGTCGCGTTCTTAATAATATTTTTGTCATCCGTTCCGAGCAGGTGAGGCAATACATTCTCAATAAGTTGCTTCCCAAAGCTTTCAGAAGCATCTCTTGGTAATTCACAGGGTAAATTATCTACTGCCATAACCGTAATGTTTCCTTCATCTGAAAGAGGTTCATCGATCTCGTCATCACTGGGATTGAAGTCGTAGATGGGATTGTCAATGGTGCTTGGTTTTTTGGTTGATGGAATTGACCCTTCTATGTCACAGGTTATGTCAGCAATCACTTTAATGTCAAAATCATCTCTCAAAATATCTTCACGTGTAAAAAGCACCGGGGCTTTGGGATTCCAAAAAGCACATGCGATCAAAAGGTCAGTTACTTTTGCGTATTTAAGAAAGTCACCTTTGAATCTTTCCGGGTGTTCGTAGAATTCATTTCTGTGGAATTCTTTTCCATCAACATGTACATTATAATCCCTTGAGTTTGCGACAGAAAAAACAGGATAGTCAAATCGCTCATGAATGTAATCGTGTGCAGTAACTCTTCTTATTCCTGCACCTTCAAGTACTTCAATGGCACCTTTGGCAACCCTGCCACCTCCTGTGACCGCTATTTTCAAAGGGGGTAATTTAATTTTACTAAACTCCGTTTTTAGATCCTGAAGATCGAAACATTCGTGAGCTCTTCGAAGGTTGAAAGAATTATACCTCTGACCGTAAGTCCAAAGTCCATTGTATGCACCAACGATTCCTGCCCATCTCCCAAACGCAATGATTCTGTTACCATTTTCATTGGTTAGTGTCTCCCAGTCAATAAGTTTGATGTTCTTGTCCAGAATTGCAAGTAGAAGTTCCCGGTTATATTCCTGTTTTTTAATGGTGTGAGAGAAGAAGAAGTGCGTTTTAGCAGGTATAAGGTTCTTAATTGGAACTTCTTTCACTCCGAGAATAACATCACAATCATCCAGAGATTCAACGATTTCAATTCCCAATTCTCTATAGTCATCGTCCGGGAAACATCGTACATCGCTTGATTGTACAACAATATCTGCGTTCAAATTATCAGAGATATATTTTGCCTGTTCGGGAGTCAGAGGGACTCTTTTATCAACAGGGACTTTGCCCTCTTTTATAACACCTATCTTCATTCTGGATGCATCGATTTAGGAGGCGAAAATAACTAAAACAACTACCATCAGGAGGTGAAATTGTCAGTCTTTTTCTTTATCTAAATCGTCCCGATCCTTAAGTTTCTTATCCTCTACATTCTTGTTGAGAAACTTGTTTAATTCATCAATCGGAAGATTGGATTGTATCTCACCAAACGAATCTACTTTTAACTCGAACCCATCCAGATCCTTATGTACTTTGGCTTTTTCTTTTTTCTTGCTCATGGCAACAGATCTTTATTGCTTTTCTAACACTTCAATTGAATAATTAATTCGCTGTGCTGACTTTTTCGGACCCATTATATGAATCATCTCCATTAAATCAGGGCCTGATCCCTGACCTGTGAGCGCAAGCCGAAGTGTTTGCATGTATTGCCCTGGTTTATACCCGTTAGATTCAAGAGTCGTCCAGAAGAGGTTCTTGAATTCTTCTGCGGATCCTGACGAAAGGCTTTCAAGATGGTTGGCAAATAGCTTAAGTGCATTTCCTGCTTCTTCATTCCATTTCTTTCTGATAACAGAATCATCATATGATTGAGGGTCTTGAAACAGAATCAGACTTTGCTCAATAAAGTCTGGCTGAAAGGTTACTCGTTCCTTTAGGAGATCAATGATTTTTTCGGCCTTCACCTCATCACATTCAATCTGATATTTTTCCAGGAGTTCAGCCCGGAGCCCTTCACCAAATTCTGATGACGGCTTTGCCTTAATGTATTGTTGATTATACCATTTAGCTTTTTCAAAATCAAATTTTGTCCCGGCTTTATTGATTCGTTCAATGGAAAAAGTATCAATGAGGTCATCATGTGAGAATATTTCCTGTTCTGTCCCTGGATTCCAGCCCAGAAAGGCCAGAAAGTTGATGAGTGCTTCGGGTAAAAATCCTGTTTCCATAAACCCTTTAGCAATTTCTTGTGATTCCGGATCTGTCCAGCTAAGCGGGAAAATAGGGAAGCCGGCTTTGTCAGCTGCTCTTTTGCTAAGCTTCCCGTTTCCATCGGGTTTTAGAATTAGCGGGAGATGGGCAAATTGAGGCATGGAATCCTCCCAACCAAGAAACTCATAAAGGAGAACATGAAGTGGTGCAGAAGGCAGCCATTCTTCACCTCTGATGACATGAGAAATTTTCATCAAATAATCATCTACCACGTTTGCCAGATGATAGGTAGGCATTCCGTCTGACTTCATCAAAACTTTGTCGTCCATTTCATCCGAATTGACTTTCACCCAGCCTCTGACCAGATCATTAAGTCGGATTTTCTCATCTTTAGGAATCTTGATTCGAATAACATAAGCTTCTCCTGAGGCTAGTCTTTTTTCCGTTTCGTCTTTACCGAGCGTTAATGAATTCTTCATTGAATCTCTTGTAATGGAATTATACTGAGGCTTAACAACTCTGGCTGAAGTCAGTCGCTCCCGCATCTCCTCAAGTTCCTCTGGAGTATCAAAAGCATAATAGGCTTTACCTTCAGATATTAGCTGTTCTGCGTACTGTTTGTAAATACCTTTTCGGTCAGATTGTCTGTATGGAGAATAGCTGCCGCCGTGAACAGGACTTTCATCAGGAATTATTCCACACCACTCTAATGATTTAAGAATATATGCTTCAGCACCTTCAACAAATCTGGATTGATCTGTATCTTCTATTCTAAGAATAAATCGACCATTGTGTTTTTTGGCGAAGAGATAATTGAATAGTGCTGTTCTCAGCCCGCCAATATGCAATCCCCCTGTTGGGCTTGGGGCAAATCTTACTCTTACGTTCTCCATCTATGCTTTTGATTGGAGCGCAAAAATACGAATCTGAATATAGAATTTATCGGAAAAGGATTTATTCCTCAGAAGGAAGCAATGCAAGAAATCTCCACATTCACTCCTTTTGGCAATTCGCTCACCTCAACTGTTTCGCGCGCCGGAGGATTTTTGGGAAAGTACTTGCCGTAAACTTCATTTACCCTTGAAAAATTACCCATGTCTTTGACGAAAATGGAACATTTCACTACATCATCGAAAGAAAGACCAGCTTCTTTGAGGATGTAGCCAAGATTTTTCATCACCTGATCTGTTTCAGATTCGATTGAATTGTCAACCATTGAGTTGGTTGACTGATCAAAGGGAATTTGACCGGAAACGTATAATGTGTTTCCTGATCTCACAGCCTGTGAATACGGACCAATTGGTGCAGGAGCCAAAGCTGAATTGACAATTTCTTTCATAAGATGAAGTTATTCAACAGTGACCGATTTTGCCAGGTTTCTCGGCTGATCTACATTGGCACCTCTCATTACAGCAATATGATAGCTCAGAAGTTGTAATGGAATCACTGAAACAAGCGGCATGAGGGCATCATGAGTGGAGGGAACCTCGATTGTAAAGTCTGCGATATCAGGAATCAATTCATCGCCCTCAGTTACGATTGCAATAACTACTCCTTTACGTGCTTTCACTTCCTGAATGTTTGAAACTATTTTATCATAGGAGCTATCCCGGGTAGCAATGACAACCACAGGCATGTTTTCATCAATGAGTGCGATGGGTCCATGTTTCATTTCTGCAGCCGGATATCCTTCGGCATGAATATAGGAGATCTCTTTCAGCTTTAGCGCACCTTCGAGGGCAACCGGAAAATTGTACCCCCGCCCCAGGTAAAGAAAATTTTTGGCATCCTTGAAAAGGTCAGCGATTGTTTCAATTTTATCATTGAGTTGCAACGCAAGTCGTACTTTTTCGGGAATTCCCGAGAGTTCAATTAAGAGTTCTCTGTATTTTCTTTCTGTAATCGTACCCTTTAGGTTAGCAACCCTTAGCGCGATCATGGTCAGGACCGAAAGCTGTGCGGTGAATGCCTTTGTTGAAGCGACACCTATTTCAGGACCGGCATGAAGATAAGCACCTTCATGAGAAACTCTTGAAATGGAAGACCCAACAGTATTTACCACGCCAAATACAATGGCACCTTTACTTTTTGCAAGTTCAACAGCTGCCAGGGTATCTGCTGTTTCCCCTGATTGCGAAATTGCTACTATAATATCGCCCTCTTTTATGATTGGATTTCTGTATCGGAATTCGGAGGCATATTCAACTTCAACAGGAATTCTGCACAGATCTTCAAATATGTACTCAGCAACCAGGCCGGCATGCCATGAGGTTCCACATGCTATAAATGTTATCTTCTCTGCATTGACTAGCGCATTTTTGTAGTTTCTGATGCCTCCCAGAACCAATTCGCCTGTCCTGGCATTGAGACGACCTCTCATACAGTCTGCAATTGAGTTTGGTTGCTCAAAAATTTCCTTAAGCATAAAATGCTCATAGCCTCCTTTTTCCAATGCCTCCAGTTCCATATCCAGTGTATGGATTTCCGGGGTTTGAGTCACATCACCAATATCGATGATTTTATAGTTGTCATCCTCTATGATCACTATTTCTTCATCATTCAGATAAATCACCTCATTCGTGTATTCAATAATAGGTGATGCATCAGAGGCAAGAAAGAATTCATTTTTGCCCAGTCCCAAAACAAGGGGACTTCCTTTTCTTGCGGCAATAAGCTTATTGGGTTCATCAACAGAAACAATAGCAATTGCATATGCACCGACTACTTTGGTTAATGCTATTCTTACTGCTTCTTCAAGTGTGAGTTGTTCGCTATTTCTGATGTACTCAATGAATGAAATAAATACTTCAGTATCTGTTTCACTTTTGAATGAATAGCCTTTTTGGATTAAATCTTCTTTAAGGACCCCATAATTCTCAATGATGCCATTATGGATGATGGCAATGGATCCGTCATTCGACACGTGCGGATGAGCATTGACATCATTCGGTTCGCCGTGAGTAGCCCATCGGGTATGCCCAATTCCGATTGAGCTTTGAAATTCTTCATTCCCAATAGCATTTTCCAGGTCAGATACCTTGCCCTGTTTCTTTCTTACTTCAAGCTGGCCATTTTCAATTAGCGCAATTCCGGCACTGTCATAACCCCTGTATTCAAGTCTTTTCAGTCCTTTAACAAGTATTTGATGAGCTGGTTTATTTCCGAGATAGCCTACAATTCCACACATGAGGTTTATGATTTTGTAATCAATAATTAATTCACTTCTGTATAGAAAATCTTCAATTTAATACCAGTACTGTTAAAAACAGCCTGTTGAAGAGTTACATCAATCTGATTTATAAGCACCAGATCAGATATTTGTATGGTATCCGATTGAAACGGGTCAATGTAAATAAGTGCTCCTGGCATTTCTGAATCAACAAGCCTTTGATAGTTATTATATAAAGCCTGAAAGAACAGTGTTGGACTTACTGAATATTTGACCTTCTCGATGTTATAATTACCTAACGCCGGACTGTTTTGAGCAGAGAGATATCCATCATCTCTCATAATAATGTTAGAAAAAGGGTTTTGAACAATTGCCGGTGAAAAGATGCCGCCATCTGGTTTTCTAAAATAAAGACGGAAATTTTCCAGAGTGTCTCTTGAGAGGGTATTCTCGTTTGAAAAATCAAGAATTGCGGTATTAATCAAAATGTTAGGGTTGTCGTCGAAAAAGGTTTGAAGCTCATCAATATTGAATATTGTAGTCACACCGGCAAGCGGATCCATTATAGTCCTGTTGCTGCCATCAGTAAGCTCAAAATTCTGTTTTTCAGGAAAAGCACCGTAAGTAGATGCACTTCGATCCACGTGTGTATAGGAAGCGCCTTCAATGGAAAAGAAAGCGGTGTATACCGAATCAGCAAGACCAGACATGTACATCCTCAATTGACTATTTACACTGCCTGTATTGATCAGAGCCATTGCTTCACTTGAAGAAGTAGGAATAAGACCCAAATCTTTGAATTTGTAGGACCCTATCGCTTCCTCAGTAGATCTTGCTACATTAACTACAAGATTAAAGAGTTCCAAGCCGTAGCTGTCATTGAGTTTTATCAGATAAAGAGTATCATCCTCCATGTTGACTGTCATCTCAAAGGATCCTATTGTTCTGTCAAATTCTTCCTGCTTATTACCCAGGTAAACTATACTGTTCAATAATGTATCTGTTAGCTCCACAACATCAAAGGAGAGTAAACCGGATTGAGAAAAAGGGATTAAATCCGTCGGTTCAAGAATGATGTACAAAGAATCAAAATCCAGTGTGTCAGTAACGGAAGCTGAATTTTGCTCAACCGGAAGTGTGCCTCCCGAATATTTAAACTGGAAGTACCCCTCTGTGGTTAATCGGCCGGTTATCGGATCGTTATACGAGCCTGTTAAAACTTTTGATTCACCATCAGTTCTAAGGCTGTCAATGAAAAGATTAGATGACTCAAGCTCAAATTCAGTTAAAGCAACATCAATATTTGTCTGAAGATTGAATTCAGTGCCGGCATCATTTGCAGCATCACAACCTAAAAAAACCGGGATTAATGCAATTAATCCCGGCTTTATAAAGCTCTTTAAATCCCTGACACTACCCAACAAGTTCATTGTAGAGATTATAATAGGATTCCTCAAAATTCTCGTCTTTTTCAATGGTTTCAGTTCTTTTTTCTTTTGAAAATTCAGCAATCAGCTTATTAAAGCTTTCTGAAGATTCTTCATGTCCATTTATAACAGCATCTGCATATTCTACCCCCATTTTAAGAAACCCTTCATAATCCGCAGTTTTCAACGGGTTAAGCATTTCATCATCTATATCCAGCATTTTCACTTTTTCGAACAGATCATCGCCGAATTTATGAGTGAATTTGTTATTGTAAATGGTGAAGACTGTTTTTGAATCTTTGAAGATAGGGTCATTCTTGTACGTTGTTTTCGTATACAAAGGAATCAGACTTGTCATCCAGTCATTGCAATGAATGATGTCCGGTGACCATCCAAGTTTCTTAACTGTTTCCAGAACGCCTTTACAGAAAAATATTGCTCTCTCATCATTGTCTTCAAAGAAATTATCTTCCTTATCAAAGAACACGGATTTTCTGTAGAAGTAATCTTCATTGTCAATGAAATACACCTGGAGTTTCGCATTTGGAATTGATGCGACCTTTATTACCAGAGGCTTTTCTTCATCTCCAACCGAGATATTTATACCAGAAAGTCTGACAACTTCATGGAGTCTGTTTTTTCTTTCATTAATAAGGCCGAATCTGGGAACTAAAATCCTGATCTCCATTCCTCTTTCTTGCATCGCCTGCGGCAATCTTCTCACAAATTCTGCCACTTCTGTTGTTCTTAGAAATGGATTGATTTCACTTGCCACGTAAAGGATTCTAATGTTTGACATATATTCTTACGATTTAATTATTTCTGACGGGGATTTCAAAAAGGAGGACAAAAGTACCATATTTTTGCTTTAAAATCAACGTGATCAACAAGTTAAGTAGCTGAAGCTGCCTTATTATGAGAGCAATATCTTCTCCGCAAGACATGTATTTGATTTGCTCTGAGCTGATCAGGAATGATCAAAAGATCGGACTGGTCCCGACTATGGGGGCTCTGCATCAGGGTCACCTCGAGCTGGTCAAAAGAAGCCTGAATGAAAATAACAAAACAGTTGTCAGTGTTTTCGTAAACCCACTTCAATTTAATAAAACCGAAGACCTGAAAAACTACCCAAGAACCTTTGAGCAGGATAGAGACAAACTCAAAAGGCTTGGAGTTGATTTTCTGTTTCATCCAACGGAAGAAGAATTTTATGGGACAACTCCGACCACATATATCTCTTTTGGTAATATGGAAAAAGTCCTCGAAGGAGCATACCGACCGGGGCACTTTGGAGGTGTTGGTGTTGTTGTTGCAAAGTTCTTTCATTTGATACAGCCAACCAGAGCCTACTTTGGATTAAAGGATTTACAGCAATACCTTCTTATTAAAAAAATGGCTCAGGACCTCAGCTTCAATATTGAAATTGTAGGTGTTAAGACTGTAAGAGAGGAATCAGGGCTTGCCATGTCTTCAAGGAACCAAAGACTAAGTACGGAGGGATTGAAGACTGCAGCAAAAATTTTTAAAGGACTTTCCATGATTGAGCCATCGCTGAGAAATGATTCAAACCTTGAAGGCATCAGGAATGATATTTTGAAATTCTATGCTTCCGTCTCCGGATTAGAATTGGAATATTTGGAATTTGTTGATGGAATATCTCTCAACAGGGTAAACAGCACAGAAGGAATAAGTGAACTGGCAGTATGTTTCGCTGGTTATGTAGAGAGCGTTAGATTAATTGATAATCTATATTTGCGCCTGAAATAAAAGGTATGCTAATTGAGGTATTAAAATCGAAGATTCACAGGGTAAAGATTACTGAAGCCGAACTTCATTATGTTGGTTCAATAACCATTGATGAAGATTTGATGGATGCAGCTAATCTTGTTGAGAACGAGAAAGTCCAAATCGTTAATATCAACAATGGGGAACGTCTGGAAACTTATGTGATTAAAGGATTGAGAGGCTCAGGACAAATTTGCCTGAATGGTCCGGCTGCCAGAAAGGCACAGGTAGGTGACATCATCATTATCATCTCATACTGTTCAATCGACCAAAAAGAGGCGAAAACGCACAATCCTGTAGTCATATTCCCCGACGAAAAGAACAGATTAAGTTCTTAATTCATTGATGTCAAAAAAGTATCTCACCTTCATCAAGGTTATTATAAGTGTCGGACTGGCATGTTTTCTCTTGTTTTTGGTTTTTAGAAACATTGAATGGGAAAGCTTCAGGGAAAAAGCAACCACAGTTGATTATTCCTGGGTGATATATTCCATCCTCCTGTCCGTGGTTGCATATGTGGCCAGAGCTTATCGGTGGAACATCCTGTTAAAGCCACTGGGATATGATTTGAAAACATCTCGTACCACCATTGCAGTGTTGATTGGATACTTTGCAAACCTGGCACTTCCCAGATTAGGAGAAATCACCAGATGTGGGGTGTTAAACAGGAATGATCGTGTTCCTGTTCCTGTTGCATTAGGCACTGTCGTTGTGGATCGGATAGCAGACGTTTTGATGTTGTTCATTTTGATGGCTGCCGGATTACTTCTGGAATCAGATCTGCTCCTTAAATTCCTTGGATCCGCCTATAGTGATTTAAAAGTTCCTGCATGGGTACCTGTCATTTTTGTGGTTGTGGGATTATCGGGATTTATCGGGTTGGTTATCTTTATTAAAAAGCAACATAAGCTGAAAGGTCGTTTTGCTGAAATGGTGAAAGGCTTTGTCGCCGGTATTATATCACTAAAAAATATTGAGAAGCCGATTGGTTTTTTGGTTTCAACACTTGTGATATGGGTGGTTTATTACCTCATGTCCTACCTGATCGTCTTTTCCTTACCGGAGACGTCACATCTGGATTTCAGTGCAGGATTATTGCTATTAATTACAGGAGGCATTGCCATTTCGCTTCCGGTACAAAGCGGGTTCGGTACGTATCATGGGATGATTGCAGGTATGTTGCTCCTATACTCCGTGGAACAGGAAACGGGTATTTTTCTTGCAACCTTGTTACACACATCTCAGATTATTGCCATTGCATTTTTCGGAACGATAGCCCTGGTTATTTCTTTTTTGATTCGAAGAAAACAGAATCAAACTGGCGAGATCAGAAGCTATGAACAGGCATGATTCAATTTCTTTTTCTACCGTGCATTTCAGTTCACAAAAGATGATGATATTAGCAACAAAATGAGAGTGGAAATCGTACCGCAAAAGAGGTATAGAAACTATTGATTCATTAGGAATGTTACAAAAAGAAGATAAAAAAAGGAGATAGAAAATGGGACTTATCGTAATAATTATATCATTTATGATTTTAAGCTGGGCTGTTAGTTCCAGATTAAAGGGGAAATTCAAAAAATATTCTCAGGTGCAGTTGGGATCTGGTTTATCAGGCCGTGAGATTGCAGAATTGATGTTAAGAGACAATGGAATTCATGACGTATCAGTAACTTCAGTAGAAGGGAGGTTGACAGATCATTACAATCCTGCCAATAAAACAGTGAATCTTAGCCCGGATGTTTACAATGGACGGTCAGCAGCAGCAGCGGCCGTAGCTGCCCACGAATGCGGGCATGCTGTACAGCATGCTGCAGCTTACAGATGGCTGGAATTCAGATCTGCTATGGTACCCATACAGAATGTAAGTGCAAGAATTATGAACATCATTTTTATGGCGATGATTTTTGGCTCATTTTTCATTCAGGGATTAATTCCACAGGAAACAGCTCTTCTGGTAATCATTGCATGTTACTCCGTATTTACCCTGTTTGCTTTCGTGACCCTTCCGGTTGAATATGATGCAAGTCGTCGTGCACTGGCATGGATCTCGGACAGGAACATTGTAAACCCTCAGGAACATGCAATGGCTAAGGACGCACTGAATGCCGCAGCTTCTACGTATTTAATTGCTGCTCTTGGAGCACTTGCAACATTGCTCTATTATGTGATGATGTTCCTGGGTAGCCGGGATTGAATTAATTAGGAATTAGGAATTAGGAATTAGGAATTAGGAATTAGGAATTAGGAATTAGGAATTAGGAATTAGATTTATTCAAAGGCTATTCTTAATTCCTTTTTTTATGGAACAATAGTGAAGGAGAATCGGACAGAATCACTCTCCTTTCCTGATTGATCAACTGCCACAAAAATGAATGTAGCGCTGGCGTCTTCATCTTCTGTCTTTGTATAAACACGATACCGAAGGTCTTCGACAATCAGGGTTCCATCAATTATTCCGGCCCCATCCTTTGTAATGATGGTATTACCTGACCCGCCAATTAGCACAGAATTGAATCCCACAGATGCATTAACATCAATCAGGAAATCTACTGTATCAGTAGCAGTAACCTGACCGTTGTTGCTTAATATAGGCCCGTTAACAATTATTGCAGAAACCTGAAGTACCGGTGGTTCCCCTGACAAGACTGTGCTATCCTTTTTGCAGCTCACGGAAAGCAGCAGGATGGCGAGAAAGGAAAAAAAGATCCGGTGTTTAAGCATCGTTTTAATTGAACGACAAATTAAACACTGTTATTGAGAGAGGTAAGAAGTGGTTGTGATTAATTGTGCACTGATTGATTTCTTTTCGATTAATGAAAGGATCAGTCCGATATTTCTGTCAGAAAAGAGTTGAAAGAGCAAAAAAAATGCCCGCATCGGCGGGCATTTTTAAGAAGGAAACCTTGAATTAAGGTTGAATTTTTACATCAAATTGGATGAAAGCACCCTGATTGTAGAATTGACCGTTTGCCGGCTGCAAATCAGTAATCCTGATTAACCCTTTCTTTCCATACTGATCAACAAAAGCAATGATATCTCCGATTGCCAGATTATTAACCTCTTCTGAAGTTGAAGTTTGAATGAAATCAAGATCACCCGAAGTAGCAACCGCAGTGAAAGTCGCATCATCTGCAGTACTTGCGGAGAAATAGAAATTATTCAAATCGATATCGCCGTTTTCATCCATTGCAAGAGCTTGCATGTCAACTACAGCGCCATTATCAAATGCATTCTCGTAGGCACTTACAGAGGCAAATGAAGCCTGCTTCTCATCAACGGTAGCTCCAAGCACACTATAGAAGTATCCGAAATCCCAAAGAGATGCCAGTTCACCGTCATTAAAGGTGTAGGTTTCACCATCTGCTGTAGATAAGAAGGATGCGGAGGTACCATCAGCAAGGGGTGCAAATAGCTGCACATCTTCCTGCGAAATAGCAGACGCTGCAGGATTTGTACCGCCAAGATTAATGGTCAAAGTAGCCGGTCCTTCTGCATTTCTTTTCGTTGCATCTCTGAAATCACCTTTTCCGGTGGTAGTCCAGAATTTGTAAACCACGGTCCCGTCACCATCAGGAAGTCCGGAAACCGGGAAATCAAGAGAAAAAGCAAGACCATTCTTCAGCGATGCGTCAAGATCAATAGATCCATCTGCCTTATCATTCACACCAAATGCATCACTTGCATCCAGTTTTTCATCACCCTGACCCTGAATGTTTCTTGTGATGTAAACACGCTTCATATCATCTGTTGAAGTGAATGAAAGCAATACGTCAATTACATTATCATCTACATCCGAAACAAAAACTTCAGCGGTAAGTGAATCAGTGGCGAAATTGTTAATACGAGCATCAAACTCGTCAGTTACTATAGGTGCAATAGCCTCATTGTCATCTCCGCAGCTAAAAAGGAATGTTAGCGAAAACAGAGCGAGAACAAGTAATAAATTTTGTTGAATTTTTTTCATAAAAATTTTTAAGTGTTTTGTTAAGTCTAATACAACGATTCATATCATTGTAGGATTGTTTCAATTCCAATAAAAAATAGAATTTTATCGGAATGCAAAAATAAATATTTACAACCGCAAGACCCTGCATTTTTCGGTAAACTGATCCAATAATTTGTTATTAGACCTGAATACTTCGATAATGTTCCATCTTTCTTCAACTCAGGAGTCAGGCAAGCATAACAATTGATTTAATTTTGCAGTTTTGTCTCAAACAACTAAACCTAAATCATGAATTTCAACTTTACAGAAGAGCAACTGGCGGTAAAAGAAGCGGCACGTGATTTTGCCCAAAAAGAACTTCTTCCGGGCGTAATTGAGCGGGATGACAAACAAAAATTCCCCGTAGAGCAAATAAAGATGCTCGGAGAGTTGGGATTTATGGGAATGATGGTTGATCCTAAGTATGGTGGCAGTGGCATGGACACGGTTTCCTATGTACTTGCAATGGAAGAGATTTCAAAAGTAGATGCTTCTACTTCTGTCTGCATGTCGGTAAATAATTCGCTGGTATGTTGGGGTCTTGAAAAGCACGGAAACGAAGAACAAAAAGAGCAATACCTGAAACCTCTGGCTTCAGGACATAAGATAGGAGCATTTTGTTTGTCAGAACCTGAGGCGGGCTCAGATGCAACTTCACAGCGGACAACCGCAGAAGATATGGGTGATCATTATTTGCTGAACGGGACAAAAAACTGGATCACAAACGGGAATTCTGCATCTACTTATATCGTGATGGCTCAGACAAACGCTGAAAAAAAACATAAGGGAATCAATGCACTAATCGTTGAAAAAGGAATGGAAGGGTTTACTGTGGGGAAAAAAGAAGATAAGCTCGGAATCAGAGGAAGTGACACTCACTCATTAATGTTTCAGGATGTGAAAATTCCTAAGGCAAACAGAATAGGGGATGACGGATTTGGATTCACTTTTGCCATGAATACCCTGAACGGCGGAAGAATTGGAATTGCTTCCCAGGCGCTTGGCATAGCATCGGGAGCACTGGAACTTTCGCTTAAATATTCAAAGGAGCGTAAAGCTTTTGGTGTTGAGATTTCAAAACATCAGGCCATACAATTCAAATTAGCAGATATGGCGACTGAAATTGAGGCAGCCAGACTTTTATGCCTTAGAGCTGCACAAAAAAAGGATGCCGGAGAGGATTTTTCTCAGGAAGGAGCTATGGCTAAACTTTTTGCTTCGGAAGTGGCCATGAGGCACACCGTAGAGGCCGTCCAGATTCATGGCGGATATGGATATGTTAAGGAATTTCATGTTGAGCGCCTCATGCGGGATGCGAAGATTACTCAGATTTATGAGGGCACTTCTGAGATTCAGCGTATCGTTATTTCAAGAGGTTTATTGAAATAATTACAAAAGTCCGAATCTCGCCTGGTCGTACTTTCATTAGGTTTTATAGAAGAATAGTATTAGATTCGTCCAACTAAATTGCTATTTATTTATAAAATAACCAGCTTTATTCATAAATGGAAGACTACAACAAGATCATTGAATCCCTCGAGATTCGCTTCGTCAAGGCTAAGAATATTAATATTTTAAGGCCAATAACAATAGAGAATAATTACGAAGTTGAGAACTTTCTGGTTCTTGTTACAGCTGGTGAAATCAAATACGGAAAAGAGAAAGAAACAGCCACTGAGGGGGATGTGATTTTTGTCCCGGGAGGAAGACAGGTATCAATGACGTATGGTTCGGGAAAAGCCACCAGTTTGTCTAAAGATGATTTTCTTTCAAACAAAGACCAATACCTTAAATCTTATAGCGAGAATCCTACTTCTGAAGAGCACTATAGTTATGTTGCTTTCGATGCAAAAGCTTTTGACTCAGTTAACTTTTTTGCGTCGCTGGATATTCCTCCATTTAAGGTTGAAGAAAACTACAAGCTCGCAGGTCTTATTCGTCAAATAAATGACGAGCTTTCCGGGAATATGGCTGGTAAGGATCGAATTGTAAAGGTCTTAACCGAGAGCATGACCATTGAGTTGATTCGCTTCATTTTGAATAACGGTCTTTTCGTTGAAAAACTTGCGACCAACAGCACCTACTTTAGAGACCCGCGACTGATTGACATTTTCACTTTTATCAAAGAAAATCTTGCTGAGGATCTTTCAAACAAGATTTTGGCAAATGTGGCAAATGTTTCTGAGGACTATGTTGGACAGTATTTTAAAATGCTGACCGGAATCAATCCTCAGGATTACATTGAGTACCAGCGAATGGAGGCAGCAGTTAATCTGCTAAGAACATCTAAAAAGAGTATCAGGGATATAGGAAAGGATGTTGGGTATAAAGACACTGCATACTTTTGCAGGCGGTTCAAGATGATGTTTGGAATTCCTGCAGGAAAAATGCGTCGCAGAGAATCCCTTATGAACGTCTAATCTTCTTTCTCTGAAGATTCTTCCTTATTGCTTAGTTCTTCTTTCTTTTTTTCAAGCGACCTGCTTCTGATAAAATTCTCCAAAATCTCCGCGAGATAAGGTAACAATAGCATAATTACTTTTTCAGCAACAATCCCTGATGAGGATCTCCGTGCGGCCTTGTTTTTCTTTGGTTTTTTATCAGTCTGAAAAAATGCTTTGTATGAGGCATACAAAATGAAGGCTGCAATTCCACCTGCGAGGGCAGTTTTGCCTATTTTATTTGCTTTGGATTTTGACCCGGAAGATCCAAGTAATTGTTTTTTGATCTCCTTTTCTCTTGCTGCGAGTTGTTTTGTTCTTTCTTTAATCTTCCTGCTCATCTTCTTTCTCTGCTATGTTTAAAATTATGTTTTCAAACCAATTCTGTATACTCCCTGATTTCATTAGTAAGAATATGATGAGAATTAACAGAAGATAAAAACCAGCTATGGTCAGGTGGCCAAGATATTCACTTTCGAAAACTTCATTGAGTAAAGAACCAACACTAAAGCTTAGGAAAAACATGAAAAAGAACCCCACGATCACAATGAAACACAAGGCAATGACGTTTGCCAGGATTCGTGAAACGTGAGCTATGATCTTAAGCTTAACCTGCTCGGTTTTGATCTGGATATACTCCGTTATTCTTTCTACAATATCACCAATTGATGAAGCCATTGAATAGGTTTAGAATGGCAAATCTAATCCTCAGACTTCATTTCCAAAGCAACCTGCTCCTTTTCAATTGAACTTGACAAATAGATGAGTGTAAAAGGAATCAGGAAAAATGCGATAAGGATGTAAACAAAACCGGCAACTCGTAACCTGAATGTAAGTTCTCCAAGCTTTTTTGCCAGGTAAACCGGCAGTGTACTGACGAATGGGATGAGTAGAAATATTGTGACCCCAATCAGATTAAATAATAAATGAACAATTGCGAGACTAATGGCGGCCTCTGATTGAAAGGATGCGGCCAGCAAAGCAGTTATGGTTGTTCCAATGTTGGCGCCAAGAATGAAGTGAAATGCTTTCTTTATTTTGACTTTTCCTGTTGCGACCAGAGGAACAATAAGAGAGGTTGTCAACGAGCTTGATTGCGCAAGAGAAGTAATGGCAAGACCCCAGCCGAATGCTCGGTATTTTGTTTTAAACACTACGTCTTTAAAGCGGTCCTTTGTCTTTCCAATAAGAATGGTATAAAGCCATTTAGAAATAAGTTTTATGCATAAAAATAGGATAAGGATGCCAAGAAGTAAGGAAGGAATGGGCCCTAATAAGGCAACCAGCCACCCATTGATTGTATCAAAGAACGCAATCGACTCAAATCCGGGTTCAGCACTAACACCATTTTCTAAATTGAAGAAGGAAGTGATGTACAGACTACATCTTTCAAGAATATGATAACTGGCTTCAAGTGGAAATAACAGCAGGACCATAATGATGTTGAAAAAATCATGGACTGTTCCGGCCGCAACCGCTTTTCGAAACTCGGTAGCCTTTGAAATGTAGCCCATAGAAACGATCGTGCTTGTTATTGTTGTTCCAATGTTTGCACCAAGAATAATGGGGATAGCACCCTGAAGGCTAATCGCCCCGGAGGCGACAGCAGCAACAGCAATCGAAGTAGTGGTAGAACTGCTTTGTAAGAGCGCAGTAGACATAAGTCCAATGAACAATCCAACAAATGGATTGGAAGTAATATCAATAAAATCAGCCAGTGAATCTCCTGCCAAACTTCCGATTGAAAGACCCATTAGATCAATCGACAGTAGAAAAAATAATACAGATAGGAAAATAACGACACTCTTTAAGAGTGCCGAGCTAAAATCTTTTTGACTCATTTTGATGAGGTTAGAACCAATTTTATCGCAATTCCAGTTCTTCTTTTAGCTCGCGTTCTTTTTCCCCGGTTATCGCTTCAGATACATTGATAATATGATCACCGAGTTTTTCACATAAATGAAAAATATCTTTGTATAAACTGTCTCTCTTAGGATCGTATTTTTCCTTCTCAATGTCCTTCGATTGTCCTTTTCGTAATTGATTTCTAAAGCGGTTAATTTCGAGCTCTACTTTCATGGCAGGTTCAAGGTGAATTTTTTTGTTGGCAGATTCAAGATTTGAAACCATAATGCTGAGTGCCTGGTCAACCAGATCCATCATCTGAAGAATATTCTCAATTTGCTTATTCTTGAATGTCTTCTCATTTTTTAAATTCCTCTCCACATCTTTGGACATTTGAAAGAATATATCTCCAATCCTTTCCAGATCATTGATTGCACTAAGAAGTGAAGTTATTTTTTGTGTTCCAGATGCACTTAAAGATCCAGCCCCGGAAACATTAAGTAAATATTCAGAAATCTCAAGCTCCATCCGGTCGGTCATTTCTTCATATGACCTGATCTTCTTGATTAGCTTGCTTTGCTTCTTAGTTTTGCTGGCATCAATAAGATCTCTGAAAACTTTGGACATTTTTTGTGTTAATTCACCGAATCTTACTGTTTCTTTTCTGGCCTCTTCAATGGACAATTCAGCTGTATTCATAAGGCCTGTGCTTATATATTCGAGGTGATATTCCTCATCCAATTCACCTTTCGATGGTACTGTCTTTGTAGCAAGCCTGACCAGCAAGGGAACAAACCCTATCATTATGGCAACATTCAGGAAATTGAATGAAGTGTGAAAGATGGCTAAGCCCATTGGAGCACCTTCTGCAGAATAAGGATCCGCACTTCCTAATAATTCCATTGCAATGAATCTGACCCCTTCCAGGACAGGAGTGAATGAAATCAAAAGAACAGCCCAGCTTACTCCCACAATATTGAACATCGAGTGAATTCTGGCTGATCGTTTGGCATGAACATTGGCAGGTAAAGAAGCAAGTTCGGCTGTAATAGTAGTTCCAATGTTTTCGCCGAGTATCATGGCGGCAGCTACTTCAAAAGGAATTATTCCACTAAAGCAAAGAGTCTGAGTCAATGCCATCGAAGCACTGGAGGATTGAACAAGTATTGTTAAAAGAGTTCCTACAAGTATAAAAAACAGGTTACTCAAAAAACCACTTTCAGCGTAGGCCCCCAGAAAGTTCAAAATTTCAGGATTGCCTTTTATGTCAGGGACAGCATTCTTCAACTCTGATAGTCCCCAAAACAAAATTGCGAATCCTATGATAAACTCACCGATATACTGGAGTTTGTTTCTTTTGCTGAATAGCATGGGAACACCAAAAGCGAGGAGTGGAAGTGCCAGTGCAGCTATCTTCACTTTGAATCCAAGTACGGCTACCAGCCAGCCGGTTATGGTGGTTCCTATATTGGCACCAAGCATAATACCTGCCGACTCCACCAAAGAGAGCAACCCGGCGTTCACAAAGCTTACAGCCATTACTGTACTTGCAGAAGATGACTGAACTAAACACGTGACGATAAAACCCGTTGCAACTCCCAGATAACGATTTCTGGTCATCGTACTGAGTATTTTTCTTAAGCTGTTTCCTGCTGCTTTCTGTATCCCTTCACTCATTACTTTCATTCCATAAATGAAAAAGCCAAGTGCTCCGAGTAAATGCAGGATGTTAAGATATCCGTATTCCATTTGGTTAATATTTGCGGCAAATTTATTCCCCAAATATGTCGTATATATTAAGATTTGCCTGATTAGGATTTGAAAAAAAATGTTGATATTGCAGCCCCAACGTACTTGAAATCCAAAAGTCAGATTCCTGACTTCACAATTACTTAACATTTAGGTAAAATTCCGTTAACATTGCAGCTGTTATTTCAAAAGTTTGCACTGATGAGGCACTGCTTGCACTCCACTCTTCTTTTACTATTTATTTTTCTTTCATGTTTCACTTACGGCCAAAATCCGGTCTCTGCCAAATGGGGAGATGGATTGAAACTGACCGCAAAGGATTCTTCTTTCCATCTGAAGTTCAGTTTTAGATTTCAAACCCTGTATGCTGGAGAGAAGAATACAGTATCTGATGAATACTCTGATGTAATGCTCATAAGAAGGTCTCGCCTGAAATTTGATGGATGGGCATATAACCCTAAGCTGGTCTACAAAGTAGAGTTGGCTTTGTCTAACCGCGATGATCTTAGCGGACACATTGATGAGTCAGGAAATACTGCCAATATCGTTTTAGATGCTGTTGCAAAATGGTCTTTTGCAAAAGACTGGCAGTTGTGGTTTGGACAAACAAAGCTTCCAGGTAACAGAGAGCGAGTGATTTCATCTCAAAAATTACAGTTTGTTGATCGGAGTTTAGTGAATTCCAGATTTAACCTTGACAGGGATAAAGGAATTCAATTAAGACATAAGAGCAAATCGGGTGGTATGGTGATCAATCAGATGTTTGCCCTGTCTATGGGTGAAGGAAGAAATATCATCGTTCAAAATCCGGGTAAGGGGTATCAGCTGACCGGGAGGCTCGAATTTCTTCCGTTTGGCAATTTTACAGGTAAGGGAGATTATTTTGGTTCTGACCTGGAACGCGAGGAAACGCCAAAATTATCCATTGGAATTACAGGAGATATCAATACAAATGCAGTGAGACAAAGAGGTAATCTTGGAAGTTTCATTACAGATGTTTCCGACAATTATTTGTCTAATGATTTAAAGACCTTCATGGCAGATATGATGTTTAAGTACAATGGACTTTCCATCTCTTCAGAATATGCCAACCGCACCACAGCTAATACTAATAATGGGTTTGGAACAGGAACCGGGCTGGTTGTTCAGTCTGGGTATTTGCTTCCTTCTGATCTGGAAATTGCTTTGAGGTTTACGGACATTAATGCAGCTTCAGGCTCTTCTATTAGTGATGTGAAAGAATATACATTTGGAGTGTCCAGGTATATTGTTGGTCATAGTTTGAAAGTGCAAAGCGATATCAGCTATCAGAAAATTCCGGCGGGAGACAATCTGATCGTATTCAGATTGCAGACTGAAATAGCCTTATAAATCTTATTGAGTCAGTTCGTTAACAGCCAGGTAAGCCATCAGCCCCATTCCAATTTTAAGTGAGCTTTCATCAATGTCAAAAGTTGGGGTGTGCACTCCGGATATAATTCCTTTTTCATCATTCCGTGTACCTAATCGATAGAAACATGCATCCACATGGTGACTGTAAGAGGCAAAATCTTCAGCAGCCATCCAAAGGTCAAGTTCTTCTACATTTTCATCCCCGAGGTATTCTTTTGCCGCTCGAATGTTACGTTCGGTGTATGCTTCTTCATTGACCAGAAATGGATAGCCAGCGGCATAAGTCACTTCGCATGAGCCACCCATTGATTCAGCGATTGATGTAGCAATGGCTTTTATTTTGTCCAGTGCCTCTGCACGCCACACTTCATCGAAAGTTCGAAAGGTCCCTTCAATTTTCACTACATCGGGAATTACATTGGTTGCATTACCTCCTTCAATTTTCCCAAAAGAAAGAACGGTTGGCATTTTTGGATTGGCAAATCGACTGACAATTTGCTGCAGTGCGACGATAATCTGACTGGCAATGGCAATTGGATCGATGAAATTTTCGGGCATGGCAGCATGACCGCCTTTCCCTTTAACCGTAAGATAGACTTCATCCGCGCTGGCCATGTATTTCCCTTTTCTGAAACCGACTTTACCCGCATCAATAAGTGGCATAACATGCTGACCAAGAATGGAGGCAGGACGAGGATTTTCCAGGATTCCTTCATTGATCAATATTGAAGCACCCCCCGGGGATTTTTCTTCAGCGGGCTGGAAGATGAATTTTATTGTTCCGGTCCACTCATTTTTCAGTTCGTTAAGAATTTTTGCCACACCAAGAAGATTAGAAGTATGAACGTCATGGCCACAGGCGTGCATAATTCCTTCATTCTTTGAACGATAAGAAACCTCATTTGCTTCCTGAATGGGAAGTGCATCGATATCTGCTCGGAGTGCAATCGTTTTTCCTGATTCTCGTCCGTTAAGACAAAATGAAACACCGGTTTTGGCAACTCTTTCAACGTTGTTTATTCCAAACTCAAGGAGCTTCTTTTCTATAAATGTTGCGGTATTTTCTTCTTCAAAGGAAAGTTCCGGGTTGGCATGAAGGTGTCGCCTGATCGATCTGATTTCTTCGAAATATTCTTCTGAAAGTGCTTTGATTTTCGAAATTAGCTCACTCATAGTTCATAATGAATCGTTCAGGAACCAGCAATGCTTTAGGAAACTCTGCTTTAATATCTCTGAAAATTCTTTGTGCTTTGAGTTTGTTTGTAAACCTCCCGGCCTTCACTCGGAAGTTTGGCTGAAGGTAAGAGACTTTCGGTGAAAGACCTGGAAATAGTTCATCAAATCTGTTCCAGACAGCATTGGCTTCATCTCTGCTATTACCGGTGTACAATTGAATAATGAATCCGTTAACCAGCTTTCCCTCTTTATTTTGAGCCACACTTACACGAACAATACTATCCAGCTCAGCTTTAATGTGTCCTTCCAGCGGAGTAAACGCTTCTTTTAGCGTCTCAACCTTTGCCGAGTCCGTATTTGTCATAACAGGTTTTGGCCGATATACGCTAAGGTCTTCGGAGTAACTCGCAGTACTGGCAGGTGGTGCGGCTTTACAGCCAACCAGAAGAATGAGTATGATTATTCCACAATTACGCATCTGTTGTTTTTGATATCGTCCTCTACTGTCTTGTATTTTACATCCTTTTTCACAGATCCGTCAGCGTATTGAACATTCACCCTTTGGTTTCGACTGGCAATTTTTTGTGTTTGTACAGGCTGAGTTTTTTGAACCGGCGGCCTGTTTCCCTGTGGACTTCCGTCAAGGGCTGATCGGCTTTCTTCTTTTCGCTCGCTGTAATTTCTCGCAGTTCTCTGTCGTTGGGCTGCCTGCACATCATCAGCTTCATTTACCGGAATTTCGGCTTTCATAAGGAATGAAACCGTTTCTTCGTTCACTTTGCCTATGAATCCTTTGAACATTTCAAACCCTTCGAATTTGTAGATAAGCAAAGGATCTTTCTGTTCGTATGTGGCATTCCTTACGGATTGGCGTAAATCATCCATATCTCTAAGGTGCTCCTTCCAGAGCTGATCAATGGTGGCAAGTGCTATCATCTTCTCCATTTCGAGAATGAGTTCATCACCCTCAGTCTCTACAGATTTTTCCAGATTGACTGCCGTGCCAATCTGCTTTTTACCATCAGTGAATGGGACCAGCACATTTTCAAGGGTTGCTCCTCTTGTTTTATGGAGCTGTTGTAAGATAGGAAGTGCTTTTTCTTTGATGAGGCTGTTTTTAACTTTATAGCCCTCTATCGCTGCATCATATAGTTTATCTGTTAGTACGTTCTCATCGGTTTTTTCCAGCTCTTCCTGAGAGATTTGAAAGTCCAGTCCAAGAATAGAGATAGCGTTCAATTTCAAACTGTCAAGATCATTTTGCCCTTTGGCATTCAGCACAAGATCCTCACATGTTTCGTATAGCATGGTAAGAATATCCAACTCAAGACGATCTCCGTAAAGCGCATTCTTTCTTCGCTTATAGATCACTTCCCGCTGACTATTCATCACATCATCATATTCGAGAAGGTTTTTACGAATCGCAAAGTTGTTTTCTTCCACTTTCTTCTGCGCTCTTTCAATGGACTTGGTGATCATGGAATGCTGAATCACCTCTCCCTCCTGAAGTCCAAGTCTGTCCATGATCTTTGCTACCCGATCCGACATAAATAGTCGCATCAGGTTATCCTCCAGCGATACATAGAATTGTGAAGAACCCGGGTCTCCCTGTCGACCTGACCGACCTCTCAACTGTCTGTCTACTCGTCTGGATTCATGGCGTTCCGTACCGATAATAGCCAGTCCTCCTGCTTTGATGACTTCATCGGATAATTTAATATCTGTACCCCGACCAGCCATGTTTGTAGCGATGGTTACAGCTCCGGGCTTTCCTGCTTCAGCTACAACGTCCGCCTCTCTTGCGTGTTGCTTGGCATTCAGAACCTGATGACCTATGTTTTTCATCTTCAGCATTCTGCTAAGCAGCTCCGAAATCTCAACAGATGTCGTTCCAACCAATACTGGTCTTCCCTGTTTGGTGAGTTCAACTACTTCTTCCGCAACGGCACTGAATTTTTCTCTGATCGTCTTGTAAACTTTGTCATGCTCGTCCTTTCTCTGAATAGGGCGGTTGGTGGGTATCACAACCACGTCAAGCTTATAAATATCCCAAAATTCGCCAGCTTCAGTTTCCGCAGTTCCTGTCATCCCCGAAAGTTTGTGATACATCCGGAAATAATTCTGAAGCGTGATGGTCGCGTATGTTTGAGTAGCGTCTTCAACCTTTACGTTTTCCTTTGCTTCAATAGCCTGGTGCAATCCATCGGAGTATCGACGACCTTCCATAATACGTCCGGTCTGTTCATCCACGATCTTCACTTTGTCATCCATTAGCACATACTCCGTATCTTTCTCATACATGCAATAGGCTTTCAGCAATTGATTGACTGAATGAATTCGTTTACCCTTCACATTATACTGCCGAATGATTTCTTCTTTCTGCTGAAGCTTGTCAGACTCTTCAAGTGATTCGTCTTTTTCAAGTTTTGCAATCTCCTCGCCAATGTCAGGCAGGATAAAGAAGCTGGAATCTTCACCTTCTCCGGTAATCAGGTCAAGCCCTTTCTCGGTGAGATCTATACTGTTAATTTTTTCATCTATAGTGAAATAGAGTGGTTCATCTGCTTCCGGCATCCGCTTTTGGTTGTCAGCCAGATAGATGTTCTCGGTTTTTTGAAGCGTCTGCTTTATTCCTGTTTCACTGAGGTATTTTATGAGAGGTTTATATTTTGGTAAGCCTCTGAAGGTTCTGAAAAGTGAAAGCCCCGCCTCTTCATCTTTACCTTCTTTTGCAAGTTTTTTTGCATCATTAAGGAATTCGCCAATCAATTTTCTTTGAGCGTCGACCAGTCGCTGAATCCTTGGCTTTAAATCGTAGAATTCATGTTCATCCCCTTTTGGTATCGGTCCTGAGATAATAAGGGGAGTCCTTGCGTCATCAATGAGTACCGAATCCACCTCATCCACCATTGCATAGTGATGTTTTTTCTGAACAAGCTCCTCAGGGCTTCTTGACATATTATCTCTGAGATAATCGAATCCGAATTCATTATTGGTTCCGTAGGTGATGTCTGCCATGTAAGCATTTCTTCTCTCAGTAGAATTTGGCTGATGATTGTCAATGCAATCTATTTTCAGGCCATGAAATTCAAACAATGGAGCATTCCACTCAGCATCCCTTTTTGCCAGATAATCATTGACTGTTACAATGTGAACACCTCTTTCTGCAAGGGCATTCAGGTATGCGGGTAATGTTGCAACAAGTGTTTTACCTTCACCGGTCGCCATTTCTGAGATTTTCCCCTGATGCAGAACCACTCCTCCAATAAGCTGAACGTCGTAGTGAACCATGTTCCAGACAACTTCAGTTCCGGCTGCTGTCCATTTATTTTTCCATGTGGCTGTTTCTCCGTTGATCTGTACGTTTGGTTTGCGGGCAGCCAGTTCTTTGTCGTACAGACTGGCATTAACCACGAGTTGTTCATTTTCGGCGAGTCGTCTGGCCGTTTCTTTTACAACAGCAAAACCCTGTGGTAATATTTCAAGAAGAACTTTTTCCAGTTCTTCATCGCGATTCTCTTCCAGTGCATCAATCTGTCCAAAAATAGTCTCCTTCTCGTTTGCATCTAATTCTTTGTGCCCCTCCACCTGCTTTGTTAAATCAACAATCTGATCATCAATGGATTTGAGCCGCTCTTTGATTACACCTTTCAACTCGATGGTTCGTCCACGAAGTTCATCATCAGTGATATTTTTAAGCTTATCGTACTCTGCATTGATCAGAGCTACATATGGGGTGAGTTCTTTGAGATCTTTTTCTGTTTTTGTGCCAAAAATTTTGGCCACACCCTTCGCAATCGAGTTTATCATTTAGAAAAGATTTTTAAGGAGTTAAAGTTATAATGGATTCCTGTAAGAGACGTTAGATTATGACAGTTCCTTCGAACACTTTTTCGGCCGGTCCGGCCAGCCAGATGTCCGTAAACATGCCATTTTCCAGTTTGAAGAAAACACGAAGATTTCCACCTTTTGTTTCAAGTTCAATCGGACTATCCATTCCATCTGAACCAGCAATCAGTGCAACTGCAGTTGCACCTGTCCCACAACTCAGAGTTTCGTCTTCGACACCTCTCTCATAGGTTCGCATTTTTATCCGATCCTTCAAAAGGTGTGCGAAATTTACATTTGTGCCATTTTGGCCGGAATATGCTGCCAAATTTCGTATTTCCCTGCCTTCCGCAAACACATCGATGCTATCAATATCTTTTACAAAACGGATATAGTGAGGAGATCCTGTATTTAGGTATTTATCCATTCCAATTTCTGAGATGTCATTTTTGATGTCAAAAAAGCTGAAATGAATCAGACCGTCCTGCTCCTTTATTCGGTGAATACCATCAGTTGTTTCGAATGTCGCTGTTTCTCCGGCAATCCCAAGAGATCGGGCAAAAGCAAAACCGCACCTTGATCCATTTCCACAAAGGCTTTGAGAGCCATCAGAGTTATAATAGATCATTTTGTAGTCCAGCTCAGGGTGATTTTCAATAAGAATCAGACCATCGGCACCAACCCCGAATCTGCGATCGCAAAGCTTTTGAATGGTATCAATTTTTTTTGGAAACAGTTCCTCACGATTATCGATGAGAATGAAATCGTTTCCTGTACCCTGATATTTTGTAAAGGCCAGGTTCATCTTTCAAAGATAGCTTTGGAAAAGAGGGTAAAAAAAATCCCGGCAGGGCCGGGATAAAATTATTTTTGAATTTTTTCTTTGATCCTTGCAGACTTTCCTTTTCTGCCTCGCAGATAATAGAGTTTAGCTCTTCTCACCTTTCCTCTTCTCAACACCTCTATTTTATCAATATTTGGAGTGAGAATAGGGAATATTCTTTCCACGGCAATATCACCTGAAACTTTTCTTACGGTGAATGATTCACCATTCGAGTTTTTGTTTTTTATCTGCATCACAGTTCCCTGAAACTGCTGGATACGCTCTTTGTTCCCTTCTTTAATTTTGTAGTGTACGTTGATCGTATCACCAGGTCCAAATGAAGGGTGCTTAGCTCTTACTTCTTTATACTCTTCAGCAACTAAATCTAATAATTCTGCGCTCATCTTAAATATCTCTTTCTAGCGTGTTTTCAAAAAGGAGTGCAAATATAGAATATTGAATTGGAAAAAGGGAATTTTCTTCCGGGATTAATATTGCTGGTAAATGAGGACGTTTTAATGTTAAATAGTCTTAAAAAACCTTTCGGTATACTAATTGTTAACTAATTCATCATTCGAACCTGAATGGAAGCACTCCAAAGTGTTTAAATTCGGAAGAGTACAATTTAAGAACACACAATAAATCAAGATGGAAAGAAAAAAACTATTGCTCATATTCGCTGTTTTGGCGTCATATATGAGTTACTCACAAACAAAATTGATAGAGAAAGTTTCCAAAAAGGGTGATGATATTATCATTCCTTACGAAAAATATCAATTGGCTAATGGCTTAAAACTTATAATCCATGAAGATCATTCGGATCCGGTGGTGCATGTTGATGTTACCTACCATGTCGGATCAGCAAGAGAAGAATTGAAGAAGTCAGGATTTGCCCACTTTTTTGAACATATGATGTTTCAGGGTTCAGATAATGTAGGAGATGAGGAGCACTTCAAATTTGTGACAGAAGCCGGAGGAACGCTCAATGGCTCAACGAATCGTGACAGAACAAATTACTATGAAACAGTTCCCTCAAATCAGCTGGAAAGAATGCTCTGGCTTGAGGCTGATCGAATGGGATTTTTTCTGGATGCCGTAACACAGGAAAAGTTTGAGGTTCAGCGATCTACAGTTAAAAATGAGAAAGGTCAGAATTATGACAATAGTCCATATGGAAGATGGAGAGAACTTAATGCAAGTACACTTTATCCATATGGTCATCCTTATTCATGGTTGACCATTGGGCTACTTGAAGACCTGGACCGGGTAGACGTTAATGACCTGAAAAAATTCTTTCTAAGATGGTATGGTCCAAATAATGCAACGCTTACCGTGGGTGGTGATGTTGAGCCTAAGAAGGTCATAGCTATGGTTGAGAAGTATTTTGGGTCGATCCCACGCGGGCCTGAGGTTAAAGATCTGGATCTGGAGTCGGTTACATTAAATGAAGATCGCTATGTTTCGTACTATGATAAAAACATTAGATTTCCTGCGTTACTCTTCACTTTTCCAACGGTACCTGCTTACCACGTTGATGAGCCGGCGCTTGATTGTCTTGCAGAGATTATAGGAACAGGAAGATCGTCATACTTTTACAAAACTTTTGTAAAAACACAAAAGGCCATCCAGTCAAGTGTATTTCACTCAACCAGTGAATTGGCTGGTGAATTTACCATGTTCGTTTTGCCATTTCCCGGTAAGTCTTTGTCTGATTTTGAGCAGGAAATGAGATCGGCACTGGTCGAATTTGAAAAAAATGGAGTGAGTGATGATGATATCATGAAGTTCAGGTCCAGATATGAAACCAGGACAATTAACGGACTGGCAACAGTGAGTGGAAAAGTGTCACAACTTGCCGCATACGAAACCTATCAGTCAAACCCAAACTTTCTACAGACCGAGCTTGACAGGTATCTGTCAGTGACAAAAGAGGATGTCATCAGGGTATACAATAAATATGTAAAGGGTAAAAATGCTGTGTTATTGAGCGTATTGGCCAGTGAAGACGGGCAACCTGCGCAACCTGATAATTACACTGTACCAACTGAAGGAGAAAACCCTTTTCCAACGACAGATTATTCAGGGTTAACCTATAATAAGGCAGAGGATAATTTCGATCGAAGCGTGAAGCCGGTTCCAGGTCAAAGTCCTCTGGTTCCGGTTCCGGACTTCTGGAAGCAAAGCACAGCCAATGGAATTAAGATGATTGGAACGAAGACAGATGAAATTCCTACCGTTGCGATTCAACTCACCATTAATGGCGGGCATAAGATGGATGCTAACGACCCGACCAAGTCAGGTCTTGCATCACTGACAGCCTCAATGATGAATGAGTCTACTGAAAACTATACATCTGAGGAAATAGCTGAAGAATTGCAGAAACTCGGAAGCTCAATTGGCATCTTCGCGGGTAATACCTCCACGACAATTTCGGTGCAGACACTGAAGAAGAATGTGGCGGCTACTCTTGCACTTATGGAGGAGAAACTCTTACGACCAAAATTCACACAAGAGGATTTTGACCGGGTGAAGAAGCAGCAATTGGAGAGTGTAAAGGCACAGGAGAAGCAACCTACCTCCATAGCGAATGTTGCTTACAGTCGACTGCTGTATGGAGACAATCATATTTTGTCTGTACCTGCAATAGGAATCGAGGAGTCGGTGGAAAAAATCACACTTGATGATGTTAAGGCTTTTTACAAGGAAAATTATTCGCCCACAATTTCAGAACTCGTAGTAGTAGGAGACATTGAGAAAAAAGAAATTCTAAGTCAGCTCGGTTTTCTTGACGGCTGGATTGAAACTTCAGTGACTGTCCCTAAACTCCCGGAACCGCAACCGGTAGATGAAACTAAGATCTACCTTGTTGATAAGGAAAAGGCCCCGCAATCGGAAATAAGAATTGGTTATGTGACAGATATGGAATACGATGTGACAGGGGAGTATTACAAATCAACGCTGATGAATTATACACTTGGTGGTGCGTTCAACAGCCGAATTAATCTTAACCTCAGAGAGGACAAGGGCTATACCTACGGAGCACGGTCGTTTTTCAACAGCAATGATGACCCGGGACCTTACACTGCTTCTGCAGGGGTTCGTGGAGATGCTACGGATAGTGCAGTCTATGAATTCATGAGTGAGATCACTGCCTATAGAGATCGGGGGATAACACAGGAAGAACTTGCATTCATGAAAAATTCAATAGGTCAGAGGGATGCAAGGAATTATGAGGCTCCGTGGCAGAAGACCGGATTCCTGGGAAGAATTGTACATTATGATCTGGACAAGAATTTTGTTGAAGAACAAAATAAGATCATCAACAGTATCACAAAATCAGAGCTTGACGGATTGGCGAAGAAGTATTTGCCAGCTGAGAAAATGAACATTTTGGTAGTTGGAGATAAAGCAACTGTGAAGCCGGGACTTGAACGGCTTGGTTATGAAATAATTGAGCTTGACGCGAAGGGAAATGTGATTAAGGAGGAAACTAAGATTGATACCAAGAAATAAGCAATTATTTTGATTAATGGAAAAGGGCTGCTTTGTTTCAAAGCAGCCCTTTTTTTTGTTGAAGAAGAACTATTTTTTTATTTCGAAAAAGCATGTTCTTCGCATGTGTATATCTCATGTAGACCCATAAATCATATTCAAACCTGTTCTTTTAAGTTGATTCGTTGGAATAAACTTATGAAAATGAATAATACAGAAACCATTTCTTCACCCTTAGCCAGCATTGATTCACGTGGAAAATCAAAACACAATGTGAAAGGAACAGCAGTAAAAAATTTTCAGAAATATGTTGAACACAAGCTGAGCAATGAACATTTCAGAAAATTTCTGACAAAATCAAAACTAAGCACCACTAACACAATTATTAGTTCCACCTGGTACCCTGTTGAGCTCTACATTGAAATGCATAAAATGTGTGCAGCAGAGTTAAAAATGACTTTAAAGGATTTCGTCATTGCGTTCACCCGCTATCATCTGGAAATTGATATGAATGGAGTATATCAGTTCTTCATGAGGGCAAGTGGCCCGATTAAAGTTCTCTCAAATATTCCACGAATTGATAAGGCCTACTCGGATTATACGCTTATGGAGATGGTTTCTAATGAAAAGGGAAGGTGTGTTTCTGAAATTCATGTTCCAAAACCCTATTCAGAATGGTATATCTGGACATTAGTTGGAGGATTTACAGGGTTACTTAATGTTTGTAAAACTCCGATGAAATCATTTAAAGTTTTAGAGAAGTCTCAATATGAGAAAGCAGGTGAATTAATGGAAATAACCCGAATGGAGGTCACCTATTGATCAGCATTCGACACTAACATTTAAATTTCAATCCAGGAGATTCGGCCGTCTTTCTTTGGTTCTTTTCAGGGCCTGTTCATTTCTCCATTCTTCTACTTTTGCTTCATGCCCGGATGTTAGTATTTTCGGCACTTTCCAGCCCTTGTATTCTGCGGGTCGGGTATAGACCGGAGGAGCGAGAAGGTTATCCTGAAATGAATCAGAAAGGGCTGAGGATTCATCGTTCAATACACCAGGTATTAATCGAATCAACGAGTCGGCCAGCACCATAGCAGCCAGTTCGCCACCTGAAAGTACGTAATCCCCAATGCTTATTTCTTTCGTTACCAGATGATCCCGTACCCGTTGATCCACTCCTTTATAGTGGCCACATAAAAGGATCAGGTTCCTGTTGAGTGAAAGCCCGTTCGCCATTTGCTGATTATACATTTCTCCATCAGGAGTGAGATAGATCACTTCATCGTAAACATTTGATTCTTTGAGACTGGTAATGCATGCATCAATGGGTTCTATGGAAAGTACCATGCCGGCTCCACCACCAAACACATAATCGTCTACCTTTTTGTGTTTGTCTGTAGAATAGTCCCGGAGGTTATGGATATGAATATCCACATGCCCTTTTTCCATCGAGCGTTTCACAATACTCTGATTCATCGGGCCGTCGAACAGCTCCGGAAGACAGGTGATGATGTCAAGTCTCATTCAGGTACTAATGTTGTTGCTCTTGCATGATTTTGATCTTCTTCTTCAGCTTTGTATTCTCGATGATGAGCATAATGAATAATCCGTAAAAAGTAATTTTACCAACGATATCTGCAATAATGGAGCCTTGAAGGTGTAAAATTTTGAAAACAGCACTTACAATGATGAGCAAGACACCTATACCCATAATCACATTATAGTATTTCATAGTCAACCATTTGTAATTTAAAGATACGTCTACTAATTCAGCTATTCAGACTCACTCGTGTAAAGATCAAGCAACCCGTCAGGCAACGACACCACGACCTTTCTTCTGTCCACGTCCACACTCTGGAGAATGCTATCTGTTAATGGAATAAGGATTTCTTTCTCATTGGCGACTACTTCCATCAGCTGATTGCTGCCCTGGTCATAAACATTGATCACTTTTCCAATCAACTGGTCATTTTCATAGACTTCACAATCAACCAGATCATGAAAGTAGAACCCTTCTTTCAGTTTGGGAAGAAATGAGAGTGGCAGATAGATTTCAGACTTGACGAGAGCTTTTGCATCGTCAATAGAATCAACCTCCTCCAGTTTGACAAGTGCTTTGTTACCATTGATTTGAATGGTATCAATAAAAAAAGGAACCAGCTTTCCTTCCCGTTTCAGGAAAACTGATTCCAATTCATTATACTCTTCAGGAAAATCAACATCCAGATGAATGCTGACTTCACCATGCAAACCGTGTGTTTTGATTACTTCACCTAACTGGTAGCAATCATCGAGTTGCATAGCTGATTATTCCCCTTTTTTCTCGTCCTCTTCAGGAGCAGCTTCTTCAGCAGGAGCTTCTGCTTTGGGCTCTTCCTTCTTCTCTTCCTCAGCCGGAGCCTCTTCTGTCTTAGCCTCTTCAGCCGGTGCTTCTTCCGCTTTAGGAGCTTCAACTTCAGGTGCCACTTCTTCTGCAACTGGTGCTTCTTCCGCTTTAGCTTCTTCTTTTGGAGCAGGTTCCTCAGCCGGAGCTTCAGGAGTCGCTTCCGCTTTAGCCTCAGCCTGAGCTTCTTCGACTTCTGCTGCATCTTCCGCTAAGCTTTCATCACCCTCACTACCGCCTTCTTTGATTTCAGCAACCAAAGCAGCTTCCGCTTCCTCAGCTTTCTTCTTCAATGACTCAGCTCTCGCTTCTTTCACTTTAGATTCTGCCTCAAGTCTGGCTTTCGCCTTAGCAGCCTTATCCTTAGAAAGAGAATCCACTTTACCTTGAATTTTAGATTCTTTATCCGAAATCCAGGCTTCTAATTTCTTGTCTGCATCCTCTTGGGTAATTGCACCTTTGTCCACTCCAACCTGAAGATGTTTTCTGTACATCACACCTTTATAAGAAAGCATAGCTCTCACAGTGTCGGTAGGTTGTGCTCCTTTCATCACCCATTCAAATGCTTTGTCGGCGTTCAAATCGATGGCAGCAGGATCAGTATTTGGATTATAAGTTCCAATTTTTTCAATAAAGCGACCATCTCGTGGTGCCCTTGCATCTGCCACTACTACATCGTAGATGGCCATTTTTTTACGTCCTCGACGCGTTAATCTGATTTTTACTGACATAACTTTTTTTACTTATGGATCACGTCCATTAAAATTGTTTTAAAAACGGAGCGCAAATGTAGTGGATTTTCCTGTTTTAAAATATTATTGGTCAGTCTTTAAAGTTGGAGCGAACGACCATCTTCTAAAACCCGTTCATTCCTGTCTGCGACAAGGCAGGCTATCGGCTGTATCTTTTTCTTCAGTCAATTAACACTTCTCAGGATTAATAACCATTGAATGCCTGTTTCAGACGTGCCGGTTAGCAAAACAAAAAGGATGGGCGCCTCTATCGGGGCTGATTTGATGCATGCAACATTCTGTAAAAAAAAAGAATATTTTGGATGCTTGCTTTGTCAGCAGGACAGAATGAAGCAGACCAAATTCTTTATCCTGAGGGCAGAGAAGAATCTTCCCGAATCAGGGTGAAATACCCCGGCAACTCAGACTTGATTGGAGCGGCATCCTTTTTTAAAAAAGAGATACAGCGAAAAGCCAGGCTATCATTGGAGGCGAAGCTCGATGGCTCTCTCCATCAGTAGGACCGTATAATATTTGCTTAAACGATTTTACGGTTTTTAAAGAAACTTAAACTGCTCTACATTTGTTAAAGAACCGTAACCACAAAGTATGGACAAATATTCCTACATCGCCAACGCTCACGGAAACTACATTGATGAGCTCTACAAATCCTACAAAGAAAACCCTGAGAGTATTGATGAGACCTGGAAGAAGTTCTTTGAAGGGTTTGAATTTGCACAGGAGAATTATGGAGAAGTCGGAGCATCCCCTGAATTAGCCACGCCAAAAGAAACAGCTGTGCGTAACCTGATCTATAACTACAGATCATGGGCACACCTTTCCTCAGATACGAACCCGGTAAGGGAGAGACGAAAGCACCTTAATAAATTGTCTCATGAGGATTTCGGTCTGAATGAAGCCGATTTGAATACAGAATTTGAGGTTGGGGAAGAGATTGGTTTGGGCAAGGCCACCCTTAAATCGATCATTGAGAAACTAAAAACAGTTTACCTCGGGTCAATCGGGTTTGAGTACAGTCACATTCGGGATGCTGAAATTCATGACTGGTTTAAGAAAAAGTGTGAAAACGAAGGTGCCAATATCAACCCTTCAAAGGACGAGAAACGCCGCATTCTTTCAAAATTGAACGAGGCAGTGGTTTTTGAGAATTTCCTTCATACCAAATTCCTCGGCCAGAAGCGATTCTCCCTTGAAGGGGGCGAGAACACGATCCCCGCTCTGGACACCATCATTAATAAAGCTGCTGAACTGGATGCGGAAGAAATAGTGATTGGTATGGCTCACAGAGGTCGTTTGAATGTGTTGGCAAACATAATGGGGAAGACATACGAGGAGATTTTCAGTGAATTTGAGGGAAACATGGAAGTGGACCTTACCATGGGCGATGGAGATGTAAAATATCACCTTGGGTATTCCTCACACATGGATACGACAGCCGGGAGGAAAGTGTATGTCAAACTCGCACCGAATCCGTCTCATCTCGAGGCAGTAGATCCGGTGGTGCTTGGCTATGCGCGTGCTCAGATTGATGATGAATACGAGGGGAATATGTCAAAAGCGGTTCCGATTCTGATTCACGGAGACGCTGCAACTTCCGGGCAGGGAATTGTTTACGAGTGTATTCAGATGTCACTTTTGGATGGATATAAAACCGGGGGTACCATTCACTTTGTAATCAACAATCAGGTAGGATTTACCACTGACTTTGGAGATGGCAGATCAAGTATTTATTGTACAGACCTGGCCAAGATCATTGATGCACCTATTCTTCACGTTAATGGAGATGATGCAGAGGCCGTTAATTTCTCTGCTAAACTCGCGATTGAGTACAGACAGAAATTCAAGAAAGATATTTTCATTGATCTGCTTTGCTACAGACGACATGGACACAATGAAAGTGATGAGCCAAAGTTCACTCAACCTAAGCTTTATAATGCTATTGCCAAACACCCTAATCCAAGAGAAGTTTATGTAAAACAGCTGACTCAGCGTGGAGACCTTGATGAGGCAGATGTTTTGAAACTGGATAAGGACTTCAAGGAGCAGTTGCAAACCAGACTTGATGAGATCAAACAGCGCCCGCTTCCTTATAAGCCACAGAAAATTGAAGAGGAGTGGCACCATTTAAGAAGATCAAATCCAGAGGATTTTGAGAAATCACCGGAAACCGGAATTTCCGAAAAGACGTTACAAAAAGTAGCAAAAGCACTTACAGAGGTACCAAAAGGGTTCAAACCACTTAGGCAGATTGAGAAGTTATTGAAAGACCGACAAACGAATTTCTTTGAGAAAAAAGAGCTGGGTTGGGCAGATGCAGAACTTTTAGCGTATGGCTCCATTCTTGAAGAAGGAAAGATTTTCAGAATGTCTGGTCAGGATGTTAAACGGGGCACTTTTTCGCACAGGCACGCTTATTTCTTCGATTCAAATACTAATGAACCGTACAGTGGACTGAACCATATTGATGACAAGCAACAGCCGGCCAGAATTTACAACTCACTTCTTTCTGAGTATGGAGTATTAGGGTTTGAGTATGGGTATGCCATGGCGACACCAAATGCGCTTGTCATTTGGGAGGCACAATTTGGTGACTTTGCAAATGGAGCTCAAATAATGATTGATCAATTCATAATGAGTGCAGAAAGCAAGTGGCAAAGAATGAATGGATTAGTCATGTTACTGCCACACGGATATGAAGGACAGGGACCTGAGCATTCGAGTGCAAGAATGGAACGATTTCTTCAGATGTGTGCCAATGAAAATGTGATCATTGCTAACCTCACTACTTCGGCAAACATCTTCCACCTGATGAGGAGGCAGGTAACCTGGGAGTTCAGGAAGCCGGCTATCGTGTTTTCTCCTAAATCACTGCTCAGACATCCGGGAGTTGTATCTCCTGTGAAGGAATTTATCGGCGGGAAATTTCAGGAGATGATTCCTGATGGTTATGTAACCGCAAAAAATGTGAAGAAAGTACTTTTCTGCTCCGGGAAAGTATACTTCGATTTGCTGGAGGAACAGCAAAAGCGGAAGGCAAAGGATGTTGCGGTTGTTAGAATTGAGCAGATTTATCCATTCCCGAAGAAGCAAGTGGATACACTGTTGAAGAAATACTCGAATCCAAAGTTGGTTTGGGTTCAGGAGGAGGCCCGCAATATGGGTGCTTGGACTTTTCTTAATAATAACATTGACCTGAATCTTCAGGTAGTTGCGAGAAAGCTCGGCTCTTCTCCCGCCACAGGGTTTGCGAAAGTGCATAAGAGAGAGCAGGCAGAGCTTGTGCAGACAGCATTTGACCTATAAGAAAATACAAAATCAACCAAGATCTTAAACAGACGAAAACGAAAAAAGAAATGAGTCTAGAAATGAAAGTACCGGCGGTCGGTGAATCCATCACAGAGGTAACCGTAGCATCATGGACGAAAAGTGACGGAGATATGGTGGCGATGGATGAAGTTATTTGTGAGCTGGAATCTGATAAAGCGACTTTTGAAGTAACAGCTGAAGCGGCCGGCAAATTGTCAATTAAAGCACAAGAAGGGGATACACTGGAGATAGGTGCTGTTTTATGTGAAATTGATGAAAGCGCAAGCGGAGGTTCGGATAAGCCCGCAGCGGTTAAGTCTGAATCGAAACCATCACCGGTATCTTCAGAAGCTAAAGCAACAGGAGAAATATTCGAAATGAAAGTACCGGCTGTTGGTGAATCTATTACAGAGGTTACGCTTTCAACCTGGCAAAAGGCAGATGGAGATTTTGTGGAACTGGATGAAAACATTGCTGAGATAGAATCAGATAAAGCCACTTTTGATCTGACGGCCGAAGCACAGGGAATCCTGAGAATTGTTGCCCAGGAAGGAGATACGCTGGAAATTGGGGGTTTAATCTGCAAGATTGAAGTAATGGATGGAGCTCCTGCGCAAAGTGCACCTGCAAATGAATCAGCAAGTCAGTCTTCACAGACACACACAACAGGTGGATCATCTACTTACGCAACCGGTCACGCTTCACCTGCTGCAGCAAAGATTCTCGATGAAAAAGGAATTCCTGCATCAGGTGTGCCAGGAACAGGAAAAGATGGCAGAATAACAAAAGAAGATGCCATGAAAGCTGAGAAATCTTCAGCTCCTGTTGTGGAGTCTTCTAAGCCAGTGTCTCCTCAATTTGAAGCTCCACAATTTGGAGGCGGAGTAACCAGAGAGCAGCGTAGGGAGAAAATGTCTTCACTAAGGAAAACAGTTGCCAGAAGGCTGGTTTCTGTTAAGAATGAAACGGCAATGCTCACCACCTTCAATGAGGTGAACATGAAGCCTATCATGGACATCCGTAAGAAATACAAAGAGGAATTCAAAGAGAAAAATGAGGTTGGACTTGGTTTCATGTCATTCTTTACCAAAGCATGTTGCGTCGCACTTCAGGAATGGCCGGCTGTCAATGCGATGATTGATAAAAATGAAATCGTCTACAATGATTATTGCGACATTTCAATCGCTGTGTCTGCACCCAAAGGACTTGTTGTTCCGGTTATTCGAAATGCAGAATCCATGAACTTTGTTCAGGTCGAAAAGGAAGTGATCAGGCTGGCTACCAAAGCGAGAGAAAACAAACTCAGCATTGATGAGATGCAGGGTGGAACATTTACTATTACCAACGGGGGTGTTTTTGGTTCGATGATGTCAACACCAATTATCAATGCACCACAATCTGCAATACTGGGAATGCATAATATTGTTCAACGAGCAGTGGTTGAGGATGGAGAAGTAGTTGTTCGTCCGATGATGTACGTGGCTTTGTCTTACGATCACCGAATCATTGACGGAAGGGAATCAGTGAGTTTTCTTGTAAGAGTGAAGCAATTGCTGGAAGATCCAACAAGACTCCTTTTGGGAGTCTGATGGTATAAGGATATTAGTAATTGGAAGTTGGATGCATGATTTTAAGAAACTGGAGGTTTGGGAAAAGTCAATGAAGTTGGCAGAAGATGTCTATGCAATGACACAAAAATTCCAGGATAATGAAAAATACGGTTTGATATCACAAATGAGGAGGTGTGCAGTATCTATTCCCTCAAATATTGCGGAAAGGGCCGGTAGAAACGGTGACAAGGAATTTGCTAACTATCTTGCGATCTCACCTGGTTCAGCTTTTGAGTTAGAAACACAGCTATTACTTTCAGCCAGATTAGAATTAGTAGAAGAAAAAATTGTAAAAACATTCTTGTTGAGTTAGGTTCAATTTGTAAGATGCTTCATGTACTTAAGAAGCGGTTTACTAAAATCTAACTACCAAGATCTAAAATCGAAGATATGGATTATCAAGTTGTTATAATTGGTTCAGGTCCCGGAGGATATGTTGCAGCGATTCGCTGTGCTCAGCTGGGTTTGAGAACGGCCATTATAGAGAAGTATGATACACTTGGAGGCACCTGCCTGAATGTTGGATGCATTCCTTCCAAGGCACTGCTGGACTCATCCGAACATTTCCATAATGCGGAGCATACGTTTAAGACTCACGGAATTGACATTCCAAAGCCCAAGGTGAATCTGGAGCAAATGATTGCAAGGAAAGCGGATGTAGTGAAGCAGAATGTAGAAGGGATTGATTACCTGATGAGTAAAAATAAAATCACCGTGTATCATGGCATGGGAAGTTTTCTGGACAAAAACACCATTCAGATTGACGGAAAGAAGAAAGAAAAAATCACAGCAGAAAAAGTAATCATTGCGACCGGATCAAAGCCGGCAAGCCTTCCATTTATAAAGCTTGATAAGGACCGGGTAATCACAAGTACAGAAGCGTTGGAATTGAAGGAGATTCCAAAGCACATGATCGTAATTGGAGGAGGAGTGATCGGAATGGAGTTGGGATCAGTATATGCCAGACTGGGCTCCAAAGTTTCAGTCGTTGAATTCCTCGATGGAATTATTCCTTCGATGGACTCGACAATGGGGAAGGAATTACAAAAGTCCTTGAAAGGACTGGGATTTGAGTTTTACCTGGGACATAAGGTTACCGCGGTAGACAAAAAGGGAAAAAATGTCACGGTAAAAGCGGAGAATAAGAAAGGGGAGACTGTGGAGTTGAAAGGAGATTATTGTCTGGTCTCCATCGGAAGAAAGCCTTACACTGACAATCTCGGACTGGACAAGGCAGGAGTTAAAATGGATGATCGTGGAAGAGTGGAAGTTGACAATCATCTTCGTACTAATGTTGAAAATATCTATGCAATCGGCGATGTGGTGAAAGGAGCAATGCTTGCACACAAGGCAGAAGAAGAGGGAGTTTTTGTTGCGGAATCGATTGTAGGACAAAAGCCGCACATTAATTATAATCTGATACCAGGTGTGGTTTACACATGGCCGGAGGTTGCTTCTGTAGGAGCAACAGAAGAGCAGTTGAAGGAGCAGGGACGCCCCTACAAGATCGGGAAGTTTCCTTATAAGGCCCTGGGCAGAGCTCGGGCCAGTATGGATACTGAAGGTCTGGTAAAGATTCTGGCAGATAAAGAAACCGATGAAGTTTTGGGTGTTCACATCATTGGAGCACGTGCGGCAGATATGATTGCTGCTGGTGTTACAGCCATGGAGTATCGTGCCTCGGCAGAAGATATTGCCCGTATGTCGCATGCACACCCAACCTATATGGAAGCTGTAAAGGAAGCTGCGTTGGCTGCTACCGAGAACAGACCAATCCATATGTAACGTCTTCCATGCGATAGTTTAATGTTAAACCTGTTAAGTCAGGAACAATATCCTGCTGACTATTTGTAGTACGAGCAAATAGCAGAGCAAATGGAAATCTTAACTTCTGAATCTCTTTTCAAGCAATCTTTTGAGAGGGCCATATCTCCTGAGGGCTACATGAATTTACTTCAGGAATATTCAGCTGCAGGTAAAACGACCGGCCCGAAACAAGCAGAGGATCTTATTCACTACACCAGGCTTAATGCCCAAAGAGGACGAAGAATTTTTAAAACCTGGACACTGAATCAGGAACTGGTTGAGAAAATCAAATCAATTGGTGAGAAACAAACCTGGTTACTATTGACCGAGAGCTGGTGCGGTGATGCCGCCAACAGTGTTCCTGTTATTTCCAGGCTGGCAAATCAGAATCCGAGCATTGATCTGAAAGTTCTGCTCAGAGATTCCAATCTTGAAATAATGGATCAATACCTGACAAATGGAGGCAGGTCTATTCCAAAACTGATTGTGATCGATCAGGGTTTTAATGAATTGTTTACCTGGGGACCCAGACCACAGCAAGCTCAGGATTTGTACTCTGAATGGAGGAACAGTGAAAATCGAATTCCTTATAGCGAATTCCATTTGTTGATGCAACAATGGTACAATCAAGATAAAGGAGAGGCTGTGCAGAGGGAACTGCTGAAGTTTATTTCTTAGGCAGAAATACCTGAAATTCTGAGCCTTTGCCAGGCTCGCTCATTAGTTCAACTCGTCCGTTCAGTTTTTCGATCGCACGATTAACAATATGGAGACCAAGTCCGGTTCCTTCAATTTTTCTGTTGGCACGGTAGAACATCTTGAAAATTTTAGACTGAGCCTCTTCAGACATTCCAATTCCATTGTCAGTGATCACAATCTTTACTTCTTCATCAATTTCTTTGATTGAAATTTTAATTACAGGCTTATTGTCTTCCATTCTGGCATATTTGATACCATTTTCAACAAGATTTTGAATGATCGTATTCGTCAATGCCCAATCTGCCTCAAATAGAATACTGTCCTGAATGTCGACTTCAAAGCTGACTTTATCAAAGTCCGGAAGATGTTTATAGGAATTAATACAATCGTAGGTTAGCTTTTCAAAATCAATCTGATCTTTCTCTTCTGATCCATAAACCATTTTGGTGAGATTCATCAGACCATCAAGAATGTCATTGATCCGGTTTGCCTGATTGGTATATTCATCAAAATAATTTTGCGCCATTTCATCCTTTACGTCTTGTTTCGCCAGGTAACTCAGGCTCATCATGGCAGTAATTGGCCCCTTCAGATCATGTGAAATTCGATAGAAAAAAGAATCCAGTTCAATGTTCTTTTTTTCAACAAGATCAGCCTTTTCTTTTTGAGATTTTGCCTCCCGCTCAAGATTCTGCATTTTGGTGATCACTTCATAACTTTCGATCACTTTAGCAGTCTTTTCATTAATTACACTTTCTTTTTCATGCAGGTATTGAGTAAGGTATTTGAGTGCCAGTTCATAATCTCCTTCGGTTTTAGCGATTTCATGCAGCAACAGATTCGCGCGAAATTTTATAAGGATGATTTTATACTTATTACTATACTCGAGAGCCTCAGTCAGGATTTTCCGGGCATCATTCAGTCTGCCCATTTTAATATAGAGTGCTCCGAGTTTATGAAAAGACATGGCCCTGCCAAGTTTCTCACCCATCTCTTCATGGATTTTAATTGACTCAAGAAAATCCTTCTCTGCCTGCTTATGATCTCCGGTTTTGGTGAAAATTTTTCCTCTGCCGTAAAGAGCGAATGCCAGACCCCTGATATCATCCGTTTTCTTCTTCCAGGCGAGGGATTTTTCGATCAATTCGAGAGCAATCTCAATTTTTCCCTCATTTAAATAAATTCCCGATAGGGGGTTAAATGCATTGGACTGAAGATTTAGATCGCCGACCTGTTCACCACTCCTTATGGCTTCTTCATAAGACTGAATTGCACTCTTAGTATCTCCGAAATATTCGTAAATGGTACCAATGGATTTTTGTACGCGGGCCTGATTATGATGATCTCCAAATTTTTTGTAAGTTGTCAGACAGTCAATCAGATAGGTAAGTCCCAGATTGAAATTATCGGTTTTATATAGTACTCCCGCGATATTATACTTTGCGTCCGCTATTCCCCTTTCATCATTGACTTCTTTAAAAATTTCGATGGCTTCTTCGGCGATATTGATGGAAAGATCAAAATCTCCAATAATCATATGAAAAAGAGAGATCTGACTCAGACACTTGGCGGTGTAATGTGAATTTCCTGTCTCCCTGCTGATTCCCAAAGCCTGATTAGCGAGACGAAGACTCTCCTTTAAATCATTGCTTCGACATTCGTATGCCGAATCAAGTAATTGTTGAATTTTGGTTGTAGATGATGATAGGGTTTGTTCCACTTCCCCGAAGAGTCAATGTATTTGAATAGTAATATAATCCGATAGCGAGTTTATATGAAAGATTCATTATCAAATGATGATAAATCTTGAAAAATGTGGTAACTATCCTGATAATTACCTAGGTAAAATAACTAACTAAGACGTCAATCGCTTACCATCTCGTCGAGGAGGAGTGCTTCCTGTACGATTTGATCTATTTGCTTTTCCGGAATTTCACCTGGATCATACAGGTTAATTCCGGCCACATATTTCCTGTTTTTTCGATCTAACAGATTTTGATCGTTAGAGAGCTGCCAGCCCCTGGCAAAAGCGAGTTCAACTCCATTGTTTTTTATTCGATTTAGATAGCAGACCCATTTTTTTTGAGTGTAGAAAGGCACCTTGTAGTTTATTTTTCCGCTCAGACCATGATAGGAAGTTAACCTGGAATGGAGGTAAGAAATGATGACCCTTTGCGGGCCATCAAGAGATAAAATGAAGTCGTCTATCGTTTTCAGGGTAATTTAAAATGAGGATTATAAATAAGTCCGATTGCATTACTCCACGGGTCCAATAATGTGGAAACCAAAATTCCACCTCCAACATCTGCTATCGCAGTGTGTTCTTTTGCTCCAAGCTCCTGAAACCGCTGGTGTTCTGATTTTATATCTTCCACCCCCCAATATGTTTCGACATTGACAGTTTTGTTTTTTATGGGCACTTTCTCGGGGAAAAGCCCCAATTCATACCCGCCAATTTCAAATCCGATGTAAAATGGTTCATCAAAGTAGGGGTCCTTTCCAAAGACATCTTTGTACCATTCTTTGGCCTTTTGTAAATCCGAAACATGGTAAATGACCGTTCGGAGACCCAGTATATTTTCATTCATTGTTTTTCAGTTTATAGATTAATTCAACCACACCGCCCTGGAACCTTCTTTCAGACTGAAGATCCATTTTTCTATGAACCGTTTTATCCGAGAACAAGGGTATTCCATCTCCAAGGACCAGGGGCATCACATGTACATGCAGTTCATCCAGCAGCCCGGCATTAAGAAAAAGGGTATTCATCTGACCTCCTCCAATCAGCCAGATATCTTTCCCTTTTTCTCCTTTTAACTTTCCCGCCCACTTTTCAACGTTTCCTGAAATGAATGTGACATTTTCATCCTGTGTCAGGCGATGGTCCCTTGTTATAACAAAATTTTGCTTGTCCGAATAAGGGAAGTCCACCCCGAAACCAAGAACCATTCGGTAAGTTTCATTTCCCATGATTGTTGTATCAATGGAGCTGTAAAAAGCTTTATAGCCGAAATCCGAATTTTCGGGATTGGGGATTTCATCCAGCCAGCTTACATCACCATCAGGTTTTGCAATTTTTCCATCAAGGCTTATGGCCAGGTATGCGGTTATTTTTCTCATTTCACGGCGTATCTCAAGATCGTTCTCAGCTTGTGTTCCGGAGTTTTTCTTGGGTCGCTCAAATAAATTTCATGGTGATAATTGTTGACCTTAAGTCCGTTCTCCTCAATAAATTCCAACATCTTCATTATTGCAGGTTCTTCCTTATCGTAGCTTCCAAGATGAAGGATTTGAACACAACGACCTTCATTGATAAGTTCATACTTTACCTCGTCATTTTGAATAAGCTCAGGGTGTTTTGATTTCACCTTTTTAACCGCCCGGTAAAAATGATCACCTTCTACAAAATCAGGCATTCTGATCATGATCTTCCAGTTCCATTGCTCTTCAGGAGTTTGAGTGAAGTTACGCTGCACTTCCATGCCGCCATCAATCCACCAGAAACCCTCCATTTTTGGAACAATAAAATCCATGTCCTGACTTTTGCAGGTAAATTTCACCGCATAGGCCACTGAGTAAAGTTGCTCGATAGCGGTGGCAAATTCAGGGGAACCCGGGCTGCACTTTCCGGAAACGGTCAGGTAGTAATAGGGGTCAAGATCTCTTAATTCAGGCTCTTTACCAGCTTTGTAGTAATTAGGGTCTGCTTTTTCAATGTTTAGTTTTTCTGCGATTGCTTCCATATATAGTAGAATTTTGAATTTGTCTGAACAAAGAAATGCAACTGAGTGACAGCCCTATGTCACCGGCTTTTTGAAAGATTTATTTCTCCATAAAAAATGCTGAGCTGTGGTGCTCTGCCAACTCTGAAGAAAGCGTAGCAGCGATTCCAAGGAGTTCAGACGGATGCAGAATTTCAACCTCTTTACCATACATCAACAGCCACCTGACAAAATAGTCATAGTGCGGGGTGACAAACTTCATTTCAAAGCACCCGTCAGGCAATCTCATTTCCTCCACAAATCCCTGATAATACTTTGATTCACCCATGAATCGATTAGCCATGGCACTGGCTTTGATCGTTGCTTCTCTTGCATCTGTTCCAATTAATGTATCATTGAGAAATTCCAGATAATTTGGGTGCTTCGAAGTATCAACTTTTTCCTGAAGCACTTTTACTTTTTGAATTCGATCTGCTCTAAAGTCTCTCAAATCCTGTCTCAATCGACAAAAGCCAATCAGATGCCACCTCGAGGAATAAAAAACCATTCCAAGTGGTTCTACCTCTCGATGTGTTGTGCTGTCATTGTATTGTGTATAGTAGGTTATTGAAATCAATCGTTCGGTTGCAATGGCCAGTTGGATTTCAGCGATATGGGAGTCAGGGAAATTCTGTTGTCTTGCCAGTGGTCTGATCGTAATCTTCTCTTCCAGATTATCCAGGTACTCCTTGTCAGAGTATTTGAGGACAGCTTTTATTTTATACATCGCTTTTTGGAAGGAGTCAACAGTGTGGCTGTCTGCACTTTTTTCTATGAATTTCGCACCCATAAGAATAGCGCTTGCTTCCTCTTTGTTGAAAACAACCGGGGGGAGGTGATAGCCTTCCACTACAAAATATCCTTCACCGGCATCTCCTCCAATAGGCACGCCTGCCTCAATGAGGGAGCGGATGTCTCTGAAAATGGTACGTCGGCTGACCACAAAACGGTCCTCAAGTTCCTCAATGGGAACACGTGGTTTGCCCTGCAGATGAATGAGCAATGCATTCAGTCGATCAATACGATTCATACGTGAAAGTTAATTCGCCCGTTCTGAAAAGTAATGATGATAACGGTATTAATAAGAGTAACTGACTCCCTGCTTATTTAGAATAAGTGTAGACTCAAGGTCCAGCTTCATATGGTTGTACCCCTCCCAGAAAGATTCCGAAAAATCTTCTTCAGCGGCATGAAAAAATGAATGTTGCTCACTCAGCATATTGACGTCCATAGGCATATAATCTGCTGGTTTTGTTTCATTGACAACAAGTAGGGCATTGTACGTGTAAACACGATCGAAATCTTCCCAGGATCCGTTGTAGGAAACTCTAAAGAGTTCGTAAATTCCGTTTTTCTCAAAGAATTCTTCAGTCCACGCTACTTCCTTCCATGAAGTATTTCCACTCACAATTGGGAAATATTCCAGTTTGACAATGGCAAGTGTCTCGTCTTCAATATAAATTTTTCCTCTTGTATTTCCCTTTGAATTATTGGGTTCAAATTCAACGATGAAGACATCCCTGTCTCCAAGATTACTCATCCCTGAGTAGATGAAATCATAATTTTTGCGATTTTTATTGGATAGGAAGGAATCCTTTCTCCAAATCGAGGATTTAGCCATATCACTGGCATTCCCTTTTAGAAACATGACATGTTCCTCAATTGGGCGAAATACTTTTTTTCGGGTTTTAATGGGACTGACCAGTGTCTGGTTGTACTTGACATTAGGAGGAATGTAGATGTCTACAATTCCTTCTGCCAGGTAGAAAATGGAGTCGGTATCGTGTAGATCTTCTTTGTAGTATCCCAGCATATGCTGTCGTGACATTTCATAATTAAGATGAAACCGATTGAATACATCGGCCATCAGGACATGGCCCGACATAATGGTTACTTCTTCCAGTTCTACCATGCTTGGTTTCAGGTAAATGGTGTGGAATTCATGAACATCCTCAACCGCTTCACTTCCTGTCTCATAACCCATAACAGAGACCTGCAAAACCGGATTTGATAATTCACTATGGGAGGAAATCACAAATTCTCCGTCAATATTGGAAAGGCTGATAATGTCTCCTATTACAACATGAGCAAATGGAATTGCTTCATCGGTTTCAGCATCTTTAACAATTCCTTTGATTGAGAAAACTTCCGACCTTGCAAAGAAAGCAGTCAGAATAAGGCATAGAGTCAGCTTAATACGCATTTTTTATTAGGGTGTAAAAATTGCAATAACATTAAAAAGCTGATTGAAAAAGGAGGCAGGGGGTGAACCTCCATCCCTATTACAAAGCTAAGAAAAATGTTTGTCAATTGATAATATTTATCGATGTAAATACTTACAAATGAATACGTATTTTGCTTAATATGTGAAAAATGATTCGTTCAAATAAGTTACGCTATACGTAATTCCGAATTTTTAGAGCCTGCATTAAAAGTCCGCATCACGTAAGGTCTTATTGACCATGTGAAGGATAATTTTATGTATATGCTTTGTAGACTATGGAAATAAGCATCAGGGTAGGCTATTTGTTTTCTAAAGAGGTTTTTAGTAAGAAAATTACTAAAACTGCAATAATTGGAATGACAGCTCTTCAGCAGATCTTGTAAGAGCCATTAACAGATTTCTATCACAATCTGTAATTGCTCCTTTTCCTACCAGAGAAAAGGCGCTGGGATATCTGGTCAGTTCATAGGTTACTCATATTGTAACGATTTCACCGGGTTTGCATTTGCTGCTCGGATCACATGGAAACTAATTGTGGCCAATGCAATGATCATGGCCAGCACTCCACCGACCAAAAAGATGAGCGGGTTCATTGCGACTCTGAAGGCAAAGTTTTCCAGCCATCCGGAGAGAAACAGGAATGTCAGGGGGCTTGCAACAACAAAAGACAGCAGAATCATAATGGCGAAATTTTTTGAAAGAATCACCATCAGTTCACGTGTGGATGCTCCCATTACTTTTCTGATTCCTACTTCCTTGATTCGTCGTTGAATAGAAATGGAAGCAAGTCCAAACAGTCCCATGCATCCTATGAAAATGGATAAACCGGCAATGATGGTTATCACCGAGCCCATTTGTTCATCAGACTTATACAATTCTTCAAAGTGTTCATCCAGGAATTGATAACTTATCGGATAGTCTGTCACGAATTCGGCATACACCCTTTCGATATCCTTTAATGCCTGAGGAATATTCTCACCGTTGATTTTAACAGACATTTCACTGAATCCCCATTCTGAATGGTAGACCATTGACAGAGTATTCACTTTGTAGTGAAGAGAATTGAAGTTGAAATCTTCTGTTACTCCTATGATGGTACCAAGCGAATCATTTGGATACCATCCATGTCCAACCTTTTGACCGATCGGATTATCATAGCCCAGCTCTTTTGCGAATGCCTCATTGATGATAAAAGCAAGCCCATCATCTGTGGTATATTCTTGTGAGAAAGTTCTTCCGGCAACCAGCTTAATTCCGTAAACGTCCAGATAATCGGGATCAACATGAACATTAGACGGGGTGAGATTGACAACCCCTGTATCTACTCTTGCTTTGAACCCCCATTGATGAAAATTATTTCCCAATCGTTGACCAGAGCCGGTCACACCAAGTACGTTTGATTCATTCAGCAATGCCTGTTTTAACTCATCATATTTCTCCTGTGCCTGCTGGTTCATATCCAAAAGAAGGATGTGATCTTTATTGAAGCCCACATCTTTATTTTTCATATAGGTAAGCTGTTGAAGTACTACCAGCGTGCTGATGATCATGGCCAGGGCAAGGCTGAATTGAACGACCACCAAAGAACTTCTAAAGATGGATTTCTTTTCAAAGGACCTGAATCCCTTCAGAACCACAACTGGTTTGAATGAAGACAGATATAGCGATGGATAGATTCCTGCCAGTATTCCCAGCGCAATAGTTAATCCAACGATCAACCCGATAATTGTGGGATCTCCCAAAATATTCATCATTCCCAATTGGCGATCAATCAGTGAATTGAGAAATGGAAGAGCGATAAATCCGAGGGCAATGGCAAATATAAGTGCCAGACCGGCTAAAAGGATTGATTCTAAAATGAACTGGTTGAAGAGTTGTCCTTTTACGGCACCAATTGTTTTCCTGACACCAACTTCTTTTGCCCGGTTTCCTGCTCTGGCAGTAGTCAGATTCATAAAATTGAGGGAAGCAATGATCAGGATGAAGATGCCAACTAAAATGAACACCCCAATATAGGTGCCATTGAATTTTCGATAATTGTTATAGTCATGTTCGATATCTGTTGAGGCCAGATGCACCTCTTTTAAAGGCTGAAGAAAGAGTTTATAAATGTCATTAATATCATCCCTGTCCATTTTGGATGCCAGGTATTCTGGATATCTTTCAGACATTGAATTCAGATCAGCCCCCTCATTAAGTACGAAGTAAGTGTTGAGGAAATTGCTGCCAAACTGGGAATCGAAGTTTGGCCTGCTGGAAGTAGCAGATCCAATTGACAACATAATATCAAATTGAAGGTGAGAATTTTCCGGAACATTCTCCATAATTCCGGTGATGATATACTGTTGTCCGTCCAAAATGAATGTTTCGTTTACCGCCTCAATTTTGTTGAAAAGCTTCATGGCGACTTCTTCAGAAAGAACAGCATTTAGGGGCTGATCAATTACTTCCCCTTTCTCACCCAGAAGAAGCTGATAATCAAATATTTCGAAGAAATTGGTATCAGCAGCCACTACCTGATCAATCGTTATTTTTTTATCATCCAGTTCGAGCAATTGCTCACCAAATCCCCAGAATCTTGTAAAAGCTTCTATCTCAGGAAACTCTGCTGCCATTGTTGGTCCCATCCCCGGCATGCTGAGAGCAACATTCTGAGTGTTGGTACCTGGAAAACTCTGAACTTCACAAAGTCGGTATATTTTGTCCCTTTTTTCATGAAAAGCATCAAAGGACCGCTCATCTTTTACAAAAAGGAAAATGACCATACAGGCAACCATTCCAATGGTAAGACTAAAGATATTGATGACAGAGAAGCTCTTATATTTCATAAGATTTCTCCAGGCTGAGATCCAATAATTTCTAAACATAGGATAATAATTTAAGTTTTTGAGTCCTTTAAAATTTCTTATAACACCGGGTCGAAAAAGCAGTAGCAGATCCCTTATAAACAAGGTTTTAGCCAGTGCGATATTCTTACGGGCTCTTTCTTCATATAATTCGGTCAAATCACCTTCCAGATCCTCGACTATGTCGGGATCGCAGAACCATCGAAAGAATCGAATCATTCTGATGGGAGGTGTGACTGGTGAAGCGTTCTTCATTCTTATATGTCAAATGCTAATTCCGGTATGGCGTCCCAAAGTCGTTTACGTGTTTCCATGACCTGCTCCAGCGCTTTTTTTCCGTAGGGAGTCACTTTGTAGTATCTCTTTCTTTTCCCTCCTCTAACAGCAGTCACTTCCCCAAATTCAGATTCAAGGAATCCTTTTTTCTCAAGTCGTTTCAAAGCAGTTCGCATCGCCCCGAGGCTTACGCTTCTTTTGGATCGTTTTTCAATGTCCTTTTTGATAGCAACCCCATAGGCGTCCTTGTACAGAACAGCAACTGTCAACATAACGATTTCTTCAAATTCTCCCACTGAATGTTTACTCATGACGTACTATTTAAATACTAAATGTGATTTAAATATATAGGTCTAAAATGTAATCTTTATTAAAAGAGTACTCCGATTATGAAAAAAGTTTCAAAAAAATTGAATTATTTTTTTGGCGGGTTGATTGAATTTTTGTTCAAAAAGTTGACTATTTCTTTATTTCAAGTCTTACAAGGGCGATTAGTGTGCCTTCGGTTAGCTTTAAGTCTGCAAGAAAATGCTGGTCACTTCCACTGATAAAATTTTTACCCATAAACCCTGTGTATTGTTTGAAGTGTATATCGTATGCCTCAGGATGCGCTCCGAAGACTGTAGTATGAATGTGTCGATTATCAGGAGAACTCCCATAATCGCCGGGTAAAATGGTTTCAACATAAATTCTTCCTTCAGTATCAGTCCTTGCACGTCCGTTTAGTCTTGCTGTAGATTCATCGGAAGGATCTGTCGGTTGATACTCACCACCAGATGAAGTATGATAAAACAGCACTTCCTGATTTGAAACAGGCTTGCTTGTTTCCTTTTCTACAAAAGTCAGACAAAGGGTCAGTCGCTCTCCAGGTTCATCATCATCTGCGATTTTAACTTTGTGTTCGTCGGGCAGCTGCCTGAATATTGATAGTAAGTCTGATTCACTACTGTTCACCGGGGAAATCGTTCGGTCAATTCCACATGAACAAAGCAGGAAGAGGGGAATGAGATATTTGAGCATACTCATCTTTTACGAAGAATGTGAGGCCCGGGTCGATTCAGCCAAGTTCCTTTGAAAGACTCTCGATAACTTTCTTACTGTTTCCAATGAAAATCTGGTCATCCAGAATGAAGACAGGCCTTTTCAGAAACGTGTACTCTTCCTGAATCAACTGTCGATAATCGCCTTCAGTCAGATTCTTTTCTCCAAGACCCATTGCATGGAATTTCATGGCTTTTCGCGAAAAAAGAGATTCGTATGAGCCGCTCAATGCTTTCATTTGGTCAATCTGTTGGAAAGTCATGGCTTCCGTTTTAATGTCCTGTTTTTCGAAATCCGAAATGGAGCTTCCCAACTCATCCATGATGCGTTTGCACGTAGAACAGGTGGAGAGGTAATAGACTTTTTTCATAGAGTCAAAAAGGTAACAAAAAATAATAGTATGCGATATAATACTACACTCATTGCAAGACTGATCAGGCCTATGAAAGCTTTCATGAACAACCTGATTCCTGTTGAACCAAAAAATGTGTATTCCGCTCTTCCTATGAAATATAAGGCGAAAGCCAGAGAGATTGAAGTAGTAATTACCTCGTTTCTGGGGTAGATCCCGATTATTTCAAGTAACGAAAACAGAAGCGATACTAATAGAACGGGGTAGAATAGAATAAAGGTCATATACTCTAATGACAGTACGAACTGATCCGCTATCAATCGGTTCTTTCCAAAATGCGTAATCCAGAGAAATAAACTCAGGAGCACAGCCATTAAGATGAGTAATAACTTTGATAACTCAGTTGTTTTGGTATTGTATTTTTTTTCATATTCATCGAAAGCAATTCCTTTATCTACAAGCTCATTTTTAACCATACTCCTGACAATATTCCAATGAAAGCCGGAGTTCATTTGAGTACCAAGAGAGGTGTTGAAAACGCTGAAGTACGGGAAAATAAAATACATAAGGTTTGCAAGAAAGAAAATTGAAATGGGTTTCATGTATCCGACTCGCCTTCCCTCAATGAAGTCGAGTGAAAGCCTTCCAGGATTGAAAGCTATGACTTTGATAGATTTCCAAAACTTACTATCAGCAAACGTAAGTGCACTAATAAGGTCTCCAATAAAAACCCTGAGTTTACGATCTTCAGGGTTAATCACCTTCTCTCCACAAACATTACAGTACGATCCGTAGAATGTATTGGAACAGGATTTACATATAATTTTTTCTTTGGACATCTCCAGACTAAAATAAGCAGTTTTTGGAAGGAGTCAGATTTATCAGTTAAATTGATAAGGCAGCAACCAAACAATTTAGGAATGGCAATCAATCGAAGAGAATGGCTTCAACAAAGTTTACTTGCATCAGCGGCATTGCTGGTTGCCGGGAGTACCGGTGTTTTCGGGTGTGCTTCAGGTGTTCGAAGACAGGTAGAGGGGGAACCTCTTCAGTTAAATTGGAATGAAAATCCTTATGGTCCTTCGGAAGCAGCAGCGAAAGCTGTGAACGAAATGATGAAGTATGCCAATCGATATCCGGATGAGCATGTTGTCAAAATCAAGAATAAACTGGCAGAACGTTATAATTTGAAGCCATCTAATTTTTTACTCACCGCCGGGTCTACAGAAGTTTTGAGTCTTTTAGGACAACATGTTGGCCTGAAAAATGGCGAAATCCTGACCGGGTATCCAACTTTTCCAACCATGCTGATGTTCGGAGAACAAAGCGGGGCTGATGTAAAGAAGGTGGATCTGGATGAAAATGATCGGTTTGATCTGGGCGCTTTGCACAATGCGATTACTTCTAAAACGACGCTTGTTTTTATCTGCAATCCAAACAATCCAACCGGGACAGAACTACCGACTGAGGACCTGAAATCCTTTTGCCGATCTGTACCTGAGAATGTGTTGATTTGTCTGGATGAGGCTTACATCGAATATTCCAAAGCCGGACTAAACGGAAGTATGATTGGCCTGGTGGATGAGTTGCCGAACCTCGTCATCTGTCGGACGTTTTCGAAAGCATATGGACTTGCCGGATTGCGAATGGGTTATGCGGTTTCCAATGCAGCAAATATCAATGCGCTGCGAAATCGACATTTGGGTTTTGAAATGGCTACCGGCTGGCCACCACTTGTTGCGGCAGAAGCCTCACTTGATGATCCGGAGTTCATCAAAATGTGTGTCGCGAAGAATGAGGAGGGAAGGCAGATTGTGTACAAAGCTTTTGATTCCTGGGATGTGAAATACAACCGGACGTCCACCAATTTTATTTACACTCGTCATGATCGGTTTGACAAACAGGTAGTTTCCAAAATGAAAAAACGAGGCATCCTGATAACCAAATGGCCTGACATGTATAATCACATTCGTATCAGTATTGGAAAGCCGGACGAGATGCGAACATTCGTGGAGGTGGCAGAGGATTTTTTGGTGTAGGGATTTTCCTCACTGAACAGGGATGACTTTTCTTTTATAGGAGATAAAAAGCCATAATCCAAGCAATAGCAGACAAGTTGAGATAAAAAAAGCAGGCATGTAACTTTCATTAGGAGCTTCATTCAATGTTATTATTAGTGCTCCGAAAGAAATGATCCCTGCTATTATAGCATAAGCCGGTTCTTTGTAGAACCAGGCAAATGGGAAAAGATGTGCACCGGTAATGATTACATAGGTCATCAGAAAGTAATCCGGGTATTTGATCAAAGCAAAGATCAGAAAGGGGAAATAAAAGAGTTGAGCGACATTCAGCCAAAGGCCGAGGGGTTGCAGCGGGTTATGAGCCAGTTTCCATTTTGTCTTCAGAAATTTCGAAAGAAGGAGCGCCAGGGGAAGCATCACCCCGCCGGCAATAAAGGTTAAGACACTCTTGTTGTAAGAACTAATCTCCTGAAGCCAAATGAAGGAAATACCTGACCAGGTGATAGTAGCAGCTATAACAAAATCAAGTCCGTTTTTTGCTTCGATGGAGAGTTGAAGCCGGAGAATGTCTAAATCTACACTTTTCATAAAGGCAAATCTCATGGAAGCCGTTCAGGAGCTGTAATGATTTTGAGGCACCGGAATAAATGGTCCTTCGGACGGATCAAAAGTCTGTTTAATGGATGGAGAGGCTATCCTGATTTTAGGATAGAAGCTGTTAATGGTCTAATAAGCAATCCCAAAATTCCAGATCTCATTCCACTCTTAAGAAGCTATTGGAAAAAATCTTATAAAATTGTTCTTGCATTTCATTCTATCATAATAATTTGATCAACCAACATCTAGCTATTGTTGTTGAATTGAAACATTATCTACTCCATATGAAGATCTTAATTCTGGGCATTCTTTCTTTCACAGTGCTAAATAGCTGTTCCAATCTACAGGCTGGGCAATTTGTAGCGGAGGAAAAAATGAAAGGCATGAACTACACCGGGCCAGGGAGGGGGCCATTTGGTGAGGAACCCTTTTCTTCTATGAAATCCATCGGGACAAACTTTGTTGCGCTGGTTCCTGAAGCCACACTGTACCAAAATTCACTGGAGATTCGTCATCGTTACTCAGGAGACAGTACCTGGTACGGTGAGTCTACAGAAGCTGTTTTGGAAGGAATAGCTCAGGCGAGAAAAGTTGGACTGCAGGTGATGCTTAAGCCACATCTTGAGCCGGGATTTGACCTGTCAGATTGGAATAGACCAAAATTAGACAGAAGAGACAGTGCGTCAAGAGCTGACTATTTCAAAAGCAGGAATGAGTTTTTGGAGTCCGTAGAAATGGGAATTCGTGAAATGACCAGTTGGAGAGGGAATCTAATGTCAAAAGATGAAGCGGGGTGGGAGCAGATTGCTGAAGGATACCGTCAATATATATTAAGCTATGCAGTACTTGCTGACTCAATGAATGTTGAACTGTTCTGCATAGGAACGGAGCTGAAGGCAATGGCCTTAGAAAAGCCTGAGTACTGGAGAGGACTCATACGGGAAGTCAGGAAAATTTACCAGGGCCCAATTACGTATGCCGCAAACTGGGACAGTTATGATCAGGTAAGCTTCTGGGATGAATTGGATTACATTGGTGTGGATGCCTATTTCCCACTCGGTGATCATCAGATTCCTTCCATAGAAGAATCGGTGGAGGAGTGGAAAGTTTATAAGGAAGAAATAATAGAGGTTCAGGTAAGATTTAATAAGCCTGTCATCTTTACGGAATGGGGGTATGAAAGCGAAGAATATGCCGGGAAAACCCCATGGGATTCAAAAAACCCTGTGAATAATGAAGTGCAGGTGAATTTATATGAAGCCACCTTTCAGAGTTTTTGGAACGAACCCTGGTTTCAGGGTGTCTTCGTTTGGCGATGGTCACCAACTAATGAATTTGGCAGAGGAACCTACAATTTTTCTCCTAAGGGAATGCCTGCCGAAAAAGTTTTGGAAAGGTGGTTTAAGACCGGGAAATAGGTTGTCGGTTTAGAATCCCACAATCTCACCCATCTTAGCCGCGATCTTCTCAACACTCGGGACCACTGATTCCATCAGCCCTACATTGTGTGGGAGAGGGATGTCCGGCATAGCTATTCGTTCAACCGGAGCGTCGAGATGACTGAATCCTTCGGAAGCAAGTATCGCAGCTATTTCAGCTCCAAAGCCTGCAGTCATTGCATCTTCGTGGACAATCAGGCACCGGTTCGTTTTCTTAATCGAGTTAAGTACAGCCTCTTTGTCCCATGGCATGATGGTACGGAGGTCCAGAATATCTGCAGAAATCCCGGATGCTTCGGCTGCTGCTTCGCAACGCTCACACATAGCTCCCCAGGTCACCAGTGTAATGTCAGTTCCTTCCTGTAGCAGACTTGCTTTGCCAAATGGAACAACAAATTCATCTCCCGGATAAGGTCGGCGGGCGTAGCGATTATCATTCAGGTTTCGGTGCTCGAAGAACATGGTCGGGTTATCGCTTCGCATGGCAGAACGAATCAATCCCACTGCATCCTGAGCATTTGCCGGGAAAGCTACCTGCCAGCCAATCGCATGTGCAAACATAACTTCATTGGTAACCGAGTGCCATGGATCTCCGACCTTCGCAAAACCTCCTGGCATTCTTACCAGAATTGGAGCGGCAAAACGGTTGGCTGTTCTCCAGCGTGTGGTCCCACAATTATTTAGTTGCTCCATCGCGGGATCCGCATATTTTCTGAACTGAATCTCTGCCACAGGCATCAGTCCTGCATACGCCATTCCAACTGCACGACCAATAATCCCTTCTTCAGACAGACTGGTATCAAAGACCCGATCCTGTCCGTATTTAGATTGTAATCCCATGGTCACCGCATGAACACCGCCTTTCATCCCGACATCCTCTCCGAATACGACCAGCTTTTTGTTAGTTGCCAGTTCATAATCCAGTGCTTTATTGATTGCTTCACCGATGTTGATTCGTTTCTTGTCGGGATTGGCTTCTTCGCTGCTTTTTGGAAATTTATGTTTAGAAGGTCTTAGTCCGCCAATACCCTGTACTTCATTTTCTGAATACACAAACTTTTGTGTGATGCTGGTATCTGGTGACGGTCGGTTGAGCGCAGCGGTTGCAGCCTTGTCCACCTCTTCTTTCGCCTCTTTTTCCATCAGGGTCCAATACTTATCCGAAACACCGTTCTCAAGGAGGTACTTTTTGACAGCTGTTAACGGATCATTTTTGATTTCTTCTTTCACCAGTTTCGCCGATTTGTATGCCTGGTTGTCCTGGTATGAGTGGCCATTCAGACGAGGTACGGTCAGTCGCACCATCCCCGGTCCTTTTCCCGAACGGACGTGATCAGTTCCCGCTTTCAGAAGGGCATAGGCTTCTTCCGGATCGGTTCCGCTTCCCTGCCAGATTTCCAGATTTTTGAATGAAGCCAGATTGTCGGCGATGTTGGCTCCTGGTGTCTGGAATTCACTGGTTACCGAAATGCCGTACCCATTGTCTTCCACATAGAAGAGGACTGGTAATTTTTGTGTCGTTGCAATGGTCAATGCAGACCAGAATCCGTTCGTTGCTACCGAGCCATCACCTCCAAGGATCGCCGCGATCGAACCTTTGTATTTTTTATCTTTTAAGCTGTTGGCGTAGTACGTGATGCTTTGTGCCCACCCGATTGCCGGAGTATATTGAGAGCCCACATCACCAGCCATTGGTAATACTACGCAACCTCTTTTTGATGATGGCATGTTGCAAACCACTCCGATATCCCTGCCGTCGCTATAGCTGCCGGATCTGGTCAGTGGGGCAGAAAGTGCATCTTCCACAGAAAGTCCCAGCCCAATCATCAATGGCCGTGAACGATAGTAAGCACTAGCTGAATCTTTTGGTTTGTCAAGCAGATCTGCGAGGATCAATTGCCCCAGTTCGTGTCCTCTGGCAGAGAATTGATAAAGTACTTTTTTTTCAGGGACCAGTACATTTTCTTCCAGATCATCCATTGCTCGTGAGATGAGCATTTTGCGGGCAATTTCTTTCCAGTTAATTGCGGGTTTCGTTTTCTTTTTTGGAGCTGTTGCTGTTTTTGCCATGCTTAATTTTTGGGACCGCTAAGATAGTAAACCCTTAAAATGATCCTGAACCTGATACAGGTTATTTGAAAATTTGTCTGTTATCCTGAGCGCAGCGAAGGATCTGAGTTTAAGTAATATGTGAGTTGATTTTGGGAGAGATCAATTCTCTGCTTCCCGATAGCTATCTGGACCGGCTGTCCGCTTGCCTGTAACAAGGCAGGGCTTACTTTGTGTCGCTTCCCATCCGGTCTGCATTGCTGAAGAATTTACCCTGAATTAAATGAGATTCTTAGCTATGCTCAGGATGACGGCACAGATCAGAAATAGAAATGTCATTCTGAACGCAGTGAAGAATCTGCTTTAAACCCGATAGCCTCGTGCGAACCTCAATACCGTCATTCCGATCCTGATCTCTATCGGGATATCTTCCGTAACCCTCATGTATCCCGAACAATTCACATCCTAACCATGTAAAGGATGAGATTGCCACGGTAGTTCCTCTCACGTAATGACGTTGCATTATTGATCGTTGTTGTTATCCTGACCAGGGAAGGATCTATTAAAAGCTGATGTCATTCTTAAGTAAACATCAAAATATCGTTAAATTGATGTTTACTTGTTTGTAGGCATCAAAATAAAGAGCTACATTCGAGTAAACATCAAATAATATAATAATTGATGTTTACTGATTAGCAGACATCAAAACCATGGAAGAACCACTTTTTATTATCAATCCGGATCGCAATGTTCCATGGAATGACCTGCCGGATCTTCCTATTCACAAGGGCCTGTATCGAACAGTTTCCATTATGGAGCAATTGGGAAACGCTAAATCAGCCCTGGGACGGTTACATGGACGGTCTGTAGCGATCCCTAATCAGGGCATTCTGATTAATTCCATCAGCTTGCAGGAAGCCAAGGCTTCAAGTGAGATTGAAAATATCTTTACAACGGATGATGAACTCTATCAGGCGTATAGTGAAAGTGGAGAAGAAGAGTCAATCAAAGGAGCCCCAAAAGAAGTACTGCGTTACCGGGAAGCCTTGTGGGAGGGGCATAAGCACCTGAAGAATACAGGGCTGTTTAATGTAAATTATTTTATTAAGCTATACCAGACGATCAAACAGACCAATGATGGAATCCGACCACCAACAGCGTTGATCTATATCAAACAGGGAGGAACCGGGCCTAATGCAGGGACAGCTATTTATACTCCACCACGAGGAAAGGGAATCCTGGAACAGAAACTAAAGAATCTGGTCGATTTTGTGAATGATGATGAAAGCTATCAGGTTGACCCGTTAATCAAAATGGCGATTGCGCACTATCAGTTTGAAGTAATTCATCCCTTTAGAGACGGGAATGGCAGAGCGGGTAGAATTTTTAATATCAACATCCTGACACAGAAGGGGCTTCTTGACCTGCCCATTTTGTTTTTGAGCCGATACATCATCGACAACAAGAACGACTACTATTCATTGCTTGCGGGAGTAACACAACGCGGGTTATGGGAGAAATGGATTTTGTTTATGCTGAAAGCGATAGAAGTAACAGCCAATCTTACGTTCAACAAGATCAATGATATTTTGGCTTCCCGGGAAGCTATTATGCAGGCCATTGAAGAAGAGACTAAAATAAGGAAGCCGGAACAGCTTGTTCAAATGATCTTCACCCAACCTCTAACAAAGGTGAGTCATTTGACAGATGCCAAAATCTATGCGGAGGGAACTGCAAGGAATTACCTGAATGAATTATGTGAGTTGGGTATTCTGGAGAAAAGAACCATCTCCGGACATCACTATTACCTCAATCTGGAATTGTATCGGATTTTGTCGGAGTAGCTAGTTTGCATTCTCATCGTAAATCTCCTCCAGCTCTTCTTTGGTGAAATGAGGAAAATGCTGTTTAACGGCTGCTACTGCTCGTTCTTTTTGACCCAGAGAAGTGATTTGAGAGGCAATAAGGTTTCGCTCGAGTTCGAGTCTTTTTGTTTCTCCAATCCGTTCATTGATGATCTCCAATGCCTCAACAGATATGGTTGCTACCCGCATTAATGAGGCTGCCCGACTGTCTGAGAATCGAATAAACCGTTTGAAGTTTTCCAGGTTATCCATATTCCTCACTTCAACCTGAATGCTCCCCATGTTTTTAGTAACCAGCAGATACTTCTGAGAGGTTTCCATTATCAGACGTTCAGCGTGTTCGAGACTCTTCACTGTCACATATAGTCGTTGCAAGGTATTGTAAAGTTGAAAGTCAACGATATTGTTATCCTGAATTCCAATGGCATATTCAATAATCTGATAGGTATGCTGAGGTTGAATGAATATCCAGTCGGAAAAGTTATCATAACTTCCATTACTACTTATTTCTCTCCATTTTTCCACATTGGAAGCAGCGTAGCTTGACTGGCCTGGCATAAAAATCCTGAAATTTTCCAGCTCATATTTTAGCGCTGAGTAGATTTTTTCTTTTTCTTTTTGAATTCGCTGACCTTCTGAATATTGCTGAATCAGAAAAGCGCAATACACCCCGACGATGATCATCAGCAGATCGACCAAGGCCCAGACTACTTTGTTATTAAGATTTAGCAATTTTCGTAAAAACATTCTTAAAACTACTTATTCTTGAACTTTTGAATAAATGCTTTGGTGAAATCAGACACCACAAGTTTTCCGCTGGTGGCTGCTCGTTCGGCTAATAACTCATCCCAGTGATCGGTACCCTTCCAAAACGTTTTTTTTAATTCAGCCATTGCTTCCGGGTTATAGCCGGCCAGTGTTGCTGCCAGTGCATTGACCGCTTTATCCATAGATGCTGCATCATCATAGATTTTCGAGAATAATCCTTTTTGATGTGCCCATTTCGGATCGTAAAACTCGTCGGCATTGATGCCCATTTGTGACATGGCAGACAATCCCATTTTTCTTTCAATTGCCGGACCAACAACAAACGGTCCGATTCCAAGAGAGAGTTCACTCAATTTTATTGCTGCATGTTTGGTAGCAAAACAATAATCCGTTGATGCCGCAAGACCAATACCTCCCCCCACTGCTTTTCCCTGGACTCTCCCGATGATCAGTTGTGGTGCTTTCCTCATCGCATTGATCACATTCGCAAATCCCATAAAGAATTCTTTTCCTTTTGTAGTGTCTTCAATGGCAATTAATTCATCAAAACTGGCACCTGCGCAAAATGTCCGATCTCCACCGCTTTTAAGTATGATGACCTTTATTTCTTCATTCTTTCCTGCTTCTTCGACAGTAGATGCCAGTTTGCTTAAGATTTCTCCGGGAAGCGAATTGCTTTGCTCTGTAAAGAAAGTGATCGTTCCGATCCCGTTTTTAATGTCAAGATTTACGTAGTTCATTGCCTCAAAATTAGTTCGTGGCATCAACTTAGCAATGAGTCCGTTAATATTGTCTCAATAAGTCTGTAAAGTCTGTATGAAAAGTTTTTTGTCCTACTCAATTTTCGTTTGTTTTTTCAGTATCACCAGCTTATGTCAGTATCAATCGATCAGACTTGATCCGAACGATTATTTCACTTCAACTGAAATCAATAGTGCCAATACGGCATTAGGAGTAGATTATCTTACAAAAGAAGAGCAGGACATTTACCTCTATTCGAATCTTGCCCGGGCTTATCCCCTGAAGTTTTATAATTTCTACCGCGCATTTGCTATTGCGGAAGGGAAGTCATCTGACCTGACGAGAAATAGTTATTTCACTTCTCTGACAAAAGAGCTAAAGACGATGAAGCCGGTTGGAATCATGTATCCGGATCGGGAGATGTATGAGCTGGCAAGGTGCTGGGCTGACGAATCCGGGGAAAAAGGATTAATTGGTCATGATAGGGAGGAATGCCCAAAAGGATACTCCGGTGAAAACTGTGCCTATGGATATGATACCGGATTAGAAATTGTTGTCAAATTGTTGATTGATGAGGGTGTTAAGGACCTTGGGCACAGAATAAACCTTCTTTACCCGGACTGGAAGGGAATGGGGGCTGCCATTAGCGAACATAAAGATTATCGTTTTTGTGCGGTACAAAACTTCGCACGAACGAATGATGATTTAAGGAAGCAGGATGAACTAAGAAGACTGGAAGAGGAAAAAGAAAAGAAAGAACGGGACCGTCTACTGGCTGAACGACAACAGGAATTTGAAACAGCCATGGCAGGTTGGGATGTAACTGAGATTCAAAAAGCAGATGCTGCACGATCATTCAATTATCTAAATGACCTGGAAAAAGACCTTTACTTCTACTCAAACCTCATTCGTCTCAACCCCAAAAAGTTCAAAGAGGTTATTTGGGATAAAGGCCCCTTCTTTGATCAGCTGGTTTCTGAACTGGAAACAGGATTTCACACTGAGAATGATTACAAGTCGATTGCTAACTGGTTACAAACGGCTTCAGCAAAACGTGCCTTCACTCCAAAGGAGAATCATATTGCCGCCTTGCGATGTGTGATCGACAGGTACCTTTCCGGAAAAGAGAACTACCGTGCCTGTTTTAAATTTACCGGAGCCTGGCGCTTCCAGACTTTCTATTCTCAGTCCAACTACAATGACGTAATGAATATTCTCTCGAACTATAAGGATTTTAATGACCTGATTGTAAATGGAGCAACGATGGCCGTGCATCCGGGAGAGCCAAGTATTAAAGTGTTTGTTACTCCGAATTAGGATTGGCTATCTCAATATTGGAATCTAATGTTTACTAACTCTGATCCTTCTTCTTAATCATTGTTAGAATAGTGGCAATTGCGACCGTCTCATCTGTTTCATCATACACGTCTACCAGAAATTTAACAATGCCTTTGGCTATGTCGTCTTTCTTTTCCTGATCTACTTTTTCTTTTGCCGTCAGACGCACACCGATTGTCATTCCCGGATAGACCGGCTTGGTGAATCGACATTCTTCAAGACCGTAGTTTAACAAAACCGGTCCTTTCTTTGCCTGAACGAACAACCCGGCGGCCGCAGATAAGATGAAATAGCCATGTGCTACTCGTCGTTCAAAAGTGGTTCCTTCCAGTGATGTTTCGTCGGTGTGAGCATAAAAATGATCCCAGCTCACATTGGAAAAATTCACAATGTCTGATTCAGTGACGGTACGTTTAGCGGTAATGATAGTGTCACCTACTTCAATTTCTTCAAAATATTTGGAGAACATATGCTGTCCCGGATCTTTGTACTCCCCTCCATACTGATATTGTTGAGTGATCTCGGTCAAAGTGGTGGGAGAACCCTGAATGGCTGTTCGCTGCATGTAATGCATTACTCCTCGTTTTCCCCCCATCTCTTCTCCACCTCCGGCACGTCCAGGACCACCATGCGTTAACATTGGCATTGGGGAACCGTGACCGGTACTCTCCTTCGCGCAATTTTGATTCAAGACCAAAATTCTTCCATGATGTGAAGCTGCCCCAACAACATATTCAGTAGCCAGTTTGTCATCAGCGGTTGTGATGGAAGAAACCAATGATCCTTTTCCTTTTTTCGAAATTTCAATCGCCTCATCCATGGATTTGTAAGGAAGAATGGTGCTTATCGGACCGAATGCTTCTATTTCATGTACTTCCTCAGTTTTCAATGGATTCTGATTCAAAAATAAAATGGGGGAGATGAAAGCTCCTTTATCCCAGTCAGCCCCTGTAATGTCCACTTTGTCAAGTGTGCCGTAGACCATCTCTGAAGTTTTGGCCAGATCGGCCACTCGTTTTGTCACCTCTTCCAGTTGCTCTCTTCCTGCCAGCGCACCCATACGCACGCCTTCTACGGAAGGGTCACCAATGGTGGTTTGGGACAATGCTTTGCCCAGTGCGATTTGTACATCTTCTGTCAGTTTTTCCGGAACGATAATTCTCCTGACTGCCGTACATTTCTGTCCGCATTTCACAGTAATTTCTTTTCGAACTTCCTTGATAAAAAGGTCAAATTCCGGAGTACCCGGCACAGCATCTTCTCCCAAAACCGCGCAATTCAGAGAATCCGCTTCAAGATTAAAGGGAACTGAATTTTCAATGATTTGTGGAAGGGTTTTTAATTTTTTTCCGGTCTCAAAGGAACCGGTAAAAGTCACGACATCCTGAGAATCAACGTAATCCAGAATTCCGTTTCCGTATCCTGCCACCAGTTGAAGTGCTCCTTCGGGAAGAATTCCTGAATCAATGATTTCTTTGACCATTACTTCGGTCAGGTAGCAGGTTTGTTCTGCCGGCTTGATGATGCAGGGAACACCAGCCAGCCAGTTAACCGCTGCTTTTTCAAGCATCCCCCAAATCGGAAAATTGAATGCATTGATATGAACGGCAACACCCTCTTTGGGAACCATGATATGGTGACCAACAAAAGTTCCTCCTTTGGAAAGGCCGATGGTTTCACCATCTACATGATATGGAAGATCAGGAAATTGTCTTCTGAGACTGGCGTTGGAAAATATGTTCCCAATGCCTCCCTCAATGTCAATCCAGCTGTCAACTCTGGTGGCTCCTGTGGCTTTACTGGATTCGTAGAAAATTTCTTTCTTTTCCATTAAATGGAAAGCAAGGGCTTTGAGCATGAGCCCTCGTTCCTGAAAGGTCATTTTTCGCAAGGCAGAATTACCGGCTGATCGGGCGTGATCATAAGCGAGTTTGAAATCGATTCCTTCAATAGTATGAGCTGCAACAGGTGCTCCGGTGATTGCATGATGCAGAACTTCTCCATCACCGGATCCTTCCATCCATTGTCCTCCGATGTAGTGTTTTATTTTAGGTATTGCCATTTTTTGGTCTAAGGTTTTAGTCGTTTGACAAATCTACTAACAAAAGAATGTCAGCCTTAATTCCTGCTCTTCATAATCTAATCCTAACTAAAAAGGCCGTGCAATTCTGAATCAATTTTGAAGACTATATCTGAGAAGTCTTCGGGCTTGTGGAGAAAATCCAAATCACTTGCTTCTACAATCAACAGCTTTCCGGCTTCATACCCGGCTATCCAGTCTTCATAGTGCTGATTAAGTCCTTTCAGATAGTCAATTCGAATGGCATTTTCGTAATCACGTCCTCTCATTTCGATGTTGTGAACAAGCTTGCTAATATCCGATCTCAGGTAAATGAGCAGATCCGGTGGCTGTACAAATTTCACCATAGAATCGAAAAGGGTACGGTAACTCTGGTAATCTCTTTCCTTGAAATATCCCTGCTGATATAAGCTTTTGGCAAAAATGTAGGCATCCTCGTAGATCGTTCGATCCTGTATGACTGTTCGCTCACCCGAGCGAACTTTGTGGATTTGTTCGAATCGACTGTTGAGGAAGTAAATCTGGAGATGGAAACACCATTTGTGCATGTCGCCGTAGAAATCCTCGAGGTAGGGATTATTTTCTACTGATTCGTACTCCGGGTGCCATTGATAATGCTTTGCCAGCATTTCCGTGAGTGTAGTTTTTCCGGCACCTATGTTTCCGGCAACTGCAATATGCATGTTTTTATTTTCCATGGTTCCTTCTGTTGACCTGCTGCAATTTATGAAGCTAAGGTGAACAGGTTGAAATGAATTAATAAAATGTAAACCTTATTTTCTGGTTTCGTTCCAGGTCTTATAAGCTGCGGAAGCAGTGGGTCTGTCAGATTCAATTTCCCGGAGAGGTTCACATTGTTTTAGTGTGTTATAGCACTCTTTTGGTAGATTCTGATATAATCGTGTTCCCTCTGTTTTCCATGCGATCATTTCATTGCTAACCTCTTTGATTTTTTTTGCCGGGTTACCAACAATCAAACTGCGATTTTCAAATACTGAATCTGCTTTGATAAAACTTAAAGCTCCAACAATACACTCATCTCCAATTTCCGCATTGTCCATGATAACAGCATTCATCCCGACTAAAACATTCTTTCCAATTTGTGCTCCATGAATTATGGCACCATGTCCGATGTGGGCACTTTCCTGAAGGGTGATGGTAATTCCGGGAAACATGTGAATGGTGCAGTTTTCCTGCACATTACATCCATCTTCGATCACAATTCTTCCCCAGTCTCCTCTGACGGCTGCCCCGGGGCCCACATAAACGTCACGACCAATAATCACATCACCGGTGACTGCTGCTTGTGGATGAATGAAGGCCGTTTCGTGTACAACAGGTTTAAGATTATTGAATTGATAGATCATGTAAGCCGGATTATGAAATTGGGGGTAACGTTTTCTTTTCTTGCCAAAGATTATACAAACCTATTAGAAATGAACTCACCACACCATGAAAAAACTCACCATTGCCACAGGACTATTCCTGACTTTGACGTATTCCCTGTCTGCTCAAATCAATTTAGAATTTGGTCCTGGCTACAATACATCGAAGCACAGTTTAAGTACAGATTACTTCCTCAAACCAACACTGCTGCCAGGCCAAAGGGTTGATACTGATTTGTATCCTGTTTGGAACAAGTCAGGGATGTCTGACCCAAAGAAAATGGTTGCGATACGATCAAATGTTACCAGTCAGGCAAAGAAGGGAACGCTGCAATTCCAACCTCATTCAACCAACGCCTTCCATATTAAAGCAGCCGGTAGTATAAACATAGTGGGAAGTGGTTTTTCAATTGAACCACAATATGTTACTGAAAGAAACATTGCTTTTGGGCTTCAATTTAGTAAATGGTCTTCCGTGCAGATTTTTAACAACAATACAAATATGCGGGAGGATAATCAGATAAAATCTATTCTTGCTTCGGTAGAGAAACGCTACTCAGAAAGTTCAACGTCAGGCTATATAGGTTTTAGAATGGGTATTTTCACCACAGATCCGGGGAATCCTATTTCCCCAAATACATCGAAAGGAGAAAGGTATTCAAGACTCGGAATAAATTTGAATGGCGGTGCCTATTTGTGGATACTCTATGTCGAAGCAGGATTGGGTCTGTACGGTGATTTTGAAGCCAATCTCAGCTTTAAAATAGGAGTAAGAATATGATTCAGGCAGTCTCCAACACAATTGCATATCCCTGACCTACTCCAATACACATAGTAGCCAGTGCATATTTTTTATTCGTTTTTTGAAGCTCCAGAGCTGCTGAATACGTGATTCTTGCCCCTGTCATTCCAAGGGGATGACCAATGGCAATGGCTCCTCCGTTTGGATTGATTCTTGGATCATTATCTTCAAGACCCAATGAACGTGTACAGGAAAGCGATTGTGCAGCGAAGGCTTCATTGATTTCTATTACGTCTATCTGATCCAGTGTGAGACCTGCTTTTTTCAGTGCTTTTTTTGTAGCTTCTACCGGACCAATGCCCATGATTCTTGGCTCGACACCCACCACTGCTGAAGAAACGATTCTGGCTTTTGGTGTCAGGTTGTGATTTTTCAGGGCATCTTCAGAAGCGACCAATACAGCAGCAGCACCATCGTTCAACCCGGAAGCATTTCCTGCAGTAACGGATCCATCATTTTTAAAGGCAGGACGCAGACCGGCCAGAATTTCAGGAGTAGTGGTTGCCTTGATGAACTCATCCTGATTAAACAAAACAGGATCTGCTTTTCGCTGAGGAATTTCCACGGTTACAATCTCTTCAGCCAGTCGACCACTTTTCTGAGCCGCTGCTGCTTTCATTTGTGAGTTATATGAAAAAGCGTCCTGATCATCACGGCTTATTTTGTGTATGTCCACCAGGTTTTCTGCGGTCATACCCATGGAATCGGTTCCATAGATTTTTTCCATTTTAGGATTTATAAAGCGCCATCCAAAACTGGAGTCATACATTTTAGCGTCTGTCCCAAAAGGCTTTGCAGATTTTGAGATTACCCATGGCCCCCGGGTCATATTTTCAACACCCCCTGAGATGAAAAGATCTCCATCTCCGGCTTTGATTGACCGATTTGCCTGAACAATAGCAGACATACCTGAAGCACATAGCCGGTTGATCGTTTCGCCGGGAATTGTATAGGGCAGATCTGCCAATAGCAGGGACATTCGGGCAACATTGCGATTATCTTCGCCCGCCTGATTGGCGCATCCCATAATTACTTCATCAATGAGTGCCGGATCCAGTTCAGAATTTCGTGCCATCAATTCTTTGATCACAAGTGCTCCTAAATCATCTGTTCTTACTGCAGATAAGGTGCCGCCAAATTTTCCAATAGCAGTTCTGATTCCGTCTACTATGTATGCTTCTTTCATATTTTCAGTTAATTGGATGAATTGTTAATTGGATGAATAGTTGAGCTAACGAGTCTATTGTTGACTAATTAACTAATCCACCATTTTTAACTAATCCACAAAGTTCCATTCCTCCTGTTTTCTAAAGGCCACTCCTTTAAAAAGTCCGACCAGTTCATCATTTCTTGTTACTCGTGTCAGGTAATATCCTACACTCCGACTTATACTTTCCTTTTCACATGTGGCAATTAATTCATCACCAACAAATACCGCTTTTACATGATTGATGGATGTTTCAATGGAGACCGCCTTTTGACCGTGAGAATTGCAGGCAAAAGCGAAGGCACTGTCTGCGAGCGAAAAGGAGACACCTCCGTGCATGACACCATGACCGTTGACCATTTCTTTTCTTACTGTCATTTTTATTCTAGCCAGACCATCTGATGCTTCAAGTACTTCAATACCCAGCCATTGGCTGAATTTGTCTTCAGCCATCATTTGGGCTACAATTTTCTGTGCTTTGGTCATTGTTCGCAGTTGATTGGTTGATTTGCTAAATAGTTGAATAGTATTTTCTCACACTAATTAACTATTTAACCAGTCAACTTTTAAATTCATGCATAGAATTTTTCCTCCTTGCTCGACATTCTTCTTAACAACGGACTGCATCGATATCGATCCTCCCTGTATTCATCATACAGTTTATCTAACTCCTCAACGACCCAATTAATTCCAAGCTCATCTGCCCACTTCAATAACCCTTTTGGGTAATTGACTCCTTTCGTCATTGCCAGATCAATGTCATCTCTGCTGGCAATTTTTAAGAATAGTGCATCGGCTGCTTCGTTTATCAACATTACCAGCACACGGTTCAGAATAGTCTTTCCGATTTTTTCGTCGGTTTGAGGTTCAGGCTTTACTGAACCTTCTGCATAATCGTAATACCCCCGTCCTGATTTCCTGCCGAGGAACCCTGCCTCTGACATTCTCTTTTGAGTAAACGAAGGCTTGTATCTTGGGTCGTAAAAAAATGACTGAAAAACCGTTTCAGTAACCGTATAGTTGATGTCATTTCCAATAAAATCCATTAACTCGAAGGGTCCCATTCGGAATCCTCCAAGTTCTTTCATTGCCCAGTCTATGGTGGCAAGGCCCGCCTGACCGTCGGGCAGGTCCGCTATTCCCTCTTCATAAATTCTGAGGGATTCACCGTAAAAAGGACGAGCAACACGGTTCACAATGAAACCGGGGGTATCTTTTGCCAGTACCGTGAGTTTTTTCCAGCTGTCAACCCAGTCTTTTGCCTGACGGGTGGTTTCAGGATTTGTCTGCACAGCCGGGATGATTTCAACCAGTGGCATTAGTGGTGCCGGATTGAAAAAATGGATACCAACAAATCGCGAAGGATCTTCCAGCGAAGCACCGATTGAGGCCAACGATAAGGAGGAGGTATTTGACGCAATGATCGTGTCAGGACGAACAATTTTTTCGATTGAGGAAAATACCTTTTGTTTGATTTCCAGGTTTTCAACAATTGCTTCAATGACGAGATCGCTGTTTTCAAAATAGTGTTGATCTTCTGTAAAGTCGATCCTTCCAAGAATACCGTCAGCAGTCTTTTGATCAATTTTTCCTTTCTCCACTAATCTGTTCATGACTTTGACCAGGCTTGCAGATGATTTTTCCAGAATTTCCTGATTGGCATCATTGACCACAACATCCCAGCCGGAAGTTGCCGCCACCTGGGCGATACCTGTTCCCATGGTTCCGGCTCCAATTACGCTTAATTTTGGCATTATTCTCCTTTAAATTCTGGTTTTCTCTTTTCTAAAAATGCCTGGACACCTTCTTTGTAATCGTGTGTCTCAGTGGCTTTGAATTGCCATTCCTTTTCCAGTTCCAGCTGCTGATCAAGACTGTTGGTGAGCGACTGATTCAAAATGTGCTTGGTATATGCCAATCCTTTGGTGGGCATGTTGGCAAGTTTGAGTGCCAGTTTTTCGGATTCTTCCGCGAATGATTCGTCAGGAAAAACTTTATAAATCATTCCTAATCTTTCTGCTTCTTCTGCAGAAACTTTATCACCAAGCATCATAAGTGCGGATGCTTTTTGGAATCCAATCAACCTTGGAAGGGTGAACGTTCCTCCACTGTCAGGAACTAATCCTATTTTGCTGAATGCCTGAATAAATGAAGCAGATTGAGTTGCGACTGCCACATCACAGGCAATGGCAATGTTGGCTCCTGCACCGGCTGCTACTCCATTTACTGCCGCAATTATTGGTTTTTCAATGGTTCGGATTCTTCGGATAACAGGATTGTAATGTTCATCGACAATCTGTTTGATTTCCAGTCCATTGTCAGCTACTGCTTCCTGTAAATCCTGCCCGGCACAAAAAGCCTTACCATTTCCGGTAATCAGGATTGCCCGAATAGCGGGATCTGAAGCATAATCATCAAGAGCTTGATGAACAGCCATTGCGAGCTCCTTATTAAAGCTGTTAAAGACATCAGGTCTGTTTAGGGTGAGGATGCCGAGGTTTTCTTTTTGGGTTAGTTGTAGAGTCATGTTAAATAGTTGACTTGCAAAAGTGGTTAATTAGTGGATTAGCCGTTTAATTTTCTTTTCTTCAAATATGAGATGTATCCGTTTAACATTTTTATCAATTCCTCATATCTGACAACAAAATCTTCAAAAATTGAGTTTGTTAAATAACCTTCATCTAGTGCTACGGTCAGGTGGTCGTAAGATTCGACCAGACTTCCTCTTGCCTGCCTGCAAAACTGAATATTCTCCTGAAAATGAAATCGACCATGACCTTCAGCAATATTTGCTGTGATTGACCTTGCAGATCGAATCAATTGATCATTGAGTCTGAATTTTTCATTCATTGGAAATGTTTTCACAAGCCTTGAAATTTCATTTCTAAAAACCCTTCCCTTTTTCCAAACTTCTAAATCTGTTAAGTTTTGACTCATTTCACCAATTAACAATTCAACTAATTAATCAGTGGTCTTCAAATCTAATGACACTTGAAATAATCAAACGGCTCCAGGCAGTCGTCACATTTGAAAAGCGACTTGCATGCTGTTGAGCCAAATTGGCTTACAAGATTGGTGTTTTGCGAGCCACAGTTGGGGCATTGGATGTCATCTTCATTGGTTGGATTGGGAGGAGCAATCCCATATTCTTTCAGTTTACGCTTCCCATCTTCAGTCATCCACTCAGTGGTCCATGGTGGGGAAAGGATTGTTGTGATTTTGAAATTTTCAATCCCTTCAGACTTTAATGTGTTATTGATGTTTTTTTCAATTTCCATCATGGCAGGACACCCGGAGTAAGTTGGGGTAATGATTATATTTATTAGATCATTTTCAATTTCTACTCCTCGAAGGATTCCAAGATCCCGTATGGGAATAACAGGGATCTCAGGGTCTGTTACCTTTTCAAGTAGTTCGAAAATAGTTGAATGGTTGAATGGTTGAATTGTTTTGTTCACACTTTTACCAGTTAACTATTTCACCAATTAACCACATTACCATTCATTCCCGGGATAGGCTCTCTGAAGAAATTGAAGATCAGCCAGAATGTATCCAAGGTGCTCGGTATGCCTGCCTGTTTTTCCGCCTGAATGGTTGTATTGGTTTTCAGGTATTTTCAGAGTTGCTTCTTCAAAAACTTCACTGATTTTTGCTTTTCGTCTTTCGCTCAACGCCATTAGGTCAACACCATAGCCGGATTCCAGCGCAGCTTCATCAGCCTCAGAAGGGGTGATGACTTCTTCCGAATAAGGCCATAGTTCATTGAGTGCTGTTTGTGCTCGAGCATTACTTTCTCCTGTTCCGTCACCCAGCCGGATAACCCAGTCGCCGCTCCATTTTATATGATAAAGAGCTTCTTTATGTGATTTGGCAGCAATGGCAGCAAGCGTCTCATCGTTGCTATTCATCAATTCCTCATAGAAGTAGCAGTTGAAGCTGTCAAAAAGGAATTGTCTTAGAATAGTTTTTGCGAAATCTCCATTAGGTTGTTCGAGCAGCAATACATTTTTGAAATCCCAGGCGTCTCTAAGGTATGCCAGATCGTCTTCAGTTTTCCCCTCACCCTGAATTTCCGCTGCATACTGATACAGCATTCGGGCCTGTCCGATTAAGTCCAGAGAAATGTTGGTCATGGCAATATCCTGTTCAAGAACAGGACCGTGACCACACCATTCTCCCAGTCGCTGGCCAAGGATCAGGCAGTTATCAGCCTGTTGAATGGTATAGTTGAAGAGATTTTCGTTCATTGCTTTGATAGTCATTACATGTGTTTCACTTCATCTGGAAGATTGTAGAATGTTGGATGACGATACACTTTGTCTTTTGCCGGTTCATATAACGGATCCGAATCATCAGGATCAGAGGCAGTGATGTATTTTGACTCAACGACCCAGATACTTACGCCTTCATTTCTGCGGGTATAAACATCTCTGGCATTTTGTATTGCCATTTCTTCATCTGCTGCATGCAGACTTCCAACATGCTTGTGATTCAAGCCTGCCTTACTTCTTATAAATATTTCCCAAAGAGGCCAGTTGTTCATTTTTTTGATAGTTAAATGGTTATTAGTTAAATGGTTGAATTGGACGACTGTGCAACATTAACCATTCAACTATTTCACTTAAGCAGCTTGCTGCTTAGACTTTTTCTTTTTTGCGTGTGCAATCGCTGCTTCGCGAACCCAGGCTCCTTCTTCCCATGCCTTTGTTCTTGCATCGATTCTTTCCTTGTTGCATGGGCCATTTCCTTTTATCACGTTGAAAAATTCTTCCCAATTTATTTCTCCGAAATCGTGGTGACCTCTTTCTTCATTCCAATTGAGGTCGGGATCCGGGATAGTGATTCCCAACAGGTCTGCCTGAGGCTTGGTTGCGTCCACGAATTTTTGTCTAAGTTCATCATTGGTAAATCGCTTGATCCCCCATCTCATGGACTGTTCGGTATGAGGAGAATCCTTGTCACTTGGGCCAAACATCATCAGTGATGGCCACCACCAGCGATTTAATGCATCTTGTGCCATTTTCTTTTGTTCTTCAGAACCTTTGCACAAAGTCAGCATGATTTCAAATCCCTGACGCTGATGAAATGATTCTTCCTTACACACGCGCACCATTGCTCTGGCATAAGGCCCGTATGAAGTACGACAAAGCGGCACCTGATTCATAATTGCTGCTCCGTCAACCAGCCATCCAATGGCGCCCATATCCGCCCAGGTCAGAGTCGGGTAGTTAAAAATGCTGGAGTATTTAGCTTTCCCGGTGTGAAGCTGGTCCAGGAGTGTATCCCGATCAATTCCGAGTGTTTCACAGGCACTGTACAGGTAAAGCCCGTGTCCTGCTTCGTCCTGAACTTTCGCAAGAGCCGCAGCTTTTCTTCTTAAACTTGGAGCTCTTGAAATCCAGTTAGCTTCAGGCAGCATACCAACAATCTCTGAATGCGCATGTTGTGAAATTTGCCTAATCAAAGTCTTTCGATAGTTGTCAGGCATCCAGTCTTTCGGCTCGATGCGAATGTCCTGATCTATTTTTTCATTGAAATGGTCTTCAAGCTGCTGTTCGTCCATTTTACTAAATGTTTATTTCAAAGTTAGTTAATTGGTGGAATGGTTAATAGTTAACAAGTTGATTGGTGGAATAGTTGGTCCTTGTGCAAAATATGTAATTCTTAAATCGGTATGTTTCTATTTCTTTTTAACTGATAACTAACCACCGACAACTGATTTTAAACATCAAAACTAAGCTTCACTTTATCTGTTTTTGGTCTTGACTGGCAGGTGAGTACTAATCCTTTTTCCAGTTCATCGGGTTCCAGCGCATAGTTTGTTTCCATGTCCACTTCTCCTTCTTCCAGGCGGGCAACACAGGTACTGCAAACACCACCCTTGCAGGCGTAAGGCAAATCTGCGCCGTTTTGAAAAGCGACATCCAGAATAGAGTCCATGGAGTCATAAGGAAAAGTCATGCTGGTGCCATCCATGACAACCGTAATCTCACTCTGCGCCTTTTTGTGTTCAATCTTCTTTTCTTCCCCGCCAAGTTTGCCAACCGGGGAAGTGAATAATTCCAGATGGATATGAGCTTCAGGAACACTCAGCTCTTTCAACGTATCCCTTACGGTAAGCATCATTGGTTCCGGACCACATGTGAAAAATTCATCTGCTGAATTGACATCAAAAAACAGTTCAGCAAATTTTGTGATTTTGTCCTTATCGATTATGCCATTAAAAAGGTCAGACTCCTGCCTCTCCTCACTTAAAATATGGTAAAGACTCAAACGGCCCATGTATTTATTCTTGAGCGCTTCCAGTCTTTCATGGAAAATGATAGAGCTGGTTTTCCGGTTGCCGTAGAAGAGTATAAACTCACTTTCAGGTTCAGTTCTTAATGTGGTTTCCAGAATAGAGATAATGGGTGTTATGCCACTACCTGCGACGAAAGCCACATACGTTTTTTTATTTTTGGGATCAAGTTGAGTGTAAAAGCTGCCATGTGGTGGCATCACTTCTAATTCATCACCGACTTTCAATTTCTCATTGGCCCAGCTGGAGAATTTGCCACCTTCCAGTTTTTTAATGGCTACTTCAAGATTTCCGTCTATTGGACAAGAGCAAATGGAGTAGGATCTTCTGGTATCTTCTCCATCTATGTCTTTCTTAAGTGTAAGGTGCTGTCCCTGGATAAAGCCAAACTCTTTTTTCAGCTCATCGGGAACATTGAATGTAACAGCTATAGATTCTTCGGTTGGCCTTGCTAATGATTTTACTTTGAGAGAGTGGAATTTAGCCATGTTAAATTTTTGGGTGTCGCAAAACTAATTATACCATTATTAATTTGTACCCAGCTTCTCCCTGATCTTCGTCACTTTTTCCTCCAGTTTCTTTTCATTGGGATGACTTGTCAGAAAGTACTTTGTGCCATCGTCCAGTTTTATAAAAGCTCGATATTCCACTCCCTTTTGTTCATAAACGCTACCTGTGCCATGTGACTGCATGCGTTGGCTTGTTTTTACTTTATTGATAAAGATTTTGTCTATTTCTTTAAACTTTTTTGCCTTGCCTGTCTTAAAACCTACGGAGTAAACACCTGAATGAATTTCCTTTTTATCATTGTCTATAGTAAGGATATTGTATGAAAACCAGATGATGGGCATCAACATGCTGAGGATCATGGACAATAAAATGGCATAGTTCTCAGGCATTCCCTGAATTATTTTCACAACTCCAACGATAATTGCGGCTGTGGCTACCAGCCGGAAGGCCCATGGAATGCTCCTTCCCTGATTGATTTTAACTTTACCCATTATCAAATAAAACTAGCAAACTATTTTTGACAATAAGAGTTTGATACCAGAATGCCAGCGCAGATTCCAATATTCCCACTGAACATTGTTGCCTTTCCCGGTGAAGGTGTGAACCTGCATATATTCGAACCTCGCTATAAGCAATTAATTAATGACTGTCTTGATCAGGGTCTTACATTTGGAATTGCTTCTCATGTTTTGAACAAAGTAGAACTGGGTACAGAGGTTAAAATCACTGAGGTGACCAAAACATATTCTGACGGGAGAATGGACATCAAAACCCTGGGACTTAAAGTATTTGAGGTAAAAGATTTTCAAAACCCCTGGGGAGAGAAGCTTTACGCTGGTGGCATGGTCAAATTTCTTGAAAATAACACCGAAACAGATCTTGAGAAGCTGGCAGAATTTAAGGAACTGGTGAGTGAACTGTTTGGCTGGCTTGGAGAAATAGATGCACCGGACATTACTCATATCAATTCTGTTTTTGATATTGGGCACAAAATCGGTTTAAAGCCTGAAGAGGAATATCTGTTATTGGAAATCCGGAAGGAAAATGAACGACTAAGGTTTGCGATTGATCACCTGCATCGGTTAATCCCTGCTTTGGAAAGAGCTCAACACGCACAGGATCGGATCAGGCAAAATGGTCATTTCAAGCACCTGGACCCGCTTGAATTTTAAAATTGACACGTTTTAAAAAATTCCAGGTTTCGATTAACTATTTATATCACTAATTTCCCATTATGTTAGAGATCAGTGGTTTTGGTACCGTTTTGCTATTCATTGTTGGAGCAATTGGTTTTGCTTTGATTATGCTGTTGATCGGGAGGGTAATAAGGCCAAATAATCCCACTACCGAAAAGCAGACAACTTATGAATCCGGTGAGGAACCCTCAGGCTCTGCATGGGGTAAATTCAATGTGCGTTTTTACGTCATCGCGTTGATCTTTTTGCTTTTTGAAGCAGAATTGGTGTTTCTTTTTCCGTGGGCCATCGTTTTTGGAGACGAGCAAATGATACATGATTCCAATGGATTATGGAGTCTTTTTACATTGACTGAAACTTTCATATTTATTAGTGTGCTGGTTGTGGGACTTGCCTACGTTTGGGCAAAAGGCATGCTGGATTGGGTCAGGCCGAAACCTCAAAAATCAGATTTTAAATCTGTGATACCGCTAAAGGTTTATAAAGAGTTCAATGAGCGACACTAGTTTTTCAACAACCGGAGGCCTCAAAACCGGAGAAGGAGGGATCATCATTTCTCAACTTGATGATCTGCTAAACTGGGCGCGACTCAGCAGTCTCTGGCCGGTTGGATTTGGACTGGCCTGTTGTGCCATTGAATTTATGTCAACTGCTTCATCTGCTTATGATTTGGATCGGTTTGGAGTTATCCCAAGAAATTCACCCCGACAGGCTGATGTAATGATTGTATCAGGAACGGTAACCTTTAAAATGGCCGACCGGGTAAAGAGATTGTATGAGCAAATGGCTGAACCCAAGTATGTCATTTCGATGGGCTCGTGTGCCAACTGCGGCGGCCCATATTGGGAGCATGGCTACCATGTGCTGAAAGGAGTGGATCGGGTTATTCCGGTTGATGTTTATGTGCCAGGATGTCCGCCAAGACCTGAAGCATTGATTGGCGGATTTCTCAAATTACAGGAAAAAATCAGAGGGGAATCTGTGTTGAGACCTAAGGGGCTGGAAAAAATATTGAAAGAGAGAAATGACGCCTGATACCGTTAAAAAAATAATTGAGGAGAATTTCCCTGAAGCAATTTTAGGTGAGGATCCTGAGTCTACACCGCTGGCACTGACCATCTCAGGCTCCCGGATCGTGGAATTGTGTGAGTTTCTTCATTCCAATGAACAATGCTACTTTGATCAACTCGCCTGCCTGACCGGCATTGATTGTGGAGAGGAATCGGGAAAAATGGAGGTAGTTTATAATTTATACAGCATTCCGTTTGATTTTCAGCTAATGCTAAAAGTAGAGTTGGAAAGGAATAATCCTGTTATTCAGACAGTTTCAACCATTTGGAGAGCAGCTGACTGGCACGAACGTGAAGCATATGATTTATTGGGAATTCAATTCGAAGGACATCCGGATTTGAGGAGGATTCTGATGCCTGATGATTGGGAGGGTCATCCGTTAAGAAAGGATTATGTGGAGCAGGAGAAGTATCATGGCATTCAGGTTAAATGGAAAGCGGAAAATGAATAGTCAAATTGAGAATGGTGAATTGAAAATTGAAAATAGAGATAATCCTCTTTTAAGGAAGAGTTATGACTTTTCTCTCTTAATTGTAAAATTTGTGAGGAAGATCCAACATGAGGAAAGGGAATTCATTTTAACAAAGCAGGTTCTTAGAAGTGGTACTGCGATTGGTGCTTTATCTGAAGAAGCCCGGCAGGCAGAATCGAAAGCAGACTTCATTCATAAGTTAGCAATTGCTAACAAAGAAGCCCATGAATCTCATTATTGGTTAAGGCTAATAAAAGATTCAGGTGTAAATAGTAATTCTGAAGTTGATGAATTAATTGGTCAATGTTCTGAATTGAAAAAATTGCTGATTTCAATCATTAAAAGTGCAAAAGCGCGTAAAGTGGAATGAGATCGCCATTATCCATTATTCATTATCCATTATCCATTTTCTAATGGAATCAGAACCAACATACTCAAAACTTTCTATTTCAGAACCCCTCAAATACGCTGAAGCGGATTTGAAATCTGAGGAGATGATTATCAATGTTGGCCCGCAACATCCGGCCACTCATGGTGTACTCAGGCTTGAGGTGGTCTCTGATGGAGAAATTGTAAAAGATGTAGTTCCTCATGTTGGATACCTGCATCGATGTTTTGAGAAACATGCGGAAGCTCTTTCTTACAATCAGATCATCCCGTATACCGACAGAATGGATTATGTGGCTGCCATGAATAACGAGTGGGCGTTTGTTATGGGGGCTGAACGGATGCTGGGTATTGATCAGGAGATACCGAAACGAGTAGAATACATCCGTGTATTGGTTGTCGAACTGAACAGACTGGCATCACACTTTGTAGCCATTGGTACTTATGGACTGGATATCGGGGCAATTACTCCCTTTCTGTGGATGATGCGTGACCGGGAGCATATCCTTCGGATGCTGGAATGGGCTAGCGGTGCCCGTATGCTATACAATTACATTTGGGTTGGAGGATTGTTCTACGACCTGCCGGTTGGATTTGAAGAAAGATCGAAAGAGTTTATCGAATATCTCAAGCCAAAACTGAAAGAAGTTGAAACGCTGCTTATTTCAAATAAGATTTTCATTGAAAGAACGGCTAATGTAGGAGTTCTACCGGTTGATTTGGCAGTCAATTATGGGATAACAGGTCCTATGCTAAGAGCATCAGGTCTAAAATTTGACCTTAGGAAAATTGATGGATACAGCGTTTATCCTGAACTGGAGTTTTCGGTACCGATTGGCAAAGGTGAAATGGGCACTACCGGTGATTGTTGGGACCGAAATTGGGTCAGATATCAGGAGTGTCTTGAATCAGTAAAAATCATTGAGCAGTGCGTTGAAAAATTACTGGGAGCGCACAAGCGAACAAAAGAATTTGACCCTCGTGAAAAGGTCCCTAAAAAAATCAGACCTAAGGCTCAGGATTTTTATGTGCGTGCAGAAAATCCTAAAGGGGAGTTGGGCTTCTTTTTCAGAGCAGATGGAAGATCCGATCAGCCGATCAGGTGTAAGGCACGGGGACCGAGCTTCTCTAACCTCTCGGTATTGCCTGAAATAAGCAAAGGTTGCATGCTGTCAGACCTTTTTGCTATTGTGGGATCACTCGACCTGTTAATGGGCGAAGTAGACCGATGATTACGTTTTTTTCTTGAACGAAATTCTTCTTTTATCCGCTCTGACTACCTTCTTATGAAAATCAATGAAATTTTCATAAGCGGTATTAGGAAACTTCCCCTCGAACTGCTTAAATGAGCGTACATAAAGAATAGAATTCTCGTCAATTTTTTTGATTTCCGCCCTGTAAGATCCAAACTCGGAGTTAATTTCTACAGGATCAAAAAATGATTCTACCGCATGTCCGGCAGGTAACTTATAAGTAATGGAATCTTGTTCCTGATACGTATAATCTACAAAAATGGAATTTTCACGCTCGTCATCCTTATTTGGAATAAAGGTATTCCTGTTCATCAGATTTGGCTGGAGAAAGAATCGCGTTCCCGATTTGCTTGAGAGTTTATTAACCAATAGTTGGGCTTCAATTTCCGCTGTGGGAATGCTTTCTTTTTGATTTGTGAATGTGTAATTCGAAATGGTGAAAGACGGAATATCTATATTTTTTTCCAGCCATTCCTTATGTTTATCATCTCCCAGATTGATCGTGTATGATAACCCGCGATATTCATACTTTAATCCCTTGTATGAATTCTTCACATCGACTTTGGCATTGCCATTTTCATCTATTTCAACTTCTGCTTTTGAAATTTGAATATTGTCTTCCAGATCATATTTTGGAGTTCTTACGATTTTTCCACCATCATCAGTTATTACAAAAACATCCCGATCATCCGTGAATGATCCCATATATCCGAAAGGTTTTGTCTGACTTGTGCATTCCAGCCAAACCGTGTCCTTTTCCATAGGCACGCAAAGTATTATATGGTTGAACGTGTCATCCGGGAAATCTTCATTTACGGGAGGCGGATTATCACCACCATAAACCCAGGTGTAATGCGCTTTGATTCCCAGATTTTTAAGTAGTGATTGGGTATAAAAACTCAGGGCTTTGCAATCTCCATATCCTTCGGTATCAACAAAATTGGCCGGAAAAGGCTGAAACCCGCCAATACCCAGCTGAACACTTACATACCTTGTATTGGCCTGGACATATTCGTAAACCTTCTTAACCTTCTCTCGTTCAGAAAGCCCATCGGTCATGACTTTTAGTTTTTCTATCGTTTCAGTGGAGAGTTCATCTCTTTCTTTGTTCAGCTCATTTTGCCAATTTGCCATACCACTCCATGTAGAGAGATCGCCCTGATAACCTTCGAATTCAAACTTTCCCGGGGATGCAACAACATGGGGAGTGTTTTTATAAATGGATTCTGTATATGGTTCGTACGAATTGCCTTTTGAATTTTTTAGTTCCCAGGTCATGATGACCTTTCCTTCAGCTGAAGACAGAATCGGGTCATCAATGTTTTTACTCAGATACCTTGGCTTTAGTTCATTTGGACTAATAAGCGTGTATTTTGAAAACTCTACACTTTCATCAATGTTGGGAACAAAACGCCAATCAGGAATGGAGTACAGGTACTTAAAAGAAATTTCATATTCGTATTCAACAGTATAAGGAAAATCGTCCTGTCTCACATCGATCCAGGTTACCCGACTATCATCGAAAAATGTTCCTCCGGAGGTAGAACTTTCTTCTGTGAAATCTGAAGATTTGGCTTTGAAAGTGCGCTCTCCATTCTCATCATATTTGTTCACAGAAAAATCAGTAATCTTAATTAATTTATCATGCCCGACACTGACAACCCCATTATGGGATCCGTCTTTGTTCAGAACCGTTACTGCTTTTCTTACTTTGTATCGGGCTTTACTTATGGATAAAATTTCAAATTCACCTTCATGGTAACGAATTACCGCATCAGCATCTTCAGTTAATTCAGGGTCTATCGAACTGACCGAGAAATCCTGGCCTGCCAGGTTTAGACCGGTCATCAGGACAAGTGTTAAGATAGATAGCTTTTTCATTTTCTTCTTAGTACAATTTGTTCGCCTTGTTTTTCAACAATCTGTGCATAGAACTCCTTTAAATAAGGATAATCTGCGGCAGGAATTTCATCTTTGGAAATGGAAATCCGGCAGGTGAGTGTAATTACATTTTCAGAACTTGTAACACTGTACAGAAACCTCCCGCTTTTATTCGGAAGAGCAACACTTTTGGGCTGAGGAAGCTCCTCAACTTCATAAAAATCTCCCAGATTGAACTTATACAGGTGAGTGGTGGTATTGGGGGCACCGTAATTTATCGGAAATGTTCTTTCCTCTTTTTTGAATGGATTATCGACTATCTGGGCCATCAATATGGGGTTGAGATAGAGGATGTCTCCCAGATCATCCAGTTTATCCTCAACTTCCAACTCAATTTTTTCATCTATCTTCGTCTCGTCTTCCAATTCTCCAATCTGGTGATCAGTGATCACCCAGTTATCTCGATTTTCGGCAAAAGTTTCTTTGTACTTTTCTTCGTCCTCATCTTCCATATCTTCCGTAAATCCCCACGCAGAATATCCATTCCTCCTCATCGTAAGCGTTCCTTCCAAAATACCATCTTCTAACACGTCAAAATCACCACTATAGGTAACACCACTTGATTTGAATGGCTCCAGAGTTACCCACTCTTCCTGCGGGGCAATGACCAGCCCTTTTCCATTAAGGCAAAATTTCGGCAGCACACCAAATGGGATATTTTCTTCCGAGGCATCAAGAAGAAACGTTTCTTCTCCAATTTTTAGCCTTACAACTGTATAGTTGAATTTTCTGGAAATCGGAATATAGGGATGAAGCTTACCATGCGCTCTGGTGCTTAACCTGACCATATCGACCTCCAGACCAGCTTCATTGTACATTGCTGCCAGAACCATATTTAATTCCCTTGCGGTGCCTTTTTGTTCTTTGTGAACCCTTCTTAGCGTTTCATAGTTTACGTCATAATCTTCTTCGTAATTGTCCCGGACAAAATAATACAGAGCCTTTGCGGTAGCAAGTTCAGAATCCGAGGAACTTTTTATTACTTCAACGGTCTCTCCCGTAAATTTTGAATCCCTGATTCTTTGCCAGTAATCACTTTCAGAAAGGTCCTTGGCATACGCTCCATAACTATCCGCCAGAATTTTCTTTGGAGCAAGTCCCGGTATTCTTGTTTCTTTCAACTCAAAATCAATTTTGCTTATGTAGTCGCTTTCTGCTGCCACGTAGACTTCATCCTTAAATGCCGGAACATTCAGCGCCAGATATTCATGGATTTGATGTCTTTGGGAAGAATTCCCAAAAGGCAGGTTCTCATAAGTCACATCCGCTTTTTGAAGCGGCTCACCTGTCAACAAACGCTGGTAGTACAAGAAAGCAGGTATTACGATTCTATACTCACTCCTTAGCGTAGGAATGGATTGCTGAAAATACCAGGTATTTAAACGATAAATACTTCCATAGTTAACACTGTACTGGTATTCAATGATAGACCCCTCTTTCACATTTGGAAAGGTGAAGTTGAAGCTCCTGCTGTCTTCATCAAGTTCTTCATTAAGCGTTTCCTTTCTGGAAATAGATGACTCGACGATTTCTCCATTCTCAAAATTATAAGTTGAGGCCTTGAAATTTCCAACTCTGTCATTCTTTGAATATGGAATTTTGATATCAGCCCTTTTGAACTCACTGGTGTTGAGAATTTTTATAATTCCATGATATAGAAATTCAATTTCATAATTGTGGTCAAGCCTTGATGTCCCATAGTTAAGAATTACGAAAGCCCCTGCTGAGCTGTCAATCGGGCAGTGGGTCATTTCAAAATATTTCTCATCAAATTCTCCGAATTTGTGTTTTTTCTGGGCATGTACTGTAAGAAATGCACACAGGCAGATAATAAGGATCAGGTGGTGTCTCATTTTACAATTGATTAAGTAGGTTAGTATTTCAAATCTAACATTTATAGATGAAAGTGTTAAGTGTCAACAATGTTCGCTCTGCAGATCAGTTCACGATTGAAAATGAACCCATCCGTTCAATAGACCTGATGGAAAGAGCATCCAGGGCTTTTGTTGGTAAATTCATTGAATTGTTCTCGCAGAAGCAATCAGTTAAAATCTTCTGTGGAACTGGTAATAATGGTGGCGATGGTCTTGCGATCGCACGAATGTTGAGAGAGAAAAACTGGCTGGCAGACATTTTCGTTTGTGGAAATTCCGAAAAGGGATCTGACGATTTTAAGGAAAATTTTGAGAGAGTTTCAGAGGTGATACTTCTGAATAGTGAGTCAGATTTCCCTCCTGTTAAGTCTGGTGAAATAGTGGTTGATGCACTTTTTGGATCGGGACTTTCCAGACCTGTCGAGGGTGTTCAGTCAGAATTGATTCAGCACCTTAATCAACAGGATTGCACACGGGTTTCTGTTGATATAGCCTCCGGGCTTTACGCTGATCAGCCTAAAGATGTAGATTCAATAATTTTCAAACCACATCATACGATCTCGTTTCAACTTCCCAAACTTATTTTCTTTCTTCCCGACGCGTATGAATATGTTGGGGACTGGCATATTGTTGATATTGGACTTGATCAATCTTACATCTCAAATCAACCAGCCAGTTACTATTTAACGGAACAATCGGATGTAAGAAATCTTTTTCCGACTCACTCCAGATTCTCACACAAATCACAAGTTGGCAGGTTGCTTTTGGTGGCTGGAAGCAAGGGAAAGATGGGTGCCGCAGCACTTTGCGCCAGGGCTGCTCTGAGGAGCGGGATTGGTCTGATTAATGTTTGCGTTCCTCAATGTGGTACAGAGATTATTCAGATTCTTGTACCTGAAGCTATGGTTATTGAGAATAAAGGAGTTGAACACATCTCTCAAATTCCTGGTGATAATTCTGTCTTTGGTATCGGTCCGGGTATTGGAACTGATGAAGCAACATGTAGTGCTTTGGCAGATTTTCTGAAAGTGTACAACAGGCCTCTTGTTTTGGATGCCGATGCTTTAAATATTTTGGCCCTGAATCCCGATTTACTGGAAGAGCTTCCGAATGAATCGATCCTCACTCCACATCCAGGAGAATTCAAAAGACTTGTCGGTGAGTGGAAAAATGATTTTGAGAAACTGGAAAAACTCAGCCACTTCTGTAAGAAATTCAATATCAATATAGTTTTGAAAGGTGCCTGGTCTGCGGTATGTGATACTAACGGGATTATTCATTTCAATTCCACAGGAAATCCGGGAATGGCCACCGCCGGGAGTGGTGATGTGCTGACAGGAATCGTATCCTCCTTTTTGGCACAGGGACTCCTACCATTTGATGCATTGAGACTGGGGGTTTTTGTTCATGGCAGAGCCGGGGACCTGGCAGCAGAAGAGTTGGGAGAGAAAAGTCTCATAGCTTCAGATTTAATAACTTTTTTACCAAAAGCGCTTAAAAATTCATAGCGTAGACTTCTTGTAAACTCAATTACTTTTCTTATTCTCACATTAGTTCGGAGCATTGTCAAATTTTAAATACGACATGCTATGATAAAATTTATTTTTAATCTAAAGTCTATTGCAGGGATTACCCTTTCAATAAGTCTTTTACTTTTATCCGGGTGCGGATCAGATAAAAACGGATCAGACACTCCGGAACCAGATGATGGTTTTGCCTTATTCATAGATGGTCCAATTGCACTTCAGCCAGGGAATACTGCCAGCTATACCGCAGTGTTAATGAGCGTGCTGAATGGAGAAGTTGATGCTAATGTTGAATGGTCTGAGAGTACACTGGCGGGAGATGGTCCGGTTGTTTCAATAAATAGCAATGGCAACCTGGAGGCGCTTCGCTTCGGGGTTGCGAAAATAACGGCTACTGTTGAAGCTGGTGATGGATTAACCTATACAGCCTCACTTCCGGTTAGTGTAACACTTCCTGGAACTTTTGTTGTAACTCCCGCTGCAATTATTGCTTCGGTAAATGAGAGCCCTATTCAACTTGAGACAGTATATATGGGGCCATCCGTTAAGGATTTGAACATTACTTATGAATCAGGTGATGCTCAGGTTGCCACTGTTTCAAACACAGGACTTGTCAGTTTTGTCGGAGCAGGGGAGGCGGTAATTACAGTTCAGGCTGGAGGAATAGAAGGAAGCCCGCTTCAGGAGGTGCCAATTCTTGTTATTCAGGAAGTAGATGTTCCGTTACCTGTTGCAAGAGTAGATATCCAACCGGGAAATACAACGCTGTTTCCTGGCGAAACTCAATTGTTTGAAGCATCTGTATTTAACGGTGAAGGAAACAGGGTGACCGACAAGTCTGTTTCATGGAAATTGGTTTTTGAGACAGATGAGGATGGACTGGAGATTGAAGCGGGAAGTATTAGTACAAGTGGCTTATTTGAAGCAATGAGCTATGGGAAGGTCCAGGTCGTAGCAACGGTTGAAGGAGTATCGGATATTGCCTCTGTTTTTGTTATTCCGGAAAATGTCATTATCAGTGACCCTTTGAGCACCGGAATACCAGCGGGGAGCACAAAACAATTTTCCGCGGTTGTATATCCGATGAACAGGGAAACACTTTCGGTTAGCCCTGATCCTTTGGAAGAACAACCCAAAATCGAATGGGTTATGCTGGATTTTGGGATTCCACAATTTAGCATTGGCACAGTGGATGAACAGGGACTCGTAACAATAAATGAGGATGTTCTTCCAGGCGCATTAGGTTTTCTAATGGCATCTTCTAAAGATGATCAGATAAATGCGTATCCGGGATTTAGTACAATAAACGTTGGAATAGCAAGTGATTGTGATTGTGGAGTGACTGATCCGGCTGCAGTGGCAGTTTCGGTGGAACCTGTGGAAGTCAATATATCCTTATCAAGCGGTATTTTAAATCAGCAATTAACGGCGAGGGTTGTTGATGCAGGGAATCTTACTGTTGGGGGAGCTTCAATTAGTTACTGTTCAGATAATGAAACGGTAGCAGCAGTTGATGAAACAGGTGAAATTATTGGATTGGCGGTAGGCACAGCAACGATCACTGTATGTCATGGAACTCTGGAGGAGCAGGTGACCGTAAACGTTTCATTCTGAGAAATAGTAAAAGTATAAGCGAGGGTCCATAAAGCTTTTTTGGACCCTTGCTTTCATTTTTTTGCAAAAATTTCCCAACGCAATTAGTTCAACATGTGTCTGAATTCCTGGTTATTTGAACAATTGGACAAAAGCCCGTTTTTTTTCGACAAAAGAAAAAATCTACACTGAATGGGTATAAATCAATAAAATATTAGAATAGTACCATAGAAAATGCGTCAGTTAACGTTAATTAACTATTAATATTTTACAGGGATTAGGAACAAACTAAAAAAAAATGCGTAATTTGTATAACCACAATGCGCAATAAACTGATCATACTATCGTTCGCTCTTGCTCTTGGCCTGACAGGTTTTGCGCAATCTTCAGCCGACTCTTTTGATCAGGACGCAAAAATCAGTATTTATCCAAACCCCGCAGTTGAATATATCATCATCGAACTTGATGATTCATTTTCCAATGCGAAGTTTGAATTGAACTCAATGATTGGAAATAAAATCGTGATCAAGCCGGAAGAAATCGGTCAGAGAAAATTCAGAATTTCCCTGAAGGATTACGCCACAGGTTACTACTTCCTAATTGTTAAGGATGAAGAAACCAGGTTCAAAAAAGCCTTTAAGTTTCTCGTTAAAAATTAGACCGATTTATCTGACCCTCAGATATGATGGCGTAATATTTGGAGAATAACTCTTCAAATTCATTTGCTCTTTCACGCATGTCATTAGATCTATAGGCCCCTGCCAGCGAATTGAGGTAAAGTAGTTTTTTCTGAAATTCAAGAGGGTCTCTGTTGTCTTTTGTCAGAAAATAATCCAGCCACTCAACCGCATCTTTGCTTGTGATATCTGCGATGTTATCCGCGAGTTCCTGTTCACCAAGTTGAAGAAGCAGATCCACTTCCTGAATATTATAGTAGTCATAAGGAATGGACTCATGTGGCATTACTTCCAGGCATCTGATCAAAGTTGCACGAGCTCTTTCATAATCACCTTCGTCTATCAGGGCTTTGGCCAATGAGTTAAAGGTAGATCTTGAGTTTAGGCAGAATCCCAAATAATCCTGTGAATGATAAACATCAGGATCATCCAAAGCTCTCCAGCCAAATTTGTTCATCACATTGTCATACATCAGGTCTGTATTTACCGGAAATCCGGCTTGTGGATTTTCATTTAATACAGGAAGCAGTCTGTAAGCAATCCCTTCCTGAACCATGTACTGCTGCAGATCAAGGTTTACTCCTGCCAGCGAGGTATTGTTGAAATAAATGGGACGTTCCCAGTTAGCATTGATTATCAGGTCAAGAACGGCCAGGTCTTTTTTCTCCAGCGCCCTTCCTTTGATTCTAAAAATCATTCGATCCTGAATTCTGTCATGCATACTTTCAGGAACAATGCTTTTTATTTTGTTAGTGTCAATTCCAGGGATAAACAGATTTCTCGACGGGACAGAGTTATAGCTGCTGATGGACGTAGGAATTTGCAACTGAGGATGCTCCTGCTCAATCAGTTTCATAAGTTGACGGGCATTAATAGCACCTTTGATATTTGGATTTTCTACCACGGGCAGAAAATCATTCAATCCTCCCTGCTGGTAATGCTTCTCGGACAGACCAAATGGAAGTGGTGTTGATTCATATGCAGGTCTCATCATCTGCTGGATATACCAGTCGGTGTTAAAATAACTCAACACAATAACCCGAACATCTCGCCTGAATCCTTCTACTTCCTGCGCATACCACAGCGGGAAGGTGTCATTGTCACCTCCTGTGAAAATGATGGCATTTGGCTGACAGGATGCCAGGTAATTTTTTGCTGCATCGACAGAGAAATACCTGCCTGATCTGTCGTGATCGTCCCAGGTCTGACTGGCCATTAAGACAGGAATACTAAGCCCGAGAACTGATGCAAGGATCGCAACGGTCTTTTTCTGTTTTATAACATGCTTAAGCAGGTCAAATAGGGCCAGAACCCCAAAGCCTATCCATATAGTGAACATGTAAAAGGAGCCGGCATAAATGTAGTCCCGTTCCCTTGGTTCAATTGGAGGTGTATTCAGGTAGAGCACAATAGCAATTCCTGTCATAAAAAACAGAAGCGCAGTTGCGGAGAATAATTTGACGTCTTTCTTATACTGAAATAGTATACCAAGTAATCCAAGAATAAATGGGAGACCGTAGTAAAGATTGCGTCCTTTGTTTTCTTTCAGACTGGTTGGGATATTGGAATCACCGAATAATACGGGTTGCGCTCCCTGAATATCAGAATCTCTGCCCACGAAGTTCCACCAGAAATAACGCATATATTGATAGCCGAGCTGGTGTTTAATCAGATAATAAATATTATCACCGAACCCGGGCTTTTCATCTTTTTTCAATCCGGTTACCTGCCTGTACTTGTCAATGTGTGCCGGTGAGGAACTGTACATTCTTGGGAGAATGGTCGTATGTGCAGGATCAAATTCCTGTGTGACTTTGTAGTCTTTGATTACATATTTGTCTTCTCCCCGCATATAAATAGGAGCTCCTTTTTTGTTATCAATCAAATCAGCAGTGTAGTACTGTCCTTTGAAAAGTGGCCGACTTCCGTACTGCTCTCTTTTCAGATAGGAAACAAATGAGATAATTTCTTCCGGATTGTTTTCATCGATTGGCGGGTTGTACGCACTCCTGATTGGGATCATCATGTATGAGGAGTACCCGATTATTATGAAGGCAAAACTTAAAAGAGCGGTATTAAGAATGTAATTATTCTTTTTTATGGAGTAAATAACCCCATAAATGATTGCTCCAAGGAATACAACGGCAAAGAAAATCACACCGGATCCGAAAGGAAGCCCGAAACTGTTAACAAACAAAATCTCTATTTTTCCTGCAAGTGAAGGGAGTCCCGGGATGATACCTTCAAGAATTACGAGAACGATAACTCCCGAGATCGCGAGGGTTGCCAATACACCATTTCTGGTCACATTTTCATAATACTTGAAATATACAATCAGTCCTAAAACAGGGATTGCCACCAGGTTGAGCAGGTGAACTCCGATCGAAAGCCCCATCATATAGGCAATCAGAATGAGCCATCGGGCACGATCCTGCTCCTCTTCGAGATTTTCCCAACGGAGAATGGCCCAAAGTACAAAACCTGTAAAAAATGCGGACATGGCATATACTTCAGCTTCAACCGCCGAAAACCAGAAGGAATCCGAAAATGTACAGGCCAGCGCACCTGTGAGTCCGGCTCCCATAATCAGAATAATGTCAGAAGGTGTTTCCTCGCCCTTTTTAATCTTTAGAATTCTTTTTGCAAGGTGGGTAATTGACCAGAAAATGAAGAGTACAAAGAATGCACTACTCACCACACTCAAAATGTTCACCCAGTAGGCAATTTGCTCCAGATCATTTCCTCCAAACAATGAAAACATTCTGCCTGTTAAAAGGAAAAAGGGCGCTCCGGGAGGATGTGGAACCTGTAGCCGCGCAGAGCAGGCGATGAATTCACCTGCATCCCAAAAACTAGCTGTTGGCTCTACTGTGAGCCAGTAGGTGATCAGTGCAACTAAGAATGCAAACCAACCAGTAATAATATTTATTTTCTGATATCCCATGAGCTGTTTTTTAGATAGAGGGCGAAATTAGTAATTAAACAACAATAAACGGCTTCTGATTGCTTCCGTACATGCTTTTAACATTTTTTATCAGTCAATAGACCATTATATAAAATCCCAGCCAGACAAAGAAGAAGAGCACATAGGTTGTCAGGACAATGTATGCCGAGATTCTAAGTTTTTTCCCGCTTAAAAAGTAGATACCGATAATAAGGAGGGGCCAGTACATTAATTCAAAAACATTGATGGCTTTAAGGGGGTAGTGATACTGTGAAGCTATTGTTGTATAATCGACGAGGTTAATTAGAGAAAAGGGGTAGAACGCCATGTAGTCCTGATAGTTGGGATCAGAAAAGAACAGCGAATAATAGAGGACTTTGAAGATTTCCGGAATAAAGAACAAGAGCTCTGCAAGCATGACCATTTTCCATAATCGATTGAAGTGAAGCCGATAACCAAACATGAAACTGCCAATCCAAAGGCAAAGTGTTGTCCATGTAAATTTCCAGGCAAGGAAAATAGGTACACTTAAATATTGGATGCCATATAAAATATCAAATACCCAAATGTCTCCTCGTTCGTTTAGAACTTCGAATGCAGCAATGGTATCAATGATATAGATCCGCTTAACAAAAAGCAATGCAATGTAGACCAGGCAAACAATGATGAACATTCCGGTGAGGTTGAAATCAAACCATTCCTCTAAAAATCTCTTTCTGTATTTGGCTAACCGCTCAGTCATTTAATTTTGAGTCGAATGAATAAAGTTGTCAAAAATATTACGCTATTTCTCGTAATCCTATTTCCACTTGTATCGGAGGCACAATCATACGATAGTTCCAGGTACAATTTGTTGCAAAATCCGTTTGTTCAAATTGAAGCAACAGAGGCGATTAACGCTATGTACAATTTTGAGTTTGAGAAATCAAAGAGTCATTTTGAGTATTTGAAGTATCGTTATCCCGGGCACCCGCTTCCATACCTTTTGATCGGATTGAACTACTGGTGGCGTATCGTTCCCAACTACACCAATGAAGAATGGGACAATGTTTTTATCGCCTATATGGATTCTACGGAGCTGTTTGCAAAACAGCTTAAAAAGGAAAATGAAATAGAAGGCGCCTTTTTTTTAGCAGCCTCCTACGCATTTGCAGGTCGCCTGTATTCCGAGAGGAGCCAGTATCGAAAAGCTGCCATTGCCGGTAAGAATTCACTGAAATATTTGCAGGAATGCAGAGGTCATGAAGCATATAGTCCGGAGCTGTTGTTTGGAGATGGATTGTTTAACTACTACGCAGAGTGGATTCGTGAGAACTATCCATTATTGAGACCACTAATGTGGGTTTTTCCAAAAGGAGATAAGAAGAAAGGAATAGAACAACTGAAAGAAGTTTCGAGAAACGCCTTTTACTCCAGAACGGAGGCCCAATATTACCTGATGCGTTTGCTGGCGCAGGAAGAAAAAGACATCAGAGGAGGGATGCAGGTCGCTGAATATCTTAATAAGTCCTACCCAAACAATGCATATTTCGAGCGATTCTATGTTCAATTGTTGTACCAGAGTGGCAGGTACACGCAGGTAGAAGGACTTGCTAAAGGTATGCTGACCAAGATCGACAGTGCACAGACAGGGTATGAAGAAAACTCCGGTCGATACGCTGCTTTTTTCCTCGGGCATATCTATCAGATCCGAAAGAAGTATGAAGAGTCAAAAAAATATTACAAGATGGGTATGGAGTACTCAGAAAAGATTGGAGCGACAGATAAAGGCTATTATTTCTATTCACTTCTTCACCTTGGAAATATTGCAGAAAAGGAGGGGGATGATGAGTTGGCCAGGGAGTACTATCAGCGAGTGAAAAAGATCGCAGACAGGAACCATGCAGCAAGAGATCAGGCGAAAATCAGGTTGAAGAATATGTAGTTATATTTGAAATATGGGTCCGAAGAAACCATTTGAGTACACCAAAATTTTTTGGGATGTGGATCCTGCCAATCTGGATTATCAGAAGCATGCTGAATTCATCGTTTAAAGGGTTTTTGATAGAGGAGATGTTCAGGACATTAGATTATGCCGCAGGTTTTATGGGGATAAGAAAGTCAAGGATATTTTGCTAAATGTTCCATTTCTATCTTCCATGCGCCTATCACTTGCCAGTGCCATTATCGATCAGCCAAAAGAAGCTTTTAGATGTTACAAACAGAGACAGTTGAACAAAGCACTCTTGCCTTATTGATGAAATTGCAGGCAATGCCTGAATTAGCAGGATTTCATTTGGCAGGTGGGACTGCTCTGGCTCTGCATTATGGTCACAGGAAGTCCATTGATTACTTCGCACTTCAATTCAGGTTGCTTCACTATAGTTAACCTGAGTTCGATGTAAGAATAAAAAGAAAACGTCCTGGATCCCCTCCATGGAGGGGGTTGGGGTGGGTTTTAAAAAGAAATAGTCTTTCTTTTACCAAATTTTATTCAAAAAATGGCTGATTTAAACGAAACCCACCTCTTACTTCGAATCGTCGAACCGCTCCCAAGAGGAGACTATAGGTGCCATTTTTGTATAAAATTTGTAGCTCTTACATCGAACTCAGGTTAGTTAAGTACTTTCCGAATGTGTTTCTTTGTAATTCAATGAATATGATTTTCATCCTTCACGTCACAGTTAAATGAGTGAATTAGCAGGAAAAAAACTGGTTATTCTTGGAGGTACAGGCTCCCTTGGTCAGGCTCTTGTCAGACAAATCATTGCTTCTTATTCTGATATAGGTGAACTTATGATCATTTCTCGAGATGAAGTGAAACAATTGAGAATGATGGATGAATTCTCAGAGGAAGAATATCCATTCATGAACTACCTGCTCGGAGATGTGAGAGATAAACAGCGTCTTATAGAGTTGTTAAAAGGGAAAGATCTGGTTATCCACGCCGCAGCTATTAAGCATGTAGTAATCGCTGAAAAAAATCCCTCCGAATGCAAAAAAACCAACGTTGAAGGGACCAGAAATGTAGTGCTTGCTTGTCTTGAACAGGGAGTAAAAAAGGCTTTGTTAATATCAACCGACAAAGCAGTGAACCCCATAAGTGTTTATGGAAGAAGTAAACAGGTAGCAGAACAGATTTTTCTTACGGGAAATTCTAAGTCTGAATCTGAATTTGGGGTAATAAGACTGGGAAACATTCTTGGTTCAAGAGGTTCAGTATTCGAACTATTTAAAGAACAAAAAAGCCAGGGCTTAATGAAAGTAACGCATCAGGATGCCACACGATTTTACATTACACCAGAGGATGCTTCTGATTTTGTGTTGAATTCACTCATTGAAATAGATACAAACACCATCAAATCTCCGAAAATGAAGGCATTTAGAGTACTGGATCTTGCTAAATCTGTGGCCCCTGATTGCAGGATTGAAATTGTAGGATTGAGACCCGGTGATAAATTGCATGAAGAGCTGGAGGGAAAAAGTTCTGAGGACTATGTGGAGACTTTGAATCCCCTCCCGGGAGGGGTAGGGGTGGGTCAGTGATGAGTAATACTTTGACACTCACGACTTAAAAACCTTCAGCCACTTTTCCTTGTTAGCTTCAACACTGTACTCTTTTTCAACTGTTTTTCTTCCGGCTTTGCCCATTTTCAATCTTAAGTCCGGATCTTCAATTAATATGGTTAGTTTTTCTACCCATTCTTTAGTGGATGAAGCCAGAAAGCCATTTACACCATCCTGAATAATGTCTGAGTTAACCCCAACGGGAGACATAATGGTCGGAATTTCGAGCGCCATGTATTGAAGACCTTTCAATCCGCATTTCCCCTTCGACCAGTTATCATCAGGAAGAGGCATGATCCCAATATCGATTTCGCAGAGATCTTTGATTTCAGAGTCCTTTTTCCATGGAAGACCTTTGATCTTGAGCGTATCATTTTCATAATTACCATCTCCAATGACCTTAATCGAAATACGATCTCCAAATTTTTGCCTGATTAATTTCAGTGGCTCTATTGCGCTTTCAAAATGTTTAATGGTTGAAAAACTGCCACTCCAGCCAATGCAAATTTTTTCACCTTTTTTCACATCAATTCTTGAGTACTCTTCCAGATCAATGGTTGTTGGAATGATAACCACATTTCTGTTGAATTGAAGAGCGTATTCAGCCAAATATTCGTTACCTGCAATTATTAGATCACAATACGAAATTATCTTACCTGTTTTGGCCGGATTCTTTAGCTTTTGAAAGAAAGACTGATTGGTATTCTCATCATGAAGCCAGATTGAATCGTCAAAATCAAAAATTAGTTTAGCTCCAGATCGTTTGAAAAGCCATTCGAAACAGGTGCCAAAGAAGAATGCGTCACGGTAGATGAAAATGTAATCAAAACGACCTGCTCTCAACAGATCTTTAAAACGCTTAAATGAAGATGAAATTCCAATAAGAACTTTACCCAAAATATTCCCGGACCCGTAAAAGGTTCTATCCTGGGTTGAATTGAGCATATTAGAATACGCTATTTCATAACCATTCTCATTCAGGTACTTTAGGTACTGTTCATGTCGGAAGCGTTGACCAGGAGATCGGTCTTTTCGATGTAGGGTAAGAAAGAGAACTTTGATCATTAGTCTTCCAACCAGACAGGAGGCAGTTTTTCAGTGATTTCTATATTCTTAAATTTGCTGCTCTTTTTTACCCCGGTTGCCTTGGCCCAACCAACCATTCCCCTCAATCCATCAGGAAGCGAGGTGGTGCTGTATTCCCCAAATATTTTCTTCACTTTCGAATGATCAGAATGTGCATGCACGACCTCATTTCGGGCATCTAAAAATCTTAATTCTCCATCGATTTCCATGGCCTTCATTACTTCTGTTGCAAGCTCCTTCACAGAATAGTCTTTATCCGCACCAAGATTAAAAACTTCTCCATAGCACTCCTGATGATTCACGCAATTGGCAATGATTGGAGCGATATCTCCGACATAAGTGAATGCCCTTGTCTGACTGCCGTCTCCAAAAATGGTCAGAGGATTTCCCTGCATCAACTGATTCATGAAAATTCCAACCACATTTCGATAGCGGTCTCCAAGATTCTGATATTCACCATAGACGTTATGAGGACGGAAGATGACATAATCCAGTCCAAACATTTCATGTGAAACTTTCAAATCCATCTCGACAGCCAGTTTGGCGATTCCGTACGGATCCTCTGGCTGAGGTACCATATCTTCCCGCATAGGTGGGGGAAGAGCCCCATAAGTGGCAATGGATGAAGTGAACACAAAGCACTTCACTTTGTGTTTTATTGCCTCATTAATGAGGTTAACACTTCCTGTCAGGTTATTGGTGTAATTGAATCGCTTTATGAAGTGACTGAGCCCCTCTGCTGCATATGCAGCCAGGTGATATACATATTCAATTTCATACTCATTGAATAGCTGTTCCAACAGCTGATGATCTGTTACAGAGCCTTCAATAAATTTTGCTTCCTCAGGAATGTTCTCCTCGAAACCACCGCTCAGGTCATCCAGCACAATAACCTGCTTTCCGGAACTGATTAAACTTCGTGATACATGAGCTCCAATAAATCCGGCACCGCCGGTTACCAGTGAATAGGGCATTTGATAATCGTTTTTTTGCAAATAAAACTACTTACAGTGGAATGAAATTAGATCTTCGACGAATAGTAGCTTTTTTAAGTGACTATTCATTGAGGAACCAGTTTGAATACCATTTTTGGAAAATGTACAAAGCCCAGATAATTCCGTGAACATCTCCGGGGTTCCTGGATAATAATATTGACCTAAGCCGCAGAACTTCGTCGGAATTGAATAATCCCTGATGCTCGAGGTAATCCTTGTCAAACAATGTTTGATCTAAATCTGACAGAAGTTCGTTTTTCATCCAATCTAACAATGGGACTTCAAATCCTTTCTTTGGACGATGGTAGATTTCCTGTGGTAGTATTTCTCTGAATGCATCCTGTAAGATCCGCTTTCTTTCGTTTCCCCTGACTTTGAAATTATCAGGGAGTGATCGGGAAAATGATACAACTTCTTTGTCCAGAAACGGAACACGAACTTCCAGACTGTTGGCCATGGACATCAGGTCCACCTTTGTTAGCATATCTCCCGGGAGTACAATTTTTTGGTCGGCAACCAGGTAGTCACTCAGGTTTGGATTGGAGGTTAGGTAATGATCCTTAAACTGTGTGATCTGGTCTGGTTGAACTTTGTGTTTTAATAAAAATGAAGGGTCATCGGTGAGCGAAGCAAGATACCAGTATCGTTCATTCGAATCCATTTTCAACATGGTACCAAACCTCTCCATCCTCCTGATCAGATTTCCAACCCTGCCTGATCTTGATTTTGGAAGAGCTTTTGCAATTGGATTACTGATCCTGATCAATCCGTTTATGAATGACTGATTAAGTGCTTGTGCTAGCGCCCTGTGTTTGTAATATCCTCCAAATAATTCATCTGCTCCATCACCTGAAAGTGCTACAGTAACATGTTTTTTGGTATGCTTTGAAAGAATGTAGGTCGGGATAGCCGATGAATCCGCAAAGGGCTCATCAATGTAGTTAAGGATATTATTCAAATCATTAAGCAAGTCATCATTCGTAAGCTTAAATGTGGTATGATTTGTTCTGAATTTGTCAGCAACTAATTCAGCGTATTTTGTCTCGTCGAAAAACGGATGATCCTTGTATCCAATTGAAAACGTTTGTAGGCTGGATGTATGCCGGGAGGCAAGTGCTACGATGGCTGATGAATCTGTTCCACCGCTAAGGAAAGAACCCAACGGCACATCTGAAATCAACCTGCGTTTCACAGAATCGTCAAGAATGCTGACCAATTGAGACTGGCATTGGGAGTATTCACTGATTTCTGTTTTTTCAGAATCCTCAACCAGGTACGATTCAATTTTGATTGAATTGTTCTGAATTCTCAAAAAATGACCCGGTTCAAGCTTTTGAACTCCTTCAAGCATACTCAAATTTCCAGGCAGATAATTAAGTTTTAGATACCAGTGAAGCGATTCATGGTTGAGCTTCCTTGGAATTGGAAATCTCAAAAGTGCTTTCATCTCTGATGCGAAGACAAACTGGTCTTCATTATTAAAATATAAAAGGGGTTTGATTCCCATCTGATCTCTTGCAAGTATCAAAACGTCTTCCTTGTTATCGTAAAAGGCAAAAGCAAAGAAGCCGTTGAGTTTTCTTAGGCACTCGACACCCTCTTTGATAAGGAGATAAAGAAGCACCTCAGTATCGGACGTTGACTTCAGTGTCACTCCAGAAAGTGAATTATTTAACTCTTGATAGTTATAAATCTCTCCATTGAAAATAAGTGTATACCTGCCTGAAGAGTCCGTCATTGGCTGGTTAGCATTTTCAGAGGTGTCAATGATGGAAAGACGTGTATGACCGAGACCGATTTTATTATCAAAAAATACTCCATTCGAATCCGGCCCTCGAAGTACAAGCGCATGAACTGCATTACCCAGACTTTCCTTTAGGATTGATGCATTCGATTTAAACGATTTGTAACCAATGATGCCGCACATGGGAATAATCTAAATAATATCAGGTGCTATGTTAGTATCAATTTGTTTATTTGCTGCTAATACATTTTAAAATGTTGATTTTTGGAAGCAGGAAGTTAGCAATACTTGCAAATTTTTGTATCGTGGTGCTTTTTATATCGAAAATTAGTTCTCGATTGTGATGAAATTTTTTTAAGATTTCACCCTTCAGGAAGCATTGCAATCAAAAACAGATTAAACTATCTGCTTGATTTTTTATAAAAAAGATGATTTGGAAAATTTTCTAGTAACAGGTTGTGCAGGTTTTATTGGTAGCCATCTAACTGAAAGGCTGCTTCAAGATGGTCATAAAGTAATTGGCGTTGATAACTTTGACCCATATTATGACAGAGGCATAAAGGAGGCCAACTTACTTAAGTGCAGGAGTAATCCCAATTTCATATTTCATGAAATTGATATTCTTGATCAAGATGCATTAAGTTCCATTAGATCAATAGATACAGTTTTGCATGTTGCGGCCAAAGCAGGAGTCAGGCCATCTCTTGATAATCCGGACTCTTATTTAGAAGTAAATTTCATGGGAACCCATAATATTCTTAAGTGGATGGTGGCAAGAGAATGCAAACGAATGATTTTTGCCTCTTCAAGTAGCGTCTATGGAAACAGCGAATCATCTCAATTTATAGAAAATCAGGCTACAGATAGTCCAATCTCACCATATGCAGTATCAAAAAAGTCCTGTGAAGTTCTAAATCATACCTACCACTCAAATTATGGATTAAGTATTCTAAACTTAAGATTATTTACTGTGTACGGGCCCAGGCAAAGACCTGATTTGGCAATCAGAAAATTTACGGATCTTATTTCAAATGATAAAGTAGTTCCTGTCTATGGAAGCGGGGATACCCATAGAGATTATACATTTATTGACGATGTTGTCAATGGATTTATAAAGGCAATTGACTATTCTAATAAGGTCCCTGGTTCATTCGAAACTTTCAATATAGCCAATGGTAACCCGATAGGTATTGTAGATTTAGTTAAGTTGATTGGCAGTGTTCTTTCGAAGGATCCAAAAATTGAATACTTACCAATGCAGACCGGAGATGTTGATAAAACCTATGCCGATGTTGGCAAGGCAAGAAAGTTGCTCAATTTTGAGTCCAAAACGTCGATTACAGAGGGGCTAAATAAATATGTAAAATGGGTTCAGGAAAATAGAGAATAGGTGCTTAAATGGGAGTTAGTGATTTCATAGTTACACCGATATGGTTCATACTATTGGTTATGATGGCTTACATAATTCGACCAATTGCGACCACCAAGGAAACCAAAAAGTATTTTATCCCGGTGCTATTAGTCAAAATGTTTGGGGCTATTGCCGTTGGATTGATTTACCACTTTTATTATGATGGAGGTGATACCTTTAACTTCTTTGAAGGCAGTGAGTATGTCCATAGAGCCCTTCTTGAAAAACCACTCGTAGGATTAAAGCTGCTTTTTTCGGGCTCAGAACTTGAGGCTCAAACTTTTGAATTTGCAAGGAATATAAGGTACCGCACAGAGCCGTCTGCATTTTTGATAGTAAAAATTGCAGGAATAATAGACTTATTTACATTCCATACCTATTCTGCAACAGCACTTTTTTTTGCAGTGTTTAGTTTTTCCGGCCAATGGGCACTTTATAGGACTTATACAAGATTGTTTGGAAGGACCGATATATACCTGACTTTAATAATCCTGTTAGTTCCATCTATGATATTCTGGGGTTCAGGTTTGTTAAAAGACACAATAACTATTGGAGCTCTGGGCTGGACGGTTCATTTTCTTTATAAGATTTTTTATTTCAGAGAGTTTAACCTCAAGAATTTTATTCTTCTTCTTCTATTTGGCTATATAACTCTTTTGGTTAAGGCATATATCATCATTATTCTCTTGGGTACCATTGCCATTTGGCTCTACTCAATTAATGTGCAATTGATCAAGGACCGACTAATCAGATATTCTTTAGGTCCAATAATGATTCTTTTATATGCACTAATGATGTACTATGCAACTGCAGTGCTAACTGCCGGTGATTTAAGATATTCACTTGATGGAATCGCAGAAAGAGCAAGAATTAATGCGTATGATATTTACTATAGAGCAAGTGCTGAAGGTGCTTCGAGCTACTATCTTGGCCAACTGGATGGCACATTTACAGGAATGCTTAGCCTTTTTCCTGCCGCTGTTAATGTTTCGCTGTTCAGACCCTACTTCTGGGAGGCGAATAATGTATTAATGCTAATATCATCTTTTGAATCTTTCTTAATTCTTGTAGCTACAATACTGATACTATTGTTCAGGTTTAAGAATTTTTTCCGAGTACTTGGTAATCCCCACTTTCGATTTTGTATATTTTTTTCAATATCATTTGCTTTTGGTGTTGGGGTGAGTACATATAACTTTGGAAGTCTTGTGAGATACAAGATCCCGCTACTGCCATTTTACCTGCTTGCACTTTATATTATTTGGAATAGGGAAAGGAATGTCAAAAGATCAGTTTAAACATTCATACAACGATAGACTTTTTGGTTCTGGCCTAAGAAGGCTAATCCATGAGAGCAGGTATTTGTGGGTCCAGAAGAAGATTAAAAATCAAAAGTTGAAAACGATTCTGGAACTTGGTTGTTTTGATGGAAAGCTGTTGGAATATTTACCTCAGAACCCAGCAACTTATGATGGTTTTGATGCAAATTGGGAGAATGGTCTTGACCTGGCAAAAGAAAAGTGGAGGAAGTTTCCAAATTTCAATTTTGTGGAGAGCACGAATTTGACTGAGTTCAAGCCAAACCTGCAATCGTATGATCTAACAATATGCATGGAAACACTGGAGCATGTACCGGATAAAGATGTCCCTGGCTATCTCAAAATTTTGGCGACATACAGTTCTAATGATTGTTTGATTACGGTACCTAATGAAATTGGTATTTTCTTATTGCTTAAGACGATTTATAAAAAAATTAAAGGGACGGATACTGAAAGCTATTCAATTAGAGAGCTTTTTTTTGGGATTGTCGGGAACGTAAAGAAAGTAAAAAGAAATCCTGGTGGACATAAGGGGTTTAGCCATAAAGTTCTCTTAAATCAAATGCAAAATGATTTTGAGATTTTGAATATTGATGGTTTGCCTTTTAGCTGGCTGCCAACTAATCTAAATCCAACAATTGGTATAGTAGCAAGGAGGAAAGAAAATGACTAATGTTTGCGAACATCCAAATGCAGGATATATAAACACCAAAAATTTCTCAGGGCTTTAGTTAGTGTGGTTCTTTAGAGTCATTCCATTTAAGTGAATCTGTAAATAACCGAAGATTGACACAAAAACTGTTCTATGAATAAATTTATTAATGTAACCAGGTTCTTTGAGAATGATTTGTACTTGAAAAACCAAGCTAATATTTTGGTTAGAAGATCAATTGTCTTAGATCTGCTTGGTGATGTTAAGCATACCAAAATTCTAGATATTGGCTGTGGAGATGGTTCAATTTCAATTCCGTTTGGTTCGGAAAACAGTCTGCTCCTGTTGGATGGATCGAAATTCATGCTCAACAGAGCAAAGGAATTGTCTAAATCTCTGCCTGATGTCAACTACTTTCTTGGTGATTTTTTTGATTTTACATCAGACAGCAAATTTGATGTAATATTTTGCATAGGTGTTGTTTCCCATGCCTCCAATGTGAGTGATCTTTTAGAGAAAATAAAGAACCACTTAAGTGATGATGGAGTATTGGTTGTACAGTACTCGAAGATCGATCATTTTTACTACAGAAACCACATAAAGAATAAAAAGAAACATGATGAATCATACGGTTATTCCCTGAATACATTTACAGCGATGGAGTTTACCAACTTGGTGGAACAGCACAATTATTTTATTTTGAAACAACTTGGATATTCCTGGCCAATCAGACCAATTAGCCTGTTGCCAAATTCGATCCAATTTATTTTAATTAATACACTTAGGAAGCTTTCTCTTTTTCAGTTTCTCAATTCTGAAGAAGTATTGCTTTTAAGAAAAAATAAAAGTTGATTTGATATTTCAATTATTTGGTGAAACCATGGTTTGGTTGTTGAGCCCTGATTTTTAATAATGAAAATACTGATTCAGGGATATTACGGTTTTGGCAATCTTGGTGATGATCTGTTATTGAAAATCAGCTATAATTTTGTAAAATCCAGATTTCCAAAAGCAAGAGTTTTCGTCTATTCAAACGAGAATACTGATTTCAATGGTTACTTATTCAATCATATAGCAGATGAAATAACAATTATCAACTATTCTCATCAGGATCACTTTGACTTAATTGTACATGGTGGAGGTGGGGTTCACTTTGATTTCAGAAAAGGATCTTTTGGTTATTTAATGCTGAATGCGCTCATTCATATCATTGGATATAAAGTGTATATAAAGCTCTACAAACTTTACAAAAAGATAAAGAACCAGGAACGTATCACATGTGACAAAAGGGTTGGGTTTGGATTAGGAGTTGGGACATTTACAAATTCATCCAAAATATTTAGTCACAATGTTACTATTTTGGCAGATTACAATTATATGCAGGTTCGGGATAGTTTAAGTAGAAAAAATGCGCTTCGTTACCTGAACGGGAAAAAGGTCGAACTGGGAACTGATCTGGCTTTTGCCAAAAATTACTGGCCCCGGGATTTGAATATAACTAGATCCACAACTATCAAAAAAAGGCTCGGAATCGTCCTGCGTAAATGGGAATTTGAGACTGGCCAATTTGATTCAATTTTGAATTTTTCTGAGCAGATGGAATCCGACTTTGACATCAAATATTTTTTGTTTGAGAGAAAAAGAGACTCACATTTGTTAAAAAAATTCAAAGGAAAGGCAAGTGTCAGAATCTGGGATCCTGAAAATGAAGAAATGACTAATTTTTTGCAGGAATTTGCAGAAAATGATGTGATTATGACTACCAGATTTCATGGTTCAATAATTGCTTCCGCCTATGGTATTCCATCTATTGGATTAGCCATCGAACCCAAAATTCTCTCATTGGCGGAAATTATGCCTTGCATTAAGATTGTTAAACCACCTTTTAAAGAAACGGAATTAAAGAGCGCTTTAAATGAGATCATAGTATCTTTTGAAGATTTCAAAGTTAAAACGATTGCTGAATTTGAAAATAACAGGTCAAAGATGGAGTTAATATTAAAGCGATTTTCGAAGCGGTTATGAAAACGGAATTCAGCCAAATTTTAAAGAGTATGAATCCTGCAATAATTTATCCAACTTGGAAAATTAAAAACAATTTCAACATGCCCTGTATCTAGTTAAATCTGAATGAGCAGGAAGAATATTCTCATGATTATACCAAATCTGACCTACGGAGGGGCAGAACTGGATTTTTGTAAAGTAGCCAATGGATTATCTGAATTTCACAACGTGTATGTTGTGTGTTTTGAGAAATGTGTAATTCCGTTTGAGCTTAGGCCACAGATAGCATTCATGGGTGTTGGTGGAGGATCGAATTATTATACTAAGTTTTTGAGGTTTCTGGAGAGGTTAAGGTTTACGAGAGCCTTCAGGAAAGAAAAGGAAATTGATGTTTCAATTAGTTACCTGGAGGGGGCCAATTATCTGAATCTCCTGTCAGGGAAAAACAGCACCACTATCATAAGTACCAGAGGATCCATTAAGCATGATGAAACAATGACTGGTTTTTTGGGTTTCATGCGTAGAAGAATCTTTATTCCAATTCTATATAATCGCTCTGAAATAATTGTCAGCATAAATCATGGAATTCTTAGAGAATTGAATTCATTGGGGATAAGAAGGCCGGATAAATATGTAATTGGCACATCCTATAATGTGGAGAAAATCACACAACTGGCGCTTGAATCTGTTGAAGACGAAATTCAGAGTGTCTTTAAGAGCCCGGTTATCGTTACAAGCGGAAGATTGGCAATTGAAAAGGGATATCGTTTCTTGATAGAAGCATTTGTAGAGCTAAAGAAATCTGTTACTAATGCAAAATTGATTTTTTTGGGAGAGGGTCCGGAAAAAATGAAACTATCTCAGTTGGCAAAATTTCATGATCTTCAAGTTTATTTAAAAGGAATTGATAAGAATACAGTTTTGAACAATTCAGATGTTTTATTTCTGGGTTTCCAAAGCAATCCTTATAAGTATATAAGTAAAGCGAGAATTTTTACAATTACATCATCATCTGAAGGAGGACCAAATGTGCTTTGTGAGGCAATGCTTTGCAAAACTCCCGTGGTTTCAGTTGATTGTCCCACAGGGCCAAGAGAAAAGATTGCTCCAAATACTCTCAGAAATACAAAACCAATAACCTGCGAAGAGATTCATGAGAATGGATTCCTAATGCCAGAGTTTAAAGGAAGAAATATTGATAGTGCCATCAAAATTTGGGGAAATACATTGAGCAATCGTTTAAAAATTGGGTTTGATGAAAAATTGGTCAAGTCAGCGTTTCATTATGTCAAATCCAATTTCTCATCAGAAATAATTATCGAGAAGTGGAATCGGTTACTTTTGGAAACGGAGAAACAGAAGGATTTTAAATAAATATAATTTTTTGAAGTTTTCTATTATAATCCCTACTCATAACCGGTGTGATTTGCTAAAGAGTTCTGTTCTGTCAGTCCTTAACCAGAACTTTAAAGACTTTGAAATCATAGTTGTGGATGATGGAGGTAGTGATGATACTGAGCAGATGCTTAGTGAGTTCGATGATGATAGAATCAAATATCATTGGAAGAAAAATGAAGAAAGGTCGATAGCAAGAAACTTTGGCATACTTCGAGCGACCGGAGATTACATAAATTTTTTGGATTCAGATGATCATCAGTTGGTAAATCATTTGGAGAAAGCCAATGAATTAATCATCAGAAATGAATTTGGAGAAGTATATCATTTAGGGTATGTTATTAAAGATACGGAAGGAAACACACTTTTAGAAAGAGAAATAGAAAGCCTTTCCAGGGCAGAAATATGTAGGGATAATGTACTTCATTGTAATGCAATTTTCATCAGAAAAGATATTGCTGAAAAAAACTTGTTTATTAATAGCCCCTATGCCATGCTTGGAGAAGATTGGTTCTTGTGGATAAAACTCATCTTCAGGTATAAGATTGTTTTTGATAAAACAATTACCTCGGTTGTGGTAGAACATGAAAATAGAAGCCTCAATCAAATCGAGCCAGGGGTTTTGGAAAAGAGTGTCTTTGCAATAGTGGAGGCCCTTCATAATGAAGAGGATCTTTGGAAGACAAATAGAAAGTATTTGGAAATTTACTGCTCTCAGCAGTACAAATTTCTCTCACTCATCCTGTCCTCGGCTGGTGGTCATGCAAAAAAAGCACTTAAATACGGAATTATTGCCTTTAATTATAATTGGAAATTTGCTATGTCAATACAATTTTTTGTGATTATCAGAAACCTGTTTTTCAATGTTATAAGAAAGAGGCCTGAAATTTAGGCTTGCGCAGTTAAATGTTTTTTGTACGTTTCAGAAAGTTTTGATGCCTGCGTTTCGATCTTAAATTTTACTGTAGCAAATTTTTTCCCTGCCTCCCCCATTGATTTCCTCAATGAATTGTTTTCAGCCAGACACAGCATTTTTTCAGCTGCTGTTTTTACATCACCATTTGATATTAAAAAACCAGTCTTTTTATTAATCACAATATCTCTCGGTCCGCCTGAATCAGTGACAATAACAGGAATTCCAACTAAGGATGCCTCTAGGCAAGTCAAAGAAAAAGATTCGGATTGCGAAAAATTGAGTGCCATATCGACAGGAAATGTGAGTTGATATGGTTCTCCTTTAAAGCCCAAAAATGAAACCTTGTCACTTAAATCATACTGGTTTATTTTTTCCAACAAAGATTTATAATACGGTTCTTGTGAATCAAAGCTCCCAATGAATGATAATCTCAGTTCATTGTTTTTAGCAGAAGCTTTCGCGAAAGCTTCTATGGCCATGTCCTGTCCTTTTCCAGTCATAATTGCTCCCACATATACAATATTGATGACACCACTACGAATGGAATCATTTGCTGAAGATTTAATATCAACATTCGCTGAATCAAAAATTAACAGTTGATGCTTATCAAAATGCTTTGATACGGCAGTTGAGACAGTAATAATTTCATCAGAATTTCTTGTTATGAAATATCTAAAAACAAAGAAGAATCGGCCGATATATGAATCTGGAAGTAATCTGACATGGTAGAAAATTTTTTTGCTGTTATTAATCCATTTGATCAGTACCCCAACCATGTTATAGATATCGTTAACATGAATAATATCAATTCCTTCTTTTGAAGAAATTTTGAGGATTCTTATCGCATTCAACACTAGTTGTGGCAAATACCAAAACAATAGATAACTTCTGCTTATTTCAATGAAAGGAATCTCAAATACTTTAAAATTTTTATCAATGAGATCTTGTTTGATTTTTGATTTTTTTGGTATAATCCATTGAAAATCAAATTCTTTTCTCAGATATGTAGTATGTAGAAGAATTGACTTAAAAGCTCCAGTGACTTTTTTCGAGTTCTCAATAATTAAAATACGAGGTTTATCATTTTCCATTTATAATATCTCTCCATTTATCAATACTATTGATGCGTGAAAACCTATCCAAACTGGAAAAAGCTTTTTTGATGATTTCCTGCTTTTCTGTCGAATCGGAATGGTATTTAAGTATTGCATCTCTCCAGAGAACAAAGTCAGCTTTGTTTTCAAGGGTGGGTAGCAAAATCCCATAAGTATTTGACTCGACTGAATTCCCTGATAAATCGTGGGAGATTAGTATTTCACTAGGCCCAGTTGGACAATCTGAAGCCAGAACCAGGGTTTTTGCAGCCATTGCTTCAATTAAAACATTTGGAAATCCTTCCCAAAAAGAAGTTAACAAGAACATTTTCGCATGGCTTACAATCGGTAAAGAGTTCTTAACATATCCAAGAAAATATACATCAAAATCAGCATCTGGGGGTGTGTCTTCAATGACGCAGGGCCTGAGATTCAGATCAATACATTCCTTGATCAAATCCTCAAGCAAATCACCCGATCCGACTATAACTAAGCTTGTATTTATGTCTTCCTTAATGACAGAATACAGTTCAATCAAAGCGCTGTAACCTTTTTGTGAATGTAGCCTTCCTACTGCAACTAGGTAATTTTTATCTTTTAAGAATTGATACTTTTCCGGAATGTGCTCTTCTGACTTTTTGACTAATGAATCTAAATCATAATAATTTTGGATGATACTCACCTTATTTGGATTTACCCGATAATTGACCGTTACTTCTTCTGCAAGTGCAGTGCTCACACAGACGTTGTTGGAGGCCCTGCTGAAGAGCAGAGGCATTAAATAATTAAGTCGAATCTTTGCATGCCTGGACCTCAGAAATTGATCATGTAAATAGGATCCTCTATGACTGATGATTGTATTTTCCCCTCTCGAACTAAGTACGTTCAAATAGTTGGCACTTTCCATAAAACTTATAGAAGCAACTACCTGGTGGACCTTTTTTAATTTTCTTAACCTTACTATGAGAGAAAGGAATTTAAAAAATTTTCCAATCAGACCGTTGTAATCCTTGCTAAGAACAATAGGACTCACTTTAAAAGCATAAGGTATTTCTGTATCGGGTAGCGTGTATACACAAGGGATTACACAAAAAAAATCATCCAGGTCGTTACAAAGTTTCGAAAATGATATTTGAGCACCACCATAATCCAGGTTGGGGATAATAACTAGTATTTTTGGCTTTGAAGACATATGTCGGAATCCGATTGAACCTGATGCGCACGGATCATTTTTCGATTTTGATATGCTAAAACGAATTTAAAAAGCAATATTAGATAGTAAGAAACAAACTATTGTGAATTTTACAATTATGAAATTCTTCTCAACAGTTTTTAAATTGACCTTCCGTTAATATGGCAGCATTCCTATTTGATTTAGGGTAGGACAGGTAAACAAAAAATAAATTGAAATTATTCATTAATCAATTAGCTAAAAGCAGGTTTATTAGAAATCTATTCATCGTTTCCTTTGGATCCGGTACTGCATTGGTGATAGGATTTCTTTTTACTCCATTCTTAGGGAGAATTTACGGTCCAAATGAATATGGAATTTTTGCACTTATAAGTTCGATTGTATTAAATCTTTCACCGTTATCCACACTTTCGTTTGAACAGGCAATGATTTTGCCTAAGTCAAGAAGATCTTATTACAGTTTAATTGGTCTTAATCTGTTCTTTCTTTTTTCTTCAACATTTATTGTGCTCATAATCATAGTTGCGATTGATTTTACAGATATTTCGTTAGGAGCAGATATTGATGGTGCCAAGAGCCTGATTTATTTTATTCCTGTCCTTTTAGTGGTCAATGTTTTATGTCAATTCATAACAAATATTAGTGTAAGGAGAGACAAACATTCTATCGTGGCATCCGGGAGGATTTCAAGCATAGTGGTCACGAAGTTTTATGCCATATTTCATGGTTTGTTTGTTAGAGTTTCGGCCCTTGGATTTATTATTTCTGATGTGATTGGAAAGGTGATTTTTATATCAACATGTTTAATCAACCCGACAAACAGAAGCGATTTAATTATTGGATTTCGTTCGATCTCTACGGGCAATATGAAATCAATTTTTAAAGAATTTATAAACTATCCAATCTTTGTTTTTCCAGCCATCTTAACTTCATCGCTGTATGCTCAATTACCGGTGTATTTCTTTTCATGGTTATTCACACCATATGTAGTGGGGCTTTATTCAATGTCTTCCAGTTTGCTGATGATCCCTATGGCAATGGTTGGGAGATCAATTGGAACTGTATTCTATCAAAGGGCAGCAGAATGTTACAACAGTGGAGATTTGCAACACCTCAGAAAGATATCGATTATTCTTATTTCCAGAATGATAATTTTGTGCATTCCCTTCGCTTTGTTAATGATATTTTGGGGTGAACAAATTCTGCTGCTGGTTTTAGGCAGTGATTGGATTGATGCAGCAGAATATGTTCGAATCATGGTGTTATATTTTTCCTTTGAAATGGTCGCTTTCCCTTTGGTATCATTGTTTAAGGTTTTGAGGAAAGAAAAATTATTATTCAGGCTTAATTTTTCTTCACTTATAATTATTTGTGTAGCGTTGTATTTTGGGTATTTATCGGGTGACCCAATAACATCTATTTATTTAATTACAATTTCAAGGATTCTGGAAATGGGGTTAAAAATTGTTTTCATTCTTTTCGAACTTAAAAGAGAAGCAAGTGCAAGTAATTCCTAAATACATCAACATTTTAGCCCTTCAGCTTCTTAAGAAAATTCGAGGTAATGGATTTTATTACCGGATTAAAGATCCTGTTTTTGGAAATGCTAAATGGCTTACTGACAAAAAAACAACCAATGAGTTCCTTTTGGGAATATATGAGCAGGAGCTATATAGGTCAATAAAAATTTACTTAAAAAAAGGTGATGTTTTTTATGATTTAGGTGCGCACTGGGGGTATTTCAGTATTATGTCCTCTCGTATTGTAGGCAATCGGGGGATGGTCTATGCTTTCGAACCAATGCCTTCAAACCATGATCGTTTAGAGAGGAACCTCAATATCAACAATATCGAAAATGTGCAGGTAATGGCATTGGCTGTTTCTGATAAGGAAGGCTTTGTTGAGTTTTCAAATTCCGATGATTCTTATGCTAATACTTACAAAGGTGATAAATCTTCCTCCATTAAAGTGAAAACCCAAAGTCTGGATAATCTTATTAATGAAGAAATCAGACCTCCAAATTTCATTAAGATTGATGTTGAGGGAGCCGAATTAGATGTGCTAAAAGGTGCTCAGAATTTAATAAAGAAGTACAAGCCTGTTATTCATTTATCAACACACGATATTCATGTACCAGGTATAGATAGTAGTTGTCTTAAATTTCTTAATGAAATTGATTATCGTCCTGACCTGATTTCAAGTAAAAGAGGCATTAAGGATTATATGTGTACTCCTTTATGAAAATCATGATTGTCACAGAGTGTTTGAGGACAGGAGGAGCTCAGGTTTTTGCGCTTAGAATGCTAAAGTACCTGAGCAAGGATCATGAAGTGATTCTTTACTATCTGCATAAAGAACTAATAAATGAAAAGATGGTAACCCAATTTGAAGTAGGCCATTCCATCAGGTCAGGTGATCACTTTCTCAATTTACCTTTCAAGCTGATAGATAAGGTTTTAAGAAGGCTTAAGAGCCCATATTTATTGAGAGAGGAATTGTTTAGATATTCTATGTATAAATTGGCAAAAACGGGAAAAGTTGATCTCATTCATTCCAATATGTTCAAAGCGGACAATATTGCTTCTCAGGTAGCCAAAAAGTTGTCAATTCCGATTGTAATTACTATGCATGGTAGTTACGAAAATTTTTTAAAAAGTACATTGGGCAGGAAAGGGGAAGTAATTCCAGGTTATCTTAAAAAACTTACGGACCATTTGCGTAGAGTAGATGGTATTGCATATTTGACACAAAAAAATCTTGAAGCGCCTCACTATATATTGTCGCAAACCAAAAACTTTGAGATGCCCCCTGTACGAAAGATCTACAATGGGTTTTATTCAAACTTTTACGAGCCAAAAAAACGCGATGAATTGGGAATATCTGATGAAGATATGGTTTTTGGCATGGTAGCAAGAGCAATCCCTGAAAAGGGATGGGAATACGCAATCGATGCATTCAATGATCTTAATGATTCATCTCATTTAGTTCTGGTAGGAGGAGGTCCCTTGTTAAACAATCTGGAGAAGAATAATGAAAATGATCAGATTCATTTTGTCGGCTTATCACCAAATCCGTTAGAATGGATAAGCATTTTCGATGTTGGATTATTGCCAAGTCTTTATGACGAAAGCCTTCCAAATGTCATAGTTGAATACCTGCATTTGAACGTACCTGTTATTGCCACCGATATTGGTGAAACACCAGAAATGATTAAAACTGACTTTGGAGATGCAGGCAGAATTATTGATACATCCGATACAGGCAGAGTAAGGGAGATACTAACAGGTTTTATGAAAGATTTCAAAAATATGGATCGTGATGTACTTAGTAATTTGAAAAGTCTTGCTGGTCAAGCTTCGAAGAAATTTTCAATGAGTGAGTGCATATCATCTTATGAAAAATTCTATGAGTATCTTTTGAAGAATGAATAGCAGAGTAGCAATCATTTTCTTTGGACCAATATCAACCAGGGAGGAAAAATTGAATCTGTCAAGTTTTAATAATGAGATTGTTCAAAAGTTTCATAATTCAGGAAACCTGCTCAAGCTGTATTGCCAGGACTTTGATGGAATTGGTTTAGAGGGAGTGATGGTTACTCAATTTTCCGGAACTATTTACTCGAAAATCGCAAAACTTTTCTCCTTTTTATTGTCATGGATTACCGGTTGGACTGAGCGGATGATCTATGAAAAATTGTTCGAACTGATGATCCTTAGAGATATCGACTATTCTGAAATAGATACGCTTTTACTGCTGAGAGCAACCAGTCCGAATGTTTGTCGCAAGGCCAAGAAATACAATGTCAAAGTTGTGGGTCTTATTTCCACTTTTCCAAGAAAGCTGATTAGGGAAAGGATTCGATCCTATGAAAGAAAATGGGGCATCAAAGAGCATTCTGATTACACACAGAAAAGAAGAGTAAAAGAATATGATAGAATTTTGAATTCCTGGAATGAGATTATTTCACTCTCGGGGGCAGAATCAGTCAGGGAAACAATAAGTAGCATCGTTGGATTCGAGCAAGTTAGGTATCCGGATAATGAATTCGGGATCAACAGAAAGTTGTTTTTTCCTGATTGGGGTATAAAAAATGAAGAGTATGTGTTTGTTGTCACAACTGATACAACACTTAAAAAAGGTCTGTTGGAAGTCTTGGAGGTTTGGAATGAATTTGTGGCAGAATTTGATTTTAACATCCGGCTAAAGGTAATTGGAAAAGTAAGCAAGCCCATCAAAAAGTTAATTGATCGAAGGTTTAAAACTGAAACAATTGAGTGGATTGGTTATGTTAATAATCTGCAGGATTATTACAAGTCCTGTTTTGCTTACATATGTCCATCCATAATTGATATGGGGCCACGGACTATTAAGCAGGCAATGGGCTGCGGTTCACTTGTGATAGCCTCCAAACAATGCGGTGCATCATCCTTTATTACTCATCAAAAGGAGGGACTGGTTTTTGATGTTGAGATAAAAGGTGAGCTAATAAATTGCCTGAGGTGGGTATTGAATAATAGGGGTAAAATTGATGAAATAAGAAAGGCATCCTTTAGGACATCTCAGTTGTTCGATAATAATTTATTTGCGGGAAATATATTTCAGATAGTTACTGACCGAGCTTTTGAATGACAATCGAAGGGAGAAATAATGGTGTTGATTTATTTCGACTAATAGGCGCATTCTTTATTATGCTCTTGCATAATAAATACGGTGAACTGAGTAGCAGTGTAGTCGGAAACATCGCGCTGTTTTCACGATGGGCGGTTCCTTTTTTCTTTATCACTTCTGGTTTTTATCTCGGCAGGAAAATCACAAACAAAGGCAACTCGGATTTTGAAATCATCAAGAAAAATGTCATCCACCTGATTTCGATTTTAATTATTTCGAGCCTAGTATTTCTTCCCGTCAATTTTATTCAAGGGAATTATTTTTTCCCAATCTCAATCATTCTTAGTGGCTCATATTTTCATCTTTGGTTTATTGGATCATTGCTTTTTGGTTTTATTTCTATTTGGTTCATTTATGCAATCGGGAAACAGAGATATCTGCCTCATTTGAGTGCTCTCATATTGCTTTATGCACTTTTTTGTGATTCCTATGATCTATTTTTTAATGTAAGCATGTCTTTTGATTTTGCCAGGTTTCTCCTGGCAATTCCATTCATGTTTATTGGAATATTATTTTCTAAGAAGAATTTTTCGAATGGCAAGAATTATAAAGTACTTGCTTTCACTATAATAGTAGTTGGGGCACTTATCCAATATCTTGAAGCTTCATTCTTCGAATTTTTGTATAACTATCAAAGAGGACTTCACCAATTATTGGTTGGTACGGTCATAATGTCTGCTGGAGTTTTTCTGTTTTCAATTATGCTGGATAGACCAGGTAATTATTTTTCATACTTAGGTAAAAAATATGCTTTGTTTATCTATTTATACCATCCCGTCACATACTTGTTAATCTTAAAAATGATAAAGTCGTTTGACTTGGAGAATACAGTATTTCAAGTCTTGCAACCTCCTACTGGGTTTGTGATTACACTACTTGCGGCCTTGTTTCTGGAGAAATATTTCGCAAATATCTTTAATGTCCTTGAAGGAAAGATCAACTGATTTGTGAAATTAGTTTCTTGATGATTTTATGTTTTATCGAAATTTCAATTTTGTTCTTATATTATGATAAGCGCTAATGATTTAATTTTCTGTTGATGAAGAAATTTACACTTTTCCTGCTTTCTGAAAAGGGCTTTTGTGTACTAAAGAGTATTATTGAGAAAGACGCAATTGAATATATTCAATTAGTTATAATCGGGAAAGATGATTCGGTTGAAAATGATTTTTCTTCTCAAATACAAGAATTGTGTGAGAAGAATGGAGTTGAGAATCGGTATAGAGAGGAGAAAACAACCATTGAATCTGATTACTCTATAGCGGTTTCATGGAGATGGCTTATAGATTCTGGCGAGTCAAATCTCATTGTAATTCATGATTCACTATTGCCAAAATATCGTGGATTTTCCCCTTTGGTGAATCAGTTAATCAATGGAGAGAAAAAGATTGGGGTGACAGCAATTTTAGCAAATAATGAGTATGACAGAGGACCAATTATCAGACAAGAAGCGATTAATATTAATTACCCAATAAAAATTCAGGCTGCTATTGAGTTGATTGTTGGGTTGTATCAGAAGATAGTAATTTCGATTATTTCAGATGTTGAATCTGGTTCAATAAAAAGTATTGTACAAGACGAGAGTGAAGCTACATATAGCATTTGGCGAGATGAAAAAGACTATCTGATCGATTGGAATTTACCATCAGATGTGCTGAAAAGATTCGTTGATTCAGTTGGCAGTCCATATAAAGGTGCTAAGACTTTTTTAAACGGTGAAGCGATCAAAATTGATAATGTTGAAGTTTATGATAATCTTTCAATGGAAATTTGTCACACTGGAAAAGTTTTACTTTTAGACAAGGAGAGGCCGGTTGTGATTTGTGGTTCAGGACTTATCAAGATAACCGAAGCATCTTTTGAAGACACTTGTCTATCTATATTTCCTCTAGTCAAATTCAGATCTAGGTTCGGGTTATGAAAATTCCATTTAACAAACCATACCTGACAGGTGGAGAAATGGAATATATTTTAGACGCAGTAAGAGGTGGAAAAATTTCAGGTAATGGTATTTACACAGAGAAATGTCATGATTTTTTTTGTTCCAAATATGGCTTCCCTAAAACACTTCTTACTACTTCATGTACTGATGCGCTTGAAATGTGCTCACTATTACTGAATATTAGCCATGGCGATGAAGTTATTGTTCCCGCATTTACTTTTGTGAGCTCGGCAAATGCTTTTGTCCTGCGAGGTGCCAATATAAAATTTGCAGATAGCTATCCTGACAATCCTAATATCAATCCGGCTGAAATCGAAAGATTGATATCTGACAACACCAGGGCAATTGTTGTAGTTCATTATGCGGGGGTTGCATGTGATATGGATGCAATTCTTGAAATATCCAAGAAGTATAACATACCAGTTATTGAAGATGCGGCCCAAGCGATAAATTCTTTCTATAAGGGAACCCCATTAGGTTCCTTGGGTGCTCTATCTACATTTTCTTTTCATGAAACCAAAAACATCATTTCAGGCGAAGGGGGGATGTTAGTTGTTAATGATTCTACATTAAGTTCAAGGGCTGAAATTATTTGGGAAAAAGGTACTAACAGGACTGCTATGAAAAGGGGCGATGTTGATAAATACGGGTGGGTTGACGTAGGTTCATCGTTTCTGCCATCAGAAATAATTGCAGCATTCTTATTGGCCCAATTAGAAAACCTGGAAGACATTCAGGCTAGAAGAATTGAAATATGGAACCAATATAATTCAGCCTTTAAAGACCTTAAACAGTCAGGAAACGTACGTTTGCCTGAAGTACCGGATTATGCAACTAACAATGGGCATCTGTTCTATCTGGTATGCGAAAATGAAAATGTACGTAACAGGCTAATAGTCCATCTTAAGAATAAGGGGATATTAGCAGTTTTCCATTATTTGTCTCTGAATCAGAGCCCGTATTACCTGAATCATTTTGAAAAAGAGGAGCTGAAAAATTCTGAAAGCTTTGAGAGAAACTTAATAAGATTGCCACTTTTCTACGAACTGTCACAAAAAGACCAAAATTTAATAATTGACGAAACCCATGCATTTTTCGATTAAAAGTTGCGACTATCGTACCAAAAAATGACTTCTTTAGGATAATGCTGTTTCTTTTGTATTCGAGGAACCAATTAAGCAACAAAAAACGTCATTCTTATGGGAGATCCTTCACGATGCTCGAAAAATTGAAATATATCAGATATTTAATGCTTCTCACATGGGGTTCATCTTTTGGACAAACCTTGGATGCCTCAATACCCGCTAGCGCATGTCTTACCGAGCAAATTGAAATAGTCAACAATTCAACGGGATTCGATTCTTATGAGTGGGATTTTTGTGTTGGAGATTTGGAACTTTCGCCAGAGGTTGACATTCATCTTTCAAATTCCGCCTTTAATATTCCTTTTACAATGAAACTGGCTTTTGATGGAAGCTGGTTTGGTTTTATTCCTTCATTCAATTCAAATTCATTATACCGATATGAATATCAAAGTGGACTGGATGACGTAGCAATAGGTGCTGAATTGACAGGCCTGGATGGGCTTCTGGATCAGCCGGTGGGAATAGACTTAGTTCAGGACGATACCGGTAACTGGTTTGCTTATGTGGTTAATCTGGGTAGTAATGCCCTCACAAGAATCTCATTTGGTACGAACCTGCAAGATCAGCCTACTGCATTGAATTTTCTGGGATTTGGATTAAATGCACCGGATGGAATAGAAATTATAGAAGATGATGTGAGTTATAAAGCGCTGATTACATCTGATGATGATGTTTTTATCATCAATTTGGGGACTGACCTGACCCAGGACCCAGCACTGATCGGGTCAATTGCGGTTAGTGGTTCTTCGCGTCTTTATTCAATTTCAACCTTAAAGCAGGGGAATAATATATATGCAATCATGTCTGACAGAGATGGAAACGATCTGCATCACATCGATTTTGGTTCAACCATAGGTTTATCTCCTGTTGTAAGTGATATAAATGAGGGGGGGTATATTGTTAATGCACCTGTTGACATAGAATTTGCATATGAAAACGGGAATTATTATGGCTTTTTCGCTCAGCGAAATCAACCGGTTGTCCGGATGGATTTTGGAACCGATGTTTCAAACCTTTCTCCAACATTCACTGAAATATATGACAAATCAGATCCAAATGTTTTTGGCTTTACACTGGCAAAGGATAGTTCAAGATGGATAGGTATGGTTGTCAGTGGGGGGATGAATGATATTGCACGACTTGTTTTTAATATGGATTGTGGTATCGATATAGATTACAGGGTTGCTGATCAACCAGGTGATATTTTCTATAGTCTGGATGGAATGTATGATATTGAACTGATTGGACTGACCTCAACATTGAGTGACACACTTACATCAAATGTTGTCATCACAACCGACATTGCACCATCCATCACATTCACAATTGATCCCTCTCAATGCATTTCCAACACCAATACTTTCACACCAACCACCGGCCTTACGACCTATTCTTGGGACTTTGACAATGATGGAGTTGAAGACAGTAACTTCGAAAATGCGAACTATCAATTTCTAACTCCCGGAACACACACTGTCCGACTTGATGTAAGTGACGGCACTTGTAACAATTTCCTTGAACAGCAAATCACTATCTACCCGGATACGCCAACGCCCACATTTGATGTGACGGGAGCAACGCTTTGTGAAAACGTTGAATTTAATTTCACAAATACAATCGACGAAACAGGTTACGATGATGTTCTTACGTATGAATGGTCAATAAATGGAGTGGTGGTATCCAGTCAGCGTGATACTACCTATACTTTTGATACTCCTGGAGAAAAGATCATCGGACTCAAAGCTGCAATACCCGGATGTGAATCCACTGAAGTGACACAGACGATCAATATTATTCCAACTCCGCAGGCAAATTTCACAGCTGATACAGTTTGTGTGAATGAGCTTGTTTTATTGGAAAACCTTAGTGTAAATGCAATTAGTTATAGCTGGGATTTTGGTGATGGAACGAATGCATCTGATTTTGAGCCTTCAAAAAATTATCTGGATTCCGGGAATTATGTTATTGCGCTGGATGCGATTGACAGTTCTGGTGACTGCATTGATACAGAATTAAAAACGATAAGGGTCAATCGAACACCACCCGGCCCCATATTCGAGCTGGGAACCAGCACATTCTGCGTTGGGCAGAATTTGAATCTTGCAAACCTGACTGTCGATGATGCCTTCAATGAGGAGGTTACCTATCAATGGAATATAACTGATTTTGGAATGATTTCAGGAAAGGATGTTGATCTGACATTCACGACTATCGGAGAAAAAACAATTACGCTACAGTCTTTTTACAGAACGTGTGAATCAGCAGTTGTTCAGCAAACCATTGCAATTAGTGATTTGCCGGTTGCGGACTTTTCTGCTTCCTCAATTTGTTCTGGCGAAACACTTTCGTTTGTCAACCAAAGTACAGATGCTGTTTCATTCAATTGGGATTTTGATAATGGATTCACTTCGACAGATGCTAATCCTGAACAGCTCTTTTCAACTCCGGGACTTTACAATGTTTCGCTGACCATCCTTAATCAATTTGGCTGTGAACATACGGTTGAGAAAGAAGTTGTTGTTTCATCAGTACCAGAAGTTTCATTTGAATATGACATCCCGTGCACAAGCACAGACGGTATTCAATTCACGGACCTAAGCACCGTTGCAGGAGCAGATATTGTATCACGAACCTGGTTCGTGGAGGATGTGTTGCTTTCCGAAGCGCAGAACCTTCAAAATCCAATTTTGACTTTTGGAACGGAAGGCACGATCAACGTCCGTCTGGTTACCGTTAGTTCGAACGGATGTGAAGCTTCCTATAATGAAGACATTCAAATTTTATCCACTCCACAACCGGATTTTTCAGTTATTATTGGATGTGATGGCGAGTCAACAAGCTTCAATGATATGACCGCTTCTCCTGGTAACACGGTTGGAAGCTGGCTATGGACGCTGGATGGAGTCAATTACAACACACAGGATATTTCACATACATTCAGTGGTTCCGGTACTTTTGATGTCACACTGGAAGTTACCGGACAGAACTTTTGTTCGGAGACCATCACGCAGCAGTTGACTATTCTGGAACTTCCAACAGTCGATTTCTCCATAGATGGTGATTGCAGCAATGAAGTGATAACGCTAACGGACGCATCCACCACTTCTCAGGATCCGATCGTTTCCAGGGAATGGAGACTGGATGGTTCCTTTGAAGGAAATGGAAACAGCCTGATTTTAGAATCACTTTTGGAAGGTACCTATGATCTGATGCTTGAAGTAACCACCGTGTCAGGATGTGTGACTAACAATACGAAGCAGCTGGTGATCAATCAGGCACCTCAGTCAGACTTTTCTGCCTCAAGAACCTTCGGCGTTCCCGGAGACCAATTAACATTCACGAATCAATCAATCGGAGCTTCCAACTATCAATGGCTGTTGGATGGGCAACCATTATCGACAGACCCTGATCAGCAACAGGTAACCTTTACAGATCCGGGTACTTACCAATTAAGCCTTACAGCTGAAAATTCATTGGGCTGCACTGATATTTCCACTTCTGAAATTCTTATAGCAGTTCCTGAAGTTGATTTGAGTATCGGACAGTTTGAAGTAGTAGAAAACCAGGGCACGGGAACCATTTTTCTCGAAATAGAAAATAATAGCAATCTTCCGATTGAAGTTACTGAAGCAGTTATTGAGCTTCAAAATCAATTTTCGGTGACAGAGCAGATTGAAGCGTTGATAGGGATAGGTGAGACTCAGCTCGTCAGCCTTAACATTGGCATCCCTTTGAGTAGTACTGAATTGAGCTATTTGTGTGTCACACTCAATTCTCAGTACAGTAATTACCCTGACCTTTCTCCAATAAATAATGAAAAGTGTATCACTATTTCACCAAAGGTGATCGTAGAGCCACCATTTCCTAACCCGGCCACAGATTATACGCGTGTGAAGCTGGTTACACCTGAATCTGGCTTAGTAACCCTGAAGCTGTTTAATTCAGCCGGGAAGGTGGAATTTACCGTAGAAGAAAGTGCCACATCCGGACTTAATAATTATTTCATCAACCTGCGAGACCTGAATGCAGGGATGTATTTTATAGAGCTTAACTACGCAGGTATCCGATCCGTTCAAAGAATAATTAAGCGTTAATAAAAAATTAATAGGGTTCTTTGCCAGTTGATTGTTAATTCTTCAGATATTTTTTGATAGTCAATCAAAATATTTCTTAATGTTATTAATTTTGAAGCGAATATTATTTTGTAATGAAGATTAATTCTACACGAATAAAACTTGATGAAATAGACAGAAAGATTCTGGATATTTTACAATCAAATGCTAAAATCACCAATGCTCAGCTTTCCAAGGATATTGGACTATCTCCGGCTCCTACACTGGAGCGTGTGAAAAAGCTGGAAACTTCCGGTATAATAAAGAGCTATCATGCAACCCTCGATACGGAGCGTGTAGGACTGAGTGTCAATACCTTTGTTTTGGTCTCTCTAAAAGGTCACAACAAGAAAAATATTGATTATTTCATTAATGAGATTAACAAAATACAAGAAGTCATTGAATGTCATCACATCACCGGATCCGGAGACTTCATACTTAAAATCATCGCAAGGGATATCCAATCCTATCAGAAGTTGATGTTGGAGAAAGTATCCGACATTGAGGTAGTTGATGGCTTGCAATCAATGGTGATCCTTTCTACCTTCAAGGACAGCAAAGTAATGCCTGTGCCTCACAATGAGTGATCAGATTCTCACAAAAGAAAAAGTCGATCAGATAATTCGAAGAATTTCTTATCAAATCCTTGAAAATAACATGGATGAGGAGGTGGTGTTTGTGGGCGTTGATTCAGGAGGGAAAAAATTTGCAGATCAATTAAGGAATTCATTGAAGAAGATTTCGGACAAAAAACCGGAATGCTTCACGATTACCATTGATAAGGAGAACCCGCTGAGTCAGGAGATCTCCATGGATGGCTCATTAGAAAAGCTAACAGACAGAGCGGTCATTCTGTGCGATGATGTGCTCAACAGCGGGAAGACACTGGCGTATAGTCTCGGAAAAATCCTGACAGTCAATGTAAAGAAAGTAGAAACCGCCGTGCTGGTTTTGAGGAGTCATGGACGTTTTCCCGTTCATGCAAACTACAAGGGATATGAGCTTTCTACAACAATCAATGAGCACGTGGAAGTTCGTCCGGGAGAGGGCGTCTTTTTGACATAAGAAAGGCCCTGACATTTATTGCAGGGCCCTAAAAACGAGTCTTCGTTTAATTACCGGGTCACACTACCTGTTGGAAAACTCGCCAAAACATTATTATCAACATTGTATGGATTTCCAGAAAGAGTTGCGGGGATTGCTCCCACCAATGGCTTAAGTAGAAATGGTGCTGAACTGTTGTCCGGATCAGGCTCAATTGAAATAACTGCAGTTCTTGATCTTAAGTCAGTAGGAAAAGCTAACCCTGAAGGTGCGTTATTAAGAAAATCTTCACCCGGATAGGGAGGGCCACCATTGGTTCCACTGAATGGAGCGCTCTCATCAGCAGCTGCCGGATCAGTAAAAGCACCTGTAGTCACAGGTGTACCATCAATTACTACCCAGCCTTCATATTTCCAGCCTGCTCCCAGAATTGGAAGATCCAACCCGGCTACAGCTGAACCAGAACTATTGTCCAGGAACCAGATACCGCTAAATTCTTCAGACGGATCACCGGTTCCGGTTGGAGCGGCAATAATGTATTTACCTGTTGCATTTTCAAACTCAGATCCAACAGGAGAAGTAGCAAGAGTAGCTGTCGTGCCATCAAATGCTCCTGCGAGAATTTTTGTAGCTGCTGGTAGCGGATCAGAATCCGGCACAGGCTCGATGGACAATACAAACATGGTAGCCGAATTTAAATCTGAAGTGGACACCTCAAAAGTGGTATTCAGTGAGCCTGTACCGGAAACGTTAAATACTCCGGTTGAAACAGGATCTCCGTTAACAATCAACCATCCTTCATACGCATAATCGTCTCCCAGATCTTCCAAACCTGTGAGATTAACAGTCAGATCCGATTCAGAAGGAAATGCATCATCATCATCACCGCAGCTCGTCAGGATAAACATTCCCAATATTAAAGTTGCGATTAATGGGTTTTTAATAAACTTTTTCATTTTCAATTTTATGTTTTGTCGAATACAAATCAACGAATGAGATATTGTGAAAAAGTCACGCCGGCATAACATTTCAAAATCCTTGAATTCAAAACAAAAACGCCGGTTTCACATAGTAGTTGAGGTTTTCTTAAAGCGGAATGTTCGGACCAGGACCTATTGATGACATTTTGAAAATCCTTTGTGATACTTCTGTGATAAGTTTTTGTTTGATTCGTGAATAGTTATGAAAAGAGTGTTGATAATTGAAGATGACGAAGAGATCATAAACCTTTTGGAGATTCATTTGAGAGATCTTTCGTGTGATGTAATCAAAGCAATGGATGGTTTTCGAGGATTTAATCTGGCAGTCGAGGAAAAGCCTGACCTCATCATTTTAGACATTGCATTACCAACAATGGATGGGATTGAGGTTTGTCAAAAAATCAGAGCTGTTCAAAACACACCTATTATTATGCTCACAGCCAAATCTGAGGAGATTGACAGAGTATTGGGACTGGAAGTGGGGGCTGATGATTACATAACTAAACCCTTTAGCGTCAGAGAATTTATTGCCCGTGTCAAAGCCATATTCAGAAGAACACGCCTGATTGAAGAAAGCCTCAATTCAGATTCACCAATAGAGCTGGTTTTTGAAGATCTTTCGATTGATATAGAAAAAAGGAAAGTAAAACGAGGTGAAGAAAGAGTCGAACTTTCTCCAAAAGAGTTTGAATTGCTGGCTCTGATGGCTACACATCCTGGTAAAAGTTATTCAAGAATTGACCTGCTCAAGCTAATTTGGGGATATGATTTCGAAGGATATGAGCATACGGTTAATTCACATATCAATCGATTAAGGGCCAAAATTGAACCGGACATGTCTGATCCAAAATTTATCCTGACAACATGGGGCGTTGGTTATAAATTCAATGAAGAGATATGAGCAGAAATGAAACACTTAACAACCGACTCATAAGAAAATTGAGCCTTGCTTTTTTTTTCATAATAGTTTTCATGGGAGCCTGCTATATCCTCATCACTATTTATTTAACCAACAAGCATTTTGAGGAACGAACACAAAAATTGAATGCCAATCTTGCAGGGCATCTGATCGAAGAGAAGTTTCAGAATGGGTCTCCTTTTTTTGAAGATGGAAGAGTGAATAGCGCCTTTTTTGGAGATGTGATGCATGACATGATGGCGGTTAACCGGGGAATAGAAGTTTACCTGGTGGATAGTCTGGGTTCCATTCTGTATTCAGTCGTATTGGATCACGATAACCCCAACGATCCGGTTCAGCATATTGACCTTAACCCTGTTCGTGCCTTCATTGAGTCTAAGGATCAATACATACTGGGTGATGATCCTCGAGATAAGGGGAGGAAGAAGATTTTTTCCGCTGCTAAATTTTCTGAAAATGGGAATACCGGGTATATCTACATTGTACTTGCCGGACAGGAGTATCAGGTTCTTTCCGGGGAACTTTTGTCCGGATATTTTATGAAGTTGGGACTTGGAGCCGCATTGATGACGATGGTTTTTGTTTTGAGTGCAGGCTTGTTAAGTATCTGGTTTTTAACAAAAAATGTAAGGTCTGTTGTAAGTACAGTAAAAAGATTTCGGGAGGGTGATATGAAGATTCGAATTGAAAATCCTGAGAAAACAGACCTTTCGGTTTTAGCAATCAATTTCAATGACATGGCAGATACAATTGCCAGGAATATGGAGGAAATCCAGTCAATAGATGTCCTGCGGCGTGAATTGATTGCTAATGTTTCACATGATTTGAGAACGCCTCTTTCTATAATAAATGGATACATTGAAACGCTTCAGATCAAGAATAAGGAATTAAGCGAGGAGGAAAAAGAACGATATCTTGAGATAATAAAAGGAAGCTCACAAAAACTCACACACCTTGTTGCTCAACTTTTTGAATATTCAAAACTAGAAGCTGAGCAGATTAAGCCTGAAAAGGAACCATTTGCCATAACCGATCTGGCAATGGACCTGGTGGCAAAATATCAATTAATGGCAGGGGAAAAGGATATAGAGATTAAAATGGAGGCCGAAAATGATATTCCATTGGTATTTGCTGATATCAGTCTTGTAGAACGCGTCATTCAGAACCTTCTGGATAACGCTCTGAAATTCACTCCTGAAAAAGGGAAAGTGTCTCTTAATATTACCTCCACTCAAAGGGATGTCCGGATAGAGGTTACGGATAATGGACCTGGAATTGGTGAAAGTGAACAGGCTTTAATTTTTGATCGATATAGACGGTCAGAAAGACATTCCAGAGCTGATGGTGCAGGGTTGGGGCTTGCGATTGTTAAAAAAATAATGGACTTACACAACACAAGCATACGGGTGATCAGCAAGCCCGACCAGGGAAGTACTTTCCAGTTTGAACTTCCAGGTTACTCGGTTGCCGGCGTTTAATAGTCCTTATACAAATTGGGTTTTCTGGTAAGCATCTCCAGACTCATTGTAACAAGATCCCCCATGCATGTGCAGTCAAGAAAGTCTTTCTCTTCGTAGAAATCGGCAAGTTCTTTTTTTAGTTTTTTGATATGTTCGGGTCTGGATAGTTTTTCAGTCCGCATACATTTCAACAGATCATCCACCCGAAATTTTTCTACTTTCATTCGGTTTAGAATATTCACACGCTCCTCCTGCTGATACTGCTGTACTGTTTCTGTAGTCATATGCTTTAGTCCCAGCTTTATAATTGGGTTATTTTGGGTGTAATACTGTGGCAGATAAATTGCCCGCCTTCCTTCATAAGATTGCTGGTCAAAGTCGATGGCACGTAATCGATATTCTACATCTTCAAAATCGGGTGTAATGTCAACTACATAATTGCTTGAATGCATATCTCCCAGCAGTCGCACAAAGCAGCGTTCATTGAATTTAACAAATTCTTTGGCCAGCCTGATCTCGTTCAAATTGGGATGATTGAAGTACCTCTTGATGAAAAGCTCTGCAGGTACTCCGACGATATGTTCTTCTATCAGTGTGTCCTTATCTACCATATAGGTAAGCTTATTGGGAGACAGAAGATGCTCCAGTTCAAGTCCGTAAATTCTGGAGGCATCAGCATTTTTGATATAGAAATAATCAAAATTATCATTGATTTGATTCAATACCCGGATACGGATGGGCCGAGTGTTTCCGAACATGCACAGGTCGATCCGATCAATAATAAGGTGATCCATTTTGGATAAATCACCATCAGCACGCATAATGGCATATACTTTTTTCAGTGCGGCATAAATCTGTTCCATGTCACTCTGAGGAAAGAAAACTGTCTCCCACAACGTGTCATTCCCGGACTTGTCATAAACAGGTATGGAATTATTGAATCGCAATAAATCGGAGTAGTAAATAGGCAGATCCATCTCACGGTCATACTTCTTCAGGTATTTCCTGAGCTGCGGACTTATAGGAAATGGTTCTTTCTTTTTACTGATAAATGCCATAAGAAAACAAGTTAATCAATGTATCTCACCCCAAACTTCCCGGTAACAGGTTCAAGAGGAGCAGGTACAATTTCACTCCGCAGCATTTCAAGCAAATCAATTTCTATGTTTCTCGTGATTGTGGAGATCGGAGTGTCAGAAGCTCGTCCTTCGAAAGGATCCTCTGTTGTAGCTCCGGCCTTTTCCAATATGGTGAATACAAAGGAAATTGCACTTGACATAGGAATGGTAAACCAGCCCATATCAGGAACGAGCGCAAAAGGAAGACAAATGATGAAGAGCCAGAGAAAAACGCCTGTGAAATAATTATAATAGTAAGGGAATATTGTCCCCTTAATTCTCTCGGACATCCCCTGAAGTCGATAGAGTTCTTTGATCACGTTTGCGAGTTCCATGTGCCGAAAATCTTCGATTATTTTCTGATCATACCCATCTTGTAACTTTAGGCTCTGGATGTGTAGCAGTTGTGTAGGTTTATTGTGACATTTCCTGATTTCTTCTACCTCTTTTTCTGATAGATACTTCTCAAGGTGCTCCCAGTAATTTTGCTTCCTGAGATGCATTTTAAGAGAGTAAAGCCATGCAATATGTCTGTGGATAATGTCTTCTCGCCATTTTACAATCTCCTCTTGAGACTTTTTATTTTTGCTGAAATTTTTGGAAGAGAATGAAATAACAAAACTGCTGAAAGCCCGGCTTGCATTCACGATACCTCCCCAGATTTTCCGGGCCTCCCACCATCGATCGTAGGCACTGTTGTTTCTGAAGCCAAGAAAAATAGCCAACGCACCTCCTAAAATACTTACCGGAACTACCGGAAGGTCAAATGGGTTGGCAGCAAAAATTTCAGCGTAGTGATATTGAGCTGTTGCAATAATTGAGATAAGAATAAAAAGTGAAATATTCTTTTTGTTGTAAAAAGTGATCCCGAGTATTTGTCTAAATGGGTTGTCAGAGAATTTAATGAGCATCAGTCAGATTTTGGATAAAAAGCGTTTCAGTCTGATCACACCATTCATGAAATGTCCGGCCTGCATTCTGATATTCGGGAAGATAATTCAACAAGATTTCAAGGTCAAAGATTTTACCTGAAATACCCGCACCTGCCTTTTCTGCATCAGCTGCATTACACGACTGCTCATAATGTCCTTCCACGGGAACCATAAGAGTGGGCTTTCCCATGTACATGGCCTCACATACGGATTCGAACCCTGCAGTTGTCAAGTAACCTTTGCATCCGGCCATCATTTGGATGAATTTTTTATCGTTCAATTGATGAAACGTCAGATTGTTATCATACTCATAAACTTCCGAAACATCCTTCTTATCCCAAAAACAATGAATTGGAATCTCAGGATACTTTGAATGAAACCGTTCCACCTGCTCAGAGTATCCATGATTCACCATGTAAACCAGAAAATAGTCCTGTTTTGAAACCACTGTTTTTTTTATTTCTCCACGAAGCAGAGGTGGAACCACATAAAGTTTCCGATTGATTTCATCATTGAATTTCTGAAATGATAATGCCAGTTTTTTTTGAGCACCATGCCCTGCCAGACGATTGCCAAACTTCAGGGATGCCTTGTCAAGTAGTCTCCCCTTTGGGAATTCGAAAGATGAGTGTTGAAGCAGGAATTGATGGGCAACTGCGATATGTCGAATAGATGGTTTCTTTAAAAGGAAATAAAGGCCGCCAAGAAAATCATAAAAATTAATGATCGCATCTGGTTGTTCATTTTCACATATTTGGTGAATTTGATTGACACTCTTTAAGTAGGTTCGAAAATTCAGAATGTTAAAAATCACGCTGCGAATGATTTTCACGGATTTACTTTTTCTGTCCGTGATGAAATTTGGACTTGGAAGCTTGGTGACAGGCGCACCAATTTGATCAGTAAAAAAGGAGGGTAACTCTCTGTGTCTACTTTTTCCCACAACAACATGAGCTATTTCATGACCATTCTTTCGGAGAATGTTTGAAAGAGAAATGGCCTGGGTCATATGCCCGCGACCCTCGCCCTGAACAATAAAAATGAATTTCATAAAGAAGTTATAAGTGAAAAGGAGTAAGTCATAAGTATTGATTAGGGGGCATTTAATTGATTGATTTAATCAATCCTCTAATAATCTTCGAAACTTCATTTGTTTTATCGAGTGGTATATTTCTCTCTGATTCGGTAATGTACTTAAGTGGCTCTGCGAGGTAAAGCATTGATTTCACCTCGCTTGCTGATCCTATTGCGATATAAAGGAATCTGGAGAATTCCTTATTGCTTTGTCTGTCAAAACTTAACACTTTTTACTTAAAGTCACGAAGCAAACTTAAGTAGAAACTCTGTCCCTTCTCCAATCTGTGATTTGGCAGAAATATTTCCTCCGTGATTTCTCATTATTTGTTTGGAAAGACTGAGCCCAATACCTGAACCATTCTTTTTGGTAGTGAAGAATGGGATAAAAATCTTCTTCAAAGCTTCTTCTTCAATACCAACACCATTATCAGCCACGCTGATAAATGCGCCACCAGATCCACTTTCCATGGCTGTAATGGTCAGTGATTTATTTTCTTTAGTTTCATCAGCAGCAAGAGCCTGAACAGCGTTTTTTACAACGTTGATGACCACCTGTTCGATTTGTTCCTTGTCTATGTTGATGCAAAGATCCGGCTTGACCGAGATATTGGTTGTGATTCCATGTTTTTCAAAATCTGGTTTTAAGAGCATCTTCACATGTTCCAGAATGTCAGCAACTTTAGTTACCTCTAATGCAGGTAATTTGATGCGTGTCATGTTCCTGAAATCAGAAACGAACTTGATCAGACTTTCACTTCTGTTGTGGATGGTTTTAACCGAAAGATAAAAGTCTTCGATCTGGTCATTTCTTATCTCTGCAACATCAGATCCTGCTTTCACAAATTCGTCAAGCTCTGATTCTACAGTGGCAGCCAAAGATGAAATTGGAGTAACCGAATTCATAATCTCGTGAGTCAGTACCCGGATCAGGTTTTGCCAGGCTTCCATCTCTTTTTCTTCCAGTTCAGACTGTATATTTTGAATTGAAATGAGTTTGAATTGGGTTCCTCTAAGTGACAGCTCAATGGCATAAATTGCAAGCTGAACCTCATCACCGTTTTTGGAAATCTTAAGCAAATCTCTTCCTCCGGTTTTCAGGTCAGAAAAAGTTTCCAAAAGTGTAGGATACTCTTTTCCAATTTGATTGATGTTTTTTATCAGTTTTACCCCCAAAAGCTTTTTGGCTGCATTGTTGATTATCTGGACTTCTCCTTTTTGATCAAAAGTGATAATCCCAATTCCAATGTGCTGGACGATGGTTCTCAGATACTGATGTTGAGCCTCTTTATCCGCCCGAATTTCCCGAAACTTTTTTAGTATTTCGTTGAACTCATGGTATAAAAGGTCTCGACTCGTACCAGTGGATTTCTCCGGGTAGGTGTTGGTAAAATCATCGTAGTGAATACTTTCCAGAAAATGGACCACTTCCCTGTTTGATTTATCGACGTAGTTGTACAAATAATACCCCTGAATTACCACCAGCAGGAAAACCAGAAATTTGGTAAAAAAATAGGTGTCAGTGTTGTACAGATTTGCAAACAGAAACATGGTTAGCATGAGTACCACTACTCTTGCAATCAACTGAAATTTGAATGATTTATAAATCATGTTTCTCTAATCTTCGATAAAGCGATGCACGAGTTAATCCCAATTCCTTTGCCGCTTTAGAAATATTCCCCTCATGTTTATTGATCATCTTCTGAATGGCTGTTTTTTCCATATCATCCAGGTTGTAAGAATCAGGTTCCAGAGATACAGAGCTTTCTGGTTTTTGAGACAGGAAAAAGAAATCATCAGGCATCAATTCACTGTTATCACTCATGATGATTGCTCGCTCAATGGCGTGCTGTAATTCCCGGATATTTCCCGGCCATGGATATTTCTGCAACTTGCCAACAGTTGATTCTGCAACTCCGCCAATGTTCTTTCTATACTTACTGGCATACATTTTAACAAAATGATTTGCCAGCTTTTCCATATCTTCCATTCGCTCCCTCAGAGGAGGCAGGTTGATCTCCACCGTGTTGATTCTGTATAGCAAATCTTGTCGGAAAGTGTTCTCATTGACCATTTCGTAAACAGGCATGTTAGTGGCGCAAATCAGACGTATGTCTACATCGATTTCCTGATTGCTTCCTATTCGGGTCACTCTTCTGTTTTGTAGAGCAGTTAGAAGTTTTGACTGTAAAGGCTGACTGAGATTGCCGATTTCATCAAGAAAAAGCGTCCCGCCGGAAGCCACCTCAAATCGACCGGCACGGTCTTCTTTTGCATCAGTAAATGATCCCTTTTTGTGACCAAACAACTCACTTTCAAAAAGAGACTCGGTAATTGCTCCCATGTCTACTCCTATAAAGGGCATATCCTTTCTTAGAGATTTTTGATGAATAGCCCTGGCGATGAGCTCTTTGCCGGTCCCGTTTTCACCAAGTATCAAAACGTTAGCTTCAGTTGAAGCTACCTTATCAATTAATTTGAATACTTTCTTAATTGCATCACTGTTGCCAATAATGTCCTTGAAGGCCTGGTTACTGTCTTCCTGTAGTGCCTTACTTGTTTGCTTTAGTTGGGTTACTTGTTTTCTGCTTTTCTTTAGTTGAGATGCACTGGAGAGTGTGGCAAGCAGTTTTTCATTTTGCCATGGCTTTAATACAAAGTCAGTCGCTCCGGCCTTGAGTGCTTTCACCGCCATTTCCACATCTCCGAAGGCTGTGATGAGAATCACTACTGCATCAGGATCTTTTTCCAAAATCTGTTCCAGCCAGTAGAACCCTTCTTTCCCACTTGTTGTATCCTGACTGAAATTCATATCAAGGAGAATAACATCATAGCTGTCATTGTTCACCAGGAATGGAATCTTTCGAGGATCTTTCTCAATTACAACTTCTTTGATATGTTTTTTAAGGAGCATTTTGGCTGCCAAAAGCACATCTTCATCATCATCAATTATGAGTATTTTATCTATTGTGTGTTCCACGGTTAATTATTTGTTCTTGTTTAAAACACCACAACTGTGCCAATCACCTAAATGGTCAAAAGCAAAGCTCTGGAGCGGGTTTAAAGATAGATGATTGTTCGAAAACGAACACATAATTGAGCTGTTTTGTTACAATAATTAATCCAATCAGAGAACATTGGACATGATTCGTCTGGTTGCATGAAAGAGTAAACCGCGTATGGGCAGATTTCCAGAGGATTGGGTATTGTCAGTCAATTCTGCCGAAAAGAGCTGATAATCCTAAGTAAGGAATTCCGGCGGCATGAAGGTAGTCAGCTTTGCTTTTTTCCCATTTCATAAAAGCTTCATAAAAATCAATTTGAGCTTCAATGTATTTGTCTTGTTGAATATTAATCTTGAAAAGGTCGGCTTCACCATTTTGCAGGTTAATGATCTCCGCATTCAGTAATCTTCTGTAGTTATCAGAAACGCCCTGATATTGTGACAATAACTCCTGAAGGGTGATGCTTTCCGCAAATTTTCCAAAAATGCTGTTTTTTATATTCACCTGATTCTGTGCAAGAGAGTAGTCGTTGGAAAGTAATTTGACCTTTGTTTGTTGGAGCTTGCCGCGTTCCTTTCGAAGAAAAATAGGAATGGAAAAATCAACTCCGAGTTTATAGTTTTCTCCGAAATCAATGGATCTGGAACTAAAATCCGGGTCAAGTGGAGCATCGATGAATGAATAGGACAGATCGACCTGTGGTTTTAAGCTTTCTCTTCTCCATCTCAGATCAAAATTTAGTTGCTCCTTTTTCCCTTCCAGCTTTTGAATTTCGGGATGTGATTCCATGGCGTTCCTGACATTGGTTGCCAGTTGGTCATCTGTTGGTGTAATAAAAAGACTTGATGAATCGGGAAGGACATTCTCCGCAATTTCAAGCGGGATCAGGTCATTGCTCCAAAAATGACGTGAAAGATTCAGTTTGGAAAGCTGAACTTCCAATACGGATTTCTGAAAGTCAACAATCCTTTTTTGGTAATTGATTTTTGCCTGTAGCGTATCAACGACCGCTGCTTCACCAAATTCGTAATCAATCAGCGTACGGTCGAACAGGTTTTCTGCCAGCACAATTGCCTGAGCCAAAAGTTCCTGTTTTCGATAACTGTAGTACCATTCCCAATAGTCTTTAACTACAGAAAACAGGATTTTATTGATCTCCTTTAACTGGTCTGCTTTTGCAATTTGTGAGAATGCTTTTGCCTGCTGGATTGTATTCCTTCTTTCATCAAAAAAGAGACCTTTACCAATTGGAATAGAAAATCCTACTGCAACCTGTCTGTTGTCTGTGGAGTTGGAAATAAAATTTTCAGGATTGAGAAAATCACCTCTATTACGAGAGAATTCTACTTTTGGATCAATTCCAATTTGGGTAGGGACCTTGAAAGAAGTGCTTAGAATATTGTAATATTCTGTTTCCTTGAAGTCCTTCAGGTTGTAGTCCAACGCAAGCTTAGGATCCAGTTGTCCTTTTGCTTCCAGGATTATCGCATCGGCATTTTCAAGATTCAGGTCTGCTTGTTTCACCACGGGGTGGAATGCCATTGTCATCTTTAACACGGATTCCAGAGACAGCCGAGAAGTATCTGAAGCCAGTGAATCCTGCGCAGATAGCTGCTTGTACGTACAGGCAATTAAGAGTAATGAAAAGAGCTTTCTCATTTCTTCTCAGCAGATTTTTCGTCTATTTCTTTATAGAGTACTGGTGGGAATCCATTCATTTGACGCCATATTTCGTACCCGATTGAAACATCAGACAACATCACCCATCCTTTCACTCCGGAACCCAGGCGTATTTGATCCGGCCATATCTCGTCTGCTGTGTCCGGCTTGACAAGTATACGGAAGAGTCCGTTATTACTTTCTACCCTGTCAATGACAGCCACTTCGCCCCCAAATGTTCCAACCGATACGCTTGGCCATCCGGCAAACTGGAGTGCCGGCCAGCCATCAAATTGAATTCGTACTTTTTTCCCCCGATCAATTAATGGAATATCCATTGCCTTTACAAACATCTCTATAGCCTTGTCCGAAGATTCCGGAAGAATGGTGACAACTGCGTCACCTTCCTTGATAGTCTCTCCAATACCCACTTTCATGGCACGGACAATGTATCCTGACTGAGGAGCAATGATCTGATACTGCGATTGCCTCACCTGAACATTTGTCAACTCATTCTCCATCTTTGAAATTTCAGCCCATGTTTCATTCAAACTGGCAATGGTCCCGTTTAAATCGGATTGAGACTTACTTATTTTATCTGCATACTCGGCCTCAACTGAGGCTAACTCAAGCTGTGCATTTGCCAGGTCGGCTTTTCGTTGCAGCCACTCATTTTCTGCTTTAAGCACCTTAGCACCACTCATTTGAAATTTGGATTCTATTTCCTGAAATTTTGTGAGGGTGATGTTACCTGCTTCATACCTTGATTTGTTTCTGTCATATGTGCTAATTGCATTTTGATTGGCAACTTTCTCAGCGAGAAATGCCAGGCTGTCTGCCTCAAGTTTCAGTCGGGCCTGAGTCAGCTTGTTGATGGTTTGTGATCTTTTTGCATTCAAAGCATTCCCCAATGCGGTTATTTGTCTCTTCAGAGCTTCAACCTTATCTTTCTTAGCGTTCATTGCTCCTTTTTTTGCCTCCAGTTGTTCCTGAATTCTGGGCACCAGATTGGGGTCAAAAAATTTATCTTTGATTTCAGTGATGGTAAGGATTGTATCTCCCTTATTCACATAATCTCCCTCGATAACTTCCCATGAAGCAATCCGGCCTGCAATTGCAGATTCCACAGATTGTGGCCTGTTTCCCGGATTCAGAGCAGTTACAGTTCCCTGTCCGCGTATATTCTGTTGCCACGGCAGGAAAAGTATAATGATGAACATCGTCGTTATTACTATAAGGACTTTTGCCACCATTCGACCAATCTTTGGCGTTTTTAATGTCCTTAAAGAATACAGTTGGGTTTTAGTCAGTCTTTCCAGCGGATCCATTAGTAGATGTCTTTAAGGATATCTTCCTGTTTAATTAAATCATCGAAACTCCCGATCGCTTTTGCAGATCCTTCTTCAAGGAACAACACATTTTCACATGCAGCCATTACAAGCGGGTCATTTGAAACAACAATCAGGGTCCATCTCTTGTCTTCTCTCGTCAGCATTTCAATAAGACGCAGGCGCTCGTTCTTTGTGAAATTGTTGAAAAAGTCATTCAGTATAAGCAATGCAGGTTTTTTGGCCAGACATCTTGCAAGGACCAGTTTATTTACAAATGAGGACGAAAAACCTTTACCTCCACTCAGCATTTGGGTGTTTAGTCCTTCTTCAAGCGCATGGATGTCTTTCATCAATCCCACCTCTCTGATCGCATTTTGTGCGTCTGTAATATCAGAGGTAGGTTTTCCAACAAGAATGTTCTCGAGGATAGTGCCCTCAAAAATATCCTCCTGAGATACATTCTTGCCAATTTTATCTCGAATGTAGGTTGCATCCAAATCTCTGAGTGAGTAATCATTGTATGTCAGAATCCCGCTATATCCCTGATGAATTCCTGCAATTATATTTGTTAGTGTTGTTTTTCCTGCACCACTGCCACCACTTATACACAATGACTTTCCGGTATTTATATCTATGGTGATGTTAGTCAGTGATGGCTTCTTAGATCCCGGATACGTGTATGAGACATTTTCCATGGATACCTTCAATCCATCCTTCATTTCCTGATAAGGAATGTCGATCCCCCCCGTTTTTTCCAGTGGAAGATCGGTGACATGTGAAATCTTATCAACGGCAGTCAGCATGTCGTACACTACATCCATATACATGATGATTTTCTCTACTGAGGCGAGTACCAGGATGATAATGACTTCTGCAGCCACAAACTGACCCAGAGTAATCTCTCTTTGGACCACCAGAATTGTACCTAGAATAAGAAGACCACCGGTAATAATTGCTTTGAATAACAGGATAAAGGAATACTGTGAAATGAGTACCTTAAAGTGAGCGTCTCTGTTCTTCAGATAGTTATTTACAAAATAGTCTGTCTTTTTGATCGGCAGGACAGTGTTTCCTGCCAGTTTGAAGGAGTAAAGAGTCCTGGCCATCTCTTCAAGCCAATAGACGACTTTGTACTTATATTTTGACTCCTGTATAGAGGTTCTGAGACCTTTAGGGCCGGTCAGATAGAATATGAGAAACAGTAATCCGACCAGACCAACTCCGAAAACGATGAAGAAGGGATGATAGAAGGATAATAATACCATTCCAAAAAGAATTTGAATCACACCTGTTGACAAATCAATGAGCAGTTTTGGCAGTCCTTTTTGAAGGGTCAGCACATCAAAAAAGCGATTCATTAACTCGGGCATATGCAGATCAAGAACCGCTTCCATTTTAATTCTGGGAACCCTGAAAGCAAATTCAAAAGCGGCTTTTGTAAATACCCTTCTTTGAAGGTATTCTACAATAGTTATTTGAAGTACCTGCAATACGCCTGTTCCCAGTGTCCCTATTATAATAAGTGTGATCAACAGGTAGACAGAGCTGAAAACAACTCCGCCTGAAATTAATTCAACTGCGGCCTGAATACCTAATGGTAGAGACAAGCTCACAAGTCCAATTAAAGCAGCATACACATACACATAGAAAATATCTTTCTTCTCAGCTGAAAGCAAGGTGAACAATCGCAAAACGGGAGTCATTATGGACTCTGTTTTTCCGGAGAAACTCTGGTATTTGAAAAGAGAGAGTGTCAGTGTTTCATTTTTATCATTTCTATGAAAACTAATGTCCTCATAATTCAGATCTTCCTGTGCGCGAAGATCTCCTCCTTCAGTAATGAGCTCAAGTGTGTATTTGCCTTTTTTCTCATTTATGAATGCCGGATAAATCTCTTTTTTTCCATGAATAAAAACGAGAAATGGAGATGAATTCCCTTTAAGGAAATCTTTAAGGTCTTCCTCGTCAATGTATTTTTCAATGAAGACGATTCCACTTTCATTACCTGCTTCGACAAGGTCTCTTTTGAATTCAGAGAATTCATTTTTGGCGTAGATTCTTGAGATAATATCTACTGACTCGAGCTTCGAAATATCAAGACTGGCTTCAAGCTTAGTCGCACATTCGTGCAGACACCTGATAATTTGCTGATTATTCATTTTTATTTAATCGCCTTTGTAATCAGTGAGAATAGGAAATCATAATTTGTTTCGTGCATATCCTTTTCTTTTTTAATGTTTGAAAGAGCAGGAAGGTGCTCCGCAAAAAAGATTTGCTGATGTGCAGCCTCAAGACAGGTACTAATCAATGAATTCGGGAATTCATACGCAGGATTGATTTCGAGCACATAGTTGGCAATAGTGTTACAAAGTGATTTATAACCTCTGAAAAAACCTTCTTTGTTGTCATCATCAACATTTTTGGTCAGGTAGGTTTTATCAGATTCAGCAATTACAATACGTTGCAGAAGTTTCTCACTGACTCCCTTGAAATTATGATCATCCTCCTGGAGAGCTGTTATTATTCTGAGAGCAGCTTTAAGCTTTTCAACCGGGTCAGGAAGGTTGTGTGTTTCAAAGTTTATTCTGTATTCAATGTAGCTCCAATACCAGGTGATGAGGTAAAGCAAAAGCCGATGTTTGTTCTCAAAATATCGATAGATAGAAGCCTCAGTGGAGTTAATTCGCGTTGAAAGCTTTTTGAAAGTAAAGGCTTCAAATCCAATTTCATCAATGAGGTGAATGCTTTCACTGATTATTTTTTCACCCAGTTCGCTAATCTGAGGATTTTTCACGAATAATGACTCGCTTAAGGCAGGCTGTAGTTGAGCAATCATTTTGTGTAATATGACTATTTATTATGATAGTAAAGCTACTACAACGAGAAGTGAATCAATTATGTTTTAACTTTTTTTTATCGTTATTTTTTTTTATCATTGAAGTAATTAGTCCTTTTTATTTTGAGTTTTTGACCTTTGGGTTCAGGCAGATTTTTCTCCTGAACCTTTTTTTTGTTAAAACCAGAAAAGGTTTTATGGTCGAAAGCGAACACTTTTCTGTACCAAAGTGTACATACCATTTCCCTCACATTTCTCACAGCTCTTCGTAAACATCTGTTTATTAGATAGTTACCATAAATGGCACTCTTATTGGCATAGGGGAACCTGAAAACCAAAAATGACCAATGGACCGAAAAATTAAAAAGAAGAAGTGGACACCCAAAAAAATCCTTATCTACTCCATGTCAGGGATTCTTGTGTTCTTCATCGTTTATAGTTTTCTCCTTTCAGGAGGAGGAGCCCGATTGAATGTAGAACGAAATAAAATCAACATTGCAACCGTACAAGAAGGTGAGTTCAGAGAATTCATTCCTGTCGATGGGAATGTGCTTCCAATTAAAACAATCCGACTGGACGCAATTGAGGGAGGTGTGGTTTCCCGAAAATATTACGATGGGGGTATTCTGCTCAAGAAGGGAGACACCATTCTTGCATTGGCCAATAATGATCTCTTGCAAAGTTTTGTAAGAGAGGAGACTCAGGCATCTATTTTGGTTAACAATCTTGAAAACACCAAATTAAACCTTCAGAGAAATCAGTTTGATTTAAGACGAAATCTGATTGAACTGGATTACCAGATTGACGCTGCAAAGGATGCTTATGAAAGAGGGAAGAAATTATATGAGGATAAGATCATATCCGAACAGGAATTTCTCAATCTGAAAAGAGAGTATAATCGATTAAGTGATAACCGAAAAATTCAGATTGAATCCAACAAATTCGATTCGCTAAACGCCGTTATTCAAATCCGACAGACAGAGGAAACATTGATACGAACAAGAAACAATCTGGATATGATCAAGAGGAATCTGGAGAATCTTTACATAAAAGCACCGATTGAAGGCAGATTGTCTACTGTCAATGTTGAAGTAGGAGAGTCAATTGCACCGGGACAGAACATTGGGCAGATAGATGATCTGAATGGTTTTAAGGTCCGTGCAACCATTGACGAACATTATATATCCAGGATATATGAAGGACTTGGGGGCAGTTTCTCATTTGCAGGAGGTGACTACAATTTACATATCACAAAAGTGTATCCTGAAGTGAATAATGGACTATTTGAAGTAGATATGGCATTTAGTGATTCAATCCCGGATGGAATACGAAGAGGTCAGACTCTTCAAATCAGACTTCAGCTTAGTGAGAATATTACAGCGATTCAAATTCCGCGTGGAAGTTTCTATCAGACGACTGGCGGAAACTGGATTTTTGTTGTTGGTGAGGACGAATCGGAGGCCGTAAGAAGGGACATTAGATTAGGGAGACAGAATCCAAGATATTACGAAGTTGTCGAAGGATTGCAACCTGGAGAGAAAGTTGTTGTCTCTTCATACAGGGGGTATGAAGATAAAGACATCCTGGTGATAAAGTAACCAAATAAGAAAAGCACAGTAACTATTATAATAACTTAATTGAACTCAAAGTACTAAACTCAAATAACATGGAAAACGCGAAAGCACTAATTGATACTAAAGGACTTAAGAAGTTTTACTACACTGACGAAATCGAAACTACCGCTCTTGCCGGCGTTGACCTTAAAATAAAAGAAGGTGAATTCGTGGCAATTATGGGCCCGTCGGGTTGTGGTAAATCAACACTACTGAATATCATCGGATTGTTGGATAACCCCTCAGAAGGTGAATTCCATTTCACTGATCAGGAGATTTCCGGATACAATGAAAGGAAGAGAGCTGACCTGAGAAAAGCCAATATTGGATTTGTATTCCAGAGCTTTAATCTGATCGATGAATTGACAGTTTTCGAAAACATTGAATTGCCATTGATCTATTTGAAGTATTCGGCGGCTGAGCGCAAGAAAAGAGTGGAAGAAGTGATGGAGCATATGAAAATTATGCACAGAAGAAATCACTTTCCTCAGCAACTATCAGGTGGTCAACAGCAACGTGTAGCCATTTCAAGAGCAGTTGTGGCGAAACCAAAATTGATTCTTGCGGATGAGCCTACGGGAAACCTGGATTCAGCAAACGGTCAGGAAGTAATGAACCTTCTTACCGAATTGAATGAAGCCGGAACAACCGTAATCATGGTGACTCACTCACCAATTGATGCAGAATACGCACACAGAGTGATTCACTTGTTTGATGGTCAGATTGTGTCTGAGAACATCAACTCGAAGGATAACGCTCTGGTATAATTTTTTATCCTCTTCATATTTACTAAGGTCCGTCTCAGGACGGGCCTTTATTTAGACCTCTTTTTTAAAAAGTTGGAACCATGAAAACCTTTGCCTTAACTTTTTTACTTACCTCTGCCATCATTTCTCTTGCTCAGGAGCAGGATGTCAGGACATTGGATCTTGAGGAATGCATACAAATTGCGAGTAGCAGAAATTTGACCATTAAGCAGATTCAAAACAATTTAATTGGAGCTCAATCCAATAAGCGTCAGGCCTATTACAATTTTCTGCCAAATCTTAATGCCAGTACCGATTATTCTTATTTTGATGGGAACAGAATTGATTTCGAAGGGAATGTAGTATCAAATACCAGTAGAGCATCAAGTCCGTCTATTTCCTCGAATCTGGTATTGTTCAATGCATTTTCTAATCATCACTTGTTGAATAGAAGAAAGCATGAATATGAGTCATCACGATATCAACTTGAGGATAGTAAAATCACAATAAAAGCCACCGTAATTAGAAATTATTTGAGTGTACTGGTTGATACAGAAAATGGACGAATTTCGGATCAACGCCTTGAATTTCTTGAGGAGCAACTGGAGCGTGAAAAGAAAAGAGTGACAGTAGGAGTTGGAAACTTAGAAACTGTTTACAATTTCCAGTCTCAGGTGGCAAATGAGAGATTAAATAACGTTAACCTTAAAAATCAATATCAGTCAGATCTTCTTAATCTTTTGCAGTCTATTCAATTTGAGAATTATGCTAATGTACAAATAGCTCCTCTTAATATCGAGGACCTGGAAATTTTGATTGAGTATGATTCTTACAATTTGGTTTTTGACCAAATTGTTGAAAATTCATTTCGTCTAAAAAGCGCTGGTGAAAGTGCGATTGCGGCGGAATCACAACTAAAGCAAACAAAAGCCAATAGATACCCATTTGTATCGCTTGGCGCTTCTCATTCAAGAAACTTTACGTCTGTCGTTGAGGTAGAATATTTGGAACAAATACGAAATACTCCTAGTAATGGCGTTGGGGTTTCTTTGAATATTCCAATCTTTAATAGATATCAAACTCAAAATGGTATTGATAACTCACGTATAAACCTAATGAACGCGAAGCTTCAAAATGATCAGGCAATGCTTGATGTAACAAACGCTGCTCAAAGGGATTATCTGGATTTGGTTTCAGCTCAGACTTCATACAGGACAGCTGAAGAAAACTTTGAAGCTTTGAATCAGACGTTCGAGTTTATTAAGAAAAGATTTGAAACAGGAAATACAGATTTCTACTCTTATTTGGAAAGTTTGAATAATAAAAATAGAGCGGAAGCACAGCTAATCAATGCGAAATACACGATAATTCTTCGGAAACGAGTTCTTGATTTGTACCGGGGATTGTAAGGACCAACTAAACTCAAAATAGGAGACCTGGGAGAAATCTCAGGTTTTTTTATTTTGTGAAGGAGCGACTATTAATTCAGGTTTTATGGACTTTCGTAGAAAGTGACTTGTTTCTTCTTTATCACCGCAATCTTTCCTCCCAAATCAATAAAGCATTCAGCGCTTCCGCCGGGAAACGGTACTTCCTTTCGAATGCTGCCGTCTGAAGGATTGATGTATAGAAAATCTGAATCCCGGCTGGCTATAATTTCATTTTTCAAAAACTGGACATAGTTGATTTTACCAGCCTCGATGGAAATAACAGGACTTCCGAATTGGTCAAAAACATGAACGCCGTTTTCATCGGAGACAAGAAGCAGGTTTTGAATTGCTTTCATAAATGTGATGGAGTCACCAAGTGAGTGTTGGACTTCAAGTAACACGTTTTTCCTAAGGAGATCTATCTTTTTGAGTCGGGACGGATTGGTTTCCGTGATCCATATCCCATTGTCTGGTGTCGGGCAGGTAGCGATTGCATACCCTATGCCGAATTCGCTCAGGAAGTACTGCTGAGCGATGGTGCTGAAGCGGTCAAGAATTGAAATCTTTTGGATATCTTTTTGAAACAGGAATATTTTCCTGTTGTTCTGTGCTTCTACCAGTGTGATTGCAGACTGATTTGGCAGTGAAAAATCTGGAAGCTTTTCATTTTTTGATGAAAATCTGCTCAAGCGCCCATCTCCAAATCCAATATAGAGGTTGTTTTCTGAATCTATGGAATAGGAGGTAGATGGCGTATTGAATTTTATGTTGCTCAATACTGACCATTCCTGAGCAGACAAGGTATTTTGGAAGAATGTGCTAAGTATCAAAAGACTTAAGAGAAGCTTCATTTTCATCCAGTTCAAGATAAGTGAAATGATTTACCCACTCACCCAAATTAAAATATTTGGAATTTTTTGTGACTTCTGTTTCCAATGGCAGGTGCCTGTGTCCGAAAATATAGTAGTCGTGGTGGTTGTTGATTTCAACAGAACGGCAATACTGTAAGAGAACCTCTTTGTCACCAAGAAATTGATCCTCCTGGTCTTCACTGGATATCCTGCTGCGTTTTGACCAATATTTAGCAATGCCCACACCAGTGTTGGGATGAATTCTATGGAATAACCACTGAGAAAGCTTATTCGAAAAAACGCCTTTAAGAAACTTGTAAAAACTGTCGCCGGGTCCAAGTCCGTCTCCATGACCGACGTAGATATTCTTATCATTCACCTGAAAAGAGACAGGACGTGAATAAACAGGAATACCTAACTCTGAAGGGAAGTAGTCAAACATCCACAGATCATGATTGCCTGTAAAGAAAAAGATGGGAATGTTTCGATCACGCAATTCAGCGAGCTTGCCCAGAAAGCGAATAAATCCCTTAGGAATGGTGTGCTTGTATTCAAACCAAAAATCAAACAGATCTCCGACAAGAAAGATAGCTTTTGCGTCTCCGGAAATTTCAGTCAGCCATCGAACGATTTTTAATTCTCTTTCGAGACTTGATTTCCTGTCAGGTGTGCCAAGATGAAAATCGCTGGCAAAGTAAATTTTTTCACCTTTCGATAGCTTGAAAGATAACGACTCTACCGGCTCTTCAGCCATCCTCTCAATCGTTTTTTACTTCACTTACCTCTTCCTCCTTTTCAACTTCTTTTTTCACTTCATCTTTTACTTTCTCTACCTCTTTTTTTTCCTTCTTTTCTTTCTTCCCATTACCATTTGGCGGAGTGGATTGCGTAAATGCTTCGTATGCCGTCTGATTCTCAAAAGGTCTTTTACCGATGAGAGACTCCAAATCTGACTGGAATATGATTTCTCTTTTCAAAAGTTCTTTTGCAAGAATCTCGAGCTCTTTCTTTTTACTTGACAAAAGTTTTTTGACTCTGACGTATGCTTTTTCTATGAGTTTCTTAACCTCTTCATCAATTAGTTGGGCTGTGGCTTCTGAATATGGTTTTGTGAAATTGTAATCTTGCTGCTTCGAATCATAATAGGAAACGTTTCCGATTTTGTCGTTCATTCCATATACTGATACGATGCTGTATGCCATTTTGGTAATACGCTCCAGGTCACTCAACGCTCCTGTTGATATTTTACCAAAAATAATTTCTTCTGCAGCTCTTCCTCCAAGTGCCATGCACATTTCATCTTCCAGTTGCTCAGTCTGATAGAGAAATTGCTCTTTTGGCAGATATTGAGCATAACCTAATGCAGCTACTCCTCGTGGCACAATACTAACTTTAACCAATGGGTCTGCATGCTCCAGGAACCATCCCGCGACAGCATGTCCCGCTTCATGATAGGCAACTATTTTCTTTTCTTCAGGAGAAATAAGTTTATTCTTTTTTTCAAGTCCGCCAATCACCCGGTCAATGGCATCCTGGAAATCATGCATATCGACTTTCTTCTTATCTTTTCTTGCAGCTATCAAAGCAGCTTCGTTACACACATTGGCAATCTCAGCACCGGCAAAACCGGGAGTTTGTGCAGATAATTTTTTAGGATCAACAGTTTCGTCCAACTGAATCGGCTTAAGATGAACTTTGAAAATCGCTTCCCTTCCAACAATATCAGGTTTATCAATACTGATCTGACGATCGAAACGACCTGGTCGCAACAATGCGGAATCAAGTACATCTGGTCGGTTGGTCGCAGCAAGTATGATTACTCCAACATCCGTTGAAAAACCATCCATCTCAACAAGTAGCGAATTCAATGTATTTTCACGTTCATCATTGGAGCCAGGCATTTGACCTCTTCCTCTGGAACGTCCAATTGCATCGATTTCGTCAATGAAAACAATACAAGGTGCTTTTTCTTTTGCCTGCTTGAAAAGATCTCTAACCCTTGCTGCACCTACACCAACAAACATTTCAACAAAATCAGATCCAGAGAGGGTAAAAAAGGGAACTGCTGCTTCACCGGCAACCGCCTTGGCGAGAAGAGTTTTACCTGTTCCCGGAGGGCCTACAAGAAGTGCACCTTTTGGAATCTTTCCACCAAGTTTTGTGAATTTTTCAGGACTCTTAAGGAAGTCAACAATTTCACGAATTTCTTCTTTGGCTTCTTCCAGTCCGGCAGCATCAGCGAAGGTGATCTTCACTTTATTTTCTGCGTCGAAAAGCGCAGCTTTAGATTTTCCTATATTGAAAAGCTGACCACCAGGGCCACCGCCACCAGTCATTCGTCTCATTAAAAACCAAAAACCAAAAATGAGAAGTATCAGGAATCCCCAATTAAACAGGAATGTGGTGTAATCAGACCTTTCCTCAATTTTGTAATCAAATCGTTGCTCCTCAGGAATCTGAGACATTGTCTCCTCAAAGTCCTTGACGAACTTATCTACGCTTACAATCTCTACTTTGTAGTGTGGGCCCGTTTGCGAACTGAAAAAACTCTTGTTTTGATCAAGTTCAATTTTATATTTCGTATTGGAAAGCGCTTCTTGTTTAAGTGTAACCTCAATAAAATCCTGATTTTTGATAAGTGCGACCTTTTGGACATCATTTGCTAATAACATTTTCTCGAAAGACCGGAATGTAATTGGAACCATTCCATTGTCTTTTGAAAAAAGAGTAACTCCAATGACCACTGCCAAAAGACCTCCTATTAACCATCCCTGATAACCTGGCCTCCCTGGCTTTGGATTCAACTTTCTATCTTGCTTATGTTCCGACATTTCTCCTTTTCTCCTAAAATTTTTATGATCTTGTACGCTTCAGTGATTAATTAGTTTTCAGCAATTTTGCTGATTTTCGCATCACCCCAAAGTTCTTCAAGTCCGTAGAATTCTCTTTTTTCTTTATTAAATATATGAGCAACAACATCTATGTAATCCAATAAGATCCATTCTTTGTTTTCACGTCCTTCTCTTTTCCAGGGGTTTTGCCTGGATTTTTTATGAACTTGTTCTTCAACAGACTCTGAAATAGCGTCTATCTGAGTATCTGAGTTTCCGCTACAAAGAATGAAATAGTCTGCAATTGCATGCTTTACGTTGCGTAAATCCATCACCACAACGTCTTGTGCTTTTTTCTCAAGCATTCCCTCAACTACCCACTCACTCAATACCTCCGAACTCACCTCATTCTGCACCTGCTGCATTCACTTTTTCTTTATGTTATTTTTGCTCAAAGTTACATTAATTCTATTGCATAAAATCTTTGCCAAACCCTTGTTTTTGGGTAAAAAAGTTATTTTCCTGACAGAATGTCATTCAACCAGTGACGAACTTGCTGCTTTGCTCAAAAAAGAAGACGTACAGGAGGGAACAGTTATTCTTACTGATCATCAGAAGAACGGCAAAGGTCAGCGTGGAAATGTATGGCTCGATGAGCCAGGGAAAAATCTCCTGATCTCACTGCTTGTCAAACCCTCATATCTTTTAATTTCTAGTCAGTATTTGCTAAATGTTGCGATTGGATTGGGAATCTTGAAATGTGCAGGTCGATATCTGGATCCTTCAAGATTAAGTTTGAAATGGCCGAACGACTTACTTGTCGATGACAGGAAAATTTCAGGTGTACTGATTGAAAATTCACTTAAAGGGAGCCGACTGGAAAATAGCATTATAGGAATTGGTTTTAACCTGAATCAGCGTGCATTTAATCTTCCATCAGCTACTTCAATTTTTGTGGAATCTGACCGTACAGTTGATCGTGATGAATTCGCCGGAACTCTGCTCGCAGACCTTGAATTCTTTTTGTTGAAACTAAGGAATGGACAAACTGAGGGACTGCTCCAATCGTATCACCAAAATCTGTATTTGATTGAAGAACAGGGAGTTTTTAAAGATAAGGAAGGTGAATTTTCAGGAAGAATACAAGGCATAGACAGTTCAGGAAAGCTGTTGGTCAACAGGAATGGAAGCGTTGTTAGCTATGGACTCAAAGAAATAGAATTTAGCAGGTAGTTAATTAAATCTGAATTTGAAAGATAATTATCAGATAATTATTCGAAATCAAATACATACCTTTGCAGCCCGAAATCAAAACAGAGTAGTTAGAAACATTTGACAAATGACTGAAACTGAAGAAAAATTTAAAGTAAAAGATGTTGCCCTTGCAGACTGGGGAAGAAAAGAAATTGAGCTTGCCGAGGCTGAAATGCCCGGTTTGATGGCTCTGAGAGAGGAGTATGGAGCCAGCAAGCCACTTGCAGGTGCACGAATTGCCGGATGCCTTCATATGACCATACAAACTGCAGTTCTCATTGAAACCTTGAGGGAACTTGGAGCAGAAGTAAGTTGGTCTTCATGTAATATTTTCTCAACCCAGGACCATGCAGCTGCAGCAATAGCCAAAGCAGGAATTCCTGTTTACGCATGGAAGGGAATGAACGACGAAGAGTTTGACTGGTGCATTGCTCAAACGCTTTTTGCATTTGAAGGAGGTAAGCCATTGAATATGATTCTGGATGATGGAGGAGATCTGACAAATATGGTTTTGGATCACCACCCTGAGCTCGTTGCAGACATTAAAGGTCTTTCAGAAGAAACCACCACAGGTGTTCATCGACTTTATGAACGAGTTAAGAACGGAACTCTGCCAATGCCGGCAATTAACGTCAATGACTCAGTCACAAAATCAAAATTCGATAACAAGTATGGCTGTAAAGAATCGCTGGTAGATGCAATAAGAAGAGCTACTGATATTATGCTGGCTGGCAAAGTTGCGCTTGTTGCCGGATACGGTGACGTGGGAAAAGGGTCAGCAGCTTCATTGAGAGGAGCTGGTGTGCGGGTCATAGTAACTGAAATTGACCCAATATGTGCATTACAGGCAGCAATGGATGGTTTTGAAGTGAAAAGAATGAGTGACTCAGTTTCAAGAGCAGATATCGTTGTTACAACAACCGGAAACAAGGATATTGTAAGAGGTGAACACTTTAAGTCGATGAAAGACAAGACAATTGTTTGTAACATCGGACACTTTGATAATGAAATAGACATGGCCTGGTTGCTTGACAATTATGGTGATTCTCATGTGGAAATCAAGCCGCAGGTGGATTTGTATAATGTGGATGGAAACGATATAATTATTCTTGCTGAAGGGCGCCTGGTTAACCTTGGATGCGCAACAGGCCATCCTTCATTTGTTATGTCAAACTCGTTCACAAACCAGACACTTGCTCAATTAGAGTTATGGCAGAATAGTGGCAAGTATGACAATGCCGTTTATATGCTTCCTAAACATCTTGATGAAAAAGTAGCAAGATTGCATCTGGCCAAAATTGGTGTAGAGTTGGACACACTAACCCAGGATCAGGCTGAATATATTGGTGTAGAAGTTCAGGGACCATTTAAGCCAGAGTATTACAGATATTAATTTAAAAATTTCTTTAGAAGAAATTTTTAAACAGTTCGAAGACTTTGAAGACTCGATAACAGATAAAAAATCCTGTTCTTTGAGATTTCAGAGTCTTTTTTTAATTAATGAGCATTAAGATGAGTAAAGTACTTGTAACAGGTGGATTGGGATTTATTGGATCACACACCTCAGTTGAACTGATAAACAAGGGTTATGAAGTTTTTATTCTTGATAACCTCTCCAATACACGTATTGAGGTACTTGAAAGGATTGAGCAGATAACAGGCAGGAAACCAGGATTTTTGGAAGTTGACCTGACCAATAGACATCATACAGACGAGGTTTTTAAGAATCAGCGATTTGATTCAATTATCCATTTTGCAGCAAGTAAGGCTGTGGGCGAATCTGTTGAAAAACCATTGCTTTACTATCATAACAATCTTGCCTCGTTGATTAATTTGCTTGAACTCTCTGGAGCTTACTCAATTGGAAAATTCATATTTTCTTCATCATGCACAGTATATGGCCAGCCTGAGGTTTTACCTGTCACTGAAAATACTCCCGTGTTGCCGGCAGAATCACCATATGGAAATACGAAGCAAATAGGAGAAGAGATTATTCGTGATTTTTGTAATGTAAACGAAGCTTTAAAAGCTATTTCACTTCGATACTTCAATCCAATTGGAGCTCATGATTCATCACTTATTGGTGAACTCCCCCTTGGAGTGCCTTCGAATCTGGTTCCTTATTTGATACAAACAGCCGCAGGAATCAGAAATGAACTGAGTGTTTTTGGTGGAGATTATGAGACAAGAGATGGAACTTGTATACGTGATTACATACATGTTTCGGATGTTGCCAAAGCGCATATTGCCGCTTTGGAGCTTACTCCAACCATGAAGAACAACTATGATATTTTTAACATTGGTACTGGTCAGGGTTACACCGTACTTGAGGTAATTGAATCCTTTGAAAAAGTAACAGGGGAAAAGCTCAACTACAAAATCACAGACCGAAGGCCGGGGGATATTGAAAAGATCTTTGCTGATACATCAAAAGCCAATAAGCTGTTGAACTGGAAGGCTGAAAAAGACCTGAATGATATGATGAGTTCAGCATGGAAATGGCAGCTTAGCTTAAGTAGATAAAGCAGGAGCCTGTATTAGTTGAATTACCCTTCGAAGGTTAAACCCCTTTCAAATAAATTATTGGTACTAATATGATTTGTCGCTAAGAAAACAATTGGCTGAAAAGCGTGTTCATATTATGAAGTTCTCGATAAAAACTGTGGAACTATTTAGAACTATTCTAATTAAGAGCCGTATATTTATGTAGCTACATACATATAAGTCAAGAACAATGACAGATCAATTAGAAAACCAAATGGAGGATTTGAAAACAAAATCGGCATATTCCGACAGGAAGAAAGTGGAAGTATTCGATGGTGAGTTTATGCCTCACATTGATTCGATGTACAATTTCGCTTACCGCTTAACTTTTGACGAGGATGATGCAAAGGACCTTGTTCAGGATACCTATATGAAGGCGTTCAGATTTATTTCGTCCTTTCAGGAAGGCACCAATGCGAAAGCATGGCTATATCGAATTCTTAAGAATAGCTTTATTAATGATTATAGAAAAAAGAGTAAGCAGCCGGCCAAGGTTGATTACCAGGAGGTAGAGCAATTTTATAATTCAGAAGACACACCAAAAGATGCGACTGTTGATCTCAGACTTGAGACAACCAAAGACATGATTGGTGATGAAATAAGTAATGCACTTAATTCTCTGGCGATAGATTTTAGAACAGTAATCATTTTGTGTGATCTTGAAGGATTCACATATGAAGAGATGGCAAAAATTCTTGATATTCCAATTGGAACTGTTCGATCCAGATTGCATAGAGCCAGAAATTTGCTAAGAGAAAAATTGGGTTCTTATGCCCATTCAATGGGGTATAATTAATTGAACTTTTTGTTCTTATTATTGATTAGACATTTAGGCTTACCTGAATATTATGTCCGAATGCCCTGATTGTAGCTGTAGTGATTTTGATAAATGCCTTAAGATTTTGAACCTGATTCTTGACGATGAAGTCTCCCAGGATCAGGAAGAATTCTTTTTTTCACATATAGAAAAATGCATGGTTTGCTTTGCTCATTATAATGTGGAAAAACAGATTCGTGAACTTTTAAAGAGAAAACTTCATAAAAAGTCCATACCATCAGAACTTGCTATTGAGATAAGAAATAGAATAGTTCAATAGTCCGTTATAACTTCGCGGGATGAATGGAAAGGCTGTCATTTTTTGCGCCCCGTCTGGTGCGGGCAAAACAACCATAGTAAGATACCTGTTGCGCAAGATCAGAAAGTTGGAGTTCTCGATTTCCGCTACTACAAGATCTCCGAGAAGTAACGAAAAAGATGGATCTGACTATTATTTTCTATCCTCCGTGGATTTTCATAAAAAAATTGATTCAGGAGAAATTCTTGAATGGCAGGAAGTATACAAGGATACCTACTACGGAACCTTAAGATCCGAAGTAAGCAGGATTTGGGAGAATGGAAACCATGTAATCTTTGATGTTGATGTGAAAGGTGGAATAAATCTTAAAAAACAATTCGGTGATCAGGCACTTTCTGTTTTTATAAAAGTTGAAAATTTAGATATTCTTAAAGAGCGATTGGAGGGTAGAAATACTGAATCCAAAGAAACGCTAAATGAACGGGTAGCTAAAGCGATTGAGGAAATGAGAGAAGAAAGTAATTTCGATGTGGTCATAGTAAATCATGACCTGGACGTGGCGCTCGAGGAAGCTGAAGAAATTGTCAATAATTTCCTCAAATAATGGAGGTTGGCCTATTATTCGGATCTTTCAATCCTATTCATACAGGTCATATGATAATAGCTAATCTGGTTAAGGAGACCACCTCGGTAAAGGAGGTATGGTTTGTTGTCAGCCCTCAAAATCCTTTCAAAAAAAACAAAAACCTCCTGCATGAATTTGACAGGCTGGATCTTGTAAAGTCTGCTATTAGTGAAGATTATGGTTTCAGAGTATCAGATGTGGAATTTAGTATGCCTAAGCCGGGTTATACCATCGATACACTTGTATATCTAAGGGAAAAACATCGGGACAAGAAATTTAGGTTAATCATAGGAGAGGACAATCTTGCCACTTTTCATAAGTGGAAAAATTACGAGGAAATTCTTAATCAATTTGGATTGATTGTCTATCCTCGTCCAAATGTTAGAGAGATTCAATTAGAAGAACATCCAAACATTGTTAGAATGGAGGCACCCGAAATGGATATCTCTGCGACACTCATCAGAAGTCTTGTCAGGCAGAAAAAATCGATAAAGTATCTGGTTCCGGAATCAGTCGAGGAGCGGATTAAATTAAAAGGATACTTCCTTTAAATGGTCATGATATCCTTTTCTTTAGCTTCAACGAGGGTATCTATTTTAGCTACATGTTCATCCGTAAGTTTTTGAACTTCGCCTTCCGCATCCTTGATCAAATCTTCAGAAACTCCATCTAATTTTTTAAGGGAGTCATTTGTGTCCTTCCGAGCATTTCGAATACTAATTTTCCCATTTTCGGCTTCTGCCTTCACCTGCTTCATCAATTGAAGTCTTCGCTCTTCTGTGAGCGGTGGTATGTTTATTCTAATCTGTTCGCCATCATTTTGCGGATTAAACCCCAAACCACTGTTGATTATTGCTCTTTCAATATCCTGAAGGATAGATTTTTCCCACGGTTTTACACTAAGCGTTCGTGCATCTGGTGTTGTGATGCCGGCGACCTGACTCAGGGGCGTCATGGTGCCATAGTATTCTACGTTTACACTATCCAGCATATTTGGTTGAGCTTTACCTGCTCTGATTTTTCCAAACTCCACCTGGGCATGATCAACAGCATTAGACATCATTTCCTTTGCAGTATCCAAATAGATTTGTATTTCTTCCATAATTGATCAAATATATTAATCCGCGTTTATAAGTGTGCCAACATTTTCTCCCGAAAGAAGTTTTCCCAGGTTTCCTTTTTTGTTCATATCGAAAACAATAATTGGAAGATTGTTCTCCTGGCAAAGAGTGAAGGCTGTCATATCCATGATATTCAACCCTTTTTCATATGCCTCCTGAAAGGAAAGTCGATCATAACGAGTGGCCGAAGCATCTTTTTCAGGATCAGACGTATATACCCCATCTACTCTTGTTCCCTTGAGAACTACATCAGCCTCAACTTCAATAGCACGAAGACTCGCTGTAGAGTCAGTTGTGAAATATGGATTCCCGATTCCTGCTCCGAAAATCACAATTCTTCCTTTTTCAAGGTGCCTGATCGCTCTTCTTCTTATAAATGGCTCACAAACCTGTTCCATCTTGAGTCCTGCCATCAGCCGGGTGTACATCCCCTGCTTTTCTAAAGCACTTTGTAATGCCATGGCGTTAATTACTGTAGCCAGCATCCCCATATAATCTCCCTGCACACGGTCAATCCCGTTTGCTTCAGCCTCTACCCCTCTAAAAATGTTTCCGCCACCAATAACAATTGCCAGTTCTACCCCCTGATTCTTCGCTGACTTAATCTCATTGGCATATTGGGTTAATCGGTCAGAATCAATGCCGTGAGATCTGTTGCCCATTAGGGCTTCTCCACTTAGCTTTAAAAGAACTCTCTTGTATTTCATTTATTTAATTAGGAGGCAGGTTAAAAATCGAACAAATATAAAAGGATTGATTTCTAATTGAATGAAATCAAAATCTGATTCTTTTCAACATTCTCACCTTCCTTTATAAGTACCTTTTGAACCGATCCTTCACCAGGGGATTTAATGATATTTTCCATTTTCATAGCCTCCAGAATTAATAGAGGATCACCTTTTTGAACTAAATCACCTTCCCTTACCGAAACAGACAGGATCGTTCCAGGCATGGGAGCTTTAATTTCCTTAACAGAAGAGGAAGCAACAGAACTCATTCCCATGCTTTCAAGAATTTTATCCATTGGGTCTAAAATCGAAACAGTTACAGTCTTTCCATCAATCGAGATGATTAGTTCATTCTCTTTTTTTTCCAACAATTCAGCAGTGTAGATCTTGTTGTTTTTGAAAACCTTAAAAAGCCGTTCATTAACATGGGCCAATTCCAGATTAGCTTTTTCTCCATCAATTATAAAATCCTTTCCTTTTTTTTCAAGGATGATGTTTTTACGATTTCCAATTTGGATTTCCATGATTTCCTGTTATTTATAGGCTGCCTCAAAAATATGATTCAAAGAAAGATATCCAATCACAAAATGAAAATTTGATTAAACAAAAAAACGATATACTTTTGCATTCCTTTTTCCTAAAGTTGGGGGAGGAGGAGAGTTCTTAAAAGAGATTTTTTTGTTGTTGGGGGGATACCAAAGCGGCCAACTGGGACGGACTGTAACTCCGTTGACTTATGTCTTCGAAGGTTCGAATCCTTCTCCCCCCACTCAAGCGGGTGTAGCTCAGTTGGTAGAGCGACAGCCTTCCAAGCTGTAGGTCGCGGGTTCGAGCCTCGTCACCCGCTCAAATCTCTGACATTAATTGTTGGAGAATTTGAGCTTTCTGGTTCAAATTTTCTGAGCTCAGAAGCTTTAAGAAATAAAAGCCGATGTAGCTCAGGGGTAGAGCGTTTCCTTGGTAAGGAAGAGGTCAGGGGTTCAAATCCCCTCATTGGCTCTTATATTAGGATGTATTTAAAATAAATAGAGTAATAAATTTTAAAAATTAAATTGAGGATTATCAAACATGGCTAAAGAAAACTTTGATCGTTCGAAACCACATGTAAATATTGGTACAATCGGACACGTTGACCATGGTAAAACAACTTTGACTGCTGCAATTTCTTCAGTTCTTGCTGGAAAAGGGCTTGCTGAAGCGAAAGACTTTTCAGCAATCGACAATGCACCAGAAGAAAAAGAAAGAGGTATTACCATTAATACTTCACACATTGAGTATTCGACCGAAAATCGTCACTATGCTCACGTGGATTGCCCAGGTCACGCGGATTATGTAAAAAACATGGTAACTGGAGCAGCTCAGATGGATGGTGCAATTATTGTTGTGGCTGCAACAGACGGACCTATGCCACAAACAAGAGAGCACATCCTTCTTTCAAGACAGGTTGGAGTTCCGGCATTGGTTGTTTTTATGAATAAAGTTGATCTTGTTGATGATCCTGAGCTTTTAGAGCTTGTTGAAATGGAAATCAGAGAATTACTTTCTGCATATGACTTCCCTGGCGATGATATTCCTGTAATTCAGGGATCAGCTCTTGGCGGATTGAACGGTGATGCGAAGTGGGTTGAAAAAATTGAAGAGCTTATGAAGGCTGTGGATGAGTATATCCCACTTCCTGAAAGAGCAATAGACAAAGACTTTTTGATGCCTGTAGAGGATGTATTCTCAATTACCGGTAGAGGAACAGTTGCGACTGGAAGAATTGAAAGAGGTGTGACAAACACAGGTGATGCAGTTGATATTATTGGAATGGGTGCTGAAGGACTCAAATCAACAATCACCGGAGTTGAGATGTTCCGAAAAATACTAGACAGAGGAGAAGCCGGTGATAACGTTGGTCTTCTATTGAGAGGTATTGAAAAAGAGCAAATCAAAAGAGGTATGATTATCTGCAAGCCAGGATCAGTAACTCCTCATGCGAAATTCAAAGCTGAAGTTTATGTTCTTTCAAAAGAAGAAGGTGGAAGACACACCCCATTCTTTAATAAGTACAGACCTCAGTTCTACCTTAGAACGACAGATGTTACAGGAGAAATTATGCTGCCGGATTCAATTGAGATGGTAATGCCTGGTGATAATGTAACAATTGAAGTGAATCTGATCAGTCCTGTAGCACTTGAAAAAGGACTAAGGTTTGCTATCAGAGAGGGTGGAAGAACTGTAGGTTCCGGACAGGTTACTGAAATTCTTGATTAAGAAGTACTTATCCCGCAACATTTGATGCTTGCGGGATTTGTTTATACAAATTGATTACTCTAAATTTGCAGTCCTTTTGGGACTGCTGGTTTTTACGGGCGTAGCTCAATTGGTAGAGTAGCGGTCTCCAAAACCGTTGGTTGGGGGTTCGAGTCCCTCCTCCCGTGCATTTTTTGAAGGTATAAAATTATGTCCAAGGTTACAACATTTATTAAAGAATCATATCAGGAACTTTTACACAAAGTTACCTGGCCAAAGTATGCTGATTTGCAGAATAGCGCGATTCTGGTACTTGTTGCATCAATGATTTTTGCCCTTATGATCGGAGCTATTGACTATGCTTTCGAAAATCTGATGGAGTTTGTTTACGAGGAACTTTAAAAATTAAAGTTAAGGTAGGATGGAGCATAAATGGTACGTGGTAAGAGCCGTCAGCGGTAAGGAAAGAAAAGTCAAAGAGGCAATTGAAAATGAGGTTGCTCGTCAGGAGTTAGCTGATTTTCTTCCACAGGTTCTTATCCCCTCTGAGAAAGTGTATGAAATGAGGAATGGCAAGAAGCGAGTAAGAGAAAGAAACTTCTTTCCGGGTTACGTACTTGTTCAGGCAGATTTCTCAAATGGGGAAGTGATGCATCTGGTAACCAACAAGGAATTAATTCCAAATGTAATCGGGTTCCTGAGTGCAACCGGATCAAGCACGACAAAAGACCCTCTTCCATTAAGACAAGCTGAAGTAAATCGTATCCTCGGCAAAGTGGATGAGGCGGAAGAATATGAAGAAAAATTAGATACACCATTCATCATTGGTGAAAGTGTTAAGGTTATGGACGGTCCCTTTAGTGGCTTCACGGGTACAGTAGAGGAGGTATTTGAGGATCGTAAGAAGCTTAATGTTACGGTTAAGATTTTTGGCAGGAATACTCCTGTCGAACTGAATTATATACAGGTAGAAAAAGAAGATTAATTAGGAAGAAATGGCTAAAGAAATTTCGGGCTATTTGAAATTACAAATTAGAGGAGGAGCGGCAAACCCTTCACCTCCTGTAGGCCCTGCATTAGGAGCTAAAGGTCTGAATATCATGGACTTTTGTAAGCAGTTTAATGCAAGGACTCAGGAAAAACCTGGTCAACTACTTCCGGTACTTGTTACGATTTATGCAGATAAGTCTTTTGACTTTGTAATCAAAACCCCTCCGGCTGCATCCCTAATAATGGAAGCAGCTAAAATTAAGAAGGGTTCTGCTGAATCAAACAGGGTTAAAGTAGGATCAGTTACCTGGGACCAGGTGAAGACTATTGCAGAAACAAAAATGCCTGACTTAAATGCTTTAAAGGTTGAGTCTGCAATGCGAGTTGTTGCAGGAACAGCGAGAAGTATGGGTATCCGGGTAAAAGGAACTGCGCCATGGGAAAACGCTAACTGATATTAGAGATGGGAAAGCTAACAAAAAATCAAAAGAAAGCTCTTGAACTACTGGAAGTAGGAAAAGAGTATAGCCTTGAAGAAGCAAGTACGCTTCTCAAGCAAATTACCTTCTCTAAGTTCGACGCTTCAGTTGATATGGATATCAGGCTGGGTGTGGATCCTAAGAAAGCTGACCAGATGGTAAGAGGTGTAGTATCTCTTCCACACGGAGTAGGTAAAGATGTAAGAGTACTTGTACTCTGTACACCTGACAAAGAGCAGGAAGCGAAGGACGCTGGTGCTGATCATGTTGGTCTTGAGGAGTATGTGAAGAAGATTGAGGGAGGATGGACTGATGTTGACGTAATTATCACAATGCCTACAGTTATGGCACAAGTTGGTAAACTGGGTAGAGTATTGGGTCCAAGAAGCCTGATGCCGAATCCTAAATCAGGAACAGTTACGATGAATATCGGTCAGGCTGTGAAAGAAGTAAAAGCTGGTAAAATTGATTTCAAGGTGGATAAGTTTGGAATCATTCATACAAGTATTGGCAAAGTGTCTTTTGAGGCAGATAAAATCAAAGACAATGCAATGGAAATGATTCAAACTATTTCTAAACTAAAGCCTGCTTCTGCAAAAGGAACATATTTTAAGTCAATCACCCTTTCAAGCACAATGAGTGCCGGAATTGCGATTGATCAAAGTAGCATAGCGAGCATAAAATAGTTATGACACGAGAAGACAAAGCACAATTAATTGGTGATTTAACTGAAAAGTTAAAAGAGACAGACCATTTCTATATAACTGATACATCTGGCCTTACAGTGGCTGAAATGAATAAGTTTAGAGAAATGTGTTTCACCAAAGGAGTAGAATATAAGGTTGTTAAGAACACCCTTATTAAGAAAGCACTCGAAAAAGTTGATGGAGATTTTTCTGACCTTGATGAAGTATTGAAAGGTACTTCAGGTCTGATGTTTGTCAATGAAAATGCGAATGCTCCTGCTAAAATTATTAAGGACTTCAAAAAAGGAAATCCTCAGGAAAGACCCAAATTCAAGGCTGCTTCCATAGACTCGGATTTATTTATTGGTGAAGATCAACTAAGTGCACTTGCTAGCCTTAAATCTAAGCAAGAACTTATTGGGGAGATCATCACTCTATTGCAATCCCCTGCTAAAAATGTTCTCACATTGTTACAAAGTGGCGAGCATAAACTTGCGGGTATTGTGAAAACCCTTTCAGAGAGAGAGGGATAAAGATTTTTTAACAGAATTAACACTTAAATTAAAATGGCGGATTTAAAAGAATTTGCAGAACAATTAGTAAACCTTTCAGTAAAAGAGGTGAACGAATTAGCTAATATCCTTAAAGATGAGTACGGTATTGAGCCTGCTGCAGCTGCTGGTCCTGTTATGGTGGCTGGTGCTGGAGGTGGTGATGCTGATGGAGGCGGAGAAGAAAAATCTTCTTTCGACGTGATCCTTAAGTCACCTGGAGGAGCTAAGCTTGCGATCGTAAAATTGGTGAAAGAATTGACAGGACTTGGCTTGAAAGAGGCAAAAGAACTTGTTGACGGAGCTCCAAAAGCGGTGAAAGAAGGTATTGCTAAAGATGAAGCTGAAGGCTTAAAAAAGCAGCTTGAAGAAGCTGGTGCTGAAGTAGAATTAAAGTAATTAGCACATAAACAAAAGGCTCAGGCCCCGACATTTCGTCGGGGTCTTTTCCTGTTTCTATAGATTCTAAGCTCTTGTTCATTTTATTAAACTAAAACTCCGTAAGCTTTGGCTAACAACAATAACGGGAGAATTAATTTCTCCTCAATCAAATCAGTAATTGATTATCCGGATTTTCTGGATGTACAATTGAAATCATTTGTTGACTTTTTCCAGCTTGATACTCCTGCCGAAAGAAAAGAAGGCGAAGGTCTGTATAAGGTGTTTATGGAAAATTTTCCAATTACAGATTCTCGGGAAAATTTTGTTCTCGAATTCATCGATTACACTGTCGATCCTCCAAAATACAGCATTCAGGAGTGCATTGACAGAGGTCTTACTTATTCAGTGCCACTCAAGGCAAAGTTGAGGCTTTTGTGTAACGACGAAGAAAACGAAGAGTTTGAAACGATTGAACAGGAAGTTTTCCTTGGGAATATTCCTTACATGACAGAGAAAGGCTCTTTTGTTATAAATGGAGCTGAACGTGTAATTGTTTCTCAATTGCACAGATCACCCGGAGTTTTCTTCGCTCAAAGCAAGCATACCAACGGCACTTTGCTGTACAGCGCAAGAATCATCCCCTTCAAAGGGTCTTGGATTGAATTTGCAACTGATGTGAACAACGTTATGTATGCTTACATCGACAGAAAGAAAAAGTTCCCTATCACTACCCTGTTGCGTTCAATAGGATATGGATCTGACAAAGAAATTCTCGACTTGTTCGGGTTGTCTGAAGAGATTGAAGCTACTGAAAAGGAGCTGAAAAAGGCAACAGATCGGAGACTGGCCGCCAGAGTTCTAAGAACCTGGACAGAAGATTTCGTAGATGAAGATACTGGTGAAGTTGTATCCATTGACAGGAATGAAGTGGTTCTGGAGCGTGATAGTGTTATCACCGATGACGACATTCAAACCATTGTTGATTCCGGGACAAAATCAATTATTGTTCACAGGAAAGATGTAAACATCGCAGAGTATTCTATTGTCTATAATACACTACAGAAAGACAATTCAAACTCTGAGAAAGAAGCGGTAGAGCAGATTTACCGACAGCTAAGAAATACTGAGACTCCTGATGAGCAAACAGCAAGAGATATAATCACCAGTCTGTTCTTCTCAGACAAAAGATACGATCTGGGAGAAGTTGGTCGATACAGAATTAACAAGAAACTTGGAATCGATACCGATTGGGAAAGAAGAGTACTTACAACCGAAGATATAATTCTTATTGTAAAGTATTTGATTGGCCTGATTAATAGCAAAGCAGTAGTTGATGATATTGATCACCTGAGCAACAGAAGAGTAAGAACTGTAGGGGAGCAATTGTACTCTCAATTCGGAGTTGGTCTTGCCAGAATGGCAAGAACAATCAGAGAGCGAATGAATGTTCGGGACAATGAGGACTTCAAACCAGTTGACCTCATCAATGCAAGAACGCTTTCCTCTGTGATCAATTCCTTCTTCGGTACAAATCAGCTTTCACAATTTATGGATCAGACGAATCCATTGGCTGAAGTAACGCATAAGAGAAGAATGTCAGCTTTAGGACCCGGTGGTCTTTCGAGAGAAAGAGCTGGTTTTGAAGTAAGAGATGTTCACTACACTCACTACGGAAGACTTTGTACAATTGAAACCCCGGAAGGCCCAAACATTGGTTTGATTTCATCTCTTTGCGTGCACGCAAAAGTGAATCAAATGGGATTCATCGAAACTCCGTATAGAGATGTAGATGAGAAGGGTAAGGTAAATATGGATCCCCATGCTATCAAGTATTTGACTGCAGAGGAAGAAGACACATTTAATATAGCCCAGGCAAATGCTCCTTTGAAAGATGATGGCAAGTTGGGTGAATTCATAAATGACAAAATAAAAGCAAGATTCGAGGGTGATTTTCCTGTTGTCGGGCCGACGGATTTGAGATACATGGATGTCGCACCAAACCAGATTGTTTCGGTGGCAGCATCTATGATCCCGTTCCTTGAGCATGATGATGCAAACCGGGCACTGATGGGATCAAACATGCAGCGTCAGGCAGTTCCATTGATGAGACCTCAGGCTCCAATTGTTGGAACAGGACTTGAAGAGCGTGTGGCGCTTGATTCTCGCGCACTCATCCGAGCTGAAAAGGATGGAATAGTTGAATACGTGGATGGAAATAAAATCACCATCAAGTATGCCCTGAGCAAGGAAGATGAAATTATCTCTTTTGATAATGCGACCAGAACATATGACCTTGTCAAGTTTAGGAGAACGAATCAGGACACCTGTATCAACCTGAAGCCAATTGTTGCAAAAGGAGACAAGGTGAAGCAGGGCCAGGCACTATGTGAAGGTTTTGCCACAGAGAATGGTGAACTTGCCCTGGGCATCAATATGAAGGTTGCCTTCATGCCATGGCAGGGTTACAACTTTGAGGATGCGATTGTAATCTCAGAGCGAGTTGTAAGAGAGGATATATTCACATCGATTCACATTGATGAGTTTGAACTTGAAGTTAGGGATACAAAGAGAGGAGAAGAAGAGCTGACGAGTGAAATTCCAAATGTCAGTGAAGAGGCTGTCAAGAATCTTGATGAAAATGGGATTATAAGAATTGGAGCGGATGTAAAAGAGGGAGATATTCTTATTGGAAAAATTACTCCGAAGGGAGAATCTGATCCTACACCGGAAGAGAAACTACTTCGTGCAATTTTTGGAGATAAAGCCGGTGATGTAAAAGATGCGTCGCTTAAAGCTTCACCTTCATTAAAAGGGGTGGTAATTGATACCAAATTGTTCTCTCGACCTAAGAAAGACAAAGATGTCAGAGCAAGAACGAAGAAGGAAGTTGAGCTGTTAAAAAACAAATACGGTCAACAGCTGTCTGAAGCAAGAGTAGTAATGATTGATAAAATCACAACTCTTCTTGAAGGAAAAACCTGCCAGGGAATCAAACACAAGTTTGGAGAAGAGGTAGTGAGCAAAGGAGTAAAGTTTAGTCGAAAGAATATAGAAGCTAATCTTTTCCCTCTTAAAAACAAGTATAGAGATGAGAGTAACTACAATGTACCTGAAGAGGCTAATCTTATTTCTGATGTGATAATTGAAGATTGGACCGGAGACAAGAAGACAGATGAACTTGTTTTTGATTTGATCAAAAATTACATGAAGTACAGGAACGAAATTTCCGGTTATTTCAAAAGAGAAAGGTTCACCCTTGAAGTGGGAGATGAATTACCTGCAGGGATTGTTCAGCTGGCCAAAGTTTACATTGCTAAGAAACGTAAACTGCGTGTTGGTGATAAAATGGCAGGACGACACGGAAACAAAGGTGTGGTAGCGAAGATCGTGAGAGAAGAGGACATGCCATTCAGTGAAGATGGAACTCCGGTTGATATTGTATTGAATCCTCTGGGTGTGCCATCAAGGATGAATATTGGTCAGATCTACGAGACCGTTCTTGGATGGGCCGGATTGGTACTCGGAAGGAAATATGCAACTCCAATTTTTGACGGAGCTTCAGAAGAAGAAGTTCAAAATGAATTGAAAGAAGCAAATCTTCCGGATTTTGGGAGAACATACTTATATGATGGACTTTCTGGTGAACGATTCGATCAGCCGGTAACAGTTGGTGTTATCTATGTATTGAAACTGGGTCACCTTGTTGATGATAAGATGCACGCGAGGAGTATCGGACCATACTCACTTATTACACAACAACCGCTGGGTGGTAAAGCACAGTTTGGAGGTCAGAGGTTTGGAGAAATGGAGGTTTGGGCACTCGAAGCATTTGGAGCAGCCAACGTTCTTCAGGAGATCCTCACCATTAAATCTGATGATGTGATTGGAAGAGCGAAAGCGTACGAAGCGATTGTTAAGGGAGAGAACATGAACAAGCCGAATATTCCTGAATCTTTCAATGTATTGATTCACGAATTAAGAGGACTGGCTCTTGAAATCACTTTGAACTAAAATTATTTGAAAAATCACTCCGTTAAATACGGATACTATTGATAGATAAAACATGGCGTTCAGAAAAAACAAAAAAATTCACAACGACTTCTCAAAAGTTACCATCAGCCTTGCCTCTCCGGAATCAATTCTGGAAAGTTCTCATGGTGAGGTAACCCAGCCGGAAACCATCAATTACAGAACCTATAAGCCTGAAATGGGCGGACTGTTTTGTGAGCGTATTTTTGGACCGGTAAAGGACTGGGAATGTCACTGTGGAAAATATAAGAGAATCCGTTACAAAGGGATTATCTGTGACAGATGTGGGGTTGAAGTAACCGAGAAAAAAGTTAGAAGGGAAAGAATGGGACACATAGAACTTGTTGTTCCTGTTGCTCATATCTGGTACTTCAAATCTTTACCAAACAAAATTGGATACCTTCTTGGAGTACCCACAAAGAAACTGGATCAGATCATTTATTATGAAAGATATATTGTAATCCAGCCTGGAGTAAAAGAAGAAGACGGAATAGCAAGGTTGGATTTTCTTACAGAAGAAGAATACCTAGATATTCTTGATAAACTCCCAAGAGAGAACCAATTGATGGATGATGATGATCCAAATAAGTTCATCGCAAAAATGGGAGCGGATGCTTTAGAAATGCTTCTTGCCAGAACTAAATTGGATGAACTTTCCTACGAGCTCAGACATCAGGCTGCTACTGACACTTCTCAACAAAGAAAAGCAGAAGCTTTAAAGAGACTAAGGGTTGTTGAAGCATTTAGAGATGCAAAAACGAGAATAGAAAATAAGCCGGAATGGATGATAATCAAGATGGTACCGGTTATTCCACCGGAATTGAGACCACTTGTGCCATTGGATGGAGGACGATTTGCTACTTCTGATTTAAATGACCTTTACAGAAGAGTTATTATCAGAAATAACAGACTGAAGAGATTGATGGACATCAAGGCACCAGAAGTAATTCTTAGAAATGAGAAAAGGATGCTTCAGGAAGCTGTTGATTCATTGTTCGATAATTCAAGAAAAGTTAATGCAGTAAGATCTGACGGAAACAGAGCGCTTAAGTCATTAAGTGACATGCTGAAAGGTAAGCAGGGACGATTCCGTCAAAATCTGTTAGGTAAAAGGGTAGATTATTCAGGGCGATCAGTAATTGTTGTCGGGCCTGAATTGAAGATGCATGAATGTGGACTGCCTAAGAATATGGCTGCTGAGCTTTTCAAACCTTTCATCATCAGAAAGCTGATTGAGAGAGGAATCGTTAAGACAGTTAAGTCGGCAAAGAAGATTGTTGACAGAAAGGATCCGGTTGTATGGGATATTCTGGAAAATGTACTAAAAGGACATCCTGTTCTTCTGAACAGGGCACCTACACTTCACAGATTGGGTATTCAGGCTTTCCAGCCTAAATTGATTGAAGGTAAAGCGATCCAGTTACACCCGCTTGCATGTACAGCATTTAATGCGGATTTTGATGGTGACCAAATGGCCGTTCACGTCCCACTGGGTCATGAAGCGATTTTAGAAGCTTCTCTATTGATGCTTTCTTCTCATAACATACTTAACCCTGCTAATGGAGCACCAATTGCGGTACCTTCTCAGGATATGGTATTGGGCCTCTATTACATTACTAAAGGCCGAAGAAGTACTGATAAAGAGAAGGTAAAAGGAGAAGGTAAGATTTTCTATAGCTCCGAAGAAGTAATCATAGCCCTTAATGAAGGAGTGATTTCTCAGCATGCTTACATCAAGGTGAGAACCAAAGTAAGAAATGAGAATGAGGAATTGGAAACAAAAATCATTGAAACAGTAGCTGGAAGGGTGCTTTTTAATGAGTCAGTGCCAGAAGAGGTTGGATATGTGGACGAACTTTTGACTAAGAAAAAGTTACAGAAAATTATTTCCCACGTCTTCAAAATCACAGGAATGTCCAGAACGGCACATTTCCTTGATGATATCAAGAGTCTTGGATTCCAAATGGCTTACAAGGGTGGACTTTCGATGGGACTTGACAACATTCAGGTGCCGGAAGAAAAAGACAAAATGGTTGAAGAAGCCAAGAAAGAAGTTGATGCAGTTTGGAACAACTACCTTATGGGGCTTATTACTGATAATGAGCGTTACAATCAGGTTATTGATATATGGACAAGGACCAACTCTCAATTAACATCAACTTTGATGCAACAATTGGAAGAAGATGATCAGGGGTTCAACTCTATTTATATGATGATGCACTCAGGTGCAAGGGGATCACGAGAGCAGATTCGTCAGCTTGGTGGAATGAGAGGATTGATGGCGAAACCACAAAAGAATCTACAGGGTTCAGTTGGCGAGATCATTGAAAACCCAATTCTTTCAAACTTCAAAGAAGGTCTTGATGTAATTGAATATTTCATTTCAACTCATGGTGCAAGAAAAGGTCTCGCAGATACAGCTTTGAAAACTGCTGATGCTGGTTACCTTACCAGAAGGCTTGTGGATGTGGCTCAGGATGTTGTGATCAATGAAGATGATTGTGAAACTCTGAGAGGTTTGGCAGTTTCTGCTTTGAAGGATAATGAAGATATAGTTGAGCCACTTTCTGAGAGAATCCTCGGACGAGTAACAGTTCATGATATATATGATCCGCTCAATGATGAGTTGATTGTAGAATCAGGTGCTGAGATAACGGAAGAAGTAGCGGCAAAAATTGATGCGACAAGTATTGAGGAAGTTGAAATAAGGTCTGTTCTTACCTGCGAAACTCGTCAGGGTGTTTGCGCGAAATGTTACGGCCGAAATCTCTCAACAGGTCGAATGTCCCATATTGGAGAGGCTGTTGGAGTAATCGCTGCACAGTCAATCGGTGAGCCGGGTACTCAACTTACACTGAGAACTTTCCACGTTGGAGGTACTGCATCGAATATTGCGGTTGATGCAAATATCAAGTCTAAGTTCGATGGTATAGTGGAGTTTGAAGAGCTTCGAACTGTGAAGTCCACAGATGAGGAAGGCAATAAAGTTGAAGTTGTAATGGGAAGATCAGGTGAGATCAAAATCCTTAACGATAAGAAAGACAAAGTCCTTATTAGTAATCACGTTCCTTATGGAGCTATTCTTAAAGTCAAGGATGGAGCTAAAGTGAAAAAAGGTGATGAACTATGTTTTTGGGATCCTTACAATGCAGTTATTCTTTCAGAATTTGATGGTAAGGCTGAATTTGAATCTATTATTGAAGGAATCACTTTCAAAGAGGAATCGGATGAGCAGACCGGACACAGAGAAAAGGTGATTATTGATACAAAGGATAAAACTAAGAACCCGGCAATCGAAATTGTAGGTAAAGATGACAATTCATCCAAATCATATAATATCCCGGTTGGAGCTCACCTTGCTGTGAATTCAGGAGATGCAATTAAGTCTGGACAGGTTTTGGCTAAGATTCCAAGGAAAACAGGCAAGTCGAGAGATATCACAGGAGGTCTTCCAAGAGTTACAGAATTATTTGAAGCAAGAAACCCGTCTAACCCGGCAGTGGTTAGTGAAATCGATGGAATTGTGACCTATGGAGGAATTAAAAGAGGAAACAGGGAAATCTACATCGAGTCAAAAGATGGAGTGAAGAAAAGATACATGGTTCCATTGTCCAAACACATTTTGGTTCAGGATAATGACTATGTACAGGCTGGAGATGCACTGTCAGATGGAGCAATTACGCCTGCTGATATTCTGAAAATCAAAGGCCCGACAGCAGTTCAGGAATATTTGGTGAATGAAATTCAGGAAGTTTACAGGCTTCAGGGCGTGAAAATCAATGACAAGCATATTGAAGCGATTGTTCGCCAAATGATGCAAAAAGTAATCATTGAGAATGCCGGAGATACTTCATTCCTTACAAATCAGCTGGTTGACAGATTTGTCTTCATGGAAGAAAATGACACCATTCTTGATAAGAAGGTAGTTGTTGAGCCAGGAGACTCTGCTATTTTCAGAGCTGGTCAGATTATTGATGCACGAAAACTTAGAGATGAGAATTCGAGCCTGAAACGACGGGACATGAAATTGATGGAAGTACGAGATGCAGAAGCTGCTACTGGTAAACCAACACTTCAGGGGATCACTCAGGCTTCACTTGGGACGGAAAGTTTCATTTCAGCAGCTTCCTTCCAGGAAACAACCAAGGTGTTGAGCGAAGCGTCAATTCGAGGAAAGGCAGATTCACTGATTGGATTGAAAGAAAACGTAATTGTTGGACATTTGATCCCGGCTGGTACCGGTACAAGAAAATTCCAGAATTACATTGTAAATTCTCAGGAGGAGTTTGACACTCTTGTATCAGCTCGTGAAGAGTTTGAAGGAGCAAAAGAGGCTGAAGAAGCCTAAGCAATATGGCGAAGGAAGAAAAGAAAGAAGAAAAGAACAGTAATCAGATTAACATAGAACTCTCAGAAGAAACTGCTGAGGGTATCTATGCTAATCTGGCTATGATCGCTCATTCAAGTAGTGAATTTGTAATCGACTTTATTCGATTAATGCCTGGCGTACCAAAAGCTAAAGTCAAATCAAGAGTTGTTATCACTCCGGAACATGCCAAACGTTTGCTAACAGCACTTGAGGAAAATATTCTTAAGTACGAAGCAACTTTTGGTGAGGTAAAGCAAGTTGAAGAAATGCCCAGATTTCCAATGAATTTCGGAGGAACAATGGGTGAAGCTTAATTACCTCAATTAATTAATCTATTTACTTTTTGATATAATCTCAATATATCTATCTTTGCGTTCCCAAATTTTGGGACGACAAGAATTTTATAACATATGCCAACTATACAGCAATTAGTAAGGAAGGGTAGAAAGAAACTTACTTCCAAGTCAAAATCACCGGCATTGGACTCATGTCCACAAAGAAGAGGTGTTTGTACACGTGTATACACAACTACACCAAAGAAGCCTAACTCAGCAATGAGAAAAGTGGCAAGGGTGAGACTGACAAATGGAAAGGAAGTGAATGCTTATATCCCGGGAGAAGGACACAATCTTCAGGAGCACTCAATTGTTCTGATTAGAGGTGGCAGAGTAAAAGACCTTCCAGGAGTGAGATATCACATCATCAGAGGAGCATTAGATACAGCTGGTGTGAACGGAAGACTACAAAGAAGATCAAAATACGGCGCTAAAAGGCCTAAGAAATAATCCAGGTTAAAAATGAGAAAAGCTAAACCTAAAAAGCGATACATCCTTCCTGATCCAATTTATCAGGATACACTAGTTACCAAGTTCGTTAACAACCTGATGTTGGATGGTAAGAAAAGCATCTCCTATACGATCTTTTATGATGCCATTAAGCAAGTGGAAGAAAAGACAGGAGAAAATGGACTGGATACCTGGAAAACAGCCCTGAGTAATATCTCTCCTGGAGTTGAAGTGAAAAGCAGAAGAGTAGGAGGAGCCAACTTTCAGGTTCCGGTTGAAGTGAGACCAGAAAGAAAAATATCTCTTGGGATCAAGTGGATGATTAAATATGCAAGATTGAGAGGGGAAAAAACGATGAAGGACAGACTTGCAGCAGAAATCATTGCGGCCTCAAAAGGTGAAGGAGCGTCTGTTAAGAAAAAGGACGACACTCATCGAATGGCTGAAGCGAACAAGGCATTCTCACACTTCAGATTCTAATTCAAAATGGCAAGAGACTTAAGACTTACTAGAAATATTGGTATTGCTGCGCACATTGATGCCGGCAAAACAACCACTACTGAACGTGTGCTCTATTATGCAGGCATCAATCACAAGATTGGTGAAGTGCATGATGGGGGAGCAACAATGGACTGGATGGAGCAGGAGCAGGAAAGAGGTATTACCATTACGTCAGCTGCAACTACCGTATTCTGGAAATATAAAGATGAAGAGTATCATATAAATATCATTGATACTCCTGGTCACGTGGATTTTACTGTTGAAGTAAACAGATCCCTTCGTGTATTGGATGGTCTTGTTTTCTTGTTTAGCGCAGTTGATGGAGTTGAACCTCAATCTGAAACTAACTGGAGACTGGCTGATAATTATAAAGTTGCCAGAATCGGATTTGTCAATAAAATGGACAGAGCCGGAGCTGACTTCCTGAATGTTTGTAAGCAGGTAAAGGAAATGCTTGGAACAAAGGCTGTTCCGCTTCAATTACCAATTGGCGCTGAAGAATCCTTTAAGGGAGTAGTTGACCTTGTTGAAAATAAGGCAATCGTCTGGAACGAAGACGATATGGGAATGACCTTCGAAGAAGTTGAGATTCCTGCAGACATGCAGGATGAGGTAGCAGAGTACAGAGAACATCTCGTAGAATCTGTTGCAGAGTACGATGAAGGATTGATGGAGAAATACTTCGAAGATCCGAAAAGCATTACAAGAGATGAAATCGTTGCGGCCTTGAGAGCAGCCACGATTGATTTGGCTTTTGTGCCTATGCTTTGTGGTTCAGCATTCAAGAATAAAGGAGTTCAAACATTACTGAACTATGTGATGGAACTACTTCCTTCACCACTTGACAGAGATAGTATTGTTGGAATAAATCCGGATACAGAAGCAGAAACAAGAAGGAAGCCATCATCTGATGAGCCATTTTCTGCTCTGGCATTCAAAATTGCTACAGACCCATTCGTTGGAAGACTTTGTTTTGTAAGATCATATTCAGGCGTACTTGAGTCCGGATCTTATGTATACAATACAAGAACTGACAAGAAAGAGAGGATATCGAGGATTTTCCAGATGCATGCCAACAAACAAAATCAAATTGATCGGTTACATACCGGTGATATTGGCGCGGTTGTAGGATTTAAAGACATCAAGACGGGTGATACGCTTTGTGATGAAAAGAATAAAATAGTTCTCGAATCAATGGTATTCCCTGATCCGGTAATTGGTTATGCAATTGAGCCAAAAACTCAGGCCGATGTTGATAAACTCGGAATTGCGATTGGTAAACTGATTGAAGAAGATCCAACTCTTCAGGTTGAAACAAACCATGAAACAGGGCAAACTATCCTAAAGGGGATGGGAGAGCTTCACCTTGACATCATTATTGATAGATTAAAGCGTGAGTTCAAAGTTGAAATTAATCAGGGAGCTCCACAGGTTGCTTACAAAGAGGCAATCACCACTTCTACTGAACACAAAGAAGTTTATAAGAAACAAACAGGTGGTCGTGGTAAGTTCGCCGATATCGTTTTCGAAATCGGACCGAAAGATGAAGATTACGAAAAAGACGGACTTCAGTTTGTTAATGAAATCGTCGGTGGTGTAATCCCAAGAGAATTTATCCCGGCGATTGAGAAAGGGTTCCAACAGGCGATGGTGAATGGCCCACTGGCTAATTATCCGATCGACAACATGAAGGTGAGACTGTATCATGGATCATTCCATGATGTGGATTCAGATACACTTTCTTTCGAATTGGCTGCACGAGCCGGGTTTAGAACTGCAGCAGCAAAATGTAATCCGGTTATACTGGAGCCGATCATGGCAGTAGAAGTAGTTACTCCGGATGAATACACAGGATCAATTACAGGAGATCTCAATAAGAGAAGAGGATTGATGAAAGGAATGGATACCAGGGGAACTTCAGGAGTAGTAAAAGCGGATGTGCCTCTTTCGGAACTCTTTGGATATGTTACTGACCTCAGAACAATTAGTTCAGGTCGGGCTACTGCATCTCTAACGTTTTCCCATTATGATAGAGTACCTAAGAATATAGCAGAGGAAGTGATTGCGGAGGTAAAAGGAGCGAAAGTTTAATTCATAAAGACAATGAATCAAAAAATTAGAATAAAACTAAAATCTTACGATCACAACCTGGTTGATAAATCGTCAGAGAAAATTGTGAGAGCGGTGAAAACTACCGGAGCTGTAGTAAGCGGACCTATTCCACTTCCGACAGTGAAAGAAAAATTCACAGTTTTGAGATCGCCACATGTGAATAAAAAATCACGTGAGCAGTTTCAGCTTTGCACATACAAAAGACTTGTTGATATCTACTCCAACAGCGCGAAAACGGTTGACGCCTTGATGAAGCTGGAGCTTCCAAGCGGTGTTGATGTTGAGATCAAAGTTTAATAGAAGATAACGCTTCAAAAAGAACCAATTGTTGGATTTCAATTGGTTCTTTTTTTTGCTTGAAACTTAAGAAGCAGTACGGAAAAACAGGCTCCCATCAGTGGTTTTGAAGGTGGATGAGGAGTTGGAAAAGATTCCCTGGTGAGAGGATGAAAATAAACGAACATTTTTTTTGTTGGCCCCTTGGATTTGCTATCTTTGCAGTCCTTTTCACAAAAAGTCTGGCCGGGAGGCCAATTATTGGTAATAATAGAGTAAAGAAATGCCTGGTATAATAGGAAAAAAAGTAGGAATGACGAGCATCTTCGGCGAAGATGGGAAAAGCATTGCCTGTACACTCATCGAGGCGGGCCCGTGTGTTGTTACTCAGGTTAAGAATGAGGAAACAGACGGATATAGAGCTGTTCAGCTCTCATATGGAGAGAGAAAAGAAAAAAACACACCTAAGGCACTAAAAAATCACTTTGCGAAAGCAAAGACAACTCCTAAATCATTCGTGGTTGAGTTTAGGGATTTTCGTGAAGAGTTTGAAGACAAAGTGAAGCTTGGAAATGAAATCAAGATTGAAGACGTATTCGAAATCAATGATTATGTCGACGCAATCGGGACCTCAAAAGGAAAAGGATTTCAGGGAGTAGTTAAAAGACACGGGTTTGGTGGTGTTGGCCAGGCAACTCATGGACAGCACAACAGGCTAAGAGCACCAGGCTCAATTGGAGCAGCTTCTTTCCCATCCAGAGTGTTTAAAGGCATGAAGATGGCAGGAAGAACAGGAGGAGATAAAGTGAAATTGATGAACCTGCGTGTTATGAAAATATATCCTGAAAAGAACCTTGTTGTTGTTTCAGGATCCGTTCCAGGAGCTAAGAATTCATACGTAATACTTGAGAAGTAATGAAGGTAGCAGTATTAAATATAAAAGGTGAGGAAACAGGCAGGGAAGTAAGCCTTGATAAAAGTGTTTTTGGTATCGAACCAAACGAACACGCTGTTTACCTTGATGTTAAAAGTTACCTGGCTAACCAAAGACAGGGAACCGCTAAAACTAAGGAGAAAGGTGAGATCACCGGTTCAACAAGAAAGATCAAGAAGCAAAAAGGTACAGGAACTGCAAGAGCAGGAAGTATTAAATCTCCTGTATTGAGAGGCGGTGGAACTATTTTCGGCCCAAAGCCAAGAGATTATAGCTTCAAACTCAACAAGAAACTCAAGAAACTGGCAAGAAAGTCTGTTCTTTCTTCCAGGGCAAAAGAAAAAGCAATTCAGATTTTGGAAGACTTTTCTTTTGACGCACCGAAAACAAAGGAATTTATCAATCTTCTAAACAGTCTGTCTGTAAACAACCAGAAGTCATTGTTACTTCTCAGCGAGCAGAATAAGAACGTCTTTCTTTCTTCACGAAATCTGAAGAAGACTAACGTATCAACTGTTGACGAGGTAAATACCTATGACCTGATCAACGCTGAGCGACTTATCCTTTGTGAAGGCACGCTCGCTCAACTTAAAGAGAGATTAAACTAAAATGGCTATTCTGATAAAACCATTAGTGACTGAAAAGGTATCTGCCATGAACGAGAATGGTAAATACGGTTTTGTAGTTGATAAATCAGCTAACAAAGTTCAGATCAAGAAAGAAGTAGAAAAGACTTATGGTGTTACTGTTGAATCAGTCAATACGATGGTTCATCCAGGCAGATCGAAGAAAAGGTACACCAAGTCAAAAGTTGTAGAAGGAAGAACTCCGGCTTATAAAAAGGCAGTTGTTCAGGTGGCTGAAGGAGATATAATTGATTTTTATAGCGGAATATAAGTTAAAGAGAAGATGGCTGTAAAAAAACTAAGACCAACTACCCCGGGACAAAGATTCAGAACCGCACCGGTATTTGATGACCTGACCACAAGTACTCCTGAAAAGTCTTTGCTGTCTTCAGTAAAGAGCAAGGGAGGAAGAAATAATCAGGGGAGAATGACCGTCCGCAACGTTGGTGGGGGTCACAAGAAGCAATTAAGAGAAATTGACTTCAAAAGAAATAAACACGGTATACCGGCTACTGTTAAAACAATAGAGTACGATCCAAACAGATCAGCAAGAATAGCCCTTGTTAGTTATGCTGATGGAGAGAAACGATACATCATCGCTCCCGCAGGACTTGAAGTTGGTACGGTTATTAATTCAGGAAAGGGAATTGCCCCGGAAGTAGGAAATACACTTTTCCTTGCAGATATTCCTTTAGGTACAATCATTCATAACATTGAATTGAAACCTGGTAAGGGAGGAGCAATGGCAAGAAGCGCCGGTACTTATGTGCAGTTGGTGGCAAGAGAAGGAAAGTACGCAACAGTTAAGCTTCCTTCAGGAGAAATGAGAATGGTATTAACAACCTGTCTGGCTACAATAGGAACTGTCTCTAATTCAGATCACATGAATGTGAGACTTGGTAAAGCAGGAAGAAACAGATGGCTGGGAAGAAGACCAAGAGTTAGAGGGGTTGCAATGAACCCGGTGGATCACCCGATGGGTGGAGGAGAGGGAAGATCTTCAGGTGGACATCCAAGATCCAGAAATGGTCAGTACACTAAAGGTCTGAAAACCAGAAGGCCAAACAAGTATTCGGATAAATTGATTGTAAAACGCAGGAAATAATGGCAAGATCACTAAAGAAAGGACCTTACATAGATTTCAGACTGGAGAATAAAGTCGAAACGATGAATGACTCTGGGAAAAAATCGGTGATCAAAACATGGTCAAGAAGATCAATGATCTCTCCAGATTTTGTAGGTCACACATTCGCTGTACACAATGGGAATAAATTCATTCCTGTTTTTGTAACTGAAAATATGGTAGGTCACAAACTTGGGGAATTTTCTCCGACAAGGAACTTTAGAGGCCACATTGCCAAAAAAGATAAAGGTAGAAGATAAGAGTACTCATGGAAGCTGAAAAGAAAGTAAAGAAATCTGTAAAGATCAGACTCCAAAAGGAGGCTGACAAGAAGTTTCGTGAAGAGAACAAAGGTAAACTTGGTGCGGTAAAATCATCACTGAGAAATGTTCCAACTTCTCCAAGAAAAATGAGGCTCGTTGCTGATATGGTTAGAGGCCAGAGAGCAAATGTTGCATTAAATATTCTTCGATTTGACAGCCATCAGGCATCACTGACTATCGAAAAACTTCTCCTTACTGCACTTGCAGACTGGCAGATGAACAATGAAGATGTAAGCATAGAAGATGCTGATCTTTATGTGAAGGAAATTTTTGTGGATAGTGCCAGAATGTTAAAGAGATTGAGGCCAGCTCCACAAGGCAGGGCTCACAGAATAAGAAAGAGATCTAACCATGTCACAATTGTCATTGATAATATGGCTGATGATGCGGAAACCAATAACGAAGAAAATAGCAAATAATGGGACAAAAGGTTAACCCTGTTGGATTTAGATTAGGAATTGTTAAAGGTTGGGATTCAGCCTGGTTCGACAGTAAGTCTTATGCAGACAAGCTTGTTGAGGACAATAAAATAAGAAAATATATCCAGGCACGTATTCCCAAAGGAGGAATTTCAAAAGTAATCATTGAAAGAACCCTCAAAAGAATTACACTGACAATTCACACAGCGCGACCAGGGGTTGTTATTGGAAAAGGTGGATCTGAAGTTGATAAAATCAAAGAAGAGCTTAAGAACCTGACAGGAAAAGATCTTCAAATCAATATTTTCGAAATTAAAAGACCTGAACTGGACGCAAAGCTTGTAGGAGAGTCTATTGCTCAGCAGCTACAGGCAAGAATTTCCTTTAGAAGAGCAATGAAGCAGGCGATTGCTTCTTCAATGAGAGTTGGAGCTCAGGGGATAAAAGTTAAATGTTCAGGGAGACTGGGTGGAGCTGAAATGGCACGAAGCGAGCAATACAAAGAAGGAAGAATTCCTTTGCATACATTGAGAGCTGACATTGATTACGCAATATCTGAAGCCAATACCATATATGGTAAAATTGGAATCAAGGTATGGATTTTCAAAGGGGAAGTTTTTGGAAAAAGAGACTTGTCTCCTAATGTAGGACAAACAAGCAATGCGGGTGGGCCTGGTGCAGGTGGAGGAGCTCCGAACAGGAGAAGAAGAGAAAACAGAAGAAGAAAGTAAAGAATTTAAACGATGCTACAGCCGAAACGAACAAAGTTTAGGAAACGACAGAAAGGGAGAGTAAAAGGACTTGCTCAAAGAGGGCATAGACTTGCATTCGGAACTTTTGGTATCAAGTCTCTTGAGCCAGGTTGGATTACAAGCCGGCAGATTGAAGCTGCAAGGATTGCAATGACCAGAGCTATGAAAAGAGAAGGTCAGGTTTGGATCAGAATTTTTCCTGACAAACCTGTTACCAAAAAGCCTGCAGAGGTTCGAATGGGTAAAGGTAAGGGAGCACCGGAATACTGGGTAGCTACCGTTAAACCAGGAACCATTCTTTTCGAAGCTTCCGGTGTGAATATTGAGCTTGCACAGGAAGCATTGAGACTGGCTGCTCAAAAGCTGCCGATAAAATTGAAATTTGTTGTAGCAAGAGATTATAAAGAGGAGTAATGAAAAATTCAGAACTAAGAGGATTAAGCCTTGACGAGTTAAAAAATAAGCTCGTTGTTGAAAAGGAAAATTACGGGAAGCTAAAATTCGCTCACAGCATCACTCCAATTGAAAATCCTATGAAGATCAAAGAGAGTAGAAGTCTTGTTGCAAGAATCAGCACAGAAATCCGTGCAAAAGAGATTAATCAAGTTGCTGAAGCAGCCAAATAATATTCAGTAATGGAAAGAAATTTAAGAAAAGAAAGAATTGGTCAGGTGGTAAGCAGCAAAATGCAAAAGAGCATTACAGTTGCAGTTGACAGAAAAGTTAAGCACCCGATATATGGAAAGTTTGTGAGAAAGACTACCAAGCTCACAGCTCATGACGAGAACAACGACTGCAATGTAGGAGATACAGTGAAGGTGATGGAGACTCGTCCGATGAGCAAGAATAAAAGATGGAGACTAGTAGAAATTATTGAACGAGCTAAATAATGGTACAGCAGGAGTCAAGAATGTCGGTTGCAGATAACAGTGGTGCTAAAGAAGTATTGGTTATCAGGGTTCTTGGAGGAACTAAGAAACGCTATGCCACAATTGGTGATAAAATAATTGTTACAGTGAAGGATGCTACTTCATCAAGTAGTTTGAAGAAAGGCACAGTTTCAAGAGCGGTTGTTGTTCGAACCAAGAAAGAAGTAAGAAGAAAGGACGGAACATATATCAGATTTGAAGATAATGCAGCTGTTCTTTTAACTGCCAACGATGAGCCAAGAGGAACAAGGATTTTTGGTCCTGTCGCCAGAGAGTTAAGAGAGAAGCAGTTCATGAAAATTGTATCATTAGCACCAGAAGTACTCTAAAGATGAAAAAGGTAAAGTTCCACGTAAGAAAAGGAGATACTGTTAAGATCATTGCCGGAAACGATAAAGGAAAATCAGGTAAGGTTTTGGAAGTAAACAGAGTGAAATACAGAGCTATCGTAGAAGGTGCAAACATGATAACCAAACATGTAAAGCCAACTGCTGAGAATCCTGAAGGAGGAATTCAGCAAACAGAAGCTGCAATTCACTTAAGTAATTTAATGGTTGTAGATCCATCAAGTGGAGATGCAACGAGAATAGGAAGAAAGAAAAACTCTGACGGAAAAAACCAGAGATATTCAAAGAAATCAGGAGAATTTATCACGAATGGCTAATCCACGATTAAAAGATAAATATTCAAAAGAAATTGTCCCGGAATTAAAGGACAAGTTTCAGTACAGCTCAGTAATGCAGGTGCCTAAGTTGACCAAAATTGCAATCAACAGAGGAATAGGTGCAGGTGTTTCTGATAAGAAAATGGTTGATAACGGAGTAGATGAGTTAACGCTCATCACCGGGCAAAAAGCTGTACAGACAATTGCTAAAAAATCCGTTTCCAACTTTAAGTTGAGAGAAGGAATGCCGATTGGTGCAAGAGTGACCCTTCGTGGAGATAAAATGTACGAATTTCTTGACAGACTTATGACCGTAGCTCTTCCAAGGGTTCGAGATTTCAAAGGTGTAAAAGAGAAAGGATTTGACGGTAGAGGAAACTATACACTCGGAGTACAGGAACAAATTATCTTCCCTGAGATCAGTATAGATAAAATCAAGAGCATTGCAGGAATGGACATCACATTCGTGACAACTGCTCAAACGGATGAAGAAAGTCTGGCTTTACTAAGAGCATTTGGTATGCCTTTTACTTCAAAGAAGAACTAAGAAATTATGGCAAGAGAGTCGATAAAAGCAAGAGAAAGAAAAAGAGAAAAGCTTGTAGCCCGGTACGCAGAGAAAAGAGCTGCTTTGAAAGAAGCGGGTGATTATCAGGCATTGGACAAACTTCCTCGAAACTCGTCGAAAGTGAGATTACACAACAGGTGTAAGCTTACCGGAAGACCAAAGGGATATATGAGAAAATTTGGCATCTCCAGAGTAACATTTAGAGAAATGGCTTCAGAGGGTAAAATCCCTGGAGTTACCAAAGCAAGCTGGTAAAAATCAATCAGTTTCAGTGCAGAATCTGAAGTAAAATTGATTTGATCCAAAGATTTAAGAAAATGAGGTCCTGTATGGGCTTTGAGAATATAAATTATTATTTTTGCACCCCCTTTTTCAGGGGGACAAGTGTTTTAAAGAAATGGTAACAGACCCGATAGCAGATTATTTAACCAGAATTCGCAACGCAATAGGCGCGAATCATCGTGTAGTGGAGATTCCGGCTTCAAACCTGAAGAAGGAAATGACCAAAGTGCTTCATGATAAGGGCTATATAAGAAATTACAAGTTTGAGGATGATAACAAACAAGGCAAGATCAAAATTGCGTTGAAGTATAATCCACAAACTAAGCAGTCAGCCATAACAAGCCTCGAGAGGATAAGTACTCCCGGCTTGAGAAAGTATGCAGATGCTGAGACTCTTCCAAGAGTATTGAACGGATTGGGAATTGCCATTCTTTCAACTTCTAAAGGAGTAATTTCTGATAAAGAAGCTCGAAATGAGCACATAGGTGGTGAGGTTTTATGTTACGTATATTAATTGATAAGTAATGTCAAGGATAGGAAAAGCACCAATTAATTTACCTGAAGGAGTTAGCATAACCATCGACAAAAATTTGGTGAGTGTTAAAGGCCCGAAAGGAGAGCTTACTCAGGCAATAGATCCGGATATAACCTGTAAAGTGGAAGATGGAGTTCTTACGGTTGAAAGACCAACGGAGCAAAAAAGACATAAAGCACTTCACGGTCTTTACAGATCGCTTGTCAATAACATGGTTGAAGGTGTAAATAATGGTTTCAAGAAGGAGATGGAATTGGTTGGAGTAGGATACAAAGCGGCTGTTCAGGGGAATGTTCTTGAACTGAACCTTGGATATTCTCACAGTATCTACTTCGCTGTGCCGGATGAAATAAAGGTAACTGCCGAAACGCTGAAGGGTAAAAACCCACTGGTAACGGTTGAAGGTATTGACAAACAACTGGTCGGACAAATTTCTGCTAAGATCAAATCTTTCAGAAAAGTAGAGCCTTACAAAGGAAAAGGTATCCGATTTGTTGGTGAGCAAATTAGAAGAAAAGCTGGTAAAACTGCTGCTAAATAATAAGACATGGCGATTACTAAAACAGCAAGAAGAAAAAGACTAAGACTTGGTATCAGGAAAAAGATCTCAGGTACGGCAGAAAGACCAAGAGTATCAGTATTCAAAAGTAATAAGGGAATATATGCCCAGGTTATTGATGATGTAAATGGAGTTACTCTGGCCTCAGCCTCAACGAAAGAAATTGGGAAAGACAATGTGAATGTTGAGGTTTCGAAAGAGGTAGGTAAGAAATTGGCAGAAAATGCCAGGAATGCAGGAGTTGAAGCAGTAATATTTGACAGAGGAGGGTATCCATACCACGGTCGAGTCAAAGCACTGGCAGAAGGAGCACGAGAAGGAGGATTAAAATTCTAAGGAAATTATGTCACAAAGCAATATAAAGTCAGTAAAAGCAAGCGAAATCGACCTTCAGGAGAAAGTTGTTGCTATTAAAAGGGTAGCAAAAGTTGTTAAAGGAGGTAGAAGATTCAGCTTTTCTGCAATCGTGGTTGTAGGAGATGGAAATGGAGTAGTTGGGTACGGTCTTGGTAAAGCAAATGAAGTAACGGATGCGATTACAAAGGGAATTGATGATGCGAAAAAGAATTTGGTAAGAGTTCCTGTATTTAAGGGAACTGTTCCTCATGATGCAATCGGAAAATTCGGTGGTGGACTGGTTTTACTTAAGCCGGCTTCTCCCGGTACAGGAGTAATAGCAGGTGGTGCAATGAGAGCGGTTCTTGAGAGTGCAGGAGTACATGATGTACTTGCTAAATCAAAAGGATCTTCTAACCCGCACAACGTGGTGAAAGCAACTTTTGATGCATTGAACAAAATGAGAGACCCCTATGCAGTAGCTCAACAAAGGGGTGTTGCTCTGGATAAAGTTTTCAACGGATAAGACGATGGGAAAAGTATTAATCACACAGAAGAAAAGTACGATTAAGAGACCTGAAAATCAAAAGAGAACAATTCAGGCTTTGGGACTTGGCAAGATCAACAGATCTGTAGAAAAGGAATTAACCCCATCGATCAATGGAATGATCAAGACGGTGGGTCATTTAATAGAAGTAAAAGAACTTTAAGATGAGATTAGAGTCATTAAAGCCTGCTGAAGGCTCAACAAAGAATAAGAAAAGAGTTGGCAGAGGCCAGGGTTCTGGCAGAGGAGGTACGTCCACAAGAGGACACAAGGGAGCTCAATCTCGATCAGGATATTCACGTAAACCGGGATTTGAAGGAGGGCAGATGCCACTTTACAGAAGGATTCCAAAATTTGGATTTAAGAATCTGAATAAGGTTTACTACAAAGTGGTCAATCTTGATGACCTTCAAAAACTAAGTGATGAGAAGAAAGTGAAGGAAGTTACACCTGAAGTACTACGGGAGAATGGTCTTGCAGTGAAGAAAGATGTAATAAAAGTTTTGGGTAGAGGAGAGTTAAAAGCAAAATTGACAGTAACAGCTCACAAATTTTCTAAGACAGCACAAGAGGCAATTGAGAAGGCTGGTGGAGCAATTACCATTCAGGAATGAAAAAATTCATTGATACCATAAAGAACATTTTCTCCATCGAGGAGCTAAGATCCAGAATCCTTAATACCATAGGATTTTTGATCATTTTCAGAATGGGCTCTTTCGTGGTGCTGCCAGGAGTTGATGCATCAAAACTTACCGGAGCCTCCGGTATTTTTGGATTGCTTGATACACTTCTTGGAGGAGCATTTAGCAATGCGTCTGTTTTTGCACTTGGTATCATGCCTTATATCTCCGCATCAATTGTGTTGCAATTGATGACCGTTGCTGTTCCTTACTTCCAGAAGCTTCAGAAAGAAGGAGACAGTGGGCGTAAGAAAATTAATCAGTTAACAAGAGTTTTGACCATCGCCATTTGTATGGCTCAGGGCTTTAGCTATGTTTCTGCTGCCATCGAACCAACGGCGATTATTAGTAACACTTTTTTCTTTAAGATTTCGTCCGTAGTTATACTGACGTCAGGAACAATCTTCTGTATGTGGCTTGGAGAAAAGATTACTGATAAAGGAATTGGGAATGGAATTTCTATGCTTATCATGATAGGAATTATCTCCAGATTCCCTGGAAGTATTGCATCAGAAGTGATTACAAGAGGATTGGGTGAGGCACTTATCCTAATACTTGAGTTTGTTGCACTTTTCTTTGTGGTTTTGGTTACGGTGGCGCTTGTCCAGGCTGTGCGAAGAGTTCCTGTACAGTATGCAAAGCAGGTCGTCGGTAATAAAGTATATGGTGGCCAGCGGCAATATATTCCTCTGAAGGTAAATGCATCTGGTGTAATGCCTATCATTTTCGCTCAGTCGATTATGTTCCTTCCTGCTATGTTCGCAGGATTTTGGAGAGAAGACAGCACATTTGCCAACTATATTTTAACAACATTTTCGGATTACCAGTCTTGGGAATACAACCTGACATTTGCAATAATGATCATTGTATTTACCTTTTTCTATACCGCTATCACCATCAACCCAACTCAAATTGCGGATGATATGAAAAGAAATGGTGGTTTTGTGCCTGGTATTAAACCGGGGAAACAAACTGGTGAGTATTTAGATAATATTTTATCCCGAATAACATTGCCTGGATCTTTATTCCTCGCAATTATCGCTATCCTTCCTGCCTTCGCTATGATAGCGGGAGTGAATCAGGGCTTTGCCCAGTTTTATGGTGGTACATCACTGCTAATTATGGTGGGAGTTATTCTGGATACCCTTCAGCAAATTGAGAGTTACCTGCTCATGAGGCACTATGAAGGTATGATGAAGTCAGGTAGAGTAAAGGGACGAACCCAGGCAGCATAATGGCAAAGCAGGCATCTATAGAGCAGGATGGAACGATTGTAGAAGCTTTGTCTAATGCAATGTTTAGGGTTGAGCTGGAAAATGGTCATGAAGTAATTGCCCACATCTCAGGTAAAATGAGAATGCACTACATCAAGATCCTTCCGGGGGATAAAGTGAAGCTGGAAATGTCTCCTTATGATTTAACAAAAGGAAGAATAGTTTATCGCTATAAATAAAAGTCGAAAGGCTGACTAACTGAATAGAAAATGAAAGTACGAGCATCCGTAAAAAAAAGAAGCGTTGATTGCAAAGTGATCAGGCGAAAAGGGAAGCTTTATGTGATTAATAAAAAGAATCCAAAGTTTAAACAAAGACAAGGATAATTATGGCAAGAATTGCAGGAGTTGATATTCCCGATAATAAAAGAGGCGAAGTAGCCCTTACCTATATTTTTGGTATAGGAAGAACCTCAGCGATGAAGATTCTCGCAGAAGCTGGTGTGGATCACAATAAAAAGGTTCATGAGTGGAGCGATGATGAAGGTGGAGCTATCCGGACAATAATCAGAGAAAACTTCAAGGTTGAAGGTGTATTAAAGGGAGAAGTTCAGTTGAGTATTAAGCGTTTGCTTGATATCGGATGCTACAGAGGTCTTAGACACAGAAGGGGCCTGCCGGTAAGAGGTCAACACACAAAAAATAACGCTCGTACCAGAAAAGGTAAGAGAAAGACTGTTGCAAATAAGAAAAAGGCTGTTAAGTAATAAGTAGATGGCGCAGAAAAGAAAAGATAAAGCAAAAAAGAGAGTTGTTAACGTTGAAGCGGTAGGACAGGCTCATATCAGAGCTTCGTTCAACAACATCATCATATCCATGACCAACAACAACGGTCAGGTTATAAGTTGGGCTTCAGCCGGTAAAATGGGCTTTAGAGGTTCAAAGAAAAATACTCCTTATGCTGCTCAGGTAGCTGCTCAGAATTGTGCTCAGGCTGCATATGATTTAGGCCTTCGCAAAGTGGATGTTTTTGTAAAAGGACCAGGATCAGGACGAGAATCTGCCATCAGAACTATACAAAATATTGGTATAGAAGTTACAATGATTAAGGATGTTACTCCACTGCCTCATAATGGTTGCAGACCTCCTAAGAGAAGAAGAGTTTAAGGTAATAATAAAGATTTAATATAATGGCAAGATATACCGGGCCAAAGACTAAGATTTCAAGAAAATTTGGAGAACCAATCTTCGGAGCAAGCAAAGCACTGCAAAAGAAGAATTATCCTCCAGGTCAGCATGGGAGAGGGAGAAGGAAAAAGCAATCAGAATATGCTATTCAGTTAGCTGAAAAGCAAAAAGCCAAGTATACCTATGGTGTACTTGAGCGTCAGTTCTCCAACACATTCGATAAGGCTTCCCGAAAGGGAGGTATTACCGGGGAAGTGTTGCTGCAATTGTTGGAAGCCAGACTGGATAATACAGTTTACAGACTGGGAATTGCTCCAACAAGAAGAGCGGCAAGACAGTTGATTTCTCACAAGCATATCACCGTAAATGGAGGTATCGTTAACATTCCGTCATATTCTCTTAAAGGAAATGATGTGATTGGTGTGAGGGAAAAATCCAAATCATTGGAAGCTATTACAAATAGTGTTTCTTCAAATGCCTCAAGCTATTCATGGTTGGAATGGAATTCTGCTGATATGACCGGGAGATATTTAAATGCTCCTTCAAGAGAAGAAATTCCTGAAAACATCAAGGAGCAGCTAATTGTTGAATTGTATTCTAAGTAAAACTCTAAAAAAATAAAATATATGTCTATCCTAGCATTTCAAATGCCTGAAAAGGTTGTAATGGACAAAGCGGATGATTTCCATGGCCTTTTCACATTCAAACCGCTTGAACAGGGATACGGAGTAACCGTTGGTAATGCGCTTAGAAGAATACTACTTTCTTCACTGGAAGGGTATGCAATTACGGGGATTAAGATTCCAGGTGTGTTGCACGAGTTTTCAACAATCGAGGGTGTTGTTGAAGACGTAAGCGAGATCATTTTGAATTTGAAAATGGTTCGATTCAAGAAGATTGAAGAGGTTGCTGACTCCAGTATTACCATCAGTGTGAGTAAGAAAAAGGTATTGACGGCCGGAGATTTGGCAAAAGCTACCACGTCTTTCGAAATCCTTAATCCTGATCATGTAATCTGTAACCTTGATGAATCTGCACAATTCGAAATGGAATTGACAGTCGAGAAAGGAAGGGGTTATGTTGGTGCGGATGATAACAAACCTGCCGATCAGAATTTTGGCTTTATCTCCATAGATTCGATCTATACTCCAATCAAGAACGTAAAGTACAGTGTTGAGAACACAAGGGTAGAGCAGAAAACGGATTATGAGCAGTTGACACTTGACATTGAGACAGATGGATCAATTCATCCTGAAAATGCGCTGAAGGGTGCTGCAAATATTCTCATTCAGCATTTCATGCTATTCTCAGATCAAAACATGATCCTCGAGACGCAGGAAACAGGAGAACCTGAGCAGGTGGATGAAGAATTGCTCCACATGAGAAAGATGTTGAAGACCAATCTAAACGATTTGGATCTTTCTGTAAGAGCTTACAATTGCCTGAAAGCAGCTGATGTCAGAACGCTGGGTGATTTAGTTTCACTGGAAATTTCTGACATGATGAAATTTAGAAACTTTGGAAAGAAATCACTTGCAGAGTTAGAGCAATTAGTTTCTGACAAAGGACTTACCTTCGGAATGGATCTTGGTAAGTATAAACTTGAAGAAGAATAATGAGACACGGAAAGAAATTTAATCACCTTGGTCGCAAGACAGCTCACAGAAGTGCGATGTTGTCAAATATGGCGTCTTCTCTTATCATTCATAAGAGAATCAATACCACTGTGGCTAAAGCGAAGGCACTTAAGAAATATATTGAGCCCATCTTGACCAAGTCTAAGAAGGACGATACACACTCAAGAAGGGTGGTTTTTTCTTACCTTCAGGATAAAGAATCAGTGACTGAGCTTTTCAGTACAGTAGCTGAAAAGATTGCAACTCGTCCCGGCGGTTATACAAGAATCATTAAAACCGGTGCAAGGCTGGGTGATAACGCAGAAATGTGCATGATGGAGCTTGTTGATTTCAATGAATTGCTACTTACAGATGAAGGTGCAGCCAAGGCTAAGACAAGAAGATCAAGAAGAGGTGGAAAAGCAAAGGCAGAAACGGAAACGAAAGCTGAGGTGAAAGAGGAAGTTGTTGAAGCTAAGGCTACTGAGGAAGTTGAGGCGGCAGTTGAAGAAGTGCAGGAGGAAGAGGTTGGGGCAGTTGAAGCAGAGGTTGTGGATGAAGCACCTGTTGCTGAGGCTGAAGAGCAGGAAACTCCCGCTTCTGAAGAGGAGAAATCAGAAGGTGACGAAGAAGAGAAAAAGGGATAATAAATTCCTTCTAAGAAATAAAAAAGGGATTGAGCATTTGCTCACTCCCTTTTTCTTTGTCAATTCCTTTTATGATCACCCTATTGTTTGATCACCTGCCTTTGGATCATTTTTCCTTCAATATCAAGAACCATGAGGTAAATCCCGTCTGGAAGATCACTTATATCAAACGGAATTTCCTGACCAGTTCCAGGTTCAAATCCTTTGGAAGATATTTTCTCACCACCAATTGAATAGATCGTGACATTAAGAATCTTAAGATCATGTTTGCCCGTATTCAGCACAAAAGTTCCAGGTGTTGGATTAGGATATATTTGAATGGAATCATCAGATTCATCAATTGTACCCAGACACGTATTGACAGTTAAAGTTACTTCTTCACTGATCACGGTGTTTTCACAGACGCTTGCGATTTCACAGGAATAATTACCTGCATTGGTTATTGTGGCAGCTGCAATTGTAAGCGTATTGGTGGCAGATCCTGTTATGTTAGCATCATCGGTTAGAGGTGTTGTCCCGTGAAACCACTGGTAAGTAAGGTCTGTTCCAGTTGCCGTAACAGAGAGCACAACTTCTTCATCCTCACAACCATCTGTCGCTGAAGGTTGTGATGTGATTGCTACTAAATCTTCAACTGTTAAATCAACAAAGTCTGAAAATATATCGCACCCTTCGCTGGTAACTATACAGTTATAACTACCCTGATTTGCAGCTGTTAAATCAATTATGCTAAGGACGGATCCGGTTGTTCCGGAGTGCTGGCTGTCATCGGCAAGATCTATGTCGTCTAACTGCCACTGATAGACAAGATTTGACCCGGATGCCACAACTTCGAGAGTGGCAGTTTCTGTGACACATTTTGTGTCAGCGGTTGGCTGAGTTGAGATGACTGGTAGTTCTTTAATGGTTACGGTTCTTTCGTCAGAGGGGGTCGTAACCGAGTTTTTTGTGAAATCAACACTGTAATCACCACTCTCATCAGCGATGTGTTCATGGGTTGTAGCTCCTGCGATATTGTTTCCGTCCAACTTCCATTGATAGGTAGCTCCTGCATCATTTAAAATACTAAGTGTAGTGGTTTCACCAGCGCAAATATCAAATCCATTGCTGGCCGAGATTAACAGAGGTGTACCTGTTACACTGACATCATCTAACAACCAGTCGTCTCCATCATTTTGCTCCATTACGAATGCCAGGTAGATGGTCATTCCATCATAGGCAGAGAGATCAACATTCAGTTGCGTAAATGCAGTATTCGTAAAATCGCCTTCTGTGAACGTCTGAACATCTGTAAATGATGTTAAATCTGTTTGGGAGGTAGTGGACACTTTGATATGATATTGTGAACCGAAATCCGTAGAGTAGGATTGTCTTGCATAAAACGCAAGACTGTTGTTAATGGTACTTTGAAAATCCAATTCGGGTGTCACCAGCCAGTCTTCGGAATTTTCACTTCCTATTGGCTCATACTGAACGTATGCTGCACCTGATCCTGAGTTGACAGTGCCTGTTATTCTTGTCCAGTCAGAAATAGTCCCAAGCCCATTTAAACCTCGCGAGGTATACCAGCATTCAGGCGGGAACGTGGTTGACTCAAATCCCTCTTCGAAAGGCAGCCCTATGGCAGTTCCAATACTGATATAGTTTGTTTTGGTTTCAGTTGATTGCCCACTGCTATTCGTAACTGTCAGTGTTACATCATAGTTTCCGACTGAACTGTAGGTAATGACCGGAGGATTTTGTTCTGTGGAAGATGATGGAGAACCGCCAGGGAAGCTCCAGCTATAAGCAGTTGGTGCCGGATTGGCGGAAGTCAGATTAGAAAAAGTTACGTCGAGCGTACTACCACATCCAATGGTCACGTCAGAAGTGAAATCCACGGAAGGTGGTGCTTCAACCTGAAATCCATTGCTTGAGAAAAGACCTCTTCCATGGGTTGCGGCAATGACCTCATTATCTGAAGTTCTCAATTGCAGCATGTCTGTTCGGACATTGGCCAGACCTGAATTAGATGATGTCCAGGTTGGGCTTGAACTACCGATGTTGCTCGTTCTCCAGACACCAAGCTCAGTAGCAAGCAAAACTTCGCTCCTGTTATTGGGATTAAAAAGTGCCCACCGAACCGGCATGTCAGGAAGATTCCCCTCTTTATCGGACCAATTAGTGCCACCATCTGATGTATGCCAGACAGAAACTACTCCATAGTTGGAGAATGTCACCAGGAGTTCATCCTCGGATGCGCCAATTTCAATACTGGAAATGCTGGCCGTTGGAAAGCCAGGTCCCGTTATTTCAGTACTTGAAGGTGTTGCGTTCGCATTGGTAATCTTAAATACTCTTCCGCTCAATGTACCAGCGAATAGTGTGCTGGAGGCAGTTGTGAAAGGCGAAACTCTTAAATGCGAGGTAGTACTGCCAAGCGAAACCGAAATGTTGTCTACTGAAGGTGTTGTGGTAACACCTGAAATACGATTAATGCTATTGGCATCTCTGGAAGAGAATAAAACATCCTGATTATCATCATAATCTGCAGGATTTATGAATAGTCCTGTATTCTGATCGTTCTGAAGGTTGGTGAAGAATGATTGTCCTTCATTTGTTGATAAATCATAAACATTAAATACGTATGAAGTTATCTGAAATTGTGGATCAGTTTGATCAATGAAGCAATATGCTCCATCTCCACCATTTACCTCCACCGTGGCATTTAGCCCCGATTCCGTATATCGCTGAGAACCATTATCCTGAGCACCTGCGAGGAAGAAATCTTTTCCTGCTTCCGGATGAATGGCGCATGCATAGTATTGCGTTACATTATAATTATTGTTTCTTGAAGGAATGACAGCCTGTGTGCCGGCATTTGTAAGGTCCGCAGAATAGAATACCCCACCGTCATTTCCAAACAGGACTTCATTGGAACCTGCTCCTTTAAACGTAATCGCATGTTGGTCTGCGTGCACTAATGAAGCATTTAAGGCTGACAGATTATTGTTATTGGACCATTTTGAAATCTGCGTCCAGTTGGTTCCATTGTCTGTGGATCTGAATAAATCAATACCCCCCACCACGATTGCGTTCTCATCATTGGGATCCACCGCAATAACCAGATCATACCAGGCCTGCCCGCGAGTAAAATCATCATCCGGAATCCCGTTATCCACATCTGCAGGTTCATTCACTGTATTCCAGTTTGTGCCTTTGTCTGATGTATAAACAATGGTACCGACAGCCCCACCATCTTCAACAAGCGCATAGATGTAATTAGCATCTGAAGCTGCGCAGGCAATGGCAACTCGGCCCAGGCCTGTACTATGCGATGTGGTCCATGTTGTTCCATCGTCAGAAAATACAATGTCTCCACCATCAGTACCTGCCCAAATTCGATTGTCATTGCCTATACAAAGGTCAGTGGGAGCAACACTTGTGATGGATGTGAAATTTACTCCGCCATCCGTAGAGACATTTATAGCATCCTGACCATGATTGCTTCCCCGATGAAAATTTCTTGTTGTTGCAACATAAAGTACTCCCTCATTCACTCCTGAACTCTCATCCCTCACAACTAAATCATTGACATAATAATAGTCGCTTGTGGCAGAAAGCTGGTTCCAACTGCTACCACCATCTGTAGATTTCCAGACACCTGCACCTCGTGCTGCTCCGGTGCCCCATCCTTCACCTGTGCCTACGTACATGGTTGAATTATTATTTGGATCGAAAACAATGGAAGTGATTGACAGGTTATCCCAAAAATCATCTACGGAAGTCCAGGAGGAATTTGCATCCGTGATATCATTATTGTACCATAAACCACCTCCAACGCCACCTGCCCATACCTTATTGGTTGTATTTGGATCAAAAACAACCGCTCTTGTTCTTCCGCCAACATTCGTTGGGCCTCTTTCTACCCATGGAGAAGAGTTATCACCGGGGGAGCTTATCCTTGACTCATTTTGCTCTCTAACTTTTTTATAGGTCTCTAACAACCGGGTGCGTTCGGGTTGCCCGGTAGCAGGATCCATCGTGAGAAGATAATCCAGCTCCCATGCCAAATCAGGACGGTCCTGTTTTTTCATAGATGCGACTTCATCGAACTCCCTGTTCATATAGGGATGATTTTTCAAAAAGGTCTCATAAGATGAGCGGCTATTCGTAGGAAAAAAGAAGAATGCACCAATGACAGTTACTGTTGCCAGGATACAGGCAACCTTTAAGCGGTTTTTCATAAGTAGTGACGGTAGGTATTTAACTTCAAGATAGAATATTCCTATCTTTCATCATAATTATCATCGTTCGAAAGCTAATATTTATCATAGATGAATCTTTCCACCATTAACTTCAATTCAATATGAAAACGCCTATTAAAACACTCATTGTTCTGTGCTTTTTTTTGCTGATTCAATGTAAAAATTCGAAACAATCTGCTCCTGTCGAATATCAGAAGATTGCAGAACAAAGGCTGGGAAGTGATATTCAATATTCGCCGAATAAAGACAGCTCGATGATATTATGTTACAAGCAGCAAAAAGATGAATCCGGTGGAGGCTATGGGGTGTCTTTTTTCGTGTACGACAATAAGTCAGGAAAAGTCATTTATGATGAGGTTATTGACAGAGGAACGGTAAGTTGGCATAGCGAGGATGAGATTGCCCTGCTTTATACGCCCGGTACGATGAGGAATGATCAGAGCAGAGACGATTTCACTTACATCTATAACCTTGTTTCAAAAGAAAAAATATTGAAAACAAAACTTTGACTTATCATCTTAAATGGAAGTTGATAAGAGTAAGGAGTAAGACATTTCATTTGATCGAAAACGATAAGGGATTGAGAAAAGCTCAATCCCTTTTTTTATTTTACAACTTAATTTACGAGTATGAAAGCATTAATTATCCTTACCATTATTGGCATCACTGCATGCTCTACATCAAGGCCGCTAATTCCGAATCAGGAATCTGAGAAGTTAGCAGAAGAATATAGGGTAAATCCTAATGAAGCTGTAATTGAACTGAAAATTCAGGAAGTTGAGTCTAAAGATGGAAATCATCTGATTACGGCAAAAGTTGTTCGTGTAACGAAAATTTCTTTTGGATTCAAGCAAGTAAACGAAAATCAGGTTCTGACTATTGTTTCAGATGTAAAATTGAATAAGGACGATCAGGTTTTTGCACTTATGGACTATTACCAGCAACAGTCCGGCCCTGAGTATTCATTGAGGAAAATATTTTAACTAATTAACATGAAGAGGTTTTATTTCACAGGCTTGCTGTCAGTAATTTCATTTATTACTGTCGCACAGCAAAACATTAAAGATGACCCCATATCCCGAGCAGAGTTTGAGGTCTTAAAGTACAAAGATCCAAATCTTGGATACATCCCACTCGATATCAGATCAAAGGAACTGGCATTTGCCAGGAATTTAAAAATTAAGTCCAGATCTGCAGCTCCGGCCTCTGTCTGGTCTAATCGGGGGCCGTTCAATGTTGGAGGGCGAACAAGAGCCCTGGCTGTTGATATCAACGATGAGAATATTATCCTGGCAGGTGGGGTGAGTGGTGGTCTTTGGAGAACTGAAGACCAGGGTCAAACGTGGATGAAAGTAACAACATCAACTGACCTTCAGTCAATTTCCTGTATAGCGCAGGATCCCCGTGCCGGAGAAACCGGAACATGGTATTATGGGACAGGAGAACGATCAGGAAATTCTACCGGAGTAAGAGGTGGTTCTCTTAATGGGGATGGAATCTTCAAGTCAACTGACGGTGGTCAAACCTGGAATATCCTTGCATCCACCTTTAATGATACTCCGCAAACATTTGATAGTGACTTTGATTTCAACTATAATATCGTTGTAAATCCAAACAACGGAGACGTCCTGGTTGCAAATTATGGAGGCATCTATCGCTCGACAGACGGAGGCACAACATTTGACCTGGTTCTTGGCACAAACACAAACGGCTGGACAACTATCACCGCGACTTCTACGGGTATGTTTTATGCTGTTATTGCTTCAGGGAACCTTGGTGTATTTAAATCCTCCAACGGAGTTAACTGGACTGAAATCTCCAGTGACGGGCTGGTTATTGGAAGCGGGGATCGTAAAAGCCTTGCCATAGCTCCTTCAAATGAGGATATCGTTTATTTGATGGGTGGAGACGGCAATCGATCAGATGGTGTTGCCCTATGGAAATATGATGATTCGGCAGGAACATGGACAGACTTATCGGATAATATTCCACAATATGGAGGACTGGTTGGAGACTTTAATCTGCAAATATCTTATGATCAGATGATTGCGGTTAAAAAGGATGATCCTGACTTTGTGGTGTTGGGTGGAGTAAATCTTCACAAGTCAACCGACGGTTTTTCAACCACTGTTAACGACACCTGGATAGGCGGGTATGTTGTCGGAGGCAACTCAGCAGCACAGTATTTTAACCATCACCCTGACCAGCATTCATTTGTTTTTCTTTCAGGAAACAAAGCTTTATCAGGAAATGACGGTGGTGTATATTTAACAAATGACATTACAGCCGTACCAGTAGTCTGGACAAGCCTGAACAATGGATATCTCACCACTCAGGCCTACGCGATTTCAGTTGGCCCGGGAGATCAGATTATGGCAGGATTTCAGGATAACAGCTCCTGGCTGACAAATTCAGCGGCAACTGATGCAGTTTGGGTAGAACAATTTGGCGGAGATGGTGCATACAATGCATTTAATCTTGATGGAACTGTGAGGTGGGCATCTTCTCAAAATGGAAATATCAACCGAATGACTTTTACAGATGCTGATGACGTGACGGCCAATTCAAGCTCCGGCTTTGAACCAACAAGCCTCGGGTATGAATCGGCGCTTTTCATTGCACCATTCAGCCTGGATAAGGAAACAGACATATTTTACCTCGGTGGTGATTCAGAACTATTCATCAATGCAAATGCGTCTACCGGCTCCTCATGGCAAACCTTGACCAATCCTGCGGGCGGATTTATTTCAACGATTGGTACCACCGGGACCAACATGGCCTATGTGGGAACCACAGCCGGGAAAGTATTCAAAGTGACTAATACGGATGATGTGCCTGAACTAACAGACATAACCGGATCAGAGATTTCCGTTGGCTTTGTCTCCTCAATTTCAGTTAACCCGTATGACGTTGATGAAATCCTGGTAACTCTTTCGAATTATTCCATCCTGAGTATTTTCCATAGTGCTGACGGTGGTGAAACATGGACCGAAGTTGGGGGCAATCTCGAAGAAAACCCTGATGGGACGGGAAACGGGCCATCGGTCAGGGCTTCTCAGATTATGGGCGATAGTTTCATGTACTATGTGGGAACCAGCACAGGTGTTTATTCCACTTCCAGTTTGGACGGTTCTTCAACTGTCTGGACTCAGGAAGATGCCGGGCTGATTGGAAATGTTGTAGTTGATCATATGGTTTCAAGGAAGGATGGCTTGTTGGCAGTAGGTACCCACGGTAACGGGATCTATTCAACGGAAATACCATTTTTTAATGCAGACCTGAAGCCACAGAAGATTCTTGGAAATATTGCGTCAGAAGGAACGAGTTCCGAAAGCGTGATGGTAAATATTCTGAATTTGGGAGAGGCAGCTCAAACAGACTTTGATGTTAGCTTATATATTGACAATACGTTTATAGTTACTGACAATGTTCAGGAAACGGTTAGTCCACTTTCTAATTATGAGCACACCTTTTCTCAGGCTTTTGAATTCAACGCATTAGACACCTATGACATTCGTGTTGTGGTATCATTAGCCGGAGACGAGGATAATTCCAATGATGAACTCAATCAGACAGTCACAGTTTTGGGAAGACCTTCGGATATTTCTCTTGATAACCTGACTGTAGCTGAAAATGAAATTATTGGTACTGTAGTCGGTAATCTTTCATCAACAGATATAGATGATGTAGATGGTCATACCTATTCTTTGACTGCTGGCGATGAGGCTACTGACAATTCGAGTTTTAGCATTGCCGGAGAGTCGCTTGTAACTGCGGAAGTATTTAATTTCATAGCAAAGCCTACATATACCATTACGATTCAAACCGAAGATAAGGACGGGAATGTATTTGCAAAATCTTTTTCCATTGATGTTTCTGATGTAACAGGTATTGAAGAACTCGAAAGGCTCGGAATAACCATTTTTCCTAATCCGGTGAAAAACAGTATGAGCATGGAAATGATCAATGATTATACGGGAAATATTCAAATTCAGGTATTGAGTTTGTCTGGCAAAGAGGTAATCAGTTCCAATTACCAGAAAAATCAGAAAAAGACCAAATCGTTGCTGGATTTAACAACTCTTCCAACGGGAAATTACATAGTGAAAATTAATATGGGAGGAGAAGAAATCACGAGCAGGCTGATAAAAGAATAGTAGATTTTTAAAATATTTAAAGCCACTTTCGGGTGGCTTTTTTTATTGCCGTTTGCAGGATTAAATTTGCGCTCGGTTATGAAATTTCCAACACGCAAAACAGCTACCTTACTTCTACAGGACGGCACCACTTTTACAGGTTTTTCTATTGGCAAACAAGGGACTTCCGGAGGCGAAATCTGCTTCAACACCGGAATGACCGGTTACCAGGAAATCTACACAGATCCATCATACTATGGACAAATTGTTGTTAACACCACTTCGCACATTGGCAACTATGGTGCAATGGACGAGGAAATGGAAAGCAGCTCTCCGACCATAAAGGGCATTGTTGTAAATGATTTTTCTGAGATATTCAGCCGAACAAGTGCAACTGAAAGCCTACAGGATTTTCTTGAAAAGAACAACACCGTAGGTATTGCCGGTCTCGATACCAGAAAGCTTGTGCGCCATATTAGAAAGCAGGGAGCGATGAACGCTATCATTTCCTCGGAACTTGATGGAGACGCACTGCAGGCAGAGCTTGAAAAAATTCCAAGCATGGAATCGCTTGAATTGGCGACAAAAGTAACAACGCAGCAACCTTATGAATTTGGAGAACAGAATGACGGGCTTAGGATTGCAGTTCTTGATATAGGGATTAAGCGGTCTATTCTTAAGAATTTCGAAAAAAGAAATTGTCATTGCAAGGTTTTCCCGGCTGAAACATCCTTTGAGGAAATGATGAAATGGAATCCGGATGGCTTCTTTATTTCCAATGGACCGGGAGACCCGGCAGTAATGGATTATGCGATTGAAACGGCAAAGAAGATCATTGCAGGCAATCATCCACTATTCGGTATATGCCTCGGAAATCAGATCATAGCCAAGGCAGTCGGAGTTTCAACATTTAAAATGCACCATGGTCACAGAGGATTGAATCATCCTGTTAAAAACCTGCAGACAGGTTTAAGTGAGATCACTTCGCAAAACCATGGGTTTGCAGTGGATATGGATTCACTCAAAGACTCAAAAGAAGCGGAACTCACTCATATAGATTTAAATGACAACACCGTTGAAGGTTTGCGGATAAATAATAAACCTGCTTTTTCGGTCCAGTATCACCCCGAATCATCCCCTGGACCACACGATTCAACATACCTGTTTGATGATTTTATCCAACTTATTAAAGAAAACAAAGCATGAGTATAATTGAAAGCGTATTCGCACGCCAAATCATGGATTCACGGGGGAATCCAACGGTAGAAGTAGAGGTAATAACTGAGAATGGTTTTTTGGGCAGAGCTGCTGTTCCTTCCGGAGCTTCAACAGGTGAACATGAGGCAGTAGAACTGCGAGACGGTGACAAGTCGAAATACATGGGCAAGGGCGTGATGAAAGCAGTTGATAATGTGAATGAAATCATTGCTCCGGAAATTGAGGGTTTTGTGGTCTTTGAGCAGGCATTGATTGATAAAGTAATGATCGAACTGGATGGCACTGCCAACAAGTCAAAACTTGGAGCCAATGCTATTCTGGGTGTTTCTCTTGCGGTTGCCAGGGCTGCTGCGCTTGAGTCCCAACTTCCACTTTACCGCTACATTGGTGGGGCGAATGCCAAAGTGCTACCTGTGCCAATGATGAATATTATTAATGGAGGTTCTCATTCTGACGCACCAATTGCTTTTCAGGAATTCATGATTCGACCTGTGGGTGCCAGAACATTCACTGAAGCCATCAGAATGGGAAGCGAAATTTTTCATAATCTCAAAGCGATTATTCATGACAAAGGGCTAAGTACCGCCGTTGGAGATGAAGGTGGATTTGCTCCAAACTTCAGTGGCGGAACTGAAGAAGCATTAGAAAGTGTTTTGGCCGCTATCAAACAGGCAGGCTACAAACCGGGAGAACAGGTGACTATTGCGCTGGATTGTGCATCATCTGAATTTTTTGTTGATGGTAAGTATGATTACTCGAAATTCGAGGGGCCAACCGGTGCTAAGAGATCAAGCGACGAGCAGGCAGAATATCTTGCTAAGCTGGTGAATGACTACCCAATCGACAGCATCGAGGATGGATGCGATGAAAACGACTGGGAAGGCTGGCAGAAACTAACAGCAAAGATTGGCGACAAATGCCAATTGGTTGGTGATGACCTTTTGGTGACCAATGTGAAATTTTTAGAGCGGGCCATCAAAGAGAATGCTGCCAACTCTATTTTGATCAAGGTAAATCAGATTGGTACGTTGACAGAAACCCTGGATGCAATTGAAATGGCTCATAAGGCCGGATGGACCGCAGTTGTTTCACATCGTTCAGGAGAGACGGAAGATGCAACCATTGCAGATATTGCAGTAGCGACGAATGCCGGTCAGATTAAAACAGGATCCATGTCACGATCTGACAGAATGGCGAAGTACAATCAATTGCTAAGAATTGAGGAAGAACTGGGCGAAGTAGCCAGGTACCCCTCGAAGTAGATTACGTCTTCATTTAAAAATTAAAAAGAGGCTATCGCAAAAGCGTCATTTCGACCATTCGGGAGAAATCCGAGAATCATAAACAACTGACTGTTAATTCAGAAGATATTTCCCTATGGCTATCAGGATCAAATGACTTTCGTGTTTGCTTTTGATACAGCCTCATTTTCATTGTCATCTACTTTAAGGAAATGAGAAAAAACTTTGGATAGAAGTTGGAGACTTTTTCAATGTCCCCTTTAAAGTTTTTTCTAAGTACCGAATTGATCTCAATTCTTAGCTGATCACCTGCTTTTGCTTTTCTCGTAAGACTGGAAATATTTGAATTGGCTTTTCCCTTCATTTTACTTCTCACTATACCACTGCTGACCAGCGAGATTTCACATTCCTGCACCCGGTAATTAGCATCCTTTGGAAGGAGTCGTTGAAATTCCGAATCCGGGTGAACACTCAATGTAATGGATGATATTCCCTTTGATACCCCCTGATCAGGGTCAATTGGTTTTCCGTTTACGAATGGTTGAATAGAGGGTGACGGGACTCTTCGGACAGGAAACGTTTTTCTGCCGATCAATGCTTTTTCATTGTAAACATCAATATCTACCTGTCTTGAAGAAGGCAGAACGGTAATATTACCCGGGCGATTGCCGTACCTGAAAGATCCCCCATCCACTTTAAAGGTCGGCTTGTAGTCACTTCCAAGAATGGGCACCTGCATACTCAACTCATTTCCACAGTTGAGGAAAAGGGAATTTACAGCCTGAGATGATACTTCGATATATGGCCGTATTATTTTGTAAGAGTCAGAGGCTTCAATGGTTTGATTTTCACCATATAATTGAATTTCTGCCTTATAGTCAAGATTTCTGACATTGCGATTTTGCGATGAGGTGGCTTCTTCAAAAATGGCAATACCATTCTTCAGTTGCAGTTCATTGTCATTAACGGAGACACTTTTTACATATGATTTATCAAGTCTTGCTGCCAATACTACTTCTGAGCGAAAAATGCCTCCTTTACCCACTTCTCTGGAGTCAGGAATTACTGTCAGGAAAATGCTATCCGTCATCAGGCCACAGCTTTCAAGACGTGATGTGGCAGAATCGAGGGAATAACTGAGTTGATGATTGAGTTCGGTAAGGTTAAAATTTGCTTTAGTTTGCCCTGCCAGGCTGATCCTCATTCCGGCCGGAGGCAACCATGGGCGAGAATCCAGAAAAGGAATCAATTCTGCCCTTTGCTCTCCTATCCTGGTGTCCGGAGGTTGAATTGCAGCATATAATGATTGAACACCATTGGCAATAAAGTACAGAGCCAGTGTATAAGAAAGTGCCTTCAGGTATGATTTGATACTTACTTCAAGCTGATAGTCCGAAAGCAGAATGATTGCTATAAATGATAGCAGAAGAACGACTATGGCACAAAAGGTAATCAAAGCACTTTCAGTTCCAAGAGGTGCGATAACCCAACTCAGAAGGGTATAAACGACATTGGTAAACACCCAAATGGAGAGACCGACTATCAGGAGATTATTGATAGATCGGATGCTAAAAACATCTTTTGGTAGTTTCATGATTTCGGCGGTTAGTGGTTAATAAATTTAACCAATGCCCGGAACTTAGACTACCTGATAGAAATGAGGTGTAAAAAAAGGGCACTCAATGTGCCCTTTATAGAAAAAGCTTACTTGACATCATCCAATATGGATTGTACAAACTGCTTTCGATTTTCGGGGGCTAATGCCAGAGCCTTTTCGATCGTCCTGATTCCGGTCTTTTTCTTTCCGGCGGAGAACCGGGCCTGACCCAATCCAAGATTCATTACCCAGTTGTCCTTTCCGAATTTCTCCACTGAATTCATGAAAAATTCCTCAGCAAGTTCTGATAACTCACTTTCTAAGAGGAATAGACCAAAGAAGTAGACTTCACCCAGATCTCCCCGAAGAGCGGACAATTCCTCAATTATGGAAGCTAGTTCTTCTTTTCTGTTAAGAGCAAGCAGGAGTCTGGCTTTTGTTGACAAATTGGTGAAGTTTTTGTTCGCAGCAAAACCGGTATATCCACCATTAATGGACCGGTTGGCCCAGTCCAGTCCTTCCTCCAGGTTCACATTCTTATCATAGCACCATCTTGCCGCATCGTTCCATGCCTCCCATCTATAAGTATTGATTCCTAAAAGCTCGTACCGAAAATTGGCAAGAACTGTTTCTGTAAGATCGACAGAGACGGTGAAAGGAATCCTTTTTTCTCCCCATTCAAGGGCAATCAATACACTGCTGTCGGTTCGGTTAATGAAGCGATAGTCCAACTGCTCTGAAAAAGTAGTTGGAACAGGCGTTACATCTACCTTCAGTGTTACGTGTTCCTCTTTATCCAGATAGTAACTTCCCCATTGATTGTCGTGATGTGCAAACAGGAGTGTCCATGGACCTTCTTCGCTTGTAACGATGTGAAATCCATAACTCCCGGCCTTAAGCACTTTTCCGTCAATCCTAACGTCCGTAGTGAACCTGATCCGGGTATTAATATTTGCCCCGGCTCTCCAGGCAAGATTTGGATCACCATAAGAAGCAACAACATCCTTCCATACATCTCTTCCCCGGACTGCCGGGCTATGGTAATCTATGGTAATGTCAGTAATACCCAATCGTTGGGTTTCAACCACTTTGATACTTGGTCGTGGAATTTTAACCGTATGAAATTGGCCTGTGCACAATGCAGGGATTGCCACAAGCATAATATTTGAAAACAATTTTCTCATTTTTCGTATCCTTTTACAGGCAATGATCAGAATGAATTCATCTTCAGAATTCCTGATTGTTGAAAACCGGAGATGATTATGAATACTTTTGTTTTGCTGGCCTTATTTTCCGGAATTGCCGTGACGGCCTGTCTCTTTGCTGCGTGCTATTTCTTTTTTGTTAACAATGAGCGGTTGGTTCAGATTAGCCTGGGAGTGCTCTTTTTTTCATTGGCACTGCGTATAGGGAAATCAATTTTTTACTATCTCATTCCTGAAATGTCTCTCTTGGGGATTTCAATTGGATTTCTTGGATTGTCTATGACAGGACCCGCTCTTTGGATGCATTCACAATTTTCGACAGATAAGCGACAGAGCCTGAGGCGGATTGACCTGTTGCATCTTCTGATCCCCGTTATCGGATTTTCCTTTATTGTTTTGGGATTGTTTCCGCAAATTCCAACAATTGCATATACCATTGGAACAGGTGTTTTATTAGTATACGTTATTGCAAGTTGGTTTTCTGGCGGAAGGAGAAGCTGGAATTACTGGCTCATGAGTGCTGTTTCATTGATCTGGGTTGCCCTTGCTTATCAACTGATCTCCGACACCATTTTGGATTACGCATATGGTGCCGCTCTTGCAGCGCTTATGGTGTATGTTCTCATTTTCAGAATGCTTAAAAACCCGGCAATGTTTCAAAAATCATCAACAATACGGATAGCTCCCGAACTAATCAATCGTGTAATAAAGGAATTGGAAGATAAAAAACTTTATCAGCAACCATCATTGAGTCTGTCACAATTTTCACTACAGTTAAATGAACCCGTGTATCTGGTTTCAAAGGCGATAAAAAGGCACTACGGGAGAAGCTTTCCGGAAGTAGTGAATGCACTTCGGGTGGAGGAAGTAAAGCGGAGACTGAATGAGGAGAAAAGTTCTTTCAACAAAGTTGAGGGAATGGCATACGATGTTGGATTCAACACCCCATCCGCCTTTTATGCTGCCTTCAAAAAAGAGACTTCTTCTACTCCGCGTGCATATCAGAAAGCGATGGCAGAAAATTGATAACCCTATCTGCAATCTATAAACCCAAAGCATCCATTTTTTCTTTCTCGTACCGGCTGTCTTCTGCCGGGTACCTGAGCATTTTCTCAAACCGGCCGGAATCTCTGGCCAGCGCCCATATAAGGCTTTCTCCTGCATATGATGTTTGCTTTTTGTAGACAGGATCTGTGTATGCTTCGGTTGAAGAGACTATTTCCCAACCTTCTTTTCTAAACATATCCACCAGGTCATCGAAGAAAAGAGCCGCAGCAAGATTATGATGAAGGAGGAGCGTATGACGGATATGTCTCCCTTCCAGTTGAAAGGAAAGGTTTTCATAGAAATTGGCCCGCTCCAGAAGATGTGCCAAATAGAATTCTTTGAACACTTCAATGTCTGCATTTGGATTTTCATCGAGCCGCTTGCGCAATCGACTATCGATGTACCAGTCAGAGGCATCAATGGTTACATAGCCATTTTGATACTCCAGTTCTCTCAAAATACTTCTTATTTCTGCGACCTTTGAAGGAGTGTCACCTTCTTTTAGATAAGGAAAACGAAACAATTTTTTGTAATTCCTGTATTGACGGATTATGGTATCTGCCCCAATCAATTCTTCTCTAAAATTCTCCGAGCTAATGTTTTTGCTGTTAAAATTTGGATGCGAATAGGTGTGGTTGGCAATAGAGTGACCGGCATTGTCCCAGCTTTTCAGCAGGTACTTCCCTTTTTTATCCGTCTTATTAGAACCGGTTACGAAAAAGGTGGACTGTACTCCTTTTGCATTTAGCTTATCTAACAGCAACTGATTCCATTCTTCAAATGTGTAGCCAACGTGATCCCTTGTTATACCATCATCAAATGTGAAGCTGATTTTGGGTTGGGAATGAGTGAATGAAATTGTGAGCAGGAGTCCGGTGAAAAAAAATGAAAATTTTCGCATTACTTGTTTCTTATTTATTTGATAATCTGCCAAGCGCTCGAAGCAGGGCATTGGCACGAAGGTCGAAATTTGTATTCCCCCAATTGTAATTCCGCATGATTACAACTCCGTATTGGGTATTCTTTTCAAAGAGGAAGTAGGCAGAGTATCCTGGTGTTGATCCGGCATGACCTATTGTAGCTAGTTCTAAGTCTGAATAAAGCTCAAACCCCACACCATAATTTGATCTGTGCCTGTCGGTAGGCGTCTGCGTTTTATGCATAAGTTGGAGGTTGTCATTTGTAAGTAAATCAGAATATCCAAGATTAGCCATCATGAACTTAGACAAATCTGCTGACGTAGAATAAATGGACCCATTGGGTACCCTGTAACCTCTTCCCTCGTGTTCTCTGTGCGGAAGATCAAAGTCCAACTCTGCAAGGGGCCCTCCTCCCATACCCTGAGCCAGCGCATTTGTTTTCTCTTCGGGAATCATGAAGTATGTATTTTTCATTTTGAGTGGCTGAAGAATCTTTTCATTAACGAGTTCCATGTAAGGTTTTTTGGCAGCTCTGCTAATTGCCAGTCCTAATATTGCGTAACCAATGTTTGAATACCCGAATCGTTCTCCCGGAGCAGAGCGAAAAGATGTTTCAGGTATTGATTTAATTACTTTCTCCTCCCATTCAGCTAACTGGCCAAAGTTAGCTTCTCGATATCCAGACTCTCTGGTCAGACCCGAGGTATGAGATGCAAGATGCCTGAAAGTTATTTTCGAACTATCAGGATAGCCTTTGAGGTTTTTTATTTCAGGCAGGTACAGCTCAACAGGATCATCCAGGTTCAGAATTCCTTCCTGGTAGTGAATCATGAGCAAGTATCCGGTAAAGCTTTTCGTAATGGATCCAATCCTGAAAATGGTATTTGTATCTGCTGGAGCCTTTGTCAGATTGTCTTGTGTGCCAAAAGCCCCGGAAACCAGAATTTCATTGCCTTTGATAATGCTGATTGAAACAGCCCCGCCGATGTTATCATCATGAAGATCATTTTGAATCTGCATGACAAATTGTGCAATAATAGCCTCTTCATCCATTCGAGTGGATGATCCAGATTTAACCTGACAACTGAAGAGCAAAAGAACAGACAGTAAAAGTGGAGCCGCTTTCATACAATAAATATTATTTGTTATCCACTGGCAAAATACCAGGTACGCAAACATAACTATAAAAATAGTTGTATAATTATAATTATAGTTATAGTTTTACTTTATGAAGGAATTGACCAAAGCAGAGGAGCAATTGATGCAGTACCTCTGGAAGCTGGGTAAAGCATATTTAAAAGACATTGTGGAAGAGTATCCGGAACCACGTCCGGCTTATACGACAATATCCACCGTAGTAAACGTACTGGTAAAGAAGGGTTTCATTAAGTATGAAACATTTGGAAAATCGAGGGAATATCGCCCTGCACTTTCAAAAAACAAGTACACGAGACAGTCATTCGATGGTCTGCTTAATAATTTCTTTGATAATTCCACGAAGCAGTTTGCTTCCTTTTTCACAAGAGAGAATGAACTATCCGTTGATGAACTAAAGGAAATCAGAACACTCATAGATGAGCAGATAAGCAAAAGGAAAGAAGATGGAAAGTAGCGAATTGATTTTATATATCATGAAAGTAGTGGCTATACATGGCCTGTTCTTTCTTCTATACCACGTGATATTAAGAAAAAGACTTAATTATAGCCTTAACCGGGTGTATTTGCTGGGTACGTTGCTTTTGGCATTTTTCATACCCATGATGGAAATTCCTGTTGCTGAAAGCCGGGTTCCTGATATTGTAGATAGTTCCATCATCTATTTTTCAGAAGAAAGAATTTCACCGGAGGAAGGTAATTTCATAGCTCAAAACGCACAATTATCTGATAATCATCAGTCGGCTGACATAAGACTTATACTAATGATTGCCTACGGAATAATTGCCGGAGGACTGATCATTCGGTCGACCTTTCATTTAATTATTCTTCAAAAACTCAAAAAACAAAGTGTTTATGTAAAAAAGCAATGGTTTAAACTTTTCAAAACTTCACAAATTCATCCTTTCAGTTTTTTGACCAATGTATTCATTCCCGGAAAAATTTTCGGGACAGATTCGTTTGATCAGATTCTGGAACATGAATGTGAGCATGTCCGTCAATATCATTCGATTGATCGATTGCTCGTGGATTTCATGGCTGCTCTGTTTTGGTTCAATCCCTTCATGTATTTGTACCGAAAAGCACTCATCGAAATTCATGAATATCAGGCAGATGCTGCTGTTTTAAAGAAATTTGCTGATCCTATTGGCTATCAGGAAGTACTCTTTTCTCAGCTGAATTCTGTTTCATATTCAGGACTGGTGAGTCATTTCAATTTTTCAACGATTAAAAAAAGAATTGTTATGATAAACAAACAACGAAACAAACGGTCTGTATGGGCCTATGTGCTGGCAGTGCCGGTTACTTTACTGGTGGTACTTGCCTTCTCGGGAAAAGCCCCAACCGATCATTTTAGGGATACCTTAATAACTGAAGATTCACCTGAAATTATTGGAGATAAAACCCAGGCTAAACTGACTAAAGAGAAGGTAGAGGAACATGATGAACCTGAAATCAAAGAAAGGACAACTGAAGTTTTTCAGGAGGATAAATACACTCCTTCCATTCTTCCATTAAAAGAGACTGAAAAAATGAAAGTGACTTCCTCTTTTGGAATGAGAATGGACCCTTTTGATAAGAAGAAAAAAATGCATAAAGGGTTAGACATGGCAACTCCAATTGGAACAACTGTTGTAGCTACAGCAGATGGAGAAGTTCATGGTGCCACTTACGATGACAAGTATGGATATTATGTGCTAATTAAGCACGGAGATAAGTACATGACCAGGTATTCACAGCTCTCCAATCTCAGTGTAAGTCGTGGCGATCAGGTTAAAAGAGGTCAGAAGATTGGTCTGAGTGGCAGCTCCGGACGATCAACAGCGCCACATCTCCACTATGAGGTGGTAGAAACAGGATCAGGACATAAAAACCCGGTCATGTTTATCAAAAATCACAGGTTTAGGATAAAAGAAATCATTCCGCCACCTCCACCTAAACCAGGGGATAATGCAGATGGAGAAGGTATGGAAGAAGAAGAATTGTCTCAGAATATATTTGAAGCTGAAGAGATAGAAGCTGAAAAAGCCAGAAGACTCGAAGAACTGGAAGCGATTGAGAGGGAAAGAACAATAGAGGCAAAGCGTGTAGAAGAAGTGGCACTTGCGGAGGAGGTTGAATATCAGGAGATGAAGTTGATAGAGGAAAAGGAAAGAGCCGAAATTGAACGTGCACATTTTGATGAAATGGGGATCACAGACAACCCAATGTACATCCTGGACGGAGAAGTGATTGAAAAATCAGAAACCTTCGAAATTAATCCCGGGGATATTGAACATGTGGAAGTGATGAAAGGTGAGAAGTCGAAAAAGAAATATGGAGAAGATGCAAGTGGTGGCGTGATTATTATCACAACAAAAAAGAGTAAGACGGAAGAGAAAACGAAGGAAAAGTCTGCTATTGAAGGTGACAAAGGCAATGAGTCAGGCAAAGAAGATCCGAGGCTGGCAAAAACACTCGAATTTTTAAAGGGTTATGAAGGAGATGATTATGATAAAGATCAATGGTCGATAGTGCTAAAGAATGATCTGGTCAAGCTTAAAAAATTAGGCTCCTTAAAGTCCATCAATTTGTACAACAATTATTTTGATGGAAAATAAAATACCCAAAAAAGGGTATTGAATAAACAAATTTATCTCCTCAACTTAGTGGCGGTTAATCAAATTAACTGCCACTAATTATGACCACAGCTACAGATTCAATTATTGGTGTTTTGCACCAGTCAACCCCTACCGCCAATATCTACCTGGACAAAGATGCGAAGCTGCTTGAGATCGAATGGCTTGGGAAAGTAGGTTCTCATGATTATCAGAAAACAATGATGGAAGCTCGCAACCTGGTTGGTGATGGCTACAGCCAGGTTATTATCAATCGCATGAGGCTGGAAGAAATAAATCCCGATTCGGCACTTTGGCTCAAAAAGGAATTTATAAAAGTGCATCTTAAGCCTGTGATCCATAACCTGAAGAAAGTAGCAACTGTTGAGTCAAAATCGGCATTTAGTCGCTTTTATTCCAATTCCCTCACACTCGCAGTTAAAGTAATTTATCCGAGCCTCTCCATCAAATCGTTTCCATCTAAGGATGATGCACTGGAGTGGATGGGTATTATCTGATTTACTTTTTGTTAAAAAGATCATTCACTTTTTCACGATACGTCTGACCAACGGGAATTAATTCGTCACCAATTTTCACCCTGTTTCCCTCAATGTACTCTAAATGGGAAATGGAAATTATGTAGGATTTATGAATCCTGATAAACAGATTTTCAGGTAATGATTCCTCCAGTTTTTTCAGTGTATCACCAATAATCAATACATTCTTTCCCCGGATGTGTGCTTTCACATAGTCTCCTATTGACTCGAAAAAGAGGAGGTCTTCAAAATTTACCCGGTGTGTTTTTTTATCAGCTTTAAGGAGAATGAAATTATTTTCAGAAGTTGAACTGATGAGATTTTTTGCTTTATTGGCTGCCTTTAAAAAGCGTTCAAATGAGAATGGTTTTAGCAGATAATCCATCGCTTCTAACTCAAAGCCTTCAACCGCATGTTCTGCATAAGCTGTGGTGAAAATAACATGAGGTTTTTTGTTGAGGGACCTGTAGAAACTCAATCCTGAAAGTTTCGGCATATTGATGTCAAGAAAAATGAGATCAACAGTATTTTTATCCAGAAGGTTGATGGCTTCCATAGCATCCGAACAAATGAATTCAAGAGAGAGGAAGTCAAGGTCATTAATGTAAGAAATAAGCACGTCCCGTGCGAGCGGCTCATCTTCTATGATCATGCATTTGATACTCATAATTTTATTGTTACGGTAACACGAAATGAGTCAGGCATGTCATCTACTGTGAGATTCGATCTGTCTCCATAGATAAGAGCAAGACGCTTCGTGACGTTTTTCAGTCCAATTCCGCCTGACTCACTTTTTTCTACTTCATCAACAATCCCTTTATTGTTCCTGATACTAAAAGATAGTTCCTCCTTGTGAACCCGTAGATCAATATGAACATATCCTTCCTTTGAAATACCCTTTACTCCATGTTTGAAACTATTCTCTATCAAAGGAATAAACAAAAGCGGGGCAATTTGTAACTCTCCCGGATCTCCTGTTGTTTCGAATTTAATATCGGAAGATTCATCAGCCCGAAGCTTTTGAAGATTGAGATAGTTCTGAATGGCTTCAATTTCCTTTGACAATGCAACTTTATCACCCGCCGCTTCATAAAGCATGTATCGCATCAGATCGGACAATCCAAGGATGACTTTGGGTGTTTCACTGCTTTTGTTGAGTGCCAGTGAATACAGACTGTTCAGGCTGTTGAACAGAAAATGTGGATTTACCTGAGCCTTAAGTGAGCTGAGCTTAAACTGAAGGTTATCCCGCTCCAGTTTCTGTAGATGATACCAGGATTTAGAAAGTTTGAAAAGTGTGGTAAATACCCAATAGATAGTGAAGATGCCAATCAGTACATTTATGTCCGAGAAGGACACCATATAGTAATCAGTTGGCAGAATCGGTATAACGATTTCGAATGTGATCTCATGTAAAAAATATGCAAGTCCGATATTGAAAATACTCAAGAGGAAAAAAGGTAAGTACTTTCCTTTTTGAAGGAAATTTGGAATCAGGTAATACAGGTTGATGTATACAAGTGCAAACAGTGGAATGTGGAAAAAAGCTGCGTAGTAAAAGTCAATAAATCCGATGGTATTGGAAATGGAAAAGTAACTTCCTATGATGTAAAAGGACAGCACCCAGAAAACAGGGTGCTGAAACCATTTGGATTCTATGATACGAGCAAGTTTAGTCCTCATGATCCAATTCTTAGGTATCGTTCAGTGGAATCGAACACAGATTCATCATCTGAATACTTGCCCAGAAACTTTTGTATTTCTTTTGGTTGTGCAGTGATCAATATCTGACCATCCACTTTTTCGTGACGCATCCGAATGAGATTGCTTTCAAACAGTTTATTCAGCTTATCTAAATCGAAAAAAGTAAAATCAAGCATATTACCATCCACTTTTATTTTTAGAAATGTATGTACCGGGAAAAAATTCTCTGAAAATGTGTTTGAACTGTATTCAAATGCCGGAAACAGGTCCATGAAAAGATCACCGTCTATTTCCACTAAATGGGCGATGTAAACCTCTGTCTTATCTTCTCCCGACACGGTCATCTTATAGCTTTTTTCACTGCTGGTATATCCACTTACATCATAATCAGAGTTTCTCCCAAAAGGGAAAGTACTTTCATCATCTTCCGTTTCTATTTCCTTTTCACTATCAGCATCCTCTATTTCTTTCATGATGCCCTCCATTTCGGTTCTGATGCTGTCTTTGTCAAAAACTTTTTTGCCGTTAATTAGCATGGATACCCTGCCTTCAGAGCGAAGTACAAAATCCTCTCCAATGACTGAATCAGCATAATGAACCTTCTCTTTCGAATATTCAGACTCAACATCAGAATTTGAGCCGGTACGCTCAAATAGAATATATTCGTCCGGGTCATCACCTGTAGCCCACTTTCCCAGAAGCTCTTCTTTAAAAACCAGAGTGTCATCCGTATAAATCGGAAACAAAGAATAGACGCAGGAATTCAGGACCATTGTAAGAACTCCAGCTAAAATGATTGATCTCTTTTTCATAATTTTTCTTTGATGATTCAAAAGTGATCAAACCCCAATCTAGAATAAAAAAAGGTCTGTGAACAAACTGAAATTCGGGGTGAACAGGAAAATTTAGGAGAGATCTGTAAAAACTACCGGCTGCTAGTTGGAATTTTTATGAATCTGTGTGTTTTTCCGGATGTAATCAGGAAATAAATACCTGGAGTGAGGTCTTCCACATCTATTGTTTTAGTACTCGAAGTAATGCGTTTTATCATTTTCCCTTTAATATCTACAATCCCTGTAGGAGACATGATCATTTTTTCCAGGTGAATAAATGAAGTCGCAGGATTGGGGTAGATCAGCTGTCTGGATTCAATAAGGCCAAGTACCGGGCCATCGGAAGAAATTGTTATAGAAGCCGAACTAAAACCACTGCCATCTCCACCACTAAATTTACCTTGTCCAAACGAAAAGCAGGGCCCGGCGATAAGTATGAATAGTAACTTTTTCATATAATAACTGATCAGTTATGAGGTGATGTTCTGACAAGCCGCATGGTATCATCATAGTACCTGATGTGGTAAAATGAAGTTGCCATCCTTCTCGCTGATGTTCTCAGATTTAATTCTACCGGAGCGGGAAACTCAAAACCTGCACCACGATAGCCGACACCAATCACATCATCAATACCATCATTTCCTGAGTGCCCAGGCCAATCTGCGTTATTTGCATTCCCGCTTTCATTGAGTTGACCGTCACCATGAGTGCCTTCAAAAGCTCTGCCTTCAGGCCTTCCTACAGTAACTGCCCGTTCCCAGCAATTACCACTCATCTCCATAATTCCCCAGTAAGTAGCCCCTGAGGATTCTCTTCCTGTAGTGTTTGGATTAGCAGCAAATATGCCAACCCGAACAGCAGCTCCAAGTGAATTCACCTGATTGATCCATGCATTACCTGAATTCGGATCAAATCCTGTAGAAATGTTTTCGTTCTCTGCATTCAAATTTTCAATGATCTGGAAAGTACTATTGAGATTGGTTGTTCCCCATGCGTATTCTCCGGCTACAGGGGTTAAGGGACCTCTGCAGGCTTTTTCAAATTCAAGCTCAGTCATTGGTCTGAGTCCGGACCAGTCGGCATAAGCGGCACCATCATAATATTCCACGAAAATTGCTGTAACATGAGGTGTAGTGGTCGTGAAATTCGGATGAGATCCTGAAATGGTGTATCGAACAGACGCCTCATCAACTGAATGTGGGTTTGGATCAAATCTGGTATTTGCCTGTGTGGCGGTCAGCATGTTGAGGAATTCTACATATTGCTCCTGAGTCAACTCATATTTCATGCAATAGAAGCCCATAAAACCTTTGGGAAATGCAGTTGGGAGTACCTGAGACTGACTGTCATTGAAGTCATCCATTGAAATGGTGTTATATGGTGCCGGTATGGCATCACCATTGTTGGACATCCCTTCTCCATTGTTATTTCCCAAACTTCCCTGACCTCCGCCCCCCAGGGTAATCTCATTCTCTGAAGTCACCTGAAATGGGTTGCCTGATGCCGCGGACTCAAAATGCCCCTGAATGTTTTGTGATTCACCATCTCCAAGCCAGAAACTTCCTTCCTGTACATAGACCATTTCTATCCCCAGAACCTTTAGTTCTATGCCATCAATATCAGCAAGACCGTTTGAGCCATAATTCCATCTGAGCTGAATGTTTGAGAAATTATTATTGCCGGAGCCTGCTTCAGCCAGATAAATGAAAACACCTTTGTGATCCGGAGTGGCAGTAATGACAGCTTCATCAGGAGAAGTATGACCGTCACTTAATCCATCGGAATAATTTATTTCTCCATGTTCCCATCCATTGCCGGCGTTGAATTTGATAAATACCCATACAGCGTCCCAGTTTTGATCGTCACGCCAGGAATTTTCCCAGGAAATATCAAATTTCACCATAGCGAAAGCCTGTTGGTCATCATTCGATGCAATTTCCAGATTGGTGACATGAAGATTATTGGAATATCCGGAAAGGGCTGTTAAAAGGAAGAGTGTTCCAATTGATCGTGTAATAAATGATTTGCCTTCGGTGATCTTACTTGCAAGCATTAAAAGAAAAGGAAATTCACAATTCATAAAAATGGATCCGGACGTATTAGATATGAGCTATTAAAACCGATCACTTCAATTGGTAACCGGTTTCTTTTCAAACTTAATGATTAAGAGTCAGTGATATCTTGTAATTATGAATAAGAAGATAGTTAACAGGACTACAAAAGGACTACATGTTTTCACACGTATAAATATTCAAACAGTCCGGTCAGTACTTCAGAAGCTCCAATGTAAATTCCAACACCATAAGTTACATGTCTTACTGACAGGTTTTGAATGGCAAAAGGAAGCCCGCTGATATTAATCATAGTGAACCCGGCTCCAATGATTAGAGCCGCCACGATAGTCAGAGCCGCATTTGAGGACACGATCATGGTGAGTGCACCAATCACCAAAACAATGAAGCTTGAAACAATCACGTTTTTAAGATTCAGTTCGGATATTTTCTTACTAATCAAAAATCCGGATACAGCACACAATCCCAGAATTCCAAATGAAATGTAATCACCGTACTCACCAATTTCAGGAAATCTGAAGGCAAAATGCTCAGGCAGGAATTCCACCAAAAAAGCTTTCCCGATACCCAGAAAAAGTCCAACTACCAATATGGCGAGATAGGAAATAAGTGGCTGAGTTTTCACGCGATCCTCTGCTAAAAGTTCCTTCTTTCTCTGGATTACCTCATCAGACGAAACGCGGTGAAAAAGAAAGCCCGACCCGGCAATTAGAATACCACCTACGACGAATGTTAGTGTATCACCAAAGAAGCTGACCAGACTAACAATAACGGGCTCCAGCGCATAAAGAAGCTCTGTCACCAGAAACAGGAATCCCATAACTATTGGTAGTTTCTTTGGTGGAGCAAAAGCCTCAATCATAGAGTTTGCCGGACTCACAAACAGATTCATGCTTATGAGCCATATGACAATCATAAAAGGCAAAATGGTTCTTACATCCATGATATGATGGGTGCCTATGAGTGTTGCAACCACCATGAATACCATGGCTGTGGCACCTATGCCCACTGTAAAAATGATAAGGAATTTCCCGTTTTTGCGAAGGATATAATCCGAAAGTAAACCAGCGAATGGAGGGATTAGAATAAGTACGATGGCTTTTGCGATGATCAGAAAATCCACCAGATGTGTGATTCCAATCTTTTCCATCAATATAGGCTGATACTCATGATAGGCAATCCAGCTGATTACAACTGCTGCATTGAGTGCGGCCAGACTATAAACCTCTCTCCATTTTAGTACATCTGTCTTTTGTGTTAGCATAACTTTTATTGTGTTTGACTAATATACGAAACAGGATGTCAAATCAGATTGGTCAATTCAACGACAGATTCCCTGGATTCGTCGATTGGCAATCCAATCCAAAATCCAGGGAAAGTTGTGAAGAGAATACAAGAAGTTTTGGCAATGAGGTTGAAATCAGACCATTTCAATCCCTTTGATGACGTGTTTGAATTTTGGAGCAGTAAGTCTTAATTTTTGATTGTTTCGAAAACGGATGGTTCGATACCATGCATCAGTAGGAGCCGCGAAATCAATACGTGACCAGTTTTTCCGGAGTGCAATTCCTTTTATTACATTTTTTAGTTCAGATTCTCTTTTTCCATACCTGAACTTATTTCGGGTGAAAACTTCATCCAAAACTCCATATTTCCTGCCTGATACAGCATTTGATTCAGTGAGGGTAGCTAATGTCATGAGCTCACCCGATACGAAGTTTTTGAATAAAAGAACCATGCAGGAATTATTTTCGACCAGTTGAGACATAAATCCGTCTCTTAGTCTTCCAATGTTCGCGGTTGGCTCACCTAATTCAGCATAAAGTTCTTCAATCAAATTTTCTACGCTTAAGAAATCATAGTCCTCCATTTCTTTCACTTCGATGTTCATGACCTTGAATTTTGGGTTCTGATCAAATATGTAACTAACACGGACTCTTTACTATTTTTCTAGACGGTTGTCATTGATTATTAGATACCTCACTTTATTACAGGTATCTAATAAAATGATCAGACGCTCTAAAAAGATCTGTCAACCGTCCTTTTTTTCCGTTTTTACAGAACTCATGTGGTTATTGAGGAAACTTAAATAAAACTTCATCTTTGCAGGCTCATGAAATCTTTTTTGACAAGAGACAATCAAATACAACTATTTATTTGGCTGGGGTTTTCTATCCTTTTCAATATTGATTCATTTATTGAGTACGGACCTGCTCAGGGACTTCTTAATTTGTCAGGAACATTCCTGTTCTTTTTATTCCTCATATTTTCTCATTTAAAATGGGCACTTCCGCACCTTCTTTCAACACCGAGAGACTATGTCAGGTATTCTGTTAAGCTGGTCATCATCATTGTTGTCAGTATTTCAATCAGCGCTTTTGCCACACTGCACATAAGAGAGGTTGAAGAAGAATTCCTCAAAGCCCTTCATGACGAGCCCTGGGTGTTTATCCAATGGGTTTCAATAGAATCTGTCATTCTGGTCTTCATCAGTTCGCTGGTTAAGTTTTCCATTGACTTTTTTAAGCTAAAGGCGAGGCAGAACGAAATTGAAAATCAGAAACTGGAGGTTGAATTGAAGTATCTGAAACTTCAGATCAATCCTCATTTTTTATTTAATACGCTCAATAATCTCTTACTCCTTACCAATAAAAAATCACCCAAAGCCTCCATTGTGGTTGAGAAGCTTGCGCTGATGATGAGATATTTGCTGGAAAAAGATAAAAAGGACAGTGTTCCGATTGGTGTGGAAATCGAATTTTTGAAATCATACATTGAACTGGAGCAAATCCGAATCAAGGACATTGATGTTTCGTTTGACATAGAAGGAGAGCTGTCCGGACAACAATTGCCACCTGCCTTATTAATGACATTGATTGAGAACGCCTTCAAGCATGGAGTTAAAAAATCTGACAAGAATAACTATGTGCATATAGAATTGAAGGTTTGTCCCAAAGAGATCATACTTCAGGTGGTCAACCCATTCCACTTCAGACCGGCGATGAAGGAATTCGAGGGAATTGGTCTTGAAAATCTTCGCAAGCGACTGGATTTAATATATAGTGATGATTATTCACTGGAAGTTGGCAAGACTGAGGAAAACACTTTTAAAGCCACTTTGAAATGCCCAACTTTATAGAGTAATGAAAGAAGTGAATTGCATAATCGTTGATGATGAGCCACTTGCCATTGAATTGCTTGAAGATTATGTCAGCAGAGTTAGTTATCTGAATCTCATCGCTACATTCGATAATCCGATTGAAGCGATCAGTTTTGTAAATGAGAACGAGGTGGAGTTGTTATTTCTGGATATTGAAATGCCGGAAATTAACGGGATCAATTTTGTGGACGTGCTTACCAGCAGGCCTAACATTATTTACACTACAGCATATTCGAATTATGGAGTGGAAAGCTATGAAAAGAATGCTCTAGATTATTTGTTGAAACCCATCAATTTTGATCGCTTTCTTATCGCAGTTAATAAGCTGAATCAGCCTTCTTCCGGTGAAGTGAAATCTGAGAAGGACACACTTTTCATAAAGAGCAATGGAGCCTTCGTTCAACTGAAATATGATGAAATTGGCTTCATTGAGTCTCTTAAAGACTATGTAATTTTCAATACGGAGACAGACCGGTTCATCGTCTATCACAGTCTGAAAAAACTTGAGGAAATTATGCCGTCCAACTTTTACAGGGTTCACTATTCATACATGGCAAACCTGGACAGAATAGAAAAAATCAAAGACCAACACCTTCATATTTTTTCGTCCAGAATTCCGATAAGCAAAAAACATCGGGATGAAATATATGAGCTGGTAGGGAAAAAGATGATCTGATTAATATTCAACACCGTCATCTCGAGCGCAGCGAGAAATCTCCTGAAACTTAAGCTGATTCGATCATTTGTAATATTGAATGAGACTTCTCAGTCGTGCCTCTTTCGAAGTGACGACTCTGTTTTCTAAAGTTTTAACAATTATTCAAATACACCTCAAATACTGTCATTTCGAACGCAGTGAGAAATCTCCAAATACACATGTCACTAAATCCCAATGATTTACAAGACTTCTCAGTCGTGCCTCTTTCTAAGTGGACTCTGTTTATGGGCAGGATTTAAACGATCAATTCAATCGCAATTCCGAGCAGGCCCAGTCCCAGACACAGCGGGGAGTAGTATTTAGAATCGTTGATTGCAAAATCTGTTTCCCTGACTTTTTTGAAGAATCCAACATAATTGAAATCTCCCATTGCCCGAAGCAGAAAGATGATAGCAATCAGCCAGCCTGCAGTACCAAGAACCCAGCCAGGGAGCTCTACGGGAATGATCCCGATTTTGATACGATAGAAGAGTGCAAACATCAGTAGCCCAATTCCAACAATCGCACTGTCTTTTTTTTTTGGGCTGAGTACTTTCTCTCCGTTTTCATGGGTTGGAAGAGAATTTTCGAACCCCCATGAGCTCCCAAATGCCCAGCTGAGGTGGAGGATAGACAGCAAAAACAAAATCAGACTTTGAATGGTCCCGGCTACTATAATTAACATAAAATCTGGTTTGGATAGAATTGCAAGTTAATTGCTTCCCATACTCTGTGCCATTAATTCCCTAATTTGAAGGTAACTTTTTCAAACGCGTCCAGTTAAACATATGTAGCGACAACACCAACCTCCCATCAACCTATGATTAAAAATTTCATTCTTTCCTCATGGAGAAGCCTGATGAAAAAATTAAGCTTCACACTTGTAAATGTTCTGGGCCTCTCAATCGGTATGACTACCTGCCTGTTGATTTACCTGTATGTGGACTATGAAACGTCTTATGACAGCTTTCAGGATGACAATGTCTATCGGATGTGGATTAACAGGGTATATCCTGAACGAGAGGTCAATTACCCGCTCGCTCCACACTCTTTTGGGCCTCAACTGGTTCAGGACTTCCCTGAAGTCATTGGCCAGGGGAGATGTTTCAGACCATTTAATCCGACCACAGTCCGTGTTGGAGACGACTCATACCTGGAGGATAAAATCATTTTTGCGGACTCGACTTTCACCACTGTGGTAAATATCCCTTTCAAAAATGGAGATCCTTTGACTGCTTTGAATGATGCCAATTCTGTTGTGCTATCAGAATCGACGGCTATTAAACTTTTTGGAATGGAGGATCCCATTGGAAAAAATGTTGAATTCTTTGGAGCATCCAAAAAAGTAACGGGTGTTGCTTATGACTATCCTGAGAACTCTCATTTTACGTTCGATTATCTCACCCCTATGCATCAGTTTCCATTCTTTGGCCAGCCAAACTGGACGGGGTTTTCAGCAATGATCTACTTAAAACTAAGAGAAGGTACCGATCCGATGGAAGTGGAGGAAAAATTACCCGCCTTTGTAAAACAATATGCGGAAGGGCCGATACAACAAAGAAACGGAATCTCTTATGATGAATATGTGGCAGCCGGGAATGGCTATAATTATCATCTGCATCACATCAAAGACATTCATTTGCATTCGAATCTGGAAAATGAAATGAAAGCAAACGGTAACATCAACTACGTCTATATATTTTCTGTGATTGCCATTTTCATTTTGGCTATTGCCTGTATCAATTTCATGAACCTTTCCACAGCACGATCAACGGAGCGCGGAAAAGAGGTAGGCATTCGAAAAGTACTTGGATCTGCTAAATCACAACTGATCGGGCAGTTTCTGACAGAATCGATTATCATTACCTTCCTTAGTGCAATTTTAGCGATTTTGGTTGCCTGGGCCATGTTACCCTCCTTTAGTGAAATCGCCAGTCGACCACTTTCAATTTTGCAGATTGCAGCTCCAATCCCGCTAATGGTTATCATGATCATTATTGTAGGAGTAGGGATATTGGCGGGTCTTTACCCGGCGTTCTTTATTTCTTCATTCAAGCCTATCGCGGTACTGAAAGGAAAGCTAAGAAGCAGTAAGAATGGTATCAGCCTGAGAAATGGACTGGTAATCACGCAGTTTGCCATTTCAATCACGTTGATCAGTGCAACGCTTATTGTCTTTGATCAGATGAATTTTATGTTGGAGAAGCCATTGGGATTTGATAAAGAGAACGTGATTGTTATTGAAAATGCAGGAGATATTAACAACAATCCGGGAAACGATTTCAGTCGATTCGAAACATTCAGAAATGAGATCAACGGACTTCCCGGAGTGATGTCCAGTGCTTATACCTCAACAATGCCAGGAGACATTACCGGGGATTTTGTGGCGAGTGTGCCCGGCATGGGACAAAAGGAAAGTATGGTGATGAGGCGAATGATTTTTGATGATGCTATTCCGGAATCTCTTGATATGGAATTGGTGGAAGGGCGTTTTTTTTCAAATGATTTCGATGACAGTCTGTCGATGGTATTAAATGTATCAGCGGTAGAGAAATTAGGACTTACAGATCCTGTTGGAAAGAAAATACTTGAAGTGGGTGCGGGCAATAACCCTATAGAATACACAATTGTAGGAGTCATGAAAGACTTTCACTTTCAATCGCTGCATGTGGATCTGAAGCCCGCAGCTTTTACCAGTTATGAGGGGCCGAATCAGTTTGTATCAAAAATTGTGGTGAAAATAGCTGATGAGAATGTGGAGCAGGCACTTAATCTGATTGAGGCAAAATGGAGCGAATTTGCTCCTGATTCTCCGTTCAAGTCCTATTTTCTGGATGCAGATATGGAAGAATTTTATTCAGCAGAGCTGGCCACCGGCAGGATATTCAGCATCTTCACTTTTTTGGCCATAGTTATTGCCTGTGTAGGGTTATTGGGTCTTTCTGCATTTATTATCAATCAACGGGTCAAAGAAATTGGAGTGAGGAAAGTACTTGGGGCAACCATTCCTCAAATCATGTTTTTGTTATCAAAAGACTTTACAAAGCTGATCTTGATCTCGGCCATCATCGCAATCCCTGCATCGTACTTCTGGATGGATAAATGGATGGAAAATTTTGCTTATTCTGCAGGGATTAACTGGATGATTTTTGCTTTTGCTGCAGTTGGTGCGTTGGTAATTGGTATTGGAGTGGTGAGCTTCCAGTCTGTTAAGGCAGCATTGGCCAATCCGGTGGAAAGCCTGCGGGATGAATAGCTAATACCCTAAACCTAACCTGCCTTCAGGGTAAAGTGAAAAGTAGTGCCTTCTCCCTCTTTCGATTCAGGCCAGATGGAACCGCCATGTAGTTCTACCACTTTTTTGCAAATAGATAAACCAATACCCATTCCTTCATACACATCTTTCCCATGCAGTTGTTTAAATATCTGAAAGATCTTCTTGTACTGACCTTCGTTTATTCCAATTCCATTGTCTGTTACTGAAAATGTCCACATCTTTTCTTTTTTGTTGAGTGAAGCATTGATTTTTATTTCAGGATCAATGTTGGGCTTTCGATATTTAATGGCATTTCCAATCAGGTTTTGAAAGATGCGCTTCACATCAATATCAATGACATTGAGCGTTGGAAGTCCTGAGTATTCAATTGTTGCCTTTGTTTCGAGAATACTACCCTGCATCTCTTCAATCACTTCATTGGCAAGGCTGTTCAGATCTGTTTCTTTGAATTGCCTTTCGCGACCTACCGTTAAATAAAGGGATAAGCTGTCGATCAGGTCACGCATTCTGTCAGCTGCTTTTACTGCGTACATGATCATTCGTGAGGCAGTGGAGTCCAGCTTATCAGCATAGGTTTCCTCAAGAAGACTTACGCTGGTAATCATCGTGTTAAGTGGCTCTTTTAGATCGTGAGATGTTGCATAGTTGAATTGCCTCATCTCTTCATTTTGAATTTTCAGCTGGGCAACCTTTCTTTCCAGTCCTTTGTTCACCTCCTGAAGTTTTTTGAAGGTACCTGAACCTGCAAGGACAACAAGCAAAACGAAGACTGCACCAAAGAAGAATATCACACCTGTGAGCACAAACAAGAGGTCTTCTTTACCTACATAAACGATGTAAATTACACCGAGGTAGCCAACAAAGAAGAAGGCCATGAGAATGAATAAATTTCTCCAGTTGTTTCGAAACTTTCGGATGGTCAGGAGTCTGAATACTTCATGGGTTCTTGCTATTGCAAATAGCAGGATCAATGAGCCCAGAAAAATAAGCCCCATGGTCAAATAAGTGGTACTTTCCATAGCTGTGTAAGTTGGATGATTATTAAAATACCAGGTAAGAATTGGTCATTCTAAACAAAGTAACATGAGAAAGAATGATGAAGATACCCGGTTTTGGTATTTTCTATAAAACTGACAAAATCACCGCTAAACACCATAGAATTTGTCAACTCTGTTTAACTGAAAGCGATTAATCCCAAACAAATTTCCAGTTGCCGTCTTCCTGTCTTTTCCAAACTGTGTGAAAGTATCCGGTGCTTTTTTTAGTATTTCCCAATGAATCAGGATATGTGAAAGTAAAAGGGCCGTAGGTGTATCCAAGATCTCCTGACCTGCTTACATCCACAAAGCCTGGTTCCCATGTCAGAACATCTCCTTCCCGGTAGTCATTTTCATACCAATCAGCAATGGCCTGATTACCAAGTATGAGCTTTCCGTCTCTTTTGATGGCAGATTCTTCAGCGGCATAATAAGCGAATGCTTTTGGAATGCCCTCTTTCCGGGCCATGTCATTGAATGCTTTTTCCGTCTGCACGATCTCTTCTTTCCAGGATTCAATATTTCCTTCAGGGGCTGTTTGTGAACAGGCGATAAGCAAGATCAGTAGAGGCCAGGCTTTCATGGTATTCTGTTTTACACCAAGTTAACCAATGATCGGATCACATACTAACCAGCCATTTCATAAGCCTCTTTTAGCCATCTTGCTAACTCTGCATCCACTTCGTCAATTGTACTTATTCTCACTCTATGCGTACACATGGATCCGAATGGCCCTGAATTCTCCAGTCGCTCTGTGACAGGGACACCTTTTAGTTTCAGTCCAAGGTCGATTCTGGTTTTAGTGGCTGGTTTAATCAATGCAAACTGTTTTTTTCGGATCATACTTACACTGTCTTTTTTTGGTGTCCTGGTAATGTCATCTCCAAATTTGCTGATTTCAGAAATGAGCTTTTCATAGATCGGTTTGAGCTCTTCCTTTCCCCTATATTGATTTTCGAGAAGCTCCTTATCATCAATAGACCCGGCATCTGATTTCAGGCGCTTTAGAGCTACAAAATTTGCAAATCCGTGTGTGAACCCGTGTTCAGACTTCAAAAAGTCCATAATGGCTTTGTACTTCTCCAATTTTGATTGTTGTACAATACCTATCCAGTAATCCAGCGGTTTTCCGGTTTTTTCTAACAATCCTTTTTCCATAATTAATGATTTTACCAGCTGCCTAAAATCAGACCCATCAATGTTAAAGAAATTATGCAATATCCCGCGTTTATGATGTACGCTTTCAGCGTTTGCATTTCAAAAAGATACAGAATGCCAAGAAAAGTGGCGACCCATCCCAAACCGGCAAAAAAGCCCGCCATTGTTCCGACCATCAAATCTGCTTCAGGTCCTATGAACATCTCCAGTATGAGCGCGGCGAAAAATGCAAGAAGTAAAGACAGTCCAAATGTTTTGGGAGCACTTCGCTTTTTCAGGTCTTCTTCAGAGAAACCAAATTCTTTCATCCAGGCTTTGCCAAAAATTGGCCCGTACCATATCCCTCCAACTAAAAAGGTTGAGACAGCTGCTGCTAAAACGGACAGCCAGTTGATGTTTTCAAACGCATTTACTAAATCCATATTCTTTTTTTTAAGCAAGAATAGAGACTGGCCGGGCTGCTGTATAGTAAAAAATTAACCTTCCCTGTCGAGTGGAAAAAAATTGGTTTCATCGTTTTTGAAATCCTGTTCGATGAATTCCTGTGGATTGAAGCCGGAAAAATGTCGAAATTCTTTTATGAAATAGGACTGGTCCGAGAAGCCACATTCGTACGCAATTTGTGCCCATGATACTTTTTCTTTCTTGTGGATTTTTTGAAGAATCTCATTGAAGCGAATGATCCGATGCAGATACTTTGGCGTCAGACCCACATATTTTTTGAACTGGTCAATCAGGTGTTTTTGAGTATTTGGATAGGAGCCGTTTTTTCCATGCCCGTTAAGACCCGGGTTATTCTGAAGTTGTTGATAGAATTCTATGACTTCAGCCGGTGGCGCTTTCTCTTCGTTGAACCTGTTGAACAGCCATTCCTCTGCCACTTTAAATTTATCGTTTGAAGTTGCTCCTGATAACAGCAGCTCTCGCATATTGATCAGATCATCTCCGAAAAATTGCTCTCCGGAAACTACCTGTTCACTAATCTTTTCCATTGGAAAATGGAGGAAGGGGTGAGCACCAAAGGGTTTGAACTGGATCACAAACATTTCTGATTTTTGGTGAGCAGAGATCGAGAGGTAGTTTTTGTGTGCTCCTGATATCCACACATTGGTAAATGATTGATTTGGTTCCAATGTGTCGTTGTTGAAGGTGTTGCGAACAAAACCATCCAGTTCGAAAATAAGGAAGGTATGTCCGGTGGGAACCACTCGTTCAATGGAATGGTCAGGAACGAAATCTTTGAAATGAAAGACGGACTCAATGTACTTGCTTAGTGATTCGGGGAGGGTATGAGTTTCGAAAATCATTTACTTCGTCTTATTGTTTACTTCATACAGAATTGATGCCTAAATGACATTTGGCAGTATCACTATGGAGACTTCAAACTGATTGATGTAAATTAAAAAAATGATTCCTTCAAGCAACTAAATGAAATCTCTAATTACACTTTGTATTCTGTTTATTTCATTCTCGCTTCCTGCTCAGGAAGACACAACAAAAATGACCAATGTCAAAATGTGGAGAATGCCGAAGGTAGATTTAATTCAATTATAATTAACAACCTTTACTAATGACTTAGTACCACCAATCTCCAATTGAATAATTAATGTTCCTTCTTGTTCAACTCTTAACTCAATGCCCGTGCTATTATAAAATTTACCTTCATCCAGAATAGTGCCACTAATATTGAATATTTTGAAAGCCCCACTTGAATTTCTGCCCTGAAAATTAATTCGGAATTTTCCGTATGATGGATTTGGAGTAATCAATATTTTTGGTTTACTCCTAATGTTTAAAGGTTCAGAAATACACTCGGTTGTCAGGTTGATTATGCCAAGAAACTGACGTCCTGAATCATCTTTCAACTTTTCCAGGTAGAGGCCACTTTTCAGTATACCTGGAACTTCAATTCCGTCACAGGATTCTGAACTTCTTTCTGATACTATCTTGACTATTTTCCGGTCTGGAATGATAAATGGTTCTCCGTCAATTACATTAAGGTCAAACGAATGATCAAAAATTTGTCTGGCCATGCTCCAGAGGGAGGCTCCACGAGTGTTTGCCATAATTGCCACTCCGTTCCCCCTATCAGGTGAAAAGTAAATCAATGTGGCAGCATTGGCCTGGCTGCCGCTGTGTGAAAAGATTCGATGACCATTTCTAGTAGAGCTATAAACACCAAATCCATAGTCGCCTGTCTTGCCATCGAGCGGAACATTTATTTTTCCGTACAGGTCTACATTTTCCCTGCTCAATATTTCATCATTTGAAATCCCCTTCATGATCAGAGTGAGATCAATTACTGAAGAGATCAAGCCTCCACCGGGAATTTTGTATGAAATGTCCTTTGAATCTATCCATTCGGGAGGGGTTGGAATAATGTTTCCGTCAGTATCGAAAGCATAACCTAATGTTTCATGTGGATAAGGCCTAAATGCCTGAAATTCCGGCTGTAAATAGGGGAGTTTAAATGGCAGCACCAGTTTTCTGTAAAGGAGGTTTTCGAAGTGATCTTTACCTGCTCGCTCTAAAACAGCCCCCAGTAGGCAGTACCCCCAGGTTGTGTATTGATAATGTTGGCCGGGCGAAAAACATATTTTTTGATCCTTGAAAGAATTAAGTGCGCTAATAGGATCGTAGCGATCCTGGAAAGTATTGCCGTATTCTACAATAGCATTTAGATTGAAATCTTCCGAACAAAATTGCCCACTGTTTGTACCTGAGTAATGAATTATCCCGCTTTCATGTGAAAGCAAATCCTCGGTAGTAATTATGCCCGGGGATTTGGAAGGATACTCTGGCACATAATTCCTGATATCTGTTTTCAGATCAAGTTCTCCTTCATTCATCAAAATCATCGCAAGCAGACCTGTAATGGTTTTTGAAACAGATGCCATTCGGTATGTTGTATGTTCATCTGATGGTATTTTGTTTCCAAGATCCTGATATCCAAATCCTTTCAGATATACGATTTCACCATCTTTTATTACCCCAACTGAAAGTCCAACGATTTTTTCGACCGTTTTTTGATTCTCAATAATTTCTTCCAGGGCAGTGATGGATTCGCTATCAATTTTATGAAATTGGCCAAATGATAAAAATGGGATAACAAGGAAAAAGAAGATTAATTTACTCATATCATGAAAATGGGATTAAAGCAAATTGATCTGTTTTCTATTTCATACCAAACTGATGTAAGGTTACAAAGGGGCTACAATGTGTATCTGAACCTGTTAATTAGCCGGTTCAATTAAATCCCACAGGTTTCCATACAAATCTTCAAAGACGGCCACCGTCCCATAAGGCTCGACAGACTTTTCTCTTACAATCTTTATATCGTGATCTTTCAGATTTTGATAATCTTTTTCAAAGTTATCAGTGTGCATGAAAAGAAATACGCGACCCCCGGTCTGGTTGCCAATACTTTTTTTTTGTTCGTCATTTGCTGCTTTGGCAAGCAATAAGGCTGTGGAGGATCCTATTGGTGCTACTCTAACCCAGCGCTTGGTTTCACTCATTCGGGTATCCTCCAAAAGCTCGAAGTGCAACTTCTTTGTGTAAAAATCGATGGCTTCATCGTAATCATCTACAACAAGTGCCATTTGCACGATTTGTTGGACGGATTGATCTCCCATTATTCGGTCGGTGGTTTAAGAAACTGAGGTGCTTCTTTTGAAAGAAATTCGTTGATGAATGCTGTGAATTCTGCGGTATTTTTCACTACATCCATCACATGATCATTTCCCCAGTCTGTATGATAGAAAACAGATCGACTATTCAGATTTTCAGCGATATCCTCTGATTGGGAAGAATTGGTTCTCGTGTCATTCTTTGAATGAATAAGCATGACAGGCTCATCAATTTCTTTGGCCTTCAAAAAGGAACTGGCTTCTTTATGACGTACTCCGGCCCGAAGACCCGCCACACGCATAACTGCCGGAGCAAGCAGATTGATCCCTTTTCCGTAATCCCTAACCGCACGTTCGAAAACAGCAGAGTTCCAGTCACGGAAAGGAGAATCTGCTATGATGAAACCTGCGTTTCTTTTATCAGCACCTGCAATGAGTGCGGCAGCAGCTCCCCATGAACTCCCAATCCACCCAATATTTGACAGTTCCATCCCTCTATTTTGCTGAACCCATTCAGTGATAGTCCACAGGTCCCTGGCTTCATGGATACCACCTGTTCCATAAATTCCCTCACTTTCATTGTGAGCACGATGGTCATAGAAGATGTAATCGCAATTGCAATTTGAGAATGCAGGGACATATTTTAACATGTCTGCCCACATGGCTCCCCAACCATGAGCGAATATGATGACACAGGATGAGCTGTCCGAGGTAGTGAAGTATTTTCCTTTTAATGTCAGCCCGTCAAATGTAGTTGTCGAAAATTCTTCAAATGCGGGCATGGCTGACATTGAGGCTTCATAAGTCGTTCCCCAGTATTGAATGATTCGAGATTTTGTTTTCTCCAGAGAACTTTCCGGGAAAAGTACCCTTCCGGAAAGCGACCATGCAGCAAACAGATACACAATTACCATGAGCACTGTTAAGGCAACGAGAATTTTTCGAATCATTTTCATGTGAACAAACAAAAGATATTTTGCCTGAAAATGATTCCCGGAAATAAGTTTTTCGACTAGTTACCTATTCCTGGCACATTAACCGGAGCAAAATCCTGCCACCAGAATGTTCCAAGTTCCTTTGGTTCGGGGTGCAATTCATTGAGTGTATCACCATCATAAAGGCGACCGTTCTTCATTACTGAATGAATCTCTTTTGTATTTCGGATATTCTCCAGTGGATTCTTATTTAGTATGACCAGATCAGCCAGTTTGCCCGGTTCAAGAGAGCCCAGATCATTCTCAAGTCCAATTCCCTCTGCACCAATGATCGTTGCAACTTTTAATGCATCATGCTCAGTCATTCCGCCGGACTGGATCGCCCACAATTCCCAATGGTACCCCAGCCCCTGTAATTGTCCATGACTGCCTACACCGGCTCTTCCTCCGGCTTCTACAAGGTCTTTTGCATAGGTCGCCAGTTCTTTGAATACATGTTCTTCTTCCATGAACCAGCCAGCTGTTCTTCTTCTTGTCCGGGAATCCAGATTATGATGTGGCATGAATCGGGTCAGTTTGGGATCAGCATGCGGATTTTCTGTGGCATAGAAATAGTTCTCCGCCCATGGGCCTCCGTATGCCACAAGCAGGGTAGGAGTGTAGACTGTTCGTGAAAAAGCGACCAGGTCAATAACATCTTTATAAAGTGGGAAAACCGGGAACGAGTGTTCATGTCCTGGATAGCCGTCAATAACCTGGGTCAGATTTGATTTGAAGTCAAGTCCGCCCTCAGTGGTTGGCATGATACTTTGCTCATAAGCAGCCATGATTAGCCACTGTCTTTGCTGACGGTTTCCGGATCCATACATTTTGATGGTTTTGGTATTGTAATAGGTGCTGTACCGTTTCATAATGTTTTTGGCATGATCCAGGTCTTTGATTACCTCACCGCTGAATATGCCAGGTCCTGTACTATAAATTCTTGGCCCGATAAGCTTTCCTGCATCCACAAGATCTCCATAACTAAGAACATCCGTTGTAGCTGTCTGTGGGTCACGTGTTGTAATTACACCAAAAGCCAGGTTAGTCAGGTAAGGCCAAAACTGTCCACGATGCAGATTGACAGGATGTCTGAAATGGGAATGGGTATCCACAAAACCTGGTACAATGGTCTTCCCGGACATATCCATAGTCGTCGCTCCGCCAGGTGCAGTCAGGTTTTGACCTATTTCTTTTATTCGGTTGTTTTCAATCAGAATATCACCATTCTCAATGATTTCGTCGCCTTTCATTGTGATGATACGCGCATTTTGGAGGAGGATTGTGCCCTTAGGTGTATCTCGCTTTGCTTTTACATCCACACGATTTTCTTCTGGTTGATATGTTTCTTTTACAGCATTCTTGTCCTCTTCTTTTTTTGCAGAAGCACGTTTTGCAACTGCATCCGCCGAATCCAGGTTGTAGATTACATGTGCATTTCCTATTGACCAGTGAACTTTTTTACCGCTGTAGTCCCAGGCCGGAAACTGTCCCCCAATGTCGGTGAGTTGCCTGGCAGGAAAAGCTGCTTTTTCAGGATTTGAAACTGAAATGGAAAATTTCTCTTTGCCTGTAGTCGGGACTGTTACTGTATACAGATCCATGCCAACTTGTGCCAGAGCCTGGTCACCGACTGGTGCCATTCTGATCCATGAGGCAGATGGCGGGTTCTGGGCACCCGGGGATTTTTTGCCGGTTATTTTAACATAAAATTGTTCGTCTGTTCCGTCCCATCGAATCGATGAGAGGCCGTCGTTCGATGAAAGATAAATCCTGTCTGAACCTTTAGTAAAATGCGGATTACTTCGACCATCTGTATAGGTGATAAAATTGTTTGATGATCCTTCTGAGCTGATCCAGATCAGGTCACTGGTTCCTCTAAAAGCCGTTCTTTGCAGTGCATTTCTAAAATCCTGGGCCTGACCTTTTATCAGGACAATTTTCTTACCGTCATTCGACCAGACCGGACTTTGAAAAACTCCGTTTTCCTTATTTAATTGAGTGAGTCCTCGTCCGTTTGATTGAACTTTATACAGCTTCCCTCCATCAGGAGTCCATGTGACGAATGCCAGCCACTTTCCATCCGGAGACCAGACCGGCTGAGCCTGTGTTTCATTCAGTTTCACCAGTTTCCTCGGCGTACCGTTAGGAATATCCATGGTATAAACTTCATTTAGCGCAGTGAATGCCAGTTTTGATCCATCGGGTGAGGGAGCAATATCCCGAATCTGTACAATTGTAAATTCTTCAGTATCCTCGATTGGGTAATCGAAATCGAGTTCCGGACCCAGGTCAATGCCTGATTTAACCCTAAAAGGAATCTCCTGTGCTGTTTTTGAGGTAATGTTAATTTTCCAGATTTTTCCTCCGTAAGAAACTACAACAGAAGAGTTATCAGGTGTAAAGGAGAACCCGGGCAATACGTCTCTGCTTGCTCTTGATTCCTGGTCGTCGTGCTGCACCGGATACGCCAGCCAGCTTTCATCACCGGTTTTAAGGTTTCTGAGAATCAGCCCGGTTTGATCATCGTGCCGGGTGGCATAGACCAGCCATTTTCCGTCTGGAGAAGGGGTTGGGCGGAAGGATGAACCATATCGCGAACCCTGTGTTGAAAGTTCGCCGGTCTGACGATCATAGTTCGCAATCTGATATTGTGGTAATGCAGCATTATAATTCCATTGCCCGGTCCTTTGTGAGAACCAGATGAATCGATTAACAGGGGAGAAGGCTCCTTCAATCATTCGTTTGTTGTCCGGTTCTGTGACCAAGGCTGTACCTGAGCCTCCATCAATGTGATAGAGCCAAATTTTGTGGAGATTTCTCCCGGACTGCTTTGATGCGATCAGATATTTGCCGTCCGGTGACCAGTCCGGTGATTGATAAGGATTATCATTTCCTTTCGTGATCTGCTTCTTTTCCTGAGATTCTAAATCATATACCCAGACATTTTCCCCTCCTGATTCATCGGAGATGTAGACCACCTTTTTGCTGTCAGGACTGAATCTTGGCTGACTGTCGAAAGGAAACCCACTGGTAATTTGTGTCGCATCTCCTCCTGTAATTGGAATCGTGTAGAGATCACCAAGGAAATCAAAAACAATAAGGTTTCCATCACCGCTTACATCCAGTGCTATCCAGGAGCCTTCTGTCAGATCAAATTTGAAACTTCTCCCTGACTCAAGTGGAAGGTCCTTTTTCTCTTTTTTTGTTTCCGTGCTGTCAGCTTCCGCTTCAGGCTGATCCTGAGCATGATTCTGAAAGGGCAGGGTCAGAGTAAGTGCAAACAGAACCGAGAGTTTTTTGAATTTTTGCATGATTCCGGGTTTGGTTTATGATCGTATAGAATGATTATAAAAGTACCCTTCGATTCTGAGCAGAACAATAACTACTACACAGACGGTTGGCGGGAATACTTCTTTTGATTATTCAAATTGATGCATTGAGGGAAGAATATTTCAATCTGATTTGACGGATAAGAATTTTACCTGAAATTGACATAGTTCGCTAAATTTCACCATGGATGATTTTAAAAGACGTGTGTTTGAGGGGTTCAACAGTCAGACATTTATGCATCACATTGGAGCAGAATTGACAGCCGTTGAAGAGGGCTTTATTCAGATTGAACTTCCATTCGATGATCGGCTGCTTCAGCAGCATGGACTTTTTCATGGGGGAGTGGTGGCAACACTGGCGGATAATGCCGGTGGCTTTGCCGGGCACACTTTAATGGACGAAAATCAACAACCTCTGAGCATTGAGTTTAAAATCAATCTGCTTAACCCTTCTCGCGGTGAGCGACTAATAGCCAGGGCACGTGTGATCAAAAACGGAAGAAGAATTAAGGTGTGTGAAGTAAATATTCATGCGCTGAATGGAGAGAAAGAAACACATTGTGCCTTAGCAATTGTTTCTGTGATTGCAACGGAGCAAACTTTAAATAGAGGCAGATAAAAAAAGGAGCGACACTGTCGCTCCTTATGCTTATGAATTGATTTTCCTACTTCTTACCAAAATTTGCATTGAAGAATGGCAACCATTTCAATCCTTTTGGATTGTTCGGGTTATGATTCAAAAGTCCAATCTGAAACCCTTTACCACCTTCTGCTATATTTAATACGCCAATTGAGATGCCATTGTTTTCGCCACGGATCTGATTGAAGGCTGAAATAGCTATTCCCTTCAATTCAACGTCTTCTGAGTCGCTTTCTTTATCTCCTATTTTTAACCAGGCGGGAGCAATGGCAATGCCTGTGATTTTGTCACCACCAACTACACCGGCAATACTAATTCCCTTTACTTCCGGAGCTCCTACTCCTACAATAGCCATATTTAATCCCATCAACTCTTCTCCTGCTCCAACTCCGATACCTCCGAAATTCAGTCCTTTCAACTTTCCTCCGGCACCCATTCCAACTCCTCCGAAATTAATTCCCGTCATGTCTTCACCTGCACCTATACCCACCAATGCAACATTAATTCCTTTTACATCTCCACCTGCACCTGCTCCTATACCTGCTACATTCAGGCCCTTCAAATCTCCACCTGCGCCAACACCGATTGCTGCAACACTGATCCCTGTTACGTCATCACCGGATCCCAGTCCAATACCTGCCAGGTTAAGTCCATTGAGGCTTCCACCACTGCCAACCCCAAGTCCGCCAATATTTACTCCATTGACATTTCCGCCTGCTCCGGCACCAAATCCCCCCACATTAAATCCATTCAGGTTTTCATTCGCACTGATTCCGGCTACCCCCAGATTAAGTCCATTTCTTTCTGCAGTACCTCCTGCAAGGGGTAATCCCATACTAATGCCATTCACGGCACCATCACCACTGTCTTCTTTTGGTTGCCACATCGAGAAAGACAGTCCGTTTACTTTTTCCACATCCCTGTCTTTAAAATTGAATCTGAGTCCGGTAAAGAGGGGAGAATTACCGATTCCGATGAACCATTTTTTAGTTGGGAAGCCTTTACCGTTACCATCACCTGCATAGGTACAGAGGGGTATAATCAGTAGAATAATCAGCAGCTTTTTCATAGTCATTTTGGTTTTGAGTTTTATAAGAGATGCTATTAATGAACAGGAGGTTGCATACTGTAGCTTCTAATTTGTGAATTCACTCGATTTGCCTTCCGAAAGCCTGTTCGGAGAGGATTGAAAACAGATTTGCGATTGTTGATGCAACCAAAGCCGGAAGTATCCATCTTATTCACGAAACGAACTAACAAATGAATAAAAGCCAACTTCCTTTGATAGCTGTCCTTCTTGCAATCATCATTACAAGTGTTATGGACTTCATCGGATATATCATGTTTAGCGCGCTCGCTTTATTGCCAATTACCGCTATTTTCTGGCTGATATCCAGATTGAGAAGGGAAGAAATGGGGCTGAAAGCCGGTAGACTCGAATTTTATGGACTGGCTTTGCTTTATCCCATTCTCATACCAGGACTGGCCCTTGCAGCCGCCTATGCATCAGGAGATTTGAATGTTACGGTGAATTGGAAGAATATTCTTCTTGCGTCCTCCGTTGGAATTTTGGGTGTTTTGATCACAGAAGAAGGATTCTTCAGGGGTTGGTTGTGGGGAGCGTTTCGAAGGAATAAAATGAGTCCACGGAAGACATTACTTGTCACCAGTATCATTTTCACTGTCTGGCATATTTCTGCGGTTACTTCTGGTTCGGAATATGGGCTTCCGTGGTATCAGGTACCCATATATCTGGTTAATGCCACTTTTCTGGGTCTGACATGGGGATTGCTACGGGCTGTTTCAGGTTCGGTAATTGTTCCGTCCTTTTGTCATGCTGTCTGGAATGCACTCGTTTATGAGTTGTTTGGTTTCGGAGAAGAAATTGGTTCTTCCGGCATTACGAACACCATTTTGTTTGGGCCTGAGGTTGGAATCCTGGGAATTGTATTGAATGGAGGTTTTTTTCTATGGTTATGGATGAAATACAAAGATCAGTTGGAAGGCGAAACACCTGTTAGATCATTGAAGTGGGAGGAATAAGGTGAGGCTCAGGTCTATGGGTTGATCTGAGCCTCATATCTTATCTCCAAAGCCAGTTCAGTCCTGAATCCTGTAGCGGATTCACCCTCTTTGATTTGCTGTTGCTCATGCTTTGCGCATTTTCCCACCATGACTTAAAGGCGACATAAGCATTTGCCAGTTTTTCATCAGAATTGGTCGGAATGTATTCAGTCCTGTCACCTCTGGTTCTTGACATTTCCCGATCCTCCTCATCCTGCAATAAAGGCATGGGTGAGATATACCATGCTTTTCGTACCTTTTTTCCTTCGTTTTTGCGAATAGAATCAATCAGCCATAAGGCAACAATTCCCGTGTGACAATCTTTCAGGTAAAGACTGCTCAATATATTTCGTGGAAATCGGTCAATAATCACCTTAGAATCTGCGATTTCGAGCAACTTCGGAATATCATCCCAGCTCAGTTCCGGAGGATAGTCAGCTACGTAACTGTTGCTTTTTAGTTCATCAAGGAAACGATCGATATCGTCTACTTTAGATTGCCTTTTTTGATCCTTCTTTTTAAATGAAGATCTGATAGCCAGATCACCCAGAACAACTTTCCCATTGGTTTCCCTAAACTGACTTTCCAGCGACTTTTCTTCACTCAGCGAGTTTGCGATTGCAGTCTCAATGGCATGATTATACTGTTCTTTCGTTCGACTCCAAAAGTCGGGATCATATTTAATAGAAAAGGGGATTTTAAATTCATCGGCGTATTTTTTAGGCTGCTCTGGCAGGGGAGTGTATTCCAAAAACCTGATCGAAACCAGATCATCATAAACCGCATGAATGTAACCGGTGAGCCTTTCGATGTATTGTGTTTTGGTATTATGCTCAATTTTTGAAATGACCGGCCTGTCGTTGAGGAACTCAAAATAAAAAGTATTGGTAAACAGGTACCTGAAACGATTGTACTTTGAGCTGTTAAAAGGGGATCCGCCTACATATTTTGAAACCTGATTTTCGTTGGCAATGAACTCCATTTTGTGCAACTGGTTTTTGTCTATGTCAACATAATAATTGATTAGCCCGCCTAATTCCTGGATGCGGGTAATTACGTAGAGCTTTAGTCCATTTTCTTCCACGATATCTGTAATATCCAACTCCAGACTGTCCAGTTCCTCCGCCATTTCAATCAATGATGATTCCACAAAGCTTCCAAAGTAGTATCCCGCACTTGTAGATCTTGTACTGCCTCTCGCAGGGATGTAAGCAAAGGTTGAATAGTCGATGGATCGACGCTGGGCAACCGGTTCATACCCAACCAGTGCTCTGTTGCCCAACATACCCCGATAGTAGAAGTTGAAGGCAACATCCTCAAACAGCGTATAATCTTCTCCCTCTTTTCTGATCAATGTGATTATACCGGACCTTGAATAATATTGAGAAGGATCATTTTTTTCAGCGAGACTCTTTAATGCAGATCGCATGATTTCCTGAGGAGCGAAAATGGTCACGTTTTCCAGCTGAATTACATTCTCCTCCAGAATCAGGATCTGATCAGGATTTTCTACCAGTTCCCGGACTGAAATCTCATAGGTTTTGTATCCAACGAGGGTGATTTGCATCTGATCATTTAGGTAGTCTTCCGGGATGAAGTATTTGAAATACCCCTGCAGGTCAGTGGTCCCGCCCATGTTTTTGTTCTTAATGTAGACATGAGCGAAAGATGCCGGAGAACCTGATGATGTGACGACCTGACCGGCTAGTCGGATATGTGACTGTGCAAAGCTCCCTCCGCTTAAAAGCAATGCACTTATTAGTATTGTGAGTTGAATGTACTTTTTCATTTTTATATTATTTGACTTTTTATTTGATCCTTTTATATGATAATTCGGAGAAATCAAGGGAACTGGCAACTTCTCCTTTGTTTTGAGTTTCGAAATAGAAATCCATGGTACCATACATCTGATCAGCATCGCTGAAGAAGAAAAAAGTATCGTCACCGATGTAATTGGAATTGAATGACAGATTACCAACAATGAATTTGAGTGATCCTGATTCAGATTTAACAACCATTTCGCCCAATTCTTCATTGAGGTAGACTCCTTCATATCCTTCGAATGTTCTGGTGAGCTGATATTTTTTGTTCCCCTCAGCCAGAGTGCTATCTCTCACAAACTGATACCTTTCCCGCTTTTGTGTGATCAGATTCTTTCTGTTGGAAATAAACCCTTTGAAATCGGGAATTTCGAGGAACGCGCCAAGCAGGAAATCTGCAATCAGATTCATTGCAGGTGTCTCCTGATTCATTAGAATGGTGATGCCCAGATTTTCTTCCCTTGAAAGGAGACATAAAGATCTGTAGCCAGGATAGCCGCCCCCATGCCAGCTAATTTCATATTCGTTCCAGTCTGCCTGATTCCAGCCCATTCCATACCCGTAACTGTTGAGTGTGCCCATTTTTTCATAAAAACCGACAAGATCCGAGTGGATGTAATCAAATGCTTCAATCGGCAAAAGGGATGGCTCATTATTCAGATGGAAATTCATCCATTTGTTCATGTCTTCCACGGTTGTCAGCATTCCTCCCGCAGCATGCATGGTATCGTCTTTTTTAAGAAATGGTCCTGTTTTAACGACTCCATTGGTGACCGTATGTGGTTTTGCGATTTCATCCGGATCATAATCTGAAACGTTGGCAGATGTACGAGTCATTTCCAATGGCTTCAAAAGTCTTTTGTGAAGCAATTCTTTCCAGTTTTCATTAAGCTTTTGTTTGAAAATGAGCGCACCTATTATATAGCCCAGATTGGAATATTGATATCCCTGAGTGATTGGATAGCTCAGTGTTTCCAGATCATTGTAGATTTCTTCTTCTGTGAAATTCCCGGTATATGCGGTCTTGATGCCAACCGCCGAATTACCAATTCCCGAAGTATGCGTAAAGAGATCTTCAATGGTTTTATCCGCTATTACAACATCTTTTGGAAGTTTGAAGCCCAAACTGTTTACTAACGGGTCCTCCAGATCAATCTCACCATTCTCTGCCAGCAATACGGCCAGTGTTCCAATAAAGGATTTGGTCATGGAAGCGATATAGAAAGGAGTACTGGCAGTTGCCGGCAAATTCATATTCTGGTCACGGAAACCGTAGGCTTCTTGAATAATGATATCCCCATCTTTTACGATCCCGATCCCGATGGCTCCTCCAATCTCAAAGTCGGAAATAAGTTGTCCTATGAAGTCATTTATCTGTTCTTGTTCTGAGCGGAGATCCTGATCGATTGCAAAAGAATTTTGTGTTTTCGTATTGCAAACAGTCAACGAAAGAGCGATGATGAATAAGAGTACCTGGCGCATGTTAATTTATTTAGATAATCGAGTTTACGAGTATCAAAGGGCAGGATCAATAAAAATGGAGTGAAACAGGGTGAACTGTACCTGCTTTATGACTGAATTGTACCTAATTCTCCATTTATCCACTTTCGGAAGAAGGGTGCACTTAGCCTGGAGATGTAGTGTGTATTGGGATTATCCTCTTTTCCAGCAAGGCTCAATTCGATCTTTTTGCCTTCAGCAGAACGGTATCCTTCAACGGCTTTTCTTGCAACCAAAAGTTGCCGACTTGCCCGAAAGAAATTATCACCTTCCAGCTCTTTTTCAAGTTGGGTTAATGTGAGGTCTGTCATGAATTTTTCTCCCGAAATCGTATAGAGGTAGCAAATCTGATTTTTCACTAAAAAGTACGCGATTACATTCAGCTCAATGAACCTGAACTGATTCCCGCTTCTCACCTTTATAGGAGCCGGTTTTTTGACGGTCCCGGTGCTTTTGCGAACAACTTCATCAAGAAAATTGACCACTAATATGATCATAATTTTGAATGGCACTTCAAGTACCAGATAATCCTCGTAAAGTGGAAGATCATATACCAGATTAAGAAAGAGATAATTGAAAAGAAGATCAATTGGCAGGATCATCACCAATAATGTGATTCCGCGTAAAAGAAGAAAAACTGATTTCTTAAGCGTACTAAACTTCTTTTTGAAAAACCTGAAAACATGGGTAGTGAGTGCCCACAAAGTAGTGACTAAAAACAAAATAAAGCTGAAGTCTATCAGGTCTTCGATTTGATTGTCACTGATTAGAAATCGGTCCTGCTCACCATAGATGTATAAAATGGAAATGAGTGGAATAGCGAATAAGCTTTGTTGAAGAAATCCTTTTTCCAGATAAGTTTCTCTTTTTGAAATGAGGAGGATAGCATAAATAATTCCCAGCAAAATTATGGTCACAAAGACCAGTCGGGAAATTTCCATCGTGGCTAATAAATCAGATAATTCTGAGATTTGAATTCCTTCCAGATAGCTTTCAATGGAGAAGCTAATCAGACCAAGAAAAAACACCACCAGGAAAATATGCCACAGGAATTGCAATTGTGGTTTGATTCCGGAATTTGAGGTTTTTAATATTAAAAAACGGGATACAGAAATCACGTCAGGTACTAATCAGGTTTATTCAAAGATGACCAGGGTATTGGAATAGTTGCAAGGAAATTCAGGTAATTCTTAATGTGTCTTGAATGGCCGGACCAAATTCACAATTCATGCTCCAGGGTTACAACTTCAAATTATCGGAAGAGCGCACTACTTGGAATCACGATTTCCGGCACTTAATTTTGTGTTTTTCGGGATGTGGCGCAGCCCGGTTAGCGCACCACTTTAGGGTAGTGGGGGCCGCTGGTTCGAATCCAGTCATCCCGACATTTTAATTATTCCAGGATTTTTTTCATGACTGGATGAGAAGCCTGTCCCGACAAGTGTCGGGAAAGCGGATCGAATAGAAATTTTTTAGGAAGCTGATTAATCTTTAAGATCAATTTTAAACCACTTTTTTGGATCAAAGGAATACTCCGGTTTAGGCGGTCCTGCCACCAGGGCAAAATCGGCACAGTCTCCAGCGGTTTTTGCGGGAAGGGGAATGATGTTTTCAGGATCAGCTCTGGACATCAGACCAGCAGCCAGATAAATGGTGTTGCTTTCGAACAGGTCTTTTCGAATAATGAATTCTGCGTCTTGTCCTGTCCCCATTCCAAGTGTATTTGCAACCCATCCATAATTGTTTAGATGTTCCAATCGCTTTTGAATGATTTCGGGAGTCATTTCCGGTTCACGTATCCTCCAGTCGAATTTGTCATCAGATTTCCAGATCTGACCTGTTGTACGTTCATAATTTACTCTGCCCAGCGCAGCAGATGCATGCAGGACGATGATCTCATTATCACTAGTGCACAGGCAAAGACTTGCCACGTACAATGAATCGGAGGAAACATTGATTCTCAAAAAATCATCATCAATCGAAGTTGAAATACTGCTGTTTCCATTCGCACCCTGCAATTCAAATCTTTGACGTTCATTAGAAGAGATTTTACCGTCAAGTTTGGTGAGATCTGGTTGAGCAGCAAGGTTAAGTGAAAATAGGAGTATGATTAAGGAGATTAGTTGCTTCATGGTGTGATCTGATAGGTAATTAACCCGTATTTTGATTTAGGGTTACGAATCAGTACCTCGTATTCAATTAATAGGCAACCTCCAGTGTTCGAAAAAGAACTTTTCGTGCGTTATGCTTTCTCAGCTCAACCTGAATATCACCAATCAATCCCATGTCAACATCCACATCTGCTTTAAGCATTACAATCATCTGGTCCTTATATGCTTCACCAAGCTCTGTCTTTTGTTCCTGAACCCAATTTCCAAGATCAGTGATGCTAATGATTCTGTCCTCTGTTGATATTCTGGGAGATGATCCAAGAACAGGGTCTTTAGGAAAACCAACATGCAATTCCTTTATGAGAAATTTCTTTTGAATTTTTGTTATTGCCCGGGCCTGTGGTACTTGTACTTTCAGCTGATCCTGACTTCTGTCTATTGTTGCAGTAACCATAAAAAAGAATAGCAGCAGAAAAACTATGTCAGGCATTGATGCGGTCGATATTTCTGGCTTTTGTGTGATTTTCTTTCGGAATTTCATGTCATTTGATTTTATCTGGTTCAGCAATTGAAATATTCATTGGCAAGCCTTCTTTGCCCCGAAGATATTTTTCATTCTCAAGTGGATTATCTCTGTTTAATCGTCTGTATTCAGCAGAAGACAGACCTACTCTTTCTCCATAGATTTGATAATATGCTTCTTTAATCAAATCCAGCGTTTCTATGAAATAGGCATATTTTGTCCCCCTTTGTGCTTTGACTGATATGATTCCCTTGTGAGGCGCTTCTGCCAGAGTTGGATCATTTTTCGGATTTAGCACAAACAGCTTAATCTCCTCGATAAGACCATCAAGGTTTTGCCTGACCTTGTTTTCAACAAGAAATTGATTCTGAGAATTGATTCTGATCTTGAAAAGGTTTCGTTCCCTGATAGGAGTATCCGTTGGTGGAACATCTGGGGGCAACTGCATGAGAAGACCCCTGTCTTCAATGAACTTAGTAGCTACCAGAAAGAAGATCAATAACAGAAATGCAATGTCTGCCATTGAACCTGCTGATACCTGAGGCTCCAGTCGTGTTCTCTTAAGCTTTATCATTTTTTATTTTAATAATCCAGGATTTAGAAAAAGTCACATGTGACTATGGCAGAGTTTTTGGATTATTCTATCAAAAACCTGACAATGCCCGGTTTGTACAATGATTTTGAAGATGAAAGAATCTGGATAGAGCGTTCAAAAGAGGATAAGCTTCATTTTGAGCCTTTATACAACAGGTACTATGAACCTCTCTACCGATTCTTTATGAGAAGAACAGATAATTCATCACTATCAGATGATCTGTGCTCTACTACTTTTTTCAAGGCGTTGGATAACCTTAATGGTTATAAGTGGCAAGGTAAGCCATTTGGAGCCTGGCTTTTTAGAATTGGAGCTAACGAACTGAATAAACACTTCAGAAATAAGAAACAGATCTATGTTATTGAAGAAGACAAACTCAATTGTGTGGACGAAAAAATTGAAATTTCGGGTAAGGAGCACATGGAGTTATTAATTAAACTACTTGATGAACTTCCTGAAACTGAGCTGAGAATGCTTGAGTTAAAGTACTTTGAAAACCAGAGTTTTAAAGAAATGAGTGCGTTATTGGAAATGAGTGAAAGTGCTGTTAAGATGCGAGTTTATCGCTTGTTGAGTAAATTAAGAACACAAATGAAAGGGAATGACGAAGAGAGATTTTAGATCGCGGAGAGATTTGTTTAAGGGACAAATTAGAAAACAGCATGATTTCGACCATTTTAAAAATTCCTATGACAGGAGAAACCGTCAAATGGGTTCGAAAGTAATGCTAGCCGTACTTCTTGCTCTGGTTATTGGACTAGTCTTATTCTTCGTCTTTTTATGAGCACTTTTCAGTTATGCTTCATTTTCATAATAAATCTTGTAGTACTTCCTCCCGTCGGAATCTGTGCCCCTTTCAATTAACTCACGATTTCCGTGAATGTAGACATGAAAATTTTTATCCAGTTTCAGGATGCTTTTAAATATTCGAGCCTGCTTTTTTACTGAATTTTGTGCGATTTTGAAGTTATCTGCCAGGTCCAGATCCATTTCCTCCTGATATTGGTTGTCGAAATTTCGAAAGGATTCGATGGCATTCGCATCTTCAAATACCTCCACTTCAAATTCCTGTTGGCTGAACTCATCATTGTTTTTGAAATACTTAATGGATCGGTTCAAAAGATCGATTTGATCCGTTCTGGATAGTTCATATTCTTCAGGCAACTGATCCGTGATGAACGTTTTGGTCATCTGGAGAAAGTGATTGGTGTTATTTACATGATCTTTTTTGTAATCAATGTTCGTGAAATCATTCCAGTATTCTGCTTCGCGGGTTCCATTGTCGATTGAAAGGACAGTGTAAGGCTCTTCATCAAACAAAATCAGGCAGGCTTTATCCAGCTTCTTTTCTCCAATTCCTTCCTTAAATTCAAGTACAGGCATGCCCAGGTAGGAAGTCTCGATGAAGGAGTCCTTCCTTTCAATTTTATAAATCCCCAATGCATTGTAGTATTCGTTATTCATCAGGACATTTTGAAACCGAATGATGAACAGGTCCCCTGGTTTGATGTTCGGATGACGAGAAGCTGTTTTTAGATGAGAAATAACCCCTTCATAGGTTTCTCCAATAGCATCATTTTGAGAAATTTCTTTTGAGAGACTAAAGAGGACATTGAGGTCAATGTCAATGTCGTGCTTGAACTGATACGTTGTGATTGCCTGTGCAAAGGGCTTCAGAAAGATGTTTTTCAATGTTTCTTCTTCACTTGGGGAAAACTCATTTCTCTTAATGAATTTTTCAGTATCTGACTCTTCTTCGGAGATGTTTTGGAAGAAAAGTTCTTGTATATCGGCTCCTTTGTACTGGATCATGGAATGTGAAATTTGAAGAGCGAATTTACTAAAGGAAGATGGCCCCTGCTTCATTGCCAATTTACAAATCCCCCGTCCGTTTAGAATCTACAAGTAGTCACATTACTTGTGGACACCCCCTTTCAAGGGGGATTCAGAATCATCGAGTTTTCCTTTGTTTTGATCGGGATGGTCAGGACACTCGCTTTCAGGTTTAGAGTTCCCCCTTTTACAAAGGGGGTCAGGGGGATTTCTGGAAATAACTTTCGAAATCATCAATGAACCCATCAATCGTCCCTAATACAAAAGCCATGTTCCTTTTAACATCCCAGTCATCAAATCTTAAAAAGGATACGCCCATGTCTTCCAGAATTTGTTGCCTTTGTCTGTCTCTGACAGGAGCTAAATCATGATAATGACTTTCTCCATCCACTTCAATAACAAGGTTCAATTTCTTGCAATAAAAGTCAACGATGTATCTATTGAGTGGTTTTTGACGGTTGAATTTGTAGCCTCTTAATCCGCCTGCTCTTAACTCCTGCCAGAGTAGTACCTCAGAAAGAGTACTTTGATTCCTCAGGTTTCTGGAAAACTGTTTGAGGTTTTTATTGTAGGGAAGAAAGTACATGGAATAAAACTTGTGAGTTTTTGTAAATCCCCCGTCCGTTTAGAATCTACAAGTAGTCACATTACTTGTGGACACCCCCTTTCAAAGGGGGATTCAGAATCATCGAGTTTTTCCTTTGTTTTGATCGGGATGGACAAGACGCTCACTTTCAGGTTTAGAGTTCCCCCTTTTTCAAAGGGGTCAGAGGGGATTTCTGGAAATCGTACTTTATTGACTCAATAGTTTTATAGAGATATTGGCAAACTTTAGTGGGCGATTATTCTGATCAAAGCTCCCCCTTTCAAAGGGGGTTAGGGGGATTTGAAACGATTCTACCTCCCTTTCCTTATTTCTCTCAGACAATAATTGAGCTGAACATCCTCCTTCGTAAGAATCTGTTCGATTGTTGGAGTAAGTTGTATATCAGGAATCACTCCCCGGCCATTGTCCTTCTTTTCATCCAGCGCGGTAGTGTATTTCCACATCGGCAGATTGATGCTGATCTTAGAATTGGATAAGTGAAGGGTTGTTGATGCACCACTGGTATTCCCAAATCTGCCGCCTCCCGTTTCCTCACCGATAATAACAGATCGGTTAGCATTGTCCAGTACTGACACCACATCTGCTGCCGTTGAAAAAGTCCATCCGTCTGTAAGAAGATACAGCGTGCCCTGAAAATTATCGTCCTGCACCTGCTGAATATCCAGTCCGGAATGTGAGCGCATTAACCGTCGATTGTCGACACGCTCAACTTCTCCACGGCCGGTGTAAGCATCTGTGACTTCAATGCGTTCAAAGTACCCAAACGGCTGATCAAGCAGATATGACACCAGCAATGCTCCATAATTGTCGCTCCCGCCACCATTTCCACGAAGGTCAAGGATCAGGTTTTCCGCATTGCGATCTTTGAGTTCTTTAAAACTCTTCTTTAGAAATCGAGTGTAGTTGTATCCATTATTATCCAATGCGTAGCTTCCAAAGCTTCCTATTCTCAGGTAGCTGTAATCCGCTTCATGAGAAAGTATCAATTCTGCAGCTGAAGGGGAAGGTTTTCGAATGCGTTCCAACTGATCACGGTTTACTCCATCGATCCTGACCATTTCTCCGTCGGATAGCTGCAATTCATAGGAAGAAGCCCCATCTGCCAGGTACAGTTGAAAGTAATAGGGAAAGTAGCGCGAGGTTAATCTGTGCTTATTGGAATTGATGTATCCGTCTGAGGAATGATGACTGTATATTTCTCTGAGTATTTTATTTGTCGGAATATCATTAATAGACAAGATTTCTGCCCCTGCGCTTATTGATTCAGTAAGTGAGCCATCAACAAACATCCTGTTGTTCAGAATGCTGATACTAAGTGGAAGGAATGTGTTGGCTGCAATGAAAGCTGATTGTACAGGGTCAGGTAATGAAGCACGGGTGTGCCCACACCTGATTTTGTTGAGTATCCAGGTAACTTCTTTGTATAAATCAATGGTGGAACAATCGCTGAGTCGTTTTTCTACTTCACCAAAATAATAATTAAGGCTGTCACGTGAGGTATAGCGGGTATAGCCCGAGTGATAGCTTTCAAAATTCGTCTTCAGCTGATTTAAGTCAGCGAGTGCTTCCTCATTGGTTAATTCCTGGGCCGTGTTTTTTGATGTGCAAAAAGAAAACAGCAGACTGAGCAATACGAATGAACGAATTTTCATGAATGACAGGGTGAATTGATGATCCTAAAAACGCTGATTCAATCTCCCGGTTCATATGTTTACATGACTGGTTCGTGCTTTACATTCCTAAGTGTGCCATCAATTCATAGACCAGAAATGCCGGCCACACGAGAGCTTTCAATACTCCCAATACTCCCATCCCAAAACCGGATGAGGTCGAGACAAAATAAATGGCAGCACCTATGAAGCCCAGTCCATAGATCGCACTGCCTGAATGTTGACTTTGTGATTTCATGCCTGATATTTTTGGCTGAAGTTCCTTAAAAGCCACTGGATGTCATATGACCGTCATCAGGGAGATAAGTGACTTTGATTCAGAAATGAGATTCTGCTTTACAGATTTTCATGCTGCTATTTGGAAACCTTCTAAAGGGGGATAAGTAACACCTACTCGTTTTTCAGAATCGTTGCAGGATTAACACTTGTTGCTCTGAAGGTCACCAGTCCTGAGCTCACAAAGATCAGGATCAGCATGATGAATGAGGCACCGATAAAAATGAACGGACTTACATTTACCTGATAGGCAAAATCCTGCAGCCACCAGGTCACAAGGTAGTAGGCTCCCGGCAGTCCAATAAGGAGTGAAATGATAAGCAGTCCAACAAACCCCTTTAAAAGTTGCCAGATCATTTCCGGAGAGCCTGCACCCAATACTTTGCGTATCGCAATTTCTTTTGATTTTTTGTGTGCGTTGTAAGACGCCACTCCGAAAATTCCTGATATTGTTAACAGGACGGTTACCAGACAGAAAAACCAGACAATGGTCTGAAGTCGATTCTCAGCCAGGTATAGTTGTCCAAATCGATCATCCAGAAACTCCGTCTCAATTCTCGGAAGATCCGGATAAATTTTCCTGCCGGTTTCATCGATTCCTGCAAGCACCTGGTCTGTTGATTGTGGATTAAATCGAATAGAAAGGAATCCGTAATTGATGTCCAGATAGCGGGTAATAGCCAATGGTTCAACGGCAGTGTGCAAAGATTGAAAATTAAAATCCTTTACTACTCCGACTACCCGACCGGTATCTCGCCATATCAATTGTTCACCAACCGGATTTCGGTCACCAAAACTCATGGCAGCCATGGTCTCATTGATGATGAACTGCCTTTGATCCGGTGCTGCATTCGTAAAATATTCTCCCTGCGCCATTTCAATGTCATAAGCCTCAAGAAAATGCTCATCGGTACCGAAGATTCTGCTCATAATGTCCTCCGTACTTCCAGGAACCCTCATCCCTTCCATGCTTATTCGATAACCTGGAACGTCTTCTGAAATGGCCAGATTAGTAACTCCCGGTATACCTGCAATGGCATCTTTGAATGCTTCGAGCTTATCACGCATGGCTCCATTGAGTTTGATCAACATGATCTGATCTTTTTTGAAACCCAGGTCCTGATTTTTCAAATAGGACATTTGATTGTAAACGATAATGGATCCGATCACCAGTATCATGGACAGACTGAATTGGGTAATGATCAATACCTTGCGAGTAACCCCGATATTTTTCAATCCTCTGTAGCCTGATCCGGCTGGTTTAATGATTTCTGCAGGTCTGAATCCTGAAAGCAGGACCGCCGGATAAATACCGCTAATCAGCTCCAGCCCGATCAGAATGAGCACCAAAGGAATCAGGATTTGAGGTGATGAAATGAAGTTTAACGGAAGATTCAGCCCGGAGAGATCTCTGAAAAAAGGAGCTGCAATGAGTAGCAAAAGGGCACTGCACAATCCTGCGAAGACCAAAAGGATCATGTTTTCACTCATAAACTGAACAACCAACTGGTGACGAAAGGCACCCACTGTTTTTCGTAAACCAACTTCCCTGGCCCGGTCGAGTCCATTGATGACGGTCAGATTGATAAAGTTGATGCAGGAAATAATAAGTACAAAAGTTCCGATCGAAAAGAGAATGTAGATATGATAAATGCTTCCATGATCTGCATTGTCCTTTTCCTGACTGGTATATAAGTGAATGTTATGGAGTGGAGTCAGGACAGCCGCAAAATAGTCATCATCGCCGGCACGGTAGCGCGTTCGGAATTCTTCAACAATAAGCTCCTGTATTTTCTCCAGGTCATTTTTTTCCGACTCAATAAACGTGTACACAAAGTAGTTTCTCCAGCTCCGCTGATAGTCTTCATCACCATAGGAATAGATGGAGCATAAAAAATCAAACTGAAGGTGTGACTGTGCCGGAACATCTTTCATCACTCCTGTCACAATACGGCTATCACCTCTGTCAACAAGAAGCTGCATTGTTTTGCCCATAGGATCCTTATCTCCAAAGTACTTTTTCGCCATGCTTTCGGTGATAACGATGGAGAAAGGGTCTGTCAGGGCAGTCCTGGGATTGCCCTGGATCATCTCATAGGAAAACATTGTCAGTGCAGAAGAATCTGCGAAAAAGACGCGCTTCTCGGTCAGTTTTTCTTCCTCAACCTGAACCCAGGTTTCCTGAACCGGGATAAAGCGGGCCATTCGTTTCACATCAGGAATGTTCTCGATCGCAAAGGGCCCAACTCCGATGGGACTGGCAGCCCAGGCCTTGTCACCTCCATGATCCTGTCCGAGGCGGTAGATATCAACACCATTTTCATGATACCGATCGTAATTAAGTTCGTAGTTGGCATAAACGAGGGCCAGCAGGAAAATACTTATTCCAAACGTCAGGTTAGCAAGTCGTACAATGCCTGATGGTTTATCTTTTTTGAGGTTTCTCCAGGTGATGATTAATACATTTTTCATGGATAGATAGTTAGTGTTGTTAATGAGTTTGTGAAAGGATTTAGACCTGGTAAGTGAGAAGTACCGAATCACGAGGATGAAGTAGCGCATTCTCAGCCATCGGGGTGAACGGATTTGCTGCTCGGCAAACCATTCATGGAGATCACCCTGGACTTCTTCCAGGTAGTAGTCGGCGCAATACCATTCAAGGATTCGGTCTGCCCATCCCGGGGGTCCTTTTTTGTGATCTTTTCCCATTATCCGATCATGTCAAAACTTAGTTTCGGAATCAGCTCCCACATTTTAGACCGAATTTCCCTGGCGTCATTGAGTGTCCGAAATCCGGGAGCAGTGATTTTGTACAGCCTGCGTCTTCTCCCGCCGCGCTCGGTTGTAGTGCCTCCCATGTAGGAATTCACAAATCCCTTCTTCTCCAGTCTGACCAGTGCCGTGTGTACAGCACTGAGTGTAAGCTTCCGGCCCGTGTTTTTTTCTACTTCGTTCACGATGGAAACGGTATAGGCATTGCCATCAACAACTGCGGTTGTTAACAGAATCAATTCCTCAAATTCTCCGAGATGAGTTCCTTTCATAGTATTAGTGTCATAAATGTAAGACTAATATGGAAAAGGTTTACGAGAAAGTGTTGATTAGGTTGCTGTTCGTAGTATTTGTGTAGAAATCTCTCTTCTAAAAGAGCATCAAATCTCCCCTTGAAGGATAGTTATGACTATCGAGCAGGAATTTCGTCGATGGAGTTTACCGCTTTAAGTTTGAGAGGTAAAAGGAAAGTGACCGTTTTGGCACCCATTCTGATGAAAGGATTGCTACTTACCAGCCAGACGAATTCCGTCGAGTCCTTGAACTGTGCCATGGCATTTTTCCAGAGCCTGGCAGCTCCGCCTGTATATTTTTTCATTTCTATACAATTCCAGATCAGATCGGTTTTTTCTCCGGGTTTTAGTCCGGAAGCCTCTTCTTTCCATCTTTTGATGGCGGCTGTTGCTTCATCCTCTGAAAAAGTACCATGAAAGTCAAATAGAAGGCACTTTCTGCCATGCAATTGATACCATGAAACAAGAACTGCATTCTTGACAAGATCGGGCGTTAGCATAATGGTGGTCTTTGGTGGTTATGTAAATAAACTACATAAAACGGAGAAAGGTTTTTGCCAGACGCATAATTCTTTTCTCTCTAAGCCAATTTCTACACTTTTAATCTCTATTAATTACAACCGTAATAGGTTTTCCCGCTGTAATGCTCAGCTTCCTGTTCGAAAAAATTGCAATTATGAATAGTTCCCTGCGCCTTGTAAGCAAAATAGAAAATTGGGCCATTGAAGTCGAAATAAATATACTTTGATAAGGTATTGTAGATTTTGTAATCTGTTTTGAGTTTTTTGTTAAATTTCAATAGGAAGGCATTTCCTCCAATTTTTCTGTCATATTGTAAAATATGTGCTACTTCGTGCGAGAATACATTGAAGTGATCTGCTTTAGTCAAATCTGTCCGCATACCAACAGAACTGACTTGTCCGGTAGCTCTGCCTGTCCCGATTGATGTGGAGAAATCGTCAGATGATTCAAAGTACAATACTCCGGACTTCAGTGATTTTTCAACATTAAGATGTGCATTTTTACCTGTCACCACGATTCCGTAGATCGAGGAAGTAAACAATCGTGCTGTGAATTTTTTGGAATAAGGAAAATACTCCAGTCTTGAGATAAACAAATTGAAGTGAAGTCGCTCCAGCAGTCGTTTGTTTTCAGTTGCATTTTGAATAATTGAAGCTCCGAGAGAATTAGTCAATCTGGCCGGCCATGCCAGAGCTATCGATTGCCTGCTTCTGATTTGATGAGTCAGTGTCAGCCCGGTGTGACTGACTAAACCACCAATTGCCCCACCCAGTAATCCTTTTTTGAAAGCCTGTCCAAATGATTCGTTATCCTTTTTATTTATTCCGGCACCTATCCCTCCAATGAGACCATTAAATCCTACATTAAAAACCATCATTTGTGCACGCTGACTTTTGTAATCCTGCGCTTTGGAGTTGAAATTGGGAAAGAGCAATAAAGCAAGTACGAAAAATATATGGAATCGCTTCATTAGGATTGAACCGGGGAAATGATGTTTTCTTTCTATTGTAAAATAGTTTACAAATCGAATGTAGCTGTGAAATCAGCCTGATTTCCCTAAGATATTTTCTTTGAAATCAAATGATAGTGTATCCACATTAAAGGGAAAATGTACCCTGTACCATTTCGTATTTTTATCTGGTATAAAATAGGTTTATCCGGACATGTTGGTGTTTGGCGGAAGGGAGGTCTTTCTCAGCAGCGTTTCATCATAGAATCGACTTTTTTCATCCAGCGACATTTGCTGCATTTGCAAATCATCATCTTCCTGGGCGCGTTGAATTCCGGATCTGTCAATGCATGAGGATGAAGTGCTAAACAAAGAGATGACAAATCACATCTATTTTTTGATCAACTTCCTGAATGAGGTGGAGCGGTAGTTTGGGTGATTAGAAGCACGAGCAAAATGCTCTCGCTGGCGGAGTAGAGGCTGGGAGCAACTTGAGGGTCTTTTAGTAGCCGATTTTAATATTCATTCATTCCAATTTCGCCACGGTTTGTAAACAACATAATTAGCCAAAATATGACCAGAATCAGATTGAACGAACCGATGTTGGTTTGAATCCAATAGTTCCCAGACAGGCTAACCAATAACCCAAATCCGAAAATTAAAAGTGTTAGCCAAATTAATCCTGAATACAGAGGTTTGGTCGTCTTCAGTTCTAAGTAGTCAAGAGTCACGATGTTAATCTTCTTACCGATTCCAAACAGCAGGGTCTTGTTCAAAATTGCTTGTTGTGGGTTCTGTTTAAATCTGTGGTTCGTTGTGAAGTCTTGAAGATTTCGGTTGTCCACCATGATGTTACCATGATCGGTAATCAGGGTGACATTCTTGTTGTATGTCTTAGTTACGCCACGACTCCTAACTTTTGTGAATTCATTTTCAGTTACTGTTGTCTCGAAAGTTTGGGTCGGAAGGAACAAGTCAAGAGTTAGGATGAAAGCGAATGTGGTTAAAACAATGTTCGAAAGTTTAAAAAATTTTGCGAGTTGGTTAGATGGCTTATTCAAATTTCTAAGGTTCTTGTTGGCTCTGCGCTTCGGGGTATGGCTACTAACGATCAACTAAAATGAGTATGCGCCCCAGTTGCTAGAAGCAGTGAAATTTCTATTTCGCAATATCCTTTCAAATAGCTCAGTTCGCATATTCATTTTAGTGTTTGTTGGCATTTCGTTATTTTCTATCCTTCTTGATTTCTTTTAAAATTTCCCTCTCTGTTTTGTCAATTCTTCTTTGCACCTTCTTGACGTCTTCTGCTGGTGGTAATTCCTCAGGTTTTACACCTCTCTTAAGTAAAATGTTACGAACTTCTTTGTTGTTGTCCACATGCTCCTTGGTTATTGCTTGGTCACCTGATAAATCTTTATCAGTCACATTATGACTCGTTAACTCTGTTGCAAAATCTTTCGCTTTTATCAATAGGGTTGGAAAAAAATCTGCGAGAGGGCGACTGCTTGGTACACCTAGCTTATTCTTCATGAATTGAGTTGTCCTTCCTCCGAAAAGAGCTTTATCTCCTTCTGATCTGATGATTGCAAAACTTCTGTTATCAACTCCTCTCTCGTAGATTATTCCTGACAGTTTCTTTTCAGATTTAGAAAGTTTGTCTCTAGCATTAACTCTGGCTACATCTAACAATCGTTGCTCAATTAGCTCTTGTTTCCTTGTTTGAACAGCAAAGTATGTTTGAGCAAAAGCAACTTCTGGTTTGTTTGGATCTCCATTTTGAGCAACTAGGTAACAAGCATATCTGGTTAGTGCTATGTCCTCTACTTCTCTTTGTCCACCTTTGCCAATATCGATCATTTTGGTGACACCAACGAAATGATCATCAATCCGTTCTCCTGAGTTTTCGCACGACTTTGAAGCCTTTTGTATTGCATTTGCGAAATTTCTCCAATCCTTATATGCAAATACCTCTTGTAATTCACGAGCACTCCAACATTCTAATCCATCAAGGTTGTAGCATGCTTCCTCGAATTTTGAAAAGAGTTCGGATATCAGTTCTTTCTTCATGAGTTAAAATTAGCGGTTTGAGGAATGAATGCCAACGAGTCGATAACACGCACAGTGCGCGTTATATACCTTCCAAATATAACTTATTGGCTCAAAACGGTGTGAAACGAATGTGTCCTTATGCAACAGGGTGAATGCTATCCGTTCAACGTTTGTAAGCATTTGTCATCCGCTCGAAGCAAATCCCTTTCAACCCAGCCCCGATAGAGGCGGCATCCTTTTTCAGATAGTCCATTGTTCTTTTTTGTATAGATCCTTCGCTTTGCTCAGGATGACAACCCTGGTGGCGAGCAGTGCACAAGAAAAAGATACAGCCGATGACGGGGATATCCTGTCAGATACCGCCACTCGTTCGCTCCACATTCAAACAAAACCGGATTTGGTTCTGGTAGTTTTTCTCCTACATAATATTCTAATCTGCAGCGTATGTGAGGAATAAGATTTCACTCTTCGTTCGAAATAGCAGCGTGTTAATTATGATCTTCGATCTTCGTAAATTTGCACTCTGAAAAAAACGACGTTCTATGCACCCTGAAGTTGAGATCTATAAACCCAAGAATCACATCCGAATCGTAACAGCGGCTTCTCTGTTCGACGGACACGACGCAGCAATCAATATCATGCGTCGGATCATTCAGTCTACCGGCTGTGAGGTGATTCATCTGGGACACAACCGATCCGTTCAGGAAATTGTGGATTGCGCCATTCAGGAAGATGCGCAGGCGATTGCGATTACAAGCTATCAGGGCGGGCACGTGGAGTACTTCAAATACATGTATGACCTGCTGAAAGAGCGGGGTGCCGACCAGATCAAACTGTTTGGCGGGGGCGGAGGAACCATTCTCCCGGAAGAGATCGAAGAACTCCACAACTACGGAATCACACGAATCTACTCACCGGATGACGGACGAGCGATGGGATTGCAGGGAATGATCAACGACCTGGTAAAGACCAGTGACTTTGCCATAGGGGAAAACCTGAACGGTCAGGTAAAAAAAATCAGTGCGAAAGATCATGGAGCAATCGCACGGATGATATCCGCAGCGGAGAATTATCCGGAAGTACATAAAGCGGAAATTGAAGCATTACGAAAGTTAAAAGTGGACACGCCGGTATTAGGTGTAACCGGAACGGGTGGTGCCGGAAAATCATCGCTGGTTGATGAGCTGGTACGTCGGTTCCTGATGGATTTCAAAGATCCCGGTTCAACGGAAAAAGGTAAAACCATCGCGGTTATTTCTGTAGATCCGTCCAAGCGAAAGACCGGTGGCGCCCTGCTCGGAGACCGGATTCGGATGAATGCCATTTTCAGTGATCGGGTGTACATGCGTTCGCTTGCTACCAGACAATCCAACCTGGCACTTTCAAAATATGTGCAGGATGCGATCGACATAGTGAAGGCCGCCGGATTCGACCTGATCATTCTGGAGACTTCCGGGATCGGCCAGTCCGATACGGAAATCACGGATCATTCGGATGCCTCTTTGTATGTGATGACGCCTGAATACGGTGCAGCTACCCAGCTGGAAAAAATCGACATGCTCGACTTTGCAGACATCATTGCCCTGAACAAATTCGACAAACGTGGGGCGCTGGATGCATTGCGGGATGTGAAAAAGCAATACCAGCGGAATCATCAGTTGTGGGATGCCAAAGACGAAGATCTTCCGGTGTTTGGGACCATTGCCTCCCAATTCAATGATCCTGGGATGAATCAGCTGTATCTGTCGCTGATGAACCTGATCTCTGAGAAAACGGGAGCGAAACTTGAATCTTCTTTCGCCAGCACGGATGAAATGAGCGAGAAAATCTTCATCATTCCGCCAAAACGTACCCGATACCTTTCAGAAATTACAGAAACGATTCGTGGGTACAATGAAAAGGTCGAGCAGCAAAAAGAGATTGCCCACAAGTTGTTTGGGCTGGAGAAATCTGCTGAAGTATTGAAAGATCAGGAGGAGGCGTTAAAAGCGATTGAAGCCGCGAAAGAGGAATTGAAGCTGGACATGGATCCGCATAACCTGAGGATTCTGGAAGGATGGCAGGACAAGCGCGCGAACTACGAAGGGGAGTTCTACTCCTATGAAGTTCGCGGGAAGGAATTCAAAGTGGAAACGACCACCGAATCGCTTTCACACACGAAGATTCCAAAAGTGATCCTGCCTCGATTCGAAGCATGGGGAGATATTTTGAAATGGAGTCTGCAGGAAAATGTGCCGGGAGAATTTCCCTACACGGCAGGGGTATTTCCATTTAAACGTCAGGGCGAAGATCCGACCCGAATGTTTGCCGGCGAGGGCGGACCGGAGCGAACCAACCGACGGTTCCACTACGTGTCGATGGGACTGCCTGCAGCAAGATTGTCAACGGCATTCGATTCCGTGACCCTCTATGGTGAAGACCCGGATTACCGCCCGGACATCTACGGAAAAATTGGAAACTCCGGTGTGAGTATCTGTACGCTGGATGATGCCAAGAAATTGTATTCCGGGTTCGACCTGTGTGACCCGACCACTTCGGTTTCCATGACCATCAATGGTCCGGCCGCAACGATCTGTGCATTTTTTATGAATGCAGCCATTGATCAGCAGTGCGAAAAGTACATTAAAGAAAACGGACTGGAGAAAGAGGTACAGGCAAAAATCGAAAAGCTGTACGAAGGAAAAGACATTGATCGTCCGGTGTATCACGGCGATCTGCCGGAAGGAAACGACGGTCTGGGACTGATGCTGCTGGGAGTGTCCGGTGATCAGGTATTGCCGAAAGATGTGTACGATGAATTGAAAGCCAAAGCGCTTTCTTCTGTTCGGGGGACTGTTCAGGCAGACATTCTCAAAGAAGATCAGGCACAGAATACCTGTATTTTCTCTACCGAGTTTTCCCTGCGATTGATGGGTGATGTGCAGCAGTACTTCATCGATCAGAATGTGCGGAATTTCTATTCCGTATCGATCTCAGGATATCACATTGCCGAGGCAGGAGCCAACCCGATCTCGCAGCTGGCATTTACCCTGGCCAATGGGTTCACTTTCGTGGAGTATTACCTCTCCAGAGGAATGGATATCAACGCCTTCGCACCGAACCTTTCGTTTTTCTTCTCCAACGGAGTAGACCCTGAATACGCGGTGATCGGTCGAGTGGCGCGACGTATCTGGTCCAAAGCGATGAAACTGAAATACGGGGCGAACGAGCGGGCACAAAAACTGAAATACCATATTCAGACTTCCGGACGATCACTGCATGCGCAGGAAATTGATTTCAACGATATCCGGACAACCCTGCAGGCTTTGTATGCGATTTATGACAATTGTAATTCGCTACACACCAACGCGTACGATGAAGCAATCACGACTCCAACGGAAGAATCCGTTCGTCGTGCAATGGCAATCCAGTTGATCATCAACAAAGAGCTGGGACTGACCAAAAACGAAAACCCGATGCAGGGATCATTCATCATTGAAGAATTGACAGATCTGGTTGAAGAGGCCGTGATGGTAGAATTTGATCGTATCACGGAACGAGGCGGAGTACTTGGAGCAATGGAAAGTATGTATCAACGTGGCAAGATTCAGGAAGAGTCCATGTACTACGAAATGCAGAAACACACCGGTGAGCTTCCAATCATCGGTGTAAATACTTTTTTATCTTCGAAAGGGTCCCCGACCATTACACCTTCGGAAGTCATTCGGGCTGAGGAAAAAGAGAAGAAACAACAGATTTCTAATCTGGAGCACATGCAAAAAGGCAATGCACATAAATCAGCAGAGATCCTGAAGAAATTACAGGCGACTGCTTTGAAGAACGAAAATACGTTTGAAGCGTTGATGGAAGCTTCCAAATACTGTTCACTTGGCCAAATCACGCATGCCATGTTCGAGGTGGGTGGTCAATACAGGCGTAACATGTAATAGTTGTGAAATACCACCCATCCTGAGCACAGCGAAGGATCCCGACCAGTATAGACGAAACATGTAATGGGATCGAAATGCCGCCCATCCGCCAGCCCGTCCGTTCAGGCGGGAGGAACGAGGGATCTATGCCAGTATAGGCGTAACATGTAATAGAATTGAAGCACCACCTATCCTGAGCAAAGCGAGGGATCCAGGATTGCAGGTATTATTTCCTGTTTTCCCCAATTATGGAACGCAATCCATACTCAGATCCCCCGGTCAGCATAAGCACGACAGATACCACCAACAGGTGCAGCGCCGGTGCGGTTTGCAGGTAAGTGTCTCCATTTATGAGGTGGACAAACACAACTGCAACCAGAAAATTTAAAGCCATTGTTGCGGCAGTCCATTTCACTTTAAAGCCGATGATCCAGCTAATCCCACAAAGAAACTGTAACCAGACTGAGATAATGGCCGATTCCAGTGGAAAAGGAAATCCATTCCCTTCCAGAAAATCGCTGAATTCGAGCATCCTTTGCCAGCTCAATACATTATCAATCGTTCCATAAATCAGCCGTATTCCGAATACAATCTGAATAATCAGAAAGGAAATGTTACGTGCTTTTTTGTGGTCAGAGATTAGCATGCGGATATTGATGGATGAGTTTCCATCTAATTTAAGCTAATTCTCTTTGTTTTCGTTCTTCAATATGCCTTCCGGCTTGATTTTGAGGAATGTCATCCTGAATGCAGTGAAGGATCTTGTTGACTATCACAGTTCGGGAATGAGATGCTTCGTATCTCCTGCCTGAACAGACGGGCAGGCAGCATGACAGGTAATTATCTTTCCAGATCACACGTAATTACGTTTAATTTCTAAATTATTCCCTGCTGTACTTTCTTTCATGAGTCAGTGCCCATGTTTCACCATAATCTTGCGAAAGGTAGGAGGAGAATTCGAATGCATCTTTATTGGCGAAGGTCATGATGTATTTTGACTGAAGTCGCTTTTTTTCTTTATCGCGAAACCAGTAAACGACCAGTTGATCATTCACAATGCTTCCTTCCAGCACGGAGTAGGAACCATGCTCGGAATCCAGTGCCACCATTTGAATGGATACAGAATCTTTTCCAACAATCCCTACAGAACGGGCGTATGGTTTGTTTCTGTAGGTTCCTTCATATGAAATGGAAATCCCACACCCTTCAATGGCAGGAGAGATGATCGCTTTGCCCGTGTTTTCTTCATATTCTCCAGGGGAAAGTCGATCCTTTGTTTTCACCTTCCATGAACCCAGCGTCTGCCTTAAAAAAGCATAGCTTGTATTGTTGCAGGTATATGGTTTGAGATTGAAGCTGTTAAAATTCCAAATTTTGACCGAAGCTTCACTGCCTCCCTGAGAAGATACGAGTACTTCATCTGTGAGGCCAATTCCTGACACGTAAACGTCAGGATCGATCACAGCTTTGACCTCATCAACCACGATCCCTTCCTGGGTCCGGATTTTGATTTTACCATCTGCTCCACAGGAAATGAAATACTCTCCTGTTGCCGTAAAAGCCAGTTCATTAACTATTTTGTATGCTTCTCCGTCTGTACCGTGACCATCAATGACCAGGAGAAGTTTACCATCGAAATCCAACATGGAGATTTTTCCATCCTGGTGCCCTGCGATAATCAACCTGCTTTTAACGGCTATTGCTATCGAACGAATTCCGGATTCATGTCCTTTCATCGTTTTCAAAAGCTGACCTTGAAAATTCCAGATTTTGATTGTCTGATCAAAACTGGCAGTCACTATCCATTCCATTTCATCAACAAATTCAATGGCATTAACCTGGCCGGTGTGATCCGTCAATGTGCAATGAAGCGTTCCGTTTCTGTTCCATATTTTGACTGTTTGATCTCTGCTGGCTGTTGCCAGAAACCGCTCATTTTGTGTGACACTGATGACCCCTTTAGTGTGTCCTGAAAGTGTAGCAAGTCGTTTTCCATTCGTATTCCATAAAATGGCCGTGTTGTCATAAGCACCTGTAAGTACGGTCTGTTTTTCCTTGAAATAATCGATGGACGAAACGGAATGATTATGCCCCGTAAGACGGGTCAGGATGGAGCCATTGCTATCCAAAATGTACCCGATTGAGTCTTTTCCCGCCACAAAAATCATCGACCCGTCACTGGAAATGTCAACCCCATAAGTTGTATTGCTAAAGGGTATTGTTTTAACCGGTACCTGGCCCATTGCCAATGCGAAGCAATAGAGAGCAATAGAGACTGTTATCAATCTGTTTTTCATTTTTTAAGATTTTTGAACCTGATCAAAAGAAAGAGTTGATCTTCAGTCAAAAGCCACAATTCATGAATTGTGGATCAAAGTCTGTCTGACTTTCGTCTGAATTCAGAGGGTGTCACTCCTTTATGACGTTTGAATGCACGGGTAAATGAGTTCTTATTATTAAAACCTACTTCGGTGGCAATGCCGAGGAAATTAAGATGAGCAAACTGATCACTGGTAATCATTTTTTCTGCTTCCCGGATTCGATGTGAATTGACCAGAAAAGTGAAACTACAGTTGAACTCGTCATTGATGATTGCAGAAAGGTAGTTGGAATTGATACTGAGCTGATCACTCAATTCCTGTATGGAAAAGTCATTTCTTCTGTAAGCACCTTCTTCAAGCAGCGTCTCAACCCTCCCTTTTAGTTTAGTTCTTTCCTCCTGATCCATTCGCCTGATTGAAGAGTTTTTACGAACTGAAAAAAGTGTGGATTTTCTAAGTGCAGCAAATCCAATAAAGTGGATAAAGAAAGAGAACAGGGTTGAGGCAACAATCATGATTTCTCTGTGACGGTGTACTTCGAAATAAACCAGAACCATTACTACAGGGAAACCAATGTTTAAGACAAGGTACGTGTGGATGAATGTCTTAATCCAGTTTCTTTTTCCGGGAGTATGTTGATGAGCCAACCGAATTGATTTGATGCCATATACTACTCCTGATATCCAGATTCCAATAATCAGCTGGTTTCTGAATGGATATAATTCCCCCACACTTCTATGACTGAAGAGAGTTGCCAGTTTTTCTTCTGCAGGGCTGAGATAGAATGGAAGCATTACAGCCAGAGTAAGCAGGAACGGGATTCCATGATAAAAAGACTTCCATTCAAATTCATTTTGTCTGAGTGTTTCTGATTTGACATAAAACCAAAACAATGGGGGCAATAAATAAAGCACCGGAAGATAAATTCCGATCAGGTGAGGATTTTGTTCCGGGATGCGTTCGAAAACCAGGTATTGGTAAAAAAGAAATCCGGAACAAACCAGCAATAATGTGATGAGAAAAATATGACTGACCCTTTGTGATTTGCCATTTAATGACAGCCCTGCTGCCAGCAGAACCCCCTGGAATACCCCGAACAAAAGAAGAATGGAAAGAAAGCCCATGACTGCTAAAACAACAGAAAGAAATCCAGCCTTCCTAATTTTCCATCAACGGATTATTGGCATAATGAGCGTTGAGTATGCCTGTGTATTGGACTGGTCATGTCAGTTAGAAATCCTTACTCACAGTTTTTAACAGAAGATTGAGGAAAGGCAGGCTAGTTTGAAAGACATACCTGGGTGAGTAAAATATAAAAATGAACCGTCATTCCTGATCCTGACAGTGAATGGTTCCTCTGTCTGTCATCCTGAAAGCAGTGAAGGATCTAAATCAACCACACACTCAAAATAATGGTGGCAATCTGTAAGTTTTAGTTCACCTCCGAAACTAATAGTCTGGTTATATTCGAGTTACCCTTAACCTTTCAAAAATTCTGCAATGAAATTAACAATCTCCAACCTTTCAAAAACCTATATGCTCTTAATTATGAAACCGTGTTGATGTCAACAATCTATTCAATATTTATCTCTTCCAGATACCGATTCACCATTTCCTCTAAAATGGGTAGTGTTACTGTCCCTTCTGAAAGAACAAGGTCATGAAATTCACGGACATCAAAATCATCACCCAATGTTGATTCCGCCTTCTTGCGAAGCGCCTTGATCTTTAGTTCTCCAATTTTGTAGGACAATGCCTGCCCCGGCCAGGAAATGTATCGATCTACTTCCGTTCGAACTTCATGTAACGACAGAGCCGTATTGGCCGCCATATACTCCATGGCTTCCTCTCTTGTCCAGCCAAATGAATGGATTCCTGTATCAACAACGAGTCGACAGGCGCGCCACATTTCATAGGTGAGTCTTCCGAAATCACTGTATGGATCAGCATAGAACCCGGCCTCTTTTCCCAGGAATTCAGAATAGAGTCCCCAGCCTTCGCCAAAAGCTGACAAGTACAAATTTTTTCGAAAGTCGGGAAGATCCAGTTCCTGTGTCAGTGATCCCTGAAGGTGATGACCCGGGACTGCTTCATGAAAGGAGAGTGCTTCCAAAACATATAGGGGACGGTTTTCCAGTGCATAGGTATTGACCCAATACTGTCCGGGATTGGTGCTTGAGATATCAGCACCTACATACCTTCCGCCAGTGTACTTTGGAGCCAGATGATCCGGAACAGGATTGACTGTGTAAGGCTGCCGTGGAAGGCGACCAAACAGTTTTGGCAACACACCATCCATTTTTTTGGAAATGTAGGAAGCTTCACGGAGTAATTCCCCGGGTGTTTTCGCATAGAATCGTTCATCCGTCCTAAGGAATTGGAGGAAATCCGAAAACGAACCTTCAAAGCCTGTTTTATTGATGATTTCCAGCATTTCACCTTTAATACGAGCAACTTCACTTAAGCCCAGATTGTGGACAGAATCCGGTTTCAGGTTCAGTGTGGTAAACTTTTTTATCAGGTATTCATAGTAAAGATCTCCATCAGGAAGATTGGATGCTCCGATATTGGTTCGAGTTTTAGGTATGTATTCATTCGTCATGAATTCAGAGAAAAGCTGATATCCTTTCACCGCTCCGTCCGTCACTGCATCGACAGCCTTCTTTCTTAAGTTTTCTTTCTCTTCATCCGTAAAGGAGTCTGGCAGATTTACAAAAGGCTGATAAAAAAGGCTTGTTGTCGGATCGTCAACTATGTGATTGTCATACGTAATTTCATACCCGTCAAAAATGATTTGTGACTGTGAAATTTCCAATTCAAGACCCTTTTTTAGCAGTGCGATGTTCTCATTGACATAGCGTGGAAAGTCCATCAAAAGATCCATATAATGCTGGTAGGAATCCTTGCTGTCAAACTGATACGATTGAGCAGTGAAAACAAACCCAATGTGAAATCCATAGTCTACAAGCAAGGGGTTGAGATGGGTTTTGAATTCGTATTCTCTGGCCTCATTTTCTTTAATGAATTTGAACAGGTCATAGGAGATTTGGTCTGAAGGAGAAAGAGCAGATCGGTCGATGGCTCCAAGGTCACTTAACAACTCCTGATTGAAGTTGTACCGATCCTCAAAAACTTCAGGTGCCATCGAAGGCAGCCGGTTGTAAACTGAGTCTTCTGAAGGATTTTTTTGTTCATTATATTCGGCGTTTCGATTCAGAAGTTGAGTCAGGGGAGATTCTGTTGATTGCTTTGAACAACTGAAAAGAATCATGCAGGAAAGAACAAGTGCGGCTCTCATACTTTAAACAGGTTGTTGGATCATAAAGATATAGGAAGGTTAATTACTTTTTTCAAGTGTAATCGGGCTGGTATTCAGCTTCACTATCTCGTTGAAATAATATTTGAGCCGACTGTACTCTGAGGGTTGATAAATGTCTTTTTTGAAGACATAACTTCCCCTGGATACTATTTTTTTATCTTCGACATTAACAGAATATCGAATTTCAATGAGTTCATTTTCCAGTGTATAAGGCTTGAAATAATCAGTCACTTTGTACCCTTCAGGAATCTCAATTGAGCTAACGAACTCCTTGTGGGATTTAAAAACCATATCAACAGGATAGCTTCTGTCTTTTGCTTTAAGGGGGTTTTCTTTGACGGGAAAGTTTCCAAATGGCAATATGTAGTATTGATTTCCGATTTTTTCCACTTCAGATTTACCTTCAAATCGAATAATAAACGGACTGTCAATATCTGCATAGTTTTCTGTCACCACATTATTAATCTCTCCTGCTTTGGAGTCAAAATAGTTAGCAATCCCCTCAACGTTATTACCAATCCCTGATCGATTGATTCGACCATGATATTCCGTTGATTTGATTTCATAAGAACCGCTCAGAGAGCCTTCATCAGGCTTGAATTCCAGATCATAGAAATAAGATTCAGTTGAAATAACGTCAGATCTCAAATCAATCCATTCTTCCGAATTTTTCCTGACTATTAGCCCTTTCTCATTTATACAATTAGAGGGAATTCGGTCGAACTTCAGGAAGCTGTCTGTAGCATCCAAAAGGATATTTCCATTTTCAGTTGTGACCAGGCTCAAAGTGTAATTGAATGAACTTTCAAACGGATAATCACCTCTTATTTTTCCATTGGATCTTGTGCTCAGTAAAACAGGGTGTGATTCCATTTCTGCAGCCCGGAGCATTGCTGTCAGAAAGAGGTTTAATTCAGAACTGTTTCCTTTTTTATTGTTGATAAATTCTTTCACAGATTGTGAAGTGTATCTCCTGTTTTGACCATTCCAGTTGTAGCTCTCTTTCATGTGGCCGACTATCTTTTTTATTTTCTCAGCATCTGTCTTTCCGGCAAGGTTCATGCCTTCCACCTGTTCAGCTGCTTTTTTACCGCTTTTTTTGAGAAACTTACCATAACTGTCATGTTCTATAAATGCAGTGCTTATGTCGCTGAAATTCGACATTATTTCTCTGGAGCCTCCCTGTATAAAGTTGATTTTTGAAAGTTGGAAATCAATCTTCATGATATAATCGTCAATAGAGGTTATGTAATCCTCACTTTCAAAGGCTGGTATGTTTTCCATGCCGAATTGAAAAACATTTTCTCTTATTTCAACGGCTGAGTATCCTATATTTTGAGATGAAAACCGCCTGTCAAATTGATTAAATTTCGCAAAGCCTTTCATGCCCTGAGCGATGTACACATACTCGTAGTATGGCAAAATGCCAACCTCATATTCACTTATTAATGTTGGTATTCTGCTTTGAAATTCCCAATCCGGAAGATTGAACAAAAAAGGAGTTTCTAATTCATACTGGTATTCAATTACGGAACCTTCTTTAACCTGTGGGAGGGCAAAAACCATCTTATTCCAGTAATCGTTGATTTTCTCCCTGTAAATACTTTCAGGATTAACAGGAGTTGTTACCACTGAACCATCTTCATAATTATAAGTGTACGCTTTGATATTCTTGATAACTTCAGTTTTACCATACCCGTCTGAATAAAATGGAATGACTATATCTGCCCATTTATATCCTGATTTTTTAAGAATTTTGATTCGGCGAGTTCTTGTGAAACTAATTTTAAATCCTTCGTTTTCGTAGAATTGACTCACTCCTTTATCGAAAAGAACAACTGCTTCCGCATCCGGAAATTGATCAATTTCGGTTGCGGCAACCACACTATTCTCAATCCCTCCTGGTGCGTCGGTTGTTTGAGAAAATCCGCTAAAAGTGAGCAGTAGTAATGTATAGATTAAGATTTTTGTTTTCATACCTGACTGATCTTATCAATTTACCTGGACCGGCAAATGTACCAGGTCCTGCATTATTTGATCAGGCAGGTGATTTTATCTACTCACTTCTAAGACTGTTCACCGGGTTCAAAATTGCAATTTTGATGGAATAGTAACTGATGGTAACCCATGCGAGCAGAGCAGTTAATATTCCGGCTGCTACCAGGGTAAAAGGGTCGATGGAAGTATGGTAGGCGAAATTGTTAAGCCATTCAGTCATGCCGAAATAGACCAGCGGGAGGGAGCAGATAAACGCGATAAGTATCAATTTGGTGAAATTGAGCGACAGGAGAAAAATGATATTAAAAATTGAAGCACCCAGCACTTTTCTTACACCGATTTCCTTGGTACGTTGTTGCGTAACATAGGCCGCCAATCCAAATAAACCGACGCAGGCCATGATTATTGTAACGGCAGTGAAAAGAGAAAAAATCAATCCAATTTTCTGATCTGAATCATACTGACTCGCCAGCCGATCATCCAGAAATGAATAAGAAATGGGTCGTTCAATGTCGAAACTTTTCCATTGTTCTTCTATTTCCTTCAACAATCCTAAATTCTGAGATTCAACCTTAATTCCAATTCTTGGTAGAATGGCCTGATCCGGTGTGTTAAAAAGAATCATTGGCGGGATTTCCTGATGCAATGACTGATGATGATAGTCTTTGACCACTCCGATAATGGTGAATTCGACTGTCTGATTATTTCCGGAATTTGCATTGAACACCTTTTTACCAATTGCATCATCGTACCCTAAAAGAAATGCAGTGGTTTCGTTGACTATAATATTGGTTGAATCGTTGAAGTCAGTAGAAAATCCTCTACCCGCCACGATTTCCATTTCCAGTGTCTCGATAAATTCATTATCCACCGAGACGGTAAAGGTTCGTACCTGAGGAATGTCGGGAAGTTCCGAGTTGACTATGAGGTTTCCAATAAAATCACCTGGCATTGCAAATGCATAAGTTGCTTTACTGATGCCGTCAATTTTGAGTAGTTCATTTTTAAAAGCCTGCTGTCTTTGCCCAAGAACCTGAGCCTGGTCAATAATGAGGAGGTTTTCCTGGTTAAACCCCAGATCTTTGCTCATCATGTATGTCATCTGCTTTTTGAGCATGAGCATTCCCGAAATCATGGTGATGGAAATAAAGAACTGAAAGACAATCAGTGAATTGCGCAACCAGACACCTTTAGAACTGGTATTATATTTTCCCTTAAGCACCTGGGCAGAGTTAATGGAAGAAATAACCAGCGCCGGATAGAGCCCGGCAAGAGATCCTATTAGCAGAATACCCGCAAGAAGTCCGATGATAACCATCGGATTTGCCAGTACCATAATGCTTAATTCTTTTTCAATAAGGAGGCTAAATTTTGGAAGAACGAGCCAGGTCAGAATAACAGCCAGCAATAGCGCGATGAGCGCAATAATGTTGGCTTCCGTAAGGAATTGACGAACCAATAGAGACTTTCGACTGCCCAAAACCTTTCGCACACCAACTTCTTTTGCTCTTTCTGCAGAGCGTGCCGTTGCAAGATTGATAAAATTGATGCATGTGATGATTAGTATAAAAGCAACTACTGCAATCAGGAGATAAACATAGGTAATATTTCCATTGGCCTGAACTTCTACTGAAAGATTCGATTTGAGATGAATATCCTGCAGTGGTTGCAGAAAATATTTAAAGTCATTTCCGGAGTTGGGATAATCTTCTGCACTAATATTTAACATACGGAGAATGCTTGCCATCCCATGTGATCGGACCATTTCCGGAAGTTTGGCCTGGAAATTTTTCTGGCTCACACCTTCCCTCAATTTGACATAGGTGAAAAGCCACGGATTAATCCAACTGTTGCTCTCGGCTGCCGCATTGAGAAATGAGAGCGATTCAATGGACCCCAAAATATCGAAATCCATGTGAGAGTTGGATGGTACATCCTGAACTACTCCGGAAATAATGTAACTCGAAGTGTCAATTTGATATGTTTTGTTGAGTGCAGGTTCATCACCATAAAAGCGTTTTGCAGTGGATTCCGTGATAACAACCTTGTTAAAAGCGTCCAGAGCGGTCTCCGGATTCCCCTCTGTGAATTCGAAGGAAAAGACCCTGAAGAAGTTGTTATCCGCGAACAGGTACTTTTCTTCAATGAATGATTTATCACCGATTTGTACAGGAATCTCGTTCTGAAAAAACAGACGATGCAGCCTGCCTGCCTCTTCAACCTCCGGATAATTTTCGAGCAGAGTTGGGGCCATGTTCACGGGCGAGGAACCAAAATACCGGGTGTTAGTCGGGTAGATTCGCTCCAATGCTACCCGATAAATACGGTCACTGTTGGCAAAGAATTTGTCGTACGACATTTCATCCTGGACATAGAGGGAAATGAGTAAACAACAGGTGATACCTACTGTGAGTCCTGAAATGTTAATGGCGCTATAGATTTTATTTTTGCGCAGACTTCTGTAAGCGGATTTGATGTAATTTCTGAACATACTCGGATTTTTTTCTTTCTTTTTTAGAATATGAGGACGGATTAAAAGGAAGACCTGTTTGTAATAGTTAAGTACTGCCTTTCTCCTCCCCAGGGTGTTTATATTATCTCTAAATTCTTCATCCAGATCCCCAATCAATTCATCAATCCACTGATCATGGCAAAACCATGACAGGAATTTCTGGGCACTTTTGGGTGGCTGAACCGAATCCATGAGTTAGATCGATTGCATTTTGGCCCACATCGCCTGACGTATCGTTTGAATTTCCTGCACACGTGTTTTTCCGCTTTGTGTGAGTGCGAATAGCCGTTTACTTCGACCGCCCCGCTTTTCACTCTGACCTCCCAGTGAAGATTTTAGCATCCCGTCTTTTTCCAATCTGTACAGTACCGTATGGACGGATGCCAGCGAAAGAGACTTCCCGATTTGCTCCCGAATTTCGAGCCGTATACTGTAAGCATATGCTTCGGGATGTAACACGCCAACTGAAAGAAGCACAAGCTCTTCCAGCTCGCTGATAAAGGTTCTACCCATATTTGTTTTTTAATCACAAAACAAATAGCCTAACGGGTACTATTTTGATTTTGTTGCATCCGTTTGATAAAAAGAGAATTTGTGTTTTGATCAAATCCGATCGAGAGCTTTCTTAATAAGTCCGTCAATGACTTTATTGGGGTCTTTGGAGAAGGTGCCTTTTGTTCGGTTGGCCAAAATTGCATTGAGACTTAGCACTTCATGCCCCATCATCCTTCCAAAGGCATAATATCCGGCTGTTTCCATTTCAAGATTTGTCAGCCAGACTCCTTCTTCGTTGAAATATTGAAGGTTTTCTATAAGATCATTAAATCTGATTGGAATTCGGAGCTCTCTGCCCTGTGGTGCATAGAATCCCGGACAGGTTACGGTATTACCGACAACCATACAATCTCTGAATTTTTCAAGTAAGCTTTCAGATCCTCTGAAACAGTAAGGTTCATAAGGCAGCCCAATTGCCTGCTGCAATTTTTGGCTGAGCTTCTTTTCTATTCCCTTGTGTTTTGCTTTGTAGAAATGCATCAATGTATCCAGCCCGAACGCATATTCAGTGGCCAGGTGCGTTCCCACTTTAAGGTCTTCCTGTATGGCTCCTGAAGTTCCGATCCTGATAATCTGAAGCTTTTTTCTTCTCTGCTTTGGCTCACGTTTTTTTAAGTCAATATTGAAAATGGCATCCAGCTCCTGCATGAGAATCTCAATATTATCCGTTCCCATTCCGGAACTGATTACTGTGAGCCGTTTCCTTTTGTATTTTCCCGTGTGCGTAATGAATTCCCTGCGATTCATTTCAAAATCCACTGAATCAAAAAAAGCCGAAACTCTGTGTACTCTTCCCGGATCACCTACCACAATGATTTTGTCTGAAACATCTTTTGGTTTCAGACTCAGGTGGTAAACGCTTCCATCAGGGTTTAATATCAGGTCAGTTTCTGAATATTTGGTGGACATGTAAGGCAGCCGGATTTTTCATAAAGTTACAGATGAAATCCTTAACTACTCCGATAATAGATGTAATAAAATGGTGAGGGAAGAAAATGATATCAACCAACTGATTGATCAGTTGGTTGCTCTTTTCTGCGTTTGGAATTTTTATAGGGATTATACCCGTTCATTTTTTTTTGGTAAAACCCTGTCCCGTCATAGGGCCGTGTATCCGGGTTATTTATGCATTCTTCACAGCAACATCCCTTGTAAATCTCTGCCCCTTCTTCAGTCATTGGAATGTGTTTATTACAGTGCGGATTTGCACAGTTAACCATCCGGTCTGAAGGTTTTCCGGTAATGTAACACCTCGAAGTAATGCTTGGGTTTACTGTGTTGACGTCTTTTACAATTCGGTTGTCAAAGACATAGCACTTTCCTTCAAAATTTTCTCCCTGTGCTTCCAGTCCGTACTTGATGATTCCCCCATGTAGCTGATGCACATTCTCAAACCCCTGTTCCAGAAGGTAAGCGCTGGCTTTCTCACACTTGATTCCTCCTGTACAGTAAGTGACGATTTTTTTGTCTTTATACTGTTTAAGTTCTTCAATTTTTTCAGGAAAATCTCTAAAATTATCAATATCAAGGGTTATGGCATTTTTGAACTTTCCGACCATGTGTTCATAATTGGATCTTACGTCCAGTATGATGGTATCCTCATCTTCTTCTCTAAGAATTTTCTGAAATTCCTCCGGTTCCACATAACCACCTGTTTTTTGAGTTGGATCTATGTGCTGAAGTGATGAGTGTACTATCTCAGGTTTCACTCTGACATGTAATTTCTCAAAAGCCGGTGCATCGTTAACATCCACTTTGAATTCGGTGTGAGCAAACCGCGGATCGTCTGTGACAGCATTCATGTATTTTTCGCAGGCTTCCTGCGTTCCGGAAACCGTTCCGTTCAGCCCTTCAGCAGCGACGATAACTCGTCCTCTCAGGCCCAGTTCCAGACAAAGTGCATGATGTTCATCCCGGAAAAGCTCGGGATCTTCAATACTGCTATAGCAGTAGTAGAGCAATATGTAATGTTCCATACTAACTTAATCCTGTTTCAGCAGGGTGTTAAATGAATGGCAAAGATAGGGAATAGATGAAAATACTGACCTTTATTGGTTGATTTTCATCATCCCTTTACCAGTTTGCATGATCCAGGTTAAGGTTTATAAGGCTGACAGAATCAGCAAAAATGGTAACCGGGGAGCAATGGCATTCCGGGTCGCATTGATATCCTGTACAGATAATTTTGTTCCCGTCTCTAAGGAACAGGCTGTAATTGCCTTCAAAAATTCTGATGTTATACAATCCATTGCTGTCAGAAACTACAGAATCAATAAGCAATGACCATTCGAATTCCTTCGCTTTGCGGGTAATAAATACAGTTGTGGAAACAGGTCTGGGTTTACAGGGAGCGACACCTGGAGATGGCATACAATTTCCTTCAAAGACCCCCGTAGTACCGGCCATACTTCCATAGCCCGTTCCGCCTTTTAGCGCCTGACAGGACAAAATGGTGAGTAAAATTCCATAATGGATAAAAAGCTTAGTCATAGTTTTTTGTCAAACAACATGTGTCGCAAACGTTTGCGATGGATGATTTCTTACTACTTATTATCAATTGATAATCCATCTTCATCTTTGAATTATTCAATCAAATATATATTGGTTATGAAAAATACAAATAATCAGAATATAATTCTGAAAACGTACTAAATATTTTATGAATATTTCGATGTGGAAAAATAAGTCCAAATCTATTGCTGGCCGGTAAAAAATAAATTTAAATTCCGATGTTTTTTCACACATTAATTAACCATAATACTACGTACTATGAACAAAATCCAGTGGCGCTGGAAGGCAATGTTGCTTGCCTTTATTGCGTCCACCACATTCTCTTTTGCGCAGACTTCAGAAGAGCGTCAAAAGATCAGCAACACCTACGATTTACCTAAACTAGAACAACTTAAACAAGAATTCAGACAGAAGTCTGAAGCTCAAAAACAGCAGGCATTAACAATGGCTGCACAGAATGGCTGGGACACATTCATTCGAAACGAAGACGGCTCTTTTGATGAACTAATTTCCGTCAGTCCGGATGGTCGACCTGTTTATTACACCATCTTCAACGTGGATGCGGCCAGATCTACCAGAGCTGACCATTTGAATATTGGTGGTTCTTTAGGATTGAACCTTGACGGTCAAAACATGACTGCCCATGTATGGGATGGAGGTCCAACCAGGACTACCCACCAGGAGTTTGATGGGGCAGGCGGTAACAACCGGGTAACTATTAATGATGGTGTTACTTCCCTAAACGGAAACAGCTTTCATGCACAGCACGTGACAGGAACAATTGTAGCATCCGGGTTTCAGGCTGCTGCCAAAGGAATGGCTCCTCAGGCAAGTGCGCTGACTCATGACTGGACAAATGATCTTGCAGAAGCTACTACAGAAGCTGCTGCAGGTATGTTGATTTCTAACCACTCATACGGCTTTGCGTGGAGAAACCAATTTGGACAGGTGCAACTTCCGGCATGGTATGGTGGTGCCTACATTGATGATTCCAGAGATTGGGATAATCTTCAGTATAATTCCCCATATTATCTAATGGTGGTGGCAGCTGGTAATGATGGCAATGATAACAGTGCAAATTCCAGTCCTCTTGATGGAAATTCGTCTTTCGACAAATTGACGGGACATTCTACCTCTAAAAACACTATGGTGGTAGCTAATGCACAGGATGCCAATGTTGCAGCAGATGGTTCATTGATTTCTGTTTCTATCAATAGTGGTAGTAGTGAAGGACCAACAGATGATTATCGTATTAAGCCTGACATTGCCGGAAACGGAACAGGACTGTATTCTACCTATGATAATAGTGATGCGGCTTATAACTCAATAAGTGGTACCTCTATGGCTTCACCTAATGTGACAGGAACATTGCTCCTTCTTCAGCAGCACTATAACAACGTCAACGGTAATTTCATGAGAGCGGCAACTTTGAAAGGAGTAGCACTTCACACGGCCGATGATGCCGGAATCTCTGGTCCGGATGCCATTTTTGGATGGGGACTCTTGAACGGAAAAGCTGCAGCAGAAGCTATCTCTGATAATGGAAATGGTTCTGTAGTTGATGAGCTTTCACTATCAAATGGAGCATCATATACGGTAAATGTTGATGCTGATGGAAGCACTCCATTGATGGCTTCCATTTCCTGGACAGATCCTGCTGGTACTGCTAACACTGGTACTGCAAACCTGACTACTCCGGTTCTTGTCAATGACCTTGACATCAGAGTAACACAGGGAGGAACAACTTACAACCCATACAGGCTTACCGGAGTTAACTCCAACGGAACCGGAGATAACAATGTAGATAATTATGAGAGAGTGGATGTTTTCGGGGCGTCCGGGTCTTACACTATCACAGTTACTCATAAAGGATCATTAAGCAGTGGCAGCCAGAATTTTTCTTTAGTTGTAACCGGCGTTACAGGAACACCACCGGTGTGTAATGCAACAACCCCAGGAGGATTGAACGCTTCTGCTGTGGGAACAACTACTGCCACTTTAGGGTGGAATTCAGTTACAGGCACCACATATGACGTGCGTTACCGTCCTACAGGTACAACCACATGGACTACTAACGCAGTTAGTGGAACTACTACCAATCTGACAGGACTGGCAAATGGCACACAGTATGAAGCACAGGTGAGAAGCAGATGTCCGGATAACACTACTTCTGCCTACTCAGCATCCGTGAATTTCACTACAGGAACCGTCAGCCTGTCATGTACCACGACTGTCAGTACATTCCCATACGCTGAAGGATTTGAATCAAACGACGGATGGACCCAGTTGACCGGAGATGATGGAAACTGGGTAAGAGATTCCGGAGGAACACCTTCTTCAGGAACAGGACCTTCTGCCGGAGCTGAAGGAAGCTTCTATCTATTCCTCGAAGCTTCTACAAATGGGAGTGCAGGTCAAATCGGAAGCAATGGAACTGCAATTCTTGAAAGTGACTGTTTCGATTTATCCGGAGCAACCGGAGCGACTTTCTCTTTCCAGCATCACATGTATGGAACAAACGTTGGTTCTGTCACTGTTCAGGCATCCAATGATGGAGCTGTGTGGACACAACTTTATACGCTCTCGGGAAATCAGGGAAATCAATGGAATGCAGTAGATGTTAACCTTGATGCTTACACCGGAGCAGACGTGAAATTGAGAATAGTGGGAACTACCGGAAACGGCTGGTCGAGTGATATTGCAGTTGATGATCTTTCATTAACCACAACAGGTGGGGCAGACACTCAGGCACCGTCTGCACCAACGAATCTTGCAGCGTCCAGCGTAGCACAAACAACACTGACATTGAATTGGACTGCTTCAACAGATAATGTTGGAGTGACCGGATACGATGTATATCAGGGTGCTTCGAATCTGGGTACCGTGACGGGAACGTCAGCGAACATAACCGGATTGACGGCTTCAACTAATTATGATTTCAGCGTCCGTGCAAGAGATGCCGCAGGAAATATCTCAGCATCAAGTAATGTGGTCAACGTAACGACTCAGGGAACAGGCGGCATTAGCTGTACGACCACTGAAACGCTTCCTTATGGGGAAGGCTTTGAATCGAATGATGGCTGGACACAGGTGTCTGGAGATGATGGAAACTGGTTAAGAGATTCAGGAGGGACACCTTCTTCAGGTACTGGTCCGGGAGCTGCGGCTGAAGGATCATGGTACATGTTCCTTGAAGCGTCGACAAATGGAAGTACCGGGCAGATTGGAGCAAATGCCACGGCAATACTGGAAAGTGATTGTTTCGATTTGACCGGAGAAACCACTGCAGACTTCAGCTTCCAGTACCACATGTTTGGTACCAGTGTTGGGTCGCTGACAGCACAAGCTTCCACAGATGGAACTGCTTGGATCAATATCTGGACACTTTCCGGAGATCAGGGCAATGTATGGGGAACTGCCAATATCAGCCTGGATGCCTATACAGGTGGAGATGTCAAATTGAGACTTGTTGGTACAACAGGCACCAGCTGGTCAAGTGATATCGCGGTAGATGATCTTTCTGTCACTGCAGGAGCGGCACCGACTGTCAATGTAGCGCTTACTTTGACTTTTGACGATTACCCGGAAGAAACAAGCTGGCAAATTCTTGATGGAGCTACAGTTGTTGCTTCAGGAGGAACCTACGGCTCGCAGGCAGATGGATCGACTTTAGTTGAAAATGTTTCATTAGCTGCTGGCTGCTATGATTTTGTGATTAGCGATGTTTATGGAGATGGAATGTGCTGTACCTATGGTAATGGATCATATAACCTTGCCGATGGCAGTACTACACTTGCCTCTGGTGGGACTTTTGGTTCGAGCCAGACAACCAGCTTCTGTGTTGGAGGAGCAACTACTTCTTTTTCTTTCGCAACTACTTCGGAAGGAACTCCGGTGAGTTTTGAAATCTATCCGAATCCGGTTGGAAATATTTTGAATATCGCCACCTCCCGTGAGGAAGTGTCTTTCAGAATTACTAATTTGATGGGACAAAAGGTTTCCGAAGGGAAATTATTGAACAATAAAGTTGATGTCAGTCAGCTTGAATCAGGTATTTACATGATTCAAATTAGCTCTGGCGGGAAACAGTTTGTTCGAAAAATTGTAAAGGAATAATATTACCTTATACCTAAACCAGCCCGTTCCGCATCAGTGGGACGGGTTTTTTATGCCTTTTTTCAGGTAAAAACATCTTTTTCTGCCTTTTTTTGAAAAGAGTAAAACTTTTTCTTTAAGCAGGACATCATAAAGGTGAAGCTAATTTGTTATTCGAATGTATGATCCAAAAAAACCTGACCTGAACAAAAGAGTAAATTAGATGCATGCAGAAAGTTTATTAGATATTGCCATGCTGCATGCCGACACTCTCATAGAGAAAGCCCGGAAGGGAGATGAAAAGGCGTTGAACCAACTGGTGAGCTTGTGGTACAAAAGAATTTTCAATTACGTGCTGAAATATTGCTCGGATAATGATGCAGCCACTGAGATTTCTCAGAAGACCTTCATAGCCATGTTTCGGAACATCGCGAAGCTGAAAGAGGTTGATCGATTCAAGCCATGGCTCTACCGCATAGCAACAAATTTTTGCTATGAAGAAGGAAGAAGAATTAAGCGGGACAAGACCATATCGCTGACCATAACAAATGATGATAACACCGAACATCAGGCAGAGGCAGGAGAAGCAAAGGGCAATTATTTTAATCCGGAGAAGAACTTCCAGCAACTGGAGCTTGAGCAGATTCTGCTTTCGGCACTGGGAGAGTTATCAGAGGATCAGCGGACGGTAGTGATTATGAAAGAGTACGAAGGATTGAAATTTACCGAAATAGCAGAAGCCCTGGATGCATCTGAAAATACGGTAAAAACAAGACTCTACAGAGGATTGAAGAGTTTAAAGGAGATTTTGGAAAGAAAGAATATTACTAAAGAAACTGTCTATTATGAATTATAAACCAGATGAAGCAACATTGACAGCTTACCTCTACGAGGAGTTGTCGAAAGAGGAGCAGATAAAAGTCGAGTCATATCTGGAGGCACACCCTGAAGCAAAGCAGGAACTGGAAGATGTCCGGTCTGTCCGGAAGATCATGGGAAAGCTCGAAGAGAAAGAAGTGGTCACGCCTTCTTTCGTCTTTGAAGATTCAGCTACTGTGGTTGTGTCGAGAGGTGGTGGCAGTTTCAATAACTTCCTCCGATCAACGATGGCAATAGCAGCCAGCATTACGTTACTCATTTTGACCGGGTATTTCACTAAAATGAATATTGGTTGGCAGGAAAGTGGATTTCAAATCAGCTTTGATCAGAATACTGTTCAGCCAAATGTGGGAGAGGTAAGTGAAGAAAACATAAAAGCATGGATGCAGGATGCACTTGCTTCCAATAACGAGCATATTATCAATAAGATCAACCAGGTTGAGGATGAAACACGACAACTTAGAAAAAACTCAGGAAAGAATCAATTGGTTAATTATAAACCTGACGGTGATGTGATCGACGAATATGTGAGTCAGATTAAGCTGGAAAACAGAGATATTATTCTGGGACTAATGGAAGTGGCCACACGTGATCAAAAAAAATACATGGATGATATGATGGCAGATTTTGCACTTTTTCTTGAAAGGCAACGACAAAATGATCTGAATGTGATTGAAACGGCTATTAGCCAGGTTGCAAACAATGTGGAAGACGGCCCTGACACCTATCGTACAAGCGAAGAATAAACGAGATAGCAGAAACTGAATTAAAGGATTTAGGGGAGGCGACTTCCCGATTAAAAAGAAGAACTATGAAAATGATAAATAAAGCACTTTTTGGACTGGTACCTGCCCTCATGCTGACAAGTACAATTACTTTTGGTCAGATAGACCAGGAGCGAATGGAACGTGATTTAAAAATTGCGGAAAACATACTGGGAACATTGTCGAATAACGACCGAAACATCTTTTCCATTTCCAGGAGTATTGAAAGTAACTACATCCCGGAGTACGGCGTAATTTTCAGTCTGCCTCAGAATTCGCTGATATATACAGCCAGATCAGTTGAAGGTATTGCAGTTATAGAAGGAAGATCTACTTACTCTTCAGGCAGTATCCAGTCAGCTCCCAAATCTGATAAAAGCCTTACTAATGATGAAAAGGTTGCAAAAGAGAAAAAGGAGTATGAAGATCAGATGAAGAAAGTAGAAGAACAGTTAAAAGATCAAATGACTCTTTTTCTGGTGGACTATGCAGACCTTATAGGTCAGCTAAAGCCGACCGACAAAATTATGGTCAATGTCAAACGATCGAATAATCAAATATGGGTAAGCGGAAGTAACCTCCGGTCAGACAAAGGGTCAGGAAAAACTGCCGAAATTCTGAAAAGTGACCTGATTGCTTATAAGTCAGGTAAAGCGAGTCGGGAAGAAACGATAAAGAAGATCAACTTTACGGACACCGGGGATGAATCAAAGGAACGAGACCTGGAACTCTTCTCCAGTATTTTTTCCCGACTCTACGAGGAGGATCTTTCATCCACCTATTATTCATCCAGTAGAAATATTAATTACGAAAGACTTGCCGGACTGGGAGCCATCTTTAGCATGCGGGTGTATTCTTCCAGAGAAGAAAATGGAAGACACATCATTCAAACAACAGGAGAGAGCGGACTGACCAGAGAAGAGCGCGACAGCAGGGTAACAGCGATGTATCCGGAATTTGAGCGGTCATTCAAAGAAAATATGCTGGACTATGGCCGAACAGTCAAAAGCCTGAAGCCTTCAGAAATGCTCATGTTTAAGGTACGATTGACCGAATGTAAGGGCTGTGATATGCCAAAGAGTATTGAGCTTAGCATTAAGGCAGGTACACTGATGGATTTTGACAGTGGAAAAATAAATCGTGAAAATGCACTGAAAACGATATCCGTTAAAAAGACAGATAATTAAGAATTAGTTTGTTAGCAATAATATGAGCCTTGTCCGCTAATTCCGGACAGGGCTTTTTTTATTTATCAGGGTGGCAAACTGATTGATAGCTCTATCTGATATACTTTTTGTCATATCTTAGTCAGAAACCAATGATATGAGATTTTCTCTGCTGCTTTTCCTTTTCTGTGTCATTTTCATTCCTGATGCAGATGGTCAAAGAATTCGAATTACTGCTGACTGGCTTTTTGACGGTACAGCAATGCAGAACGGTTGGGGTGTGGTTTTGGAAGGCAACAGGATTCTTGAAGTCGGGCCTGCTGACAAACTCTCCAATAACGCGGATACAACGATCAATTTCTCCGATGCTACGTTGATGCCCGGAATGATAGAAGGTCATTCGCATGTATTGTTGTATCCCTACAACCAGACGGTCTGGAACGATCAGGTGCTGAAAGAATCCAGAAGTCTGCGAGCCATTCGGGGGGCACAAATGGCAACTAAAAATTTGAAAGCCGGGTTTACCACTATTCGTGATCTGGGATCCGAAGGTGCCGGATATGCTGATGTGGGCATCAAGCAAAGCATCGAACTCGGGATCATAGAAGGCCCGCGAATGTTAGTGGCGGGCAGAGCAATTGTTGCGACCGGAAGTTACGGACCAAAAGGATTTCACCCCGATTTTGATGTTCCCCTGGGAGCTGAACCTGCCGATGGATCTAACCTTCAAACAGTTGTAAGAGACCAAATAGGAAAGGGTGCTGACTTTGTCAAAGTATATGCGGACTATCGTTGGGGACCCAACCGAGAAGCCAGACCAACCTTTTCAGTTGAAGAGCTGGAGTTAATTGTCAAAACTGCAGCAAGCAGCGGTCGGGATGTGGTGGCGCATGCGAGTACCAATGAAGGCATTAGAAGAGCCACACTGGCCGGAGTGAAAACCATCGAACACGGTTCTGATGCATCTGACGAAGTGCTTGCTTTGATGAAGGAACGAGGAACAGCGCTTTGCCCGACACTTGCAGCCACCCATGCCATTCAGCAATACTTCGAAGGGTGGGATGGAAAGGACGAAACAGAAACTCAGGCAATCAGGGACAAAAAGGCCATGTTTAAGCGGGCTCTGAAAAGTGGTGTAACTATAGTGGCAGGTGGGGATGTTGGAGTATTTGAGCATGGGGAAAACGTACGAGAACTGGAGTTGATGGTGGATTATGGAATGAAGCCTCTTGACGTGCTCCGATCTGTTACTTCCGTGAACGCCAAAGTATTTGGATTAAAAGAACTGGGACAGCTAAAGGTTGGATTCCTTGCTGATCTGATTGTGGTGAAAGGAAACCCCGTAAAGGAAATCGCTGATCTGTACAAGATTCAGCTGGTGATGAAAGATGGGAAACTGATTAAACCGGTTGATTAGGCACGATATGTCAGTTTTGATCAGTCAATGAGATTTTTTTAGAAGAAAGTAAAAAATGGCTGCCTTTATAGACAGCCATTTTTAAATTTAAATATTTGGAGACCAAATGCTGTAACTGTCAGGTGGTACCTGGATTTTTACCCAGCCACCTCCCTGGGTGACGGGATACCATCCGGAGTTCCCTGTGAAATCCTTAATCTGAGTATTGTTCCAGTTGGTTGGTACCCAGCGCTCCTGCCAGTTTGCAGAGTTGTTGATGTAAACAATTAATCCCGGGTTTCCATTGTAGCCGTTTCTCCGTGCGATGTACTCGTCATTATCTGAATAAAGAATACTGGTTGTTCCGGTTGCCTTATTGTTATGTATCCAGATAAGGTTATTCAACTTTGCCTTATCCAGCCAATCCTCATAGTCCCTGTAGAATATGGTCGGATATCCTTCATGGGTCAGGATGTAGGAATAGGCAAGCATTTTTTTCCAGATTTCATCCGTGTCATGATTGGTCACAAAAGTCACTGCTTTGAACGGATTGCGTTTCCACATCATGTCATCATTTAGCAGGTTGAGGTTGTTTCCGTCGAAGGCATCATTCATCTTGTAATAGCAGGCAAAATCAAATACGCTGCTGTTGGCACCATTTGCCCATGACTCCAATAAGTTGACGTTGGAATCCCAATATTCGCCAACAGAGAAACCGCCTACGGCATTGTTCCATGCGGCAACCACTCCTGCGTCAAATCCTTTTACATAATCAAATCTCCAGCCGTCGAAACCGAGGGAGTCCCGATAATATTTACCTACACTGCCTGCATTATTCCAAAGCCAGTCCTGTACATACGGCACGTCATGACACAGGTCAGGGAAACCGCCGAAAACTCCGGCATCATTTGCATGTACCCAGTTTGGATGAAAATCATGCTGAGATCGCATGAATTTACCGGAAGCTACTCCGGAGAAGTCCGTCCAGGTACTGTCGCTGGTATATTGATTGTATTCGTACTGACCACCACTGTTATGGTTGAGTACAATATCGGCGTACACCTGCATATCTTCTGCATGTGCTTCGTCGATGAGTGATTGTAACTCTGATCGTGAACCAAAGCGGGTTTCGATGGTGCCATTTTGGTTATAATCTCCAAAATCAAAATAATCAGTGGGATCATAACCCATGGAGAAAGCACCGTTCTGTGCTTTGGATGCAGGGGGGAGCCAGATCGATTCGATTCCGGCTTCTGACCAGTCATATACCTTCCCTTCAACGACTCCCCACCAGGTTCCTCCGGCGGGCACATCCCAGTAAAATGCCTGCATCATTACTCCACCTCCGGGACCCGGGGTGTATTTTCCTGCTTCACTTTTCTTTCCGGTTGAAAAGGGTTCTCCGGTGTGGCTGGTTACATCGACTACCTGAATGCTCTCCTGGGCCAGTTCAAGTTCATGTTTGGGTTCTTCTTCCTGACATCCGACAAGGAATAGCACGAGTGCGATCCCGGTGAATAATTTTGTGAGTTGTTCCATTGCTTTATTTGTTTTAATGAGGAATGGAAACTAGTGTCTTTCTGACTGAATTTTAAGGATTTGACTCGATTATGCCGTTGCTACTAATGAAATTTAGAGCTCATCTAAACGGAAACGTTTGCAGGTTGTGAATTTCACAACTAAAAATCAGAAAATAAGTCTGCTTTCGGCCGGAAATGTCATACCGAAACCCGGGATTTTTTTAATAACTCCGGTGATTCCAGAGATTGAGCCAGGTGACGTTGCTCATGACCAACAATGATATCGAAGGCGGTTTCGAGTCGATATACAATATTTTTGTTTGCGGGCGTGGAAATGATCGTGTTTTTTATGAGCAGTTCAGAGCATGCAATCATTTCCCTTTTCAATTCATCCTGATGTCCGGCAAACAGATCCGGGATGTTACCAGGAAGAGTACTTTGGTCCGGCTCCCATATCGGAAAGGTCTTCATTCTTTTCCGACGATCCGGTGAGGAAGCTTTCAGGATTGTCTTTCCAAAAAAGGATACCAGAAAACCAAATTTCGCCATAAATGGAGGTTCGTACGTTCCGGTTCTGAGTTTTTCCAAAATCGGGAAGTATGACCGGTTAATGACCATGAGGTGATCTATATTCTGAGCAATACTCCATGCTTTTGCATTCGGTTTCCAGTTTAGCTCTTCTGTTGAAAGCGAGCCGAAGTGCTTTGTGAATTCCTGTGTGATTTTATCCAGTTCTTCGATCCGGTTCATTACTTTTTGTTATTAAAAGCAAAGTTCTTAATTCAGATTGGATTTGTTCCTGGTTTATACCAGGATTTCAGATGCGCATGCTGTTCATCAACTTACTGAAATTGGATGATTCAATCCGAAGGTAGGACGCCAGGTCCTTTTGTGAAATCAGCCCCAACAGGTGCGGACTTCTTTTTGCAAAATTTTTGAAACGTGTCTCAATATCAAAAGCCATCAATTCATGATGGCGTTGAATGAAACCGTCAAGAAATTGTTCAGTGGCTTTGCGAAACAGGGTTTCTATTTCCCGGTACTCTTCCATTAGTTGTTGATGCTTTCCATGGGAGATCCGCAGGAATTGACTGTCGCTGATGGTCTCCAGAAAGTACCGCGAAGGGGTCTGAGTGAAGAAAGATTCAGGAATCCCGCTGAAGGAGGGTGCATACGCAAAGGCAATGATGTGCTGTTTATCTCCATTGTGGTAGTAGGATTTTTGGATACCTTCTTGCACATAATAAATGTACCGTTCTGTTTCACCTGGTGACGTCATGATGGTTTTCTTCGGCGTTTGATGATCTCTCCAATGAGAGATATACGCATCAAGAGTTGTGTCTTTGACCGGATGAATGCCGGATAGAAAAGTTTTTATTTCAATGGGGTCCATGACTTTATCTCATAATGGCAACTAACTTCCTTTACTGACTACTTCATATATCTTAATGACCGGGTCAAAAGTGTCATGGGTAGTTACGGTGATATTACTTATTCTTTCGAAAATTCCTTCCGAATAATTGGAGGATTTAAAAGCTTTGAAATGTTTATAGTGGGGGGTGAAGCGCTGGTCAAGCCAGAGAAGGAAATGCTGCTTCAAATTCTCCGGCTTGCTGAATTCACAAATCAGAACAGCATCTGAAATACTGATCATTTTGTTCAACAACTCCAGGGAGCAGTTCATGGGAAGCACATGCAACAGCAGGCTTGCTATGGCAAAGTCATATTTCTTTTCTGAGGAATAGCCCAAACACAAATCCTTTACTTCGAAATTAATGTTTGAAAAGTCCTGGCTTTGCTTTTTTTTGTTGGCGTAATCAATCAGGGGCACTGAGCTGTCAATACCAGTTCCAATCTCAATTTTTTGAGCCATCCTGCATAGGAGATCGCCATTCCCGCACCCAAATTCAATGACCTTCGCTCCAGGGTCAACCATGCCAATCAGCTGATCTCTGATGGGACTTAAGTATCTGTCAACAGTAAGGGACTTTATGGCTCCTTTCACTCTCCTAATTGTGGATTTTGATCCATTCGATGGTACGGTCCTCGATTAGTTTGACAACCATCGTTTTCGTTTTTACAGTCCAGCTCCCAACTCGGGTCTCACTTATTCGGTAGTATAAATGTCACTCTCTGATGTAATCAGGCTCACCAGGGAGTTCAATCAGCTGCGTTTTATTTAATGTTCTTATCGTGTCATTGTAAACTACTCCGTTAAGCATTTTTTCTCTGAAAGGATAGCTTTTGCCCTCTTTGGTCTTCCACTTCGCTTTGTCAAATGCGATTTCAATCTCCTGATCGACCTGCTGACTTTCAACCTTTTCCTGTTCATCAGAATTGCAGGCAATACAGTATGCAAATAGGAATACGATGAGAATGTTCTTTTTCATTATGTCTAATGCTTAGATATGGCACGTGCTCAATGCCATTTTAGTAACAATCTAGCGGATTTGCAGGTCAGTTTCAAGCGTATGATTCGTGGGAAGTATCGTTGAAATCGCCTGGTTTAAGAATCCTCGTTACAAACGAGGACTAGTTGGGTAGAACAAGGATTCCAGGGGATATGCGATCCATGGACAACCGGCTTAGGTGGAGTGTGATCCTCACTGTTGGGCTTTCGTCGCTTTTTCAATTGCTTCAAATTCTTCAGTCTTCGATTGTAATTCTTCTTCAAGATCGAAATCATCTTGAAGTCCAAGCCAAAATTTCGCAGTTGTTCCGAAGTTTTACCATTCTATTCCTTATTCAGTGGTAATCAATCATTTCAACATCTTTAGCGTTTCCATCTTCCCAAATAAAATAATACACCACTGATCGTTACTTTGGACACCAAAGTTTGCGCTTGCAGGTGATTAAATAGTAAGAGGTGCGGAGAAATCCCTAATTCAACCCCTTTAAAAACTTTAACAACTTCATCTCTTTCCTTAAAAGCCTGATCAGAAATAAGCCAAAGAGAGTTAAAAAACCATAACCGCTTATCACGCAATAAAGATACATTCCATGTGATAGATTGGCTTTGAAAGAGGGAAGCAACAGGGTAAACCCCATCATGTATAAAGTATAAATGATGGGGATGAATATGGTATGAATTTTTTTCCTCCATTCGTAGTACAACTGCATCTTCGCGCTAAACTCAGCTAAAGGGATGTCCGGCAGGATGCTTCTAAATCGAATCGCGCTCATCCATTCCAAAAGTACTCGCACAATCATGACCACTATCATAAGAGTAAGTCCGATCGTTAAACCATTCTTTTGATATGCCTTCATCCAAAAAAAATAGCCAATCAATACAATAGCCAAAACAGAAATAATCGTGATAGTGCCCCAATGACCCGCCCGTACTTTTTTAATATGAGCTTCTCCTTTCTTCATCAACTTCTCTGCGGAAGTCTTGCCAACATTATTCGACTGTTTGTTCCAAATCGTTTGTAGTTCATCAAATTTTTCCATGTTGCACACATTGAGTTAAATTCTTTTTAATTCTATGAATCCTTACGCGTAGAGCCTCTTCAGTGATACCTACTACTTCAGAAATTTCTTTGTAGCCAATTCCTTCCAACATCATCAACGTTATCATCTTTTCCTTCTCCTCAAGCTTTTGAATGCACCCGTACATTTTCTGTAGTTTTTCTTCTTCTTCAAGTGAATATTGCTCTGTCGCGATGGGCGGAAAAACTGAAGTTGTCTTTTCTTTTTTTGTAGACTGTTTGCGCAGATAGAGCAGGCACGTGTTCACAGAAATCCGATAAATCCACGTGCTGATGTTCGATTCCCCTCTAAATGAATCCAGTGACTCCCATATTTTTATAAAGACTTCTTGAGCCGAGTCAGAAGCCAGTGTATCATTGCCGTTAAAATATCCTTTGCACAGACTGAATACTTTTGTGTAGTGCTTGTCAAACAATTCAGTGAACTGCGCTTGTTTGTTCACCTTACCTGATATTTCCACTTATCTTTTCCATAAACCACTTTGGTTGGTCATACATCACGAAGTGAGCAGAATTTTCCGCATAATGTATTACAGTCGATGGTAATTTTTCGTATTGAGCCGTATACGTTTTTTCTACCGTAACCTTATCCGGGTTGGCCGCAGCTAGCACAATCACGGGAATTTTAATTTTTGAAATCTCCTTGCGTAAATCCAAGTTAAGCATATCGATATACCCATATACGTATGTTTTTCTATCGGCCTTGTTCATCCAATCAATCAACACTTTTTGTTTCTCCAAATTTTTGCACATATACGGAACCGCCTGCGCATTCATAGCTATAAACGAAGCACTGTCCATGCCCAGCATCATCGTGCTTTGCGGATTGTCGTATGCAATCGCCTCCCCATTGTAATTGGGGATCATCAATGCAGCAGAAGCGGGAAGCGCATCCACCACAATTATTTTTTTGAACATATCAGGCTCAACAGAGGCCAGCCACAAGCTCAGCGTACCGCCTAAACTATGCCCAAGCAACGTTGGCTTTTCCAATTTGTTCTCTTTGACATACGCGATCACACCGTCTTTAATTTTAGATAACCAGGGCATTTCTACCGGTGGTAAATTGCCAAATCCAGCAAACGTAAAGATGTGGCACTGATGTGTTTTGGAAAGTTCTGCCACAGCCTCGTTCCATACTTCGCCTGTACAACCGAACCCAGGAAACAGCAAAATAGGTTCCCCCTTCCCTTTCACTACCACCTGAAAGGCCGATTGCGCTTGTGAGTTTAAAACAGAGATTAACAAAAAGAAAAAGAATAATGCTTTTGTTTTCATGGCTATTGATTTTAAAATTTCCCTTTTGATGCACGGCCTTGTGAATTGTTACTAGATTTCTCAAACTTTTTTTATGAGGCGGCATCTCACTTTCTCGTCCTCGTTTGCAACGAGGATGATTTATGTAGAGCATTTGCAATGCTGCTTAAGGCCCATGATTTGTTCCTTTTATTTAAATGGATTATGCTGGCAAAGGGGCTGGTAAATATTGAATTTGCGCGTTGAAAACGCTTGGTTTTAGGAATCCTCGTTACAAACGAGGACCAGGTGGAGATTTGAGCTCATATTATCCAGGGTTTACACTTTCTTTTACAGTAAATGATCAGAAAGATGGAGGTTCTTATACTGTAAACAATGGGGTGGTATGGTTCGGCACTTCCGGCACCTGGACTTTAAATGAAGGTGATACCTCGAACTCGGTAGAATTGGAAAATGGGTTAATGATTGATGTTGAGATCACTGAAACGGAACTTACATTAATGTTTACCTCCACATCAGAGGGCGAAAGAAGTAATGGTTTAGGAGGAGTGTATACTATTAAATTCAGCAAATAGAATAGTGGGTTTGAAAGTGAAAGGATGAATCTGGCATACGTTGAGATTCATCCTTTTTTTGAATAGGAGCTATTGAACCTCCAAGTCCACCTGACAAAAGATGTCATGTTCATAAGCTTTTGAAATATCTGAAATGTCAATGGAATCTATTGAATCAAAGGCTATGAATTGATATTCTAAATCCTCTTGCTTACAACCTGAAGAAATACCTGAAATATGAACTGAAAGTAGATCAACCGCAGAGAGGTGAGGTGTCTTTTGGCTTAGAGGGGTCTTTTCTTTGGATTTTGATGCTGATATTCCATAAGAGAGCCCTGAATTGGTCATTTTCCAACCAAAACCCAAAACTTCCTTAATCTATTTTTTCAAGTAACGAATTTATAAAAAAGCGTTAATGTCACCTTTTTGGAGGGGTTGTGCAACAGCTACATCTGTTATCAGCTTTTAAGCCAGCTCCATGTGTTCGTTCAGAAGTTCTACGTTGAAGTTGATTTTTGCGTTCAAGGCTTTAAAAACCTTGATTATGGTTTCAAACCTTGCATCAGTTAAGCTATTCTCCAATTTGGAAATTTGAGCCTTTTTGACACCAACCAGTTCTCCCAGTTGTTCCTGAGTTAGATTTCGTTCTTTTCGAGCACGTTTGATAGCTTCTCCTAAAAGATCAAGCTTAAGCTCATATTCGAATGCTTCTCTTTTCGCCGTTCCTCTTTGACCGATAAATTTATCAGTTACTTCGTCAAGGGTGTATGTTTTTAAAGCTGCCATAACTATTTGTTTTCAAAATACCTTTTTCTAATCTGCTCAGCATGTTCAATTTCGCCTTTAGGAGTTTTGCCTGTCTTCTTCACAAGTCCATGAGTTGTTAAGACGAGTGTTTCAGTACTTTTAGTCTTGTCCCAGAAAGCGAATAAGCGGTAATATGTCTTCTTGAAAAGTGTTCTGAACTCCCAAATATCATTGGTTAGCTTTTTGAAAAGCTCTTTATCATTGGACATTTGAGCCTTCTTGACATTATAAATAATTTTTTCTCTTGCCTTTTCATCTAATTGATCAAGGAATTTTACTGCTTCCTCAAGAAAGCTTACTTCAAATCTCTTCAAGTCATAAAATTTAACGCTGAGCCAAATATAAAAGTTTCTTTTTTAGGAAACAATTGAGTTCGGAAGTATGACGTACGTCAAAACTTCCAAGTTATCAGTTGAAATGCTTTTCTTGGATGGAATATAACAGACACTCGGAATTTTGTTCAGAATGGTCGTTCATGAAGTTGATAAAGTCCTCTCGTTCTAGTTCGTCCAAACTAGATGAATTTGGGTTAGTTCTTTTATGTAAATCTTCAGCGGAGAAACTCACAGCTTTACTAGGTATCTTATAAACAGTCCAGCCATCCTCTTCAAGGTATTCTACTTTCCTGTTCAGGGTTTCCACATTAGATTTTTTGTACTGAATTAATACAGCAACTTGGACGAATGGGTTTGCAAAGTCAACGAAAATGTCCTCAACGGGATAGTATGGATAAAGCATAACTCCGATTGACTTTATATCTGAATAAAATTTGAATTCTATTTCATTCATCGTTTCTTTCCAGTCCTCAAGGTAAGTTGGGAGTTTATGGTTACCACGCTCCAAGGCTTCTTGGTATCCTTGCAAATACAACCTTCTGAGTTGTTCTAAGTCATGATGCTGTTCCATATTATTGCTGATAACGCCTATGTATGAGGCGTGTGCTCACACTTGGCTAATAGCACCAAGATTCTGTGAAGTCTGCCGGTGCTTCCAAAGTTTGTAGAAAGCACTGCGCTTTGAAGTGAAAAAATCCCGCGAGCTGAAATTTCCAAAAAACTCAAATCTTTATCGGCGGCAGACGAAACGGACAAGTTTAGATGCAGTTTGTAGAAAGCTCTCAAGCACATGCCTTCATACATATTGTTACCTGTCGGCTATTTTATTCAGTAGCTCGTTCGGTTCGATAATTTCTGTTCCTTCGAATGGGTTCAGTTCCAACAAGTCCTGATCTCCGGTTACTAGGAAGTCAGCTTTGGAAACTTGAATCAAACCTAGTAAAAAGTTATCCTTAGGATCTCTGCAGGCATCTGGATACTGCATGACCTCATAGTCAGTTCCAATAAAGTCCATCAGTTTCAGAAGTTCGGATACCTTTTCTTTGCTGAAATATTTTTTGAATTTCTTTCTTCCAGTTACTTCTGTCAATTCCGCTCTGAGTTGTTCGGAAAGGATGAGTTCTATTTTTTGTGAAATAAGAAGTTCAGTCAAGCCACCAAGTTGATAACCAATGAGATAGCTAATCCAGATATTGGTATCGATGATGACCTTAGTTCGCCCTTCGCTTGTCATAAAGGTCTTGTCTGACTTGTTCAACTTCTGACGTTATCTCTTTCATGGAAAGTTTGTCAGTTCGAAAGACAGTCAAAAGTTCAGTCAGTTTAGAGCCAATGGTTTCCTTCTCAAGTTCACGGGAAATCTTGATCTTCTGTTCGCCTGGCAAGTTCCTGACGAGTTCTAGTATCTGAGAGAAAGAAAGGTTCATGTTCGCTTCCATAAGTTAAAGTTACGAAAAAGTAGCACTATCTGTTATCGAGGCACTTCTGACAGGTAACGATCAGCTAAGCTCCGTCGGCTCAGCCTTTCAAATATCTCAAAAGCATCTGTTCCAGATGTTCTTTGCAAACAACTAAGTAAGCCGATGGAGCTTAGTGCCTGTTATCAGTTTATTTGTGTCAAAACATCTTTTA
>JAVKDB010000021.1:0-58337 GCA_040222475.1 Cyclobacteriaceae bacterium | reverse complement strand
TAATTATAGAACTACTTAGAAAGAGAATAGAAATGATCAGACCTCAAAGATCCTACCCCAGATCATGTACCTCATCCAGGCGAAGGCATAAAATAACTAACTCTAAAGGGATTTGAATATCCTTAACTTAACGACATTGAGTGCGAGCTTTCAGCTCGTACCTATTTTCTCACCAATAACTCCGCAACGTCCACCTTCAGAAAATCGGCGATATCGAAAAGGGTTTCCAGGGAAGGTTGGGATTCGTTGGTACACCACCGGGAAACGGAAACGGTATTCTTACCCAAAGCAACTGCCAGCTGAGTGCTGGTAATCTCTAAATCGGCAAGTACTGCCTTTATCCTATTTAATTTCTTTTTAGCCAAGGCTTGTGTATTAGCCTTGAAACTTAATTAGTTAACCTAATTAGTTGATTAATTATCCTTTCTAAGTTTTGGTAAACGTTAAGTAATGTCATTATATAGATAATAAATTAACGTAATATGAAAACAATCGAACTTCCCGACCACACACTGGTCACCCGGAAAATGGTGCTGAAGCTTGATCACTTGTTGTTTTCCTCGCACCCTACGCAACTCAAAAATCATCTCGTTACCATTTTCATGAAATACCTGGAGTGTGAGCACGAGACTTTGCCTTTGGATTTTGAGGAACGGGTAGTGGACCTGACGCTCCTGATCGAATTTCTTATCGTGGCAGAGCGGGAGATGGAGGGTAATGGTTAATGAGTCAGTCTGGTTGAATAGTCTATTTAAAAGGCAGCCATAGAATTCCTGACCTGCTAATTCATCATTTTCCCGAGAGGTTGTAACTTCAGCCCGGTTAAATATGTCAAAAATCTGAACTATGAGGAAACTTTCCATTCTTCTTTTAATTCCCCTTTTCATTTTCCAGGTAGCTGCCCAAAATCACAAAGAGCCAAATCTGGCGATCCTTAATGTCAACATTGTTGATGTTGAGAGTGGCAGCATTACCCCTGGAATGGATGTCCTGATCAAGGGTGATCGGATTGAAGAAGTCAGACCATCAAACCCGGATTTGGTGAAGGCTGCATTCAGGGTGGATGGGAGTGGTAAATATTTAATTCCCGGCCTGTGGGACATGCATGCACACCCGGATGATCCTGAGATGTGGAGGATGAGACCCGACCAAAGTAGCAGGGACCTGCTGATGCCTCTTTTCGTGATGTACGGAGTTACCGGAATTCGGGACATGGCCGGCTCATTGAAAGTAGTAAATGACTGGAAAGAGAAGATGGCCAATGGCTCGTTACTGGGACCTGCCATTTTTGCCGCAGGACCATTAATTGATGGACCTAATCCCATGTGGGATGGATCCATCGGTATACCCTCCGTACAACAGGTGCCCCAAAAGATCGATTCGCTTAAAGAAGCGGGTGTGGACTTTCTCAAAATATATTCTCTCCTGCCAGATTCGATCTACTTTGCGCTGAGCGAATACGCCCGATCCATTGACTTCCCGTTTTGTGGTCATGTGCCTCAGACAGTCACCAACCTGGAGGCTTCAAATTCAGGTATAAGCAGTCTGGAACATCTGCTGGATATCCCGTTGGAATGCTCCTCAGAGGAAGAACGTATTCGAAACGGGACCATTGATTATGGAGGTGCCGAAGGTCGCCTGGACCGATATCTATTTCGCAATAAACGCATCATTGATACCTACGATTCCGAAAAAGCGGCCAGGTTGTTCGAAGCATTTGTGCAGAACGATACCTGGCACACACCTACGATTTCGATGTGGTATAAGAATGCCTGGTTTGAAAAGGAGGAGACGAAGGATCAGCAATACTTCAGGTACCTTCCTGTGTACATGCGAAAATATTGGACGCCACAGGTAAACGACCATTTGAAATTTCGTCAAAAGGAGTTTATCCAGGTGAACCAACAACTGGTGGATCACTATATGAGGATCATTGGAGACATGCATAAAGCAGGAGTGAAATTGTTGGCAGGAACGGATACCGGAGCGAACCCACTATGCTGGCCTGGACTTGGAGTTCATCTGGAGATCGAGATGTTTGAGAAGGCAGGTCTTACACCACATGAAGCGTTGAAAACGGCTACCATAAACCCGGTCCGCTTCCTCGGAATAGAAGAAGATTACGGGACAATTGCAAAGGGAAAGTACGCAGATATGATACTCTTATCCGACAACCCGCTTGAGTCCATTTCCAATACGCAAAAGATTGCCGGAGTAGTAAAGAGCGGGAGCTTCTTTAGTAAGACAAGAATAAACGAGTACCTGGAGAAGATTGCTGAAAGACAGTAGAGAAGTTTCAGTTCGAGGTTTTTGCCATGGTGATGGCATACTTCCACAGATTTAAGGACAATACGATAATGCGTCATTCACAATCCATTTCTACTGATTTAATCAGAGAAAAGATTGAATATCTCCTGGGTACAAAAAGAATACAAAACGCAATTTTCTATTTCTGAGTTCTCTCGTTTCCTGCAGCAGGAGTACCTTTTCATTCATGGAAATATCGCAAATGATTGAAAACAAGTTTCAGGTTATCAAGTATAGGGGCAAAGAGATTTGGATAGCAGACTATTCGAATACAGAATTTGAAGAAGCTCTCCCGATTCTTCATTATGTTGAAGAGAAAATTCTATCCTCAGGAAGGAAAGATATTTTGCTCTTGGACATTGTCAGCAACATAAAGCTTAATTCCAAAAACAACGCAAATGTTAAAGAGTTTGCAAAAAAAGTTGATCCTTATCTTGATAAGTATGCTGTAGTTGGGGTAGGAGGACTTGTTAAAGCAATAGCAACCTCACTCAAAATCTTCAATTTGATAAAAATTAAACTTTTTGACACCGAAGATGAGGCTTTGGAATATCTGGCCTCTTGACCCATTATATATATCAAAGGATAATCTCCTGAAAGGAGACTGCCTCCCGGCAAAAGGTTTAATTGCAAGCTCAGTGAAGTGCAAATTCCTTGATGCTTGCTATCTTATTAATCTAAGTGAGCTTTTTCCCAGGTGATTGGAGACGATTTCCCGATATTTTGGACTCTGTAAGAACCCCGTTTCGAAGAACGAGTCCAGTACTGCTTTCCAATCACTGTCAGGAGGCATAATAATGCCAAAATCATCGCCAGACTCATCTCCAATTTTATGGCGTTTGATTGGGTAGCCTTTTTTGAAGTAATCGAAGTAATAGAGTAGGTCCACGATGGCAAACCCTTTCTCATCCTCAGCCAGTGCTTCAATTACATCAAGGCCCGATTTATGATGAACAATCTCCATGTCCGGATAATATTTGTCTTTGATTTTCTTAAGACTTTTAAGATAAATTGAAGAGGTAACCGAAAGAGCTTTCATGTCAACAAACTGCTTACTAATCTCAGACATTGACCTTAACTCAGTAACATTTTTGTGTGTCACTAAAACAAGAATATTACTCATGAATGGTTGACTGAATTGTAAAAACTTTTTGCGCTCCTCAGAAATACTTGTATTACTGAGCCCAAAGACACCGCCGTTTGAGCTTTGTACCGCAGTAAGGAATTCAGCAAAATTTGCCTGCTCGATTTGTACGAAATCAACACGGAGGTCAATTTCGTATTCCTCGGCTACATATTCTTCAAATTCTTTCATCAGATCTACCAGGACCCCGGATACCTCGCCCTTGTCGTTTTCCTTTGCAAAGTCAGTGGCATTATTGTATACATAAATCAATTGTGCCTGCTTGCTCTTGTTAGCTGAATTGAAAGTATCCCCTGACAGCTGAGCCTTGGAGAAAAGGCACAAAAAAAATGACAGTACCAGCAAAATAATTCTAAGATCGCTCATGATTAATTGTGATTGAAATTGAATGTCAAATGTAGTTGGTCGACGATCTCATTAAGTTATCTCGTCGGGTTACAAAATGGATACGAGACTTACATCCCATTAAAAATTTCGGAAAGTATAAATAAATATTGGATGTCTCTAATGACTACTATCCTCGTGACCAACCAAACGCAAATAAAATGGGGCAAATCTTTGAGTCACCCCCCCCCCCCTAGCGGCTTTGAGGGTAAGAATCCAGGCTCTCCAGGTAGGTGTCTAAGCTCTCTTCTTTCCTCAGGGACAGGTTCTTTTTAAGCCGATATCTGGCGACTTTTATCGAGTTAGGAGCTACATTGAGCAGGGTGGCTATTTCCTTGGGAGCAAGGTTTAGTCTGGTAAGAAGACACAGTCTGTATTCCGCTTTAGATAAGTCTTGGTGCTTCTCTCTCAGGGAGGTGCTAAATGCAGGGTTGACCTGACTAAAATTCTTCTGAAGAGTGTTCCACTCTGATTCCAGATTTTTTTGAATTTTTAGGCCTTTAATTAATGATTTAACCTCTAAGGAATTTCCATTTGAATTATTGACCAGACTCTGCAATCCTCTTTCCATTTCTTCGATGGTATGATTCATGCTTATCATATTGAGGGTTTGATGCTGAAGATCTCTACTTTTCCTTTCCAATGAAAGTTGGTCCTCTCTTCGTCTCTCCAGCAGCTTTCGTTTTTGACTTTTCATTTTAGCAATGAACCCTATTGCGACAAGAATGATAAGTATAAAGATGATCACAATAAGACGAGTAAATGAGATTCTTTCAAGCTCATTTACAAGTAGTTCCGCTTTGAGGATTTCCAGATCCTTCGATTTTTCAAGTGTTTCTAATTTTACTCTGGTACTGATTGTGCTTTTACTACTAATGTCCACCAAAAGTGTATCCTTATAGGCTAATTGAACTTTTTTAAGCTTGTAGGCTTGTTCATAGTCACCTTTTTGATCGTAGATCTCCGCCAGCAAGCCGGCGGATGTTAGTATGCCTCCTTTGATATTTCTCTCCAGGTTGTATTCATATCCTTTGGTTGCAAAGTAAAGCGCGCTATCGACATTTTCCGTCTTGAGGTAGAGGTTGGCAAGTTGATTTAAAGTTATCCCCTGATTTCTGGAAAAATGAGCACTCCCCAAGGCACTCCTCAGGATTCCAATGGTTTTGGAATGTTGTTTTTTGAATTCATAGTAATTATGATACAACTTGCTAATAGTGGCTGGGGGTGTTGATGTCTCCTTTTCTAAATTGATTGCTGCTTGAAAATAAAATTCTGCTGAATCGGATTGGTCCAGTTTCCGGTGAATCTCAGCCAGGTTTAGGAAAGTTTCAAAAAAGTGGGAAGTTTTCTCAAGTGTATAGGAAACATCAAGGGCTTTTTTGTAATTGCCTAGTGCTTTGTCATACTCAGAAAGCCTTTGATAGATTACAGCAATGTTATTGTATGTCCGATAGGCTAGTTCTTTGTTGTCTAAAGTTTGAACTATTTCCAGAGCCCTTAGAAAGTAGTCAAGAGATTTCCCAAAATTCCCACGTTTAACCTCCATGACCCCCAACCCATTCATAACCTTGAACTTTGTTTCATTATCACCCGCTTCATCAAGCGTAGCAATGGATTGAAGATACATAGGTATCGCTTTTTCATAATATTCCACATCATGCCACACTTTACCCAAATACCAGTAGGCTCTACCCAATTCTCTCAGCTCTCCGTTTGTCTCAAAGACATTTCTTGCCTGTGTAAACAGCTGGAATGCGGTATCGTATTTATATTTTGACTTGTAATAAACACCCATGCAAAAAAGCGACTTTGCCTCTTCTAAGGGGTTCAAACCTTTATTTGCTTCAAATGCTCTGTTTGCATAGAATCTTGTGCTGTCTTTATTAATGGTGATGAAATGATTTGCCTTCTGATTATCCTCAATTATAGGATCAACTCTTTGGGCAAGTAAAACACTGTGATACAGCAAAAACAGAAAAATAAAGAATCCTTTCATTTGGCGACTTTAATGATACCTTTCAGTAGGAGAAATCCCAAAAAAATTTATTTATGAAATCCAATTCTCACTCGTTCGCAAATATAGTATCAATTGATAATGCGCCTTATCTTTTAGATTGATTCCATGGATTGATTGAAGTTGACAGCTCTACTAGCCTGGTCTTAGTGTCTGCTAAGACGCCCAAATGATAAAATCACCTCTTAAGTCATCTTCCGGGGGTTGATGATTTTACAGAAAGTAAATCTTTAAGTATTGATAGCGGAGATTGAAGACCCAGATGAGCCATTTCCAATACACAAAAGATTGCCGGAGTAGTAAAGAGTGGGAGCTTCTTTAGTAAGACAAGAATAAGCGAATACCTGGAGACGATAGCCGAAAGACAGTAGTGCTGCTCCAGTTCGAGGTTTTTGTCTTTGGATTTTGAAAAGCGTGGTGGACTTAACCATGATAGAATTCCTCACAGTTGCCGAAAAGGAAATACTGCACCTCATATACACCAATCCTGGCTCTGAGCGAGATGCTTTTATTGCATGTGTTTCCCCATGGCACCTTCTTCATTTGTGGAGTATTGCGGAAAAAATAACCGTCAAACACTTGGGTTGCTCATTATAAAAATTTTGAGGAGCTAGTAGCCATAAATTTAAACTGATTAAACAGACCTATTCTTTCTTACTGAAGGTTACATTCTCACCACGGATCAAATTCAGCCCCTTGACCACTCCATTTTCCAACACGAATTGAATGTTTGGCTTGGGTGTGAGCTCAATGTCCAGCTCGAATAATTCTTCCCCTATGGGAGAAAGTTCAAATTTGGGTCCGTCTCCCCGCTGGAATTTCAGCTGTCCGTCTTCAATCAGGATCCTTCGAATGTCATAGGTGCCTACATACTTTTCATATTCAGGATTTATTTCGGATGTCGTAGCAGTTTGCTGCTTGTAGGCTATTTTTTTGATGAGGTTATCATAGTATGTTCGATCGGTTTCGCTTACAAGCGTAGATAAATGCGATAACGCAAGTTTATGAGCCTCATCCAGCGCCTGAGCCTCATCAATCTCCACATCTGGTTTAACGCCCACCTTCTCCCAATTGGATTTGGTACGCGCATCTGTAATTAGCATATCCGGCACGGACACCACCAAATGGCCAACCTCTGGTCCCAAATTTAATAGTACCGGGGTGAAGCCATTGGCTGCTCCCAGGCTGGTCTCACCGACCACCGTACACTTTTCAAAGCTTTGCAAATGATAGGGAAATGCCTCACCGCCTGAGCCGCTTTTTGGGCTTGTCAGTACATACAGCTTAGTATTTAGCCTTTTTTGTGCAGCCAATTCGCTTTGAGGTAAAGATTTATACTCTGTCAGCTTATCGCTATTTCGAACGTATATGCTGCTGATAAGCACATTGTCTTTTTCAAAGAAATAGCTCATTACGTGGTTTACATATTCCGGCTGGCCACCGCCATTTTCTCGCATGTCGATAATAAGCGCATCTGCGCTGGCAAGGAAATTAAATGCCGCAGCGATCGTAGGCTTAGCTTCTTCCAGGGAATGATTGAAACTAGCCAGGTTCATGTACCCAACATTTCCCTCTAGTATTTTTAGCTCTTTTATCCCGTAGTTTGCCCGGGCATCCATTATCGCCTGTTCCTTTTTCATCCGCTCCAGGTCTTCATTGCCGTCTTTGTCATCACTATCACTAATCCAGTTAAAATTACTGCTCACCCCAAAGTAGGTTAAGCGGAAATGGCCGTCATTGATTATGCCCTGAATATCATTTTCCAGCTGCTTCATCAATGCCTCTCCGGTCATTTTGAAGTACTTCTTTTTATTTTCCAGGAGATAATCCACCACTTCATTGGCCTTATCCTCACTTACATAATTCTCTTTGAACACCTCACCTACGGTCGTTATGATCGCGGTGATTTGCTTTTTTGACAGCACCGTATTGGAATTGGCAGCTGTTGAAAATTCCTGGGCTCTCAAGCTACCAGTGAAAAGGGTGATAAGCAGCCATGCAGTAAAATACTTTTTGATCATTATTTTAATTTTTTAGTGACTAAAGAACAATTCTTGCCTTTGGAGCAAATGGAGGACATCACAAAGAGAGAAAACTGATCTATTTTGTTGTTTTCAAGCAATGTGAAACTCATCGAGCCTGAGGTTCCATCTTTCATATGAAAGATGATGTTTCGAAAAGGCACAGAAGAATCTGATGCCAGCATGGGTTCGCTTAGCCGATGCAACGAAACGGCCTTGCCACGTTTTGGGATCACTCCGTCAGCCATAAACTCATATACAGATCGATTTGAAGCGTATGCCTCTTCTCCATGATTTTGAAAAACACTCAGGAAATGATCGATTTTTTTATCTTCAAAAGATTTGAAAATAAACTCAGCTACTTCGAGGTATTGCTCTTCGTTACCTAATGTGTCTTCTGGCAGAGTTAGTTCTTCGCCCGGCGTGGTGCTTGTTTGGCACATGGCTTCAGGGCAGGCCAGCAATAAGACAAGTGTTGTTACACCCAATGTGGAATTCATACCGTACGGATTTTAAAATTTGCTTGTGTAAATGAAAGATGAATTTGAATAAAGAAGTTATGGGCAGGGACGTGATGCACAGGTTATGTTTTGACCGAGGTATATTTTGGGATGAGTCGGGAATTTGGAAACAAAAGACGCACTAATTTAGAATCATGGACTTTTACAAAAGTTTTCTTTCAAAGACCTTATGGATTCAGATATTTTTTGTGGTTGCCATCTGGACTCTGATTTCATTCATCATCATTTTCAAGACGTATGTTTTAAGCCCCATCGCTGATTTGGGATTATCACCGCGTCAGGATTTTATAGCCTGGGGGTTTAGCCTGATTTTTATTCCTCTTATCGTATTTGTGGTGCACCAGATTGTCTCCAGAAAATACAACGGGCTATTGGCAGGGTTGACGTTGATTATTTGTTTTGGACTGGCTTCAGTTCTTTGGGACCAGTATTTTTCAACGGAAACAACCGTCTTAATAGGTCACCCACAGTTAGCAACAGGCAGTGATTTTAAGTGGACAACCAATGAAGGGATGTTTCTCAATTCAGAAGAGTTTGATATGTTTTCCAGCTTCCTGATTATTGCCGGTATTTCATTTGTAACGTGCATTTATCAAATGCTAAGAACACGCGAGACCGACAGTCTGAAACTCCGTGAAATGCTGACAAAATCAAAGTTGGATCTTTTGAAGTCTCAAATACATCCTCATTTTATCTTCAACGCGCTCAACACGGTATCCGGGCTGATGGAAAAAAACACGGAGCGTGCGCAGGATGTAATGGAGGACTTAAGCTATTTGCTCAGGAGCTCCTTAAAAAAAAGCGATCTACAGGAAGTGGAGCTGGCCGAGGAGGTAACTTTTTTGAAGAAGTATTTGGCTATCGAACAAATCCGATTTGGAAATAAACTGGATATCCACTGGCAGATTGCTGAGGATGCCGCATCTGCTTTAATCCCACATATGATTTTGCAACCGATAATAGAAAATTCCCTGAAGCACGGGTTTGAAGAAAACAACGAAAATAATAAGCTGAGCCTGACCATAAATGTGAGTGCCGATACGCTTCGCATACGCGTCGAAGACAATGGGGAAGGTATTCAAAACGGTTTTGTAACAGGTCTGGGACTGGATATGGTGGAAAAGAGGATCAATAGTCTTTACGGCGATCCGGGTCAAATGCAAATTCGAAACCTGGATGATCAGGGAACCGAGGTAATTATTACTATTCCATTTAAAACTGCATCAGCCTAAAATGAAATATTCTGCCCACTCTAAAATAAAAACCATTATTGTGGACGATGAGCCAATTGCTCGTCAGCGGATAGCTGATTTGCTGGATGAATACCCGGCTTTTGAAATAGTTGGTGAATATGAAAATGGACTGTTGGCGCAGGAGATTCTACTGCGCGAAACTATCCATTTGCTATTTGTAGATATTAAGATGCCGAGAATGGACGGTATTTCGCTGGTAAAATCGCTATCGGCTGAGAAACGCCCAATGGTAGTTTTCTCAACTGCATACGATGAATTTGCGCTTGATGCATTCGATCTGTTTGCGATAGATTACCTGCTAAAGCCGTTCAGTAAAAAACGCTTTCGGGAAACGATCAGTAAAATAGAGGTGCTTAAAAACGGACTGGCCTATCAGCATCAAATCAATGGGTTGCTATCAGCCTTTGACAAAACCGAAAAGGTGCTGGCCGGAGAGATCAAACGTCTGAGGATCAAACTTGGTGACAGAATGTATTTCATCCGGATCAGTGACATAGAATACATCACCTCTTCGGGTAACTATTTGGAAGTTTTTGCAGAAAACAGATCGCACATTTATCGGGAGACCATGACAAATATCATCAGGCAATTGTCTCCCGACTTTATCCGCATTCACAAATCCACGATTGTTAATATGTCCTATATAAAAGAAATTATATCAATCGGTCACGGTGATTACGAACTTTTGACTACTAATGGGAGACGATTAAGGGTTAGCGCTACCTTTAAAAAGGAGGTCCTGGAAATTCTTTCCAAAGGATGACTTGGGGGTTGGAGATGCTTCGCAATGGGTGGAGTTTATGAATTATAGTTTGGCTGATGGGTATGAAATTAATTTTGTCTTTTGTTTTTTTAGATTGGGCAATAAAGTAATCCTGACCCAGCTGGTGCTCGTTTGCAACTAACCTGGTGAACCCAACATCTTGAGCTTCGTTTGCAACAGTCCGGTTGATTCCTGGTAATTGCAGGATCATCTAATATTGTAAAAAGTCCGATTTGACAAACCAATGGCCTGAATAATGCCTATCGTCCGATTTCAGACTTAGCATGGCTTACCAATCCAATCAATTGAAAGGATTTAGTGACATTCCATTGCATTGCAGCCACAATGCTGTGCATGGCCAACAAGGTTCGATTCATTTGTAACTTGTTTTCAGCCATTTCTGAGATCAGTTTTTTAGCAGCAGTGTACCCTGAATCTTCAAAACTACCAAGTACCTGAATGGCATTTTCCTCCGCAGTAATGACACGCTCTTTTGGTTCATAACCCATTTGTAAAATCATGGTCTCTGCCAATTTCCAGGTCGACCATGGATTTTGTCCGGTTATCAGGTTGCCATCCTGAATGACATTTTCAAGGTACATGGTTCCTTCCCTGAATTGTGCTCCATTTTCAACCAGTTTATCTTCCAGAAGAAATGGAAAAATAGTTGCAGCATCTGGAATCAGGAACAATTCTTCATTGTTTGTAAAACTGCTTACTGTTTTATTTTTCAAAATCGATTGTCCATCATCAAGCGTAACATTCACCAGTGCTGCCGGACCGTGACAAACAGCACCTATCACTTTCCCTGATTGGTAGTACGCACTGACGATTGATTGAATGTCTTTGTTATCCGGAAAATCGTACATCGCACCTTTTCCTCCCACGAAGTAAATGGCTTGATATTCTGAGGTATCAACATCGGAAAGTGCTATTGTATTATTTGATTTTTCTTGAGCAATCGAATCATTTAAGAAGGCAAAATCATAAACACCCATATCCTCATCGTCAATGATAACAGGTGGGTTTCCTCCTCTTGGACTTGCCACATCAACGTCAAATCCATTTGCAAGAAAGACATAATAAGCACGAGATAACTCTGTTAGTTCATATCCGGTGACTTTCCCGCTTGATCCCATCGTGTCGGTGCTGGTTACTACTGCCAATATTTTTCCTCTCTTTGGGAGTGGATTTTCACTTAGATAGGGAAGAGATTGCGTAACCGTTTTACTCAAATCAAACTCAGTGTCTGCTTTTGGGATAAGGCTCATAAACCAATAGCCGAATGCAAAAAGCGCAATTGCTAAACCAAGGATCGTTAACAAAGACCATTTCAATAGTTTCTTTAATCGGGACATAATATTCGTTGTTTTTTACAAATCAACGGACCCGGAATACTTAATCCTTGTTAAATGATCATTTCGCAAGAGTAAAAGATCATTTCGTTAACTGCTGTCGATAAGCTTGTGGTGTCTTGCCTGTTTGTTTCTTGAAAGCACTATTAAAACTGGAAATGCTATTAAAGCCTGCTTCAAATGCAATAGCAGAAATACTGAGGTTGCTGTATTTAGTATCGTTTAACAATTGAATGGATTCTTCAACGCGGTATTGGTTAACGAATGCATTGAAATTTTTTTGACTTTTTTGGTTGATGACCATCGACAATACCTGCGTGCTAACGTTCAAAGTAGCACTCAAAGATTTGAGTGTGAGTTCCGGATCTCTGAATTGCTTTTGATCGACAATCAACTCATTCACCTTTGAGAACAGAAGCTCCGTTTGTTCTTGAGAAATTCGGGTGGTTTTGTATTTCTCCCGTTCATCTTCCAGAAGGTAGCCTTTTGTAATCACGATGAAACTAATAACATAAGCTACGATTGAATAGAGAACCGGACCAACAACATAGGGAACCAGCTCATCGAATAGATTGAGTACGTACGCTACCCAAATAATGAGCAAGCCATAAAAAAGTAGCTTTAGCAGTTTAAACGTACCATCACTAAGTCCGTCTTTTCGCTTCTTTGTGATGAATTTTTTTGTTTTGATCAGGTACAACAGATAATGACCATAGTAGCTGATGAATAACACCAGAAATATAAATTTCGGAAGGGTTTCCAGATCATTTTCATTGATCCAGAATCCAAAAAGTATGGCTAATAATGAAGGAATAAAATGATTGAGTTGCTTATTGGTCCAGCTGTATGATTTATCTGCACTTGCATTTGCATATAGGTAAAACAGTGGGCCGACAACCATCATTGTACCCAAGCCAATAAAAATGAGTTTCGCATCCAGGTTGTCCAGAAATTCAAGAAATACTGATTTTCCAATGCGAAATGAGAGTACAATTAAGAGAAGGCTTAGCAGTCGATTTGCCAGTGCATTACCTTTATTGGTTGTCCACAGAAAAATGGCCAAAAACAAGCCGTGGATTACCCCAAGCCCACTAATGACAATAAGAAAAATTTGACCGGCGGACATGCACGTAAAAGTACATGTAAAGTGAATACTTTGAGCTTAACATGTAGAAATGTCCCACCCTGGGGTGTTGTTTTGTTGCAGCGACATTTTCATAATATAGGACCAATTTCCATTTGAATGATTTTGCGGTTAAAAGTCTGTTATAAATTTTAAGGAACCTCCTTAAGTTTCAGCCCTCACCAACTTACCCGTGAAGGATTTAAATTTCGATTTTTAAAGCTGGAGGATGCATTGCAGAATTTGATTTAACTAAATCGTCCAAATCAAATTGCTGCATGATCTGAGTGTCATCTGTTCAATCGATTGGATACATCCTTGTAGGTACAAAACACATGCTTGATGGTCTTGTCTGTATTTAATATGGGATGTGTATTCACCTCCAGCCAGATCTTATTCTGGAGAGGTCGTGTTACACCCATGATTACGCCCAAAAGAGGGGAGTAGTTGGTGATGACACGGATGATGGGGAATTCCCGGGTTTCAAACTTTCGTCCATCTGCGTGGGTCACCTTCCAATAAGGGTCCATGGCGGAATTACCCATAAATTGTTCTTTTGAAAGACCCAGCAATTTATAAGCTGCCGGATTACAGGCTATCGGGCTGGCATTCGCATTGTAAACGCCTACACCTATTTCCAGATCGACCACATACGAATAAAACGATTCTTCGCCCTGTTGATACATATTTTCGAGTTTGTCGATGTTAAGATGAGCCTCCATAATAAACTCCTGTTCGTTATAAAAGTACTAATTATGCGCCCCGGAAAAAATTGAAGCTTATTTAACATGGAGTTACCTTTGTCAAAGGCATATTCTTCTCTAGCCTAAGCGTCTTGCTAGACTCTCAATCTAAAAGCCGGTTTCTAATTATACATCGCAGCGAGATGCTACGACCGGGCGGGGTTCAGTCACTTTTTTTGTAATTTGTGGCGCTAAAATCTGAATATGATCGGAGGTTATTTAGGTGTACTATGAGAATGTTATGATGTTGATATTGTGGGTAAGGTTTATAAACTTACATCATCCCAATAGTGTCTCACAAAACAAATGAAATGCATGGATCCACTATTTAAGCTTGCCTCGAAGCATATTCAGGCGATGGATCTTGAACCATGGCTTGAACAGAAGTCGGAAGTACTTAGGCCCATAGCACGTAAATGGTTCACATCGATTATGAAATGTGGCAATGACATTCAGGAGGTATTTCATGATGGATGCCCTGTGGCATGTATAGAAGATACTCCGTTCGCCTATGTGAATACTTTCAAAGAACATGTAAATCTTGGATTCTTTTATGGAGCGGACTTACCAGATGAAAGGGACTTGCTTGAAGGATCAGGGAAACGAATGCGACACGTAAAATTGAGACCTGAAGAAACGATTGATGAAAGAGCCCTGATACAACTTATTCATTTCGCGTATCAGGATATAAAAGATAAACTATTGCTTGTGTAAAACTGTCTCACAAAACGAATGAATTAAAATAGTGTAGAGGCGTAGATTACTGCGTAGATCCATCCAGAGTATAAGATTGTATAGCCAAGTGCATAGAATACACTCTTAGGTAAGTCATCCATACATTCCTGAGATTTGCTGAATATTAGTTTAAGAGCTCTTATCATTACCCAGTAGATAATTGCAAGTAATAATAGTACGGATGCCCACACGAAAACTTCCAAGAATACAATAAGAACTATTGCCAGAATAGTTATTCCTATCCACAGCAGGATGGACAGCAAAATCCCCTCGATTCCCTCTCCAACATCGGGAAGGGAAGAGCCGCCACTACTGCTATTTGACAGCCAGTGAAGGTTATCTGTTATTGGAGATTGTGGTTTTCTCCATGCTACTTTTAATTTATGCCCTAAGTTGTCAAATACATTGAGTCCATTATATAGACCAGCGGCAAGAAATAAGAATAATACACTTGCCAGGACAGAAAGTGAAATAAAAGAATTCTCAAGTATTGATCTATGACTAGGACGGCCAGTTAGATAGACGATAATTAACGTAGCTCCAATAGTTATTAGAGCTGCGATAAAGATTGATTTTCCAAGTAGTATCTTTTTCGAATTTCGCATTAGCCCTGAAATATAATCAGAAGCTTGCTACCTTAGATATTGTCTCACAAAACGAAGGGCAGATATAATTGGTGCAGTTCTATTAAATTTCATCCACCAAACAACAGCTTATGAAGTACTTTAAGAAAACATGGTTTATCGCATACTATTGATCATATTAGTTCTTGATGCCAAAGCCAATGGCGGTCCCATTGATGGTTCTGCCGTGTACAAAGCAGGTGATATTGTTTTGATCAATAAGCCTGATATTCAATTGATCAGGGAAGACCTTAAAATAAAGCTGGACGGAAACTTCAGTTATGTACATGTCTCCTATTTACTAATGAACCAAGGTGTTGAAAATGAAGACGTGGAGTACGGTTTTCCTGTTGATTATATCCAAACGGATTTGGAATACGAACTAAATTGGAAGGACGACTACCTACCTGAATTCGACTTCTATTTGGACGGGGAAACCCTGACGTACAACTCGAACACTACAGATGAGACTACCAGTGTCACACTTACCAACTACAAGGGGGAACCTTATAAGCTGGATTCAAAACGACACTGGAAAACAACAAAGTTCATGATTGAGGGAGAAAGGACTGCAACCCTGGAGGTTAAATACAAGATTAGAAATGGATTCACAGACTGGAGTACCTCCAAAGACTTTTTTCCAACGCTCGACACCCGGTCGTTGGTCTATGATTTTACACCTGCTCAGCACTGGGGCAACGGAAAAGTTAACTCTTTGTCTGTCTCAATTGATGCTACAAATGTTTTGAAAAATAGAGGGAGTACTGAATTATCGGGTTTATCTATGAAAGAAGTAAATGGGGTATTTCTTTTTAATGGGGCAGACTATCAATTAAGTGAAAGCGCAAACATTGAAATAAGTTATAATATCGAAAATGAGGCACTTTCTAAATTTGCCAGGGAGCATCGACTAGAAGCAGGGTTGATTAAAAATGTAAGTGTATCCTCACAACTGGATGGTCCCTATGCCAAGGAAAACATGTTTGATGGTAATTTTTCTTCAGCATGGGTTGAAGGAAAAACTGACAATGGTACAAATGAACAAATCGTTATTGAATTGGATGATTTCAATTTGGCTGCAATAGGGATAGTTGGGGGTTATTCAAAAAGCAAATCAATTTACAACTCTAACAATCGCATAAAGAAAATCAAGCTGGAAAGGGAAGTTGTAAATCATGGTGACCCCACAAAAACTAGTATTGAATCAAGTGAAGTAATGTTGGAAGATCTTGCATTTTCAGCAATACCTAATGACAACAATTTTTATTCAATATTGAACTTGGTTGGCGAATATGGGGAAGGGTATCAAAAAATTCGAAAGGTCACCATTACCATCCTTGAAACTTATGAGGGTCAAAAATACAATGATACCTGCATCTCTGAAATCTTTTTAATGGGATATGAATGGGATTGATAATACCCATTTTGCTATTCATCTCCTTGGTTGGTGACTCACCTGTTGCCATAGTAAATGGTGTTAAAATCTACCAAAAAGTAATAGAAGTTTCGCTACATGATCAAGTGATACTGCTCTCAAATAGTGAGGGTCCATGGCATCAAATCAAACCAATACCAAAAGAGTACGACAATCTCTCCTCAGGGGTAAAACCAATTACCGACATTGAATATGAAGTGCTGGAATTGAGCAAAACTCAATCATTAAATGTAAATGAACTCAGACCTGGTACTTTTCATTTTATTAATGGAGATGAATTTACTGAATACTTCAGTTCTTCTAAACCATTAACAAGTAGCTATCCTCAGGTTATCAAACTGATAGTAAGGGAGGAAGATAGTTATGTAGGCTATTTAACAGAACAATTAGGCCTTCCATTCATCATCCCACCCAAAACCTTACCAGGGATTGGGCATCAAACAGATCTGCAGATTGGAACAGATTGTGCTGAACTTGCAATTTATGGTAGAAGAAGACAGGGGTTTAAAATTGAATATGGTGGCCCAAGAGGAATAAGGAATCATTTAGTTGAAACCAATCAAATATTTCCAGGCCTAATCCTTCATTTTGGTCACCAAGTATCCATTCTCTACAAGGATTTTGGCAAGATAGGCCAAATCGATGATGAGGATCTATTAATTCATGCCTATCAGGATAAGGTACAAATTCAACGATTTGGTGACACGGATTTGTTTGGTGATCCCTATCAAACCATGACTTGGAAATAAATGAATTAGACTCACAAGAATTGTCTCACAAAACGAAATGAAATGAAGCCACTTCAGGAAATGGTATTTCTAAGCGAGATTGTTTTGCAAGCAAAGATTGCTAAGCGGGCTGCTGAACGGCTGAATGAAACAGACCATGTTGAAGTTTGGTGTTCGATTCAATCGATTCTAGTCGCATCAGGCAACGTTTCTAAAATTCTTTGGCCTACAAATAATGAGAATAGTAGCCGCGGGGTGGAACTGCGAAAAATGCTCAATATTGATGACAACAATATTCTCTCAAGTCGCAAGTTCCGGAATCATTTCGAACATTATGATGAGCGAATTGAAGATTGGTTCAAGAAACAATCATCTGCGGTTTATTCTGATCTGGCAATGAATCCAGATCTACATAATTCGATAGGTCATTCTTATAACAGAGGATATAATTCATTTGATAATACCTTAGTCTTTAGAGGGAAAGTCTTGAATTTGAACGGCGTATTGAGTTCTCTTCAAGAGATTCTGAATAAATGTAAGCCGTTTGTGCTTGCACAGTAATTATTACCTGTCTCACAAAACGAACCTATCTATCATTTAGTGTAGAAGTCCTTTTATTCCAAAAATTCCTGATTACTTAACTCCAAATTTCTCATTCCAATACTGAGTCTCCTTTGATACTAGATTATCCCGTCTAGTTTTGTTTCTATATTCTACGCTGGAAGACCACTTATATTGATGCCTACTCATTGAGGAGAGATGAAATTTATGACATTCTCTACATTTATAAGGTCGTAAGAAAACTTGACCATTGTCGCTATTAATCTCATTGGCCCTTTTCTGGGCCTTCTTATTTGTATTGAATGAGGTTTTTGAGCAATCCATTCTTAACCTTAAAGGTACTCACCAAGCTTGAGATTGTAGTTTAAGTCCTATATGGCAGATAATTTGATTTAGGGTAGAAGTCCTTTTAATCCAATTTTCAATCAGTGAAACTTGGAAACAATACATTTTGAGTTGTGATACGATACAATTTCAATTGTGCTCTACACATGGACATGAAGTAATTCCCAAAAATCCTCCCACCAGCCCCCACCAACAACCCAAGACGTCCCAATAATCGAAAAAATCTCCCTAAATCTCTCAATCCCCCAATCATTTCATAACTGTCTCACTCCCTGCATCTTATCGAAATCGTCCAAAATAAGCGATATAGGCACTATTGTAATCAATTTTACGTTTTTGTGTGTGAAAGTGGGGGAAAGTGGTAGAAAATGTGAAAAGTTGATTACATTTGTCTCGGTGGTTTATATTTTTCAAGGCTCAGTATGGCGTTTTTTACAAGCGAGTATGAGTGTAAGTTGGATACCAAGGGTAGGTTGGTTTTGCCTGCAAAGATCAAAACCAACCTCCCTGAGGTTTCCACTAACGAACTGGTTATACGGAAGGGATTCGAACCGAATCTCATTCTGTACCCGATGGTGGAATACAAAAAGATCCACCACAAAATCTCCTCACTGAGTGAATTCAACCCCGAACAGCGCAAGCTGAAAAGAAATTTTTTCAGGAGTATCGCGCAGGTAGAACTGGACAGTGCAAACCGACTATTGATACCAAAGATGATGCTCGCTCATGCACAAATAGAGAAAGAAGCAATTCTGATAGGCATGGGCAATTATATTGAAATGTGGAACCCTGAAGTATTCAACGATCATCTGATAGATGATATGGATGAGTATTCAGAACTCGCTCAAAAATTCCTCGATGAATAACCGGGCGATTAAATGGAGCCTCTTAGGTAAGAGTGTAACGGCTCCCCTCTCATTGAGGAGAGGGGTCGGGGGTGAGGTGAACCATGAGTGAATACCACAATCCGGTGCTGTTTCAGGAAAGCCTTGACGGCCTGGACATCAAACCCGACGGAGTTTATGTAGATGTAACCTTCGGAGGAGGAGGACACAGTCAGGGAATCCTCAACCAGCTAACAACGGGACATCTACTTGTATTTGATCAGGATGCGGATGCTGTGAAAAATGCACAAGGCCTTGAAAAAGGCGAAAGTTCTTTCACATTTATTGAGTCAAACTTCAGGTTTCTGAAGAAATACCTGCGATTCCATGGAATAAAAGAAGTGGATGGTATTCTGGCGGATCTGGGTGTTTCCTCTCATCAGTTTGATGAGCCGAAACGGGGATTCACCATTCGTGCAGAAGGCGAACTGGACATGCGAATGGATCAGGGAGCCGGAAAAAGCGCGCAGGATGTATTGAATGAATATGCCGAAAAGGACCTCATTCACATGTTTAGCGCATACGGTGAAATTCGAAACGCCCGAACACTGGCAACTGAGATCGTCAGCTTTCGAATGAACCAGAAATTGAAGACAAACGCAGAGCTGAAGGGGCTGGCATTAAAGAATGCCCCGAGAGGGAGAGAAATGAAGTACCTCGCACAGGTATTTCAGGCAATCAGGATAGAGGTAAACGATGAAATGGAATCCCTCAGAGAATTTTTGACTCAGGCAGGAGAAGTCATGAAAGCAGATGGCAGACTGGTCGTGATCAGTTACCACTCGCTCGAAGACAGACCCGTGAAGAACTTTATTAATAAAGGAAATTTCAAAGGGACGGACGAAAAGGATTTTTATGGTAATCCAATCCGGGTGTTAGACCCGGTCAACCGAAAACCCATCGTCCCGACCATGGCAGAAATAGAAAAAAACAGCCGCGCACGCAGTGCAAAGCTGAGAATTGGCAGAAAAAGGTAAGTGAGTGACAAGCTATAAGCTGCAAGCCGCAAGGCATACACTTGTAGCCTGAAGCATAAAGCCTGCTACTAAGAATTATGAAGAACACCTACAGAATACCACAAAAAGAAGAAAAGGGCGGTCTGTTCAGATTGCTCAATCGTTTTCTTCGGATGGACAGCTCCATGAGTGAGGTGATCCATGTACGTTTTCTTCCCCAAATACTTTTTCTGGCCTTCTTATGTCTGCTTTATATCGGTAATCGACATTACACCGAGAAAAAAGTACGATCCATCTCCACGCTCGAAGAGCAGGTAGAGGATCTGAGAGCAGATTACACGACGCTGAAAGCTGAATTCATGTATGAAAGCAAGCAATCAGAAGTAGCAAAACGAGCCGCAGAGCTCGGATTGAAAGAGAGCAAGGAATCACCGGTATTGATTAAGGTGAAGTGAGTATAAAACGGAGTAGCCCTGCTGAGTACAAAAGAAAATGAGTATAAAACGGAGTAGCTCTGCTGAGTACAAAAGAAAATGAGTATAAGACGAAGCAGCTCTACTGAGTACAAAAAAAAATGAGTATAAGACGAAGTATCATATTTCGCGTAAGAATCGCATTCATTCTCACCTTCCTGGTAGCCGGAGCGGTCATGTATCGCATGATCAAAATCCAGTTCATCGAAGGAGAGAAATGGGTGGATCTGGGTGAATCGATTGGTATGAAGGTCATGAATGTGAAAGCGACTCGTGGAAACATCTATGCAGATGACGGAAGCCTGCTGGCTACTTCATTGCCGTTTTATCGTCTGGCATTCGATCCGTACCTGTCAGCTGATGGCTTATATAAAAACAATATTGATTCACTTTCTTATTTACTCTCGCGGTACTACAAAGATCTGACACCTGCACAGTACAAACGAAAAATTGATGATGCCAGGCGGCAGGGTCGCCGGTACATTACCCTGAACCGGCAGGAGATCGGGTATCAGGACAAAAAACTCATGGAACGCTGGCCCATCTTCCGGGAAGGACGATTAAAGGGCGGGATTATCTTCGAAAAGGTGGAAAAACGATTTCTGCCTTTCTCGCATTTAGGCTACCGGACCATCGGAAGGGTTGATGAAAATGATCGGGGCTTTGTAGGACTGGAATACAGCTTCAACACCCAGTTAGCCGGTGTGAATGGCCAGGCGTTGTTTCAGAAAATGGCCGGAGGAGGCTGGAAGCCAATTTATGACGGTTCGGAAAAGAGACCTGTAGACGGGTACGACATTCAGACTACCATCAATGTGGATTTGCAGGATGTAACAGAATCTGCGTTGTTGGACGAATTGCAAAAACACGATGCGGACTATGGAGTAGCTATCGTCATGGAAGTAGCGACGGGAGAAATAAAAGCCATTTCCAACCTGAGCCGAAATACCAAAGGAGACTACTACGAGCGATACAACTACGCTGTTGGCAGTCAGGGTTCGAGAGAGCCAGGATCAACATTCAAACTGGCCAGCATGATTGCACTGATGGAAGAGACAGACATTCAATTATCTGATTCTGTCGATACTGGAAACGGGGAGCTGGAATTTTTTGACAAAACCATGCGAGATCACAAACCAGGTGGTTTTGGTAAGCTGACCGTGCAGGAAGTGTTTGAAAAATCGTCCAACGTGGGAGTAGCCAAACTGGTGAACCATCATTTTGGAGATGAACCGGAAAAATTCATCAACTATCTGAAGGGGATGAAACTCGACCAGCCACTTGGTTTTCAGATGGTGGGAGAAGGAAAGCCTTATATAAAGGATCCATCGGATACCACATGGAGTGGAGTGAGCCTTCCATGGATGTCCCACGGATATGAGCTGAAAATGACCCCACTTCAAATGCTGGCACTATTCAATGCGGTGGCTAATGATGGAAAAATGGTGAAGCCGATGATTGTGAAAGAAGTCATGAAAGCTGATCGTTCAGTGGAACGATTTAAAACAGAAATCATCAACAAGAAAATCTGCTCGAAAGAGACACTGGAAAAGCTGAAGATCATGATGGAAGGCGTGGTGGAAAGAGGTACAGCTTCCAATATCAATCACAGTCATTACAAAATAGCCGGCAAAACCGGAACAGCGAAAAAGGTAAAAAACGGGCGATATGTGAAGGAATACTATACGTCTTTCGCAGGATATTTCCCGGCCGAGGCACCAAAATACAGCTGCATAGTCGTGATCGACAATCCAAAAGGCTACCAGATTTATGGAAGCGATGTATCTGCTCCGGTATTTAAAGAAATCGCAGATGAGATCTATTCACTGGAACTGGACCTCCATGAAATTGTAGAGGAAGGAACGGTTGTTACCGGTATTTTCCCTTACATCAAAGCCGGAAATCAGGAAGAGCTGACGATGATTTGCAACGAGTTGGGGATTTCCAACCACTCAAAAGGAGAAGCTGAATGGGTGAAAACGGATGTGATCAACCACGCCGTGTACTGGGAAAAGAATAACGTAGAATATGGCAAAGTTCCGGATGTGCGAGGGATGACCCTGCGGGACGCGATTTACGTGCTTGAAAATATCGGATTAAAAGTACAGACGAACGGAAGAGGAAGAGTTTCCACGCAATCGCTTTCACCAGGCGGGACAGTAGTCAAAGGTTCAACCATTAAACTGCAAATGAGCTGATGCAGGTGCTAAAAGACATATTGTACGGCATCTCGCTTCAGTCACTTACAGGTGACCGGGAAATCAGTGTATCATCTGTTGCCTTTGATTCAAGAAAGGTAGAGAAAGACGCATTGTTTGTAGCAGTAAAAGGACTTACTGTCGACGGACACGATTACATTGATCAGGCCATTAAAAATGGTGCACAGGCGATTGTTTGTGAATTCCTGCCTGAAGAAGTCGATGAAAAACTAACGTATGTGCAAACCATTAATTCTGCGCAGGCACTGGGAATCATCGCATCAAATTTTTACGGAAGACCATCGGAGAAAATTAAGCTGATCGGAATCACCGGGACAAACGGGAAAACCACCTGTGCGACCCTTCTGCATGAGCTTTTCATTAACATGGGCTATCAGACGGGCTTACTTTCAACAGTAGAAAACAAGATCGGTCACAAGGTTCTTGACGCCAGCTATACCACACCAGATGCCGTGCAATTGAATGAATTGCTTGCGCAAATGGTGAGTGAAGGATGTACACATTGTTTTATGGAAGTAAGCTCTCATGCCCTTGTTCAACAGCGGGTGGCAGGAATCCATTTTTCAGGGGCGGTATTCACCAATATCTCCCATGATCATCTGGATTATCATAAAACCTTTGATGAATACATTTCTGCTAAAAAAATTCTGTTCGACGGACTAAGTTCAGAAGCATTTGCACTGGTAAATGCAGATGATAAGAGAGCCATGGTGATGTTGCAAAATACCAAAGCCGACAAATTCAGACTGGGCATCAAGTCCATGGCTGATTTCAGAGTACGCATTATTCATAATACTCTTCAGGGGCTGGAATTGAATTTCAATGGAGTGGATGTCTGGTTCAAACTAATTGGAGAATTCAATGCCTATAATATTCTGACTGCATATGCTGTCGGATTATTGTTGGGTGAAGATGGAGAAGATATACTCAGCGGCCTGTCGATATCAAATGGAGCAAGCGGTCGATTCGAAAAAATTGACAATAAATCAAATGTTCTTGCGGTAGTCGATTATGCACATACCCCGGATGCATTGGAGAATGTATTGAATACCATCGATCAATTGCGGACAAAAAATGAACTGTTGGTGACTGTAGTCGGATGCGGTGGGGATCGTGACAAATCGAAACGTCCGGAGATGGCTCGCATTGCGGCCGCTCTAAGTGACAAAGTGATATTAACATCAGATAACCCGAGAAGTGAGGATCCAAAAAAAATCCTTGAAGATATGAAGGCGGGAATACCCAAATCTTTTGAAAGAAATCTGATGGTGATAGAAGACAGAAAAGAAGCAATCCGTACGGCATGCAATCTGGCCGGAAGTCAGGACATCATTCTGGTAGCCGGAAAAGGACATGAAAATTATCAGGAAATAAATGGAGAGCGTCACCACTTTGATGACAGGGAAATTTTAAATGAGTTATTAAATGATAGTTGAGGATAAATCGTCATTGCGAAGGAGGAACAACTGTGGCAATCCCAATGCTTATTGTAAAAATTGCTTCACAGCGTTCGCGATGACGGAGATAAATCTCAACAATCCAAAATCTAAAAATCCAACAATCCAAAATCTATAATGCTTAACTACCTGTTTGATTATTTGAATGATTTAGACTTCCCGGGGGCCGGGATGTTTCAGTATATCTCATTCCGGGCAGGTATGGCAGCTATTTTATCATTGATCATCACCATTACGCTTGGAAAGAAGCTGATCACCATGCTTAGGAAATTCCAGTTGGGAGAGTCCATCAGGGATTTGGGGCTTGAGGGTCAGATGGAAAAGCAGGGAACACCCACCATGGGCGGGATCATTATTATCTCAGCAATTGTCATCCCGACGCTGCTGTTCGGAAATCTTGAAAATATCTATGTCATTCTTCTATTGGTCTCAGCCGTATGGATGGGAGCGATTGGATTTGTGGATGACTACCTGAAAATCAAGCGGAAGAACAAAGACGGACTTAGAGGAAAATTCAAAATCATTGGGCAGGTTGGCCTTGGCTTATTGGTAGGTCTGGTCATGGTAATGAATGAAGATGTTGTAATTCGTGATCTTTCAGGGGAGGCGTATAGTGAGTCAAAATCGCTGGTAACGACGATACCATTTGTAGCCAACAACGAATTTCAGTATGACTGGCTGGTTCCGGGTTTTATGAACGAACCGGTACTGTGGGGTTGGTTAGGAGAAAATTTCATTAATATCATCTACATCCTGATTGTCATTTTCATTGTGACTGCTGTTTCCAACGGGGCAAACATCACAGATGGTCTGGATGGCCTGGCAGCAGGAAGTTCAGCAATCATTGGATTAACCCTGGCCATTTTCGCCTACCTGTCAGGTAACGCCATCTTTTCGGATTACCTGAATATTATGTTCATTCCGAATGCGGGTGAGCTGGTGATCTTCTGCACCGCCTTTGTTGGTGCATGCATTGGATTCCTGTGGTATAATTCTTACCCCGCTCAGGTTTTTATGGGCGATACCGGAAGCCTTTCGCTCGGAGGCATTATTGCCGTGTTGGCAATCGTGATTAGAAAAGAACTGTTAATACCTGTTCTCTGTGGAATATTTCTGGTAGAAATTCTATCAGTGATCATGCAGGTTTCATGGTTTAAATACACCAAAAAGAAATTTGGAGAAGGAAGACGCATATTGATGATGTCACCACTTCATCACCACTACCAAATGAAAGGCCTGCACGAAGCGAAGATTGTTTCTCGTTTTTGGACAGTCGGTATACTGCTGGCCATTTTCACACTCGCAACACTTAAAATCAGATAAATGACAATAGCGGACTTACATGAGTTAAATGAGCGATTCCAAAAGAGAGCAGTGGATCTCTCCGAATTGATTCCAGGAGGTAGCCTGCTGGAGGCTGCTTCTTTAATCATACGCAGCTCAAGAAGGATGCATAGTTACCTTGAAAAAATGCTGGCCGCCACTTCAGAGTTGCAATTAGGCAAAGCGATTGAAAAAACAGAGGAGCATCTGGATGAAATCATTTTCATTCTGGATCAGCTCGACATAGCAAATAAGGAGCAAAAAATTACCCTGATCAACGATTTTGTAAAGCAGGGGTATGATTTGCTTTCCATGTACTCAGCATGTGTGGATCAGATTATTAAAGAAAAAGTAGCAAGCGAAGATTAAAATGGAAAATCTCATAGTCATATTAGGAGGAGGAGAAAGCGGGGTTGGAGCTGCCGTTTTAGCCATTCAAAAAGGCTATGACGTTTTCCTGTCTGATGGTGGAGAAATTACCGGTGATCGAAGACGCCTGCTGAAAAGTAAGGAAATTACCTTCGAAGAAGGACAGCATTCGATGGATCGTATCCTCAGCGCAGATTTGGTGGTGAAAAGTCCGGGAATTCCGGATTCAGCAGATTTGATTCAGAAAATTCATGAGAAAAACATTCCGGTCGTTTCAGAGATTGAGTTTGCTTACCGTTTCATCGAGAAAGCGAAAATCATTGCGATAACAGGAACCAATGGAAAAACAACCACCTCTTTGTTAACCCATCACCTGTTAAAGACTGCCGGTTACAAAGTGGCCCTGGGAGGAAATGTCGGAAAAAGCCTGGCCGGACTGGTCGCTGAAGGAGGATATCATTACTATGTGGTAGAAGTAAGCAGTTTTCAACTGGACGGAATTGTTAATTTCAGGCCAGATGTAGCTGTGCTGCTTAATATCACTCCTGATCATCTTGACAGATATGATTATAAATTCAGCAACTACGTGGCTTCCAAATTCAGAATCATTGAAAACCTGACACAGGAAGAAGCATTTATCTACTGCTCGGATTCAAAGCCAATTACAGAAGAATTAAGCCTGCGAAAAGCAGAAGCCTGTGTTTTTGCGATTTCCACTTCAAGGAATGAAAAGCTGGGGGCTTACCTGGAGGACAGCCATCTGATTTTTAATTACGAATACAAAGACAAGGGAGAACATCAGGAGATTCCAATCTCGGAAATCTCATTGATTGGGAAACATAACATGGTCAATTGCATGGCTGCCGTGCTAAGCGCAATTCATCTGAACGTGCCGACGGATCAGATATTAAAAGGATTAAAATCCTTCCGAAACGCACCTCACAGACTGGAATTTGTAGAGGAGGTTGATGGAGTAGCTTATATCAACGATTCCAAAGCAACCAATGTCGACTCGGTGTACTATGCGCTGGATGGCATTAAGAAAAACATCATCTGGATCGCCGGAGGGATAGATAAAGGGAATGATTACGCTCAGGTAGCTGACCTGGTCAGTGAAAAAGTGAAAGGACTTATTTGTCTTGGGGTCAATAATGACGGACTTGTGAACTACTTCGGTGACCGAATGAAGCGGATAGAAGAGGCAGACAGCATTGATAAGGCTTTGGAAATTGCACAGGATTGGGCAAAACGCGGAGACGTAGTTCTGCTTTCTCCTGCCTGTTCAAGTTTTGACCTGTTTGATAATTATGAAGACAGGGGAGAAAAATTCAAAGAGGGCGTGCAGAAACTGAGCTGGAAGTTAAAAGTTGAGAAATCATGACAGCAATTAAAAACTGGGCATACAACAACCTGAAAGGTGATCCAATCATCTGGTTTATTGTGCTTGTACTTTCGCTATTCAGTATTCTGGTGGTATACAGTGCAACCGGAAGCCTGGCGTATAAGATGATGGGAGGAAATACCGAGTACTACCTGATCAAGCACTCCGTGCTGGTTGGACTTAGTCTTTTGGCGATATGGCTTGCACACAAAATTGACTTCAGGTATTACTCGAAAATCTCGAGGCTGCTTCTCTGGCTAAGTGTTCCATTGCTATTGTTTACATGGCTTTTTGGAACCAATATCAATGAAGCATCCAGGTGGATCACTATTCCGGTGATCAATCAGGCATTTCAGCCATCAGACCTGGCAAAACTTGCATTGATTGTCACGTTGGCAAGTATGCTTTCTAAAAGACAACATGAAATTTCCGATTTTCAAAAAGCACTAATTCCAATGCTTTTCTGGATTGGATTGATCTGTGGCCTGATTGCATTGACCAACATTTCATCAGCCATTCTTTTATTTCTGACCTGTATGCTGGTGCTGTTTATTGGAAGAGTACCTGCCAAATACTTATTGATGCTTGTGTTAATTGGCGCAATCTTTGGCTCGGTTGCAATTATGATTGGCCAGCGTGGAAATACAGCATTGAGTCGTGTGGAAAATTTTGTGAATAATGACACGCCGTTTCAGGCAAAGCAGGCCTATGTAGCCATTGCCTCCGGTGGATTGTTTGGAAAAGGCCCGGGTCAAAGTGATCAGCGAAATTTTTTACCTCACCCATACTCAGATTTCATCTATGCCATCATCGTGGAAGAATACGGTATGGTAGGAGGAATTGTGATTCTGTTTTTGTATCTGGCATTGCTCTTTCGGGGAATGAAAGCAGCCGAGGGAAATGACAGAGCTTACGGAGGTCTGCTGTCAGCGGGGTTGAGTTTTGCCCTCGTAATTCAGGCCATTGTAAACATGGGTGTGGCCGTCGGGCTTGGGCCTGTAACCGGACTAACCCTGCCATTTATCAGTATGGGAGGAACATCACAGCTATTTGCCGGTCTCACACTGGGAATCATCCTGAGTGTAAGCCGTGGGGAAATAGATGCATTCGGAGGAGCAATAGGGAATCAATATAAAGAAGCAGCGTAATCGAAGAGAAAGCACCATATCGTAAATCTCCATTCCGGATTATGATTAGTGGCGGAGGCACCGGTGGTCATATCTATCCGGCCATCTCGATTGCGCAGGCATTGAAGGAAATTCTGCAGGATGTTGAAATTCTTTTTGTGGGTGCAAAAGGGAAGATGGAAATGAAGAAAGTTCCCGAAGCAGGATTTAAAATCGTCGGACTTTGGATCAGTGGAATTCAGCGGAAAGTGTCAGCAGATAATCTGATGTTCCCATTCAAGCTTTGTTCAAGCCTGCTACAATCTGCCAGACTCATTAAAGAATTCAAACCCGATGTTGTGGTAGGTGTTGGAGGGTATGCCAGCGGTCCGCTGCTGTATGTTGCAGGAAGAAAGAAAATCCCAACCCTGATCCAGGAGCAAAATTCGTATGCCGGCCTCACCAACAAGTGGTTGTCTAAAAGTGCAAACACTATTTGTGTTGCGCACGATGGAATGGAAAAATACTTCCCGAAAGACAAAATTGTTGTGACAGGGAACCCGGTTCGCAAGACCATCAAACTGAATCCAAACAGAATGGATGAAGCAAGGAAGTATTTTGGCCTGAAAGAAGAAAAAAGGACAATTCTGGTTATTGGAGGAAGCCTTGGAGCTCGTACAATTAATGAAAGCGTGTTAAGCGGACTAAAAAAACTGAAGGAAAATAATATTCAGCTGATCTGGCAAACAGGTGGATTTTATTATAAGGAAATGACAGAAAGGGCCGGAGCTGCGGGTGACGGGTTTGTCATTAAGGATTTCATTTTCCAGATGGATTTTGCCTATGCAGTAGCTGATCTGGTTGTTTCACGAGCCGGAGCATTATCTATTGCCGAACTGATGTTGACGGGTCAACCATCCATATTGGTCCCTTCTCCGAATGTGGCAGAAGACCATCAGACAATCAATGCAATGGCTCTGAAGGAAAATGAAGCATGCAAAGTCGTAAAAGACAATGTGGCGATTGATCAACTGATTGATGAAGCCATTTCGCTTCTGAATAAAGAAGAAGAAAGAGAGCAGCTCTCAAAGAAAATTAAATCAATGGCACATGAAAATGCAGCTGTTGACATTGCCAACGAAGTAATCAAACTGATCGCATGAATGTAACCGACATAAAAAGAGTTTATTTCATTGGTATCGGAGGTATCGGGATGAGTGCGCTCGCACGTTGGTTCAAAGCATCAGATGTGAAGGTTGCCGGTTACGACAAAACCGAGACAAAATTGACAAGTGCGCTCATAGAAGAAGGAATGGATATTCATTTTGAAGATGAGCTGAGTCTTATAGGAAATGAGTTCCTTGAAGAAGACGGTACACTCATTTGCTACACGCCCGCCATCCCTGAAGATCATAACGAATTGACCTTTTTCAGAGAAGGAAATTTTGAGGTAATGAAGCGTTCTGAAGTTTTGGGGCTCATTACCAAAAACAGTTTCACGATTGCAGTTGCCGGAACACATGGTAAAACAACCACTTCTTCCATGATTGCTCATTTGCTTAGCGGAACAAGAAAGGGATGTACTGCTTTTGTTGGGGGCATCATGACGAATACCAATTCGAACCTGATCATAGGAAAGAAGACTGCTCCGATTGTAGTAGAGGCGGATGAGTACGACAAATCCTTCATGCAATTGCATCCCAATTTCACGGTGGTTACTTCTCTTGATCCGGATCATCTGGATATTTATGGAGATGAGACCACCATGCTTGATACCTATGAAGCGTTCGTTAAGAAGACACATCCCGATGGCAAAGTCTTTATGGCTTCAGAGGCCGGGTTCAAGATCAATCCAGGACACAAATACATCTCCTATGCAATACGTCACGGAGATGCCGTAGCAGATGCATTGCGAATTGTCAATGGAGCATTCGTTTTTACCTATCGCTACGGAATGGAGAAAATTTCTGATATGCGAGTAGAGTTACCCGGATATCACAATGTGGAGAATGCACTTGCAGCTATTACGGTTGCTTTAGAAATGGGGATGGAAGGACTGGAAATCAGGAGAAGGATGAAATCCTATATGGGTGTGAAACGCCGTTTTGAATACGTCTACCGAAGTTTGCGAACAGCACTCATCGATGATTATGCACACCATCCTGAAGAAATTGAAGCATTTCTTAAATCGGTAAGATCGCTCTCAAAGGAACGAATAGTGACCATAATTTTTCAGCCGCACCTTTACTCAAGAACAAGAGATTTCAAAAAGGGATTTGCCAAAGCACTGGATAAAGCGGATGAGATCATCCTGTTGGATATTTATCCGGCCAGAGAAGAACCGATCAAAGGAATTACTTCCAAAACCATTTTTGATCTGATGGAAAATGAGAAGAAAGTAATGGTGTCAAAGGAAAATCTGCTGGAGGAATTGGAAAGCCGACATTTGGATGTGGTGTTGACAGTAGGAGCCGGTGACATTGACAAAGAAGTACCAAAAATTGCTGAGTTCATGAAGAAAAAGTATGGCGCTGGTGTGGAAAGTGAAGGTCTAAAACCAAAAGAGAAGAAATGAGTCAGGAGAAAAAAAACATACTGATTTACTCATTTAGCGGACTGGTGATCCTGACCCTGATCACATTTTCCGGCATAAAGAATAATGATCGAAAAGTTCAGGAAGTTGATGTGTCCATTGAGCAGGAGGATGGAAATTTCTTTACTGACGAGCTGGAGGTGATGGACCTGATGACCCTCGATAAAACTGATTTTATTGTCGGATCCGACATTGCAGATTTAAGCCCAAAGGCATTGGAAGAGCGCATTGAGTTAAATCCGTTTGTAAAGGATGCACAGGTATTCCGTGATTTAAAAGGAAACCTGAAAGTACGGGTGACCCAAAGCAGACCGATCGCTCGTGTTTTTAACAATGATCAACCGGACAGATACATTGATTCCGAAGGGAATATTCTGCCCGTCAATGCAAAACATACTGCAAGGGTGCCACTTATAGAAACAGCGTTTGAGTTTAGCTGGGAGAAGAACCTGAATGAAACCGCCTATGGAATCAGGGTTTTTGATCTGATTAAATTCATTGAGAAGGATAAATTCTGGAAAGCACAAATTGCCCAGATTGTTTTACTGGAAGACGGAGAAGTTGAATTGTTGCCACAGGTAACGAAACAAAAAATAACCTTTGGAAAGCCGGAAAATCTGGAAGAAAAATTTAATAAACTGATGGTCTTTTATAAGGAGATTTTACCAAAGAAAGGCTGGAATGCATATAGTCAGGTCAACCTGAAATTCGAAAACCAGATTATTTGTGAATGAAACTGAAAAGAAACATGAAGCAGACCTATTCCCCCTTTGAAGGGGGGCGTGATGGCAGGGGGATGTCTTTTCAAATTAAAATTAAAAATATTGACCCACTTAGAAAAATAGAATTATGGAGGATAAAATCATCGTAGGACTCGACATAGGAACCACAAAAATTTGTGTGATTGTCGGCAAAAAAAATGAGTTTGGCAAACTTGAAATACTCGGTATGGGTAAAGCTGTTTCGGATGGAGTGATCCGTGGAATAGTCACCAATATCGACAAAACCGTAAGAGCTATAGGAAAAGCGGTGGCTGAGGCAAGTGATCAGTCAGGAATTGAAATCCGGGTTGTAAATGTGGGCATAGCAGGGCAGCACATTAAAAGTGCAGTCCATCACGGCTCCATCACACGAGAATCGGACGAGGAAATTACGATTGAAGATTTAAGCAGGCTTACCAGCGACATGCATCGAATCGTTACACCTCCAGGTAGCGAAATCATCCATGTCATGCCACAGGATTATATCGTCGACTATGAAGATGGCATCATGGATCCGGTGGGAATGACAGGAGTGAAGCTGGAAGCAGACTTTCACATCATCACCGCCCAAACCAACGCCATTAATAATATCAATAAGTGTGTAAAAAAGGCAGGTCTGGAAATTGAAAATCTGATTCTCGAACCATTGGCATCCAGCTTATCCGTGCTAAGTGATGAAGAAAAAGAGGCCGGTGTGTGCCTGGTGGACATAGGCGGTGGTACGACGGATGTAGCAGTATTCTACGATAACATCATTCGTCATACAGCGGTAATTCCTTTCGGTGGCAACATCATTACTTCTGACATAAAGCAGGGATGTATGGTTATGGAGCATCAGGCGGAATTGCTAAAAACCAAGTTTGGTAAGGCAATTGCTGAGGAGGCAAGCCCGAATGAAATTGTATCAATTCCAGGCTTAAGAAACAGACCTCCAAAAGAGATCTCCATTAAAAATCTGGCGCACATCGTAGAAGCGCGAATGCAGGAAATCATTGAGCTGGTCCATACAGAAATAATTACCTCTGGGTATAACAAGAAACTGGCGGCAGGAATTGTGGTAACAGGTGGTGGTTCACAACTGACCAATCTGAGTCAGCTGTTCGAATACATGACCGGACTGGATGCTCGTGTGGGATATCCAAATGAACATCTGGGAAGAAGTAAAGTAGATGCGGCGAAGAGCCCGATGTATGCCACTTCAGTGGGATTGGTATTGTCGGGATTCAAGGCACTTGACATTCGTGAAGCACGGTATGAAATGGGGAGGTCAGGATCCGGAGAAAAGAAAAAAGTAAAACAGGGGAATAAGTTTTTCAGCAACATCCTTGAGAAAACAAAAGGATTGCTGATAGACGATTTCGATGATAAAATAAACTAGCTGTTGGCTTTTAACTGTTGGCTATTAGCTTCTTAGTTAATGTTAGCCAATGGCAAAAGTCAATAGCCAAAAGCAAATAATTATGGCAGAAAACATGTATCAATTCGATTTGCCTTCGCATCATAAGTCTATTATAAAGGTAGTAGGCGTTGGCGGAGGTGGTAGTAATGCAGTCAATCACATGCACAGTCTTGGAATAAAGGATGTGGAATTTGTGGTTTGTAACACCGATCATCAGGCATTGGAGACCAGCGCAGTACCCAATAAACTGCAGATTGGAATTAACCTGACCAGCGGGCTTGGAGCCGGGGCGAACCCTGACAAAGGAAGAAGTGCTGCAATGGAGAGCAAGGAAGAAATCAGAGACCTTTTGTCCCAGGATACCAAGATGGTATTTATAACCGCCGGAATGGGTGGCGGAACGGGAACCGGAGCAGCACCCGTCATAGCTCAGGTGGCAAAGGAATTAGATATCCTGACAGTTGGGATTGTAACGGCCCCTTTTGCTTTTGAAGGAAAGAAAAAAACCACTGCTGCTGAAGAAGGAATTCAGGAACTGAAAAAATATTGTGATACTGTACTTGTCATCATGAATGATAAGCTGCGGGAAGTATATGGTAATCTTTCAATAAGAGATGCATTTGGACAGGCGGATAACGTGCTGACAACTGCTGCGAAGGGTATTGCGGAAATCATCACGGTTCCAGGATATGTGAACGTGGATTTCGAAGATGTTAAAACGGTCATGAAAAATGCCGGACCTGCTGTAATGGGATCAGCCAAGACGCTGGGAGAGAACAGAGCAAGAAGAGCGGCAGAAGAAGCACTCAACTCACCACTCCTCAATCAGCAGAATATTTTTGGTGCCGAAAAGATCCTGCTTTCCATTATTTCAGGAGAGGAAGCAGAGCTTCAGATGGATGAACTGACTGACATCACAGATTACATCCAGGAATATGCCGGTGATAATGCAGAAGTGATATTCGGTCACGGTGTAGACAGTGCATTGGGTGAGCACATCCGTGTAACAGTCATAGCTACAGGTTTTGGTGAAGTGAATGAAGGTGGAGAGTACATCAATAAGAATGAAGACAAGACCCTCATTGACCTGGAGTCTGAAAAGCAAATCAGTATGTTTGACGGCAAGCCGTCTGAAGATTTGGTATTCGATTCAGAAGGAGATGACGATGAAGAAGAAATCAGTTATGAATTTGGCTGGCTGAAAAAAGAGATCAAGCGAGAGGTTGAAGAAGAAGATAAGAAAGAATCAAGAGAGCGTGAATTTCAGTTTGATTTCACCAACAGATTTAGCGAGGAGGAAGAAGAGGTACATGAGGATGAAGTGGTCATTGACGATGTATTCGAACAGGTATCTGTTTCAAAGAAACAGGAGCTCGCTGCTCAGCGCGCGAAACGAGAAGCAGATTATGAAGGCAAAAAATACGAGATGCCGACAGAAGAATTCAAGGAACGTCTGGATGTGCCGGCTTACGAGCGCAAAAACATTCAATTGAAGAACGCCCCCCATTCTTCTGAAAGTAATGTATCTAAATTCAATCTGACCGAGGATAATCAGATTCTGGGGAACAATAAGTTTCTCCATGATAATGTGGATTAATCCTGAGCGTAGCGAGGGATCTCCATTTCAAACAGATACGTAATCAAAACATTGACTAGGTGTTAGTCATAACTGTGCCGGACAGCTTCCGGTATTCTGCCAAGAATGAGCCCCGACAGAAATTGTCGGGGTTTTTTTGTTTCACCTGACTAAGCTGCAGGTTTTCTTTTATTCATTAGAAAAACGGTCGTTGGAACAACGACCATAATAATTACTAATAAAATAAAGATGAAACTGCTATAAGACTTGGAAATAGGGTCTGTGTTTCCAACTACCACAAATCCTCCCCAGAAGTAGGGATGCGTTTTTAAACCCTCAGCACCATTTAAAAAATCAATTTTTGCCTGTCTTAGCGCTTTATCCTTCGATTGCCCGTCAGCAATATGCTTGTAGAAATTACCCATGAGTTGGGCAGTCGATTTATCATCCACTGACCAATGACTCATTACAACGCTTGGGCAACCTGCGTAAGCAAAAGCCCTCCCTAAACTCATCACACCTTCGCCTTTTTGGGTCTTACCGAGTCCGGTTTTGCATGCACTAAGTACCACCATTTCAGCGGTTAGATTCATATTGTAAAGCTCATGGGTGTGCAGCATATCGTCATCTAAACTGTCTTCATTTGGACTGAAGAGTAGTTTTGAAAGCATGGGATCTTGATTGTCAACCCAAGCATGCATTGCTAAGTGCAGTATTTTGTAGTCAGCAGCTTGTTCTTTGAAATTTTTCTCTGTTGCAGAATCTCCATAGAGAAAACTACCGTTAAAGTTTTCTTCAATTTTCATTATTTCCGACTTAGTCCATTTCAGTTTGCTAAAACCATCTCGTAACGAGGCAGTTAAGTTGGTGTAATCTTTGGAGCTAAGCGTGTCGGGGTAAGATGGAGCAAAAGCAAGAACCGTAGTGCTGGAACCAGATTGAGCTCTAGAGAATTCTTGAAATAGTAAACTTGCAGAATGGGCATAGCTAATGGTGTAGGAATTGAGAAGATAATCTAACTGCTTATAGTCCATTCCTTGTTCGCTTTGTGGATGACTCTGAATGAAAAGTTCCCATGGTAAGTATGAAAGTTCTCCATCAGGTATGAGTATTAAATGGTTGATTGTCTGAGATAGATTGGATAGGATTGGAGCCAGAAGTTTGTCATACAATGCAAATGCTGATGAGGTGAATTGATTGTATGCCGCATTTGGTTCTGATTGGATAAAGAGAGGATCAAAACTTGTTTGAAATTTATCTACCTCTAAATCGAAGACTGATTTTTTATTGATCTTTTGTACGGAAAATGATTCTTTTGTTATGACGAATGCATAAATGATAGAATCATTTTCTGAGTACTCTAGGATTGCTTGATTGTTCGATAGCTTGTCTTGGGAGGATTCAAGAGAAATGCTGTTCTTCTCATATTTGGCCTCCTTGTATTTTGGAAAGTTTTGTTCGAAGACCAACTTCATTGAGTCTAATCTTTGATTCGTACCAAACAGTCGATTTTGATACAAATCATATTTAGCTGAATCCATCTTCCTAGTGCCGACTTTCATATCCGTAATACGAGACTCGTAAAAGGATTTATTTGCTTTTAGATCACTTTGTGTTTGAAGTAAACTGTCGGGAATTCCTGCAAACTTTGTAGCAAATTTATCAGAAACGTTTTGAGCTAAAATTGTTCCTCTATTCTTTTCAGAATAAGCGAAGGCTAATTGCTGATATTGATGTTCTCCTGTAATCTGATGTAGATAAATGCAAAGTTGAACCGCTCTTCCGTAAACCTCATTCGCAATATCCCCAATGGAAATCTTGTCTTCATAGCGCAAGTGATCCTGCTGAGCTTTTTGCAATAAGCTGTCTGCAGTTTGATAACTCTTTAAACCATATTGCAGGAAATTGACGTTTCGCTCTTCTTTGTAGAGCTGTTCAAAGGCCTGCCCCTTTAAATTTAAAGATTCCAAAGTGAATCGGTGACTCATGCTGCTTTTAATGGGTGGGTTTGTATGGATCGAACTATCTGCAAATTCAAGTGAATTTGTAATGAGGGCTGCCTGATACGAATGCAACGCCTCTCTGGTACGCCCGAATTTTATTTTTGTGCGCCCAATAAAGTTTAACGGGTATGCAGCGTCTGGATCTTTGCCTGAATAGTTTGCTCGTCGCACCTCTAAAACTTTGCCGAAATAATTTAAGGCCTCTTCTAGGTTCCCATCAATAAAGTTAATTTCACCGATATTGTTGTAAGAAGAAACAAGATCAATGTGTGTGGGGTGAAAGGCTTCTAGCCGAATCATTTGCGACCTTTGAAAAAATTTTAGCGCTTTCTTGTGCTCTCCTTTTCGTAAGAAGATGAGACCCACATTATTGTAGCTATGCGCAAGATCCGGATGATTTTTCTCAGGAGTTTTTTTCCTAATTTCTAAAGCTTCCAGATGGTACTTCAAAGCTTGATTGAGATCTCCAATTCTATAGAAAGTGATTCCAATATTGTTAAGATCACGAGCTTCGCTCCGCTTGTCTACTGGTTCCATTCTCCTGATGATAGACAGTGCTTTGAAGTGAAAATCCAAAGCTGATTGATCTTCACCCATTGCTGACGCTAAGTTACCCAGACCTGCATAGATGTTCGATACCCATGGATGGTTTTCACCAACCAATTTTGTTTGAAGCCTTAGAGCAGTTTTAAAATGTTGCTCTGCTTTTTGGAAGTGACCTATTGTCTCATAGATTATTCCAATATTGTTGTATGAGGCTGCAACATGTTGGTGGTTTTCTCCCCATATCTCTTCTCGTATTTTCAGTGCTTGACTATAATAATGCAAAGCTTGTTCATAGTCACCCAGATAATAGTAGTTGACTCCTGTATTATTAAGGGCGGATGCAACCTTAAGACTATCCTTTTGATTTTGTGGCGCCAGGCCTTCAAGAGCTTCCGCATATTTTTCAATGCTTTGCTGATATTTGCCTCTATAAATAAGAATAGTGGCCATATTTACAATGGCATCCGTTGTTTGTTCATCCTTTGAGCTACTATCTTCCCTTCCCATTTGAATTACCTTCTCTGCTGTTTTTTCAGCACTATCTAGTTGGTTTATTCTCATGAGTGCTCTGGATAACCGATTCAGTGCAGCCGTATATTTCTGCTCATTTTCAGCATTTAAGAAAAAATCGGATGATTTTTTGAATAAAACGGACGCATCCCTATAGTTCCCACTTCTCACCAACGAATCACCTGCATCTGAGTAGGACTGTGCAAGCACTGTATCAGCTGAATTTTGAGCATCAGCTGTAAATGATGTTAGTAAAAGCAAAAGACTGATGAAAATAAAGTATTTAAGACTCATAAACTTAATAGGGTATTTAGGTAAATGCAGAAATTGCATTTTATAATATACATATTCAATCAAAGACCGATTCGCTTAGTAGCTCAGCTGCTTTTGTTGAATAAACCGACTGAGAATCAATTAATGATCCCAGCAGGATTTTACTCTTCTCTATTTCGTCTTTCTTAAGGTAAGCCAGAGCGCTATACCATTCGGCAGCACTTGTCAATAAATTATTCTCATCCTCAGGTATTAGCAATAGAAACTCTAGTCCCAATTCAATGTTACCTAACTCTAAGTAGCAATTTCCTCTTAGTAGATTCAGTAAAGAATAATTTGTTGAATCTACATCAGTTTCTGAAAAGGCCCTTAGAGCTTCCTCGTAGTTCTGATCAGAATACGCTCTCAGTCCTTGACCAAATGAACTTTCTTCGCCTCTTGTGATAACCACACCGTCATAAGGCTCGAAGTAGGACAAAAAGAGCTCCTCATTTGATTTTGTTTCAAATCTCAAAATAAAGAAATAGGTAAGTGCAAAAATGAGAGATGCTGCGGCTGCATATCCAAACCAGACAGGAATGAACTTAGAAGAATTCGGAACAGAAGAAAATTTTTTGTAATCCACTAACATTTTCTCCTTCTGTTTGGCTTTTTCGATAGTGACAAACAGTACTAGAACCTCACGTTGAAAAGAAACTTGATGCGCGAAATCTTCAGAAGATTTCTGCTTGGAGTGAAAGAGCTCTTCCTCTTCCTTTGTCAGTGAGAAATCTAAAAACTTCTGAATCAAATCAAAATCTTGATCACTCAACATAGCTCTTCTTGGTTGATTGATAAATTTCGTGCGCAGTTTGCATAAATTTCTTATAACACCTTGCTTTTGTAGTTTTCGCTACATCAGAATTTGTGAAATTCATGAGTTCGGCAATCTCCTTCATTCTTAAATTATCAACATAGAAATACGACAAGATGTCCTGACATTTTTCCCTTAATTGACTCCAGGCTTCTTTCGTAGCATTCACTATTTCATTGTTCCATGAGATGTCACCATTTTCTGATTCGTTGGAATAGTAAATCTCTTTGATTTCAGAATGCTTGTTCTCTTCGCTTTTTTCCTTTTTGAGCTTTGCCAAAAAAATGTTTTCGCAAGTCTTAAATAAGTAAGCACGAACACTCCCCAAATCCGTGATTTTTTCCTGGAGGATGTTATTTCGAAGGATGATCACTGCATCGATGAACAGGTCTTCTGCATCATGTGTTGAGCAATTTCGGCTTGATATCAACTTCTTGACACAATAGGGGCCGTATTCGACATAAATGTGTTTTAGGCCAACATTGTCACCACTTTTAATTGAATCTACGATCTTCCTGAACCTCACTTTTTACATGTAATGCTTTTGCAAATATGTAAAAATTCAATTTGAAAAATTAAAATGTTTACCATTTCGATAGAAAGCTACTACTAGGTACATCAACTCAAATGTTGCTCATGAGAAGTATGACTAAAAACACAGAATTTGAACAGGAATGTGAGTTTTTTTCTTCTTTAAAGGAGGAAGAAGGATGCCCTAAAATGAGTATAACATTCGCTGATGAGGTCTGTGGCCGTGATCGTACCAATAATATTTTGACCATTTCACAACCGACTGATTTTTTAACCTGATCAATTATGTATAGAGGAATTTCTAAATCCATCACCCTGCTCAATGCACTTATTGTGCTTCTGGTAAATCTTGCGGGTGCACAGCAAGTAGTAACTGTCAATCCATACACGGGAAGTGTCAACGCTTCCATTCCGTTATGGCAGGTTTCCGCGGGACCCCTTAGTCTCCCCATTACCTTAAACTACGGTGGAAATGGTATACGAACAGATCAGTACATGGGAGCTGCAGGGATCGGTTGGCACTTAAGTGCGTCTGGTCAGATTAGCAGGCAAATGAGAGATCTTCCTGACGATTTAAATGATAACAACAGCGGGTTTGGTTACGGATCCAGATATGGATGGTTATATGGCGGAGCTGCTCAAACAAGCACTTTCATAACCAATCATGCAACTACTGCCGACTGCACGGGAGATGCCTATTTTGAACTTAATCTATATGGAGGCCAGCAGGAAGCCGATGATTTGATAGATATGGAGCCCGACCTCTTTAGGGTTTCTGTGCCGGGGCATCTAAGTATTACGTTCACTTTTGATGCAAGTGGTATGCCTGTGTTGCAAGATGTGCAAGAAGCAACTATAACCCCCACCTACCATGCCGATGGTTCCATCGAGTCATTTTCAGTCACGGCAAATGGGGGAATTCAGTATGAATTTTCACTTCAAACGAGCACTACGATCACTCTTAAAGGAATCGCACAGGAGGCGGTAGACTACACCGATGCAGATGTTGACTATTTTAAGCGTGAGTATTTTACTTACAAGCAAGGGCTTAGCTACAACAATGTTTGGGTTCTGGATAAAATTACCGCGCTGACGGGAGAAGAAATTGAATTTCACTATCAAACAGCAGAGACACTCATTCAAGATGATGGCTATCAATGGGTCACCTCGCCTAATCAGTACGATACCATGGATGTCTACTTGTACAACCACCTAACGGATACCTACGACAGGAATAGGCAGTTTGTATTTAATAGTGAATCTACGCATGCCAAGCAGCTGTCAAAAATCACCACCCAATGGGAATCGATCAATTTTGCCAACAATGGGATTGTTTTGCCGAAGGGTGATTATGATCTGAAGTACCCGATTGTGACGGGTCTATACGTGGTTGATAACCATACCACGGAGGCACACACCAGCTACCAATTCCAATATGCGCCTTTGAAGGAAGGAAAGGACCCGACCTTGTATTCGCACCTATTTTTGAAATCCCTGGAGATGCAGGGGTTTGAGCAAACGTACAGCCACTATCAATTCCAGTATGAGGGGGTGAACCTGGCGACTAATGGATGGGAGTCAATGGGAGACTACTATGAGGAGGATGTGTTTGGATACCATGCAATCAATAGCGGTTCTGAGGACTATAGGAAACTTTACATCTATCCCAATGAAATAGGCTCAAATCGGTACAGAACAGAACCAATTGTAGCTTATACAGGAACCATGATTGAGACGGCTGGTTTCACTTCTCAGACGGTAAACCCCCGAATGCTCCGAATAGGCATGTTGAAGAGTGTGGTGCTTCCATCGGGCGGGTCGGAGCACATATCCTACGAACCCAATCGATATTTTGATGCGCTTAGCAACGAAGATACTTATGGTGGGGGTGTGCGCGTTTCCAAGCTCCGAGTTCATGATGGCGTAAGTTATGATAATGACCTGGAGGTGGTCTATGCTTATGTAGATGAGCAGGGCCATTCTACCGGTAAGCTCCTATACAAACCTACCTACTACCAGCGATTGCCCTATCATCAATCTCCGACGGATGGGAATGTAATTCACTACGACTCACTGGTGAATCTGGGCTATAGCAACTCCAGTATTTGGAAACGGACACTGATGTTTACTAACCAGGAACTTACCGAGTCCTATCACCCCGGATATACCGTTGGGTATAGCCTAGTCACGATGGACCGTGAAGGAATTGGCTCAAGCGAAACACAATACGATATCCCCAGCGACTTGTCAAATGCTCACAGCAGTTTCGCAAGAGCGCTTCGCACATCGATCAATACACCGGGAGCAACCGATCCGAATTGTTTTTCAGGATTGGACGAATATGATGCTCCGAATATCAATTACTTGCAAAATTTACGATTTACCGGATTGCCCACCACCAGTGTGCAAAAGGATGCAGCAGGTCAGTTGGTAAGTCAACAGGACTTCATTTATGGAACGATTGGAGTTGCAAGTACAGTAAGCGGATTGATCAATATGCCTGTAACTATTGGTACTGATGCTAACCATCATATCGTTGGCTCCATCCTAAATGGTTTCTTATATCATCCATATGAGGTAGGATTTGGTATTAATAAAGTTCGTATTGGTACGACTTCAAAAACCTATGATCCGTCAGGGAGCGGTGACTTTATTTCAGAGGAGTCCAACATCACCTTTGATCAGGAAGGCAAAGTAATGAGCTCTACTCGGACGGATCGAGACGGGCAAGAGTACATGACAAGAACTGCCTACGCAGATGGCTACATCATCACTGAGCCGTTAGCACAACAGAGTCCAGCGGTTCAGGCAATCTCTAGATTGCAAGAACTTAATCAAGATGTTCCGATTGAGACCATATCGAGCCTGATGATCAATAATGTGGAACATGTAACCGGTGCAAGGTTGACCATATGGGAAGTAGATGCAAACACTAACATCCCTTATCCAAAGAGGTCATATGTGTTTAGAACGGGCAACCCAATTCCAATCTCGAGCTTCACCGAAGCTACCATCGATGGAGGAGGTACTTCATTTTCCTTTTTTGATTCAGCTTATGAAAAAGTAAGCACGATAGAAACAAGGACACCTACCGGGCAAGTCATTTCTCAGACGGGTTTTGGACAGCAAAAAGGAGCGATCAGCTATGCCTTTGCTGGTCGACGAGCAAATCTTCAGGTCAGTGGTGCCACGCGTGATGAAATGGTTTTTGAAGATTTCGAAAGTGACCCTTCGGAAGTGCCGGGTCGTATAGGAGGCTTTGGCCATAATTTAGCTCCTGGTGTGCCACTGGCAAGGTCGCTAAAAAACGATGCAACTCAGGACTACACTTTTTCCTGCTGGCTCAAGAGCGGAGCAGCGGGGCAGCTGACGATTGAAGCACATGGTGATAATGGTGCTTCGACGACAGCTAGTGTCAATATTTCTGCCAATAGCGCCGAATGGGTGTACTATGAAACTACCCTTTCCATGGCTGCAAAAACCAATTACGCACCATCGTTTGAACTTACATCCAATGTGGCGATCACCATTGATGAAGTTGCTTTCTATCCTTCCAGCGCTACGATCAGTTACGTTCACTTTGGCACGAACTATCGACCAATTGCGACTACTGATACCTATGGTAGTACCTCTTCTACTACCTATGATTTTGCTGGAAGGGTGGAAACAATCAAAGATGGGGATGAGAATATTATAAAAGCCTATGAGTACTCACTTTCCTCAGACTTTCCTCCAACTATAAAAATACCCCTCTACGTTGAAGAAAATGAAGCAGCTGACTTTAGTGTGGAATGGGCAACAACCTGTACGGACTTCAAATGGAAGTTTGCAACAAAAATTGACTATCTGGCAGATCCAATAGCATTTGATACAGGTCTTACCAATGCCGTACTGGGGAGCTCTACCAAAACACAAACATTTGCGACTACAGGTCTTTGGGTAGTTGCGGTTGGTATGGATTGCGGAAACGGTTGGGAGCCGTTAGGAGAAATTCAGACCTTTCCTGTGTATGGAGAGACTACCGGGCCATTCACGCGAGTTAGCCTTTGTATTGACCGACCGACTACCATTGATTGGTGTGACGGAGGCCCATTGCCGTACACAGGTGGATGCGGAACCTCTGAAATCGCCAATGATGTGCAGATGCAGGTCACCGGGCTACAGGGTTCGGGATCTTATTCTTATGAATGGCGTGAAGCTACCTGGTCAGATACTAATGGATACTATCAGTATCAATTTGAAAGCATAATTCTGGTTTCAGGGACGAGCCAGCAGTACAATCAATCTTATTTAAACAGGGGAGTTGATGTATATCAAAACAAGGCGATACGATGCATCATTACCGATTTGAATACCAGTCAACAATACTACACCAATTGGAGTCGATTCCTTGGATATTACTCAGATCCTCACTGCCCACAACAATAATCAACTACTTAAAAATGAAAGACATGAAAAGATTTATCTACACGATATCGCTAACATTCAACTGTAGTTGTCAACTTATTATTGAGACATTTTCTGGCAGGTATGGATCTGCTGATTTAACCTCAGGCACGTGGAATGCTGCCAAACAAATGATGACGATGCATTGGATTGCACCCAAAAGTCTTTTTTCTGAAACTACCGTCTTAACCTACTAAGCAATGAGAATATTTACACTGATTTTATTTAGCGTATTGGCTTTTGCTGTCAATGCCGCGAACATCAACGGGCCTGGCAGTGCAGCACTAAACGTGCAATACACCTACACCTATGATGCGGGAGCAATTGTTTTGGGAGACGTAAACTGGACAGTAACGGGGGGTACTGTGGTCAGTTCATTCAATCCAAATCGATTTTCTGGAACTACGGAGTACTCGGCTGTTATCACCTTTCAGTCGAGTGGCTCACAAACGGTAACAGCTAAGAACTTCTCCGGGACAACCCTAGCCACGAAGGTTGTGTCAGTTGCGTATCCAACCTTGTTGCCAGGATCCATAGGAGGAGCTCAAACTATTTGTTCAGGGGGTACTGCCTCGCTATTGACAAACGCAAGCTCCCCATCGGGAGGCTCAGGAAGTTATAGCTATCAATGGCAGAGTAAAAAGCGCTTTGGATCGTATGCTAACATTTCAGGTGCAACTTCTTCTACTTACCAACCAGGGGCTGCCTTATTGACATTAGACTATCGTCGCAGAGTATTATCTGGAGGGCAAACAGCCTACTCAAATGAAATTGCCGTAACGGTGGTAAACCTACAAGCCGGGACCATTGGAAACGCGCAAACCCTCTGCTATAATGGTAACCCTTCCGCGTTGACAAATGTAACCTCAGCTTCGGGGGGAGTTGGGGCGATAACGTATCAATGGCAATCCTCGACAAACGGATCATCCTTTTCTAATATTTCTGGTGCAACCAGCACCACCTACGACCCTGGAGCATTGACTTCAAGTCGTTGGTATCGTAGAGCGGCTATTTCTTGCGGAATTACCAAATACACTCCTTCCGTAAAGGTCACGATTTACTCAAACCTGAGTGCTGGAAGTATTGGAAATGCCCAGACCCTTTGCTACAATGGAAACCCAGCTGCGCTTACGAACACCGCTTCTGCCAGTGGAAGTAGCGGCACCAAGCAGTACCAGTGGCAGTATTCAACCAACGGCAGCTCAGGCTGGACCGATATTTCGGGTGCAACAAGTACCACATACGATCCAGGAGCCCTTACTTCAAATCGCTGGTATAGGAGGAGGGTCCGAACATCCACTTGCTCAGAATACAAATATACCAACAGCATTAAAGTGACCATACATAACAATCTTTCCCCTGGAAGTATCGGAAATGCGCAGACGCTCTGCTACAATGGCAATCCATCCACGCTCACCAACACTGGCTCTGCTAGTGGCAGTAGTGGAACTATACAATACCAATGGGAATCGTCCACCAATGGAAGTTCAGGCTGGACAGGTATCCCTGGTGCAACAAGTGCGACTTACGATCCCGGAGCCCTAACCTCCAGTCGTTGGTACCGAAGAAGAGTGAGAACCTCAATCTGCTCAGACTATAAGTACACCAGCAGTGTCAAAGTAACGATTCATAGCAACCTTTCTGCCGGGAGTATTAGCAATGCGCAAACACTTTGTTACAACGGCAATCCATCGACTCTTACCAATACCGGATCAGCCAGTGGAAGTAGCGGCACTATGCAATACCAATGGCAGTCTTCTACAAACGGATCTTCAGGTTGGTCTAATATTTCGGGAGCCACGAGTACAACCTATGATCCGGGAGCGTTGACATCAAGTCGCTGGTATCGAAGGAGGGTAAGGACCAGTACATGCTCAGACTACAAGTATACTGGTACTGTCAAAGTCACTATCTACAATGACGTGGCTGCTGGCAGCATCGGCAATGCTCAAACGGTATGCTACAATGGAAACCCATCTGCGTTAACCAATACCGGATCCGCTTCAGGTGGAAATGGCAGTTTTCAATACCAATGGCAATCTTCAACGAATGGAAGTTCAGGCTGGACAGATATTTCAGGTGCCACAAGTACTACTTACGATCCAGGAGCTCTTACTTCCAGTAGATGGTATCGAAGAAGGGTGAAAGCCACTGCTTGCTCCGGCTACAAGTACACGAGTTCAGTTAAAGTGACCGTCCGTTCAAGCCTGAATGCCGGGAGTGTCGGCAATGGGCAAACGGTATGTTACGCATTTGATCCAGCGGCATTTACCAGCACTGCTTCTGCTTCTGGTGGCGATGGAAACTATGCCTATCAATGGCAATACTATACAGGGAGCACCTGGAATAATGTTTCGGGAGCTACTTCTGCAACTTATAATCCACCGATATTAACTGCCACTACAAACTATCGGAGGAGGGTGATTTCCTGCGGAGAGACTAAATATTCTGGTACTGTGAAGGTGACCGTTCTCAACGAGCTTACAGCAGGCAGCATAGGCAATGCCCAGACCCTCTGCTATAACGGAAATCCTGCTGCGCTAACTAATACAGGATCCCCAACTGGTGGAGATGGTAACTACCTCTATCAATGGCAGATTTCCTCCAATGGTACTTCGGGGTGGACTGATGTTTCGGGAGCTACTGGAAGCACTTATGATCCAGGGTCCTTAACCTCAAGCAAGTGGTATAGGAGGAGGGTTCGATCTACCATTTGCACCGATTACAAGTACACAGGTACTGTAAAAGTGACCATTTACAACAACCTGACAGCTGGCAGCATCAACGGCACACAGACGGTATGTTACAACGGCAATCCCTCAACGCTCGCAAACGTGACTACTGCTACGGGAGGTAATGGCCACAGTTACCAATGGCAGCACCGATCACCAGGAGGAAGTTGGAGTGATATCTCAGGGGCAACCAGCGGATCTTACGATCCGCCAGTGCTCACGTCCACAAAAGAATACAAACGAAGAGTCATTTCGTGCGGACAAACGGTCTATACAAATACCATAACCGTGACGGTCCGTCCAACGCTCAATGCGGGAACCGTCGGCAATGGGCAAACGGTATGTTACGCATTTGATCCAGCGGCATTTACTAACACGGGTTCTGCTTCTGGTGGAGATGGGAATTATGCCTACCAATGGCAATACTATACAGGGAGCACCTGGAATAATGTTTCGGGAGCTACTTCTGCAACTTATAATCCACCGATATTAACTGCCACTACAAACTATCGGAGGAGGGTGATTTCCTGCGGAGAGACTAAATATTCTGGCACGGTGAAGGTGACCGTTCTCAACGAGCTTACATCTGGTAGCATAGGCAATGCCCAAACACTCTGCTATAATGGGAATCCTACTGCGCTAACAAATGCCGGATCTCCAACAGGGGGTGACGCTAATTATTTGTATCAATGGCAGATTTCCTCCAATGGTACTTCGGGATGGACTGATGTTTCGGGAGCTACAGGAAGCACTTATGACCCAGGCGCATTAACCTCAAGCAAGTGGTATAGGAGGAGGGTTCGATCCACTATCTGCACCGATTACAAGTATACAGGAACCGTCAAAGTGACCATTTACAACAACCTAACCGCAGGTAGTATTGGTAATGCACAATCCCTATGCTACAATGGTGATCCCTCCACATTGACTAATATAGGTTCTGCAGCAGGTGGAAATGGACATAGCTATCAATGGCAGCACCGATCTCCAGGAGGTACTTGGACAGATATTTCAGGTGCTACCAACACTACGTACGATCCAGGTCCGCTAACATCAACCAAAGAATATAAGAGAGTGGTGACGTCATGTGGTCAGACGGTCAACACCAATACCATCACGATAACCATAAGTCCATCTTTGGTGGCGGGTACGATCGGAGGAGCGCAATCGGTCTGCGATGGGGACTTTGCTTCGACATTGACCTCAACATCGGCTCCTTCGGGAGGAAACGGGTCATATAGTTATCAATGGAAATACTACAATGGTTCCTCTTGGGTAAATGCGCCTGGAACTTCCACCAACGCTACTTATTTACCACCTTCAGCGGTAACAGCAACGACCAGTTACAAAAGGTTTGACACCTCTTGCGGACAGACGTTGGAGACAAATGCACAAAAAGTGTGGAAGACGGACATACCTACCGCACCAACGGTATCGGCTCCCTCATCAGTAAATCCTGGGACGTCCGTGACTTTCACCTCTGGAGGCGCAGATGACCAATGGTTTACAAGCTCATCAGGTGGATCTTCATTCCATTCAGGGGCATCCTATCAGGAAACGCTAAACACCAACACGACCTACTTTGTGGAGGCAGTAAACTATGGTGTGGTAAATGGATCATGCGAAAGTCCTACTCGGACAGCTACCACCGTCACCGTAAATCTGGTGCCTGGTTTGACTACTTCTTCGCCACCCACTACCTGTTACGGGTGTTTTCCGGCAACTATTACGGCAGCCGCTCCGCAAGGAGCTACAGGCTCGTATAACTACCAGTGGCAGAAACTGAATACCAGCAACAGCACATTCGAAGACATACCAGCAGCGACAGGAGCATCTTACGCACCTTTTAAGCAAACAGTAGGAACCACTTACCGAAGAGAAGTAACTTCTGGAAGTGCCGTCGACTATTCTGATAATGTATTCATTGACACCTACCCGGAGCTAATCGCTGGCGCTATTATCGGCGACCAATCACTTTGCAGCGGCGAACAAGCAGGCATTTTAAATCAGACGACAAACCCTACTGGGGGCGATGGGAATCATGTTTTTGAATGGCAGTATGGGTACAGTGCGACAGGGCCCTGGACACCTGTCAGTGGTGGATCCAATAGTAATTCCTACACGCCTACTGCAACGATTACGCAGGACACCTGGTACATCCGAACAGTAACTTCCGTAGGACAAACTAAAGAGAGTAATGCAATAAAACTCACACATCGACCGGATTTGGTTGCCGGTACTATCGGGGGTACTCAGACCATTTGCTATGATGGAAGTGCTGCATTGACCAATGTTAGTCTTCCAACCAATGGAGATCAGACCTACACCTATCAGTGGGAAAGTAGACCAGTTGGTGGAAGTTGGACGGAAGTCTTAGGCGCTACGCTTGCCACTTATACCGCTCCTTCTTTGACCACCAGTACGGAGTTTCAGCGAAAAGATAATTCGTGTGGGCAAACGGCAATTTCTAACACCATCACCGTAACGGTAAACCCAACCTTGGTTCCAGGTACCATAGCAGGCGCACAATCAGTTTGTGAAGGTGGATCCGCTACCGCACTGACTGCTGCTACTGCACCGACTGGTGGAAACGGATCATATACCTACCAGTGGAAGTATTACAATGGTTCGGCATGGGTAAATGCACCGGGCGCCTCTACCAGCGCTAACTATACGCCACCCAATGCGGTGACCTCTACACTTAACTACAAAAGGTTTGATACCTCTTGTGGACAAACTTTGGAGACTAATGCCCAAAAAGTTTGGAAGACAGATATACCAGTGGCGCCTACGGTCACAGCACCATCTGCTGTGAACCCGGGAACGTCGGTGACGTTCACTTCTGGAGATGCCAATGATGAATGGTTTACTGCTGCTACTGGCGGATCATCATTCCATACAGGAGCCTCGTATCAGGAAACGCTCAATACCAATACCACCTACTACGTGGAAGCTGTGAACTATGGTGTGGTGAGCGGGTCTTGCGAAAGTACAACACGTGGATCCGTCACTGTTACGGTAAACCTCATTGCCGGAAACATTACTTCCATACCCACATCCATCTGTTATGGGTGTGATGCACCTGTACTCAATGCCGAGGCTCCACAAGGAGGCACAGGAGTTTACAACTACCAGTGGGAAGAGTTAAACACGTCCACAAGCAATTATGATGACATATTAGGGGCAACAAGTGCCTCCTACAACCCACCAACATTAACAGTAGATGCCACATACAAACGACGGGTAATGTCTGGAGGACAAGTTGCACACTCGCTACCTGTGATTCAGCCTGTGTATGACCAACTCTTGGCAGGAACAATTTCCGGTGATCAATCACTTTGTGATGGTATTCAACCGGCCGCTTTCACTAGCACAACCTCACCTTCTGGTGGAGACAATACCTATGCCTACACATGGGATTGGGGAAATTCCGCGTCCGGGCCATGGAATCAAATTAGTGGTGCTACCGGTGCTACCTATGCAGAACCCAACTCGATTGCGCAGGACAAATGGTACAAAAGAACGGTCACGTCCGTGGGGCAGAGTGCCGAGACAGGAACAGTGAAATTGACCTATGTACCTCCAACTCCTACCGGGGTGGTGAAAGGAGACATAACATTCTGTGGTGCAGGAATGCTGGACCTGAGTTATCTGGGTGGAGCGACTAACGCTATTTGGGAAGAAAAACTACCAGGTGGAAGTTGGCAAGCGAAGATGTATAATAGTGCACCAATGAGTGCCACTACCAACATTGTGGAGCCAGCGGTAGACGGAGTGAAATTCCGTGTGACAGGTGGTTCGTCGTGCGGCACTATTACTACGCCTGAAAAAATGATTACGGTGCACGCATTATTTACAGGGGCATTGCAAGGACCATCCCAAACATTCTATGGGCGTGCTAATACGTCCGTTTCCTTGTCAGGAAATTCGGGAACCATTACACAATGGGAAGAATCCATCAACAATGGTGCGAACTGGACGGTGATCGGGAATGCCGGGCAATCGAGCCTGACTTTGACGGATGAAACGGCAACAAAAACCTATCGCGTTTTGCTCAATTTTGACGGAGCATGTGGTACTGGCTATACATCGAATTTTACCGTGAATGTAACAACGGCCGGATTCGCTGGCTATGTGGATGGACCAACGGTAACCGATGGAGCCACCAACAGTGGCACGCTGGTGATGGCTGGTTCGGGTGGACAAACCACCTGGTACAGTTCGCCACTGGGCTCCAGTTGGACACAAGTGGGCACAGGCAATAGCTACACCTTTCAGAATGTAAGCGCAAGCACCTACTACAAAGCAGAACGGGTGATCAATGGGCAGACCTTCACGTCCAATGTGCACTTCGTAGAATTCCTCCCGGCCATCGCGGGCAATATTTCAGAAGAAAACTATGTGAAAGTGACAAGCTTGCTCACAGAAGAAACCGTACTTGCCAACGTAGCTGGCACAGCTACTGCCGATAAATTGGTGACGTACTCGTACCTAGACGGACTGGGCAGAGGCGTGCAGTCGGTAAGCAAAGCAGTGACACCTTCAGATGGGGATATCATCTCTTTTACGGAGATACAACCCGCTGGCAGTGCGATCGCTCGATCTTACCTTCCTTTCGCGAGTACAGGTGCAGATTACTATACCAACCCTGCTGCCGCGCAATTGGCCTACTATCAGGCTGGCCCGGCAGGAATGGAAGCAAGCAGCCATCCATTTGCAGAGAGTGAAAGAGAAGCATCTCCAAGAGGACTGGTATTAGAGCAGGGAGCTCCTGGTGCTGATTGGCAGCTGGGTTCAGGTCATACCGTGACGCATTCGTATCGATTCAACACGACGAACGAGGTGTTGAAGTTTGATGTGGACAATATTGAAACCACGAGCTATTATGCAGCCACCTCGCTAAACGTAAGAGAAACCACCGACGAAAACGGCAACAAAGTGGTGGTGTACACCAATGCCCGTGGACAGACCGTACTGAAGAAAGTGGAGCAAAATGCCACCGATGCAAGCACGGCCAATGTGTATGACATCATGGGAAGATTGCGATATGTATTTCCACCAGAGGCGATGAAGTACATCGCAGCAAATCCGAGCTGGACGATCGCAACACTAAAAGACAACCTGGACCTAATTTTCGAGTACACCTACGATGCAGAGGGACGATTGATTGAGCGAAAAGTACCAGGTAAAGGATTGGAATTGATTGTGTACGATCCGTACGAGCGAGTGGCTTTGACACAAGATGCGATCATGAGAGCGAGAGATCAGTGGGCATTTACCAAATACGACAAGCTTGGCCGAACCGTATACAGTGGATTGTACATTGATGCTTCGACAAGGGCACAGTTGCAAACCACCTTCGATGCGCTTGACTATGATGCCAATGACGCATACTACGAGACACGAGGCACCACATTGCATGGCTACACCAACACGGTATTTCCGACGCAAAACATCGAAGTGCTTTCTGTCAACTACTACGATGACTATGACTTTGATCGAAACAATGTAGCGGACTATGCACTTGATCCCAACCATTTGACAGGACAAAGCACCAGTACTCTGCAGTACACCCGACTACTCCCTACGGGTAGCAAGACTCGGGTTCTGGAAAGCAACGACTGGCTGATTGGCGTCAATTTCTACGACGAAGAGGGACGAGTGCTCCAAAGCTTGGGCAACAACCACAAAAACCTAACGGTAGCCGACAAAGCCACCTTCATCTATGCCGATTTTACCAGTGAGGTGTTGGAAACTAAGTCTTCGATCGTGGTAGGATCGGATACCACCGAGGTGGCGAAAAAGTACACCTACGATACCCGCAAGCGACAACTGAAAACGGAGCATAACCTGAACGATGAGGGTTGGGTCACGCTCAATGAGTTGCACTACAACGATCTGGGGCAGGTAATTGAAAAGAACATTGGAGGAGATTTGCAATCCATCGATTACGGATTTAACATCCGCGGCTGGTTGACCTCCATCAATCGGAGCGACCTTTCAGGCTCGGACAATGGCTTTAGGAAGGATGCATTCGGACAGGAGCTGTTCTACAATACCACTGATGCGAGCTTGGGGAACACCTCCAACTTCAACGGCAACATCTCTGGAATGAAATGGAGCAGCTTTGCCGAGAGTAACGATGTGACGGAGCGTGGCTATGCCTATGCCTACGACAAAGCCGATCGTCTTACTACTGCCGATCATTTGGCAAACGATGGTAGCTGGAGTGCTTCCAGTGCTTTTGAAGTGAGCGGCATCCAATACGATGCAAATGGAAACATACAGAGCTTAAGCAGAACCGATGCGGATGACCTCACGGTGGATAACCTGAGCTATACGTACACAGGCAACCAATTGCTTACGGTAGCGGACGCTGGTACAGGCGGGAGCTTTGATGACGGAAACACCAGTGGAAATGACTATGAGTACGATGTAAATGGAAACGTCGTAAAAGACCTGAACAAGGGCATTGACTCCATTGTCTACAACCACTTAGACCTTCCGATTAGTGTCATCCTGAGCGACACGACACAAGCGGACAGCTTACAATACACCTACGATGCAGGAGGCAGCAAGCTAAAAATGGAAGTATGGAAAGACAATGCGGTGCTTACCAGCACCGACTATGTAGGAGGCATGCGCTATGAAAATGATACATTGACCACTATTGCACATGAAGAAGGTCGTATTGTCATCAAGGAAAACAGTCAATCTGAACTTGTTTCAGATTACCAATACACCCTCACCGACCACCAGGGCAATACGCGAAGAGTACTGAGCAGTTTGTTGGAAGAATACGAGACCACTGAGGACTTTGACGGCATTAACAACGGGTTTGCAGATCCACACAGACATACGCTGGATACCGCGAATAGCACCTTGCCATTGGCTTCTAATGATGGTGTGGGGCTATTTCAGGCTGGTGATGTGGGTGCCCTGATCATGTTCCGAATGGACAAGGGCGACACGATTGACCTGAACGTGAATGCGAACTACGAGGTAGCTCCGAGTAATAACACCTTTGTGGGCACTGCTTTTAGTGCGTTGTTCAATACATGGGATGGCGCTTACGGTTCAGGAGTAGAGGGTGGAGGAATAAGCGGAGGATCTGAGACGGTCTTTGGAAACGCACTCAGTGAAACAGAAATGGCTGCAAAAAGTGGATCCAGCACCGCACCGCGAGCCTATCTAAATTACATGTTCTTTGATTTGAATATGAATTATGTGACGGCTGGGTACGAGCAAATTTCAACCAGTGCGTTAGGTATTGGGCTGCACGAAAACATTGCGATCAATGACATCATTTCGGATCAAGCAGGTTATTTAATAACTTACCTAAGCAATGAAAACCAGGAGGCGGTGAACATCCATTTCGATGATTTTACGGTGCGCCATGCGAAGACCAATGTGGTGCAGGCGGTAGATTACTACCCGTTTGGTGCGGTGGCTTCCAGCTATACCCGTACCGCTGCGGATCCTACTAAATACCTCTACAATGCAGGGGCAGAACTCAACGACCTCACAGGCTACTACGAAACCTTCTTTAGAAACTACGATGCAACCATTGGAAGATTTAATGGAGTGGATATAGCTGTTGGTAAATACAAATCACAAACACCTTACAACTATGCTTTCAACGATCCTGTACTACTGAATGATCCGACAGGAGCAGATCCGTATGGAGACTCTAATGTAGGAGACAGATGGGTGTGGCACCACAACTACGATGACTCAGATCCAAGAAGATCACTGGGTGAGAGGTATGGATTAGCGGGTAGTGGAGGTTTGGCTGATTGGAATAGCGGTGGGATTAATCACATTTATCAAGGAGCTGCTGGTGATTGGGCGAGTCAACTTTATAACGATATTGGATATACATCGAACCAGATGTTTGGTGATCAACTTCGATCAGATGCACTTAGTATGAGTCACACCGAATATGGACATAAATATGGGACTTCAATTGTTTTTGGCGGAGCTCTGACACAAGCAGCGAGGGTTTTGAATGATGAGTCAGTTATCAATGATGGCGGCTTTTTGACAATTGGAATGAATTTCGTTGGAGATGGAAATGGGAATATGCTTGATGGAGAAACTGCTGAGTACCATTTGTATTTTGATGGAAGCCTAATTCAAGATGATAGATTTACTAGAACTGTGGCAGGACTAGGTAACTGGATGAAGTTTCAAGCCTACAGAGATGCTGAAACGGATCTTGCTGCAACTGGTGACTACAATGGCTATAAGTTCTTCAGAGGTCGCTTGACAGATGATCAAAAATGGAGATCAAAAAATCCAGTTCAATTCGAAGTAGAAACTGATGATAGGGCATTTTCTGAAAAAAGACGTGTTTTGACGGTTGGTGGAACCAAAATGATTATGAGCCTTTATGTCTTTAGTCATTATAGCAAGTCTGGTAGCTTAGTGACTGGTTTTGACTCTCGTGATAAGATCACCGCATTCCAAACAGCTGGTGACTTTGAACCAGGACCAGGTTTCAAATTTACAAACAGCAAGGCCGCCCATGAACTAGTCTTGATGACCTTCGGGTCACCATCAATGCGGAATGCTTTTCATAATTACTTTTATCAAAGACACTATGATCGAATGGAAAGCAATATGCAACAGCATAAAAGGAACTGATGTTTAAATTGAAAACTAATATTAAGTGGTTTCTACTCTTCTGTACCTGTGCCTGTAGTAATTCTAGTGAAATTGGAAAGAGGTGGGTTGTGATTAATCATGACAGCATTACTGATCCTATAATTTATGATTTCAAGAAGAAAGATGTTTTTTTAATTGATCAAGAGGGTGAGTTGCGTAAAAGAGAATGGGACTTTTATCAGGATCAATTGATTATTGAGGGTGATGATAAGAGTTATGACTCATATGATATCACGAGAAGAGGGAGAGACACATTATTTCTTACAAATGAAACTAAGCATCATATGCTGGTTGACATTGAAAAAATTAAGAATAAAGGTAAGCTAACTTTTACCCGAGATAGCTTGTCTGATTTTTTGAGAAAGAAGTCATGGACGCTGGAGATAGAGGATAGAATATTTAAAGTTGAATTCATAAGCAATAGTCACCTTCTTTTCTTTAGTAAAGAATCGAATGGGAATAATGAAAGCTATGTATTTTCAGGTATTGTTGATTGGGCAGCTGTTACTCATCATCAACTGACTCTTGTCAAAACAAAAGGCCACTTTGGATCCAACTTGTTTTTTTATGATGGTAACAATGAGTTTTTTTCAGGGGTAGCAGTTTTAGCAGCTTCCGAAGAAAAATTTGAAAAGTTCCAATTGAAACTTGATCAATTCGAAATAGAGAGCGCAGAGAAGTTGACGGGAGTTTTACCTGGATTCTGGAGATCGAAAGATGTAAGGCCTTCCGAAAAAATACCTAATGCTCTCTTTATTGGAAAAGATTTTTTGTCCCAAGTTCTTTTTTGTCCTTCGGATCCTGATCACGAAATCAACAGATCTAGAATTCAAGTGAATAACTCTGGTGAAATAATCTTGCTAGATATCGATAACCCTTACCCAATAATTGTTGAAAGTTTTAGCAATTCTCGTATGATTTTGAAGTTCCCTAGATCGATGAGAAGTCATGTTTTTGTAAGAACAAATGAAGTGTACGTGGATGACTTTCTAAATACTCTCTAACCAAGCATTTTAGAAATGGAAAAATGGATTTTAAAATACAAGGAGATTCGGCATGGACAGATTACAGCTATTGAGATTGTTAATATTGGTTTTATTGATTGGAGGGTGTAGTGATGATAAAAGACCTAAACCAATCGTGCGTATGGCAGAAGATGGGTCGTATGAAGTATTTTTCGCACTGAAAGAGGGCTCAAAATATGGTGGAGAGGTTTCCACAGAAATTTTAAATATACTTAACAAATTTCCATTGAGATGATAGAACTAGACCCCTAGCTGGCGCGAGCGTGGATTTTCAGTGTGGACCTGCCCCGCTAGCGCAAGTCCAATGTCGTTAAGTTAAGGATATTCAAATCCCTTTAGAGTTAGTTATTTTATGCCTTCGCCTGGATGAGGTACATGATCTGGGGTAGGATCTTTGAGGTCTGATCATTTCTATTCTCTTTCTAAGTAGTTCTATAATTAATTTGATCTTTTTCTTAAGGGATTTTCCATAGAATAGGTCTATTAAAAAGTCCTTCACTTTTGCCAGTGTCTGTGTTTTACTGGCTTGATAGTTTTCTTTTTTAAGCGTAGGATTGACAGATTGAGTCCTTACCATTGAAGCCATATTTAACATAAAAACCTTCGCATGAAAATCCTGCCTGATTGCTTGAGGACTTTTGCCTGTAAAGTGCTCAATGTGTAATGTTTTTTTGAATGACTTGTATCCTTCTTCGACCCCCCATCTTAAGTGGTAAAGTGATTTTAAGTCATCTACTGAATAGGCCGAACGGTCGGTGAGATTGGTTACTAAAACCTCTTTTTCCTTATGATTTAAAGGAATAGAGAGCAATCTAAGTCCTCCTAATGTTCTTGAAAGACCATAAGTTTTCAGTTTCCCCCACTCTCTATCTGAGCTTCTAATTAAAGTCCAGTCTATATCGTCAGAGGTTTCCATCAATTGATGTGCTTTCTTCCAGGCTGTACTCAGACGAAAGCAAAATTTAAACCCCCTCTGAACTAAAAGTCCCATTAGCCATTGACATGGATAACCTCTATCGAATACCAAAATATCCTTTTGGGGGTTTAACTGCGCGAGATGGTTAACTGCCAGCTCTTTTTCGCAGCTTCTTCGAGGGGCGATTTGAGCGTCTAGAACAAGCTCATTGCATACATCATATGCAAAGGAACAACGAGCACTAATTACCTCTTCATGCTGATTTTTTACACCACCAAATACCTTTTTTACTTCTTCAGTGTGCGGTAAATTCAACAAACTACCGTCAACAGCTACCACTCTGTTTTGTTTCCAGTTTTTCTGATGGGGCGCATTATCTAAGAAATACTGTAGTTGCTCACTATTTAATTCAATAAAGGCTTCTGGTTTCAGTTTTCTTCTGGATTGGGTAAAGGCACTTTTTGAAACAGATTCAAAGGATGCTCCTTTTGATAGAGACTTAAAGAAACGATCCAACTCTGTTTGAACACCAGGTCTGGTAAAACTCATAAGACTGAATATCAGCGACTTAAAATCCAATTTTCGCCTTCTGGTGAAGGCTGATCCATCAGTTTTACTTCTAATGATGAACCCTTCGTCATGGATTAAATTTTGTGTGTTTTTAAAAAGCCCTTCCAAAAAAAGAGCTCCTAATTCTTGCTTCTTATTACTTACATAAATATAGCAAATAACGTTATAAAATCCTTAACTTAACGACATTGGGTGCCAGTTTGCAGCTGGTACCCTACGTATAATCAATCTTTAACAAGCCCGTACCCCCACAATAATCTATCGCACTGCTATACTTCCAGTGTTCCGGCTCTGCCACGAATCCTGACTCCACAGGATTATTATGGATATAGTCTGCTTTCTGGTCAATCCTTCGCTGGTGCCAGCTTGTAGCTGGTACCCTACATATAATCAATCTTTAACAAGCCCGTACCTCCACCATAATCTATCGCACTGCTATACTTCAAGTGTTCCGGCTCTACCACGAATCCTGACTCCACAGGATTATTATGGATATAGTCTACTTTCTGGTCAATCACATCTGCACTCCAGAGCTCGATTGGTTTATTATGTTGTTGCCAGAATTGCCTCTTTTTTATGTTGCTTTTTTCTGATCCTGCCTTTTCCATCATCCACAACATCCACTCCTTTCTACTTTCCCGATTATTCTCTTCAATCATTGATTGCATTCTTTTAGAAGTAAACGTTTTGAAATCTCTAAGAAGATCACCCGG
>JAVKDB010000020.1:0-5821 GCA_040222475.1 Cyclobacteriaceae bacterium | reverse complement strand
TCATTCGTTTGGCACTCAAATCAATGATATTTTGCTAGCGTCGTTTTTGTTGAGTATGACCAAGCATTATGGATTGGAAAGTGTACAGATAGATTTGGAGGGTCATGGGCGTGAGGATGTAGTTGAGGGATTGGATATTAGTCGCACGGTGGGTTGGTTTACGAGTATTTATCCAGTGATATTGGAGAGTAGCGGTGATGGATTATCGGGTTTGATCAAGGGAGTTAAGGAGCATTTACGGAGTGTACCGAACAATGGTGTGGATTATTTACTACTGGATTTGGAAGGGGGTTCTGAAGGCGACTTGTCATCGGATTCATCAATATTGTTCAATTACCTAGGTCAGATAGATAGTGACACCCGTGGTAAGGTATTTGAGTTAGCCCGAGAGTCAATTGGAAATCCAACATCCAAAGATGAGCTTAGGCCACATGATTGGTATCTATCTGGTATAATATCAGATGGGCAGCTATCGCAAACTCTGGAATATAGTAAGCGTCAGTACAAGAAGCAGACGATCACCTCTGTCATGCGATATTATGAGGAGAGTCTTGAGGAGTTGATAGGCTACTGCAGTGATTATGCGGGTCGAGAGTTGACGCCATCGGATTTGAGTTACGGTGGATTGACCATTGATCAGTTAGATACCTTACAGGAAGAACATTCCATAGAAGATGTATATCCATTGTCCCCGATGCAGGAGGGGATGTTATTTCATTCGCTACTAGACGAATCAGACCATTACTTTGTTCAAATGGGCTACTGTTTCGCTGGGAAACTTGATATCAATTCAATTGAGAGAAGTCTCCATACACTTACAAAACGCTATGACACTCTTCGAACCATATTCCTGTATAATGATTACGAACGCCCTTTGCAATTAGTGTTGAGAGAAAATGAAATTCCGTGCGAATTCAAAGACATACGTAAAGAAATTCAATTCAAAGACAAAGAGACGGTCTTGCAATCATACTACATTGATGATAGGAAATACAAATTTCAATTGAGTAAAGAAGTACCGCTGCGAGTTAAAATCTATCAAACTGAACAAGACGAGTATGAGTTTATTTGGAGTCATCATCATATCCTGTTAGATGGCTGGTGTCTAAGCACATTGATGGCAGAGTTCAGGGCGCTATACATTAGCAACATAAAGAAAACCGCAATTGATTTACCGAATCCGCCTCAATATGGAAAATACATCGATTGGATGGAGAGAAGGAACAAAGAATTGTCGATTGAATTTTGGCGAAACTATCTGGAAGGATATGAAAAATTAAGTACACTTGGTAGTCCGGAATTTAATTCTGGCGATAAGGACAAAAATCAGGAAGATATTCAGTTCAAAGTCCAATTGTCTCAAATAAAAAGCCTGATAAAAATATCTGAAAGGCTGGGAGTTACTCTGAATACTTTGATTCAAACTGCATGGGGAATTTTGCTGTGCAGACATTGCAATTTGGAGGATGTCGTGTTTGGAGCTGTAGTTTCGGGAAGGCCTCCGGAAATTGAGGGAATCGAAAAGATGATTGGACTATTCATTAATACAATTCCAGTTAGGATCAAATACAAAGAAGGAGATCAGCTTGAAAAGCTGGTTCAGGATCTTCAGAGGGATGCTCTAAAAAGCAAGGAGCATCAATTTGAATCCACTAGCAATCTTCAAAACATACATAGCTCATCAAGCCAATTATTTGATCACGTTCTGATTTTTGAAAACTATCCGGATTTTGAAAAGAACAATCTTTTGGATGAAATCGAAGAAGGTGAGCACGCTTTTGATATTACTAACTATACAACCTTTATTGAAAATCACTATGACCTGTCATTCATCATAATTCCCAGGGACGAACTTCATTGTTGTCTTCGCTACAATCCTGGCCAATATGGCAGAGCACAGGTTGAAAGCTTTGCAGATCATTTTTTAAAAACCATTGATCAACTTATCGCAAGGTTATTGATTCGGGAAGAGAAGCTCGACCGAGAAGCATTGCATCCAACCTCTTATCATCAAGAACGCCTTTGGTTTATTGACAAGTTTGAATCGAACTATTTATATAAAGGAAGTCCTGTTTATCACAACATTCCCCTGGTTATTGACTTTGAGGGAGACCTTGAGATCAGGCATTTGGAGAAGAGTATTTCCTTCCTTCTAAGGAAACATGAAATACTACGTACATCCATTGTTGAAATTGATCAATTGCCATACCAAAGGATTACAGAAAACGTGGAATTAGAATTGAAAATTCAAAAAGTAACAGATGAAGTTGATTTAAATACTCTTTTTCTAAATGAAATAGATATACCTTTTAAGTTGGATAAGGTCCTTTGTAGAGCAGCACTCTTAATTGATAAAATCAACAAAGCAAAACTGGTTATATCATTGCATCATGCCATAGCCGATCGCTTTACAGTTAGAGCACTTGCCGATGAATTAATTAAAACATATGATTTACTCAAAAATGGTAACCCAATTTCATTAGAACCAGAAGTCAATGGGTACCTCGAGTTTTCTCGCAATCAAATAGAAAAGGAAGTGAACCAGAAAAGCTTGCAATTTTGGAAGGAACTTTTGCAGACAGAAATCACCCCTCTTGATTTTCAAACAGATTACCCTCGTGCTCCGATTCATACCTATACTACAGGTTTAATCGAGTTCTCTTTAGATTCAGAGCTTAGTAAACAAACTGTAAAGTGTGCTGAAAAACTCAAGGTTGATGTAGGAGTAGTTTTAATGACAACCTTTAAATTTCTATTACACAAATACGCCGGACAAGAAGAAATTATTATAGGAACCAGCCTAGATAAAAGAGCAAATACCGAATCACATGTTTTGCTGGGACCAATTTCAAATTTAGTGGCTGTTAAGACAACTGTTGACCTGAAAGCCTCATTCAGTGATTATGTCCATGCAGTCAATAAATCTTTGAAATCAGCAGAAGAGAATAGAGATCTGCCATTTGACCATCTTGTCAAAGAACTGAATCTTAGAAAAGACATGAGTCGTACTGCGATCTTTGACATTCTTTTCAACTTTGAGGGATCTGAACTGATTTTACCAAATTCGGGAAAGTTAAATGCAAACTATGAGGAAACGAATTATGGATATGGTAAGTATGATCTAAATCTCTTTATGCATTCCATAAGAGACAATACTCATGGTAAACTCCATTATAATTCGGACTACTTTGATGAAAACAGGATGCAAACATTCGTGAGTCACTTTTTGGAAGTGTTGCGGAAAGTTGCAATTGAGCCCACTGTTAAACTTTCAGATTTAGACTTACTATCTAAAACTGAGCAAAGAATAGTCTCTGACGAGTTAAACAACACATCGGCCTCCTATCCTGCAAATCAGAATATGGTTAGCCTTTTCAAAGATCAGTGCAGTAGAAACCCTAGAAATATTGCTCTAAAGCTCGGGGAAAAAACGTTAACTTATGAAGAGCTGGATATCCGGTCAGAACAAATAAGTTCTTTTTTAAGGAATCGTGGAGTTCAAAAAGAAACAATAGTGGGACTGTACATGAATAGATCCATAGAGTTGATTGTCGGGTTAATTGGAATACTCAAAGCCGGAGGAGCTTTCATGCCAATAGATACAGACAATCCATCAGAAAGAACCAAATTTCTACTTGAGGATAGTGAGGCTAATTACCTATTGACTAGTAATACTGTCACTGACCCCCCTCATCATGCAAATATTTTGTTTATTGAAGATGCTGAGAAAATTGATTTAGAAGAATCGGAGTTGAAAGTTAAAATTGATCCATCAGATTTGTGTTATATAATATATACATCCGGTACTTCTGGCAGTCCAAAAGGAGTCATGATTGAGCATAGAAATGCAGTAAGGTTGTTTCGAAATGACAGCTTTCAGTTTGATTTTACGAGTTTGGATGTCTGGACCTTGTTCCATAGCCCTGTTTTTGATTTTAGTATTTGGGAAATATTTGGAGCCTTGTTATTCGGGGGAAGATTAGTGATTGTTCCTAAAGCAATTGCCAGAGATGCTGCTTCATTCTTAGAAGTGCTGAAGAATGATAATGTGACCGTTTTAAATCAAACTCCCAGCGCATTTAGCAATCTGTTATTACAAAGTCATATTCTTAATTCACCTGGGTTGCTAAAGCTAAGGTACGTGATATTCGGAGGTGAAGCTTTAGATATGAATGTTATCAGCGACTGGAAGATAAAATTTCCAAATACACAAATAGTAAATATGTATGGAATTACAGAGACAACAATTCACTCAACTTATAAGGAATTGACTCAAAGCGATATAAATAATAATCTCTGTGTCATTGGTAAGCCTTTACCAACCGTTTCAGCATATATATTCGATAAGTATCAAAAATTCACTCCAAAAGGTGTAAAAGGAGAACTCTACATAGGAGGCCTGGGAGTTGCAAGAGGATATTTGAATCGGGAAGCCCTCACTAACCAGAGATTTATTATAAATCCCTACAATTCAAAGGAAAAACTGTATCGTTCAGGAGACATAGTAAGACTTCTGGACAATGGAGAACTGGAGTTTTTTGGAAGGTTGGATGAACAATTACAGGTTAGAGGATTTCGTATTGAAGCCGGTGAAGTTGAGAGTAATCTAAATGCGCACAGCATGGTAGATGAGTCGGTAGTCACAGCAATCAGGAACAGTAATTATTTTGAACTGGCAGCCTTTTATGTCTCAAATCTTAGACTGGAGCCTTCAGAACTACGCAAATTTCTGATGGAAAAACTACCGGAGCATATGATTCCGTCCTACTACATTCATCTTAATGAAATACCACTTACAAAAAACGGCAAAGTGGATAAAAACAGGCTGCCAGATGTAGATCCGACTGGTGGCAATGATTACAAAGCACCTTCAGGACAAGTTGAGGAAAAGCTTGCAGAAATATGGAGTACAGTACTTAAACTACCAAAAAGTAATATTAGTGTCTCTGACGATTTTTTTGCTATAGGCGGAGATAGTTTAAAAGCAGCAAGCGTAATTGGCAGGACGAATAAAGAATTTAAAGTGAACATTCCATTAATGGAACTGTTTAAGAGCCCAAGGATAAAAGATTTCAAGGAAGTCGTGGAGATTACGTTATGGTCTAACAGTAATTCGATAGACCCGGAGAGTTCGGAAAGAGAAGCAAAGGAATCTCACATTTTCTAATTGGATGGAAGCTCAGGAGATCATCAAAGAAGGTAGAATCTTATTTGATAGATATCTATTCGTACATTCAAATAAACCATAAAATGCACATAAAATTTATTTTGGCGTCTGGGTGGGCAATCCGCTATATCTCCTGTACCTAATGTCACATGAGAATGTCGCTGCTATCCCTGACGCACGTCAGGAGCAAAATATGGCATTTTAAAAGTCAATTGATATGACTCTGGCGTCAACTTTAAGAATAACAAAAAGGAATCAATTAATATGAATTCAAGTCAGGAAACGATTGAATTGTTAAAACTAATCCGGCAATCAAACCATAGATTATATCTGGACAAGGATGACAATTTGCGGTTAGATGTTTTTAAAGGAGGTCTCCCAAAGGAATTGCGGGAAAGGATCAAGTCTTCCAAAGATGAATTGATTAGCTACTTAAAGGAAAATTCCAGGTTCAAACCCATTCCAAATACACCTGAAAAAGCAAGTTACTGCGCAAGTTCTTCACAAACCCGTCTGTATTTTCTTCATGAGTTCGACAAGACCTCATCTGCATACAACATGCCTCATGTAATGCAATTAAAGGGAAATCTTGAATTTAATAAGTTGGAGAATGTCCTCGAAAGACTCATACAACATCACTCAAGTTTGCGGACG